>NZ_ACVP01000017.1 GCF_000175635.1 Corynebacterium tuberculostearicum SK141 | reverse complement strand
CAGCCCACGACGGCGGATTAAGCACGCTCTCCATAAAATGCGTCGGCTTCCGCTCCGGGTTCACCAGCAAGGGCGTGTAGGACATGCCGCGAGCGATGGAAATACTGCCCAGAATCAACAGCCCGGCTGCGTCGGATACGAGCCACCTGGCGGCATGGCGCTTAAATCTTTCCCAATCCATACTCACTCCCCTGCTGTGGTGGGCTCGGTGTAGACCGGCAGGGTGGCGGGCGTAGCCTCTGGCTCAGGTGTGGGGGTCTGCTCGATGACAACCCCCACGGGGTCTCATCTGACTCACGTCCGGTATTCACTGCGGCGAGGAGGCCACCGATGAGCGCGGCTAGACCACCGGTCTGTCCGAGCCAGCCGTCTACCTGCTCGGAGCTGGCGATGCCGAATGCGACGAGGGCCAGGCCCACGACGGCGACGATGACATAGACGGCTAGTCGTATCCACCATGGTGCCGATGACGGCGCGGGGCTTTGGTGCGAGATTGGTGTAGTGCTTGGCCATTATCGTTCCTCCAGTTTCTTTTCAATGCGGGCGAGGTCTTGGCGGATTGCGGCAACTGCATCCACCAATGTGAGGTTCTGGCCCTCGTCGTTCTGTCCCAATTGGGGCCAGCCCTTACCGCCGGGGCCACGGAGCTGCCGCCAGATTTCCTGAATTGCATCAATCTGCGGAGAGATACCCCGTGACGAAAGCCCTGGTGTGGGCGTTAACCTGGTCAACCGCATTCATAGTTATCCCCTTGCTTTCTTTCTTCACCGGCTTAGCCGTGGAGGTCTTTTGTCCACCGCCGTGAGTGAGTTCGTCATAGAATCGCTGCGCCTCATTCATCCATGCTTGGTGGTATTTGCCGCCGTAGGCGAGGTGGTAGGGGCAACCAGTCTGGCCGGTTTCTTTGTGGTCGCGGATATTCTTGCCGTATTCGGGGCGGCCTAGGTTGTAGTAGTGGCAGAGGGCTGCCGCGAGGCGTGCGCCTTGCTTGATTACGGTGTCGCTGATGGGCTAGTCTTGGTCGGCTCCGCCGCAGTTGGCGTGCTCAATACCAATTGACTGCTGGTTTCGGAGCTGGTTTGCGGCGTGCCACGCGGTATCGGAGTCGTTGACGAGCTGGCCGATACGGCCGGAGTTTTCCACCTGATAGTGGGCACTAGCTTCCCGTGTCTGCCAGACTTGCCAGCACCCATCAATGGTGAGTACGCCGGCGTTGTGGTGGCGGACAATGTACTTAATCTGTTGTCCGCCCCTGCCGGGTGTGTAGTGCTTGTTGATGAGCCGGTACACGTCCGGCTCGACGTTCTTCCAATCCATGCTGTGCCCTCCTTTTAGGCATGAGTTAACCCCCGTTGCCTGCGCGGCCTACGGGGGCTAATGGGATGTGTGGTGTGTTATTTTTCTGCGATTGCTAGTTGCGGCAACGTGAGGACTTTTAACTTTCCTGCGTCTCGTAGCTCGGCTACGAGGTCGAGGAAATCTATGTAGTCCTTCTTGGTGGCGTAGATGTCAGACGATTCTGGTAGTGCGTAGGGGTGGAAAAAGCTGATGTGCTTTAGGCCCTTTTCTGCTGTTTGCTGTACGTAGTCGCGAACTTGGGCTACGGTGTCTTTTTTCTCTATGAGGGAGCGCCGTACGCCTACGGGTAATTCCTGCATGGGGTAGATGTAATCGTCGCCTACGTAGCCGGTGATGACGGGGTAGGTTTGCTGTAAAAGACGGCCTGCCATGCTGGCGGTATAGTCGATGGCGTTCTGCCCAGTGCCGAATCCCTTGTAGGTTCCTAGGGATGTGGAGTATCCGGGCTGTACCCAGCAATCCACTTTTGTATCAAGCTTGGTTTCGAGTGTCTGCTTGGATACTACAATCTGGCGGTAAATGTCTGTCGTGGTCTTCGCGCCTGCGTGGTCGCCGGAGTGTGAGGCGATGGCTAGGCCATCGTTGACCCACGCTTTGATTTCATCATTCGTGGCACGGTGGCGGGAGTCGCCCTTTTCGTCGAGGTGGATTTCTGGGGCAAGCGACATGGTGCCAACAAGGTCTCGCTTTTTAAGCTCAGGCCATACCCAATCGCGGAATGCGGTGGTGCCGTGGTCGAAGACGAGGGCGAGTGCTCCGGCGTCTCCTACGTGGACGGGGCCTTCGCGGCGCTTTAAGTCCCCCACCAGCGCAGCACGGTCAGGTTCGTAGGAGATGGTGGGGTCGTTGGTGGTGAGCATGGCTTCGATAGCCGCTTCCGCACCAGCCAGCTGGTAATTGTTTTCCTCGCCATCATCGGTTTCTGCCTCACTGGTTTCTGCACCGTGTAGGTGTTCCCACGTGGCAGCATCCCACCCCTTGTTGTAGATAGAGATTCGCCAATGGTGGGTAGGGTTAGCTCCTGTCCACCAGTCCACGCGCTGGTAAGCGCTCATGCCGAGCCACTCCATTTCTAGGTAGCCCATGCCAGCCCACGGCAGCCCTAGGGCATCAGCCACTGATTTCGACGTAACTGGATAGCGGCCCGGTGGCAAATCCACAATCTTATCGGAGGTAGTCAGCGGCATTTTGTGCCACGTGTTATCCGGCTGCCAACCACGGAAATTACCGTTATAGGATGACGCCGAATAGCAGATACGCCCGTAGGTAGAGTCCTGGTACTCCCACCAGAAACGCCCGTGGATACGCCCATTCGGCCCATCCAGGTAATCCACGGTGAGGAGACCAGCAGAGTTACCAGGCAGATTCATGCCCTTGTATACTGACGAGCTGAAAATACCGTACTGGCCAGGCTTCAACGATAAAAGCTCCACCGGCGAAGACAACATGCCCCTATCCCACGTCTGGGAATCCACATACGGGCGGGTCGCGTAGTCACCCTCCACTTGGGCGATGGTTTCCTTGGACGCTTGCTCCGCACGGTCAGCATCCCGCTTCGCAGCAGTGGCAGACTTATCCGCATTTAGCACTGAGGTGGCTGCTTTGGATGCACTCGATGCGGCTGCGCTGGCGGACGTGGATGCGCTAGTCTCGAACTGCTTCGCGTTGCTTGCTGCTGTTTCGGCGCGGGTGGCGCCGTCTTGCGCTTTGAGGGCGTTTTCCACCGAGGAGTCCACTAGGTCGACGGCCTGCGCTGCGAGTTTCTCAATCTCGCGCTGTGTGGCATCGTCCACTACCTTGGCGGCGCTCACGACCTGGCGCAGGGTTTGCGTACCCACGTCGCCGACGAGGATGGGGATAGTGTCCACCGCACGACCCTGACTAATGAGGGCGAGCACGGCGGGACCGGGCACCGCCGTAAACGACACTTCCCCACCAGTGACCGGGAAACGGTCATTCCCTGTTGTGACCACACCCTCCACATGAGTACGCACCCTAGGGGCACGCACCCACACCTCCGACACCTGCGCCGCACGAGACGACAAAAAACAACAAATTACCCTTAACAGTTGGCATTACACATCCTCAATCCAAGTACCAGTAAGCTCCGCACGCTTCACACGACGCCCACCCGACAAAGTCGCCGTCGAATACACA
>NZ_ACVP01000018.1 GCF_000175635.1 Corynebacterium tuberculostearicum SK141 | reverse complement strand
TGGGCCTGGCCCCCGGAAAATAGACACGTCGGGGGTTAGCTATGCTGCTTGGGTCAGTGTAGCTGAATTAAGCGCTTCGAAGTCATCGGGGGCTAGAAGGTTGCACCAGGAGTGCCGTCTGCGCGTGTTGTAGCGCATGCACCATCGGAAGACTTCCTGGCGGCAGCTGATTGGACTTTCAAAGAGTTTCCTATCACGCAGGACTTCACGCTTTAAGGCGGCGTTAAAGGATTCTGCTAGGGCATTATCGGCACTCGTTCCCACTGCTCCCATGGATTGGCGCACACCAAGCTGGGCGCAGTGGTCTTGAAAAGCCTGTGAGGTGTACACACTGCCATGATCGGAATGGAAAATTACCCCTTTAAGGCTTCCACGGACTTTCCTTGCATGAAATAAAGCTTCGATAACCAGCGATACCCGCATGTGATCGGCTAGTGCATGGCCGACGAGTTTGCGCGAGTAGACGTCGATGACCGTGGCCAGGTACATGTTCTTGCCGCCCTTACACGGCAGGTAGGTGATATCACCTACGTAGACGTGGTTCGGCCTGTCAGCGGTGAATTTGCGGCCTACTAGATCTGGCATGACTCGATGACCAGGCTTACGCTTGGTAGTGACACATCGGCGGCGCTTGGTAAAGCCTTTAAGCCCCATGGATTTCATGATGCGTGCGACCTTCTTGTGATTGATCGGGCCGAAATCCGTATCACTGTTGAGGCTCGCAGCGATGCGTTTAGCACCATAAAGCCCGTGCTCATCATCAAAAGGGGTCTTGATTTTGCACCAATAAGGGCATCGGAACACATCTTTAACCTGCGTTTTTCGCGAGTGTTGGCCCATTTGTAGAACGAGGAGCGATTGAGCTTTAACACGTGGCACATCCGCTTAACCGAGTATTCGGTTCGGTGGTCATAGACAAACTGGAAGCGGATTACCAGCGTGTCTCTTTAAGCAAAATATTTCGCGGCCTTGCGCAGGATGTCGCGTTCTTCGCGCAGCTTCGAGACTTCTCTTGTCTCACTGGCGGATTCGCTCAGAATCAGTCGTCGCTTGGGCCTTGTCACGCAGGGTCTTCGTGCGGGCACGTTTGCCGGTGCCGTACTGCTTAAGCCAGGAATAAAGTGAGGAACGATTGACTCCAAGCTCTGCTGAAGCCGCGTGAAGTGAAAGGTCCTCATTGTTTTCGTAGAGGGCTACAGCATCACGTTTGAACTGTTCGGAGTACCTAGGCATGGTGGTAGATTACCTTTCTTCCCAACCCAACCGGGCTGGATATCAGGTGTCTACCTAACAGGGGTCAGGTCC
>NZ_ACVP01000019.1 GCF_000175635.1 Corynebacterium tuberculostearicum SK141 | reverse complement strand
CCCCCCCATTTCGTTGTTAGCAGTTCCACCTCAGGGCACCGAAGATTCATAGCCTGTCCACCCGATTGGGCGGGCTATGTTTATTTCCGTTCCCTCCGTCTGAAAGGACAGTGGAACTAGTCGCTGGCTTCGGTATGGCTTATTCCCGCCCCTGTCTGAAAATGATCCGGGGGTGATGCCGCCGAAGACAGTGACATACTCAAACAGCTCAATAGGAACCTGACCCAGCCCAGGTGGTACGAGGTCTCACAGTAATGTAGATGCCAGTACTAAGTATGTCCGACAACCCCAGCGATGAAGCTCAAATAGTCCAACTTCTAAGTCATCGCTAGGAGGCATACACCCATGGCCTATGACTTCGTCATTGGCGTAGACGTCGGCAAATACTTCCACCACGCCTGCGTCCTCGATCCCCAAGGCAGGCAAGTCCTGTCCAAACGTATCAATCAGCATGAAGGCTCGCTACGCAAGCTCTTCGGCCAATTCCTCGCCGACAACGCCTCGGTCCTTGTCATTGTCGATCAGCCCAACAACATCGGCCGATTAACCGTCGCAGTCGCCCAACACATGGGGGCAGACGATCGCTCAACAAAAATTAAAGAACGCCCTATGGCAATCGTCTTTTGCATCGATCAGATTCCACGAGCGTTCCCGGCAACTCTATGAACAAAAACGCAAAGAAGGCAAAAGACACAACGCCGCAGTCGTCGCACTCGCACGCCGACGCCTCAACGTCCTCTTCGCCATGATGCGAAACGGCGAGCACTACCGAGACATCCCCACAATCCAGAAGGCCGCAGCAGCCTAAAGCCACCAGACCCCCATCCAAGCCGATTGCACAGCAAGCCCAATCGGCTCCTCAAGGTACCCAAAACAACATCTACGAGACGAAGCAGAAGCCGTTCACACCCCCAAACAAGCCCACCCACGGAGTTGACAACCTATATAGGAACACCCCC
>NZ_ACVP01000020.1 GCF_000175635.1 Corynebacterium tuberculostearicum SK141 | reverse complement strand
GTGGTGTGGCTTTTCATGGGAGCGCTGTGCCTATGCGCCGTCAAGTGGCACGGGTTGGTGCCTGCCGCCGTGGGGGCTGTTGTGGGACTGCATTCCATGTGGGCACTCAGCTTCATTTTCGCCACCATCTTTGGTGACCTCACCCGCGCTTGGGTGTCCTCTCTCGGCTACATCGGTATCGCCGCCATGACCCTCTACGCCTACGCCCGAGGGCAGAGTAATGAGATGAAGCTGGTCGATGGGAGGTGACGGGCATGCCCGTAGACGGGCCGCTGGCAACCATCATCGTCGGCGTGATTGGTGTGCTCGGCACCCTCATTGGTACTCACCTGACGGAGAAAAGCCAGAAGAAAAAGACGGAAATCGAAGCCCGAGGCCCCGGGTGGGAATCGTTTACCAAAAGCATTCGTGTGTGGACGAATGAGCAGCTGGAAGCCCGCGACAAATCCATTGCGGAGATGCGGGGCGAGATTGCGGAGCTACGCGACAAACTGGAGGTGTGGAAAAGCCGGTATTTTATAGCGGTGAACCACATCCGCCAGTGGAGATTAAAGCACCCTGAAAGCGTCGCCGATATGCCGATTCCTGACGAGCTAGAGAACGACTTCTAAACTGACCCGCACCCGCTGCGCGGGGTGGGGGGGCTTTTTCCGTTTTAGGGGGCTAAAACGGCCATGCATTTCCACTGCATTTGTGACAGGAAACCACCGTAAACCACGGCATAGCCTGAAAAGCAGAAACCCCCTCCCACCAGCATATTCGCCGGTAGAAGGGGGTAAATTATCTGCTCCTCCAACTGGGCTCGAACCAGTGACCCTTCGATTAACAGTCGAATGCTCTGCCAACTGAGCTATGGAGGAATGCGTATGCTGTACATCGAACTCGCTGTTCTCTGTGCAACGAGGATTAACTATATAGGCAACATTGCTGTGGTGACAAATCTGCAGGTAGAGGGAACAATTTGTTTGCTGTCCTTCCATGCTTAATTGCTGCACTCTAGAAATTTCAGAGGCGGCAACGTGCACATGTTCTTATAGGTCTGATGTACGATGTCAAAATAGATATTGCTCAAATTGGAGGTGCGGACAGATGAGGCTTCTTGTCCTTTCGCAGTTTTGGTATCCAGAGAATGGTGTCCCACAGCGGCGTTGGACATGGTTGAGTAATATTTTCTCCGAAGCAGGTGGTGATATCTCGGTTGTGGCGCCTCCGCCAAATTATCGGCGAAAGCTTGGGTTTAAAGACTCCTTGAAGTCTTTTCTTCCAAACGCTCAAATTGAAACTGGTCCGGCGGGGGAAGAAATTTACCGTAGCCCCTTTCTTTATTCCGGTGAGTCCTTGGCAGGCCGTGCGTTTTCGCAGGCTTTTATTGCTGTAGGGGCGTTAATTACGGTGGCTAGAAATAGGGGTCAAATCCGTCAAGTAGATGCAGTAGTTGGAACAGTTCCTGCATTGCCGACTGCCGTTGTATCTTTTCTTGTAGCGCGAGTACTTGGAGTTCCGTACGTGATTGATCTTCGAGATGCTTGGCCGGACCTCATGAAAGAGCATCGAAATTGGAATCGAGCGTTGGGAACTCGGTCGTGGCATGAAAAAGTTCTTAATTTGGGTCCGATTCGCATTTTAAGTTGGCTTGTCGAAAAAGGGCTGGATGCGCTACTCGAGCGTGCCAACGCGATTATAGTGACTTCTGAAGATCTCGAAGCGCAATTACTGAACAAGCGGTCAAATGGGCTTACCGGTCAACGTCAGCAGTTAGTCACAACAATTAGAAACGTTTTTCCGGCTAGCACGCCGAAGGCAGTTAAAAGGCATTCTTTTGACGCTCATTCGCTGCGAGTCCTTTATGCCGGAACGCTGGGACGAGCACAAAATCTGAGAAATGCGGTTGATGCGGCTGTAATTGCCCAGAACCAAGGAACCCCAGTCGAACTTGTCTTTGTCGGCGGGGGTGCCGCAGAAGGAGAACTTCAGACTTATGCAGCTATGAGGGAAGTGAACGCTAGTTTCTACAAGGTGCGTTCCGCTGCGGAGATTGTGGGATTCTATGAGTGGGCTGATACTGCATTAGTTCATTTAACCGATTGGGAACCGCTAGATAGAGCAGTTCCCTCCAAGACCTATGAATTAATGTCGGTCGGAATCCATATTTCTGGTGTTGTTAAAGGTGAGACTGCTCGAATTATTAATTTGCTCGAAGCGGGCGATACCGTTTCGCCGGAAAATCCACTTGAGCTTGCTGAGCTTTGGACTGCTTTGTACAAAAACCCTTCTCGGCTTTCGATTGCAAAGAAAGGGGGCATGTGGGTGGAATCACAACGGGAAACCGTCGTTCCTGGAGAAGTTAAAAAATTGGTTGAGTGGATTGAGAATTTAAAATGAAGAAGGCCCTTAGATGGTTAAACTATAGCGCGGTTGTAATCCCCTTTGCGGTAGAAAAGTTCCTGTTGGAGCCTGAGCATTTCATACATCAGGCAAAGCAGCGGTTTTTGGGGTATCAGGCTGTACAACAGAGCAAATTCAGCGCCTTCGATATTTTCGGTTCTAGCAAGTTGGTTGATGGTAAGGCCTTATATCTTCTGGTAGAAACTGGAAACTATCAAGAATTTGAGTCTGCGTATTCGAGGCTCTCCTTAGTAAAAAAGTTCCTTCACTCTCACAAGCTTTTCTTCGTGAGAACTAAGCGAAAGCAGTTTGATTTCAAGATACACAAGGGGGTAGACCGAGTTTCCTGTGGTCGAGACATTAACCTTTTGTACTTTGTTAACAACTCGTCGCCCTATACACAGTCTGGGTACACTGTACGAACAGCAGCGTTGGTTGACTCTCTCCGAGGAAGAGTAAACGCCCTTTCCGTAGTGAGCAGATTAGGGTACCCACTGGTGATAGGAAAAGTCCCAGAATCGCACAATAGTGTGCCTTATCAGGCGCTACTTATTCCTAAAATTTGGCCATTCGGCGAGCAGAAAAAGTATGACCTAGCCAAGAAAATGCTTCTTGAAATCTGCAGGAAACAGGACATAGCAGTTATTCAAACAACTTCTGATTTCAAAAATGCAGCTTTGATTTCTGATGTAGCAAACGAGCTGGGGGTGCCTTGGATTTACGAGATGCGTGGTGAGCCGCATAATACGTGGTTGTCCAAATTCCCAGCCTCACTAGCATCCGAAGCGAAGAGATCCTTCTACTACCGAGAATCTCAGGGTCGAGAGTTGGAAGCTGCGAAAAAGGCAAGTGCGGTTGTTGTACTTAGCAAGTTGTCTCAAGAGAAACTCATCCAATCAGGAATTTCTGAGAGCAAAGTGACCGTAGTTCCAAATGCCGTTGATCGGCATATGAAGCTTGATCCAAGGAGTGCCTTTGCAATACGCCGGAAACTGGGGTTCCAAAACAAAAAGATTATTGGGACTATTAGCTCCCTAGTTTCATACGAGGGCCTTGAGACGTTAATCCGTGCTGTACAGTTTCTCGATGATGATATTCAATTAGTTCTGGTGGGCGATGGAGAGGACCGCAGAAGACTCTTCACCCTTTGCAAGTCTTTAGGAGTAAGCGATCGAGTGTATTTTGCAGGGAAGCAGCCAGCAAACGAAATCCAAGGGTGGTATTCAATTTTTGACGTTTTTGTGGTTCCAAGAACAGACTCCACAGTCACAAGAAACGTTACTCCCATTAAAATCTTAAATGCCTTGGCTTTGGGTACACCTGTCGTTTGCTCAGATTTGCCTGCTCTCAGAGAAGTTACTGGGGGTTTTGCTATGTTCGTTCCGCCTGATTCCCCCACTGATCTCGCAGTCGGAATCCGTGAAGCTATCAAAGACCCGGCGGCATTGGCGGCCGAAAAGTTTTGGCTTGAGGAAAACACTTGGGAAGCTAATTCTAGAAAATTGGCTATGCTGTACCGAGAACTAACCACTGAATCTTAGGAATTTTAGGGCAGGAAGATGTCTAAAGTTATTGATGCTTGGAATGAAGCTGACTTTGAATTCGTTGCTGGACAGAAACTTAGCCGATTCAATCGAAAAGACATTAGAGGAGCAATCCGGGAGTCGAGGTATGCACTTAAACTGCTTGAGCGTGCTCGTGCTCTTGAGGAGGGCGACAAACAAGCTGCTTCTGAGGGAATGGATGACATCAAAGTCGTGACCATTCTTCACGCGAGCTTGCCGAATCATACTGGTGGCTATACAGGAAGAGCGCAGGGACTGCTTAAGGGGCTGATGCGCAACGGAATCAATGTCCGGGCATATACACGGCCGGGTTTCTATTCCGAACGAGTAAACTCCAAAGAAGATTTTCCTTTTCCGGTAGATCAAGTTGACGGCGTGGAGTATAGGCATCTCCCGGCGGACTTCCCTCGCAAAAGCGGCGAATTTGAGTACATGTTTAAGGCCATCGACTGGTACCGAGAGGTGTTCTTAGTGGAGCGGCCCAATGTGGTACATGTTCGGTCCACATACCTTATTGCGCTCCCAGCATTGATTGCAGCCCACGAATTGGGGGTGCCGGTACTGTATGAAGTTTCAGGCCTTTGGGAACTTGTGTTTGAAGGTCGAGGGCAAGCCGGCAAAGCCCAAAGAATTGAGCGCATGGAAGACACCACTTGTCGATTCGCTGATCGTGTAGTCACTATGAATAGCTCCATGGCGAAGTTGTTAGATGACCGGAGCGAGCATGGACTCGACATCGGGCTGGTACCAAACGCTGTCGACACGTCGAAGTTTGTTCACATCACTCCGTTGGAGGAGAAGGAAAAATTTAAGTACGACGTAGGCTACGTAGGGTCTCTAGTTGATTATGAAGGACTTGAAACCCTTATTCGAGCTGTTGCTTTGGGAAAGCAACGGCAAAAATTTCTTCGCGTAAGAATCGTAGGCAAGGGCGCTGAGTTGGAGAAGCTCAGAAGCCTAGCTGGAGAGTTAGACGTTTCGGATCTGGTGGATATACCGGGCCCAGTTTCCGCAGACGAAGCCGTGGGGGTTTTTGAAGATACAAACCTAATCGTTCTTCCACGACTGTCAACTCCTGCTACCGAAAACGTAACTCCGTTAAAGCCGTTCGAAGCAATGGCTGCGGGGAGGCCCCTCGTTGTATCTTCAGTTTCTGCGCTCTCGGAAGTTTCACGTGGGGGGAAGGCTGCAGTTGTATTTCAACAAGGCGAACCGGAAGAGTTACTCAACAAGATCTCGGATCTTTTAGGAAATCGGGAAAAGCAAATTGCACTTTCAAAGTTCGCAAGTGCGCTAGTGACCGAGGAACACAACTGGGATTGGGCGGCAGCAACCATGGCGCGTGAAATTAGAGCTACCGCATCGCCTTTCCGGCACTTGCCATTTCTAACCGATGTAGTGCAGGTTCATCGCCGCGGCGATATTGTCTATCCATCAGTATCTTAGGAGAAATATGAAGAATTTTTCACGCCGTCAGTTGTTGCTTTTTCTGATACTCATATTGTCCATTGTTTGCGCTGTTGCAGGCATTGTCTTGAAAAGTGTCTCATTGCTCTATATCGAGGCTGTCCTAGTGGCTTTAGGGCTCATCGCCGTGTTGCGCGCAACTGAAAGGGGCAGCTTCAAGGCATTTCGCAAAATAGAAAAGGTACAGCGTCAGCTGAATAGCGGAATCGTCAAATTAGAAGAAAAAGTTGATAACTTTTCTAGCCATGCGTCGACCGAACATGCCAAAGCTGACGAAGTTGAAAGTCCCCGCCAGACTGAATCGCAATTGCCGAGTCAAATTGAATCGTTTATATGCGAAATAAATGAATATCGGCCCACGGAAGATGGTATCCCATTGGCTTCCTTGGTATCTATTGACAAGGTCGTCAAATGGATGGGCCCTACCCTAGTCTTAACTACAGACATTTGGTGTGAGCGATTTAGTCGAGAATTGAAGATCGATACTGAAAAGTGGACCAATCTTTCTTCAGATCTACTAGAAGAAAGTTCGGTCAACTTAGTCATCGTTGACGGAGACAGTTTTAACTCGGAGCGAGGACTACTTTTGTCGAGAAACTATCTACGGCACAGTGCACTCTTGATTGTTGAAGCTGGGTGCAAGGAACGGGTTTCGTCGATTTCGGGTTTCAAGGAAATTGCACCCGTTGGAATCATGTATGGTGTGCGTCTGTTCTACCCAAATGCGGCACTCGAGCCGGCTAAGTACTCCCAACTTGTCGAGTATACGAGGTGAGTGGTTTTGAAAACTTATAGTCTTGATGAGATCAACCAAATATCTGACCAGGAGCTGGAAGGAGGGAAGCGTGGTGAATCTCGATTTATAGTCGCAGTCGGGTCCTGCCGCGTCCCCGTTCTTCTAAGTCAGGCGAAGAACAACAGTGATACTTTGCTGGTCACTTATAACGGAGCTATCCAGAGATCGAAGGCTCCTGACGGTATTGTTTTTCAAAGATCGTCATGGTTGGATGAATTTGAGGCAACGGTAGTCCAAATTGCTGACCCGACGATGCTTAAACACGAGCGGTTACAGATTGGATGGGCGCAGAATTCCGAAAAGGAGTGGGCAATTGATGCCTACTACGACGTTATTCTGGCACTTCGCGAGCGCTTCGACTTAGCAGACTCCGATAAGACCGTACACTATGGAAGTTCTGCTGGTGGCTTCCAAGCCGTTTGCTGTGCTGCTAAAGACCGGGGTAGTACAGCCATAGTAAACAATCCTCAGCTTGACTGGTCTTTGTACAACGAACGCTTTGTAAATGCTCTTCTTAGAGATGTTTTTAATGGCTCTGAAATCGAAGAGGTGCGGACACGGCAGCCTTGGCGAGTAAATGTGATAGATCTGTTCGAACATGTTGGTTATGTTCCGAAAACTGAAGTTCTTTTAAATATTGCTAGTGCCGGAGACGTTGAACAGCAGCTAAAGCCAATTTTGTCGAGACTGGAGGGCTTCGAGTCATTAGGTAAGAAGCCAACTTTCAGCTTTAATCTTTATCATGATGTGAACATGGGGCACAATCCTCTCGGAAAGCCTTATACTATCCAGAAGATCAATCGAGAACTAGAGCGATTACGTAGCGAATGAAATTTGTTCGTCAACTCGCATGTGGATCACATATGAATCCTAAAGTTCTTCTTTCAACCGCTGGACGACTTCAGCATAGGGTCGCATTGAAAATGTATGCGTTGCTTCTGCGCTCAATTTCAAGGCAGACGTACGTCCATGGTTCTGTGTCTGGCCGGGAGCTTTTAAAGGCGGTGTCCTCCGAGATAGAGGCGTCTCGACAAGTCGAGACTAGACTTTACAGTCAGCAACTTTTCAATCACTTCCCCAGTGTGAGGATGCCATTCTCCGGTCAGTTAACTTCGAGACTTGGGAAGAATTTGGAGCTGATCTGTGCGTTCAGACAGTGTGCACTTTGGTATGAACAAGGTGGACTTATGGGCGACAACGGTGCTCAGGCCGGTTCATTTAAACGACAAAGCAAAGCAGTTTGGGACGAGGTAAGAAGGTGTTCCCAAGCCATTTTTCCGGGGCCAAGTGTGTTAGACGTTGTTGTTCCAGTCCATAACAATGGCATTTTCTTACTCGCTAAGTGTCTTCCGAGTCTTGTGGCAAACGAGGCGTGGAAAAGAATGCGTGTTCTGATAGTGGATGACGCTTCGGATGATGACAGAACAAAAGAAATATTGACTGAACTTGAATCTGGCATTAGAAATGTAGAAGTAATCAGACTCAAAGGAACACCCAGTGGTTCCGCGTCGGTTCCTCGCAATAAAGGGCTATCTAAGGCAACTTCAGGCCTCGTCTCTTTCCTCGACCCAGACAATGAAATTTCTGTGGGGGGCTACGACGAACTGCTCCGCCAGTTTTATTCTGGCTCGAAGCGCCCCGATGCGGCAACAGGGTATCAGCTAAAAGTAGGGAAGCGTCTAAGCGCTAATTCACGCCATACTTTTCGCAGACGAAAAATAGTATCAAACCCGAAATCGCTACTGCAGCAAGCGCATCGTTTCCCCGTTATTTCGACTCAAGCCTCGGTAATTGACTTGCAGTTCCTCCAGAATTGCAGTTTGAATTTTATAGAAGGCGCCGTTGGGCAGGATACAGTTTTCGGCTGGGAAATATTATTGAAAGCAAACCGTATCGTATTGTGTTCACGCCCCTACATTGTCTATTACGCTGAGCGAAACGATTCAGTCACTAATGAAATAGGGACGGAGTATTTTTCCAAGGCGTTGATTCGAGAGAGAGCTCAATCAAAACTTTTGAGAAAATATGGTCTAATCCAGCGATTCAGAAAGTATCAACTCGAACCAACAATGTCTGAAGTGTATAAGCCGAAACTTGATAGTCTTCAGGGCGATAATCTTATCTATGCGGAAAAGGTATTAGAAGAAATCTATAGACTTTATGATGCTTAAGAAGTCAAGATGGCTGTGTGTTTGCCCTGCTTCTGGATCAGGGTCCAGTGATAGGATTAAGAGCATTTGTTAGGTTCTCAATCGGGAACATCCAGTAGGATTCAGAAGAGGGAGATCAATGGCTGATCAGCAAGAAGCTGATGCGATCCGCTTCCTTCAAGATGCAGCTCCAAAACAGAGGTACACCGTACTGGTGCCCGATGAGGGGCTGTCTGCAAGCAATAAAAGAAAGTCGTTAGCCGCTTATATTTCGGAGACCTGGCATTACCGGAATTTTATTTATGAGCATGCTAAATTCAAAGCTTCAGCTGACAATGATGATATGTTCTTGGGGCGTCTTTGGAATCTGCTTGAACCATTGTTGCGTATCGCGATGTACGGGCTCATGTTTGGATTAGTACTGCGGACATCTCGGGGAGTAGATAATTTCGTAGGGTTTTTGATCATCGGCTTAACCTATTTCTCAATGATGTCACGTGGGCTTGGAAGCGGTTCGGGATTGGTCCAGCGATCAAAAGCAATGATGCGGACCTTCAGATTTCCTAGGGTATCGTTGGTGGTCGGTGAAGCCATTAGAGGTTTTATTAGTAACCTCATTCCAGGACTGCTTGCTGTAGTGGCTGCATTAGCTTTTCAATGGGGAACTTGGCCTAAGTGGACGATTATTCTTATAATTCCGATCTACTTTCTTATTCACATATTTTCGTTTGGGCTGCTTTTAATTTCAGCGCGAGTGACTGCTTTCCTTCCTGATGCTAAAAAGGTCGTGTTTTTCGTTAACCGTGCTTGGTTTTATGTATCAGGGGTGTTTTTCTCGGTCGAAAGATATGCGCGTATTCCTGAGGTTCAGCAGGTGATGCAAGCAAACCCTGCGTACCAGTTTCTTCAGGCAGCCAGGGGTGTTGTTATGTATGGGCAATGTCCAAATGCTATGGAGTGGTTAACACTGGTTCTTTGGTCCGTTGGTACGGCTGTAGTTGGGTTTATTTTTTTCTGGAGAGCTGAAGACCGATATGTACACGTTAGATAAGCCAAGCGTTATTGTAAGGGATGTCGCACGATATTATCGAGCAGATAATAAAAGAAGTATTTTTCGTAGACCGCAGTTGTCTAATGAACGTGAAGGCGACTTTGTACGAGCCCTTGACGGAGTTTCGATGTATGCCAAGAAGGGTGAATGCATCGGCGTACTCGGACGTAACGGTTCGGGTAAGTCTACGTTGATGCGATTGATCGCGGGAAACGAAGCCCCTGATGAAGGAGAAATACTACTCTCTTCGACACCGACGCTTCTAAATGTATCGGCAGCCTTACAACCTAGGCTTCCCGGAAGAACAAATATTAGGCTCGGATTACTTGCTCAAGGAGTAGATCAAAACCAAATCGATAGCCTTACAGACGAAATTATTGATTTCGCCGAGATAGGCAAGGCGGTTGATCGACCTATGAAGACCTATTCTTCTGGAATGGGGGCCAGGCTGAAATTTGCTATATCCACTGCGGTGCAGCGTGAATTGTTGCTGATTGACGAAGCTTTAGGTACAGGTGACGCATCATTTACTGAACGGGCGCAAGAGCGGATGAACAGCTTCCTGACTAATGCCGGAACCATTTTCCTAGTCTCCCATGCCATGTCCTCAATCAAAAGTATGTGTACAAGGGTAGTTTGGCTACACGATGGGCAAATTATCGCTGATGGAGATGTAACGACAATTACACTCCTATACAATAAATGGACTGCGAGGATGGCTCGAAAGAATTTTGAATCTGCCGAGGAACTGATTTGCGGTGTTAAAGGTGTTTACAAAAAGCCGTCTATTTTGTTCGACTCTCAAGTAAGTAAATTTCTAAATGGGTCTCCTGTTTTAGGGGAGATGCTCTAGGGCGTTTGCTGCAGTATGGTGAAGTAGTTCGTGGGTCAGGCTCCAGACCGAAGAAGAATAGCGAAACTGGCTAGACTAGAAGGCAGAGCAGAGACTGCCTACGACATCTGGAGCTGGCATTGCGCCAAAGACTAAAATTAGTTGCATCCGTGCTGTCTTGGGGTCATGGGTAGAGAACAATTGAGGGCTTGTTCTCTACGAACCAATCATCGTACAACGAGTTAACAGGAGCCAATTAGTCGGGATTTGGCAGAGAAAAGTTTCTAGTTGATGCAACCAAGAGTTGCGGCGGAAGGGCGTCAGATCTGCATTCCTGCCACTCAGTTAGTTTCAAAAGGCTGACATTTTTCCAAGCTGGACCATTAGCACGTGTAGACCTGATTCCTAAGTCGATTTCGTCCCCTTGTATCAAACCATCAATTGAGACGGTACAAGGGTCATTTCTTCTCCCAATTGGAAGAGTGTAAAGGTCTTCTCCATTTACCCGAATAAAAATGACGACGCTTTTTGCATCACGGCCGATGTTGTAGTGATTGCTAAAAGTAATACGAATTGAGCCCATTTCCGACTTAAAGGGCTTGCGGAAGAATTGCTCACCGCCTTCGTGCAGGTTTTCGGACCTAAGTTGGATTAAGTCTGGGATGTCCTGCCTTTCTTGTTCAGCTGGGAGTCCCTCGGCTGTTCTGCTATAGACTTTTCCGCCGTCGACGTGTGTACTCCACTCAATTGAGAATTCTTGACCATTAACCGGGAAAGTTGTCAATGGAGGGAATGCACCTCGGATGAAGGATTTTGCGAAGATGGCGTTCTTGCGGTCGTAAAAGGACGGAGCCTGAGCTAGTTCGAAAATCTTTCGAATTGCCACTGGGTTTATAGGCAGGAAAGCGGTGGCTTGGCAATTAATGGCTTCTGATTGGAACCTTCCGGCTCGAAGCTCCTGATACAGTGCGTTCGCGACTGGATAGCCGTATTTTTCGACCGACTGAACATCAAAAGTTTCCCAAAGCTCTCTGGCTGTATCTATGGTGAAGTTCGTTTGATTACCATCCTTGGAAAAGCCTCCAAGGCTTTTTACGATCCGAGAAAAGTTTTCAAACTCCGTTGAAGGCCTTCTTGATTGAGAAAAATAGTCTTTGAAGGACTCTAATCCGGTGCCTACGAAGCAGATTGCAGGTTGGGTGCCGAGAGAGTTTTCATAAAGGCCTTGGAAGTTCAAAGCATGCTTGCCGACCGTATTTTCTCGTAGTATTTCCTTTTCCTTAGCAGAAAGGGGAAAGTCTTTAACATCTTCCATTGCCAGAACTGTATGTTGCTTATTGAAGGCCTCTGCAATATCACTCGAGACCTGGACATCTTGTTTATAAGATTTCTTTGTATTCCCATCTTCTGGGGTTGGTGGTTCGTTACTTCCGTAGGTGACGAAACTGAAGTCCGCATTCGCTGCCAATGCGGAGGCTGCGCAGACGCGTGTATCCATTCCGGCTGTCAGAGCACAGTAGACTTTGTAGTTAAGGCCGTTCCAGTGTTCGACAGATCGGATGGCAAGCTGAATCGAGGTATTGATCGCTTCCTCGAACGGAAGACTATGCGCCGCAAAAGCCTTATGCGGATAGAACCTCTTTAATTTCTTCTGTGCAAATTCGAAGAAGAAATTCGGAGGCAGAGCGGAAATTCGAGAATCTTCAGTTTGATCCCAAAGCTTATATTGGCCCAAGTTGATTAGTTCTTCGACCTGGCCCGTTCGCGCGTTTAGTTCGCGGTGTAGAAGCGGCAAATGTGATGCGAAAAGGATTGACTCGTCGCGCGCGATATAAACGGGTTGGCTGGCGAGCGTGTCATTATAGACAGAAACCTCTCCGTCTTTAACGATCAAAGCTGCCCAACGGCCTACTACCAGATCTAGGAATTCGTGAAATGCCTGCCAGCTCGAAGAGACTGCCTCGTATGCTGCGTCGATAAAGGGCTTTTGGGCCTCATCATCTCCGACGAAAGCAGCATGACCAAACCATAGTATGTTTGCATCACTGCCTGTGATCAATTGAACTGGTTCGTCTGGTTGGACATACACTTCCAAATCGTTCCAAGCATCCATTTTCTTGAAATGGCGCAGGACAATTTCTTGGTCTGCAATGGGTTTGTCGCTGACTAAGAATCCAAACGGATACGGCCTTACGGTCATTGTGGCTACTTTCGTCTCAATTTTCGGGCTTAGTACTACTGCCAGAGACCCTTAGTGTCGATTACGGTTTTGGTCTTCAGCTTTTCAGCATCGAATTCCTTGAACTGACGGTGGTCGACTAGGAGAAGGACAACGTCGGCAGATTCCACAGCTTGTTCTAGTGGTTTGAGCTCTACGTTATCGAAACCGGAAAGTGAATCAGGGAGTGATTGGATATTTGGTTCGACGACATCAATTTGAGTGTCCTCAAATTGGGTTGAGATTCTTTTCGCGATTTCGAGGGCTGGTGACTCTCGAAGATCGTCGATGTCTGGCTTAAAAGCCAATCCTAGGATTGCAAGCCTTGTGCCCTCAGACTTTCCAATTGCTTCAACAACCTTGTCAATAACCCACTCAGGTTTATCGTCATTGATTCGGCGCGCAGTGCCGATGAGTTTTGAGTTTTCCGGATCACTGGAAACAATAAACCACGGATCTACGGCGATGCAGTGGCCGCCAACTCCGGGGCCTGGTTGAAGAATGTTAACTCGTGGATGGTGGTTAGCTAGCTCGATTAGTTCCCAAACATTAATGTTCAGGTTGTCTGCGATCAGCGAAAGCTCATTTGCGAAAGCGATGTTGACATCGCGGAACGAGTTTTCGGTCAATTTTGCCATCTCGGCGGTTACGTCGTTCGTCGGGAGAAGCTCCCCTTCACAGAAGCTAGCGTAAATTTCGCTAGCGCGACGCGTCGCTTCGCTGGTCTGTCCGCCAATAATCCGGTCATTCGTTCGCAGCTCTTCCATTGCTTTACCAGGAAGAATTCGCTCTGGACAGTGCGCGAAGTAGACGGTTTTGTCTGTAGGATCAGTGCCGTCCTTATCAGCACGTAGATCGGGCCTCAATTCGAGGATTCGTTGTGCCATTTTTTGAGTGGTTAGCGGCGGGGAAGTCGATTCGAGGACGACGAGCTCATTTCCTTCAAGCTGAGGCGCGATTGCTTCGGCGGCTGAATAAATGTACTTCATATCGACGGCATGACCGTCAGTGAATGGAGTCGGGACCGCAATAATGTATGCATCCGCATGAACTTGCTCAGTACTTGCAGAGAAGCGTCCAGAATCGAGAGCCTTCTTAAGTTCGTCTTCAAGGCCCGGCTCGATTATGGTTACTTCGCCTCGATTAATCTTTTCAACATTGGCAGCATTTACGTCAATACCGGTGACTTTCAATCCAGAATTGGCCATAACTACTGCTGTGGGGAGGCCAATATAGCCTAGGCCTACGAATGCTACGTGTGACGCGGAACTCATCTCATCCTCTACAGATCGTCGAATAGGGGGCGTATCAAAGTATACGTATGTTTGTTTTCTCTCGTGTCTCTACTCCTGTTTTGATTAGTTAATCCGAGCCAGTCGCCGATGGCTAGATGTTATTTGGGCTTTGCAAACCGAATGGTCCTCGGTGTAAAAATCGGAAGATTGGTAGAGCGATTACGGCGGTGGGGTATCGAGGTTGGAGATTGGGACGTCGCCAAGTAAGAAATACGTTGCTACACTTTGATGTGCTTCTTGCCTTAGTGGAACGCTCGCGTGCTAGTAGTAACTACGGGCAATGGTGAGCCCGACTCCCGACGTGTCCACTTTCCGGGATCCAGGCCCCTAAACATGTCGCCGGCGAGCTCGGAACAACCCCGAAACCTCATAGCCGCCAACACCTTCAATGCCAGCAACACGAAAACCGCCGAAGAAGAAGCCTAATGGACCGAAATCAGCCCCGAGCCGAACCCTAACACCGCTGATGACACTGTACCTCGATTTAGAAAGAACAGATACGCCACTTCCACGGACCTGACCATCGTTGTCACCGGGACAATGGCGCGCGGTGGAGTCCCTTCAACGCCCATAGGTCGCATCCGCTTAGTCACAGTCTTACGGTCAAACGAAATGTGGTAGCGCTCGGCAAGTTATGCAGTGATCCACGGAGCATCATTAGCCTTATCGGAGTCTTTCCAGATCTGATGAATCTTGAGGTAAGCATCATCGAAACGTGCTGTTCGAACGACATTGCTGCATAGTCGTTTCTGCTGTATATGGGCTATCTGTGGTTCCCTAACTGAGCTACCTTTTAGAGCCGTGTTATACGATTGACGCTGAAGATTGCCTTGAATTGGCTGCATCATTTCGATTTTTTCTGTTCGTGTTGCTTCGCGATGATGAAGACTATCGCTTTAATAAGACTCATTATCTATTTTAGCTTCTGCAAACTCTCGGCGCAGACGAGAATTCTCCGCAGAAAGATCCGCCCCGCTCACCCCATCCGAGGCCCCTCGGCGTATACGCTCGAATTTCACCCACCGGCCAAAAGACCCGGCGGGAACGCCAATTTCCTTAAGCGCATGAGTAAACGACCGCTATCATTCGATTCGCAAGTTCGCGGCTTCGCGCCGGTATTCCGGTGCGCATTCCTTGAGCTGTTGACGCACAGTGAACTTCCTCACTTGCGGATACAAAATCCGTTCAGTTTGGTTGCCCACTAAACGAGGGGAATTAGATTGCAAAAGCTCCATTTTGGGCAGTGGGTTGGTGGAATCCGCGGTACTGTAGTGAATGTCGTAGTCCCCCGTAAACCGTTGAAAAGGAAGAAATGAACGAGCCCGTAGAACTGCCAATCAAGAGCGAGACTCAAACTATCCAACAATGCTTCAAGCAGTGTTTGTATGAAATTCCTACTTTCCAGCGAGACTATAGTTGGGGGAAAGAGCAGTTAGAGGAGTATTGGAACGATGTGGTTAAGTCGCGCGGCGACTTCTTCTTTGGTTCGACTGTTACGTGGATTAGTCAAAAGCGAGAGCTTTTTAGTGACACTTTCTCGGTGATTGATGGGCAACAGCGACTTACGACGAGTGCGATTGCACTCTCGGTAATACGTGATGCATTCTACCTCCTGGCGGAAGCCCCAAATACTAGCTCCGATAATTCCAGTGCAGCCAAGCAGCAGGGGGAAACCACGCAGAAGTATTTAATAAATGAGGACGATGATGGGACTGAATATCGCGTAATTAAGCGAAAGGAGGAAGTTTTCTACAACGAGATTCAACGCCCTAATTCAATTCCGTCGAAAATGGAATATACAGCAAGTGCTCGGCGAATTGTCGAGGCTAGAGAGCTGCTTGAGTCTTGGGTGATGGATGAGATCAAGGGGGTTTCCGTAGAAGAGGGCATTGAGAAACTTAAAGCAATACGCAACAATGTTTTGAAGGCAAAATTAATCCAGGTTGAAATGGCCTCTGAGGAAGATAGCTTTCTTGTTTTCGAGACTCTTAATGCTCGTGGTGCGGATCTTCGTTTGGCTGATCTTACGAAAAACCTCCTAGTGCGTGGAAGCTCGTCAAATTCTACTGATCGAGAGACCGTCGCGGACCGTTGGAAGCGTATGGCGGACTTGGTCGTTGGTGGGAGCACCAATCCTGAAGTGCTCGACCTTTTTATCTGGCAGTCATGGAATTCGAGGCGCGATGCGGTAAAGCAGCCTGAGCTTTTCAAGAAAATTAGTCAGATGGTTGCAAGGGAACCTGAGAAGCATGTTGACTACTTGGAGGAGCTGGAAGAGGATTGTGAGGTATATCGTAAATTGGGGGACGAAAATATCTTGCCCAGCCGCCCGTCTCACGGGGTTAAAGACGCCTTTGCAGTCGATGAGTTTGTTGATAGTGTCAGGGCTTTGGCTATTTTCAAAATTAGTGTAGCCAACTCCGCTATCTTCGCCGTTGTTCGAAAATACAACAATGGGGGTTTGGTAAAAAAGGCGCAGCTGATTGAAGTGATTCAGGCAATTGAAGCATTCCATTTTCAGTTCAACGCATTGACGAATACTGGGTCGACGGGTGGAACAAGGGGCCGGTATAACAGGTTCGCGGTCGAGCTAGAACAGGCCGATTCTCGGAAAAAGGTGCACGATGTTATTCAGACGTTTATAGAACGACTAAGGGATAGCTTGCCCTCACGAGACAAGGTCATCAAGGCGATTGAGGGTCTGTTCTACGCTCCGAATATTAAAATCAAGCAATCTCAGAAGCTCAAGGCCCGCAAGATTTTTATTTCTTATTTTTTGATGGGGATTGCGAAATCTCAGAAGCTGCAACCTTCTGGACAGAATTTTCAGGCATGGTCGATTGAGCATGTGCGTCCTCAATCCTTGGCTTTAAGTAACAAATCCAGCGATTTGACTTATAACATCGGAAACCTTGTCTTGATAACCAAAGAGCTTAATGTCGACCTTGCTGACGGGGAGTTTTCCAAAAAGGTTGGGAGTTTGAGAGAGGGCTGTGCTTGCTTTGACGATGCTTTGGCTTCGTGGCCGGACTCCTCGCCGGGCGTGCCGACCGATGACCACATCCGAAAGCGGGCAGAGTGGCTAGCGAATTTGGCTGTGGATGAAGCTTGGAGGGTCTAACTGCCTCGGGGGATAGTAGCATTTCGCAGCCGTATCTAGCGCCTGAGATAACGCTTCTAGTCCTCCACGCTCACGTCGATGTTTGCGCGCGTTGCCTTAGAACGGGGTAGGACTCGCGGAAGGTGTCGGCAAGCGCCTGTGCGTTCTCCTAATTGTTGCTGGGGGTGGAGACTTCGAGCTTCATGCTAATGAACAAATCCTCGAAGCCGTTGTTTAAGGCCACGCGTGCCCCGATTGCGGATTTGACTCCGCCATCGGCGGCGCAGCAGTGCGACCGCCTCATATGAGTGAGGTGCGCCGGCGCGGATGAAGGGAGTTATGCGGGAGGCAGCGCTAAGCGACGTGCGGCAGGTAGGCCACATCGTGCACCACTGCGCGGGCTAGTGGGGCGCGGACTGCGGCTCAAAAGTACTGGGGCGTTGTGAGCGGGGGGAAAGGGGTGTCTGCGCGGCGCGGATGCTGCGGAAGTCGGACACGCTAAAGGCCTTGGGCGCAGGACTACAGGCGCGACAAATGTTTGGGCCTATAAATTTCTCCGTGGCCGGTGTGCTTTCTGCATACGCATTTTTTAGTCTCATGCCTTACTCAGCGGGCGCTGGTAGCGTTTTATTGCATACCGCCACCAGCAGCCACAGGAGGCCAAATCCATGGACGCGGATACTTCCGATTTGCTCTTATTCGCCGGCTTAGTGCTTGTCATGGTGCTCTTTTGGACCTACTACATTTTAGAGGTGCGAAGGAATCCCAGATCGGAAGAGTGGTACGACGAACTCGCCTGGGAAGGGGCAGAAAGTGATGGTGTGCTCTTCGTTTATCCTTATGGCACGCTAGTTTTGGGTGTTGGCGGTCTCGTAGGGTTGATCGAAAGCATGAACCCTCCCGAGTTTGTCACAGCGGCGCTGATGGTTGCGGGCATGGCAGCTCTTGTCGTTGGAGGCATTGGATTTACTGGTGCGTTCGGGATCCCGCTTCCATGGCCTTTCGTTCCGCATTGGGTCGTCGACATCCGCAAAGCGAAACGTGCTCGAAGGCGTGAGCGTAGAGAAGCTAGGAGGAAGGGAGAGGGAGAATAGGGGTGGCGACTTTCCGGTGTTTGGGTGCCGGTGGAACGCTCGAGTGGGTGTCATGGTGGAACGAGACGAGGCTTCACCAAAGCTTGGGATACCGAATCCCAGTCGAAGTGGAAACCGAATTTTGGAAGCAGAACCCGCCGCAAGCAATAATGAAAATCAAGGCAAATGCCTAGGAACAAAACTCGGGGCACTTCACCTGTCTTTTCGCTGGTGTGCGGACATATGGGCCCGAACTTCGACTTATTTACCTTCTTGGGATAGGTCCCTCTGACGATCTATCCGCCGCTCAACTTTGGCGTAGCTGTAGACTAGGCGATTCTCTAAAGAACTACTCGCAGTCTCGGGGCTCGAGGAGCTCCGACGATTTTCTCCAACTGGGGCAGCCTCAGATTTGATTCTTTTGCGATCTCCTCGCGAGGAATTCCATTCTCTTCAAGTAGTTGAATAGATTTTTCCAAAAGTGCAGGGCGGTCACAATCCGTGATTTGACCCGGTTCTGCGCGTCTCCACTTCCTACGTGAAAGAGTGGTCATCGCGCCACGGTAGCTATTCTCGCTGATAGTTTCGAGGCGATGCATTCTGAATAACAAAGCCTGGACAGACATTCCCCATTTCTCTTTCAGTTCGAAGAGTTTATGCCAAGACTGTCGATTTATCGACCGAGGAAGTTCAGGGAGCAATGACGACGTTGGTGCCAGAAACTCTGATGCAAAAAGATGGGCTTGGGATTCTGCAATCGTCTCGCCTGGCTCCGCTCCTTCATGCATTACCAAATGCCCTAGCTCATGCGCTATATCGAAGCGTTGACGGTAGAAATCATTCTTCTGGGGATTTAAAATGATATACGCTCTGCCGCCCACCCACATCGAATATGCATCGACATTCGCGGTGGCTTCTTCGTTGAGGGCGACAATGACCCCTTTCCTTTCGGTGGTAAGAAGCAAGTCCCTTATCGGAAGTGACCCCAAGCCCCAAGATTCTCGGAGCCGAGAAGCCGCAGCTTCCACTTGATCATCTTCTTCGGGAAAATTCACAGACGGCAAGTCTGGTTCCGGAAGGATCAGATGTCGCTCTAGGGTTCCTGTGACAATAGCGGCGAGAACCCCGAACTGATGCGCTTGTTTGCGGGATTTTTGGGGGGTAGCTTTCAAGGAACGAAAATGTGGGGGAGTCGAGGAATTCAGAAGCGGGGAACTGGTGTTGCGGAAAAACTCCGGTTCAACCTCGAGTTCGTTGGCTAGCCTAAAGATAGAGTCCTCGTTAGGGGTTTTGGAACCGCGCTCCCAAGAAGAGACCGCTGCCGGTGTTACGCTCACAAGCTCCGCGAGCTCTTTCTTGAGTAGACCATTAAGCTCACGGGCCTGAGCCAATCGCTCTGGTGCGAATGAATCCGCTACTTCCTTTAACCTGCCCATTTTTCTGTCCTTGGTTGCTTGTTTTGTTTATGGTTGAGCCGTGCGCTTCGATGGTCTACGCAGTTGAATTCCTAGCTCATCAGCTGAATGGCTGGAGGCTGGTGCGGCCTTCGTGATGGAATTAGTGGTGGCCGGCATTGAAAGGTCTAGTTTGATGTCGTCTGCCCAAGCATTCCCGATAGCTAGACCCTCCGTCGGAATGCCTATTCTAGCTTCAAAAAGTCCACCAGTGGGTGAGGCTCGATAGGCGATGAAAATTACTGAGTGGAAGGGGCTGGTCTTTTGGAGCTTCTGGTAGGCAACTCCTCCGGTGAATGTGGAGGCTTCAGGCAAGAATAGCGCAGTCTGGGTTCCTGATGTGGTCCCTATGTCGTTAGCCCTAACAAGATCACGACGAATACCACTTTGTTTCATCCAGTCTACGGTGTCTAGATCTTTAAATGTTGAGCAGTTAGCGACTGTGATGATGCAGCCTTCAGAAATCCATCCGTGAAAGCTGCCGTATGAAACTTCCTCGATTTGGAAATCTGGACTTGGGGGAAGCAGCGTCGCCATTTCTGGAGGGAGGTTTTGGAAAAGGTAATCCATCCCAGTGCTGTCTGCGCT
Organism: Corynebacterium tuberculostearicum SK141; assembly: GCF_000175635.1. Lineage (GTDB taxonomy): Bacteria > Actinomycetota > Actinomycetes > Mycobacteriales > Mycobacteriaceae > Corynebacterium > Corynebacterium tuberculostearicum_C. The sequence goes on along the minus strand of NZ_ACVP01000020.1, from coordinate 63,807 downwards.
CTGCTCGGGGACCGCGTATTCGCCCAGTCTGAAAACTCTACTGAACTCGTCGAGCCCGTAATCCCGACTAAGTGCTGAAAACGTAAGGGATCCTTGTTTCTTTTCGGGGGTCCAGTCTTGCTGTGCTCTAGCGACCAATGAGAGCAGGGCGAAGGTAACAGAATGCTGAAAAGAAGCGTTTGAAATCAACTGTTTAGAACAAAACATAGTTTAAAATGTACCATAATGCTGCGATTTCAAGTGAAAAATTAACCAATGGTGGGTGTTGTTCAGTCTACATGCGGAGGTACCGCTAGACGAGCTGACAATTCGCGTGCCTACGAATAGGTGTATCCTTCCACCCACTGACAGTGTGATTTGAAGAAAGGAGGGGCGGAGAAGATGGTCAGTGGAACTGGCGGTCATTACCCCGAATCGGCACATGCTGAGATGGAGTGCGTTGCGAAAAGAACCAACGCTCGGAAGATGCAGCCACTGGGAGCCTTAGGGCTGCAAAACAGGCGCTTGGCTCTCTGTGCCATTCGGACTCGTTGTCATTGCGAGCGGACCTGAAAATGATGGGGACAATCTCATGGTAGATATTTGTGCTCCATGTCGGTTTGGCTTAACTGTGTACGGATTTCCGCACTCGCATGAGCACACTGAGTCCGCTCCTGCTCACTGCGTAGCCGGCCCCCGGTGAAGAGCCGGAGGTAGGTGCGCTGCTCTTCGGTGATGAGGTGGGGAAGCGTGGCGAAGCCGTCGCTGGGCCGGGAACGGCGAAGTGCCGGAAAGCGGCGACGGTGACGATGTTCCATGAGCAGGGATCTGGTGCGGGTGAAGTGTGCCTGCACGGCATTGAGGGTGGCAAAACCGGTGGCGTAGAGTTCGCTCCAGTAGGTGGTGTCCGTGTGGTTAAGCCAGTTCAGTGGGTGGATTTGGGATGCCGGATCCTAGGAGGCCGATGGTCGAAAGGGGGGGCGCGGGAAAGTATGGACAAGGCAGGAAAGTCTGTTCGTTTTCTACGATGAAGACGCGGTAAAGGGTGTTCGGAAAAGCATGGCTGCGTGGCTGAGGGGGATTTCGATATCGCAGAGCGCTGGAGAGTGGTTGAGGTAGTGCAGGTGCAGGCGGGTACTGGTGCGGATCAGGATAAAGTTCGTGATGTCAAACGGTGCGAGGTGTATGAGGAGCAGGCGGCGGTGGGTGCCGATCCATTGCTGTCCACGCCCTCCACCGGGACGGCGCGCTCCCACTCGACGGAGTCTGGGTTGGCGCGCAGCCAGGTCAGACATGGAGTGAGGCAGCGCAGATCGTAGGTGTTTATATCCTTCCACTGGGTGTAGCTGCTGCGGACGGTGTGGACTAAATCGGGGGGTCGGGTAAAACGGCGGCGATCTTTTGCGCCCGCGCTGCTGATTTCGATGCGGGTCGGGGCGCTATTAGTGCGGAGGCCTGCGCGTGATTAATTGCGGGGGCGTGTGTAGTCTCCTCTTGATGGGTCCAGCGCTGACAAGCACGGATAAACCCTGCGACGTGCTCATAACCCGGGCGGCGGGCGGGTGTAGGGGCCAATCGACGCGCAAAGAATCCGGGTTAGCAAGTTCTTCGGCGAACTGGTTCCACTGGTACTTTTCGGCGTGAGCCTGCAGGTCTTTAGAGCTGGCCATGGTCGGAGTCCCGGTAGGTGAAGAGGTCGATAAGCGAATAGCCTGTGCGCGACTGCGGGCTGGCATTGGTGGTGGGGTCGTTGTGTTTGACCACATTCGTGCTATCCACATAGGGCAAGGCTGTTTGGATGAGCTTGAAGGGCGTGGCCAGAATCATGTGGAATCCAAAGGATGTGAGGCCGGACACGACCGTGCGCGTGAAGGTGGAGTCGGGTTGGTCGCTCTCTCCGACGACATCACCCCAGATTACTTTCAGACAGGGACGAAAACAAACCATACCGAAGCCAGTGACTAGTTTCACTGTGACGAGGCAGAAGGAATGTAGATTGACATAGTCTGCCCCAGCGTGGAGCTAAAAATATGAATCCTGGGCTCTTCAAAGTGGAACTGCCAACAACGCAATGGGGCTAGTCCTTCACGGCATAAGCAATCCAGTAAGACAAGAGTATCGAGCAACGCGACTTGCCGGCTGCAGATTATTTTCGCAGACAAGTGTAATAGAGCAAATGCGAATGAAGCTATGAGACTAATCGCCTTCCGTTGGTATAAGATTTATATATTTCATATTCCTTTACTGAAAGGCTGCGCGCCATGGCCAAGAAGACCTCCATTGAGTCTGCCGCAATTTCGTTTAACCCTGGGGATGATGGCTCTTTTTCTTGCGAGCTTCGTTCCAATCTTGGCCGCTTTGTACGTGTTGCGCGGCGTGGTGATGTCCAGTCGCCTGAGGTAGAGGGTGATGCCGAGCTGACTGGCTCGCCGGCGATTGTTGATGCGCTGTGGCTTGCAGCGGTGGGGCAGAAGTCGTCGGATGATTTGGAGGCCCAACTTCCGGAAGCCGTGGCTGCGGTCCAGGAAGACTTCAATTTCAACAACGAGTTTATTAGCCCGACTGATCAAAGGGACTTTGCGGCAAAAGCGGTAAAGCGTGCGGTCAAGCGCCACGAGGGAGAGGTCCAAGAGCTTAGGGAGCAAGCCATTGCTTCGGCAAAGTTGGCTACCACTTTGGCTGAGCTCATGGACACGCTTAGTGATGCCACCGAGGAAGGCTGGTGCTCCCGCTGCCTGACCAAGTCCACCCATAGGAAATCCAAGACTAAATCCCTGTTCGTGTGCGAGAATTGCGGCTCGGCGACGTCCCACTGCACCGTGCCCCAGTGCGATAACTTCGCTGCCGCCGGCCTCGGTCAGGTGGCTTTGCCGACGGTGTGTGCAGAACACCTTCACCAAGTCCCTGATTTTGAGCGCCTCGACCATCGCATTGCTGACCTCACCCAGTGGCGTGAGCTCCGTGAATTCAAGGCAGCCAATGTTGGTCGCGCAGCAAAGCTTGCGGCCGCCGGCGTCGCAACTCTAGCCCTGGGCGCTACCGGTGGATTGTTGGCAGCTCCCATGGTGGGTGGTGCGGTAGGTACTACGTTCCTAGGCTTTTCTGGCGCAGTAGCACAAAACGCTGGTCTGGCAGCGCTCGGTTTCGGCTCCTTGGCTTCTGGCGGTTTAGGTATGGCTGGCGGCGTATGGTCGTTGCCGCTGCTGGTGGACTGCTCGGCTCCGCATACGGAGTAAAAGCGCTTAACTCCTATATTGGCGAGGATGACTCCTTTGATATTCAGTGCGTCCGCAAGGGGAGCGGTACGCCCGTCTTGATCGCACGTGGTTTTACCACTGAGAAGAAGCTGGATTGGCGTACAGAAGTTAAGGCGGTCGAAGCCGCCTACCCTGATTCTCCGATTTATCTCGTGACCTGGGGCAGCAAGGAAATGCTGGAGCTTGCCGGTTTCCTAGCTCCAGGTGCTGGTTTTGCCGGCGGCGCCGTGTTGAAGGGCATGGTCAAACATGCCGGAAAGAAGTTGGCCAAGAAGGCAACGCCTGCTGGCTTGGCCCTAGGCGTTGTGGACTTGGTCAAGAACCCGTGGACAGTTGCGGTTAACCGTGCCAATAAGACAGCAATGACGCTCGCCGCAATTATTCAGCGCTCCCACCTAGAGTCCGTGGTACTCGTTGGACATAGCTTGGGCGGTCGCGTCATGCTCAACCTTGCTACTGCGTTAGCGGGCGCTGCCGGGACTGAAAATGAAGTGCGTGTTGAAGCCGTGCATCTTCTGGGTGCGGCCATTGGTCAAGATACGACGTGGGATTCTGTTGGTGAAGCCCTATCTGGGGTTGTTCACAACTATCACTCCCACAATGACGTGATTCTAGGTCGACTGTATCCTGCAGCGATGGCCGGCACGAAAGCGATCGGGTTCGAGGGCCTGGACGCCTCGTTTGCGGTCAATCATGACGTGAGCGATGCAGTTAAATCGCACTCTGCTTACTACGAGAATGTGGAGCTCTCTAGAACACTGGAAAGTTAAGCGGCAAGCTTGTCCTATTGCATCCAGTGACCACCGGGATATGACTTCCCTCTGATGGGCCCCAGTAATCGGAGCGTGGCGAGGGGGATAAGTAGCTCAGCTCGCCCGACTTCGTCTGGCATTTTTCTTAGCTCGGTCCATTTCGATCAATTAACGCGGTAAAAGGGAGGCTGAGGGGAGCCCTAATTGTTAAAAATCGCCGATTTTATAAATTAGGCGCTCCAGCTGGCGGGCTAAATGATAAAAACCCGCGTTTTTAAAAAATAGGGTTTGGATCTTGCCGAATCACTGGGCGGTCGACGGGGGCCGACAGAAGAGGTTGCACAAGGCATAAAAAAGACCCACGCGGCGCTGAAAGTAGCGCGGCGTGGGCTGGGGGAGAGGACTAGGGATTAGTCCTGAGCAACACCAACGTTGACCTCAATGTTGCCGCGGGTGGCCTTGGAGTAAGGGCACATCTGGTGGGCGGCGTCGGCAAGCTCTTGTGCCTTGTCATCCTCAACGCCTGGGATGGTGACCTCGAGGTCCACGCCGAGGTAGAAGCCCTCGTCGTTCTTGCCCAGGGAAACACGGGCACCGACGGTGGAGTTTTCCACGTCTACGCCCTTGTCCTTGGCCACTGCCTTCAGCGCGGAGTGGTAGCAGGCGGCGTAACCAGCAGCGAAGAGCTGCTCCGGGTTAGCGCCCTCACCGCTGCCGCCCATCTCCTTTGGGGCGGTCATGGTGAAATCCAGATCGGAATCCTTGACTACAGAGCGGCCGTCGCGGCCTGCTCCGGTGGAGAGTGCTTCGGTGGTGTAAACAGCGTCCATGATGACTCCTTTTCTATTGGGTCTTTGTACGTCCGCCGATTGTACGCAAGAATCCTAGTCTTCGACGACGCTGACGGTGACCTCGATATTGCCCCGGGTGGCGTTGGAGTAGGGGCAGACCTGGTGGGCGTCGTGGGCAAGGTTCTGGGGAGTGGTGCGCTCCTACCGCCCGCTGTTGGCGGAGCTCGGCTTGACCTATCCGCAGTACCTGGTCATGTTGGTGCTGTGGGAGGCGGACGAGCCGGTGCCGCTGAAATTCATCGACTCCCGCCTGGGCCTAGATAGCGGCACGCTCACGCCGCTGCTCAAGCGCCTGGAAAAGCAGGGCTATGTGGAGCGCTGGCGCGACCCCGATGATGAGCGTCGCACCCTCGCTGCCCTGACTGCCGACGGCGCCTCCCTCCGCACCCGCGCCGAATGCATCCCCGAAGCCATGGCCAAGGCCTATAAGGAGGTAGGCCTCGACCTTGCCGAGTTCAAGAAATCGCTGGACATCCTGGCCGGCGTGCCTGTGGACGTGGAGCTGCCGTGGCCATCTGGGGATGACTTTGTGGGTTAAAGTGTGGCCTTCATATAGCAGATGAGGACGGCTATACTGGCTTAAGAATTTTGGCTCTTTACACGTAAAAATTGTTTCGCACTATGAGAGGAGGGGTCATGGCTACAGCAGTAGACGTCGCGCAGGTTATCTACAACAAACTGGGGTGGGTCGATGCGTGGAAGCTGGAGAAGCTTACGTATTACTGCCAAGCGTGGAGCCTGGGCTGGTACGGGCGACCTCTTGTCTCGAATGAATTTCAGGCGTGGAAGGACGGTCCGGTTGAACCCGACCTCTATCGCGAGAATAAATATCAACGCTCCGAGAAATCCTCCACGGTGTTACCGGGAGCTGATGTAGAGGCAATAGGGGACGAAGCCGAAAAGATCATCGATGCTGTGATTGCCTTTTATGGTGATAAGACATCCAACGAGCTGATTGAACTTACGCACTCGGAACGTCCATGGATCGTCGCTCGTGGTCAGATGGGCCCCGAGGCGAATACTAACGAGCCGATTTCGCAGCTGGAAATGAAAAAATACTATGCCTTGCAGGAAGCACGTGGAGCTGAGGGGCCGACGCGTCCTATGCTTTCGGTGCAGCATCTTTCCGGCAGTGACCTCCAGCAGCGCTTGCAAGCTTCAGTAGAACGCTGGAAGGGCGCTCTTGAGATTCTTGCAACCCGATGAATGAGTACTGCCTTCCGGTGGAAGACGTGGTTCGACTGAACCGTCAACTTATCGGTCGGGATGGCAACCTCCTCGATCGCTCGAAACTTGAGTCAGCGTTGGCCACCCCTTTACAAACCTTCGGCGGAGAGTACTTGCACCCATCTGCACTGGATAGGGCTGCAGCGTTGTTGCACTATCTGGCAAAAGCGCATGCATTCGTTGACGGCAATAAGCGAATCGCCTGGGTATGTGCCTCCACCTACCTAGAAATCGAAGGCTTTGGGCTGGGGCCAATCCCCGATGAAGAGATTGTGGAGCTCGTTGAAACCGTGGCCGCTGCGCGCGATAAGAAGGAAGGCTTCATTGCAGAATGGTTTGCTGAACGGTTGATCTAGTTCGGTCTGGTTAGTTTCTTGGCTAGCGGTTAGTTCGTGGTGGCCACGCGCTTGGTCCACACGCTCCTATCCGCGGTTTCAAACGAGGCACTCACCGTTCTATCGCCGGGCTTTTCGCAGGTGAGCACACGCTGGTCGCTGCCCATGCGGCAATCCAGGTTATAGGACTGCTTGGTCACCGGGCTGCTGGCGGTGATATCTGCGTGGTATACCGCCGTCACCGTGGGATCTTTCGAACGCATGGTGTAGCTAGCCTGCATCGCGGCGTCGAAGACCGCGGCGGCGAATTCGCATGAGGTCAGATCGCCGGCGTCGATGGAATCGCCCGATGACGATGTGCCGCAGTAGCCGCCAATCTGGCCCGCGTTGATGTTGTGGTTGCCGCCGGCCGGCGGTGCGGGCTGCTCCGGTTCGGCCTGTTTGGTGACCGTCTCGGTGCGGGGTTGCTTTGTGTCCTTCGCCGGGCCGGATTCTTCTTCGGCTGCGCCCGCGGCGGAGTTATTGTCCTGTGCAGTGGAAAAGGCCGGCTCATTCGCCGGCGCGGAGTTGCTATCGGAATTGGAGCCGTCGCCGCAGGCGCTCACGGTGAGGCCAGCGGCGAGAAGGATGGACGCTACGGGAAATAAGGAAGGGCGCTGCATAGGGGATACTGTAGTGCCCTTTGGGGAGTGGTGCGGGGTTACTGCTCGATGCGGGCCGGTGGAACCGGCGCGCCCTCAGGCGGTAGCACCTTGGGATACTTCTTGGCGGTGCCGGAAGAAGCGGCAGCCGCGGTTGCGCCCTCGGTAGTACCGGCAGCGCTGGTGGGGGCAGGGCGGTGCGGGGAGGGGTCCCAGTGGGCGTCGACAAGCGTGCGCTGGCATACCCAGCCCAAGGCCAAGATGGCCAGCGCGATAAGGGCAATGAAGAAAAGCCCCAATGCGCCATCGGCGTGGATGGACCAGCCCAGCAGCAGGCCAAGCCAGCCAAAGTCAGCATCGCCGAAGGTGGTATTCGCGGAGCCGAAGGAGCCCAAGACGCTGAGGAGGAACGCCGGCAGGAAGGTAATGATGAGGCCGTTGACAAAGGCGCCGAGTGCCGCGCCGCGGCGTCCACCGGTGGCATTGCCGTAAACGCCGGCCGCGCCGCCGGTAAAAAAGTGCGGCACGAGGCCGGGCAGAATCAAAGCAACGCCAAAGGCAGGGTTAAGCCAGGTGGACAGCACGGCGAGGCCCACCAGTCCGCCCACGAAGGAAGAAATGAATCCGATGAGGACTGCGTTCTGGGCATAAGGGAAGACGATGGGCGCATCCAGTGCGGGAATCGCGCCGGGCACGACCTTGGCCGCGATGCCCTGGAATGCGGGCACGAGCTCGCCCAAAATGGTGCGCACGCCAAAGAGGATAACGGCCACGGCCACGCCGAACTGAAGACCCTGGGTGACAGACTGCATCAAGAAATTGCCCACATTGGTGGCGCCATCAGGGAAGGCGGTAAAGGCTTCTTCCGAACCGGCGCGAGCGATGAATAGCACGGCGAGCACCACGTACATCAGCGCCATGGAGAGCGCGGTTGCCACCATAGAATCGCGCAAGAAGCGCAGGCCTTCCGGCAGCTTTAGGTCTTCAGTAGAGGGCGACATCTTCTTTCCCTTGCCGCCCACCAGCTTGCCGACGCCGCCCGCAGCCAAGTACCCCACAGTGCCGAAATGCCCGATGGCAACGGAGTCATCGCCGGTGATTCGGCGGGTAAATGGGTGCGCGATAGCCGGCAGCGAGACCATGAGAATGCCGAGCAGGGCCGCGCCAAAGGCAATGACGACCCAAGACGAGTACCCGGCAGGGGCGAGCACCATGGTGAGAAGCGTTGCCATGAAGAGGACGTGGTGACCGGTAAGGAACACGTAGCTCATGGGCGTGAAGCGGGCGAGCAGTAGCGAAACGACAAAGCCGAGGATCATAATCCAGGCGACCTGGCTGCCGAACTGGTCTTGGGCAATGCCTACGATCGCCTCATTCGTCGGGACCACGCCTTGCGCGCCGGTGGCACCCGTAATCATGGCACCGAGCGGCTCGAGCGAATCGGTGACGAGACCGGCGCCGGCACCAATGAGCAAGAAGCCAAGCGTGGCCTTGATGGCGCCGCCAATGGTTTTGCCGGTGCCGCGTCCCATCGCGGCCAAGCCGACCGCGGTGATGATGCCGATGAGGAATGCCGGGACGGAGAGAATCTCATTGACGAGGAAGTTTGCTATAGCAAGAAGAAAATCCATGAGGATGCTCCTTAGATGTCATAGAGCTCGCGCAGAGCCCCATCGATTTCAGACATAGAGGTGAAGTCTTGAATGACGTAGACGGGAACGCCGACATCGCCAAGCGTTGCTGCGATTTCGCCGGAGGTGAGCAGGAAATCTGCCTCGCTCGCACGACCCTTGGCGGAGATGGTGTCCGTGGCTTCTACATTCAGGTACGGTCCCCAGCCCCATTCATCGAGGACCTGCTCTAGCGTGTTCTTAAGGAACAGCGAGGTTCCCAGGCCGTTGCCGCACACCGTGAGGATCTTTCCCTTGGACGCGACAGAATCTGCGGCGGTGTGCTTTGCCTCTTGGGACGCGGGCGTCGCTTTCGGCTCGGCCGCCGGCTGCTTCTTGCTCGAAGTCGATGCGGTGAGAATTGCGCGGAGTTCTTCTTCGGATTCCGCGCGATTGAGCTCGTCACGCTTGGTGGCTAGCAGCTTTGCCAGCTGCTTCATCGCCTGCAGGTGCTCGGAGTTGTTGCGCGCGGCAAAAGCTACGACTAGGTCGACGGGATCATTAGAGTCATGGCCGAATTCCACTGGCTTATCCAGCCGCACCCACGACAGGGAGGTTTCCTTCACCGCCTCCGAAGGACGCGCGTGCGCGAATGCGAAGCCAGGAGCAACCACAATGTAGGGGCCCGTTTCTTCTACGGAGTGCACCATTGCGTTCGTGTAGTCCGCGGTGATCGTGCCTGCTTCTTCCAGCAGCGAGCCCGCCAACCGGATGGCCTGCCTCCAGTTATCCGCGGCGCCGTGCAGCTCCACCGCGCCGGGCACCAAAAGGGAATCTAGTGTCGCCATATGTATCTCCCATCACAGAAATAGTGACATCGGGGTGAATGTCACTGATGATTCTATGCCGTGGAGAAACCGGAGGTAAAAGCAGGGGTAACGTTTGCACTGGTGGGAAAGTAGAGCGGCTCTATGGCGTCTGGTGCCCCGAGGGGTTTCGGACTTTGGGGCAGCCCGTGCTGAGGGCGTGAAAGTGAAAAGCCCCGCTAGCGCGGGGAGGGGTACAGCTCAAATGCTGCTTTGAGCACTGCAACAGGCTCATCCCGTTGGGTGCGGGAAGGTGGTGTTATCACCTGCAAAAGAGTGTACTCTACTGCGGTTTCGATTTAGCGTAGAAAAATAATGAACGTTGCAGTGCTAACGGTGCTAATGTCTTGGGTAGTGAATGGTTTAGTCGACTGAGGTCGAAGCTTCGGTGGCATGAGAGTCTTGCGGAGGAATGGAAAATGGAATTGCCGGCAGCCACGGTTGAATTCTGTAAGCGTGCCGAGGGGTGGGCGCAGCAAAGGCGGCCGCAGACGCGCAGTTTGTGGGCGAAACCGGGAGATGGAGTTGATTTCCTTAATGTGCCGCAACACTTGGTGGATACGGCATGTGCTGCGTCGCTAATCTTTAACTCTTGGGTATCGCAGCCGGTTAAAGATTTCCTGAGCGGAGAATTGCAGATATCAGAACCCGAATTGGAAGGGCTGTATCTATGGTTGGCGGGGTGTCATGACCTGGGGAAAGCTTTAAAAACTTTCCAGCGGCAAATTCTGACCCAGGGAGGGTTGGAACACCTTGTTAACGCTGTTGATGATGCAGGACTGGCTACGGAGCTCAGCGTTGACGAAGCCAACTTTAGCAAGATCCCTCACAGTATAGTCTCCGGAGAAATTCTTTCTCTGTGGTTAGAGGGGCAGGGGGTTCGACGGCCCAAAGCTAATGCGGTAGCTGGAGTGGTGAACGCGCATCATGGCATTGCGACTGGCCCTAATCCTTCAGTGCGCAATCTCTTGGAAGATTACCCGGCTGAATGGAAAGCCGTCCACCGTGAGTTGGTGGAGGCGATGGAGGAATTGTGTGGGGTGGAAGCGGGCATCGGCAAGCTAGTGGCGTCAATGCCGAAAATGTCCGCTGCCGTTGCGCAGGCTCTGGCCGGACTGGTGGTGATGGCGGATTGGATTGCTTCTAATGAAAAAGCATTTACACTCCGCGTGCAGGGTAGTCAGCTGGAGCGAACTGATGCGGCGGCCGAATTTCTAGACCTCACCTCGCCATGGGCCCCTGGGGCTGCGGGGTGGACAGATATTGATGAGCATTTCCGTAAGTCATTCAATTGGCCTGCGGAATTTAAAACGCGCCGGGTTCAACGGGCGATGGTAGAGGCGGTCCAAGACCTGGACGAGCCTGCCTTGGTGGTGCTCGAGGCGGAGACCGGCGTAGGCAAGACTGAGGCGGCACTCGCAGCCGCAGAGATTCTGGCAGCCCGCAACGGTGCGCAAGGAGTGTTCTTTGCGGCCCCGACAATGGCTACCGCTAATGGCTTGCTAGAGCGGACAATCGAGTGGGCTGGAAATGTGGCAGGAAACTCGGTGCGGTCCATGTACCTCGCGCACTCGAAGAATGCTTTGTCCAAGCCCTTTGCTGAGTTGAAGTTCAACGGCATTAATGACCTGGAAGAATCTGGTGGTGAGGTAGTGGCCTCGCAATGGATGTCTGGGCGTCGACTGGGGATTCTCTCGAATTTCGTCGTGGGAACTGTGGACCAGGTGCTGATGATGGTGCTGCAGCAGAGGTATTCCATGCTGCGGCACGTGGGGCTAGCCGGGAAAGTGGTCATATTCGATGAAATTCATTCGTTCGATGTCTATACCTCTGACTATCTGCGCAGCACCATTGCCTGGTTGGGACATTATGGAGCCAGCGTCATTCTGATGTCCGCAACCTTGCCGCCGCACAAGCGTAAGGAGCTGGTGGAGGCTTATTCATGGGGAGATATGCCGGAAGGTGAGCAGGGCTATCCGCTCATTACCGTAGCTACGGCAGAGGAGATCCATGTGACCTCGGTAGAACCATCGCCTACCAACCTGGTGGGAGATATTCAGATCCTCAATGAGGAAGAGAGGCCCCTTTCCGTATTGCTTGATGAGCTACTTGATGAGGGTGGCTGTGCTCTTGTTATTTGCAATACTATTGGCCGCGCTCAAGCTACATATTCGCGCCTAGCGGAAATGTATGGCGAGTGTGTGGAGCTTCACCACGCGGGCTTTGTGGCCTGGGAAAGGGTGGAAAAGGAAGATTCGCTGAGGCAAGAGCTTGGCCCTGATTCTCACCGTGGAGCTGGGCGTCCGTGGCGCAAAATTGTGGTAGCCACCCAGGTTGCAGAGCAGAGTCTTGATATTGACGCCGATATTCTCATCACGGATATCGCGCCTATAGACTTGCTCATCCAACGCATTGGTAGGCTGCACCGTCATGCGCGCCCCGAAACTGATAGGCCTCGCCGTCTCCGGGATCCGAAGATTTTCATTCGCGGTGTGCTGCAGAAAGACCCAGTTCCGGAGTTCGATTCTGGTGCGGAAGCAATCTATGGTCGAGCGATCCTGATGTCCACTCTGGCTGTGTTGCCAGAGGAGTTTCGGCGGCCAGATGATACTGCCAAGCTCGTCGCTGAGGCTTATAACCCGGATTTTAAACCGCCAGCACCGTGGCTGGAAGCGTGGACCGAAGCAGAAGATGAGAGGCGACATGGGGAAGCTACGGCTCATTTGAAGTCCGCAGATTATCGATTACCTGACCCTAGGCATGGTCTGCAATTTAAAGCGCTCTTTGAGCGACTGGTCGATGATTCTGAGCGCAGTGCTGGGGAAGGGGGAGCGGCACAGGTTCGTGATATTGAGCCGAGCGTGGAGGTCATCCCCATTATCGCTACCGATTATGGATATCGGCCTTGGGGTTGGGACAGCGAGGTTCTTGATGGGGGCGAAGTTTCATACGAGCTGGCCTTTCATTTGGCGTCGAGTACAGTTCGCTTACCCGGCAGGATGACTCGTTATGGAACAGACTTTGACGCGGTTGTATGCCAGCTTGAGGAATCTACACCAGGTGAATGGGTAGATCACTATCTGCTCCGAGGACAACTAGCTCTTGTGCTTAACGAAAATAATGAAGCAACGGTTGGACGCTTTGAAATCCGCTATTCCTCCGAGCTTGGAATCGAAATAATGAGCGACGGTAGGGGTTAGCATGTCCAAGGCCAAAGCTACCCTGAGGGCACCTCCGTCCCAGAGGTTTTTACTACACACCACCAATCCATCTTTACAGAAAGGAGGCGAAAGATAATGACTGAAAAACCAACATTTAATTTGCTCGATGAGCCGTGGATCTCATGCATTGACAGTGCAGACGCCCCAGTGGCATTAAGTATCCGGGATATATTCTCCGGTCGCGGCGATGCTCAAAAAGTCTTGGGTGATTCACCCACCCAGGACTATGCGGTAATCCGTGTACTGCTTGCTATTTTTTGGCGGGCTCATGCCCTGGAAATCGCTCGTACCCATTCGCACAATTCTCGGCGGACTCATTTTGATTGGGGAGAATGGTTCGCTGATCAGCGAGAAACTCTGATCATAGAGCGACGTGATGAGGTTGTTTTGGATTATCTCGACGCCTTTGCTGATCGCTTTGATCTTCTCTCTGAAACCCAACCCTTTATGCAGGTAGCTACCCTGCATTCGAAGAAAGGGGACACTCGTCCCATCTCTTATATCGTTCCCGAGGCCGCGGAAGATTTCTTCACCATGCGCACTGGGGATGGCCGTCAAAGTTTGTCTTTAGCTGAGGCTGCTCGGTGGCTTATCCACCTGCAAGCCTATGACTATTCGGGTATTAAGACCGGCGCGGAGGGCGATCCACGCGTCAAAGGTGGTAAGGGCTATCCCATCGGTACCGGTTGGACCGGCCGAACGGGCGGAACACTCGTTCTTGGGACGGGTGGATTATTAGAGACGTTGCTGCTTAACACTTCCCAGTATGTTGTCACCACCAAGCAGGATTCAAACCCCATCGAAGGCGATAAGCCGGTGTGGGAGCGTGAACCCGATACGGCAGCGCAGCGCCCCGGATCCGACGATAAGCTCGGTGCATTTCCTCGCGGTGCTGCTGACTTAGCGACCTGGCAAGCGCGGCGAGTACGTCTCGTTGTCGAGGACGGACGGGCTACTCGAGTAGTAGTTTCCAACGGGGACCGCATTCCGGATGCAGGAAAGAACGTGCTGGCCGATCCAATGACGCCGTATCGCTATAGCCCGAATCAGTCAAAGAAAGGCGTGACAGCCTACTACGCTCGCCCCTACGACTCGACGCAAACCATGTGGCGAGGTCTTGATTCCTTAATTGCGCTTGAGGATGACCCCGGCTTTGACCAAAAGAAAGACAAGGCTCCGCTGCGCCCCGAAAACCTGAGTAACCTGGCGGCTCTAGACGCCGATGGATACTTGGCAAAGCATGTCTTCGATGTCGCTCTAGTCTCCATGGAGTACGGGCCGCAAGAGTCTTCAGTGGCCAGCACGTTTAGCTCTACTATCGGGCTGCCTGTTGTGGTGCTTCGGGACGATGAAGCAGGCCGCAAGGTGAGAAATGCTGTTCGAGCCTCCGCTAAACAGACCTATCAGGCAGCGATCAGCATGGGCTGGTTCGCTGGCCAATTGCGGGTAGCCGCGGGCGATGACTACGAGTTTGGAGTAGCTGCCAAAGATCGCTTCTATGCCCAGCTAGAACCGCAGTTTATCGAGTGGATGTCTACCGTTGCGGTGGATACTACCGATGAATCTCAAAAAATATGGCAAAAGCGTGCCAGGGGTGTAGCTCTGGCGCACGCTCGAGAATTGCTCCGAGGAGCTGGTCAAAAGGCTGTCATTGGTAGGGAAATTGATGCCGGAGAAGAAGGAAAGGGCCGAATCATTTCTGCAGGCTCTTTGTATCGGCAACTTCTTCGCCGCCTTGATAAGGACCTGCCGCTTACCGCACCACCGGCTGATAGCCGGAGTAACGATTCATCTCTGAAGGAGGGCAAGGCCCATGCATGAGAATCAAAATACCTCTAAGACAGGCTCGCAACGTAGCGGTGGTCCGAGGCTTCGCGCCTCGGTGGCTCGGACCGCAGATTCGCTGCAACGAAATCTTCTTCATTCGCCGAACCACACTAAACAGGCACACGCCCGAGCTGTGTTAGCGACATTGCGGAAGTACTCTGCAGTAAAACTGAAGCACCACCCCCTTGCCTTGGAGGAAGTCCTGCTGTTGCTGGAGCCACCCTTGAGCGAGTTGGAGTTGGGCCGGGGAGATAAACCATCGGCCTCAGAACTGGCAGCATTTCAAGCTCTCACGATGTTGGGCGTGCATATGCAAAGCGCAACTACTGATGCCCACATCGCTGGGCAAAGTTTTGCTAAAGCATGCGGGCGCTTTTATTCCCAGAGCCAATCCCAGTCCACCAAGCCTCGTTTCGACGCCATGATGGTGGCGCAAGACGAGGCCTCCAGGATGGTTCACATTCGCTCTCTGGTCACGCTGCTTCGACGCGCCAAGCTGGGGTTTGACTATGGGCAATTTGCCAATGACCTCCGCGTTTTAGGCGACCAGACAGTAACCCAGAAAGAACAAGCTCGCCGCCAAGGCGTCCTACTGCGGTGGGGCCGCGATTTCGCCACTGGCGTTTACGCCTCCTCCAACAACGAGTCAGAATCCTAATCCCTTACTTTTTGAAAGGAACTTGAAACCATGTCTCTTATCATTGATATCCACGCTCTGCACACCCTTCCGCCATCGCTTATCAACCGTGACGATACCGGTGCACCAAAGTCCGCAGTGTATGGCGGTGTACCGCGCCAGCGTGTTTCTTCCCAGTCGTGGAAGCGCGCAATCCGTAAGTACTTCGAGACCCATGTTGATGCGGAATCCGTCGGCGATCGTTCTAAGCGCATTCCGCAGAAAATTGCCCTAAAGGTAGAGGACCACGAGGGGTGGGACGCTGAGCGCGCCCGGGCTGCAGTGGCCGATCTCTTCAAGTCCGCCGGAATCACGACGGAAGTAGATTCCAAAAAACTTAAGGCTCTCGAGGAGTCGGAAGAGACTACTAAGGAAGAACTCGAGGCAGCAAAGTACCCACAGACCAAGTACCTACTCTTCTTGAGCCCCCACCAGATAGACCGCGCTGCAGAAGCGATTGTCGAGGCAGACGGCGAGAAGATCAAGAAGAAAGAAGCGCAGAAAATCCTTGATACCGATCACTCGGTGGATATGGCACTTTTTGGCCGTATGGTTGCCGATGATGCTGCTTTCAACATTGATGCCTCAGTGCAGGTAGCGCACGCCCTTGGCATTCATGCCAGTGCACCCGAATTTGATTACTTCACGGCAGTAGATGATTTGGCAGAAGAAGGGGAGGAGACCGGTGCGGGAATGATCGGCACCGTGCAGATGATGTCTTCGACGCTCTACCGCTATGCCACCGTAAACTTGGGCGGCTTGAGCAAGAACCTGGATTCTGAGGAGAATGCGAAGCAAGCTGCCGTTGACTTTGCGGATGCTTTTATTAAGTCCATGCCCACCGGCAAGATCAACACTTTTGCCAACCAGACCCTGCCAGAGCTGGTTTATATTGCGGTACGCGATACCCGACCAGTAAGCCTTGTCACTGCCTTTGAAGAGCCGGTCGAGGCAACAGATGGAAAGAGCCTACGCGTTGCTGGTGCAGAAACCTTGGCTAAAGAAGAGGCGGAGTTTGAGGAAAACTATGGTCTCAAGCCGCAAGCTTCCTTCGTTGTAGGCGTAAGCGAAGCCCGTAAAGCCTTTGCGGATCTTGCAGAAGAAATAACGCTTCCAGAGCTCGCGGATCGATTGGCTGTCGCGCTAGAGAAGTAGGAAGGACGCCGACAATGACCTACTCGTTGTTATTGCTCCTTAAAGGTCCGATGCAGTCGTGGGGAACCGAGTCTCGCTACGCCACGCGAGCCACATCTACCCTTCCTTCTAAGTCGGGTGTGCTGGGGATGCTCGCTGCAGCTGAAGGCAGGCGTCGCACCGATGGAGTAGAAGATCTGGCAGGACTGAAATTCGCAGTGCGGGTGGATCAATCTGGTAGTCTGCTTCGCGATTATCAGACGGCCCAAAATTGGCAAAATGACCCGAAGGGCCAAGCCAAGCTTATTACTCGATATTTCTTAACCGATGCTGCGTTTGTTGCTGCTATCGAAAGCGAAGATCAAGATCTCTTAGAAGGCTTTGCCGAGAGTCTGAAACGGCCGGTCTATCCCATTTTCCTTGGCCGCCGGTCATGCCCAGCTCCGCCGAATATCGTGCTTGGCGTGGTTAATGGGTCTGCGGTGGAAGCACTGCAGAACCACTCGACGTGGCATGCAACGAAGGACTATATGCGCACGTGTGGGCAGGAAGTAGAGTTGCCCATTTACCGCGACTCACTCGCCGGCGAAGTCGGTACGGCCTGCCAGGATGTGCCAGTTTCTTTCGCCCCTGAGCATCGTAAGTATTCGTGGCGCACCGTTGTACAAAAGGAATTCGCCACAGTGGAAAACCCTATTGAACCGGAAAACCGGCGCCCTGATCCCTTCCTGGAAGCGGTGATGAACGTATGAGCACACTGACGAAGATTTTGATTAACCCGCGGCGTCGCCAAGGGCGAAAACTGTTGACCAATCCGCAGGCTATGCACGCGGCTGTGGCAGCTTCTTTCCCGCCCGACTTAGACCAGTCTTCTGGTCGCATATTGTGGCGCCTTGACGAAAGTGCTCACCACCATGCGCTCTATGTCGTTGG
The DNA here is from genome assembly GCF_000175635.1 of Corynebacterium tuberculostearicum SK141. Classification (GTDB taxonomy): domain Bacteria; phylum Actinomycetota; class Actinomycetes; order Mycobacteriales; family Mycobacteriaceae; genus Corynebacterium; species Corynebacterium tuberculostearicum_C. The sequence continues at coordinate 46,498 of NZ_ACVP01000020.1, read as the reverse complement.
GCCAGAAAAGCCGACTGCCAGCGTGATAGCTGAGCAGGCAGGGTGGGATACAAGGCCTGCGCAATCAGTCGAGTATGACCGCTTTTTGGGCTCTCTGACTCAAGGGCAGAGGTGGCATTTTGAGCTCTTGGCCAATCCCACATACTCGCAGTCTAATGGTCAAAAGCGAGGCAAAGTTAAGGCGCACGTTTCAGTAGAACACCAATTGGGCTGGCTGTACCAACGCTCTGAACGAGCCGGATTCAAACTCGCCCCGCGCGCTCAGGATGAGGTTAGTGATGCCGAACGTGATCGCTGGTGCGTACATGAGCAGACCAACATCGTGGAGCGAAAATCCTTGGATTTCCGTAAAGGCGATAGCCGCCGTCGCGTGCACATCGCTACTGCACGCTACCGCGGAACCTTGGAGGTCAGTGATCCAGACGCACTGCGCGCGACTTTAGTCAATGGCATTGGTAGGGCTCGTGGTTATGGCTGTGGTCTATTGACCTTGGCCCGACCTACGGGTGCATAATGTCCACACCGAGTGAAGTCCCCATCACACGCCAGGCACTAGCGCGGATGTCGGACCGGATAAGCTTCCTTTACGCTGAGCGGTGCGTGGTCAATAGAGATGGAAATTCCCTTACTATTACCGATCAGCGTGGGGTGGCTTATGTACCGGCTACCCAGCTAGCTGCCTTATTGCTCGGTCCTGGCACGAAGATCACCTACGCTGCTATGGCTTTGCTTGGCGACGCCGGCGTGACCACCCTCTGGGTAGGTGAGCGCGGGGTTCGCTATTACGCCCACGGTCGCCCGCCGGCTAAGTCTTCCCGCATGGCTGAAATCCATGCGCAAGTTATATGTAACCAGCGCAAACGGTTGGATTGCGCTCGCCGCATGTATGCACTGCGGTTTCCTGGTGAAGATGTTTCTCGGTTGGCGATGTCGCAGTTGCGCGGTCGTGAGGGGGCGCGTATGAAGCGGATTTATGCCGCCGAAGCGGAGCGCACGGGTGTGTATTGGAATCGTCGATCTTATGACCCCAATGATTTCGATTCCTCGGACCCCATCAACCAGGCACTCACGGCAGGAAGCGCTGCTTTATACGGCGTTGCACATGCCGTAATCGCAGCACTGGGTTTCGTTCCGGCGTTGGGCGTTGTTCATACTGGCACCGATCGCTCCTTTGTCTACGATGTTGCCGACCTGTACAAAGCGGAGATTTCCATTCCTGCGGAATTCGACGCCGTCGCAGCGCAGCAGGGAAGTCCCTCCATTGAGGTGCGCCGCCGTGTCCGCGATCAGGTGGTATCTCATCGCTTGATGCCCCGGATGGTGCGCGACCTTAAAGCTCTTTTCGATGCCCCCGATGATGTCCTGGTCAGCGATGCCGAGCTAATGCTGTGGAGTGAGCTCGAGGTTATTGCCTCCGGGGTGAATTGGGCAGAAGAGGAGTCGTTGTCATGATGGTGCTGGTCGTTACGGCCTGCCCAGCAGGTCTGCGAGGCGATCTCAGCAAATGGCTCATTGAGCTGACCCCTGGAACATTTGTGGGACGCCCTGCCGCGCGCGTCCGGGAATTGCTCTGGGAGAGAACCGTGGATCTTTGTAAAGATGGTCGTGCCTTATTGGTGTATCCCGCCGCTAATGAGCAAGGCATGGAGTTTCGAACTCACCGGCATCACTGGGAACCCACCGATTTCGATGGCGTCACGTTAATGATGCGCCCACATAAACCAAAACAAATGAAGCGTCGGACGGGTTGGTCGAAAGCACGCCAAGCCCGCAAAATGTACAACCGACAGAAAAGAGGAGGTTAGCGTATTCGATTAAATGAGCTTTTGACCTCCTGCTTGAAGCCGTATGTAAAATAACCTTTAGGATCCTATCATTCCTGCTCAGCAAGTGTGCTCCCCGCGTAAGCGGGGATGAGCCCCGTCTGCTGCGTTTACTGCGAGTGCTACACCGGTGCTCCCCGCGTAAGCGGGGATGAGCCCGCCACCCGCTCCCACCAAATGGCAGACCGAGGGTGCTCCCCGCGTAAGCGGGGATGAGCCGCCCGTCATCATCACGTCAACAATCGGCGCAATGTGCTCCCCGCGTAAGCGGGGATGAGCCGTCAATAATCGTCGTCGGCAACGAGAGCGTCGTGTGCTCCCCGCGTAAGCGGGGATGAGCCGGAACCGGCTGGCTATTCGTGGAAGGCCCCGGCGTGCTCCCCGCGTAAGCGGGGATGAGCCCTCGGCGTCACGTCTTCCGTCGACGGTGTAGTTGTGCTCCCCGCGTAAGCGGGGATGAGCCTGTGCGCGCTGTGATTGGCCGGCTGGCCGTGACGTGCTCCCCGCGTAAGCGGGGATGAGCCCACTCACCCGCACTAAAGCGCGGTCATGCCCGGGTGCTCCCCGCGTAAGCGGGGATGAGCCCTGAGCGATGGTCGCACCGCGCTTAATCTCCGCGTGCTCCCCGCGTAAGCGGGGATGAGCCCAGCGCAAAACAGTCAGAAGGACATGATTGACCGTGCTCCCCGCGTAAGCGGGGATGAGCCGGAGGGGGAGGGAGAATAACCCACCGCACCACAGTGCTCCCCGCGTAAGCGGGGATGAGCCCACTGGCGGTGGTTTCACCATCGGTAAGACCGCGTGCTCCCCGCGTAAGCGGGGATGAGCCCCGAGCCGACAAACTCGACGACGAAAGCGGCCTGTGCTCCCCGCGTAAGCGGGGATGAGCCGTCGATGCTGGTGGCATCGAGTAGGGGGACGTAGTGCTCCCCGCGTAAGCGGGGATGAGCCCCACCCCGTGTATGCGCTGCTGTGGCTACTGAAGTGCTCCCCGCGTAAGCGGGGATGAGCCGGAAACACTATGTTGTTTGATATGCGGGGCGAGGTGCTCCCCGCGTAAGCGGCGATGAGCCCTTGCACTACCGGAAACCGCGCCGTTGCCAGCCGTGCTCCCCGCGTAAGCGGGGATGAGCCCCCACTAAAGCGGACATATTTAGTAGAACTGACGTGCTCCCCGCGTAAGCGGGGATGAGCCCGTGTGGGTGGACGCTGGCAACCGTGAAGTTGTGTGCTCCCCGCGTAAGCGGGGATGAGCCCCGCACCCACTACAGGCCGCGCGCCGTCCAGCCGTGCTCCCCGTGTAAGCGGGGATGAGCCCCTGACTGAGTTTCAGGCTGCCTCCTCCGTGGCGTGCTCCCCGCGTAAGCGGGGATGAGCCGTTCGGGGTGCCTACGGCCGTCCACTCGAACTCGTGCTCCCCACGTAAGCGGGGATGAGCCCACCACCCGCAGCGGTCTTAATCTTGCTCAACCGTGCTCTCCGCGTAAGCGGGGATGAGCCGATTGATGACGAGCCCAAAATCACGAGTGAACTGTGCTCCCCGCGTAAGCTGGGATGGCCCCTTGACTGGATTCAAGCGGAATGCCCACCCACTGTGCTCCCCAGGTAAGCGGGGAATTTTCCCTGTGGAGTCACAGGTTCGGGGCCTCGCTTTTCGAGCCTAGAGACTAATCAAGGTCGAATGTTTGGCGTCCGATTTCGTCTTGGCTAAAGGCTCCAGAAGCAATGAGCTCTACCGGAGTGGTCAGGTCATCGAGTTCGTAAGCTACTGCACCAGGCACTGTCCCGCCCTCTTTGATCTGCTCAAGCTGCTCATCGGAAATTTCAGGATCGAAGTAAGCACCGACGTTGAGTTCGTTCACCTTATTAGGATCATTGTCCTGAACCGCGGTGAAATAGGAGACAAAGTCAGAGGCCGTTAAGTTTTCGTTCGTCTTGTTGGTGATGTTGTACTCAAAAACGAGAATAGGCTTTTCACTCGCTTCGTTGCCTGGTTCACCCGGTTTTAGTAGACGGTGATTAGTAATCTCAATCTTGGCGGCTGGAACATCGAGGACTCCATCGCTAAAGGTTTGGCTGAAGTCGGTGCTTTTTAGCTCATTTACAGTCGTTGGATCATCCTTTAGCTTCTTCATGTGAGTGGTAAATTCTTCGTCATCGATGGCAACCTTGAAAGTCAGGGAGCCGTCCTCAAATTTGAAGTCCTTTTTCTCTGCAGAGGTAGCCATCCACTCCGAGTCAGTGGCAACAACATCGCGATCAGAAGTAATAGTTTCACCGGCTGCCGCGCCTTGGGCATCAAAGGAACCAATCCAATAAATCATGCGATTGTCACCGTTATCTAAAACCCATTCCACGGTAATGACGTCATCGGTAACGCTGGCTTCCATCCAGCCATCCTCACTAGCGCTGTCGTCTTGCTTCCAAGTACCGATGATGGACTTTGAATCATTTTGTGTATCGGATCGCGAGTCCTTGGAGTCCTTCGACTGCGGTGTGCTGTCGCTGCTATCTGAGCATGCGGTGAGCGTAAGTGCAGAGATGAGAATGAGAGAAGAGAATACTTTGCGCATAAATCACTTTTACCCTCTGGGGGTATGAAGCGAACAAAAGTGCCAAGACTTGTGGGGGCAAATTGGTCTTTAGCCCCGCATTGGCTACTCTTTTGAGAGCGGAACTTCGCCTTAGTGGTGTGTGATCCGCGTGGGGCTATAGCTCAGTCGGTTAGAGCTACGGACTCATAATCCGTTGGTCCCGGGTTCGAGCCCCGGTGGCCCCACGGTGAGAGGGAGGCGTCGGCAAGCAAGGCCGGCGCCTTCTGTGGTGCCTGGCTGCGCATATGGGTGTGCTAATTGCGCGGTGGCGGGCGGTGAAGTCTAATAGCCATATGGTTGAAGTGGATCCGCTCATTGAATCTCTCTACCGCTGGTCCGATATCAGCGGCGTGCTGCTGATGGGAATCATCGGCGGCACCATGGCGCGCAAGCGCGGCTATGACATCATCGGCTTTTTCTTCATCGCGATGTTTTCTTCCCTGGGTGGCGGCATGGTGCGCGACGTCCTCATCAACCGCGGCACCGTGGCGGCCATGAGCCAGCCGGAGTACCTCTACCTGGCTTTTGCCGGCGCGCTCATTGCCCGCTTTGTCTACTTCAAGGGCAAGACCTGGGATTATCTTCAAGCGCATGGCGACGCCGTCGTGTCCGGCCTCTGGGCCGCCACCGGCGCAGTTAAGGCAATTACCTATGGGCTGCCGCTTATCCCGTGCATCATGATGGGCGTGTTTACCGCCACCGGCGGATCCATGATTCGTGACATCGTCATGGGGCGCGAGCCTAGCGTCTTTGGCGATAACCAGCCGACGGTCATCCCAGCCGTGGCCTGCGCAATCATCGTCTTGGTGGGCCACCACTATGACATGATGGCCGTGGGCATGATCATCGGACCGCTGGTCTCCATCTTCTTGGCGCTGCTGGGCATTTGGGCCGGCTGGCGCGTGCCGGCCTACCAGGAATGGGCGCCACTTAATGACACCGCGGCGCAGGTAAAGGTGCTGGCCAAGAAGGCCGAGAATAAGAGCCGTGCGGTGGGCCGCCGCTTGGAGCCGCACCGCGTGCGCTCGTGGCGCCACCGCCAGATGGAGGCCGCACTGCAGCGCCGTATTGAAAAGGAAGTGCGCTCCGGCAAGCGGCGCAAGGAAGCGGCCGCGGAGGCCAGCGAGTTTATGGAGTCGTTTGAATCGGACGTCGATCAGCTCAGCGTCCAGGCCACCGAGGCCGAGAACACCGACTTTGGCGTGGACCTAAGCGGTGACTCCTATGAGGCGGAAGAGCAGGCCTCCCACGAGGAATCCCAGCGCCTGCTGGATACCATTTTGGAAGATGACAAGCTTACCGATGAGCTCATTGACCGCCTCATGAAGCGTTATAACTCTCGCGACTAGGTCTGTGGGTTCGGGCGCGGCGGCCTAGTTCGCGGAGGCCTCGCGGGAAACGGCTTAGCGCCCCACCGCACCGCAGACCTGCGGATCCGTGATGTAGCCCTGTTCGCAGCCATGTTGGGTCTGGATTTCTCCGGAGCTTTTATTCCGGTTGCCGTTGGCGTCATTGCCATAGCCGCACAGGTAGGCCGGGCAATCCGCGCTCGGGCCGCCGTTATTGGCTTGGCCCTGCTGCGGTGCCTGTTGCTGCGGCGCCGGCTGGACCGGCGGCTGATTATTGGATTCCTTGCACAGCCCGGCAAACTCCACCCAGGTGCCGTCCGCGCACTGGTATCCCGCGGTGTTGGCCTGCTGCTGGTTATTCGTTGCCGGCTCCGGAGTTTCCGTGCGTGGCTCGCGCTCCTGCGGAGTTTCTGTCGTGGTTTCTTCCGTGGTCGATTCCTCGGTGCTTGTTTCGGTGGTGCTGGTTTCGGAGGCGGTCTCCGTGACGGTTTCCTTCACCGTGGAGATGGTGGTGGCGGTGTCATCGCTGCCGCCGCAGCCGGTGGTAAAGAGGGCGAGGGAAAAGAAGGGGATAAGGAATGATTTCTTCATGCCCCACAGAGTAGCCAAGCCCGGCCGAGCTCGCAGGAGTTTGCGCAGGGCATAGGGGGTGCGCGCCGGAAGAGGCGGCGTTTGCACGGTTGCTGGCAGTCAACTGGCATCCAGTTTTCAGGCAGGCGGCCTACTCTAGGGGCATGAATCTGAAGTATTACTTCTACGAGCTGTGGAGCCTTTTTGTTGACCATGGCTTGCCGCTTATCGCGCTATTGCTGATAGGCATTTTGATCCCGCGCATCGGCAGGCTGGCCATCCGCATTATGGAGCGCCGCCTCGATGAGGACGAAGAAGCCACCAAGGCGCGCCTGGCGCTGACCGGTGCGCTGGTCTACATCGTGCAGGCAGCGGCGTACTTCCTCATCATCTGGGCCGCGCTGACTAATCTCGGCGTGCCAGCGGTGGGCGCTGCGGTGCCGGCGACGATAGTCTCGGCCGCCGTGGGCTTTGGCGCCCAGTCCATCATTGCGGACTTTCTCTCCGGCTTCTTCATCCTTTCGGAAAAGCAATTTGGCGTGGGCGATTACGTCAGCTTCGATGGCGTGACCGACGTGGAAGGCACCGTGGTGATGCTGACCCTGCGCACCACCAAGGTGCGCACGCCCACCGGCGAGCTGGTGACCGTGCCCAATAGCTCGGCCGGTGCGGTCACCAACTACTCCCAGGAGTGGTCGCGCGCCGTGGTCAACTTTGACGTGCCGGTGCAAGAAGGCGAGACCCTGCCAGAAATCACGCGCCGGGTGTGCACGATTTCCGAGCAAGCCATCCAGGAACCGTCCATCGCCGTGGATGTCAATGGCGAGCTCGAGGTGCTGCCGGCCACCCAGTTGGTTGCCCCGCAGGCCGCCGGACAGTCGTGGCACGTGACCTACCGCGTGTTGGTTACCGTAAACCCCGCCCGCCAGTGGGCGGTGGAGCGTGCCATTCGCTCCGCACTGCTTTCCGAGTTCTGGGATCACTACAACGTGACTGACTTGGACGAAATCCAGCGCCCGCTTCTTCCGGTGGGTGACAATGCCGCGGCCCAAGAATCCGTTAAGGATGCCTCCGCGGCAGGGGAGGGCTCGCGCCCCGATTCCCAGCCGAAACACCCGTCGCCCGAGGCGGATGGCCCAGATAGCGACGGACCTGGAAAGCCCGCGCTACCGGATGAGGAGGACCAAGAGCCTGAGCCCACCCAAGGCATCTGGCGCGCGCTGGAGACCAATACCAAGTTCCAGAAGATCGCCACCATTGGCGGCCGTGTCCGCGCCTCTACCACGGGCCTCATCCTGGCTCTGCTCGTCGTCGGCGCCCTGGCCCTGGCCTCAAGCAATCCCGAAAACGGCGATGCGGGCTGGCTTTCGCCCGAGCACTGGCGCGATAGCGGCGCGGCGGCCTCTTCCTCGCAGCTTTCCGACGCCCCCTCCACCAACCCCACCCCCGAATCCACCGAGACCGGTACGCAGTACGAGCCGACGGAGGACAGCACTGCTCCCACGGAGACCGCCAACCCGCAAGGCTCTAATGGCGCTGGCGCTACCGATTCGCCTGCCGGCGGCCGGGGCCAGGAAACTGGCGCCACGGGCAATGCCTCGCCCGCCCCGAGCGCCGCCAACGGCGGGACCGATTCCGGCAACGGGGCCGGCACTGCGCCCACTGCCGGAAGTGATGCCGGCGACGGCACCCAAGCGTCCGGAACCGCCGGTAGCACCGGCCAAGAGATCCCGGCAGAGCCGCGCTAGTAGGGCTGGCCTTCTACAGTAAGTCGGTCCGTCCAGCGCTCATTATTGGGCGAGGTAAAGCTGGCATACACGCTGGTGTCATTATCCTTTTGGCAATGGTGAAATAGTGCAGCCCGGCTGCGTGTTGCACTGGGCATGACTTCACTTTTCGAACCACTGGAACTTGGCCGATTCAAGCTAGATAACCGCGTCACCATGGCGGCACTAACCCGCCAGCGTGCAGGCGAAAGCGGTGTACCTACCGAGCTGCACCAGAAGTACTACTCGCAGCGCGCCACGGCTGGTCTGGTGGTTACGGAGGGAACCTTCCCGGCGTGGACCAACCGCGCATTCCCGGGCCAGGCGGGCATTGCGACCGACGAGCAGGCAGAAGGCTGGCGCGCCGTCGCAGACCGCGTGCACGAGGAAGGCGGCACCCTGTTCATGCAGATCATGCACGGCGGCCGCACCAGCCACCCGGACCTGATTGACGGTGCGAACCCGGAGGCGCCGAGCGCCTTTGACTGGGGCGGAACCGTGCGTGGCTTCGCTGGCAAGATGGATGCGCCGGTCCCGCGCGAGCTGAAGACGGAAGAGCTGCCGCGCATCGTGGACGAATTCCGCCAGGGCGCGCGCCGGGCTATTGATGCTGGTGTCGACGGCGTGGAGATCCACGGCGCCAACGGCTACCTGCTGCACGAGTTCATGGCGCCGTCTGCCAATAAGCGCGAAGATGAATTTGGCGGCAGCCCGGAAAATCGCTGGCGCCTGCCAGAGATGGTCATTCGCGCCGTGGCGGAGGAAATCGGTGCCGACCGCGTGGGCGTGCGTTTCTCCCCGGCACACAATGTCCAGGGTGTAATTGAAGACGATCAGGAAGATATGCTGGCCACCTACGGCGGCCTGCTCGATGCCCTGGCACCGCTGAACCTGGCTTATGTGTCCCTGCTACACAGTGAGCCGGAAAGCGAGCTCATCGCCACGCTGGCACAGAAGGCACGCGCAAACGGCGTGACCAAGGTGCTCATGAATGATGGCTTCCCCACGATGACCTCCAAGGAGGATGCCCAGCGCGAAATCGAGCTGGATTACGTGGATGCCGCAGTAGTAGGCCGCGAGCTCATCGCCAACCCGGACCTGGTGCGCCGCTGGCGCGAGGGCCTTGAGCTTAACGAGCCGGACCAGGATACGTTCTACCTGGGCGGCGAGCGCGGCTACATCGACTATGAGTATGCCGCGGACTAGGGAAGAATCCGCGGCACCAAAGGGGGCCCGAAAGGCGGGCGAGTGATAGGTAGTGAAATTCCCCAGAGAGGGTCTTTCACTATCTCTATCGAAGGTGTACTACTCGTTCGTTAACATCGAGTACCTGTCATGTGACAGAACTTACAACTATTTGCTGTAGCCCTCACCCGGGCGCCAGGTCATGGTCACGGCCTCGCGCACCGGGGACTTGGCGGTGAGCAGGTTATCTACGCGCAACCAGTGCATTTCCGCCGAATCCGGGCGCACGGTGACAAAGCTGTAGCCGTGGTGGTCCAAATCCACGTGGCGGGTGTGCGGGTTGGCGCCCATCAAGTAGCGCTCGGCCAGCTTGGACAGTTCATTGCCCTCCGGCAGCTTCAACTGCTCGTTCACGTTGGGCGCAGACACGGAGGCGCAGACCATCTCGGCGCCGAAGATGCGGCCATCCTTGCTGATATTGTGCGCCCACTCGGAGTGGATATCGCCGGTGACAAAGAGGGTGTGGGAGTCGTGCTTTGAGAGGGCGTCGATAAGCAAGCGGCGCTCCGCCGAGTAACCATCCCACTGGTCGCCGTTGACCGGAATGCCGGTGATATTGGAGGACAGCGAGGAAGAAACCGGCTTGGTCTTGTCATCTTGTTGCAGGGTAGCCAGGTTCATGGGGGAGAACATGACGGAATTGCCCAGCATATTCCACTTGGCAGAAGAGGTCTCAATCTTATTGAGCAGCCAGTTGTACTGCTCAGAGCCAAGCATCGTGCGGCCCTCTGCAGCCATCTTGCGCGGGCCAAAGCGCACCTGCTCATCGCGGTAGGTGCGCAGATCCATCATGGTTAGCTCCACCAGATCGCCGAAGGTCAGGCTGCGGTAGAGGTGGCCCTGCTCGGATGGGTTGGTCGCGCGCACCGGCATCCATTCGAAGTAGGCCTGCATCGCGGCCTTGCGGCGGTCTAGGAAGGCGCCCTCCTCGCCCTCGGTGTGGTTCTCCGCGCCCTCGCGCCAGTTATCGTTGGCCACCTCGTGGTCATCCCACACCACAACCCATGGCAGCGCGCCGTGTGCGGCCTGCAGGTTCTCATCGGTGCGGTAGCGGCCGAAGCGGATGCGGTAATCCTCCAGCGAGATAATCTCGTGCGCCGGGTGGTGCAGGCGCACCGGGCCATAGCCGGCGTATTCGCGCTGCGGATACTCGTAGATATAGTCGCCCAAGAAAATCATGTAATCCAGCTGGTCCGCGCGGCCGCGCTGGGCAATATCGCCATAGGCATTGAAGAAACCGGACTCCCAGTTAGCGCAGCTAGCCACGCCGAAGGTGAGCTCCTCTGGGGAGGCGCTCAGCGCCGGGGCGGTCTTGGTGCGGCCGACGGGCGAGTATTTATCCTGCGCCTTAAAACGGAAGAAGTACACGGTCTCCGGCTCTAGGCCATGCGGATCCACGTGCACGGTGTGATCCTGGCCGGCGTCGGTGGTCACTTCGCCCCGCTTGACGACGTCCCCAAACCCCTCATCCTTGGCAATTTCCCACTCCACCCGGGTGGCCTCGCCTAGTCCGGATCCCGGCATGGCATCGGCATCCGGGGTCACGCGGGTCCACAAGATGACCGAATCCGGAATCGGGTCACCCGAGGCCACACCGTGGAGGAAGGGTCGCTCGCCCAGCTTGGGCTCCACCATGTGCTGCTCCACGCGCGGCGAGAGGCTGCTTTGGGCATTGGCGGCTGCACCGGACAGAGCGATGGCGGCACCGGCGGTACCGGTGGATTGCAGGAAGCGGCGGCGGTTAACTGCGCTGCCCGTGTTCTTAGAATTATTAGACATGGTTGAAAGTTTTCTCATGTCTAGTGGGTGTGCAACCGTTTCCTGTCCGATTCCATAAAATGTTCTTGTTGTTTTAACCGATGGTTTACTTGGGCGGCCTCCTGTGGGACTGACGCGTCTGGCGGTTGGGCGGTTTCGAGGGGTCTTTCGCCGGCTTCGGTGGCTTAGGTCCAGTTTGATCGGGCTGATTTGAGGCCTTTAGGGCTGAATTGAGGGGTCCATTCGCTCAGATCGGCCCGATCACCTTGGACCTAAGGTGTGCGGGGCCCTGTAGACCTAAGGTATGTGGGATTCGTGAACCCAAGGCGTACGCGGGCCCAGTAGGCCTAAGGGGCGACCGGCTCAAAAAGGCGCGCCCACAGCGGTCCAGTGCTTCCGAATGAGGCTCAGTAGGCTGGTGAGTATGAGTGAATTTAGCCAAATTAGCCAGTGGCCCGCGGATACGGTGGCCGGAGCCTTGCTGCACCGCGGCGAGGTGCAAGAAACGGTGGGGGATACCGCCCGCGAGTTTCCGGTGGCATCGGTAACCAAGCTGGTCGCAGCCTACGGCGTGATGCTGGCCGTGGAAGAAGGCGCCGTGGAGCTTGAGCAGCCAGCCGGCCCGGAAGGCTCCACGCTCGAGCACCTGCTTGCGCATGCCTCTGGGATTTCCTTTGATTCCCGGGAGTCGCAAAAGCCGGTGGGCGAGCGCCGCATCTACTCCTCGGCCGGTTATGAGTGGGCCGCGGATACCGTGGCCGAAGCCACGGGCATGGACTTTGCCGAGTACCTGCGTGAAGGCATATTGGCCCCGCTGGGCATGGAGTCCACCCGGCTCGAAGGCTCGGCCGGCCACGGTTTGGTCTCCACAGTGGAGGACCTCGCGGCCTTTGCTACGGAAGTCCAGGACCCACAGCTTTTGCACCCATCCACCGTGGCCGACATGCGCCGCGTGCATTTCGACGGGTTGCGCGGCATTGTTCCGGGCTACGGCAGCTTCAAAGACTGCACCTGGGGCCTAGGCTTTGAAATCCACGGCGACAAAGATCACTGGATGGGCGCCCTGCCTGCCGACGCCGTCGGTCACTTCGGCATGTCCGGCACCTACCTCTGGGTCGCCGGCGACTATGCCATGGTCGCGCTCACAAACCGCGACTTTGGCGAATGGTGCAAGCCGCTCTGGCACGATACGAATACCGCCATCTGGAACTCTTTGTAATCTGCCCGCTTTGGTGGAGCGAGCGCCTTCCACTGGGGGAAGTGGTGCGGTGGAAGGCTCCCCCGCGGGGCGGGGAGAAGTCGGGGAATTTCGTGCGAGAAGGGGCCATCCGGCGCAGGAGACCGGCGCGAGCGCACGGGCGGCGGTTGCGTGAGATTCTAGTTGCGCGTTCTCGTGCGTGAGCAGGGCTTCTGTTTCCTTCCGTCAAGAAGGGGCAGAATTTTCTCAGCAAACTCCAAATTTCACATTTGTAACATTGGTTTCACCTGCAACTTTGGCCCCAGTCTGTACCTAGGGTTGAGGTTTAGCGAATGGGGGTTGAAGTGAAAGTTGAGGGTTGTAGGGAGGGGTGTGACGCAGGAAAATTGTGAGCAGACGCATCAGACAGTTCGTTGGGGAAGACGAAGCTCGTCTTGCATCGCGCCGGGCCGGCAGGCCTCGTGCGGTGGTGATCTATGTCGAGGGAGAATCGGCTATGAATACGTGCGTTAACCCTGCGCCGGTTGAACAGCCGGCCTCCACCTCCACGTGGCCCTCCGTCAACGGCGGCGCCACCGTGGTCACCGGTGTGCTCAAGATTTCCGGGATGCCGCGCACGCTGCGCTCGGAGATTGAACACGCCATGGATCGGTGCATCCGTACCGAGTCGGAATTTATCATTCCGGGCGATGACCCACTGACCGCTCAGTGGTGCACTCGTTGGTTCCGGGATGGGCTTTCCGTAGCGGCGCTTGCCCAAGGCGGCAACGCCTGCGCCAACGCAGGCAGCGGTATCGGCTGTCACCAGGTGCTTACCGGCACCCGCGAGGAGCTGGACGCGCTTGATTGCGTCGTGCGCTACCTCGCGCAGCGCCACGGCTTTAGTGCTGCCGTGCGCCTGCCGTAGAAGGCACGAAAGGGGTTGGACCAGCTGCTGCTGGCCAACCCCTTTGCTTCTGCCGCCGGGTGGTGCGCTCGGCTATGGACTATTCCGCCTCTGCGAAAGGATCCAGGATCCTGTCTGGCAGCTCTGCCACGGATTTCAGCACGGCCGACGGGCGGTACGGGTAGCGGGAAATCTCGTGGTCATCGGAAATGCCGGAACGTACCAGTACCGTGCGCATACCGGCCTCAAGGCCCGCCTTCACATCGGTATCCATGCGGTCACCAATCATGATCGTCTCCTCCGAGTGGGCGCCGATATTATTCAGCGCCGAACGCATCATGACCGGATTTGGCTTGCCCACGTAATAAGGCTCGCGGTTGGTGGCGGCGGTAATGAGCGCAGCTACGGCGCCGGTAGCTGGAAGTACGCCCGTGGGGGCGGGGCCGGTGACATCCGGGTTGGTGGCAATAAAACGCGCACCATCGCGGATGAGGTTAATGGCGGTGGTAATCGCCTCAAAGGAGTAAGTGCGGGTCTCGCCAAGTACAACGAAGTCCGGGTCATCGTTGGTGAGGATCCAGCCCGCCTCGTGCATGGCGGTGGTCAGGCCGGATTCGCCCACTACGTAGGCCTTGCTGGAGCTTACCTGGCTGGAAAGAAAGTTCGCGGTAGCGGTAGCGGAGGTCCAGATGCGCTCTGCAGGGATATCCAGGCCGGTATTACGCAGGCGTGCAGATAGGTCCCGCGGGGTAGACATGGAGTTATTGGTGAGCACCATGTACTCGATGTCATTGTCTTTGAGTGCCTGGATAAATTTATCGGCACCAGGGATCATCTCACCTTCTTTGATGAGTACGCCGTCCATGTCTGATAGGTAAGAAATCATTGGTGATCCTCCACATACTCGGCGATATCGCCGATGGTTTCGCTGTTGAGCATCGTCTCCTCAGAAAAACGCACCTGGAAAGCCTCTTCCGCGCGAACGGTAAGCTCCACCAGATCGAGCGACTCCACGCCGATATCCTTCAGGCGGGTCTCGCGGCCCAAGTCTTCCTCGATCCCGGTGACCTTGTGGATGAGTGCGATGAGCTGGCCGAGAGTATCGCGCTCCGGCTCCTTGTCCGGCGCACTCGCATTAAACTTTGCCTGCAATTGGGCACTGAGGTCGTTTGCCATGCCCACCAGTCTAGTATTGATCCCGTTATGGCATTGAGAAAACGTTCTTCCGTTGTGGCGCGTAGTTGGCTCAAGCGCCTGCGCCCCTCACACCGCGCCGAGCTGGAAAAGCTCTATGGCGGATTGCATGATCCCTCTACCGAGCCGGGGCTTACCCACATCAGCGCGTCCGGCACCGTGGACCACGATGGCTTAGACATCGCCTGGTACGAAGTTGGCCAAGAGGACGCCCCAGTGACGGTGGTCTTCATTCACGGCTATTGCCTGTCTTCAGAGGCCTATTATGACCAGGCCAATTACCTGCGCGGCCGCAACGCGCGCGCACTGTTGGTGGACCTGCGTGGGCATGGGCAATCCTCCACGGTCGCCCCAGAAGAGTGCACCATTGACGCGGCTGCCGACGACGTCCTAGCCGTCATCCGCGAGCGTGCTCCCCACGGCAATCTGGTCATCGTGGGCCATTCCCTGGGCGGCATGGTTGCCTTGAACCTCATCCGTCGTGCGCCGGCCGAGGTTTATGAGCGCATCAAGGGCGCTCTGCTGATTTCTACCTCTATGCGCCGCTTTGCGGCCAAGGGCGTGGCCCAGATCTTGCAGTCCAAGTCCCTGCACGCGCTCTACCGCCTGTGCCTGCGCCTACCTGGCCGCGTCGATAGTGCCCGCTTCGAAGCTGCCCGCTTTATTGCCCCGCTTTTTGCCGTGACCCTAGCCGGCTTTCCCCAGATGGAGAAGCTGCAATTCCACGTTGCCATGCTTCTCGATACCCCCTTGGCCTCCTACTCCGGTTTCTTCGACGACCTTTTGGATCACGCCGAGTATGGTGCCGCAGAACGACTGGCCAAACTCCACGGTGAGGTAGTGGTGGGCACCGCCGATATCGTCACCCCGCGTTCGCAATCCGAAGTGCTCTGTGAGAATTGGCCCGCCGCGAGCCTGCAGACGGTAGAAGGCTCCGGACATATGGTGATTCTCGAAGACCCTGAAGCCATCTCCGCGGCGCTCGGCCGCGTTCTCGACGCGGTGTAGGCAGGCTTCTCGAAGGAGCCTCTCGAGGCACGAAAAAGGCGCCGCGGCGGTAAAGCCGGCGGCGCCTTTTATTTGCGCGTGGCGCGGGGGCTAGCCCGCACCAATGCGGGGATTAGTCCTCGATGTGGGTGGTAGCGGTCGGATCATCCAGCTTGAGATCCTTGGCTGCCTTCTCCACAACGGAGCGCTCAATCTTGCCCTCGCGAGCCAGGCCATCGAGTACGGCGACGACGATGGACTCGGCATCGATGTTGAAGTAGCGGCGTGCGCCCTCGCGAGTATCGGAGAAGCCGAAGCCATCCGCACCCAAGGTGATGTAGGTACCTGGGACGTACGGACGGATCTGCTCCTGCAGCTCGGTGGTGAAGTCAGAGACGCCAACGAACGGACCCTCGTAGCCCTTGAGCTGGGAGGTAGCAAATGCCTCGGTCGGCTCCTCGCCCTTGCGCAGGGCCTCCTTGTTGCGGCGGGCACCGTCGCGGGCCAGCTCGTTCCAGGAGGTGACGGAGAAGATGGAGGCCTTGACATCGAAGTCGTCGGCAAGCAGCTGCTGCGCGCGCAGCGCCTCGTGCACGCCCACGCCGGAAGCCAAGATATTGGCGGCAATGGAGCCGCCCTCAGCGGTGTTGTAGTGGTAGATGCCCTTGTGCAGGCCCTCCACGTCCAAGTCCTCCGGCTCGGCAGGCTGGTGCACCGGCTCGTTGTAGACGGTGAGGTAGTACATGATGGCCTCGTTGTCCTTGCCGTACATGCGCTCAATGCCGCGGGTGACCAGGTGCGCAACCTCGTAGCCGAAGGCCGGGTCATAAGAAACCACGGCCGGGTTGGTAGCGGCCAAGACCGGGGAGTGGCCGTCCATGTGCTGCAGGCCCTCACCGGTCAGGGTGGTGCGGCCGGCGGTAGCGCCGATAATGAAGCCGCGGCCCATCTGGTCACCGGCCGCCCAGAAGGCATCGCCGGTGCGCTGGAAACCGAACATCGAGTAGAAGATGTACAGCGGAATCATGGCCTCGCCCTGGGTGGCGTAGGACGTAGCTGCCGCGGTGAAGGAGGCAGCGGCGCCGGCCTCAGAAATTCCCTCGTGCATGATCTGGCCGTCGGTGGCCTCGCGGTAGGAAAGCATCAGGTCATGGTCAACCGGGACGTAGTTCTGGCCGCGCGGGTTCCAAATCTTCATGGTGGGGAACCAGGAGTCCATACCAAAGGTGCGGGCCTCGTCCGGAATGATCGGCACAACGCGCTTGCCCAGCTCCTTGTTGCGCATGATCTCCTTAAAGGTGCGCACCAGGGCCATGGTGGTAGCTACTTCCTGCTTGCCGGAACCCTTACGCACGGAGCGCAGCTTATCCAGCGCCGGCGCCTCGAGCGGGGTGAAGTCCTCACGGCGCTCCGGCAGGAAGCCGCCGAGCTCTTTACGACGCTCCAGCATGTACTTGATCTCCGGGGAATCCTTGCCCGGGTGGTAGTACGGCGGCAGGTATGGATCCTTTTCCAGCTCCGCATCGGAGAACGGAATCTCCTGCTTATCGCGGAAGCGCTTCAGGTCATCCAGGGTCAGCTTCTTCATCTGGTGGGTGGCGTTGCGGCCCTCGAAGTTGTGGCCCAAGCCGTAGCCCTTAATGGTGTGCGCCAGGATGACGGTTGGCTTGCCGGTGCCCTTGTTCTCCAGCGCGCGAGCGTAGGCGGCGTAGACCTTGCGGTAATCGTGGCCGCCGCGGCGCAGTGCCCAAATCTCATCATCGGACATGTCCTCTACCAGCTTGGCCGTGCGCTCATCGCGGCCGAAGAAGTGCTCACGTACATAGGCGCCATCGTTGGCCTTGAAGGTCTGGTAGTCACCATCGGAGGTGGTGTTCATGACGTTGACCAGGGCACCCTCGGTGTCCTTTTCCAGCAGCTTATCCCAGCCGCGGCCCCAAATGACCTTGATGACCTCCCAGCCGGCGCCGCGGAAGAAGGACTCCAGCTCCTGGATGATCTGGGTATTGCCGCGAACCGGGCCGTCGAGGCGCTGCAGGTTGCAGTTGACCACGAAGGTGAGGTTATCCAGCTCGTAGAGGGATGCGATCTGCAGCAGACCGCGGGATTCTGGCTCGTCCATCTCGCCATCGCCCAAGAAAGCCCAGACGTGCTGGTTGGAGGTGTCCTTGATGCCGCGGGTCTCCAGGTACTTATTAAAGCGTGCCTGGTAGATAGCGTTAATCGGGCCCAAGCCCATGGACACGGTGGGGAATTCCCAGAACCATGGCATCAGGCGCGGGTGCGGGTAGGACGGCAGGCCCTCTCCCTCACCGCGGGAGACCTCTTGGCGGAAGCTATCCAGATCCTTTTCGGTCAGGCGGCCTTCCATGTATGCGCGCGCATACATGCCTGGGGAAGCGTGGCCCTGGAAGAAGACCTGGTCGCCGCCCGAAGGATCGTCCTTGCCCTTGAAGAAGTGGTTCAGGCCGACCTCATACAGCGGGGCAGCGCCTGCGTAGGTGGAGATGTGGCCGCCCACACCAATGCCCGGGCGCTGTGCGCGGTGCACCATGATGGCTGCGTTCCAGCGGATCCAGCGGCGGTAGCGCTTTTCCAGCTCCTCATCACCCGGGAATTCCGGCTCCATGGTGGTGGGGATGGTGTTGACGAAGTCCGTAGACGTCAACGATGGCATCTCAACACGCTTCGCAGTGGCGCGCTCGAGCAGGCGCAGCATCAGGTAGCGGGCGCGCTCCGGATCGGAGTGGTCCAGCAGACCATCGAGGGAGTCCATCCACTCGCGGGTCTCTTCTGGATCATTATCGTGAAGATACGATGCAACGCCGTCGCGGATGAGGGGGAAGTTGGAGTCGCCCTGGTGGGCGTCCTTCTCGGCCATTTAAACCTCCTATTTAAGGGTCTGCACAGTTTGCTTACTAGGATACGCGCTCACAGATCCACAGTCGTTGTGAAGTCCGACTTAAGGGGACGTGCGGTACGTTACATCGCCATAACCAGTATCTTTGTAAATTTCGGTGGGGTAAAAGAGGGTAGTTTGCTAACTCTGTGGAGCCAGCTGCGCTGGCGGCAGGGCCTGCAAAATGGGGGAATTGCGGCCCTTAGGCGGGTAAAAGGGGCCGGTGGGCGTTAAAATACTTCTATTAAGCCGCGATTTACCCGCAGGATGCGGGCGATACGCGGACCAGACATTCACTAAATTAGGAAGGAAATGCATAGTGGCTGACGCTGCAGTCAAGCTCGGAATCAAGGAAGGGCAGATCGCCCTGGAGCTTGGTTGGGACGAGGATTGCGATACCGCAATCTCTGAATCGATCGAGGCCGTGCTCGGCGACGACTTCTTGGAAGAAGAAAATGACGAGCTGTGCGATGTAGTCCTTCTTTGGTGGCGCGAAGAAGATGGCGACCTTGTGGATGGACTGGTGGATGCGAGCCGCCCGCTGGCCGATAACGGCGCAGTCTGGCTGCTTACTCCGGGCGCCGGCAAGCCGGGAACCGTCGAGCCTGGGCTCATCTCTGAGTCCGCTCAGCTGGCAGGCCTGGTGCAGACCAAGGCGGAGCGCCTAGGGGAGTGGCAAGGCTCGTGCTTGGTGCAGCGCGGCTACACCAAGAAGTAGGGCTTTACCTGCCGATTTGTGTTGCTTTAGCAACCTGCGCTACTGTTTCTAACAGCGCAAGAGCGCATGCGGCTTTAGCTCAGCTGGAAGAGCAATTGGTTTACACCCAATAGGTCGGGGGTTCGATCCCCTCAGGCCGCACAAGACAGACCGCCTCCCGGATTCGGTTCCGGGAAGCGGTCTTTTTGCGTTGGTGGGCTTAGGCGGTAAGGCCTCGAGAGCCAACTTGTGGCCACGTTATGCCCCAAGAGGAGAGGGCATTACGCATTAACGTGGCTATTCCTTGGGGCCTAGGCGGATGTTCAGGCAACGCGGGCTAGGTGGCCTAGGCAGGCCGGGGCCCTAGTAGCGCTCGCGGCGGCGCTTGTTCAGCTTGGCGTAGTGATCTGGTTTGGAGTCGCCGTAGCGCGAGCGATTGCGGCGGCTAGCGGCGTGCGAGGAGGACGCGGCGGGAACGGCCGTGGCGGTATCGGTGGCGTCGTCAGTGGCCGCGTGGGCGTCGCGCTGGGTGGTCGCAGGGGACGGGGTTTCTACGGGCGCGGAGCCTGCAACGGAGGCGTCGGCGGGCTCGGATGGGGTAGAGGCATCGGCGTCGAGGGCGGCGAGGGCCTCTTCCTCCTCGCGCAGGCGGCGGCGCTCACGGATTTCGGACCACACGAAGTAGCCCAAGCCCAGCGGGGCCATGATGCCGAAGGCAATCCACTGGTAGCCGTAGGAGAGGTGGTTGCCGCGGTCGAGCTGCGGGATAGGCATGGGGTTGAGCACGCCGGGCTGGTCGGCGGAGAGTTGGATGTAGTCGTGGGCCAAGGGGGCGTCGATAAGCGAGGCAATCTGCTCCGTATGGATGGAGTAGACCTGCTGGTAGCCCTCCCGCTTAATGGGGGCGGACTGGTGCTCGGCCTCGTCGGCGCGGATCATGCCGGTGAGAGTGGTCTCGCCCGAGGGAGCATCAGGGATA
Source organism: Corynebacterium tuberculostearicum SK141 (assembly GCF_000175635.1). GTDB lineage: Bacteria > Actinomycetota > Actinomycetes > Mycobacteriales > Mycobacteriaceae > Corynebacterium > Corynebacterium tuberculostearicum_C. Next base: position 26,553 of record NZ_ACVP01000020.1, on the reverse strand, counting down.
TCCGGCACGGCGTTGGCCTCGCCGGCCTTGACCCAGCCGCGGTTGACCAAGATGGTCAGGCCAGAATCGGTGCGGAAGGGAACCAGAGATTGGTAGGACGGACCGGAATCGACCGGGCGCAGGCGCAGCAGCACCTCGTCCTGCGGCAGGTATCGGCCGTGCAGGGTGGCACGGGACCACTCATCGTCCTTGATGGCGCCGTTATCATCCACGAGGTCTTCCACCGGCTGGGGATCGGCCTCATAGGCGTGGGTGATGAGCTCGTTGCGTTCCACAATGTCATCGTCCTTGCCCAGCTGCCACGGGGCAAGGACGGTAAAAGCAAGGTAGGAAAAAGCCACGACGAACAGCAGCAGTAGAACCCAACCCGGCTTAAGGAACGTCTTTAGCATGGGGCCTAGTCTAGTCGCGGTTAGCGCGAATCCAATCCAGCAGGCCAGGCACGGCGGCCTCGATATTCTTGCGTGTGGTTTCAAAATCCGCTGCGGAACCGTAATAGGGGTCTGCCACGTCCGCGTCCTCCGGGGAGTTGGGATCGAAGCTGCGCATCAAGCGAATCTTGGCCGGGTCGATGCCGTGCTCAATGAGGGCCTCGCGGTGGCCTTTGTCCATGGCGATGAAGAGATCAGCATCCATATGCTCTGCCCCTAGCTTGGACGCGCGGTGGGAACCGCCATCGTGGCCGCCGCGGCGCAGTTCGGCAACTGCGCGTTCGTCCGCGCCCTGGCCCACATGCCAGCCGCCCAGGCCGCAGGAATCTACGGTGGCGACGAGGTCGAGCATCTCCTTTTCCATTTCATCGCGCACGATGATTTCTGCCATGGGGGAGCGGCAGATATTTCCGGTGCAAACAAAAACGAGGTAAAGGCCGGAGCGGGTATCGGTCTCGGTCATGCGGAAAACCCCTTCGCGCGAATAGTACTGTGGTGCGGAAGATAGGATATAGCAGTAGTAACTATTCCATGAAACGAGCATAAAGGAGCACCTCCATGTCCGCTGTGAGCGTGGGCGATGTCCGCCGCGTACTCGATGAGGCCTACCCGCCGCACCTGGCGGAAACGTGGGATGCCGTGGGGCTTATCTGCGGGGATCCGGCCGCGGAGGTAAAGCGGGTGGCTTTCGCTTTGGACTGCACCCAAGCGGTGGCCGAGCGCGCGGTGGAGCTCGGCGCGGACATGCTCGTGGTTCACCACCCGTTGTTGCTGCGCGGGGTGGAGTCCGTGGCGGCCGATACGCCCAAGGGCAAGGTAGTGCACACGCTGGTCAGCAATGGCGTTGCCCTCTTTGCGGCCCACACCAACGCGGATAAAGCGCGGCCGGGCGTCAACGACAAGCTCGCGGAGCTGGTAGGCATCAACCCCGGCCGGCCCATCGTGCCGGAGCCGCAGGGCGTGGATAAGTGGGGCGTGCACGTGCCGGTCGCCACGGTTGAGGAGGTAAAGCAGGCGCTTTTCGACGCCGGCGCGGGCCACATCGGTGCCTACTCCCACTGCTCCTTCGATATCGCCGGCACGGGCCAATTCCGGCCGGAGGAGGGCGCTGACCCCACCGAGGGCGAGATCGGCGCGCTGCACCGCGGCGAGGAAATCCGCGTCGAGTTCGTCGCCCCGGCCGCACTTCGCTCCTCCTTGTTGAAGGCCCTGCACGCCGCCCACCCGTATGAGGTGCCGGCCTATGACATCACGGAAACCGCCGGCCACCAGGATCTGGACAAGGCGCTCGGCCTGGGGCGTGTGGGAGAGCTGCCGCAGGAGATGACCCTGCGTGAGTTCACCCAGCAGGTGGCCAACGCCCTGCCGGAGACCGCCTGGGGTATCCGCGCCGCCGGCGATCCGGACCAGAAGGTGCGCACGGTGGCCGTGTCTTCCGGTTCGGGAGATTCCTTCCTCTCCGCGGCCGCGAAGCTAGGCGTGGACGTGTACGTTACCTCGGATCTGCGCCACCACCCGGTGGATGAGCACCTGCGCGCCGGCGGCCCGGCCGTCATCGATACCGCCCACTGGGCCAGCGAATTTCCGTGGACGGCCCAGGCGCGCGATATCGTAGAGGATGCTTTAGAACTGGATACGGAAATTATTAGCCTGCGCACCGACCCGTGGACTATCTCTGCGCACCCAAAGGAGTCATAAGTGAAACTATCGCAAGAACTACAGCCGGTACTGCTGGAGCTGGCCAACCTGGAACGCTCGCAGGGCCATGGCGCTGAGAAGGAAATCCCGGAACAAGCCGAATATGACAAGGCCAAGGAGGAGCACAAGCGCCTGCTCGATGCCTCCGGTTCTGCGCAGATGGCCGTCGATGACATGGAGACCGAAATCCTGCGTATCCAGGCCGATGAGCGCAAGCTGCGCCAGCGCGAGCGCGATGATAAGCGCCAGCTCGGCGCCGCAGTAGACCCAGAAACCCGCAAGGATCTGGAGCACGATCTCTACGCCGCCAAGTCCCGCATCGCAGACCTCATGAGCGAGCTGCAGGAGGCGCATAACGAGGTGCACGCGCTGCGTTCCAATCTGGACGTCCACGGTGCGCGCGTTTCTGATTCCGAACGCAAACTGGAAAAGCTGCGCCGTGCGGCCGAGGCGGCTAAGGAAGCGGCCGCCAATCAAGAGGATCCGGCCGTGCGCATCGGCGAGCTGCGCGATCAGCTGCCCGCTGGAGTGCTCAGCGAGTACGATACCCAGCGCGAGGAAAATGGCGTAGGTGCCGCCCAGTTCAAGGCCAATCGCGCCTGCGGCGGCTGCTTCATTGTCTTGCCGCCGGCCGAGCAAAACGCCGTGCGCAATGCCCCGGCCGATGAGCTGCCGCAGTGCGGCGATTGCGGCTCCTACCTGGTGCGCCTGGTCTAATGAAGGTCATCATCTACGCCGATGGCGGCTCCCGCGGCAACCCCGGAGTAGCCGGTTCCGGCACCGTTATCTATGACGGCAGCGGGCAGCGCATCCTGCGCGAAATTGTCTACGTGGTAGGTACCAAGTCCACTAATAACGTCGCTGAGTACAACGGCCTGCTGCGCGGCCTTGAAGCCGCCACCGAGATGGGCGCTACCGAGGTGGAATTCCACATGGACTCCAAGCTGGTAGTGGAACAAATCAACGGCCGCTGGAAGATCAAGCACCCCGATATGCAGAAGCTGGCCCTGCGCGCCCGCGAATACATCAACGGCTTTTCTTCTTTCAGCCTGGACTGGGTGCCGCGCGCCAAGAACAAGGTGGCAGACGCCCTGTCCAATGACGCCATGGATGCCGCGGCCGCCGGGCACCCGGAAGGCATCGTGGCCGGCGAGGAAGACTCCGAGCCAGCACCGGCCGGGGAGCAGGACACCACCGCGCCGCACCCCACCGATTGGCTGGGGGACCGTGGACCTACCACCCGCTTTATCTTGCTTCGCCACGGGCAGACGGAGATGTCGGCCGCCAAGCAGTACTCCGGCCGCGCCAATCCGGGGCTTACGGAGCTTGGCCAAAAGCAGGCGCTCGCCGCTGCGCAGGCGCTTGCCGACGCCGACTTTGACGCCATCGTCTGCTCGCCCCTGCGCCGCTGCCAAGAGACCGCGGCGGCCGTGGCCAATGGCCGCGATATCGAGGTAGAGACCGTCGACGGCCTCATCGAGGTGGACTTCGGTGCGTGGGAAGGCAAGACCGCGGCCGAGGCCCACCAGCGCGATCCGGAACTTCACGACGAATGGCTGCACGATGCGAGCGTCGCCTGTCCGGGCGGTGAATCGCTGCAGGCGGTCAACCGCCGCGTGCGCACCACCCGCAAGGAGCTCCAAGAGCGCTTCGCAGGAAAGACCGTGCTGGTGGTCAGCCACGTCAACCCAATTAAGTCCTTCATCCGCCAGGCGCTAGATGCCGGCCCAGCCACCTTTGGGCACCTCTTCTTAGACCTGGCTGCCATTTCGCGGGTGGAATTTTGGGAAGGCGGCTCTATGGTGCACGGATTTAACGATGTGGGCCACCTGGCGGGCCTGCGCTAGAATAAGGAACGCGAATGAGCCGGCCGGGTGATCGCGTCGCTTCAAACGGGCAGCCACGTGCTGCCGCGTGGGCGCCGAGGAAAGTCCGGACTCCACAGAGCACGGTGGTTGCTAACGGCAACCCGGGGAAACCCGCGGGCAAGTGCAACAGAAAGTAGACCGCCTTGTACCTCCACTTGGTTTCGGCCAAGTTGGAGCCACAAGGTAAGGGTGAAACGGTGCGTTAAGAGCGCACCAGCACCGTCAGCGATGGCGGTGGCTGGGCAAACCCCACCGGGAGCAAGGCATCACGGCCCCGCCACGTTGCGGGGCCCGATCAGGCGTTTTAAGGCTGCTCGCTCGAGCCTGAAGGTAGCTGCTGGAACCAACTGGCAACGGTTGGTCTAGATGGATGTTCACCGCGCGGTACTTCTCAGGGAGTGCCGCGGTTAGACAGAATCCGGCTTATAGGCCGACTCATTCGCCCTACTACGTTTATGGTGGTGGGCATGAAGCTCTATGCCGCCCCGCTCGATTTCCGCGCCATTGCCACAGAATTTTCGGTGGCCACCGATTTTCCGGCCGAGGTCACTGCCCAGGCCGCCCGCGCGCAGGACCGATACGCCGACTCGCGCCGCGACGCCCGCGAAATTCCCTTCGTGACCCTGGATCCCGCCGGCTCCATGGACTTGGATCAGGCGGTCTACATCGAAGAACGCGAGGGCGGCTACCGCGTCTTTTATGCTATCGCGGACGTTGCTGCTTTCATCGAGCCCGGCAGCGAGTTAGAGCGCGAATCCTTCCGCCGCGGCCAGACCATTTATCTTCCCGATGAACCCGCGCGCCTGCACCCACCGGAGCTTTCCGAGGACCGAGCCTCGCTGCTGCCTGGCACCGATAAGCCGGCCGTGTTGTGGACCTTTGACTTGGATGGCAACGGTGAGGTGGAGTCCTTCCACGTCGAGCGCGCGCTGATTTACTCCCAGGCCCGCCTGGATTATGAGGGCGCGCATGCGGACCTCGCGGCCGGCAACCTCCACCCATCCATCGCGCTGCTGCCGGTGGTCGGCCGGCTGCGCCAGGAATCCTCCCTGCGCCGCCAGGCCATTTCCTTGCGCCTGCCCTCCCAGCGCGTGGTGGAAAATGAGGACGGTACCTTTGAGCTCATCATCGAGCCGCGCTATGAGGTCATGGACTTTAACTCCGAAATTTCGCTGCTCGCCGGCATGTGCGCTGGGCGCCTCATGCAGGAAGCTGGCGTGGGCTTCTTGCGCACCCTGCCCGCGGCCGAGCCGGAGCACGAGCGCCAATTTCGCGCCGAGGCGCAGGCCCTAGGCTTTGCGCTTGGCGACGCCCCCATTCCCCAATTCCTCCTCACCGTCGACGCCGATTCCCCGCGCGGCATGGCCGTCATGCGCGAGGCCCAGAGCCTGCTGAGGGGCGCCGACTATGCCTGGCTAGGCGAGCAGGAGGCGCAGGTACATGCCGGTATTGGTGGCTACTATGCCCACGTCACCGCGCCGCTGCGGCGCCTTTCCGATAGGTTCGCCACGGAAGTATGCCTAGCACTATGCGGCGGTTATGAGGTTCCCGAGTGGGTGACAGGCAGCGCTACGGAGGTCATCGGGGCGATGCGTTCGACCTCGCAGCTCGCCTCCCAAGTGGATAAGGCCTGCCTGAACCTGACTGAGGCCACCGTGTTGCGACCTTGGCTCGGGACCAATTTCTCAGCCACCGTGGTCCGCGGCGATGCGAAGCGGGAGAAGGCACGGATTTTCATACCGGAGCCACCCGTCTTCGCCCAATGCGTGGGCGCACCGGAAACCGGCAGTGAGACCACTGTCTCGCTGGTGACGTCGGATACCGATTCGCGCGAGGTTCTCTTTGCGTGGCCGGCCGACTAGCCGGCAAGGCTCCTAACCTTCGCCGCGGGCGGCCTCGCCTGGCTGCAGCTCGACGACGAGCAGGCCATCTTCAGCCAAGTCAGCTGCGAAATTGTGCGCGCTTTTCGCTGGCACATAAGCGATGACCGCGTTCGAGGTACCGGCATGCGCCGATCGACCCGCTACGGCACCGCGAACCGTGACCAATTCGGCGAGTTTTTCTGCCGAATCCAAGCCGTAGATATTGGCCAAGGAAGACTGCGACTGCAACAGGATAGGGAAGAGCTCCGCGCCGCGGTGTGAGCGCAGGCAGCGCGCAAACTTTTCTACGCGCTCAGTCTCTTCCTCATAAAAGGCCATCCACTCCGTGGCGGCGCTGATGCTTGGGCGGCCTTCCTCGCCGTAGACCTTGTGCACGGCCTTGAGCCAGTCGAGGACGCGCTGTTGGGCGTCGGGAAGCAAGCGCAGCGAATCGGTGCCAAAGGAGTGGCAGGCATCATCGATAAAGCGCTGGCGCTGGCGGATATCGGCGATGGCCGTTTCCTCCTGCGCGGAGAAATCTTCCGGCACTGCCACCGCAAAGGCGGACATCTCGCGGCCCACCACATGCGGGGCGTGGGTGACAGAACCATCGGCGTAGTCCATGATGCACACGCCCTCACCAGTGCTGCGCAGCGCAGCGCTGTGGCGTGCGCGCAGCGGCGGCCGCGCTGCGAAGGTAGAAACGGCCTGGGTGCAGACATCCGCGACCCGGGCCCTCAACGGCGCATCGAGGTCCGCATCTGCGCCCATGAGTGCGAGCGCCACCGCGACGTCCGCCGCGGCATCCGCACCCAAACCCGTACCTTCCGGAATATCGGAGGCGATGGTGATATCCGCACCGGCCGTCTCCCGGGAGAGCAACTGACGATTAATCATCGTGTGGACAATGCCTCCCACGCGGGCCGCCAACCCACCTTGTGGTGCCGGCGGAATAACAGGCTGGCCTTCCGCATCCGTGGTGGGCTGTTGCGCCGTTGCTAGCTCTGCCAGCGCCTGCAGGCTAATCGAGTCATGGGCAGGCTCACCCTGAGCTGGGTGGAAATGTACGGCCACCACGCCATCGGTGCGCGGGCTTACCGACGCTGCAGCGCGCAACTTGCCCACGCACATGGCGACAATGCCACCGAAGTGATCAATATGTTCACCAATGAGGGACCACGTCGCCGGCGCGCTAGCGGTATGCGTTGGAGCGCTGCCTGTGAGTTCGGTATGTGCTTGGGCGGCGCGCTCGGCTACGGGCTCTGCAGGCGTTGACCACAGTGGCATGGGTGCTAAAGCTCCTTTTCCAGGTTCTGGGACCAGTAGTCTTCGTTGCCCCACACACGCGGCGGTGCGTTTAAAGCAACGAACGCCCGCCACCAATGTGCGCGGTGGCGGGGAATACGACATGGATTCGTATAAAAGAATTGTGCTGCCCCACATTCTAGCGGGCATCAATGGGACAGCGTGGGTAGTGTGGGCACAAACCATATCAGCGGCGGCACTTAGCCGGTGCCGCTGGTGCTACGACTGAGAGGATAGTTTTATGAGCGATGCAGACCAGAAGTGGTTCTTTGATCCCACCACCAAGGAAGTCAGCCAGGGCAAGACCTCTGGCTGGGAAAACCGGATGGGCCCGTATGACACCCGCGAAGAGGCAGAAAACGCCATCGAAATCGCCCAAGCCCGCAATGAAGCGGCAGATGCCGCAGACGAAGAAGATGACTGGAATTAACTAACTCCCAGCCATCTCTTTTAAGCCGTGCTTCCCGGCACCTGCCCGAGGAGCGCGGCTACTTTAGCTTCTTGCGCAGCGGCTTAAACGCGGCCTTGATGTCTTTGAAAGACTCGGCGTAATCGTCAAGAGCCTTTAGGCCAATGGTTCGCTCGCGCTGGTAAAGCAGGCCGTAGCCAAAGGTATTTTCCCCACGACGGCGAGCGGACTCTGCCAACTCGAGCAGCTTATCTCGCGAGGTCACGGAATCCTGGAAGTCACCGAGCACCGACTGCATCTGCTTGCAGGCCTTGTAGAGGCGCTTGGTCTTGAGATTGGTGGCAGAACCAGCTGCTTCAGCTGCATAGCGCAGCTTCTTTGCTGCCTTGCGCATATCGTGGAAATAATCCTCGCGCTCGTGCAGAGACAATTCCTGGTTATCCCAGTTCTCCACGGCCTTCTTATGGCGCTTGACCAGCTTGTTATAAGCCTTTTCAAGGTGCTGCGCCATCACGGTATCCATGTCGGCGGACTTATCCTTGGACTTCTTTTTCTCTGGCTTCTTTTCGGCCTTGTCTGCAGCAGGTGCGCTGTCCTCGCTGGATTTGGTAGGAGTAGCGGCGTCCTCTTCCGCAGAGGATTGCTCCTCCGGCTGCTCCGCCTCACTTGCTGCTGGGGCGGAATCCTGTTGCTTATCGGCCGTTGGTGGATCAGCGAGAAGACGGTCCAGGGATTCCAGCAATTCGAGGTAACGCTCGGAATCCAGGGCTGCGATAACGCGGCGGTGCGCACGGCGATAGGCGTTGCCCATATCGTGCGCAATGTGCTCACGGGTGGAATCGTCCAAGGTGTCAGAATCTTCGGACTCCAGCAGCTTCTGCCAGCGCTCTTCCACAACCTCCGCATCGCGAGCAACGCCCAAAATACCGGCAAGCTCCTTGAGATCGGCTTCAATCTTGTCGATTTCTGGGCCAACAACGATGCCATGGAAGGTCTGCAGGTGGCTGCGCAGTTCGCGGGTGGCTACGCGCATCTGGTGAACCGAATCCCACTCATCGCGGCGCACGCGAGGGTCATAATCAACTAGCTTGTCGCGGTTGGCTTGGAGTGCGGTGATGACGGCCGCGGCAGGGGAGTCTGGGTCCACATCCGGCGATACCAGGGCTGGAGGCAGCGGGGCATTGGCGTAGGAATCGCCCAAAGCAGACTTCAGCTTGGACGGGGAGGAAGAAACGCGCGCACCGGCACCGATAAGCAGGGAAGTGGCACGGCGAATGAATTGCGTACCTTCCTCAGTGCCAGGAAGCTCACCGGCGAGCTCTACTTCCCACTCGCGCCACGACTGCTGCTGGCCACCTGGAAGGAAGGAAAAGGCGGTGACGTGGTCATCGCAGAATTCTGCTACCGGCTTATTATCGGCATCCGCTAGGACCATCTCGGTGCGCTTGTTGTCTACCTGCGCAATCGGGGTGAGTTCGTTGTGGCGGATAATGGAGCGAACCTGGTGGAGAAGTTCCTCAGGTACTTCGTAGCGGCCATCTACAGGTTCTCCCAGCTCGGCGTGGATTTCAGTGCGGCCAGCCTCGCTAGGAATCTTGATATGCCAGCCATCATCATTACCACCGGTGCGGCGGCGGAGTGTGACCTTTGCGTGGGTAAGGCGGAGGTCTTCGGTGTCGTAGTAGATGGCAGAAAGCGCGTGGTGGCGCGTGTCTGCAACGTGGTCAACTCCCTCGAGGCGGGCCAGTTCAGGGAGCTGAGTGGACTCGGCTACGGAGAATTTCGCTTCAACTTCGAGAAAAGACTGTGTAGACATTCACGTACCTTTTACTTTCTAGACCAAATAAATCTCACCGGTGATCCTACCCGTTAAGCACTCGATGCGGTGCCACTCCTCGCCCCCGTTCGCTAGCAGGGAACGGGAGAGAAGAATGGCCTTGAGCAGGGCAAAAATTACTGCGTAATTTCTGGAACCGAACCGATCCCGGAAGTATCACCGCCAAAGTGAGATTTATCGGCAGCGGCAATACCATCGTTTATGCCGTGCATGCTGTTCATCGAAAGCGACATTTCCGTCAGGTTGGGGAAGAGACGATTGCGGGTTTCGATGGCATGATCGGTGCGCGCCTGCAGCGCCGGAAGGGTTTGGGTGGCTACAGTCTCTGCGTGGTGTGAGCAGTACTGCGACTCCCGCAAGTTATCTGCGATGCCATCCTCATTTGCTTGAGTGAGCAATTCACCGATGCGGGCGGCATAAGAAAGCCGGAAGCTCCGGCGATAGGCAGCGGTAGAGCCCGTAGCGCGGGCAATTTCTGCGCCGTCACCATTGCGCATGAACCAATCGCATTGACGGTTGAGGGAGGCAAAAAGGTCGGCGCAATGGGCGGCGTCGGCAGGAGCGCCAATCACACAGGCCAAGCCCTTGTCATGAATAAGGAGAGTAGTGCATCCATTGGCGTCAGAGATAGTGCTTAACAGGGAAGCCTGGTGCTTGATATACGGCGGGTGGATGTGCACGCGGTGGGAAATAAGATCAGGTAGCTCGGAGGTAAGGAGATCCTCGATGCGATACTTCTGCTGCAGGGACTGCGCCTTAGAAATGAGAACCTCGGCCTCATCCTCAAAGCTGGTAGATTCCGCTTTTCGCAAAAGGCCTAGCACCTTTTCGCGGATCTTGCGTTGCTTATCGCTAAGCCCATCCTCCCGCAAGGATTCGCCGGAGGCTAAAAGCTCGGTATCGCGCAGCCTCGGTAGGTGAATGAGCTCTTTAATAATGGCACGCAGCTTATCGCGCGGAATGAAATTCTCCTGCGGAGGGGCCATCTGGAGCCATGCTTTGCGCAGCGCAGGGGAGGTAATTCGTGCCGGCACATGGGGGCTTGCACGGTAAATAATGGGGTAGGCATGCGGGCCTAAGACATGTTCTAGGTCCGCCGGCGCCCAGCCTTGTTGTGCGGCGGTGATGAGGCGTTCGATTACGTGAGCAGAAAGGTCATCGCAGTGGGTGGTCATAAAGATTCGTCCTTTAAGAAGTGTACGTATGTTCGCTTGCCCACTTAGCAAAGCATGCGCTGACGCTGGCTCCTGCCAGGAAAGCCCCCGCTAGCCACCCCCTGGATACTCTTGCGACCTGCACATTTCGCCCTAGAAAAACTGTCGCATGAACTGCACATCCCTCGGGGGAGAGCCGGTAAGGTCTAAAGCATGAATAGCCAACACGAATTTGTCTTGCGCACCGTTGAGGAACGCGATATCCGCTTTATCCGCCTGTGGTTTACGGATATTCTGGGCGCCCTCAAATCCGTGGTCATGAGCCCGTCCGAGCTGGAATCGGCCTTTGAAGAAGGTGTTGGCTTTGATGGTTCTTCCGTAGAGGGCTTTTCTCGCATCTCTGAGTCTGACACCATTGCCCTGCCAGATCCCTCCACCTTTCAGATTCTGCCCTTTGATATGGATGAGCCGGACCTGCAATCGGCCCGCATGTTTTGCGATATCGCACAGCCAGACGGCCAGCCCTCCATGGTGGACCCGCGCCATATCCTGCGCCGCCAGGTCACCGAGGCCGCCAACGATGGATTTACCTGTATGGCTTCGCCAGAAATCGAGTTCTATCTCCTCGAGCGCGGCCGCGAACTCACCGACTTGGTGCCCACGGATAACGGCGGTTACTTCGACCAAGCAACGCACGATACCGCCCCGCTTTTCCGCAGGAAGGCAATGCTAGCGCTGGAATCGCTGGGAATTGCCACGGAGTTTAGCCACCACGAAACCGCGCCGGGCCAGCAAGAAATTGATCTGCGCCATGCGGACGTGCTCACCATGGCCGATAACATCATGACCTTCCGGCACGTGATCAAGCAGGTGGCCACCAACTCCAACGTGCGCGCCACCTTCATGCCTAAGCCCTTCGAACATTTACCGGGCTCAGGCATGCACACCCACTTGAGCCTTTTTGAAGGCCAATCCAATGCTTTCCACGATCCGGATGATGAATTCTCTTTGTCCCAGACCGGCCGCCAGTTCATCGCCGGCATCTTGGAGCACTCCACGGAGATGTCCGCGATTGTGAATCAGTGGACCAATTCTTATAAGCGCCTAATGTTCGGCAACGAGGCGCCGGGCGCAGCCACCTGGGGAGTATCGAATCGCTCCGCGCTGGTCCGCGTTCCCACCTACCGGCTTACCAAGGAAGAATCGCGCCGGGTAGAAATCCGCTCCATTGATGCCTCGATGAACCCCTACCTGGGATATGCGGTGCTATTGGCAGCAGGCCTGCGAGGCATCCGCGAGGGCTACGAGCTCGATGATCCGGCCGAGGACGATGTCCACCAGCTCACCCGCCGCGAGCGCCGCGCGATGGGCTATAAGGATCTACCCACCAGCCTGGATCAGGCCTTGCGCGAGTTTGAAAAATCCGAGTTCATGGCAGAAGTCTTGGGCGAGCACGTCTTTGAGTTCTTCCTGCGCTCCAAGTGGGATGAGTGGCATCACTATCAGAGCCAAATCACCACCTTTGAGCTGCGCAATAACCTGAACTTCTAGGAGAAAAATGCGTCCTGCTGCTGTGCCTTCACCGGCCACACTAGGTCTTACCCGCCCGCATGCTGCGCAGGATATTGAGCAGCTGGGGTGGAAGAATCCGGAATCAGCCGATCTGTTGTGGACCCTCGCTGCCGTGGGCGACCCAGACCTGGCTCTCAATAATTTGATCCGCATCTATGAACAAGCCCCAGAGCTCGATGATGCCGTGCGTTCCAATGAAACTTTGCGCGTGCGCCTCTTCGCACTACTGGGGGCCTCGACCGCCTTCGGCGATCACCTCGCGGCGCACCCTGAACTGTGGCGAGAACTAGAAAAACCCCTTCCGCAGTCTGAAGAGATGCTGCAAAGCTTGCTCGGTGCCGTCGATGCCGAGCCCGCGGACTTTGCGGAGGACATTGACCGTCCCGATCCGGCGCGCAAAGACTTGAGCGCGGCGGGCACTTACCGTGCCGGCGAGGGGGAGCATAAGCAGGCGCTGCGCACGACCTACCGCACTTTGATGATGCGCATTGCCGCCTGCGATGTGGCGGGCACTTTTCATTCGCGCAAGGGCCAGACCAAGCTGCAGCCGGAGGTAGGGTTCCGCCAGATTACGGCGCTGACTACCGCGCTTGCCGACGCCGCCTTAACCGCCTCCCTTGCCTGCGCCGTGCGCACCATTTACGGCGATGACCCCTTGGATGCACAGCTGGCTGTCATGGCGATGGGCAAGTGTGGCGCAGGAGAGCTGAACTATATTTCCGATGTGGACGTCATTTTCGTCGGCAGCGAGGCAACCCCTAGGGCCACGCGGCTGGCGGCGGAGTTTAATCGCATTGGATCCACCACCTTTTTCGAGGTGGATGCGAACCTGCGCCCCGAGGGAAAGTCGGGCGCATTGGTGCGCACTTTGGAATCTCACGTGGCCTACTACAAGCGGTGGGCGGAGACGTGGGAATTCCAGGCGCTCCTTAAAGCGCGCGCTATGACCGGCTACCTCCCGCTAGGCCAGGACTATTTGGACCAGATCCGACCGATGGTGTGGACGGCGTCGCAGCGCGAGTCCTTTGTTGAGGACGTACAGGCCATGCGCCGCCGCGTGCTGGCCAATGTTCCCGAGGAGCTCAAGCACCGCGAGCTCAAGTTGGGCGTGGGCGGCCTGCGCGATATCGAATTTGCTGTCCAGCTCCTGCAGTTGGTCCATGGTCGCTCCGATGAGACGCTGCGGGCGCTTTCCACGGTGGAGGCGCTGGAGGCGCTGATTTCAGCGGGGTACGTCGGCCGCGAGGACGGCACCCAGCTCATTGAAGCCTATGAGTTTCTGCGCCTGCTTGAGCACCGCCTGCAATTGGAGCGCTTCCGCCGCACGCACACGCTGCCGGAAAAGGACGATGAGGACGGGATGAAGTGGCTCGCGCGCATCGCCGGCTTTTATCCGCAGGGCACCAAGTCGGCGGCCGAGCGCATGCTGTCGCACCTGCGCCGGATCCGCCTGCGGATCTCCGAGCTGCACTCGCGCCTGTTCTACCGGCCGCTGCTTAATTCCGTGGTCACCATGTCCGCCGATGAGCTCAAGCTTTCGCCGGAGGCCGCCAAGCTGCAGCTGGCCGCGTTGGGCTATAACCACCCCGAGCGCGCATTCGAGCACCTGACCTCCTTGGCAGCGGGAACCTCGCGCAAGGCACGCATCCAGGCGATTTTGCTGCCTACCTTGATGGAATGGCTCGCCGATACCGCAGACCCCGATATGGGCCTGTTGAATTATCGCAAGCTCTCGGAGGCCGCGAACGATAGGTCGTGGTTCTTGCGCATGCTGCGCGATGAAGGAATTGTGGGCCAACGGCTCATGCACATCCTGGGTACCTCGCCGTTTACCTCTGATCTAATTATTAGCGCGCCGGATTCGGTCAAGCAGCTTTCCGACGGCGCCACTGGCCCCAAACTGCTAGAAACCAAACCCGAACAGGTTTCCAAGGCGCTGGTCAATTCCAGCAAGCGCCACGCCGACCCGGATAAAGCGGTGGCGGTGGCGCGTTCGTTGCGCCGAGTGGAGTTGGCCCGCATCGCCAGTGCGGATTTGCTGGGCTTCATGCCGGTCAAGCAGGTGTGCCATGAGCTATCCACAATTTGGGATGCCGTCCTTGAGGCTGCACTTCGCGCCGAGGTGCGCGCGTGGCGCCTTGCCAACGAAGACGCAGAGCCGCCAGCGCGCATCGCCGTCATTGGCATGGGCCGCTTGGGAGGCATGGAGCTGGGCTTTGGCTCAGATGCGGATGTGCTCGTCGTAGCAGAACCTAGCGAACCGGCCGATGACTCTGGCGCGGAAGGGGAGGCCGTGAAGTGGGCTATCGGGATCGTCGATAAGCTCCGGCGCCGCCTGTCTAAGCCTTCGGGCGACCCGCCGCTGGACGTCGATTTGGGCCTGCGCCCAGAGGGCCGCTCCGGTGCGGTGGCGCGCACCATCTCCTCCTATGAGCGCTACTACCGCGAGTGGGGCGAGTCTTGGGAGCTGCAGGCATTGTTGCGCGCTGCCTTCGTGGCTGGCGATAGGGAAGTAGGCGAGCGATTTATGTCCATGGTCGATAGCTTCCGCTACCCAGAAGGCGGTGCCAGCGCCTCGACCATTCGCGATATCCGGCGCATGAAGGCGCGCGTGGACAATGAGCGCCTCCCGCGCGGCGCGGACCGCAATACTCATACCAAGCTGGGGCGCGGTGCGCTCTCAGATATTGAATGGACTGTGCAGCTCCTGACCATGATGCATGCCCACGAGTATGCCCAACTGCACGATCCGTCCACACTGCGCGTGCTCGATGCCTTGGAGGAAACCGCAATTCTGTCTGCCGAGCAAGTCTCGGACCTGCGCGAGGCCTGGCTTATGGCTACCGACGCCCGCAATGCACTGGTGCTCGTGCGCGGCAAGCGCGTGGACCAGCTGCCCGGGCCCGGCCCGCAGCTGGCCCAGGTAGCCGGTGCCGCTGGCTGGCCGCCGGAGGAGAACCAAGAGTTTCTAGAAAACTATCTGAAACTTACCCGCCATGCCCGGAAAGTTGTAGATGAGGTCTTCTGGGGCGAGGAGGAATCCTTCGAGCATTCTTAGAGTTAGCCTTGAAAGTCCCCGATGTGCGCACCGCGCCCTTACTTTTTGCACTTTCGGACTCTAAAGTGGGATGGGAATAGGAAAGGACTGGCTAGTTATGTCTTTTAAGCTGCAACTCGATGTGGACAATGCCACGGTGGGCGAACTATCCGCGCTGCTTTCCGCAGCGCGTGCCGCGGGCGTGCGCGACGGTGACGCTCTCCACCTTGATGGCACCACCTTGACCATCGAGGTCTCCACGCCGCGAGAGGAAAAGCCAGCGCCGCCGCGGCCAGAATCAGCACCGCACAATTCTCGCCAGGCACCTCGCTCGTGGGGGCGCGCCGACCGCATAGGAGAGGCCACCATCCGCTCCATCATCGACGCCCTCAATGATCGCGGCGAGAACCCTCGCGGCAATGACTACGGTTCCTTCGGCGATGGCGCTGGTTACCATGGCTAAAATCAGCGGAGTGTATCGACATAAGCTCATCTACCTGTGGGCCTTTGTAGCCGTGGCCGTCATCGTGGCTATCGCTGTCGGGGTGTGGGCAACCAACCGCGATAATCCCCCCAAGGGGACGAAGACGGTGGGCGAGGCCGTGGCCGGTGGCGTGGTTCAGGAAGACATGCCCGCACAGGTCAATGGTGACATCATGGCCGATGATTCCACCGACGCCAACCGCGTGACCTCCCTGGCGAAGGCCCTGGGCATTCCGCTCAACTCCGTCCCGCGGGATATTACCCAGACTGAAAACGGCAAGTCCGATGTGCGCGTCTACTTGGAACGCGAGCTCAACAGTGCGGTGGAGGCCGGTGACATCAGCGAATCTGATGAAAAGGCCGTTCTCGTAGCTTTTGAGCGAGGCCTTGTCATGCCGGCAAGCGATGGCATTGTGGCCGAGAGCTATCCAGCAAACTAGCCCCCCCCCCTTTATTTCCTCGCGAACTGGGCGCGAAAATTCAGGCAACCCGCAGCTAGGCGGCATGGCCTTGGCAGTAACTCTTCCTAAGGTAAAACATCACAAATTGGTAACGGGCAGGGTGCTCGGTGCCGAAGCCTCTGGAGGAGACTATGACTTTCAAGACCACGCTGTCGACCGCGGCGGGAGTACTCGCCGCCATTGCCATCCCCATCACCGGCGGGGTAGGGGTGGCTTATGCCGTCAATACCGTGCCGGCCGATACCATCGCCCAATCGGTTCCGGCCGGCGATTTGGGTGACCACCTGAAAAACTTTGGCGCGGCGGCAGCGCATGATGATGCGCTGCGCGTACTGGATGAGCTGAATTAACCTAGGGCCCATGCTGGTTGATGCCCTAAGCCTGAAATTCAAGCCCGAGGACTACCGCGCCGAGCTGCCCGTCTTCGACTACTTAGTTGATTTGGGCAGCTTCAAGCTGCGAAGCCCCGTCACCGTCTTTGTCGGTGAAAATGGCATTGGCAAATCGAGCTTGCTCGCTGGCGTAGCTAGTGATTTGGGCTGTTCACCTGCGGGCGGCCGCATGGATGACCCAGATGAAATCGTTCCTCGCAGTCCCATTCGCTGCGATACGGAGGAAGTGATCCAGCGTGCCTACTTCTTGCGCGCCGAAAAGCACGAGTACTTGATTGGACGTGGGGATTCAGCGGCCGAACGCGGCGGCCGTTCGACTCTTCCTCAGAACGTGGATTTGTCCCGCCGCTCGCACGGACAATCCGTCTTTGACCTACTCTATGAGCACATCAATGGCCAAGGCGTGTACATCCTTGATGAGCCAGAGTCTGGGCTGTCCGTTATCCGGCAACTGGCCCTCGTAGCGGAAATTGCCCAAGCGGTTGACCGCGGCGCACAGGTCATTATTGCCACGCACTCGCCGATTCTTCTAACCTGCCCTGGTGCGGACATTGTGGAGCTCAACGATACTGGCTTTGAACGCATCGCCTTCGACGAAGCGGAAGCCGTGGCGGCTACCCGGGAGCTTTTGGCGGACCCTGAGGGGACAATTCGCTTTATTCTCAACCCGGAGTAATCAGTCGAGGGCTGCTAGGAAACCTCCACGATGGTGACAGAAGGCCCGTCCTCGCCGGCGCGGCGGCGAAGGAAGTGGGTGATGACCACACCAATCATGCCTACTATCCAAACGGCTAGCACCGCAGCCGCGGCAGCAGTGAAATCCGGCATGGAGTAATTAGGGGCGTCGGAGGAGTGGTCCAACACCATGCCGAAGAGCTGCGCGCCCAACATGCCGGAGGTAAACCCGCCCATATTTCCCAAGCCCGTAGCGGTGGCTACCACGGAGCGGTCCATGCGTTCACGCACGATATCGAAGCCATAGTTGGCCGTCGGTGTGCACAGCGCGGTAACGAAGGACACCACCAAAATGGCGGCCAAACCGCCGTCGGTGCCAAAGGTAAAGAAAATCAGCCAGGTCAGTACGTGAACCGCGACAAACCCGAGGCTAAGCCACGGGCGAACATGCTGCGCACGGGAGGAAATCTTGCCGTGCAAGGGGCCAACGAAGACCAAAAATACCGCCAGCAAGGTGAGTACCAGGCTGGACTTGGCCTTGGACATCTCCATGCCCTGGGTCATCATGGGCATGCCCCAGAGCATGACAAAGACGATGAGTGGGAGCATGCCGATGTAGTGGATGAAGTAAGCCTGCCAGGCCACCGGGGAGCGGAATACCGTTTTCAAGCGGGCCGGGATGCTGGTGGCCTGCGAGTTGGGTGGTTCCTTCTCCGTGGGAATAATGCCCAACTTCTCTGGTGAGTCTGCCACCGCCACGATGGCGGCGATGGCTACCAGGATGCCCACCGCGCCAAGGGTGACGAAGGCGGCGGTCCAGCCGGCCGCGCCCAGCAACCACAGGAAGGGAACCGCGGAAATGAACTGGCCCATCTGTCCCAGCGACGACGTCACCTGGGTAAACATGGGCGTGCGGTGCAGCGGGAACCAATAAGGCAGGATGCGCATCACGGAGAGAAACGCCGTGGCATCGCCTGCGCCGATGAGCACGCGCGCGGCAATGGCCACGCCATAGCTGGTGGTAAAGCCCAAGACGACCTGGCCTACACCCATAATGACGGCGCCGACCACGAGGAGTAGGCGGGGGCCAAATTTATCAATCAAGATGCCGGTGGGGATTTGGGCTAGGGCGTACACGCCCAACTGCACAGAGGTAAAGACTGCGATACGACCGGCGTCGACATCGAAGCGCTCAATGGCATCCAAACCAGCCACACCGAAAGAGGTACGGCCGGTAATCGCTACGAGGTAGACCGCCATGGCGGCTACCCAAATGCTTAAAGCCTGAGTGGTAATGACTTCTCTGGGATTCGGCTGCGACATGGCTGATACCTTACGCCTTAACTACTAAGATTCTTTTGTGTGAAGTACATTTCGACCCGCGATACCGCCCGTCAGCCCGCATCTTTTACAGATATTCTCCTCGGCGGGCTTGCCCCCGATGGCGGTTTATACCTGCCGGAGAGCTACCCACAGCTAGATTCCGCCACTTTAAATTCATGGCGCAGGCTCCTAGCGGACAAAGGCTACGCGGCGCTTGCGGCCGAGGTACTTAAGCTTTTCATTGACGATATTCCAGCGCAAGACATCGAGGCCATCGCCGCCCGCGCCTATACCAGCCCTAAGTTCGCGGACCCGGAAATCGTTCCCGTCACCGAACTAGGCGAGGGCCTTTTCATCGGCCATCTATCCGAAGGGCCAACTGCAGCATTTAAGGACATGGCCATGCAGCTTTTGGGTGAGCTCTTTGAATATGAGCTCGCCCGCCGCGGCGAGACCCTCAATATTCTGGGCGCTACTTCCGGCGATACGGGGTCCTCTGCAGAGTATGCGATGCGCGGGCGCCATGGCATTCGCGTCTTTATGCTCACCCCAGCCGGCCGGATGACGGCCTTCCAACAGGCGCAGATGTTTGGGCTGGATGACCCGAATATCTTCAACATCGCTCTCGATGGCGTCTTCGATGATTGCCAGGATGTGGTCAAGGCGGTATCGGGAGATGCTGATTTTAAGGCCGCCTACCGCATCGGCGCGGTCAATTCCATTAACTGGGCACGGCTGATGGCCCAGGTGGTCTACTACATCTCCTGCTGGCTCAAGGTCACCGAAACCGCCGATCAGAAGGTTTCCTTTAGTGTTCCCACCGGTAACTTTGGCGATATCTGCGCCGGCCACATCGCTCGCCAGATGGGCCTTCCCATTGATCGCCTCATCGTGGCCACCAATGAGAACGACGTACTGGATGAGTTCTTCCGCACCGGCAACTATCGGCCGCGCCCAGCCGCAGAGACCATGGCTACCTCGTCGCCGTCCATGGATATCTCCCGTGCCTCGAATTTTGAGCGCTTTGCGTTTGACTTGCTCGGCCGCGATGCAGCCGAAACCGCGGAGCTGTTCGGCACCAAGGTGAAAGAAGGCGGCTTTAGCCTCGACCGCGAGAAGATTGCTGCTGCCCGCGAGGACTATGGTTTCCTGTCCGGTTCCTCCAGCCATGCCGATCGCCTAGCCACCATCAAGGACGTGCACGAGCGCTTTGATTACCTGGCGGATCCGCACACGGCCGATGGCATCAAGGTGGCCCGCGGCGCACAGCGCGAGGGCGTGGAGACGCCAATTGTGTGTCTGGAGACCGCGCTGCCGGTGAAGTTTGCCGAGACCATTACGGAAGCCATCGGCTCCGCACCTGAGCCGCCCGAGCGCTTTGCCGGCATCCTCGATACTGAGCGGCGCGTCAAGGACTTGCCTAATGATGCCGCGGCGGTCAAGGATTACATCACCACGTCGATTCAGAAAACGGAGGTTTAGACCATGGCCCTAGAAAATTTTGCCGGCCCGGAACATTACACCGAGTTTGATCCGGAAAAGTTCATCCGCGATCTCAAAGCCCAGGCGGAGATGGATGCGGAAGAAGATAATAAGGACAACGCCGGGGATGCGGACGCAGAAAGCAACTAGCGTCTTTGTAGCGTGCACGGCCGCGTTCCTTGCGGCCTGCAGCCCGGTGCGGGGTGGGGAAGAGCCAAGTTTCTCCGCCCTGTCTTCTAAAAACCTCATTCCCAATGAGTCCTATTCCCCGGCCACGGCGCCGCTCGCGCCGGGCACCGCCTTGGATCTCTCCGGCGATGAACCGCAGCCGGGTGCCTACTTCAACTACCAGTCGTGCACCGCGGCGTGGTCATTTACGCTTGCCGACGCCCGCACGATCGCCGTTACCGCTTCCCATTGCGGCAAGCCCGGCGATAAGGTCTGGGCCGGAACCGCCGACGGCGACTTTAGCTACCCCGCCGAACCTATCGGCGAGGTCATCTACTCTGATTTCTATTCCGAAGACACCCACGACCTCGATGTGGCCTTTATCGAGATCACCGGCAGCGCTGACTACTACGTCCCCGGAGCGGTAGACAATAGCGTCGCCACGTCCTTGGCTCACCTGCCGCTTCATGTGTGCAAGCTTGGCCGCGTGACTGATGAGACCTGCGGCACGCTTATCCATGGTGCGGCGATGGCGCAGCTGAACTCGGGGGGACTCCAGCGGGATTCGATTGCCGCTAGGGCGCGCGTATGCAGTACCAATGGTGACTCCGGTGGTCCGGTGTATGGCGAAGTAGAAGGAAAACAAACCATCGTGGGCGTGGTCTCCGGAACGACGCAACGCCTCGAAGAAGGCCACACCTGCCAAACCACGCAGACAGACATGGAGTTGTCTTTCACGTTGGCCACCGATATTCAGCTTCTAGCTAAAGAGGTCTTGGGGCCCATGGCCTAAGTGCGCCGCACTGGTCTACGCTAGGTGGCATGCCGACTCCAGATTTTATTGTTCAGCTGCGCGAAAAGATTGGCCACGCTCAGATCTTTGTGCCAGCCTGCAGCGCCATCATCATCCGCGATGTTCCGGCAGACGCCGCGCTGTGGGAAGTCCCCTCCGTACTGCTAGTAAAGCGCTCCGATAACGGTACGTGGACCCCGGTGGAAGGAATCTGCGAGCCAGGCGAGGAAATTACTACCACCGCGCTGCGAGAAGTCAAAGAGGAAGTCGGTCTCGATGCCAAGGTGGAAGCGCTATTGGGCGTGGGGCAGTCCGGCCCCGTGACCTACCCCAACGGCGATGAGTGCACCTTTATGGGAACCGCGCTGCGCGTATCAGTAGCGGATGGCGCAGAGCCGGTCATCAGTGATGAAGAAAATACCGAGGCGGGGTGGTTCTCCGTGGCGAAGCTTCCCGATAGCGTGTCGCGCCGCCACCGCCTCATGATTGCCGACGCCGTAGCCCAAATGAAACATCCCCGCGGCTTTGCCCCGCGCATGGGCTGGATGAAGCGCAGCGAACAACCGGGACTGTAGGGCTAGACTTCTGCGGCGTCGGCAAGCAGCCCGCACAAGTGCTGTGGATCCTGGGCGGCGATGAGCTGTTGTGCAATGCCAGTGCGCGCATCGGCAATGTCGTCCTTGCTGCCGCAGGAAATCACGGTATCGCTGATAGTAATTAAGAGCTTTCCGCGCCGGGCTAGGTCATAAAAGAGCGGGCAGTCGTGTGCGCCCCAGCGCCAGGCCGTGGCGTAGAAGTCTCGTGCGCCTGAGCCAAGCCACGACGTTTCCAAGAGCAGGTGGCCGCGGCGCAGGAAAATGCCGTCTCGCTGCAGGCTGGCGAGTACGTCTCTCACCGCAGCCAGGTTGGCGCGGTCCCAGGCGATGAAGGTGATAGGGGAGCTATTATGCATTAGCGGCGCCGGCGACGATTGCCATCTGCGCGGCCGCCGGAATAGGCGCGCACGGAATTCTCGCCGCCCTCGGGCCCCAAGTCATCTATGCCCCAGGAATCTTCCGCATAGATTGCGTATTCCCTGCTCCAGTGCTCGCGCCGCGGTCGCGCTTCACGCGTGCGGCGGCCTTTGCGGCGCTTTCCTCGTTTGAAGCTGGCGTCTCGCATAGTGGCTGCGCCTCCTTGCTACCTGTTGGGCCCAGACTTAATAAGTGGCTCTTCAGGGCCGGTTTCCTTCTTTCCTTCCCACACCCAGCTGAGGAAGCGGGTGGAGCACAGCATCCAGTGTGCGGTGAGGAGGACGGGGATGGTGAGCGCAATGGCGTCGATAAGCTCGGAGCCATTGACTAATGCCAGCTGGTGGCCGCCCATGCTCACGGTTCCCGGCGGGAACGTGCAAGACCACCACGCCGGGGAGTACGGAACCCACCGAGCCACATTGGGATAGAAGGTAAACATCGCGTAGATGGACAGTGGAATGGCGATGATAAGGGCCGTAACGCCGTAATAGATGGACACCGTGCCGGGGAAGAGAATCTGCATTGCCGTGGTGGACTGGCCCACCACGCCTAGCGGGACCCATGCGGTGGCTGATTTGGCGCCGGTGAAATCCACCTTGCCGTGCCATGCCGCCCAGTACACGCGGGCGAAGGTGGGCACCGCCGTCACCAGGGACATGAAGAAAAATACCGTACCCATCACGTGGTAGAGCGGGCCGTAATCATTAGCCAGCCAACCGGAAACGGAAGCCGAAATCATAGGGCCGACCAGCGGCAGGCCCCAGGTGAACTTCGGCTCGCCATGAAAGCGCGTGAGCTGGATAGCCCACGTAATAACCGTAACCGGGCCACCGATCCAAAAGCCCACGAGACGGAATGTAGGGATATCCGTCAGACCCGAAAGCGCGGCACCGAGCGCCAAGATTCCGATGAAAAACATCGACCACTCCGCCATAGTGGTGCGCTCAAAGCTGGGGTGGCGGTAGCGCAAGAAGCCCGCGGTGAGAACGACAAAGATGACGCACGCGATGGTGGCAAAAATGCCGGCCAGGATCATCATGCCTTCTTCCACGAGCAGGCGCGAGACGATGGAGGTGCCCATGAGGCTGCCTCCCCACGCGGGGCCAGGGGCTGGGAGTTGGCGGAATCTATTAGTCACACCCACATGTTAATTTCTTTCGGTCGGGTTATCAGAATTTTGCTGTCGTTTTTGCTGGTGAGAACTCTCGCTAAGCGTGCATTTAGGGGCGGGGGTCAAACCCACGTGAATGTGTGTCTGGGGTCGCAAGAAAAGGGCTGGAATACCATTGCGTGTTCATACAGCAAGGAGGCTATGAATGATGAGGATTCGCTATACCTTGGTGGAAATCCGGATTTCGTTCGACCAGCTTCATATACTCATCCAAAAATCCAACCCACGAATGAGTAAGGAAGAGAAAGTTATCAAGGGCTACAATTACTGCTAGTAGCGAGTTCTCGCCGTAATTTTGACCTAAAACTTTCACAGCACGCCGCTTCGTAGCATTGGAAACTGCAGGTTGGTCCAAAACGAAACCGTTCCATAACCGAGCTGAGTGAGCGCACTTATTTCTCACGAATGTAAAAGAGCGCAATTGGCGCGCCAAATATTGTTTCTTTACGCCAAGAATGGAACAAGTCTTTGCGTAAACCTGGTTGTGGTCGTTTCGGAAGCTTATCGCTTTCGACAACGTACCAAAGGACAATGCCTCGACGGCCACCCAAATTGGAACATCGTAAACCCACCTTTCAGTGTCGGACCCTGAGTCCTTTTGGTATTTATGGAGGTATGGTTCCTTAGACCGCTTGAGCTCACTGATAATTAGATCGTGTGTGGGCCGCATGGCCGGACTTGGTGGGCGCCGGTAAGCAGTGGGCTGAAGATACTTCTCATAAGGAGAATGGATTTCACCTTCGCTGAGAGCAAAGGCCGTCCTGGCCGCAAGCTCTGCTTCTTGGAGCCCGCGGAGAAGAAGAGAACGAAGTTCGATGTCCAACCGGTAGATGTTAACTATTTCATCCCACTGGGTGCCAGGAAAGAATCTGGCTTCGTCACCGGCTAAGTTTTCTTGGAAGTACCGCATGTAGCCCGAAAAGCGGTAATAATTTTGACGCTCTAGGAAATTTTCAGCGGATTTTTCGGAAGGAAGGATTAACCCACGGCGTTGAATTAAACTGACTTGCTCTTCAATGCTAAGGAACTTCTTCCTGCGGTTCATTGCTTCAGAATAGCAAAGCCCCCCTCTCATATTGAGCTGTTCCTATGGGAAGCTTGGAGGGGGTATCGGTTGACTAAAGTATAGCGCAAAATGCGCAATCTTAGTAATCATTTGCGCAAGGTTTTGCTCAAGTGCCATGCATCTGAAAACGCTGCGATAGTCAAACAACAAGGAGTGGGGCACCGCCAAGAACCGAGGGCGCTTGTCAATGTTGGGTGCAAAACTTCTGAAGCCAAAGTGCACATAGATCTGCAAGGCCCCCAATCGGCACTCAGCAATTAGGGAGCCTAGGAAGGCGGAAAGCCGGTGGCGAGAGGGGGCGTCGGCAAGCGTAGCTCTAGCAGTCGTAGTACATCTCAAATTCCTGCGGGGTAGGACGCAGGCGAACCGGGTTGATCTCGTTCTCGTACTTGTAGTTGATGTAGGTCTCGATGAGATCCTCGGTGAAGACATCGCCTTCGGTGAGGAAGTCCATGTCCTCCTGCAGGGCCTTCAAGGAAGCCTCGAGGGAGGTCGGTGCCTGCGGGATGGACTCGGCCTCTGCCGGTGGCAGCTCGTAGAGGTCCTTATCAACGGGAGCGTGCGGCTCAATGCGGTTCTTTACGCCGTCGATGCCGGCCATCATCATGGCGGCAAAGCCCAAGTACGGGTTGCCGGAGGGGTCCGGTGCGCGGAACTCGATGCGCTTGGCCTTCGGGTTGGAACCGGTAATCGGGATACGGATAGCGGCCGAGCGGTTGCGCTGGGAGTACACCAGGTTGATCGGAGCCTCGAAGCCTGGCACCAGGCGGTGGTAGGAGTTCAGCGTCGGGTTGGTGAACGCAAGAACTGCACCGGCGTGGTGGAGGATACCGCCGATGTAGTAGCGGGCGATATCGGAAAGGCCTGCGTAGCCAGCCTCATCGTGGAAGAGAGGCTTGCCGTCCTTCCACAGGGACATGTGGGCGTGCATGCCGGAACCATTATCGCCAGCCAGCGGCTTAGGCATGAAGGTTGCGGTCTTGCCCCACTGTGCCGCGGTCTGCTTGACCACGTACTTGAAGGTCTGGATGTCATCGCCCGCGTGCAACATGGAGTTGAAGCGGTAGTTGATCTCATTCTGGCCGGCACCGACCTCGTGGTGGAAGCGCTCGACATCGAAGCCAACCTTCTGCAGGTTCTCTACCATGGCGTCGCGCACCTCACCGTGCTTGTCATACGGCGCGGTGGGGAAGTAGCCGCCCTTCATACGGGTCTTGTAGCCGGTGTTCGGGGTGCCGTCGAAGTTGGTTTCGCTATCGCGGTTCCACCAACCCTCATCGGAATCCACCTCGTAGAAGCCGTGCTGTACGTCGGTGCCAAAGCGCACGGAGTCAAAGAGGTAGAACTCGGCCTCAGCGCCAAAGTTGCAGGTATCGGCAATGCCGGTGGACTGCAGGTACTCTTCCGCCTTGCGCGCGATGTTGCGTGGGTCGCGGGAGAAAGGCTCAAAGGTAAATGGGTCGTGGACGAAGAACTTGATGTTCAGGGTCTTGGCCGTGCGGAACGGATCGATATGTGCGGTGGCTGGATCCGGCAGCAGGGTCATGTCGGACTCATCGATGGTGGTGAATCCGCGGATAGAGGAGCCGTCGAAAGCGAGGCCGCTTTCGGCATCTTCTACGGTGAACTCTTCTGCTGGGATGGAAAAGTGGTGCTCGGTGCCTGGGACGTCCGTAAAGCGGATATCGACGAACTTTACGTCCTCGTCCTTAATAAATTGGACGATGTCCTGCACTGTCTCGAAAGACACGTTTGTCTCCTCGTTGTTGACCGGTGAATTGTCTCTCTATAGCCTACTAGGTTCGCGCCCGAGGCATCGCGATTCCCCTCGTTTCACATCTCACTTTGTGCCCGCTAGATTGGTGAGCATGGCAGATAAGCGTACGTGGCTCGACGGGCCGAATATTCCGGGCGAATACGATGACATGGAAGGTCCCGGCCGCTGGCCGGGCGAAAAGCTCGGCCTTCCGGAGTCCGGGCCGGGGTCACTGGCCCCCGTTGGCCGCCGCGCCGGCGCCGTGGCCATTGACTGGATCGTGTGCATGCTCATTGCCAACCTGATCCACATGTTCACCACGGAATTGGGCGGTGTGGCCTTCTTGGGCTACGCCCTGTGGGTCATCATGGGCATTGTGTGTGGCTGGCTCTTTGCCCGCACCCCCGGCATGTTGCTGTTGGGTATGGGCGTGGCGCGACTCGACGTCCCCGGTGCCCACGTGGGCCTATGGCGCGCGGCGTTGCGCACAGTGCTTACCGGTGTGCTGTTCCCAGCGGCCATGGTTGATGCGGATGGACGCGGCATGCACGACCGCGCCACCGGCACCATCGTCATTCGCTCCTAAGCCGCCCGACT
>NZ_ACVP01000021.1 GCF_000175635.1 Corynebacterium tuberculostearicum SK141 | reverse complement strand
GCAGTATTTAATTCCTGCTGGGAAATATCCCGCAATCTCGGCCCCCGCCGCTGACTCTCCCCAGTGGTCGTAGTAGCGGGGGTTGGGGTCGAGTTCGGATAGTCCTGCGAAGTGCTCATAGCACTAAGGCAACCACACTAACCTTGTGGACAACCCGCACACGGCTAGGTGGTTATCCACAGAAATCCACGTTGGTTGCAGTGTTCGATAGCGTTTAGGCGGGCATGTCGGTATGGGCCTCTTGGCTTGAGGCCATAGGCTTCTTAGAAAACCTCCTCAACCGCTACACCCCACGCATGCCGTACGAGCCGGTCTTTGTGGTCATTGATACCGAAACCACCGGCTTTAACAAGCGCTACGACCGCATCATTGAACTTGCTGCCGTGCGTGCCGACGCATACTTCAATCCCGTCGACTCCTGGCACACATTGCTCACCCCTGACACCAACGCCGTGTCCGCTACTCGGGGGACACCCCCGCCCACCTCGGCACTCCACCCCTGCTGTGGGGGTTACTCGTAGCGAAGCGAGCTGAACATCCCGGTTTCCATGTGATAGGCGTTATGGCAGTGAAATGCCCACTCACCGGGGTTGTCAGCGATCAGGTCGGCGATCATGGTTTCACCGTGGCGGAGAAGGACGGTGTCCTTGCGTAGCCCGTCGCTGCCGGGCAGCGCCCACGTGTGGCCGTGGATGTGCATGGGATGGGGCATCATGGTCCTGTTGCGCATGACCATCCGCAGGCGCTGGCCCTCCTGCACGGTCGCGGAGGAGGATTGGCCGTCGGTGAGAATGCTCCATTCATACGGCATCATCTGCCCGCCCAGGTCGATGCTGACTTCTCGGTCTGGTGTGCCCTCGGGCAGGAGTACACGGTCTGCTGGCTTCAGGGAGGACAGAAGCAGTCCGGTGGACGACAACTCGGGGAAGTCGACATCGGGGCGGGGGGCCTGGCCGCCGGCGGTGCGGATGACGGCGAAGGCGCGGTCGTCCTTACCCACCGCCAAAGCCGTGAGCGGGAAGATGCCGTCGTCGAGGATGACCTCGACGTCGACACGCTCGCCCATCGACAGGTAGATCGATTCGGTCTTCCTGGGCTGGACAGGGAAGCCGTCGGTGTGGGTGACGGTCATGCGGTGGCCACCGAGGGCCACCTTGAAGATGGTGTCACCGCCGGAGTTGATAAACCGCAGGCGGGCCTTGTCGCCCGGGCGAGCCTCGAAGGTCCGGTGAGCACGGGGGATACGTCCGTTGATGAGGTAGTGCGGATACATCACATCGCCGGCATCCCCGCCCAGTACCCGGTCCGGGGTGCCGTGCATCATATGGCCGTGGCCTCCCATCCCCTTCTTCCCGTTATGGTCGCCCGAACCCATTCCGGTGAGCTTGTCGAGCTCATCGTCGGGAGTGCCCTGAATGCCATCGACCCAGTCGTCGAGCACGATGGTCCACTCGACGTCCTGGTCCTCAGCGTCTTGCGGGTCACGGATGATCAGTGGGGCGTGGAGGCCGCGATCAAGCTGCAGGCCGGAGTGGGAATGGTAGAAGTAGGTGCCACCGTGGGGGACTTCAAAAACATAGGAGAAAGACTTGCCAGGTTCAATGGGGTCCTGGGTCATGCCGGGCACACCGTCGGCTGCGTTGTGGAGTGCGATGCCATGCCAGTGGATGGAGGTGCTCTCAGGCAGTTCATTGGTGATATCGACCTGTAGGACGTCGCCGGCAGTGGCCTCAATGGCCGCATCCCCGGTGTCAGAGACGTATCCCCACGTCTTGGCTTCGATGCCGCCGATATCCAGAGAGAGGGGCCGGGCGTTCAGTGTCCGGCGCACCGTCGGCTCACCGAGCGCAGTGGGGGTGGGAGTGGGGCGAAGAGAGGAACCTGGTGCCGAGGCAGCGGGTCCAGGGTCGCTGGTGCAGGCGGCCACGGCCCCGGTGCCGGCGAGGACGAGCCCGCCGAGCAGAAACTGTCGTCGGGAAAACGCGTTCATCATGATTTAACCTTC
Organism: Corynebacterium tuberculostearicum SK141; assembly: GCF_000175635.1. Taxonomy (GTDB): domain Bacteria; phylum Actinomycetota; class Actinomycetes; order Mycobacteriales; family Mycobacteriaceae; genus Corynebacterium; species Corynebacterium tuberculostearicum_C. Next base: position 43,414 of record NZ_ACVP01000021.1, on the reverse strand, counting down.
CTTGGTGCAGGATTCAGTGACACGGGAGACAGGCGCAGGTGAGGACCCTGCTGAGCCATCACGTCAGGCGCAGGTCTGTGACACAGGTGGCACCGTCGTCGGCGGTGGAAAACTCCGTGGTGCCGGTACGCCCCTGGTAGCTGACCTCAATCAGGCCGGTGGCATCATCGGGAAGCCAGAAGCCAATAAACCCGTTGTCGAAGGTGGTTGTCGTCTCGTCCACCAGCACCTCACCGGTCGCCTCATCGGTGATCGTGACCTGGATATCCTCATTGTCGAGTTCCCCCTGGCAGGTCGTGAGGCTGTGGTAGAAGCAGTCGTGGGTGGAGGTGAGATAGGGTGCGATCGAGACATACGTCTGATTGTCGGGAAGATCGAGCGCAACTTCCTGGTCATCGCTCGAGAGCAGCAGTTCATCGGCACGCACCGAGGCGATCAGGTCCGTGGGACGCTCAGTGACCTTCTGCCGGTCGAGGTGATCAATGATCTCCACCGCGTCCATGTCGGCCAGGCCATGGGTAGTCAGGAATGTATCCTGGGACACCGTCCTGTCGGTGGTGGGTTCCGGGTCGGCGGCCGAACACCCCGTGAGGGCAAGGGCAAGGGTGGCGGCTGCGATCGCTGCTCGTTTCACGTCAATCTCCTTGGATCGTGGTAAGGCCATAAGAAGACACCGCCTCAAGGTCGATGCCATACCTTTATCTAGCACGGGTGCCTGACGGACTGGAATTCAAAAACCCTGCTCGCAGCCTTATAACAGGGCGAAAAAGGGGGTGAATTCGGTGGGCTGGGTCACCAACGGAACACCACCCCACAGCCGTGGGCGATGTCCTTCTACCCGCCCTGGGTATGCGGTGCAGGCAGTGAAATCCCTGGTGGCGCCTGCTGAACCGACCAGGGGAGGCGATGCCGCCGGCCCGGGGTGGGGCACAGTGGTGACGGCGGTCGAAGGGTGATGTTTGAAGATTTGATGAAGATTTCCCCGCCGGGTACTGAGCGAGGGTGGTATTCCCCCCTGGCCGGAGCGATACTGGGGTCTATGGCTGACCGCACACCGACCACCGCCACGCCCCCGGGGCGGGTGCTGGTCGTCGATGATGAACAACCCCTGGCTCAGATGGTGGCTTCCTACCTCATCCGGGCCGGCTTCGATACCCGCCAGGCGCACACCGGTACCCAGGCCATGGACGAGGCCCGTCGCTTTTCCCCCGATGTTGTGGTGCTGGATCTGGGGCTGCCCGAACTCGACGGCCTGGAGGTGTGCCGACGGATCCGCACCTTCTCGGACTGCTACATCCTCATGCTCACTGCGCGTGGCAGCGAGGACGACAAGATCAGCGGTTTGACCCTGGGGGCGGATGACTACATCACCAAACCTTTTAGCATCCGGGAACTGGTGACCCGGGTGCATGCGGTGTTGCGCCGCCCGCGCACCAGCATCACCCCACCGCAGGTGACCACCCCCTTGATCGTTGGGGACCTCATCCTTGACCCCGTCGCCCATGAGGTGCGGGTGGGGGAGACGACCGTGGAGCTCACCCGCACGGAGTTCGAGCTGCTGGTTGCCCTGGCCCTGCGCCCCGGCCAGGTGCTGACCCGCCACGACCTGGTCACCGAGGTCTGGGACACCACCTGGGTCGGTGATGAACGCATCGTCGATGTCCACATCGGCAACTTGCGTCGCAAGCTCGGCACCGACACCCGGGGCCGGGGGTTTATCGACACCGTGCGTGGCGTGGGCTACCGGGTGGGGCAGCCATGAATCACGGACCCGGCCTGACCTTCCGCTTCCTGGCCGCCCAGGTGTTGGTCGTGGTGATTAGCCTGCTGGTGGCCGCGGCCGTGGCCACGATGGTGGGTCCGACCCTGTTCCATGATCATATGTTGATGACCGGCCGGGAGGACCCCTCGCTGGAGCTGTTCCATGCCGAGCAGGCCTACCGGGGCGCCAACCTGATCACCCTGGCCGTCGCCCTGCCCACCGCCTTGATCAGCGCCCTGCTGGCCAGCCTGTGGTTATCGCGTCGTCTGCGCACCCCCCTGCAGGATCTCACCCACGCCGCTACCAGCCTGACGGCCGGCAACTCCCGTATCCGCGTGCCCGCCGGAAAAGCAGGCCCCGAGTTCACCACCCTGGCGCATGCCTTCAACACCATGGCCGACCGGCTGGAACACACCGAACAGGTCCGCCGCCAGATGCTCTCTGATCTGGCCCACGAAATGGGCACCCCCTTATCGGTGCTCACGGTCTACCTCGATGGTCTCCAGGACGGGGTCGTGGACTGGAATAATGCCACCCACACGATCATGGCTGACCAACTCACCCGCCTGACCCGGTTGATGGAAGACATCGACGATGTCTCCCGGGCCCAGGAACACCGGATCGATTTGGACCTGGCGGAGGAAGGGCTCGGGGATCTGCTCCATACCGCCGCTGTTGCCGCGGGGGAAGCTTATGCTGACAAAGGCGTCGATTTACAGGTCGAGAGCATTGCAGACACCGCCCGGGTGCTCGTGGACCGGCAACGCTTCGGCCAGGTGATGAGCAATCTCCTGTCGAACGCGCTACGGCACACCCCGGCCGGCGGGCAGGTCCGAATCAGCGTCCACCGACAGGGGGCGTCCACCGCGCTCATCCACGTCGCCGATGATGGCGAGGGCATCCCACCTGACCAGCTCGGACACATCTTCGAACGCTTCTACCGGGGGGATGCCGCCCGCAGCCGGGACAACGGCGGGGCCGGTATCGGTCTGACCATCTCCAAGGCATTGATCGAGGCCCACGGCGGCACTCTCACCGCCACCTCCCCCGGACCTGGTCGCGGAGCGGTGTTTGCCCTCCGCCTCCCGCTGTCCCCTCCCGAAAGTGAGGAGGCTGCTCGGTGACCACACCCTGCCCCGCGTGAGGGCCGTGCCCTCTACCCCTTGAAAATATACCCCCAGGGGGTATGCTGAAAATATACCCCCTGGGGGTATACGCTAGAGAGCGGCATCGCCGCACCCCACCGAACCGAAGGAGCTTTCCCATGATCACCTCCCCGCCCCGCCTCTTGCCGATGGCCTCCCACGGCTGCAGCTGTTGCGGACCTGCCTCACGTGCCGACACCGCCTCCACCCCTGCCACCAGCGACTCGTCAGCAGGAGGGTCCTCCCCTAGCTACCAGGTCACCGGCCTGACCTGCGGGCACTGCGCGAAAAGCGTGACCCAGGCCCTTCAGGCCCTCCCCCAGGTCGACGACGTCCAGATTGATCTCGCTGCTGGTGAAGTTTCCACCGTCACGGTCACCGGTGTCGTACCTCCGGAGATGGTTCGCCGGGCCATCGAGGAGGCCGGCTACACCGTCTTATCCTGATCAGTTTTACCCATCATCTCGACCCCGACCGGGTTGAGCGAAAGGAACGTCATGAGCACTCCCCACCATTCGGGTGATCACCATGGTGATCACCCCGCTCCGGAAACAGACCACACCCACCACCCGGATCATGCCGGCCAGGAACACCACGCGGATGCCGACACCCACGGCCAAGCGATGCCCCACGATCACCCACACTCCGCCCTGGACGAAGACCACCACGTTCATGGTCACGGCGAACACGCCGGACACAGCACCGCAATGTTTCGGGACCGCTTCTGGTGGTCGCTGATTCTGTCCATTCCCGTCGTTATTTTCAGCCCCATGGTCGCCAACCTGCTCGGCTACCACCTCCCGGCATTCCCCGGATCCACCTGGATCCCCCCGGTGCTGGGCACGATCATCTTCGTCTACGGCGGAACGCCTTTCCTCAAGGGCGGATGGAGAGAACTGAAATCCCGCCAACCCGGGATGATGCTCCTGATCGCCATGGCCATCACCGTGGCGTTTGTCGCCTCCTGGGTCACCACTCTGGGGCTGGGCGGTTTTGAGCTGGACTTCTGGTGGGAGCTGGCCCTGCTGGTGACCATCATGCTGCTGGGCCACTGGCTGGAGATGTCCGCTCTCGGGGCCGCGTCCTCCGCGCTTGACGCGCTGGCTGCCCTGCTGCCGGATGAGGCCGAGAAAGTCATCGACGGGACCACCCGCACCGTGGCCATCTCCGACCTGGTCGTCGACGACGTCGTGCTGGTGAGGGCCGGTGCCCGGGTGCCGGCCGACGGAACCATCCTCGATGGAGCCGCCGAATTCGATGAGGCGATGATCACCGGCGAATCCCGTCCCGTCTTCCGCGACACCGGTGACAAGGTGGTCGCTGGTACCGTGGCCACCGACAACACCGTCCGCATCCGGGTGGAGGCTACCGGCGGTGACACAGCCTTGGCCGGGATCCAACGCATGGTTGCCGACGCCCAGGAGTCCTCCTCCCGGGCCCAGGCCCTGGCGGATCGGGCGGCGGCGTTGTTGTTCTGGTTCGCGCTGATCTCCGCTCTGATCACCGCGGTGGTGTGGACCATTATCGGCAGCCCGGACGATGCCGTCGTGCGCACGGTCACGGTGCTGGTCATCGCCTGCCCGCATGCCCTGGGCCTGGCGATTCCGCTGGTCATTGCGATCTCCAGCGAGCGGGCCGCGAAATCCGGGGTGCTCATCAAGGACCGTATGGCGCTCGAGCGGATGCGCACCATCGACGTGGTGCTCTTCGACAAAACCGGCACCCTGACCGAGGGTGCGCACGCGGTCACCGGTGTCGCGGCAGCTGTCGGCGTCACCGAGGGAGAGCTGCTGGCCCTGGCCGCCGCCGCGGAGGCCGACAGCGAGCACCCCGTGGCCCGCGCCATCGTGGCGGCCGCGGCCGCCCATCCCGAGGCCGCCCGTCGGCAAATCCCTGCAACTGGTTTCAACGCCGCCTCCGGGCGGGGGGTCCGAGCCACTGTCGATGGCGCTGAGATCCTCGTGGGCGGGCCGAACATGCTGCGCGAGTTCAACCTCACCACCCCGGCCGAGCTCACTGACACCATCAGCGCCTGGACCGGGCGTGGGGCCGGTGTGCTCCATATTGTCCGCGACGGTCAGATCATCGGTGCGGTGGCCGTCGAGGACAAGATCCGCCCCGAATCCCGCGCCGCTGTGAAAGCCCTGCAGGACCGCGGGGTGAAGGTCGCGATGATCACCGGCGACGCGCAGCAGGTGGCCCAGGCGGTTGGTCAGGACCTGGGGATCGATGAGGTCTTCGCCGAGGTCCTGCCCCAGGACAAAGACACCAAGGTCACGCAGCTGCAGGACCGGGGTTTGAGCGTGGCCATGGTCGGTGACGGTGTCAATGACGCCCCCGCTCTGACCCGCGCGGACGTCGGTATCGCCATCGGTGCCGGCACGGATGTGGCCATGGAATCTGCCGGGGTGGTCCTAGCCAGTGATGACCCGCGGGCAGTGCTGTCGATGATTGAGCTGTCCCAGGCCAGCTACCGCAAGATGATCCAGAACCTGATCTGGGCCTCTGGCTACAACATCCTCGCTGTGCCGCTGGCCGCCGGAGTGCTCGCCTCGATCGGGTTCGTGCTGTCTCCGGCCGTGGGCGCGATCTTGATGTCTGCCTCGACCATCGTGGTGGCCCTGAACGCCCAGCTGCTGCGCCGCATTGATCTGGATCCGGCTCACCTGGCTCCGGCCGAGTCGAAGGAGGAACACGCCACGCCTACTCCGGCATCCACCGCCGTCCACTGATCCACCACTTCTCTCCACTGCCCCCATATGACCCTGAAAGGTGCTGTTGCAAAGTTGGGGCAGTAGGAAGGGCGACGTGAAATAGTCACAGCCATGGGTGTCTTCTCCGGTCGTCATTTCCCCCGTGACATCATTCTGTGAGCGGTAGGTGGTACTGCCGCTACGGGCTCAGCTACCGCGATCTGGAAGAAATGATGACCGAACGCGGCGTACCGGTCGATCACACCACGATCTACCGCTGGGTCCAGAAATACGCCCCTGAGCTGGACGAGCAAACACGGTGGTACCGGCAGGTACCTGACTGGCAGGCCAGTTCCTGGCGGGTGGATGAGACCTATATCCGGGTCGGCGGCAGGTGGTGCTACCTCTATCGGGCGATCACCGCCGGTGGTCAGACCCTGGACTTTTACCTCTCTCCGAAGCGGAACGTGGCCGCAGCGAAGCGTTTCCTGGCCAAGGCCGTCAGATCCAATGCGTCAGCCGGGTATCCCAGAGTGATCAACACCGATAAAGCACCCTCACTAGCCAGGGCAATCGCCGAGTTGAAGTCAGAGGGAATCTGCCCGCCAACAGTGGAACACCGGCAGGTGAAATACCTCAACAACATCCTGGAAGGCGACCATGGTCGGCTGAAGCGGATCCTCGGGCCGAAAGGCGCGTTTAAGAACCGGACATCTGCATATCGGACGTTGAAAGGGATGGAGGCGATGCACTCATTGCGGAAAGGGCAAGGCGTGATGTTTGCCTACGGGCAACCGACCCCGGACGCGGTGATCGTCAACCGGGTCTTTGAGACGGCCTAACAATGCCCACACGTAGCGGCCGTCAGGGAATGCGAAACTGAGTCTTCGCTGCTCTCCGCCCAACTTTGCAACAACACCTTCTAGTCGCTGTTCTTCTGCTTAGTGCGCAGCATATCCATGCTCATCACGGCGCCGATGATGGCGGCGTGATGTTGCTCATTGAGGCCCGGCGTGATGCGCAGGCGATACGTGTTTTTGCCCATGAAGAAATTACCCATGCCAGTCCATTCGCTAGAGACGTCAGCAAGCAGGCGATCTTCTGAAGTGATGGAAAGATTCCAATCCCAGAAGTCGCCGTGAATTTCGACGTCGGCAAAGCCCTCCATGGTCAAGTCCAACTTTGTCTTGAGCATGGAGAAACGCTTGGTAATGACGGCCATGGGCTTTTCGATTCCCGGCAAGTGCACCTCATAGGTATCCCGCAGAAAATTCGGCGGGTCCGAAATCGTCATGACCGTCTGTAGCGGGTTGCCTTCAGCATCCGTGATGGCAACCTCCAAGCTGCGGGAGGATTTAAACACCATGTCTTTGAGACTGGTGGATTGCAGGATAGTGCCCACAGGGGTGCCGTCTAGATCGGTGATCATGAACTGATCGTTGAGGAAGGACTTGGTCTGAGTAATTACGAGCTCGTCAAGTGTGAATAAATTTTGCGTCATACCAGCCACTGTAGGGAAGCTGCTGGTTTTATTCCTCCTCCCTAGGGGTGGTTTTCTGCTGGCGCATGAGTTCTTGCGCCTCCTCATATGCTCGGGCGCGGTGGGCAGTCATGGTTTGAGCAAATGTCTGCACCCAATTCTTGTTCTTGGGCGCCAGCGGGCCGGAGGGCTCGGTGGTGGTCCAGGTGCCGTCCTCAAAAAGCCAGATGATGTCGCGCGTATGTGGATCCATGACATAAAAGGCCCGGCCATCGGTCTTTATGTTGTGGTGGTGCTGGCATAAGCAGGCGAGGTTTGCCGGCGTGGTCGGCCCGCCGTCCGCGTGGTTGATGCGGTGATCCTTCTGGCAGGCAGATGCCGGGCGGTTGCAGCCGGGGTAGCGGCAGGTCCCGTCGACGCCCTCCAAGTAGGCGGCCATGGCGGCGGGAGTGACGTAGCCCTTGACCTCGTGGTTAGGGTCCATCTCCCGGATTTTGGTGTAGGGCAGCGCATTGGAGCGCGCCGGGTCGAGCCAACCTACGGATTCGATAAACGCCGGGGAATTGGGCACGTCGGTGGCCTTGTAGGCGTTGAGGATGATCTCGGGGGCTTGGGTGCGGCCGGTGAGGAGCGCAACGGCGGCGTCGGCAAGCGAGCAATCTAGCTCCAGCGCGGTTTGCCGGATGCACTTATCGACGCTCGCGATAACCGCCGGGTCCGCACTCAAAGTCACCGCCGAGGTGTTATCGCCCCAGTTTTCCATGGTGTAGCGCGGCTGGGTAGGGCCCTGGGTGACGGCCAGCGTGTCATCGGCGAGGTTGATGAGCTCGTTGAGTTTGCGCTTGATCTGTGCCTGCGTGCGCATGGCCTGGTTCGGCCGGGTAGGGGTGAGGTAGGCGGTGAGCTGCTCATCGATGCGCGCCACTACCTCCGGCGTCGGATTGCCCAAGCGGTTGAGGGACTTATTGATGGCAATAATCCGGTCGAGGTCCAAGTGGTAGAGGCGGTGCTGCAGCGCTTGGAGCTCGGGCAGCTCCTCCAAGCGGTGCAGCGCCATGAGGATATGGCCGATCCGCCCTTCATTAACACCGGTGGTGCGGTAGAGGGATTGGGTAACTAATTCGAAATCCGAATCGAGATTCGGGACTTGGTTCACCCAGAACTCGTATTCCGCCTTTCGCATCTCAAAGGCTAAGCGTGTGGTGGGGTCGGTGGTGTTGGTCGTGGAAAAGTAGGGTTCTTCCATGGCACATCGTACCTAAATAATCGTGTGAACTTGTGTACGATTCACACCTTATAACACCCCTCGGACACGAGCCCCTTCCTTCGTATTTACACAGCTCAAGAGCTATATTCTGGATCCTTGGTGGGTAGAGTAGTTTCGCTTTTTTGTGCCGCATATTTCCTATCTTGCTTGCGTATGAAACGCAGGCCCCAGATAATCAGTGTCCACGTAATGAGAGCGGTAAGGAAAAAGGTCACCGGCCAATCACCCGTAATGATCAGCGAGGCATTGAACAGGGTATGCAGGGCGATACCGGCCAGCCAGAATCCGGCCACCTGCCAGTATCCGTGGCGTGCCCCCGCGTAGAGCTTGCCGACGCCCCACGCCGCAACCCCCGTATACAGTGCATGGCTAAAGGCACCAGTGAGGATTCGCCCGGTACCGGTAATAATGGCGCCCCAGAGATCGCCATCCAGGTTAGTGATGGTCGCGCTCAGGAGGAATGGAATATTCTCCATGGCGTCAAAACCAAGGCCTACCGCCATTCCGATCGCGGCAGCTTGGTAGGGATGCCGCACGTTCCCAAAGGCTGCAATAATAATAACGACGCCGAGGAGCTTGATGGTTTCTTCCGGAAGCGGCGAGTATAAGGCCGCGTCCAGGTGGGCGAGCCCCAGCTTGTTTGAAATCCCCACCATCTGGTCGTTGAGGCTCACCACCACCGGCTGGGCGAGCGCACCCCATAGGATGCCCTGCCACATCGGCCGCGGCCTAAACCACAAGAATCCCAGACCGAGCGTCAGGCCCACGCAGATGAGCGCACCGATGAGCCCCACCTCGGTAAAACGGCGATCAACAAAGAAAAAGCCGGAAACTACCAGGCCGAAAGCGATAGATAGCCAGTACAGATTCTTCATGCTTTTTCTACCTCCTGGGCAAGTTCTGCAGCGCGCGGTCCGCGCAGGGAGAGGAACGTGGTGAGGCCATCGCCCTCAATGCTGATGGCTACGAGGTCGCCATCGCTAAGCGTGCGCTTATCCCCGTCGCGGTCGATGTCTCCTTCCGGTATGGCCGTACCTTCCCCCATTGCCCGGAGGTAGCGTCGGGTGGCTTGGTCTTTGTCCTGTACGCCGACTTCTTTAGCGCGGATTTGGGTGCCGTCACAGTCCCAGCGTGGTTCACTGCTGGTGGAGCCATCTTCTTCCGTGCAGGATAATCCGGGGACGCGGGCCTTTCCGGCCTGCACTTCAGAAGTGGGGTTGTCATACATGTCTGGCAGGAGCGCATTGGTGCCGTAGATGGCGCCAAATACTACGCCCGCCGCGAGGATGAGTGGTGTGCTTTTCATGCCTTCAACGCTAGGTACGCACTGCTCAGCGCGGTATCCTCCGCGGGGAGGATTAGGCCGGTCGCAGGGAGGATTTCTTCCCCATAAGTTTCCCTAAGCCCTGTGATAGGTTGGGTGCGTGTTTGAGGAGCTAGCGGAAGAAGCAGAGGCAAAGGACGAGCCCACCCGCGTGTGGTGGCAGTGGTGGGCACCCATCGCCATGGCCGTGGTCTTTGTTGGCCTTCCGCCCGCGGTCTATCACCTAGTCTCCGGCGTAGATCTGCTCATCCTCATGGCCGTGCTGACGGTGGTCATCGCTTTTGCCGACGGCGCCACTTTCCGCGCCTCCTGGACCATCTTTAGCGTGGCAGGGTTAGCCTATTTTGCCGCCATGTCCTTGTACTTCAACGAGGGCACCTGGATATACCTCCCAGTATTCGTGTTCCTGGCATGGGCTGCGAGCAGACTGGGTGCCGTGGTGGGCTCTAAGGCAGGGAAGAGCTAATGGAGACCTGGCGCCTAGAGCACCCAGAAGTGGGCACCATCGAGGTGCAGCGCGGGTACGATGCCGAGTTCGCGGAGATGGGCGAGTGGCCGAAGAAGGCCAAGGATTTCACCCCGGTACCGGGCGATGCTTCGCTGCCGGAGCGCGTCCAACTCTGGCGGAAGAACCCCAGCCCGCGCCTGCAAATTGTGGTGAATGGTCAGGTACGCAGCCGCCACGATCGGCCCCGCGCGGGCCGCTATTCGCTCAAGAAGAAGATTGAAAAAGACCTCACCCTTCTGGAGAATTCCGCCCCGCGCAGCAAACCTTATCTGGACATTCAGGCATCACCCTTTGGCGAGCTCCTGGATGTGTACTACCGCAATGGGGAGGAGGCTGTCGCCCTCGATCCGCCGGCCGGCTCCGTGGGGGAGAAGCGCCGCCACGCCATGGAGGAAAGTTCTTTCAAACGGGTGCTGTATCCGCTTCTAGGCGGGCTGGGAAAGTCCGGCTGGGCCATTGGCGTGATCGTGCTCGGCCCGATTATCAGCCGCATTTTGTCCCGGTTGCTTCCGGATTGGGAGCTGCCGGAGATTAACCTGCCGGATATCGCGCTCCCCGTACCGGAGTTTCCGCAGATAGAGCTGCCGGTGCCGAATTTCGACTTCAACATCGACATCGATCTGCCCGACTGGCTCGTATTCCTCATGGATTACAGCAAGGTGTGGGTACCGCTCATCATTGCCATCGTGGTGGGCATTCAGGCCGTGCGCAATGCCAAGAAATCAGAGGAAAAGAAACAGCAGTGGCAACAGGATGGCGCGTATGCTGACGGCCATGAAGATTCACGGCGCGATTGATACGGAGGGCCGGTGCAAGCATTGGCATTCGCCGCTGGATGTGGTGGCCAATAAGTGCGCCACCTGCCGCGAGTATTTTGCCTGCGCGCTGTGCCACGCCGAGCTCACTGAGCATGAGTTTGGGCCCATGCTTGTCGACGCCCCCTCGGTCCTCTGCGGCGCCTGCCGCACCGAAATGAATTATCACGCCTATTCCGCCGCGCCTGCGTGTCCCCACTGCGGGCATAAATTTAATCCCGGCTGCAGTGCGCATGCCGGGATCTATTTTCAGCTAGACCGCTAAGCGGTCCGGCCAAGTGAGAGTCTTAGAAGGAAGACAGCTGCTGTAGCTGCTGGATCTGCGGAATCTGTGGCAGCTGGAACTGGGATACAGCGTTCTGGGCAATCTTGGCCGCGTCCGGGATGCGGAAGGTCTGGCCCAAGAAGGGGACGTCGACAGTCGGCTGGCCCGGGATGGTTCCCAGCTCGATGACCTTGGCGTTCTTGGCTGGTGCCGGTGCCGGAGCCGGAGCCGGCTTTGGCGCGGGGGCATTGCCGCGCTGGCCGCCAGTGTTGACCGGCTTGCCCTGGCCAGTGGTGCCGTTTAGGCCGCAGCGAGCAATGGCCTCATCCATGCGGCCGATGGCGCCGCGGACTTCGTTGCCGCGTGGGTGCACGGTGGCAACGGCCAGGGCCTGGGACTTCTTCTGGTTGTAGTCAGCGGAGTTGGTCCAGTACTGCTGTGCCTGGGAGCAGGAAATCTGGCCGGCAGGCATCTTGGCTAGGAGGTCATCAACGGCGTCGGCATGGGCAGCGGCAGGGGTAGCGAGGGTTACGGTCAGGGCGGTAGCTGCAGATAGCAGCGCGGACTTACGTGCAAAGCTCATGCCAGACATCTTGCCATAAATGTTACTCCTGTGACAGGCCTAGGAAGCGATTGACCAGGCTGCGGTAAGCGCGCACGGTGAGTTCGAGGTCTTCTAGGTAGAGGTGCTCGTCGTGGCTGTGCAGCTGCGAATTGGCACTGGCCATATCGCGGCCCTCGGCGTGCATGGCAAAGCCATAGGCATTGCCACCCTTGCGGCGGGCGAAGCGCAGGTCCGAGCCGCCGGTGGCGTGAACAGGGACAACGGCTTTGTCGGGGAAGAATTCCTTGGAGGTGGCCTCAATCGCCCGCCATAGCTCGGTATCGGTGGAGGATTGCGTGGCATCTTCGGTGATGAGGTGTTCGATTTCTACCTCATCGGCCATGTCCCCGAGCGCGCTGCGCAGGAAGTCATCCAGATCCTCCTGGGTCTGGCCGGGGAAGGGGCGCACATCCATTTCCAGGTAGGCGTGCGAAGGCAGCACGTTGATGGCGCCGCCCGCGCGCAGGACGGTCTCGGCGATGGTGGTGTGGCTAAAGGCGTGGGCGTAGGCGTCGAGGTTGCCGAACTTGGAGTAGTCCCCCGTGCCGTCGATAAGCTCTTGCTCCGTCTGGGGATCAAACTTGAAGGTGCGCACGAAGCCCTCCCAGATCTCATTGGAGGCTGTGGGCGGCTCAGCGGTGGCGATGCGGCGGGCCACCTCGCCGATCTTCACGATGGCAAAGTCCTTGCCATAAGGCGTGGAGCCATGGCCGGCATCGCCATGCACGTGCAGGCGGCGCTGACCGGCGCCCTTTTCTCCCACGTTGAAGCCCACCGCGCCGGGCAGGTGGCTGCCGCCGGTTTCAGACAGGCAGTTCTTCCAGGAAAAGGCATCGGGGTGGTTCTCGGACATAAAGCGCACGCCGAGGCCGCCGCGGGCCTCTTCATCGGCCATGCCGACGAAGGCGAGGGTGCCACCCGTGTTATCGGCGCGGGCGACCTCGCGCGTGACGGCGGCCATGGTGGCGGTAATAAAGAGCATGTCTACGGAACCGCGGCCGTAGAGCTTGCCGTCCTCGATGAGGGCCTCGAAAGGCGGCTTGGTCCACTTCGGCTCATCTACGGGGACGACGTCCGTGTGGCCCATGAGAGTGAGCGGTTCCTTGTCCGGATCGCCGGGGACGGTCACCACGATGGAGACGCGGCCCGGGTGGGACTCGAAGCGCTCAATCTGCACGTCTTCGCCCGCGAAGAATTTTTCCAGGCTATCCGCATTGCGCACCTCATGGCCGGAATCCGGGGTGAGGTCATTAACGCAGGCATTGCGGATAAGCTCTTGGAGGAGGGAGAGGGTGTCATCATAAAGCGTCATGCCCCCGAGGGTAGTTCCGTACAGATTTATATGTGGTTTTAACCAAAAGTTGAACGCCGTTCAAGTAGGGTTTACCACCATGAGCATCGTTGACATCGCCCGTGAGAAAGCCCTGGAGCAAGGCAAAGGCCTCAACCAGGAAGAGCTACTGCAGGTATTGCAGGTTCCGGATTCCCAGCTGGAGGAGATCGCCGATATTGCCCACCAGACCCGCCTGAAGTGGTGTGGCCCGGACGTATCGGTGGAAGGCATTATCTCCATTAAGACCGGCGGCTGCCCAGAGGATTGCCACTTCTGTTCCCAGTCCGGTCTTTTTGAGTCCCCGGTGCGCGCCGTGCGCCTGAACATCCCGGAGCTGGTGGAGGCGGCGCAGAAGACCGCTAAGTCCGGCGCCACCGAGTTCTGCATTGTTGCTGCGGTCAAGTCCCCGGACGATCGCTTGCTGGACCAGGTGGGCGAGGCGATTGCCGCAATTAATGACGCCGTCGATATCGAGATTTCTTGCTCGCTGGGCACCCTGACCCGCGAGCAGGCGCAGCGCCTGAAGGATATGGGCGCGCAGCGCTATAACCACAACCTGGAGACCTCCCGCTCCTTCTTCCCTAATGTGGTCACCACCCACACCTGGGAGGAGCGCAAGCAGACCCTCGACTACGTGCGCGAGGTAGGCATGGAGGTCTGCTGCGGCGGCATCATCGGCATGGGCGAGTCCCTGGAGCAGCGCGCCGAGTTCGCCGCGCAGCTGGCAGAGATTGATCCGTGCGAGGTACCGATGAACTTCCTTGATCCGCGCCCGGGCACCCCCTTCGCGGATCGCCCGCTGGTTCCCTTGGGTGAGGGCCTGCGCGCCGTGGCGGCGTTCCGCCTGGCCATGCCGTCTACCACCTTGCGTTTTGCTGGTGGCCGCGAGCTTTCGCTTGGCGACGACGGCACTGAGCGCGGCCTCCTCGGCGGCATCAACGCCATTATCGCCGGCAACTACCTGACCACCCTGGGCCAGCAGATTGAAAAGGATGTGGACATGTTGCACCGCATCGACCTGCCGATTAAGGCCCTGTAGTGCCTGGTTTATCCGAGCCAACATCCGAATTGGCTGCCGCCGTGCTGGCTGGAGATGAGCCGATTTTTCATCCGAATACCGGCAAGCCGATCGAAGAGGTCTTCACGCTGCACCCCGCGGCTGCAGCCGGCCTTGACGTGCCGCGCTACTGCCAGATCTGTGGCCGCCGCATGGTGGCCCAGGTGCGCCCCGATGGCTGGCACACCACGTGCTCGCGCCACGGGGAGCTGGATTCGGAGTGGCTATATGTAGAGCACTTGCCCGAAAGCTAGCATCGGGGGCATGGATCCAGCCGTCTCCCTTGCTCACCAGTCCGCGCTGCGCTCGATCGCCCGAGTGGTAGAGGAATCGGCGCCGCATACGGAGGAAGGGAAGGCTTTAGGGGACGTCGTAAAGCAGCTGCGCGAGGGCCCAGTGATGGTGCTAACCGGGGCAGGTGTGTCTACGGAGTCGGGCGTGCCGGATTATCGGGGCCCGCGCGGCTCCCTTAGTAGGCACCGGCCGATGACCTATCAGGAATTTCGCTACGACCCGGCCGCGAGCCATAGGTATTGGGCCCGCAGCTTTGTGGGGTGGCGGGTCATGGATTCCGCGGTGCCGAATCGCACGCACTATGCGCTCGTGGAATTAGAGCGCGCCGGGCTGGTCAATGGTGTGGTCACCCAAAACGTGGATGGCCTGCATAAACAGGCGGGGACCGCGAACTTGGTGGCGCTGCATGGCGATATGGAAACCGTGGTGTGCTTGATGTGCGGGCAGCGGGAGGCGCGGCCGCACTTTGATGCGCGCCTAGCTGCAGCGAACCCGGGGTACCTGGAGCGCCTCGTGGTGGAGGCGGATCAGGTGAACCCGGACGGTGATGTGACGCTTGATGAGGCCGATGTGGCAGCCTTCCGCATGGCAGGGTGCGAGCGCTGTGGTTCTGCCTTGTTGAAGCCGGACGTCGTTTACTTTGGCGAGCCCGTGCCGGCCGAGCGCCGCGATGCTGCCTTTGCGCTGCTGGGCCAGGCGCGTTCGCTCGTGGTGGCCGGCTCTTCGCTGGCGGTTATGAGCGGGTACCGCTTTGTGTTGGAGGCAAAGAAGCAGGGCAAGCGCGTGGCCGTTATCAATGGCGGGCCCGGCCGGGGTGATCAGAAAGTGGATACGCTGTGGCGCACCCAGGTGGGACCGGCCTTTGACGCGGTGCTGGATGAGCTGGGGCTATAACTAGCGGGGGATAGTCTCTACTAATTCCAAGATGGTGCGCACGATGGCGTGGACGCGCTTATCCATGGGCATATCTTCGTGCATGACCACTGCTCGGCGGTCGAAGTCTTGGACATAAATATTTCGCACGGTGCCCTCTGCGACGCCGCGGGGATCAAGGAAGCAGGTTTCGGGTGGGACCACGACGGCATCAGACCGTGTGGCAATGCAGGTATAGCTCACCCCTGCTTCCAGGTCGCCATCGCGATTAGCCTCGCGTAGGGCTTCGCTGCCGACAATCTGGTCCATACCCGCCGGCCCAAACCAACCATCGATGACGGAGCGCATAACCGCCTCTTGGCGCGGCGTGCGAATGAGGCGGCTGACGATGCCTCCGTAAGTAGTTCCGTGGTTTGGCGCGCTGATGCACATCAGATGGAGGACATGCTCGGCGCCGCCAATCATGCGCATCCAATAGCGGGCGAGGAGCCCGCCCTGCGAGTGGCCGATGAGGATGACCTTGTCCGCGCCGGTGACTGCGCGCACGACATCAATATAGGCGCCAAGCTCCTTCGCGGATTCCGCGAGGGGCTGGGTAGCGCGGTGCCCATAATCGGGGGCGAAGACGGCCCAGCCGTCCTGGCGCAGTTCATTGCCTAGGAGCTGCCATACGCCTTTGGTATCGCAGGTGCCGTGGATGAGGATGACTGGCCAGGGGCGCTGTGCGGTGGGACGCGCGCTCCAGTCATCTTCAAAGACGCCGCGCGGCTTAATGCGGGCACCAAGGGGAAGGGTAGCGGCGGCATCGGCGTCGAGGGCGGTATCGCCGGGGCTGGTCTTGATCTTCTGGGCTTTGATGAGGTCCGCAATCTCGGCCGCGACCTCCTCGCGCAGTGCCGTGGCCTCGGCAGGGGAGGCGATGCCGCGACGCGGGGAATCGGTCAATTCCTTCTCATTGGCACGCCAGAATTTGCGGAGTTGCTCGGAAATAGTGGATTTCAACTCAGCCATGGTTCCGGATTGTACTCGTTATTGCAGGTTAACTGTGTTTTTGTCAGGAGTTAAGAAATTTATGGGCAAACCCTTGACCATCCTACGAAAGGTTTATAAACTTAGGCTTGCCTAATCACGGGCGGTGCTTGCAGGAGGGTGCGCTCCACTCCCTCCTTGGGTACCGAGAGATTAGTCATGGGGAGAAGGCCCGCCGATGTGCTGTCGGCGGGCCTTCGTTGTGGATAAAGGGCGGTTCTTGGCCTGAAGAAAAGGTGGCGCAAAAGGGGTGTAAAGAAGATATAAAAATTGCGAGCGAGAGGCGTAAAGATAGCGCAAAGATTGCCTAGGGCAGCGGGGTGTGGTCCTAACGTTTGTGCGTAGCAGGTGCTGCCTTGGTACCGGCACCTGGCAGGCATATCTGTCAGGCACAGGAAAGTTTCACTCGCACAAGGGGGTTTCCCACATGTTAGACATCGTGGCAATCCTGATAGCCATCCTGACGGTTGGCTGTCCCTCCGTCCTCAACGAGCTTCTGGACGGTGACGCATAACCATGAACACCATTACAGCGGTCATTGGCCTCGTCATTGTTGTGGCGTTGGTGACCTACCTCATCATTTCCTTAGTTGATCCGGAGCGTTTCGCATGATCGCCGGCATTGGGGCGGTGTTACCGCAGTTCCTCGCCCTCGTCGTCTTGCTCGCGGCGGCATATGTTCCTTTGGGCAACTGGATCGCACGCAGCTACACCTCTGACAAGGACTGGGCGATAGAGCGTGCGGTGTATAAGGTCCTGCGCGTTGACCCCAACCGCGGGCATAACAGCAAGAATTACAGCCGTGCATTGCTTGGTTTCAGCTTGGCATCCGTACTCGTTCTTTACGCGGTGCAGCGCCTACAAACCGTTTTGCCTAGCTTTGGCAATTCCCGCTCCGCAGCGGTGGAACCGTGGATGGCGTTCAATACGGCGGCGTCATTCGTGTCCAATACCAACTGGCAGTCCTATTCGGGCGAAGAAACCCTGAGCAATGGTGCGCAGATGCTTGGCCTGACCGTCCAGAACTTCGCCTCCGCGGCTGTTGGCATGTGTGTGGCGGTTGCGCTCATTCGCGGTATCGGTCACTTGGGATATAGCCGTGACAAGCTGGGCTCTGAGAGCGGACAGCACCTCATCGGAAATTTCTGGGTTGACCTCACCCGCGGTTTGGTGCGCATTCTTTTGCCGCTTTCACTATTGATTTCCTTCGTCCTCATCTTGGGCGGAACCATGCAAACCTTCGGGTCCAACCTGGTGAGCTCCGCGGGCGTGGATATTCCGCGCGCTCCGGTGGCTAGCCAGGAAGCAATTAAATTGCTGGGAACCAATGGTGGTGGCATCTTCGGTGCCAACTCGGCGCACCCTTTTGAGAACCCCACTGGTTTTACCAACCTGGTAGAAATCTTTTCTTTGCTGGTTATCTCTTTCTGCTTTATCCGTGCCTACGGAGTAATGCTGAAATCCCAAAAGCATGCATGGACCCTGCTTGGCGTCATCGGCGGCATTTGGACCGTAATGGTTGCTTTGGTGGTATGGGCGCAGCACACTACCACCGGTGCGGCAGCCCAAGCCGCGGGCGGCAACTTGGAGGGCATCGAACAGCGCCTAGGTATTGACGCTTCCGCACTCTTTGCGGTGTCTACCACGGGCACTTCTACCGGTGCGGTCGATTCGATGCACGATAGCTATTCACCATTGGGTGGCGGCTTGTTGATCCTCAATATGCTCCTGGGCGAAATTGCACCGGGCGGCGTGGGCACTGGCCTCTACGGTCTGCTGATGGTGGCAATCCTCGCCGTCTTTATCGGCGGCCTGCTCGTTGGGCGCACACCGGAGTTCATGGGCAATAAGGTCGGCCGCAAGGAAATCTCCGCGGTGAGCCTGTACATCCTCACCATGCCGGTCCTCGTCCTGGTAGGCGTGGGGGCATCGGTGGCTCAGCGCAAGCTGGTGGAGCTTTCCGCGACCAACTTCGGCGCGCCGGGAACCCCGGATAACGCGCATGGTCTCTCCGAGGTGCTCTATGCCTTTACCTCGGCGTCGAATAATAACGGCTCGGCCTTCGCGGGCCTGACGGTAACCGAGCCCTGGTGGCAAGTCACCCTCGGTATCGCCATGCTGTTGGGCCGCTTTCTACCCATCGTTTTCACCCTGTACTTGGCGGGCAGCCTAGCCGGTCAACGCCGGCAGGCCACTACCGCCGGCAGCTTGCCGACGTCCGGCGTGACCTTCGCGCTGCTTACCATCGGCGTCATTGTGTTGGTCGCCGCCCTTACCTTCTTCCCCGTTCTTACCTTGGGTCCCATTTCGGAGGCACTCTCATGACAACACCAACTATGACCACTGAGCAACGCACTCCTCAGCGCCCTGCCACCAAAAACAGTGGGTTGGCTGCGGCAGCGTTAAAGTCGTTGCCGCACAAGATGTCCCCACTCGCCCAAGCCCGCAACCCCGTCATGTTCGTGGTGTGGGTAGGCGCCGCGCTGACTACCCTGTGGTCCATCTTTAGCCCCAGCGTTTATGGCTGGGTGGTAACCGTATGGTTGTGGTTTACCATTGCGTTCGCCGCGTTTGCTGAGGCATATGCCGAAGGCCGCGGTAAAGCCCAAGCGGATAGCTTGCGCGCCGTGCGCGATGACGCCACCGCGAACCTAGTCACCGATGGCGGCATCGAGGTCATTGCCGCTTCTGAGCTCACCAAGGGCGCCATCGTGCGCGTGGAGGCCGGAGAAACTATCCCGGGTGACGGCGACGTCATTGAAGGCGCGGCAACCGTCGATGAATCTGCCATTACCGGCGAGTCTGCTCCCGTGGTTCGCGAGGCCGGTGGCGATCGCTGTGCTGTAACCGGCGGAACCGTGGTCCTGTCTGATTCCATCTTGGTACAGATCACCTCGGAGCCGGGAGCAACCTTCGTCGATACGATGATTGCCTTGGTGGAGGGGGCGGAGCGACGCAAGACCCCGAATGAGATAGCGCTGAGCATCCTCCTGTCTACCCTGACTATCCTCTTCCTCATTGCGGTTACCGCACTGGCCCCAATGGGGTTGTTTACCGGCGCGGAGCTCTCCCCGCTCTCGCTGGTGGCCCTGTTGGTCTGCCTCATCCCAACCACCATCGCTGCCCTGCTATCCGCGGTGGGAATCGCGGGAATGAACCGGCTAGTACACCACAATGTTCTGGCTACGTCCGGACGCGCGGTAGAGGCGGCGGGCGACGTAGCGACCCTACTCATGGATAAAACCGGCACCATCACCTATGGCAACCGGCAGGCCACCGGGCTTATCGTTGCGCGCGGTGTCGATGAGCAGGAAGCTGCGGAGATAGCCCGCGTTGCTTCGGTTGCCGATGAGACCCCGGAAGGCCGCTCCATTGTGTCGTGGTTGACCGAAAACTACCACCTTTCTACCGCAGCAGGAGAGGAAGAAAAGACCGCCGAGGTCATTCCATTTAGCGCTTCTACCCGCATGTCCGGGCTTGACCTCAGAGGCCGAAAGCTGCGCAAAGGTGCCGGTGATGCTGTGCGCCAGTGGGTAACCGAGGCGGGTGGCGACTGGCCACAAGAAATTGAAGAGTCCGTGACCCAGATTGCAGAAGGTGGTGGAACCCCGCTGCCCGTTGCTGTGGAAGAATCCGATGGCACCCGCAGGGTTATTGCGGTGGTGCAGCTCAGTGACGTCGTCAAGCCGGGCATGGCGGAGCGCTTCGCCGAATTGCGCCAGATGGGCATCAAAACCATCATGGTGACCGGCGATAACCCATTGACGGCAGCGGCCATTGCGAAAGAGGCAGGCGTCGATGATTACATCGCGGAGGCCACCCCGGAAGATAAGCTGGCCAGGATCCGCGAGGAACAGGCGCATGGCCGCATGGTTGCTATGACCGGTGACGGTACTAATGATGCGCCGGCGCTGGCGCAGGCGGACGTGGGTGTGGCCATGAATACTGGTACCTCTGCAGCGAAGGAAGCCGCCAATATGGTGGACTTGGATTCTGATCCGACCAAGCTTATCGATGTCGTGCGCATTGGCAAGCAGTTGCTCATCACCCGTGGGGCGCTTACCACTTTCTCTTTGGCCAATGACTTAGCGAAGTACTTCGCCATCTTGCCGGCCCTGTTTTCTACCCAGCTTCCGCACCTTGAGCGCCTCAACGTGATGCACCTGCACTCGCCGCAATCCGCCATTGTGTCTGCAGTCGTATTCAACGCGCTCATCATCGTTGCTCTTATCCCATTGGCGCTCAAGGGCGTGGCCTATAAGCCGGCCTCTGCTTCGTCCCTGCTCCGCCGTAACCTGGGCATCTGGGGCCTGGGCGGCGTTATCACCCCATTCCTAGGCATCTGGCTGATTGACCAGGTAGTCAACCTGCTTCCAGGTATATAGAAAAAGAAGGACCAAAAATGCGTGTCTATTTTCGTAACCTCGCCGCTGGATTCGTAGCCGTACTATTGTGCGTTGTCGCACTAGGAATGATCTATCCCGCTGCCGTGTGGGGAATCTCCCGCATCAAGCCGGACTCGGCCGAGGGCAACCTCATTTACCAAGGTGAGTGCCTAGCTGGCTCGACCCAGCTCCAAGATGGCCAGACTGAAGGCCCGTACTTCTTTCCCCGTTCCGAAGGCATGAGCAATTACGGCGCTAGCAGCTCCGAGCTAGAAAAAGCCGTGCAGGAGCGGCGCGGGGACATCGCCAAGCGCGAAGGCGCCGCCCCAGAAGATGTTCCTACCGATGCGGTAACCGGTTCCGGCTCTGGTGTCGACTCTGGCATTAGCCCTGCGTACGCTGAACTACAGGCTCCACGTGTCGCTCGAGAGCAGGGGATAAGCACCGAAGAAGTGCGACGCCTCATCGAGGACAATACAGAGCATGCCAGCCTCGGGTTCCTGGGCGAAGACGCAGTCAACGTCACTACTCTCAACCGAGCACTGCCCATTCCACCGTCCTGCTCATAAGATGAGTGCCATATGAACGACAAGAAAGTTCCGGCGCGCACCAAGCGTGGCGCTTTGAAGATCTACCTCGGCGCGGCGCCTGGGTCTGGTAAGACCTGTGCAATGCTCAACGAGGCGCACGGCCTTGTGCTGGCCGGCCGCGATGTGGTTATTGGCATCGTGGAAGATCATGGGCGCGAATTCACTCGGGCGCTGTGTGATGGCCTTGAGACCATCCCGCGGCGCTACGCCGCCGGGCTATCTACCGGAGAACTCGATACTGCAGCCATCATTTCGCGCCAGCCGGAAACCGTTCTGGTCGATGAATTTGCTCATTCCAATCCGCGCGGTGAGGAACACGCTAAGCGCTGGGAAGACGTAGAGGAACTCCTAGCCGCAGGAATCGATGTGATTTCTACCCTGAACATCCAGCACCTTGAAAGCCTCAATGACGTAATAAAGCAGATCACCGGTATTTCCCCGCAGGAGACGGTGCCAGACGAGGTGGTGCGTGCGGCGAACGAGATCGAGTTGGTGGATGTATCCCCGCAGCTCTTGCGTACCCGCTTGAGTGATGGCCAAATCTATAAAGAAGCGCGCATTGCCCCAGCGTTGAATAATTATTTTCGGGTGGGCAATCTGACTGCACTGCGGGAGCTTGCCCTGTTGTGGTTGGCGGACCAGGTTGATGAGGCTCTCGCATCTTACCGTTCTGAGCAGGACATTACCGATACCTGGGAGGCGCGGGAGCGGGTGGTCGTGGCCATTCAGAACGTCGCGCACGCAGAACTGCTCATTCGCCGCGGGCGCCGCATCGCATCCAAATCCTCAGCCGAGCTACATGTCGTCCACGTAATTTTTGGGGACTCCTTTTCTTCCGGTGAATCTTCTGTTGCAGGTTCCGCTCAACAACTGTCCAAACTACAATCCTTGGCTCAGGACGTGGGTGCCCGTTTGCATCAGGTCACCGGTGACTCGGTGCCAGAAGCGCTGCTTAATTTTGCCCGCAGCGTTAACGCCACCCAGTTGGTCCTGGGGGTTTCACCACGGCGTCGCTTAGGCCTGCACTGGCGCGGCACCGTTGCTGAGGCCGTGTTGCGGGATTCAGGCAAGATCGATTGTCACATTGTTAATCTTCCGTCTGATAAACCCTCGCCTCTTTCACCACTGCTGCGACCATTGCATTCCCTCCCGCGCCGGGCGGTGTCTTGGGTGGGCGCGGCTGTCGCTTTCATCGCCTTGACCGCACTGTTGCAAGGCATCGACGGCTCGGCATTGGGAACAGGCACGTGTTCTGCTTTTTACTTTGCGCTGATCCTTCTCGTAAGCATGCTCGCTGGCCTGTGGCCGGCGGTAATTATTGCGTTTGCCTCGGGCTTGGCGGTCAATTGGTTCTTTACCGAGCCCCTGTACACGTTCGATATTGCTGAGCCAGCTAACGCTGTCATCCTCGTGGTCATGGTAGCCATTGCCCTGGCCGTGGGTTTACAAGTGCGGCGCACCAAAATAGAGCACCATAATGCGGCCATTGCCACGCGCGATGCTGAGCTCTTGACGGTCTTTTCCCGCGCAGCCCTCAACCGCCGTGCGGACGTATCTCCCATTGACGCAGTGCTTCGCAAGGTAGGAGAGACCTTCGGCTGCCATAAGGCCGTGCTTCTTGACGCCTCCGGGGACGTACTGTCTACCTGGCACGCTTCGGCGGCCTCGCCCCGGCAGAGTAAACACCTGCATATCCCCGCTAAGACTCATAAACGTGAGGTAGAAACGTTGGTCTCCAGCGAGGACACTACGGTCCAGATTGTGATGGAGGGCCCAGCGTTATCCGCCCGCGACCGTGCTTTGGTGGCGGTTGTGGCAGGTTACTTAGCCGGCATAGTGCGCCGCGACAAGCTTTCGGCTGAAGCCGCACGTGCCGATGCCATTGCTGCCGCTGATGAATTGCGTCGTGCACTGCTATCGAGCGTGAGCCACGATCTGCGCACGCCCTTAGCAACGGCCAAGCTGGCTGTGTCCTCTTTGCGGAATTCCGAAATCGAATTCAGTCCAAAGGATCAAGAAATACTGCTGGCGGAAACCGCGGCTAGCATTGATCAACTCACGCTGCTCGTGACCAACCTATTGGATCACTCGCGTTTGAGTGCAGGAGCGGTAACTGCACGCCGGGATACTGTGGAGTTATACGAGGTAGCCAATCGGGCTATTGCTTCCTGTGCCTTTGGACATAGCAAGGACCAACTTGGTCGCATTCATATTGGTTCTGGACTCCGTGGCCGCACCTGTTGCGCGGATAGCGTTTTGCTGGAACGCGTGCTGGCGAACCTATTCGATAACGCTTTGCGTTATGCGCCGAGCGGACCAGTCAACGTTGATGCGCAGGTTACAGATGAGCGCGTGGAGCTGAGTGTGAGCGATGAAGGGCCGGGAATTTCACCAGAAAAGCAGGAGGAGCTTTTCCAAGCTTTTCAGCGCTTGGGCGATACCAGCAATGACAACGGGGTGGGTTTAGGCCTCTCCGTTGTACGCGGATTTGTGGAGGCCATGGACGGTACTATCACCGTAGAGGCCACTCCAGGAGCGACCTTTATCCTGAGTTTCCCGCTGCGGGAGGAGAAAAGCCATGACTGATAAAAAGGCCACGATAGTCATTGTGGATGATGATCCGCGTTTGCTCACCACCTTGAGCATTAATTTTAAAGCGCGTGGGTATGAGGTGTATTCAGCCAGCACCGGGGCGGAGGGTCTGCAGGTGGTCTCCCAGCATCAGCCCGACGTGGTGATTTTGGATATGGGTCTGCCGGATATGGATGGGCGGGAGGTCCTCGATGGGATTCGAGGGTGGTCAGCAATTCCCGTTCTGATTCTTACGGCCCGGTCCGATCCCCTATTTAGTGCCTCGGCCCTAGATCGCGGTGCTGATGATTATGTGACCAAACCCTTTTCTATGGAAGAGCTCTTGGCCCGCGTGCGCGTGGCTTTGCGGCATGGCAGTCCCCAGCATCCATCTGCTCAGCGGGAAGCCACGATGGTGCGGGCGGGCGATGTGCTGATCGACGTCCCTCGACACTCCATCACCAAGGCAGGAAAGCCCCTTCACCTGACCCCTACTGAGTGGGGCGTGCTTACGACGCTGCTGCGTGCCCACGGCGGTTTGGTGCGCAAAGAAGACCTCCTCGCAGAGATTTGGGGCCCGGGTTTCGAAGGGCAAAGCCACTACCTGCGCATCTATACCTCGCAATTGCGCCGCAAACTGGAAACCGATCCCTCTGATCCCCAATATCTGCTTACTGAACCCGGGTTGGGATACCGCTTCATTACCTCCCCTGGGGTCTAGGAGTAGCTGACGCCATTTTCTGCAGGGAACTACTCTTGCAGTGGCAATTCTGTGCAGTGGAGGGGTGCGAGTTGGTATCCATAACGCTTATGCGTCGAGGGCTTCGGTGTGCCCTGCGCATTTAACCAACTGCAAGTGCGTGAGAACTAAACATTTCAACTGGTCACCAGCGATTGTTCGTTCTCTAAATCATTTCTGGTGCTGCAGATTAGTTGCTTTTCCCTGAAGAGGTGACGGTGTCTGTCATGCTTTCCTGACCAAAGAACTTTCGAGCATATTTTTGGGTAGAAGGGTCTATTAAATCAAGCTACGTTGTACGTACCGTTAGAAGAAGGAATAGGGCTCTCTACTTTCATAAACTTGGCTCGATTTATTGTGCCAACGTTGAAGGTTATGAATTAGAGACGTCTGGGGTTGAAAGCTTGGTATCTAAAAATAGAGCTCCTCAAGACTCCGGTGTTCATTTATCGCTGTCTGGGTGGGGCTTTATCTGCGCACCTGAATTCGTGCAAGAAATCTTGCACGAATCTCTCGGGTAGCTTACTGTGGTCAATCGTTCAGGAATTCTTGCACGATTGGAGTTGTGATGAGCCCACGAAAGTATGAGCATCCGGCCACCGAGGACCTTGAATTCGTCCGTGTTCTGGCTGCGGTAAGTGATCCCATCCGGTTAGAGATGGTTAGGCGCCTGGCAGACGGTCAGGAGCACGATAGTTTGACGCTCGCTGATGACCTGCCTCGATCTACCCTGACCTACCACACTCGGCAGCTGCGTGAAGCCGGTGTGACGTGGACAAGAAGCCAGGGACGAACTTGTGTTATCTCTTTGCGCAGAGGCGATCTAGACGAACGGTTCCCTGGTTTACTCGATATGGTGATTTCGAATGCTTAAACAGCTGTGGCCGTTAGTTTTGGGCAGTGTAGCGCTCGGATTGGACGCATATGTTATCGCTGGACTGCTATCACAGATTGCAAACGACTTGGGTACAAGTGGCAGTGTGATCGGCTTGGGTGTTACCGCCTTCACCGGCGCGTACGCAATATCTGGTCCGCTGTTCTCGGGTAGGGCAGGCAAAGATCCGCGGAGTGGTCTGCTTGGAGCTGTTGCTGTGTTTTCTTTGGCGAATGTCGTGACTGCAGTCTCGCCTACAGTGAGCGTTTTTCTCGTGTCGCGCTTAATCGCAGGTGCGGCAGCGGGAATTTATTCGCCGTTGTCCTCAGCCGTAGCGGGGATGTCCGTCCCAGCAAAGTATCGCGGGCGCGCACTGTCAATGGTGCTGGCTGGCTTAGCGGTGGGAACTGTCGTGGGCGTACCGGTGGGATTGGGGGTAGCTAAACAGCTAGGCTGGAGGGCTACCATCGGTTTGGTCTCGGCCATTGGAATAGTGGCGTTAGCGGGTCTAGCGTTGCGCAAAGCGAGTGTGGTACCAGCTGTGCCCTCTTCCTCGTTGGGGCAGCGACTCCGAGTCATCGGCCGAGTGGATAATTTCCTGACGATCTTAGTTACTTTCTTTGTTGGAGTGGGTTCGCTGGGGTTGTACACCTATATTCCTGTAGTGCTTGATCGTGTGCAGGTAGACACCATTGCTGGTATTTGGGTCTGGGGTATCGGCGGGGCAGCGGGTGCTTTTGGGATTGGGAGGGTGCTCGACAAGGTTAATAGTTCACGCAAACTAACGGTCATTATCATTGCATTACTCGTGACTGATTTCGCTCTACTGCTGCTCTTCCCTTCGAGCCACGTGGTGGCAGTGGTGTGTCTTTTTGCTTGGGGGCTTTTGGGGTGGTCGTCTATGGCACCGCAGCAGCATTCGATGCTTAGTGCAAACCCTGATGAAGGGGCGACTGCTGTTGCTGCTAATGCATCTGCGAACTACCTTGGCTCGGCAGTCGGCTCCGCAGTGGGTGGATTACTGTTGCCCTCCTCCACGGGAATCCTGTTAGGAGCATTAGGTGCAGTCCTAGTAGGAATCGTCTGCAGTATTGGGGCTAGTGCCTCTTCTCGCTCTCATACTGGGGACAATGTGAATTAGGAATACTTCGGATTGATGGGACGATGCCCGAGTTGACATAGTCGAGCTCTTCGTCGCATTCCCTTTGAGGCCTTTGCTTTGACACTCTTAGCAGCTTAAAGGACTGATCCTAGGTCTTTGATTTTCTCGCAGTAAATCATGTCAGTATTGGTATCACTGAAGCTACCGCGGAAAAGAATAAAGAACTGCGCAGACCGCTGCCGCACTGCTAAGTCCCCGCTACACTCACGTCTATGACCGACCTGCAGCATGTCCACTCCGTTGATGAGGCGGTAAACCGCCTGATTGAGCTCTATGAGAATTCCTGCGAGCTTGCCCGCAAGACACTGGAATCAGGAAATCTAGATGACTATCGCTACGTGGTTTATCCGAAGGTCACGGTGGATATCCGCAAATGGCAACCCATCGACCGCAACGAGCCATTTGGCTATGTCAACGAGGCAGGCAAGTACTCGGCGGTAATTTCCAAGCCACACATAATTCGGGATTACCTGCACGAGCAGTTGACCCGCCTGGCGGGCAACTATCCGTGCGATATTTTCGTTGGCCAATCGGACCAGCGCATCCCGCCGGAGTACATCAAGGACACGGCCACGGCCCCGCAGGAACGCGGGCCCATTCCGCGGCCGACGTTGGATGAGGTCAACGATGCGATCATTGATGGCGAATGGGACGCTTTCCACGGAGCGGAAAAGCCGCTATTCCACTTTGGCGCCCAGCGTTTCGACATTGCTTGTGCGCGCATCGAGCATTACACCGGCATCGAGGTCGATACGGTGCAGAAATACATTCTGTTTACTAACTACGCGATGCACACCACGGAGTTCGTGAAATTCGGTCTGCGCGAGCTGACCAAGGAAGACTCGCGCTACACCGCCTTGGTTTTACCCAATGGGGAGACCATCCATCCCAACGATGCGGTGGACCTCGATGTGGACGGTCTGACCTTGACCTCTCGGTACCAGATGCCGCGCTTTGACCTGATTACTGCCGGCGGCGATGGCATCACGATGATCAATATCGGCGTAGGCCCCTCGAATGCCAAGACCATTACGGATTGCTTGGCGGTGCTACGCCCAGAGGCATGGATCATGATTGGGCACTGCGCTGGCATGGATGGCCGCATGCGCATCGGTGACCTGATTCTGGGCAATGCCTATCAGCGCAATGACCACATCTTGGACCAGAAGGTTGCGGCGACCTCTCCCATCCCTGCGATTCCAGAGGTACAACGCATGCTTGAGTCCGCGGTGAAGGCGGTATACGGCGACGATAACTCGCTCATGCGCACCGGCACGGTGCTCTCCACCGATGACCGCAACTGGGAGTGGCGCACCAACCGGGACCTGTGGGAGTGGCTGCGCACCTCCACCGCGGTGGCCGTGGATATGGAATCGTGCACGCTCGCGGCCAATGGCTACCGCTACCGCGTTCCTTATGGCACGCTGCTGTCGGTCTCTGACCTGCCGCTGCACGCGGTGCCGAAGTTGCCGGCGCAGGCGCAGGCTTTCTATTCCAATTCGAAGGAAGCCCACGTGATGTGCGCGGTGCGCGCCATGGAGCATCTAGCCGAGAATCCGGAGCGCCTGCGCACCCGCAAGCTGCGCCGGACTTTGGGCGAGGTTCCATTCCGGTAGGTGCCTTTTCTTTGGCAGGCAATGCTCGTTAAACTACAAAGAAATCCCATGACGCAAAAGGAGCCACACAATCGTGACTGAAAATTGGATCCACCCGGACCGGGAAAACCTCACCTGGGAGGTCTTCGGCGAGGCGAGCCGTAACCTGTCGGAACAGATTGTGGAATCTGGTTGGTTCCCTGACCTCATCGTGGGCGTCGCCCGCGGCGGCCTGATCCCAGCCGGTGCTATTGGTTATGCCATCGGTGTCAAGGCCATGGGTGCTATCAATGTGGAGTTCTATACCGATATCGGACAGACCCTGGAGGAGCCGATCATCTTGTCCCCGCAACTGGACACGGATTCGCTGAAGGGCAAGAAGGTATTGGTCGTCGATGACGTCGCGGATTCCGGAAAGACCCTGGATCTGGTGGTAAATCTGCTTAAGGAAACCGCAGACGAGGTGCGCTCGGCCGTCATTTATACCAAGCCGAAGACCATCTTTGAACCGGACTTTTCGTGGAAGAAGACCGATCAGTGGATCAACTTCGCCTGGTCCGTGCTGCCGGTCATCACTGCGGACGGCTCCTTTAAGGAAGGCTCCTAAAGTCTACTAGGATGTGCAGGCGTGATTAAAGAACAGCCTGCTCCTACCAGCGTCATCGCCAGTTTCCGCTATGCATTTTCCTCGCCTGCGCGCCTGCGCAAGGAGGTTTTTGGCGGCCTGGCGGTGGCGCTTGCTTTGATCCCGGAGGTCTTAAGCTTTTCCATCCTCGCAGGGTTGGATCCGCGGGTGGGATTGTTTTCTTCCGTGGTCATGGCCATGTCCATCGCCTTTACTGGCGGCAGGCCGGCGATGATTTCCGCGGCGGCCGGCGCGGTGGCGCTCGTTGTCTCACCGCTCGCGCATGAACATGGGCATGACTACGTGGTCGCTGCGGTGCTCTTGGCGGGAATTATGCAGGTGGTGCTGGCCGCGGTGGGCGTCGCCAAGCTCATGCGCTTTATCCCGCGCTCGGTGATGACGGGATTCGTCAATGCGCTGGGCATCATGATGTTTACTACGCAGCTGCCGCACCTTATTGATGTGCCGTGGATGGTGTATCTGCTGGTGGCCATTGGCCTGGCCATCATGCTGGGGCTGCCGCGGCTGACCACGGTGATTCCCGCCCCGCTGATTACCATTCTGGTGGTCAGCATTATTGCGGTGGCGGCCGGGTGGAAGGTGCCCGATGTGGCGGACCAGGGCGAGCTGCCTACCTCGCTGCCGGGGCTTTTCGTGCCGGATATTCCGTGGAACCTGGATACCTTGCAGCTGATTGCGCCCTATGCCTTTGGCATGGCCTTGGTGGGGCTGATGGAATCGCTGCTAACGGCCAAGCTGGTGGATGATATTACGGATACCCACTCCGATAAAACGCGCGAGTCCTTTGGTCAGGGCGTGGGCAATATCCTTGCCGCGGCCATCGGCGGTATGGGCGTGTGCGCCATGATTGGCCAGACCATGATCGGTGTGAAGGCATCCCAGGCGCGCACGCGCTTGTCGACGTTCCTCGCGGGCTTCTTCCTCCTTATCCTCTGCCTTCTTCTTGGCGAGACCGTCGGTCGCATTCCGATGGCCGCCTTGGTGGCGGTGATGATCATCGTGGCCGCAACGACGGTGGATTGGCATTCGGTTAGCCCTCGCACTCTGAAGCTCATGCCGCTATCAGAAACGCTCGTGATGCTGGTGACGGTGGTAGGAACGCTGGCCACGCATAACTTGGCGGTGGGCGTGGTGCTCGGCGTGGTGGCAGCCTCGATCGGCTTTGCCCGCCGCGTGGCCCACCTGGTGGAGGTGGAGCACGTAGGCGATGCCGAGTATGCGGTGCGCGGCCAGCTCTTCTTCGCCTCCTCCAATGATTTGGTCTATGCCTTTGATTACACGCTGGATACCCAGCGCGTGGTGATTGATATGAGCAAGGCCGAGGTATGGGACGCCTCCACCGTGGCGACGCTGGATGCGGTGCAGAAGAAATACGCCGAGCGTGGCATCGAAGTAGAGTTCCGTGGCCTGGAAGGGGCGAGCGCGCAGCGCCTGAATCGCCTGAGCGGCCGCTTGGGTGATTAACATCACATTTTTAGCCTAGGGTGCGAAGGCTCAAGTAGTAGATGCCGAACTGGCCGCGGACTCGCGTCGGGATAAAAGCAGAGTATCCGCGATGACCTCGAGTTCTTAGGGGAACTTTGCCCGCGCTTGGGGGCTAGCTTTGTCTTGGCTAACTTAGGTTATCCAATCTAAAAAAGCATAATGACGTGCAAGTTTACTTAAGTAGACCTTGCTGGATCGCGGGAGAATCTCCGGTAGTGTGGTGCTTAGCACTTATTGATTTCCCCCACACAGAAAGGTTTTTACGATGGACGAGAAGCTGCAAACCCTGTTGAATGACCAGGTTATTAGCGAGTATGGCGCTTCCATGGTCTACACCCAGCTGGCCTTCGAGATGGATAATCTCTCCTTCCCAGGCATGCGCGATTGGTTCATGGGCCAGGCCGCTGAAGAGCGCGAGCACGCCGAGAAGATTGCAGACCACTTGCTCTCCCGCGGATACCGCGTAGAGCTCAATGACATTCCGGTCGGCTCCGTGAAGGCGGCTAACCCGCAGGATGCCTTCCAGGCTTCCCTCGAGCACGAGCAGAAGGTTTCCGAGGAGATCCGCACCATCGCCCGCGCGGCGCTAGACGCACAGGATCTGGAATCCCGCCAGCTCGTTGACTGGTTCCTGAGCGAGCAGGTGGAAGAAGAGGCTACCGTTTCTGAGATTCTGGACCAGATCAAGCTGGTGGGCAATGATGGTTCTGGCCTACTGCGCATCGATGAGCGCCTGGCTGGTCGCACCGAAGGCGGCGCTTAAGCCCGCGTGGGTGAATAACAAACCCATCAAGATTTAGAGCAATCCTCCCACGGCACTGCGGTGCGGTGGGAGGATTGTTTCTATGTCAACGCAACGCAAGGCTTTGTGCGCCATAAGCCTGTTAGTTCTGGCGCTCTTTCTCATCGTAGGAGCGGCAATCATGTCCACGCACGTGGCCTTGGGGGTATTTTTGACCACCGCGGCGCTGATGCTCGGCCCATTCGCCGGGCTCGCGCTGCTGGTTTATGGCGTCGCCGGCAAGCGTGGGGTAGTCACACGCTCGCTCTATAGCCTCGGCGGTATGCTGCTCATTGGTGCCATCGGCGGCATCTTCGCCTTGTCCATGGAGCAGGCGCCTGCGATGCTGCCTCTTTTTGTCGCTGGTGCGGGTGTGGGAATCGTAGCCGTGCTGACCCAGGCGCCGAAACGCGCATAAACTGGCCCCGTTATGCCCAAACTCCTCTTTGATATGTACGGCGTGCTCATGCGCCCGGCAACCCCAGAAAGCCACGCGGCCTTGGAGCGCCTCCTTGCGCCGCCAGATCCAGGGGCGATGTGGGAGGCCTACGGGTTTTATCGGCCGGACTACGATGCCGGCATTTTTAGCGATAGTCACTACTGGAATGAGGTAGCAGCCCGCGCCGGGTTGGGGAAGGTACCCGTCGCGGAGGCGGTAGCGTGCGAAAACAGCGGCCTACTGGAGGCGGACCCGGACATGGTGGCGCTGGTCAAGGGGCTTATCGGGGAAGGCTATAGCGTGGGCATCTTGTCCAATATCCCCACCACGCTGGCGGGCCAAGTGCGAAAAAAGCAGCCGTGGCTGGAGGACTGCGCGGCGGTGACGTTTAGCTGCGATATTGGCGTGGCCAAGCCGCACCCAGAAGCCTATCGCGTGGCCGTGGATGCGCTCGCCGCGCAGCCGAAGGATACGCACTTTTTTGATGACCGCATCGACTACGTGGAGGGCGCGAACTACTGCGGGCTCAACGCCCACCTCTTCCGCGGCATCGACTCGGTACGCGAGGTCCTAAGCGTGCTGGAGTGAGCGGCCTAGCTCCAGCGGTTGGCGCAGGAGCTGGTCGGTGGCCACGGTGCGGGCTACCGCGCGGACAATCTCCTTATGGCCCGGAATCATGCGCAGCTGCAACTCATCGCCCGCGGAGGCGCGGACGGTGGCGGCGAATTGCTTGGGGGCTTTCGGGTCGTCGGTAAACGCGCCGCCGGCGATAACCACGGTGGCCGGGGAGTGGGCCTTGACCAGTTCCGCGGTGATGGCGCCCAACTGGCGGACGCGCTCGTCCAAAATGGCGCGGACGGCGGGGTGGGAGTTGGCTGCCTGGGCGGCGTCGGCAAGCGAGGCTGCCTCCACGCCCTCGTGGCGTATCGCCTCCAGGATGTGCTGGGTGGCCAGCAGGTGCTCGGACGCGCCATAGCCTAGCAGCTCGGAGTGCGTCGGGGGCACGGGAATAATGGGGCTGACCTCGTCTTCCACGGAGAGGGCGGAGCCGATGGAATCGTCCGCGAAGAGGACCAGGACGCGCTCACTGGTGCCAATCTCGGCCGCCTGGGTCTCGGAGCCGAGGATGGCCGGGATGGCGGAGGAGACCACCACGGGTACGCCGAACTGGAAGCGCAGGCGCTCGGCAATGTCCACGCCGTGCCAATTGAGGTTTTCCGCGGTGACCAGGCCGTTATCATCCACCGTGCCGGAGGTGGTCACGCCGAGGGAGACCAGGCGGTGGTTCAGGTTGGTCATCATGCGGTTGATGCCGGCCATGATGTGCTCGAGGAAGTCATCCTCGCTGAGCGCGGCCACCGGGGTAGCTAGTTCTTCCTCGCTCAAGGTGCGGCCTTTGGTGTCATAGAGGCCGATATAGGTCTGCTTGGTGCCCACGGAGATGCCGCCGAGTGCCCAGTCATTATCGGCCGCCTCGAGCGGCACGGTGGGCCGGCCGCGCCCGCGGGACTGGGTGAGGTCGGTGCGTTCCTGGATGAGGCCCGCGTTGAGTAGGGAAGTAGTAGCGCGCGTGATGGTGGGCTGGGAAAGTCCGGTGGCTTCCACCAGCTCGCTCCGGGTGATGATCGGGTTCAGGCGCACCAAATGAAGGCACTTTGCGGCCGGTGTGCGGGGGCGCGTGAACACTGGGCCAGGTTTGATCATAAAAAGAAGTATAAATATTCCAGACTGCTTTGTCTAATCCTGTAAACTCACCATGTACCGAATGGTCTAAAGGTGGTGGTGGGCGCGCAGATATCTATGCTGGAGAGCATGCAGTCAGTAGCGGTTTATTGTGGTTCAGCAACAGGAAACTCGCCGGCCTATACGCAGGCGGCACAGGAATTGGGCGCGGAGCTGGCCCGACGCGGCCTGAACCTGGTGTATGGCGGCGGCAATATCGGCTTGATGCGCGAGGTGGCGCAGGCCTGCCTGGCCGCTGGCGGCACCGTCACCGGTGTGATGCCGCAGTCACTGGTGGATCTGGAGATTTCCCACCCCGGCCTGACCGCCCTCGAGGTGGTCGGCTCCATGGCCGAGCGCAAGACCCGGATGGAGCAGCTTGCTGATGCCTATATTTGCCTCCCCGGCGGCGTCGGCACCCTCGAAGAGCTCACCGAGGTGCTCACCTTGCAGCAGCTGGGCCACATCCGCGGCCCGGTAGGCCTTGTTAATACGGAGGACTTCTGGCGCCCGTTCCACGCCATGTACGCCGCCATGGCCGAGTCCGGCTTCATCTTGCCGCGTTTTGTCGATGCCTTGGTGATGGAGGAAAAACCGCAGGACATCCTAGATAAATTCAGCGGCTGGAGCTACCCCGGAACAAAGTGGGACAACGATTAGTTAACAAGTTCGCAACTTCAGCCCGCCCGGGTGGCCTATAGGCGATACTTAGGGATAGACTTCCTCGTTATGAGTTCTGAGCAGACCGCTAAGCGCCAGCCCTCTCTACTGGACGCCTCGTGTGATAACTTCGTTCACGACCTAGCCGAGCTTGCCCCCACCGATGCCACCGCGTGGGGCATTGACGGCTACGAGGGCGAATTGCAGGATTTCTCCCCCGAGTACTTCACCGCCATCGCAGACCGCACCCGCGAAATGGTGGCGGACTTGGATGCCCTGGATGACACCACCGATGAGTCCGATGATGAGGATGACTTTGATGACGTGGACTATGTCACCGCGGCCGTCCTGCGCGATCGCCTCTGCCTTGAACTAGATCTGCACCACCACAGCGAGGATGTGCGCTGCCTGAATAACATCGCCTCCCCGGTCCAGACCATCCGCGATACCCTGCTGCTCATGCCGCAGGACACGGACGAGGACCGCGATGCCATTCGCTCCCGCCTGTCCAAGGTGAAGACCTCCCTGGCCGGATACCGCAGCTCCTTGGAGGAAGCGGCCTCCCACGGCATGGTGGCACCGCACCGCCAGATCTCCGAGGTCATTGTGCAGTGCGAGCGGCTTGCCGACGCCGACTCGATGCTCGAGTCCCTCGGCCTCGACGCCGACTCCGCCGAGGTGCAGCAGGCCAAGGAGGCCTTTGGTGAGTTCTCCGATTGGCTCTCCAATGACCTGCAGCCCCAGGCGCCTAATAAGGACGCCGTGGGCCGCGAGCGCTACGAGCGTTTTTCCAAGCTCTTTGTGGGCGATGCCGTTAACCTCGATGAGGCCTATGAGTGGGGCCTGGATCAGGTGCGGAGCCTGCGCGCGGAGCAGGAAAAGATCGCCCACGAGCTCTACGGCTCCGATTGTTCGGTGCGCTCGGCGATGCGCAAGCTCAACCACGAGGAGCGCTATACCCTGCGCGGCACCGATGCGCTGGTGGAGTGGATGCAATCCACCGCCGATGGCGTCATCGCTGAGCTCAATGGCAAGGAATTCGATATTCCGGAGGAAGTAGAAGAGATCGAGTGCTGCATCGATCCGGCCGGCACCGGCGGCATCTTCTATACCCCGCCGAGCGATGACTTCTCCCGCCCGGGCCGCATGTGGTGGTCCGTGCCGGAGGGCCAGGACACCTTCCATACTTGGCAGGAGCTGACCACCGTCCACCACGAGGGTGTGCCGGGACACCACCTGCAGCTCGGATCCGCGCTGGTGCAAGAAGATCTCAACCTGTGGCGCCGCGCCGTGACGTGGAACTCCGGCCACGGCGAGGGCTGGGCGCTCTACGCCGAGCAGCTCATGGCCGAGCTGGGCTACATGGATGATCCGGGCTTCCGCATGGGCATGTTGGATGCGCAGCGCCTGCGCGCCGCCCGCGTGGTCGTGGACATCGGATTGCACCTGGGCAAGCAGCTGCCGGATTGCTCTACCTCCGGCGTTTGGGACAAGGCGCACGTAAAGACCTTCATGCGCGAAAACACCGCCATGGATGATGCCAACCTCAACTTTGAGGTCAACCGCTACCTGGGTTGGCCGGGCCAGGCGCCGTCCTATGCACTGGGTCAGCGCCTGTGGCAGGAAACCCGCGCCGAGGCTGAGAAGCAGGGCATGAGCGCGCGCGAGTTCCACTCCGAGGCCCTCGCCCTGGGCTCCGTGCCGATGTCCGTCCTGCGCGAGGCCGTCTTGGACAACTAGCGGCGCAGCAGGCGCTTCGCCAGCCGCAACAGCTGCGGCAGGTAGCCCGCTACGACCAGGACCGCGATGAGTCGGGTGAGCTGGACTGCGATGACCGCGGGCCCGGCTCCGCCCTCGGCTGAGAGCGCGAGAACGGTCTCCAGCGCGCCGGGGCTGGTGGCCAGGTAGGCCTCGAAGTAGGTGATATGCAGCCACTTGGTTAGCGGCCAGGCGGTGGCCGCGCAGATGCCGATGATGGCCACGATGAAAAGCACTGTCGCGGGCAATTGCTTGGCAAAGGCCTTGAGTGCGGGCAGCGAAAGCCCGCCGCCACAGACCCACCCGATGGACAAAAACGCCATCACCTTAAAGGCATAGAGCGGCTCGAGCGTGTGGCCCTCCGGCAGCACGAAAGAGACCAGCACCGTCAGCAGCAAGGGTCCGAGCACCGCGGCGGCGGGGAGGTGGAGGAACGAGCCTACCTTTTCGCCGATGAAGGCAATGGCGATCACTAGGGCAATTATCCACCAGGTGGTTTCGCCATCGACCGAAAGATCCGCTCCCTCGCCGGCGGGCGTATCCAACAGAGCGACCACGGCCGGTAGCGATACCGAGACTACTAAGAGTCGCAGGTATTGGGTGAGGGCGACGTAGCGGAAGTCGGCACCGAGTTCGTCGGCAAGCGCAGGCATCAGCGACGCACCGCCCGGCAGCATGGATAAAATCCCGGTTTCGGAGGAGACATCCTGTGGCTGCGCGCGGTGTAAGAGTTGGCCGCCGATAACTCCCACCATCAGTGTGACAAAGGAGATCGTCAGGGCGGCAGGCAGGAAGCCCAGCAATTGACCCACCGGCACCACGGTCAGCGGAATGGCAGCCATCATGCCGATAAAGCCGCGCGATAGGCTATAAAAACTCCGGTTCACGCGCAGATCTTCCCCAGTAAAAAGCGCCATGGCACCGGAGGAGAGGATCGCTGCCAAAATCCAGGCCGCAGGTACGTGCCACATGTTAAAGAGCCAGCCCAGTACGACCGATGCCGGAACGACAATGGCCCACCGTGCCACGGTATGGGCACTAAGCCCGGTGCCTTCCTGCTGTGCGGCCATGCGAGCCTCCTAGTTCTGCTGCGCCAAAAGTATAGTGCCTCTTTCTGCTCTACTACGGAGAGGGCGATAGGCGGGTTATCACCTTACATCATTCAAGATTTATGATCGGGGGCATGGAAATTGATCTGGTGCAGTGGGTAATTCTCTTCTTTGGTACCGCGGCCGCGGGGTGGGTCGATGCGGTCATCGGCGGTGGCGGATTGATCCTGATCCCGATGCTGCTGGCGGTCCTGCCGGGCCTTGCTCCGGCCGCAGCTTTGGGCACTAGCAAGCTCGCCGCGGTGACCGGCACCGGATCCGCTGCCGTAACCCTCGCCCGCAAGGTGAAGCTGGACAAGGCAGAAATGGCGCGGTTCCTCCTCATCGCGCTGGTCTGCTCCGGGTTGGGGGCCAGCGTGGCCTCGAGTCTCGATAAAGACATCATGCGCCCCATCATTATCGTGCTCATGGTGGCCGTGGGCATCTTCGTTGCCTTTAAGCCAGACTTTGGCAGTAGCGACTCGGCCGGTACCCGTGGTGGTTGGCGGACCGTCGTGGTCTTGGTGCTCTCCGGCATCATTTCCTTTTATGATGGCATCTTCGGTCCGGGTACCGGAATGTTTTTGATCATGGCCTTTACCTCTATTTTTGCGCAGAACTTCCTGACTTCTGCAGCTATGGCCAAGGTAGTCAATACAGCTACCAACTTCGGTGCGCTCGTCGTGTTCATTATTGGCGGGCACGTGTGGTGGACGCTCGGCATCGTGCTCGGCGTAGCCAATATCGCCGGCGCACTCCTCGGTGCACGTACCGTACTCGGTGGCGGTGCCAAATTCATCCGCTACGCGCTACTTACCTTGGTCGTGGTCATGAGCTGCTACCTGGGCTGGCAGCAGTGGGGATAACTACATCCGGTTCTTGGTGCGCGCGGTAGCCACGGCATTCCACGGGTCTTCGGGCCAGGGGTGCTTGGGGTAGCGGCCGCGCATATCGGCGCGCACGCCGGCATAGGGGCCGGACCAGAAGCTGGCGAGATCATCGGTTACCGCGAGCGGGCGGCCGGCGGGGGAGAGTAGGTGGAATTGCACGCGGTGGCCGCAGTATTCGGGGGATTCGGCTAGTCCGAAGCATTCCTGCAGCTTGATGTGGACCACGGGGCGATCGCCGGACCAGTCGATGGCGGCATCGCGGCCGGAGGGCACCGGGAGGCGCTCGGGGGCGAGATCGTCCAGATGGGTGGCTTCCGGCCATGGCAGGAGGCGTTGCAGCGCGGGGTACATGTCGAGCTTGGCGGTGGGGGTTCCCTCCGCGATGCGGTGGAGTTCGGGGCCGAGCCACTCGGTAGGATCCGCGGAATCGACATCGGGCCACGGCTCGCCATAGTGGGCGTGCAGGTGGCGCAAGCGGTCTTTTAAGCTTTGGGCTTTCTCGCTGAAGGTGAAAAGCCCCAAACCTTCCTCGCGGATGCCGGCGGCAAGGGTCTCCTCGGCCGCGGGGCCGGTGACCTTGACCGGGGTTTCAGAGAGCGTGATGGCGCCCGCGGCCTTGACCTTGACGCCGCGCACACGGCCATCGCGCAGGAAGGCGCGGGTCTCCTCTGTGACGCCGATGGTCTCCAGCGCTGCGGTTTCCTCGACGCGCGCGGCCGAGCGGATGATGGCATTGCCCGCGTTGGACAGGGAGACCTCTGCGATGGCGAGCCACGGGGCACCGGCCAGGCCCGAGTTATCGAGCAGGCGCGCGCGGGTGCCGCTGGCCAGCAAGTAATCCTCGCCCACGCGCTTGGCCACCTGCTCGGGAAAGGCGGTGGCGACGACCTCGCCGGGATCGGCGGGGCCGAGATCGTCGACGAGGCGGGCGAGCCGCTTGACCTCTTTTTGAGGTGGGCGGTGACGGGTGAGGTTGGGGGTTAAGGGGGCGTCGACAAGCGAGGCAATGGTGGGCGCGGCCTGGCTGCCGTGGCGGAGCAAAGAAGCGCCGAGGCGCGGATCGGTGGGCAGGAGGGCGAGCTCCTGCGTGGCACCAATGCGCTGAAGCGTCGCCTGTGCGGCCGCAAGAGCCTGGGCCGGCGGCGGATCGAGCAACGGGAAGTCCGGGCCCGCGCCCCAACAGTCCAAAAACAACGCGGCCTGGGTCAGATCCGCGGACAGAATCTCCGGGGTGGTATGCGGGGAAAAGTGCTGGTAATCATCCTGCGAGTAGCAGCGGATTACGGTGCCGGGCGCCTCACGGCCGGCACGACCAGCGCGCTGATCGGCACTCGATTTTGAGGTTGACACCGTCACTAGCCCGGACATGCCGCGTTGGGCGTCGCGCCGGGGAACGCGGGAGAGCCCGGCATCGACCACCACGCGCACACCCGGCACGGTAAGCGAGGACTCCGCGATAGAGGTAGCCACGACGATGCGCTGTTCCTCGGTATACAGCGCGGCGTCTTGCTCCGCGGTGGTTTGCTTGCCATGCAGGGGAAATACATTATGGCCTGCTAAGGCATCGCACACGAGGTTGACTTCGCGCACGCCGGGCACAAAGACCAGCGTGGATTCCTGCTGGCGAGCTGCCTGCTTGGCGACGTCCCCGTAAAACTCCCTCGTTCCCGCCGCCCTGCCCAGCATGGGGGCGTAGTGGATATCGAGCGGATGGGTGACCGCCTCGGTCACGTGGACGGGCGCATCCATGAGCTGGGAAAAGCGCTGCGCATCCACGGTCGCGGACATGGCGATGACGCGAAAGTCCTCGCGTAGCTCGGCTAGTTCCAGGCACATGCCCAGCATCAGATCCGTATCGAGCTGGCGCTCGTGGACCTCATCAATGGCAACGGCGGCAACGCCCTCGAGCTCCGGATCCTTCAGCAAGCGGCGCAGCAGCACGCCCGGCGTGACGAACTCGACCTCGCTGCCCTTGCGGGACTCGCCCCGGATGGCAAAGCCGACCTTGTCCGGGGTGCCGCTGAGCGTGCTCAAGCGGTGTGCGGCCGCACGCACGGCCACACGCCGCGGGGCGGTGACAATAACTTTTCCGCGTCCTGCCGCATGATTGGCCAACGCCGGCGGCACGAGCGTGGTCTTACCCGTGCCGGGCGGGGCCTGGATGACAACGTTTCCGGTCCTAGGCAGCGAATCGATGGTCTCGGCTACGGGCAGTCCCGCGCCGATGCGAGCGAGATCAAACATTTACTTGGCGGCTCCAAAACCTTCGACAGGACCGTTGAGATCCTGGCGCTCCCAGGCGTCCTCGTTATTTTCCAGCTTGCGCACCACGCGGCCGGGGGATCCCAGGACCAGCGAATTATCCGGAATATCGGTGGTAATAAGCGTGCCTGCACCTATAACGCAGTTCTTTCCAATCGTGATGCCCGGCAGCACGGTGACATTGGCACCGAACCAGGTGTTGTCACCGATGGTGATGGGCTTGGCTATCTCCCACCCACCGGCGCGCATCTCATGATCGTTTACCGGATGCCCCACCGTAATCAGCGAGCAATTGGGGCCTATCATCACGCCATCACCCAGCGTCACCGTGGCCTGGGCCAGGATCGTAGCGCCAAAATTAATGAAGACGCGCTCGCCGCACACCAGATTGCAGCCATATTCCAAATTCAACGGAACGTGCAGGCCCGGCACCGCAGATTCTT
This sequence comes from Corynebacterium tuberculostearicum SK141, assembly GCF_000175635.1. Lineage (GTDB taxonomy): Bacteria > Actinomycetota > Actinomycetes > Mycobacteriales > Mycobacteriaceae > Corynebacterium > Corynebacterium tuberculostearicum_C. The sequence continues at coordinate 2,876 of NZ_ACVP01000021.1, read as the reverse complement.
CCGGCAGTACCTCGCGCAGGATGCCCTTGGCGCGCTCTTGGTCCGTATTCTGCAACTCATTGAGCTGTTTAACCAAGCGAAAAGTGCGCTGATGTTCGTCCTTAGCCTCCGGCATGCTCGGCAGGAACCACTGCCCACCGGTCATCCGCTCCCATGAGCCGTAGCGTTCCAAGTCCTGCCGCCCCTGTTCATCCATGGGTGTCATTGTAGAGGGTGAGGCGCCCCTAGTTTTCCCTAAGATCTTGGGGCCATTGCGACTATGTCCAACAAGCGTGATCAGGATGCAAGGAAACCGTATCCGCCTGGTGGGGGATCGTGGCGAGGTAGACGCGTCTTCAAGGCAGCCCACATGCCACGGAGCCGCACCGAAACCGGGAAAACTCCTAGACCGCACCCTGGCACTAGCCACAGAAAGCCTGCCGCAAAGGAAAAATTACTTAAATACTTTCCTGCGGGCATAGTTTCCGCGCTCTTGGTAGGAGGAAACCCTCTGGAACATAGTCGCCTGGTCAACCACGCAGATTCCGGTGTTTATGGTGTGCGGCCAATACGGCATCCCCTTAGCCAGTGAAAAGTATTGGTATCGGCTCATACAGATTCTGTTATGCCGCTGTGTATGACCGGTGTCTGGTCGTCGCAGGCAGAGGGCGGTCCACCTGGCACCACACAGTAAATAAAGAGGAAACGGAGATATGACTCGGCCTTGCCAATGATGAATTCACAGTATCGGGAGCAGGAGACTTGTGGGAAGTGGACAATACATATTACAGATGAGGAAAGGAATCGCATACACCGCCTGTTATCCTCGCAAGATTGCCGGCTGGGCACTATCAGGGATCCGATATGCTCTTTACCTTGGCCACCACAGCAACTCAACCAAGCCATTATGTAGACCAAGAAAACCGCAGGTTCTTTTCAACATTCGGATCGCGGGAAGCAGTACGTCAGTACTGCTTACAATGGAAAGCTTGCTGAGCACCGCACCGCCGCTTTTACCGACGGACACCCGGTACCTGAAATGCCACTGCTGTGGCCAATGGTCCGTTGATGCCCCGATGTACAGCGTCGTTAGCGAAAAATTCGCGACGTTTGAATAGATGAAATGGCCGAAGATTCCAAGCTTCGCAGTCCCTAAGCTGCTGCACCCTGCTGAAGCTTATTCAGAGTTCTAAAGCTACAAACCAAAACCTTTCAGAACTGAAAGCAAATACCGATACCTAGGAACACAACGCAGCGCACGTCATTAGCTTGGGAAAATCTGGGATGTTGCACATGCGAAACAATAGGGAAGAAACCTAAACCGTTACCCCTGACGAGGATCGTTGTGGCATTAGAAACGGGGTGATGCTTCCATCGTTAACGCTTCTGGTGGCTCAGACTGAGTGCAGCTCTAGGGTAGGAAGAGCATGGATAGTCTCGAGCAAGTTGCTGAACATGACAGAAGCATCGGTGGGGACCCTGGCAGGCCCTCCATTTATCCACGACAACTGCAACACCTACGGCGCGAAGATCCAGGGGGGAGGATCCTTACTGAACACCACAAATTTGGGCTAAGTGACGCCCGCAGTGTTGGAGTTATAAACCAAGAGCGAGGAGGGACTGGAATGGCATTACCGCCCACGACCCGTGATGCCCTCCCTCCGGCATTAACGGACACGCTCCGGATATACAGCTGCATTAGGCAGTCGTGCCGTTCTAACAAGAGCCAAATCCTGCGGAATCAAGACAGGCGGGATATCGGCCTTTTGGGGACGCCCGATGTACAAATGGAAACCGTTTCAAAAGGTTTTGCAACTGACCGACGGCGGCATGACAACCTCTTGAAGGTTGTCTATGAAAATGTCAACAACATGCCCTGTAGCTGTGTCGATGCTGAAAAATGACCTATGCACAGCTACTTAAATGGTGATAATGTACAAGCTGTACTAAAAGACTGATCGATAGTTTGGCTTCAGGGCCGTGATCAGGTGCGGTGCGTTCAGCATGGAAACTGGCTGTCAACAGTGAGATTTACTGCTGATCAGGAAGATATATTTTGCCAATCTAAGAGGAAAAATGAGTATATCAAGAAGCATGCCTCGAAAGGGGTGGACGCTCTTAACTGCAATTCTCGCAACAATTGCGGTGATCGCGGCCCTGCTTACTGTGCCATTGAATAAGGCCAGCGCGGCGGAGCCTACCGACTTTGTGCCCAACACAACACTGGGTAACGAGGATAAAAAGGAAGAAAAAAGCCGGGACGATACAGGCGAGAAAGAAGGTCATATCGCCGCGGATTATAACTGGGGTCTGCTAGTTTGGGCCGGAGCACCAGTTGGGAGAGGTACCGGGACAGGCCCAAATGAAAAAAATGACGTCGGCTGGGCGTGGTGCATTGAGCCACATGCTAAGCCCCCACTTCAAACGTTCGAAAAGTATGAAAAAAAGAACGCTACGAAGCTCAAGTTTGACGAGTCCTATCATGATGCTGTAATTAATCTCGCGCGGAAGATGGAAAGTGCAGTTGATCGGGGGGACAGCAGTTCGGCTGCTAACTATTACGTTTACCTACTGATGTTTCTTGATTCGTCGGCGAACCCAAAGAGCTGGCCCGCCGGCGCAATCACGACGGGTGATAAGAGCAAATTCCCGAACTTTACCGGATCGCACGAAGAATTTACGGAACTTACGGGCTATAAAATTGAAGGTTCCGTCGATGTTCCGAAGCTTGTAAAAGATTCGACGGTGGAGATTGCAAAGCAGCCTACAGATGCATATATAACCGTTGTACATCCCAACAACAATCCCCATTCCCGTGATCAAACTGTTATGCCGGTGGATCAGCCGGGTCTACCGGATGAGAATGGCGGAAGCGGCTCCAATCCGTCTACTAAGAC
>NZ_ACVP01000022.1 GCF_000175635.1 Corynebacterium tuberculostearicum SK141 | reverse complement strand
AAGGGCCCATTGCTATTGCAATGGGCCCTTTATCGCTATGTCTTAGCGGGTGATGTTCTCAATCATCTGCGCAATCGGGTCGATGATGTTGCGGTTGGCAGAGTAGAAGTTGTTGAAGTCGTGGCGGTTAGCCTTGTACAGCTCGGTGAACTGTGCAGGCAGTGCCAAGCCGTAGGAGTTAGCGGCGTTCTTGATGGTGTTGTACAGAGCATCAACAGCCAGCTCGTCGGACTTCTGAGCGGCAGCCTGCTTGACCGGAGCCGGTGCCTGGGCCGGAGCCTTAGGGGCAGCGGACGGAGCGGTGCGCTGGGTCGGAGCGGAGTTCAGGCCGAGGGAAGCGGAGCAAGCCGGCCATGCACCCCAGCCCTGGGAAGCAAGCACGCGCTCAGCGACGACAATCTGCTGCTCGCGGGTAGCCTGGTCAGCGGTAGCAGCGAACTGGCCGCCGCCATTGGCCTGCCAGGTCTGCGGGTTGAACTGCAGTCCGCCCTGGTAGCCGTTGCCAGTGTTGATGTGCCAGTTGCCGCCGGCCTCGCACTGTGCCAGACGGTCCCAGTCGGAATCCGGAGCAGCGGAAGCGGTCGGTGCCATGATGGCAGCGGCAGCGCCGAAGGCGACGGTGCCGGCGGTGAACTTAGCGGCCATACGGTTCTTAGCGGAGTGGCGTCCCATGTAGTTAGTCCTCTCTGTGTGCCCGCATTAAGTGCAAAAAATATGTACCAAAAAGAAAGGGCGGGCGAGGGCAACTTTCTTAACGGCTCTTAAGTGTCTGGAGGACAGCGTAGCGGTTTATAACGAAAGTGTCACGTTATGGGCACTAAACGGGAAAGAAATGGGACAAATGTGGTGGGTGAGGGGGCATTTTCGCAGGTGGGCGACACCATGTGATCTATGTCATGTAACGCGGGTGTGTCGCGGCAGAGTGCGCGACTTCTGTTGTTTTGACCAGGCGGCTAAAATAAAGATTTTCCCCTAGAGAAGAGGTGGGTACCTATGCCTATTGGCAAAGTGAAGTGGTATGACGCCGAGAAAGGTTTCGGTTTCGTCAGCAACGCGGGCGATGAAGACGTCTATGTTGGCCGCAACGTGCTGCCCAAGGGAGTAGAGGAACTGTTCCCCGGCCAGCGCATCGACTTCGATTTCGCGGCCGGGCGCCGCGGTCCGCAGGCGCTGCGGGTCAAAGTATTGGATAAGCCGCGTCGCCGCACCCCGGCCCGCAAGCCGGAAGAACTCGGCAGCATGGTCTCTGACGTGATGACCTTGCTGGAGTCGCAGATTCAGCCGGTGCTCAATTCCGGCCGCTACCCGGAGCGCAAGACTGGGCGCCAGGTAGCAGAAATCCTCCGCGCAATCGCGAAGGATTTGGATAGCTAATTAGAAGCCTTCGTGGATTCCTCCGCGGAGGCTTCTCGTTCTTTATCGGTCATCGTGGTCAGGGACCACACGGTGGCCAAAGGGGTTTCGTCACCGTTGTCATCGGTGCCGATCATCATGGAGGAAATCTCCACCACCTTGAGGCGGGGGAGCTTGCCGGTAGAGGCCTTGATGGGGTCTACCGAGCCGGGGATCGAGACCTCGGTGGTTTCGTTCGCGCCGTGCGCGGTTTCATCGTTGGCGGCGGGGTCATCGTAGATGGAAAGAATCTTCCACTCGTGGTCGGAGATTTCTTCGGGGATATCCAGCTTGAGGGTGTCATCATCACCCACGGTGAGGTTCGGGACCTCGCCTTCCGGGCACTCGGAGCCGGGCTCGCAAGCAATGTACGGGGCGACGTCGATGGACTTATCGCCCACGGAGGCGGTGACCTTGATGTCGCGGGGATCGGGACCCGGGCGCTGGTTCCACCAGTTTTGGAAGATCACTACGGCGGCGACGATGACCGCCACGACCACGATGAGGGCCAAGATCTGCAGCAGCGACTTTTTCCTTGCTTCCTTACGGGTTGCCATGGGCCTTTACCTTACTCGAACGTGGAAGAGTTCTTCCCACCGCTTGCCGGTAAGCCAGAACTCATCGTCTGTGATGTGTGCGATGCCGTTGAGGACATCATCGGGGTCGGTATAGCGGGACTTATCAATCGCGTCGGTAGCGATGACGGCGGTTACTCGGCCGGTGGAGGGATCGATGCGGTAGATGTTGTCATCCATCCACACATTGGCGTAGACGGCATCGCCCACGCACTCGAGTTCATTGATGTCTTCGAGGGGCTTTCCCTCCAGGGTGACGTCGGTAGTGGAGCGCTCCGCGAAGGTCTCTGGGTCCATGTGCCGCAGGGTCGCGGAGCCATCGGACATGAGGAGCTCCTCGCCGGTATTGCACAGGCCCCAGCCCTCGCCCGAGTAGGTGGCGGTATCTACCTGGCGTAGGTCTCGGTCGTATTTCAGGGCTTGGCCGGACTTCCAAGTCAGCTGCCAGATGGAATCGCCGGCTTGGGTGATGCCCTCGCCAAAGTAGCGGCTATCCAGGCGCGTTTCGGCCAAGGTTTCGCCGGATTCGGGGGAGAAGCGCTCCAGGCGGGATTCGCCCCATTGGCCGGTGCCCAGGAGCAGGTTGCCGTCCGGATCGGTTTCGAGGCCCTGCGTAAAGGAATTGGGCGGCAGGGAAGCGGTGCCGAGAACCTCGACGGAGAGGTGTTCTACTTCGGGTTCTGCTGGGGTAGAGGAACAGGCGACGAGCGTGCAGGGGAGGAGAATGCAGGCGGCGCGGGAAAGAAACGACATGCACCATATGTACCACCGCGTGCGCTCCATAATGAATAATGAGGGGCGTGAGTAAGCGAAAAGCAAATCCGTTGATCGATTCCCGCGCCGTGCGCATCGCGCGCGAGGCGTTGGATGAGGTGGGGGAAGGGGGCGTCGGCAAGCATATCGGCGTCGCCGGGATGGGCCGAAACGTTGCTACCCACCGATTTGAAGCAGAAATGCCTGGCTACCCCGGCTGGGAATGGCAGGCGGTGCTCGCCTGCGCGGAGGGATCGCGCTACGTCACCGTCAATGAGGTGGCGCTGGTGCCGGGCGGGGAGGCCCTGCAGCCGCCGGAATGGGTGCCCTATGAGGACCGCGTGCGACCAGGCGACCTTGGCCCCGGAGACCTGATGCCACCGGCCGTGGATGATTCCCGGCTAGACGGTGACAAACTTTCCAAGTCCGGCCTGGAAGACGCCAAAAAGCGCTGGCGCACCGAGTTCGGCCCCAACACGGACATGGCGGCCAAGGCGCGCCTGCAATGCCGCACCTGCGCGTTTTATGTGCAGCTGTTGGACAACTATGGCGTCTGCGCCAATGAGTACTCGGCAGACGGCCGGGTGGTGCACTCGCGCTATGGCTGCGGTGCGCATTCGCAGACGCGCGTGCGGGAAGAAAAGACGCCGGAAGCGGCTTTCGATGATGAAAAGCCCATCTTCCAGGATTTTGAAATCGAGGATTAAGGCAGCACACTTATGGCGTAAGACTCGCTGTACGTGAAAGGCGCAGGCGTTGAAAGCCACTCTCGATCGCTACTTCCATATCTCTGAACGTGGTTCCTCCATTGGAACCGAGCTACGCGCGGGAACGGTCTCGTTCTTCGCCATGGCCTATATCATCCTGTTGAACCCGCTCATCCTCGGCACCACTGAGGATGCGGAGGGCTACGCGCTGGGCGTGCCACAGGTCGCCGCCGCCACCGCGCTGGTCGCCGGCGTCATGTCCATCCTCTTCGGCGCCATTGCCAAGTACCCCTTCGCCATGGCCGCAGGCTTGGGTATGAATACCTTCGTGGGCGTGAGCATGGTCGCCACCAGCGGGCTGACCTGGCAAGAATCCATGGGCCTGGTGGTCATCGAGGGCATCATCATCGTCCTGCTGGCCATCTCCGGCTTCCGCACCGCTGTCTTTGACGCCATCCCGCAGTCCATGAAGGCGGCGATGGGCGTGGGCATCGGCATGTTCATCGCCATGATTGGCCTCGTGGATGGTGGCTTTGTCACCCGCGTGCCGGACGCCGCGCACACCACCGTGCCGGTGGGCCTGGGCATCAATGGTTCAATTTCTACCTGGCCGGCGCTGGTCTTTGTCATCGGCCTCATTATCTGTTCCTTCATGGTCATCCGGAACGTGCCGGGCGGGCTCTTTATCGCCATCGTGCTTACCACCATCATCGCGTTTATTATCCAGGCGTTTACCGGCTCCGAGGACTGGGGCATGGCCGCGCCCGTGAAGCCGGAGGCACTCGGCGGCATTCCGGATCTGTCCATCGTGGGCGATGTGAACCTGGTGGGCGCGTTTACCAAGATCGGCGTGGTCTCCACGGTGCTGCTGATTTTTACCCTGCTGCTGACCAACTTCTTTGATGCGATGGGCACTATGACCGGCCTGGGCAAGCAGGGCAAGCTTGTCGACGCCGACGGCAACCTCCCCGATATGAAAAAGGCCCTCGTCGTCGAGGGCTTTGGCGCCGTGGCCGGTGGCCTGGGCTCTGCTTCTTCCAATACCGTCTTTGCGGATTCCTCCGCTGGCATTGCCGATGGCGCCCGCACCGGCCTGGCCAACCTCATGACCGGCGTGCTGTTCCTCGCCGCGATGTTCTTGACCCCGCTCTATGAAATTGTGCCCATCGAGGCCGCCTCTCCGGTACTCGTCATCGTGGGCGTGATGATGGCCGCGCAGCTGACCGAGATCCGCTGGACCAAGATGGAGATCGCCATCCCCGCCTTCCTCACCATTGTGACCATGCCGTTTACCTATTCCATTGCCAACGGCATCGGCGTGGGCTTCATCTCCTTCGCGCTCATGTCCACCTTCGCCGGCAAGGCCAAGGATGTGCACTGGATCATGTGGCTCTTGGCTGGCCTCTTCGTGATTTTCTTTGGCATGGATCCGATTTCCAATGCCATCGGCTAGCCTAAGGGCATGCTGATTACTGACCCCGCAGACCCTCGCCTGGACGATATTCGGAACCTCAACAAATCCGATAAGTCCGGCGAGGGTCTCGTCATTGCAGAGGGCCCGCTGGTGGTCTCCCGGCTGGCCGAATCCCGGTTCCCCATGCGCCGCCTCGTGGGCTTTCCCAAGAAGGTAGAGGCCTATATTTCCGAGTACGGCGAACCCGAGTGCCCCATCTACGAGGTCTCTCGCGAGACCCTGGCGGAGGTGGCCGGCTTCGATATGCACCGCGGGCTGGTCGCCGCCGCGGACCGCGCCCCGGAGCCGGAGGTAAGCGAGATTCTAGAGACCGCCAAGACCATCGCCGTGCTCGAGGGCGTGGGCGATCATGAAAATATCGGCGCCATCTTCCGCCATGCCGCCGGCATGGGCGTGGATGCGGTGCTGCTGGGCTCCGGTGCCGCGGATCCGCTCTACCGGCGCTCGGTGCGCGTGTCCATGGGGCACGTGCTGCGCTTGCCCTTTGCCCATTTAGAAGGCGGGTTTACTACCTGGCAGCGTTCCTTGCAGGCGCTTGCCGACGCCTCCTTTACCCTCATTTCCCTCACCCCCAACCCCCAGGCGGTGCACTTGGCCGAGGCCATGCACGGCCTGGATAAGGTGGCGATGCTCGTCGGCGCGGAGGGCCCCGGCCTTACCGAACATGCAATGAAGGCCACCGATATACGCGCACGCATACCGATGGCCCCTGGCACCGATTCTCTTAATGTGGCGACTGCCGCCGCCATTTCCTTTTATGAGCGCCAGCGCTCCTTGAGCGACTTAAACGTCTGAGCGCTCCAATTGCCGATGAGCGAGCCCAAGTGCTTGGCGGTGGAGATGATTTCCTCGCCGGTGGATTCCGGCTCGGCGCTGTGGTCCTCGTAGTCGTCATAGTCGTTCAGGCCCAGCTTATTGGCCGACTGTGCGGCTAGTTCCCCCACGGATCGCTTGGGTTTCGGCGGGTCGATCTTTGGCTCTGGGCGGCCATCGACGGCGTAGCCCACAACGTCTAGGTCTGGGCCATCGTGACCCACCTCGATGCCGAGCCAGTATTCCTGGGCCGCTTCCATGATACCCTGCGGCTCGAAGGGCAGGGAGATACCGCCGAGCGGCTCATACTTTTCGCCTGCCCAGTAGGGCGCCTCGAAAGGCTCGGGCAGACCGGTGTCCTCGTAGAGGTGCTCGCGCGTAGCGCACAGGCAGCGCTTGAGCTCGCCGCCCTCCCACAGGGCGAAGCCGGCGTAGCCTTCTTTCTCATTGCTCGCCAGCGCAATGACGCGCTGGGCCGGCACCGCATTAAGGAGCGTGTCCGGCAGCTGGGAAAGGAGAACAGAATCCCCCTCGCAGACCGTTTGCACCACGGTGATGCCGGGGTAGCCGCCGATGTAGTACTCGTTCGGATCCGTCTGTGCGGAGCGGTTGAGCGGGAATTGGCCAATCGGCGTGACCGGGAAGGTCGGGTCCAGCTGGGCGAGGAATTTCCGCCCAAAACCGCGATCCGCCTTGGGCTCGGTCTTCAATACCTCTTCCGCATTAGGTTGAGAGATGTACCAGAGAGTAAGTACAGCGTGAGAGATGTCCACGATTAGTCCCTAGGGCGCTTGGTATTGGAGCGAACGCCGAGCAGCACGTCCTCCCAATGCGGGGTGACGGCCTTGCGGCGGCGCTTGGTGGGCTTTTCTTCTGGCGAGGGGTTCTGCAGGAACTCCTCTTCCTCCGGCTCTTCCGGAGGGGTGGTCGGCGCGGTGAGGTCGGTGACGTTGCTGGGCTGGTCGCCATCGATAGCTTCGTCATAGCGGCCGCTGCCCAGCGAAGTTAGCGAGCGCACCGGCTGCACGAAATCGGGGTCCGTTAGGTCCGCGGCCACCGAGTTGCGCGCTTCCACCGTGGCGGGCGAGGACATGGACTGCTTGAAGTACCACTCGGCCTCGTTCTCGGACAGGCCGGCCTTCCACGTCACGCGCACGATCCAGGCCTCGCCCTGGTGGCGGTAGGCGTCCCAGGTGGACTCGGAGAGCGAGTGCCCGCGGGCGGCAAAGGCGGTGGCCAGAACCTCCCACAAGGTGAGCTTGGCCGGTCCGTCCTCGCGGACGGGGTGTGCCTGCTTGGCAATCTCCGCGATACGGTTGCGCTCCAGCATGACCGGGTAGGCGAAGGGCTCGATGCGAGATTCGGGCACGCCCATTTCTTCCGCCAGCTCCGCCGCAGAGGCGCCGGCGCGAATGCGGTTTTGGATCTCCGCCGGGCGAATCTTTGTCTCTTCCACCGGTTCCGGTTTGGTGGGCTTGGCCAGGCTGATGGCCGGAGCCGCCGGTTCCTCTTCCGGGGTTTCTACCGGCTCGCCCTGCAGGGCCTCGCGCAGCTCATCGGTGATGGAGAGGAAAAACTCTTCGCCGTCTTCGGTGCGCAGCACCAAAGAGGTTTCGGTCGACTCGCTGTCAACTGGGAACAGCTCGCGCATAATAGGGCGCTCCTTTTGCCTATCGACGGCGGACAAATCTGTGATGCATTCAACTATAACGCGAAAAAGCCCCGCGGCCTGCGAGGCGGCGGGGCATGTTGGGGGTGATGCGTTAATTCGCATCCAAGACGTAATCGATGCACTGGGTCAGTTTGGCGATATCGGCCGGCTCAATAGCCGGGAACATGCCGATGCGCAATTGGTTACGGCCTAGCTTGCGGTACGGCTCCACGTCCAGAATGCCGTTGGCGCGCAGGGTGGCGGCGAGCGCCGCGGCGTCGACGGACTCGGCGAAGTCGATGGTGCCCACCACGAGCGAGCGGGACGCAGGCTCCGCGACGAAGGGAGTGGTCTCCGGGCGGGATTCGGCCCAGCTATACAGCGTGGTGGAGGATTCCGTAGTGCGCTCAACCATGCCGTCCAGGCCGCCGTTGGCATTCATCCACTGGAGCTGGTTATCCAACATGAGCAGGGTGGCGATTGCCGGGGTGTTATAGGTCTGGTTCTTGCGGGAGCTATCTACTGCCGTCTGCAGGTTGAGGAAGGTGGGGATATAGCGCTCGGAGGCGTTAATTTTCTCAATCCGCTCCAGTGCGGCGGGGGACATGGCGGCGAGCCACAGGCCGCCGTCGGAAGCAAAGCACTTTTGCGGCGAGAAGTAGTAGACGTCCGTATCGGAGATGTTTACGGGTAGGCCACCCGCGCCGGAGGTGGCGTCCACGACCACCAGCTGCTGATCATTGCGGGGGTGCGGGCGGGTGACTTCTGCCATCGCGCCGGTGGAGGTTTCATTGTGTGCCCAAGCGACGACGTCCGCTTCCGCAGAAAGTTCGTGCGGGTCGGGTGCGGTGCCCACAGGGGACTCCACGATGGATGGGGCATCGAGCCAGGGTGCACCCGCGGCGGCCTTGGCACATTTAGTGGAAAACTCGCCAAAGGTGAGGTGGGCGGAGTGGCGCTCTATAAGCCCGAAGGCGGCAGCATCCCAGAAGGCGGTGGCGCCGCCGAGGGAAAGGACAATCTCGTAGCCCTCTGGCAGGGAGAAGAGAGCGCTTAAGCCTTCTCGCACCGAACCTACGAGGTTCTTTACCGCCGGCTGGCGGTGGGAGGTGCCCATGACCGCGGGGTCAATGGCCGCAAGCTGGTCGGGGCGAACCTTGGAGGGGCCGCAGCCAAAGCGGCCGTCGGCAGGCAGGAGGTCGGCAGGCAGCGTAAGTTCGGGTGTGCTCATGTAAGTCAGTGTAGAACAGTTCCGGTCGAACGGCAGTTATTTTAGCCGGCCAAATCCTGTTGGCGGCGTCACAAAGTTTGCTAAAGTGTGAAGAGGTATCAAGCTAGCTTCCTTAAGTTAGTGCTTAATAGTGACTCTTCACATAGAGAAAGGAACTTCCGTGGCTTCTGAAGACAACAAGGTAGTACTCCAGTACCCAGGCGGCGAGTACGAGATGGACATCAAGCAGTCCACCGAGGGCGACTCCGGCTTTGACATTTCCAAGCTCCGTAACGAGACCGGGCTCGTTACCTTCGACCCTGGTTATACCTCCACCGGTTCCACCGAGTCCAAGATCACCTTCATTAACGGTGAAGAGGGCATCCTGCGCCACCGCGGCTACGATATCGCGGACCTGGCGGAAAACGCCACGTTCAATGAGGTTTCTTACCTGCTGATCAAGGGTCATCTGCCTAACGAGGAAGAGCTCAGTCACTTTAACCGCGAAATCCGCCACCACACCCTGTTGGATGAGGACTTCAAGGCCGCGTTCAATATCTTCCCGCGCAACGCGCACCCAATGGCCGTGCTGGCTTCCTCCCTTAACATCCTTTCCGCGTACTACCAGGATCAGCTCAACCCGCTGGACCCGGAGCAGCTGGATAAGGCCACCGTCCGCCTTCTGGCCAAGGTTCCAATGCTGGCTGCGTATGCTTACCGCGCTTCTCAGGGTAAGCCTTATATGTACCCGGATAATAGCCTGAACGCCCGCGAGAACTTCCTGCGCATGATGTTCGGCTACCCCACCGAGGAGTACGAGGTGGACCCGGTTGTAGCTAAGGCCCTGGATAAGCTGCTTATCCTCCACGCTGACCACGAGCAGAACTGCTCCACCTCCACCGTGCGCATGATTGGTTCCGCTCAGGCCAATATGTTCGTCTCCATCGCCGGCGGCATCAACGCCCTGTCCGGTCCGCTGCACGGCGGCGCAAACCAGGCCGTTCTGGAGATGCTGGAAGATATCCAGAACAACCACGATGGTGACGCTACCGACTTCATGAACCGCGTGAAGAATAAGGAAAAGGGCGTTCGCCTCATGGGCTTTGGCCACCGCGTGTACAAGAACTACGACCCACGCGCGGCCATCGTCAAGGACACCGCCCACGAGATCATCGAGCACCTGGGCGGCGACCCGATGCTGGATCTGGCCATGAAGCTGGAAGATATTGCGCTGAATGACGATTACTTCGTCTCCCGCAAGCTCTACCCGAACGTGGACTTCTACACCGGCCTGATCTACCGCGCCATGGGCTTCCCGACGGACTTCTTTACCGTCCTCTTCGCCATCGGCCGCCTGCCGGGCTGGATTGCACAGTACCGCGAGCAGCTGGAGATCAACACCAAGATCAACCGTCCGCGCCAGATTTACACCGGCGAGTCCCTGCGTAAGGTTACCCCGCGCAACGAGCGCTAAAGCGCCCCGCGGGTCTGTCGAATTAAGCCGAATCGGGTGGTAGCACCTATAATAGGTGCAGCTCGGTTCGGTTTTTAATGCGACCGCACGAACAAACTAGATTTCCCAAGGAGAATAATCCCCATGGATAAGCCTGTTATTGAAGCCCAGTCTGGCCCAGCGCCGACCGACCTTGTTGTAGAAGACATCGTCGTCGGCGACGGTGCTGAGGCGCAGCCTGGTGCCGTAGTGGAGGTCCACTACGTCGGCGCTGAATACGAGACCAACCAAGAATTCGATTCCTCGTGGGACCGTGGCCAGTCCATTGAGTTCCCGCTGACCGGTCTCATCGCCGGCTGGCAAGAGGGTATTCCGGGAATGAAGGTGGGCGGTCGCCGCAAGCTCATCATCCCGCCGGAAAAGGCCTACGGCCCCGCCGGTGGTGCGCACCCGCTGTCCGGCCGCACCTTGGTCTTTATTATTGACCTCATCCGCGCCGACTAAAAGCGCTCAGCCCCAGGGTTCGCCCTGGGGTTTCGTCGTTTTCGGCGCGGTCAGAAAAACTGCGGCACAATGGAGGGCATGACTGTGCCAACCGTAACTTTCAATGATGACCGCGAAATGCCCCAGCTGGGCTTGGGTACGTACAAGCTATATGACGAGGAATGCATCCGCGTTATCCGCGAGGCTATCGATTTGGGCTACCGCCACTTCGATACCGCCACGCTCTACAAGAATGAAGAGGCGGTAGGCACCGCCCTGAAGCAGGCAATGGATGCCGGCGACGTCACCCGCGATGAGCTCTTTATTACCTCCAAGGTGTGGCACTCCCATCAGGGAGAGCACAAGGTGGAAGAGGCATTCCAGCAGTCGCTGAAGGATCTGCAGCTGGACTACCTTGACTTGTATCTCATCCACTGGCCGTGGCCGCAGGGTGGCCTGTACAACGAGACCTTTGAGGCTATCGCCCGCCTGCAGGGTATGGGGCAGATTGCGTCCATCGGTGTGGCCAATTTCTATGAGGACGTGCTCAAGGACCTGATTTCCACCACCGGCGTTTCCCCGGTGCTCAACCAGGTGGAGATCCACCCGGGCTTTACCCAGTCCAGCCTGCGCGCCTTCCATCACGACAATGACATCGTCACCGAGGCATGGGCCCCGCTGGCGCGCGGCGTTGTGCTCAATAACCCTGTGATTGAGCAGGCTGCGGCTGACCACGAGGCGACCGAGGGTCAGGTTGTGCTGTCGTACCTCATGTCCAAGGGCATCTCCGTCATCCCGAAGTCCGCGCGCACCGAGCGCCTGAAGGAAAACTTGGCCGCCACCGAGCTGGAGCTCACGGCGGAGGAAGTATCCGCCATCGACGCCCTTGAGGGCCAGGAGGGCTTTGGCCGTATGTTCAATGACCCGCGCGAATTCCCGGGCAGCGAAGAGTAGCGTCAACCACAGATTAAGCCCCCTCACGGGGGCTTTTTCTTTTGCCAAGCGGTTGTTAACAATCTTTACAAGGGGTAAAAAATTCTTCCCTCGGGGGTAGTTTGCTAAAGATGTTATTCCAGTTCAGTGAAGCCTATGGGGTTGAAAGGGTGGGGGAGCGGAAGGTTTTCTTGGCAGAGTTTACAACCTTGCAGAAAATGTTCTGTAACTTACAAATCAGCGTGGATAGTGAGCAGTAACACACTATCTCGTGTGACCTAAGTTCCTCTCACCCAAGGAGACGATGCTCTATGAGTGACGTAGCTGCAACTCCTGTCTCGCGCCGCGAACCCACCGGTAGCGAGTTCATCGCGATGCGCGACTCCGCCAAATTCGGCGAGCTGCGCCGCACCTACCGGAGTTTTACCTTCCCTATGACCGTGGCCTTCTTCGTGTGGTACGTGGTCTACGTTCTTGCCGCCGTTTTCGCCCCAGGCTTCATGGCAACCGAGCTCGGCGGCGGATGGAACATCGGCCTAGTCTTCGGCCTGGCCCAGTTCCTTACCACCTTCATCATCACGTGGATTTACGTGAAGTACGCCAATAAGAATATCGAGCCGAAGTCGGCCGCCATCCGTGAAGAACTGGAGGGCATCTAATGACTACCACCACCCTCGCCGCAGAATCTTCCGCCGGCAATCCCATCTTGAATATCTCTATTTTCGGCATCTTCCTTTTCATCACCATGGCGGTGGTGCTGCGCGCCGGAAAGACCACGAAGAAGGCCTCGGACTTCTACACCGGCGGCGGCACCTTCTCCGGACGCCAGAACGGCCTGGCCATCTCCGGTGACTACCTCTCCGCTGCATCGTTCCTGGGTATCGTTGGCGCGGTGGCACTCAACGGCTACGACGGCTTCTTGTACTCGGTAGGCTTCTTCGTTGCTTGGCTGGTAGCACTCATGCTCGTTGCCGAGCCCATGCGTAACGTCGGCCGCTTTACCATGGCGGACGTCCTGTCCTTCCGCCTGAAGCAAAAGCCCGTGCGCGTGGCGGCGTCTATCGCCACCCTCTTTGTTACGCTCTTCTACCTCATCGCGCAGATGGCCGGCGCCGGCTCCTTGGTTGCGGTACTGCTGGATATCCATGAGTTCAAGTGGCAGGCCCTCGTCGTGGGCATCGTGGGCGTGCTCATGATTGTCTACGTCCTGGTCGGCGGCATGAAAGGCACCACCTACGTGCAGATGATCAAGGCCGTGCTCCTGGTAGCCGGCGTGGTCATCATGTGTTTCTTGGTCTTCATTGCCCTGCGCGGCGGCTTTAGCACCCTGTTTAATAACGCCATCGACATGCATGCCGCTTCCGAGCAGATTAAAGAGAAGGGCTACGAGGCCAAGGACATCATGGCTCCGGGCCTGAAGTACGGCGCCACCACCGCCACCAAGCTGGACTTTATTTCCTTGGGCATTTCCCTGGTGCTCGGCGTGGGCGGCCTGCCGCACGTGCTGATGCGCTTTTATACCGTGCCCACCGCTACCGAGGCGCGCCGCTCCGTTACCTGGGCGATCGTTATTATCGGTGCCTTCTACCTTATGACCCTGGTCCTGGGCTACGGTGCGGCAGCACTGGTGGGTCCGGACCGCATTCTCGACGCCCCGGGCGGCGCCAATGCCGCAGCGCCACTACTCGCGCTCGAGATCGGCGGCTCCATCTTCATGGCGATTATTTCCGCCGTGGCCTTCGCTACCGTGCTCGCCGTGGTGGCTGGCCTGGCCATTACCGCCTCTGCATCCATTGCGCACGATATCTACCACGCGGTTATCCGCAACGGCGAGTCCACCGAGGCTGAGCAGGTCCGCGTCTCCCAGGCCACTGTGGTGGTCCTTGGCATCGTCTCCATCATCTTGGGCATCCTGGCCATGACCCAGAACGTGGCCTTCCTGGTCTCCCTCGCGTTTGCGGTGGCGGCCTCCGCCAACCTGCCGACCATCCTGTACTCCCTGTACTGGCGCCGGTTCAACACCGCGGGCGCGGTGGCCTCCATGTACACCGGCGTGGTGTCCTGCCTGGTGCTCATCTTCTTCTCCCCGGCAGTCTCCGGTTCTGAGACCTCCATGTTCCCAGGCGCGGACTGGGCCATCTTCCCGCTCTCCTCGCCGGGTTTGGTCTCCATTCCGCTGTCCTTCTTCGTTGGCTGGTTGGTATCCATCATGACCAAGCCGGATAACTTTGAGGAGCTTTCCGCAGAGATGGAAGTTCGCTCCCTTACCGGCGTGGGCGTGGAGGCACCCGTGCAGCATTAATTGCCTAGATAGTGCACTCAACCGGTAACATATATCGACGTGTTTAAAACGTCGTTGAACCGCAAGGCGGCATCAGTTAAGGCTGGTGCCGCTTTGGCCGTATGCATGCTCGCCTTGACCACCACCGCGTGCAGCAATAGCGAGCGTGAAAGCGACGCGCTTGCCGACGCCCCCTCGGAAGCAACAGACACCAACCGCGACGTCCCACCGGAAACCAATGAGTTCCTGGAGGGCGATGAGGGTCATTCAATTACCTATATCCGCCTGCATGATGGCATGCACATGGGCTCTGCCTCGGAACACGAGGCCCGCCCGGCGCTCAGCCTCATCAAGCTCTATATCGCCACCTACGTCATGGAAAAGGGCGAGTACGAAGACAAATATGAGGCGCTGGATATGATCGCTAGCTCCTCCGATAAGTCCGCCGAAGACCTCTTTGATAAGTACCCGGATTCCATCGACGCGATTGCCGATGAATTCCACCTCGAATCCACCAAGGCGGGCGAGCAATGGGGCTACTCGCAAACCTCCACGTATGACGTAGCCAGCTTCATCTCGCAGCTCATCGACCGCGATGAAACCCACCCGGTGCTCGTAGCTATGGCGCATGCCGATCCCATCTCGGAGGATGGGTACCAACAAAACTATGGCACCGCCAAGCTCTCCAATGTGGTGGGCAGCAAGTGGGGCTGGTCCAATGACAAGTCCATCAATTCTTCGGTCTCCTTTGGTGAGAACTTCGTCGCCGCCGCCTCTATCACCGGCTCATCCGATGACCTCACCGACTACGTCAAGGATGAGGTGACGGGGAAGAATCTGGGCAAGGCCACCGAGCGCTTCCTCAAGTACAAAGACGGCGAAGACGTACCACCGATCGAGACTTCCACCTCGGAGACCTCTACCACGTCCTCCAACAAGAAGGACAAGGACGAGCAATCCGGCAAGGACAAGAAGGAAAAGTCCCCGTCCAAGGAGCCCACTAGCGAATCCACCACGTCCAAAAAGAAGTCCGCAGACAAAAAGAAGGGCTCGGAGAAAACCTCCGAGCCCTCTAAGAAGTAGTACTACCGCGCCTTAGAGACTGTCTCTGCGACGATCTTCGCTAGCTGGCGAATTTGATCGTTGCTCAACGTCTTGCCATTAAAGGTCACGCCATTGGCGGTGACCTGCGGAAGTTCCGGTAGCTCTGGGTGCTTGCTCTGCAGCTGCGAGCTCAATTGATTTACCAGGTCGGACGAGCCATTGCTCGGGGCCGTGGTCTGCGGCTTAGGCTTTGGCTGTGGTTTCTTGGTGGTCGGCTTCTTTGCCGGTGCAGGTGCCGCGGACTTGCCAGGCGTCCACTGTCCCCAGTCTTCGGCGTAGACCTCGTTTACGTCTACGATGACGCCGCCAATGGTCTGCTGCTTGCCGTGCGGCAGCTGGTGGATAGTGGTGCGCGGGTGAATCTTGCCGTTGGAACCCCAGTCATGCATCCAGAAGTACTTGCCGATGCCATCCTGGATCGCCCACTCAATGGTGTTGTAATTGCCGTAGACACCTGTCTGGTAGCCGGCCAGCTCCAAGGTCTTGGAAAACGCCTGCAGGTACGGGCGGATTTGGCGGGTGTACTGCTCGCGGGTGGGGTTATCGTCGATAGCGATGTAGATCGGACGCTTGGTGGGGCCGCCTGCCTTCTTGTGCAGCGCAATCGCCTTCGGTGCGTGAATTGCAGCACCTGCTGCGCCCTGCTTCCAATCGGCTGTTTCCGCCCGGCCGAATTGGTATACCGACGCAGTGGGCAGGCCTGCTGCTGCATTGGCCTTAGTTTCCTTGAGAGTTACCGGCTTGCCGGTCATCCACGCAGCGCCGGGGCGCTTGTCGGAGACGTAGCGAATCGCGCCCATGTGACCGGCATTCTTAATTGCCTGCGGGGAAGGTACGCCGGCGGAGAAATCAATGATAGTGCCGCGCACGGGTCCGAGTGCTGCCGCATTTGGACCGGCAGCACCGATAGCGCCTGCGGTCAGGGCGAGAGCGCCGACCTTAAAGAGGCCGCGACGAGAGAAAGATGGTGACATGTAGAGCTCCTGCAGTAATCACATTTGTCACAGTAGTTAACAACTGCACCATAGCAGGAGGTCTAGAGCCCTAGCTGGAACGCAACCGCATGTCGCGTTTTACTTAGTGGCGCTATTTCGAGTCGTTGCTAAACGTCACTCGCGTAGGGTTCTCAACCGTGCGTGATACCGTGCAGTCCTTCTCATGGGAGATGCGAACCAGATTATCCACCAGCTTGCGTGCTTGGTTGCCCTCGGGTGTATCCGGGAATGATAGATCGAAGCCCACGCGAACCTCCGACAGGCGCGACGCTCCGTCCTCGTTGACGCGGTCGCCTTCCACATGCACATCAAAAGATTCTGGTTCCGCACGCCGTGACGTCACCACATCCACGTCCACCGCCGAACACCCCGCAACGGCTGCGAGCAAGAGTTCAACAGGGGAGAGGCGCCCCTCACCACTGCCAAACTCAATGCTGGCTCCGGCAGCATTGGTAGCGCGGTATATGGCGGTATCGAGGCGGGTGAGGTCTACGGCGTATTGCTTCATTACTTCAGACATGTGGCCAGTTTAAGGCGAGGAAGCAGGTCGTTCGAGTTTCTAATATTTATTGGAAATCCTGCGTATTGTGAGTTCCATGAAGATCATTGCTATTTACGCAACGGAAACTATGTCTGATTGGGAGTATGCCTACCTCACAACCCAGGTAGCTGAAGCTGAGGCCCAAGTACCGGATCGCTTCAAGGTCTTGTTTGTTGGCGAATCGCTAGAAGCCGTTCGCTCCAAGGGCGGAATCGAGGTGGTTCCAGCCCTGACCTTGCAGGACGTCCAGAATAGGACTGATATTGCGGCGTTCGTGGTGCCAGGAGCAGATACATACTTTGACGGGCACGAACAGCTGTTGGAGACGGTTAATGTCTTAAAAGAGAATGAAGTGCTCTTGGCAGCAATCTGTGGTGGAACTTTGGCCCTTGCTCGTGCTGGGGTGCTTGACCACTGCCAACACA
Source organism: Corynebacterium tuberculostearicum SK141 (assembly GCF_000175635.1). GTDB lineage: Bacteria > Actinomycetota > Actinomycetes > Mycobacteriales > Mycobacteriaceae > Corynebacterium > Corynebacterium tuberculostearicum_C. Next base: position 6,736 of record NZ_ACVP01000022.1, on the reverse strand, counting down.
CTTCAAATGCGCGAGGCTTCCTTGCATCAATGAAGTACGCCAACATCGATGGATATAAAGAAGAAGATGCAGTTTTTGATCGCGGAGTGATCACAGCATCAGGCTTGGCTCCAGTGCCATTCACCGCGGCGGTATTGCGCGCGGCGGGCGTTTACCCAGATGATGTCGTGGACGCTTGGCTTCAATTGCATGAGCAAAGAACAGAAGCGGCCTTCGTTGAACATATGAATAAGGTTCAGGCGTGGGCCTGTTCAAACTAGCTGGAGTTACCGAAGACCACTTCAACGATTCGGGTTCTTGCTGAAACAAAACGGCCTGGCATTCAGCGCTTGTATTTCCCGGCGCAGGCTTTTGAATATTAAGCTACCGGACCTAATAGTCAACCAACTGGTTGATTGCAGTTTCAACCAGCCCTGCGATTCAAAGCCGCAACAGATGTAGAAAGATAAGTCCTTAGAATATTTTATTCATCGCTACTCCGGCCGTGGTAGCGGTTGGGAAGGAGAATGACCATGAGGGCTTTGTATTGGGCATCCATTTTCTACCTTGTCTTGGGATTGGGAGCCGGGGTCTTCTACCGCGAATTCACGCGTGCCAATGAGTTCCCCGCGGGTGAGTTCACTCAGTTGAGCGTGGCGCATACTCACTTGCTAGCGCTCGGTTTCATGATGAGCCTTATCTTCTTGGTATTGGAGAAGGTCTTTGGGCTGTCACGCAATCGTGGTCAGTTCAATGCGTTCTTTTGGCTGTATAACGTCGGCGTGGTCGTCACCGTTGGAGTCATGATCTGGCACGGATGCTTGACTGTCCTAGGGGAGGAGTCCACTGCAATGCTCTCCGGGATCGCTGGTCTTGGTCATATCCTCATTACGATTGGCCTGATTGCATTCATTGCAGCACTAGGCAATGCCATCAGCGAGGCTCAAGAGGCTAAGGCCCAACCCGTAGCAGGTGACTAAAGATGAGCGAGATGGCTACTGAATAGGCACAGTGCCTCCACGGCGAGACTGAACCTAACTCAGGCGCACTGGGGTACTAGTTTGTATGCGGTCCTCCTTGCAGCGCTGTTGTAGACCACAGGAAAGATTGCCGATAGCTGGGGTCGCAAGCGTTCATTTCTGCCGTGGCTGCGGTTGGATCATTGCCTTGCCATTGACGCTCTACAGCTTGGGCTTAGGGCTTGCGTCTGCGCAGGTGACCGGCACGGTGTTCAGCGAGATTCCAGTGAATAGTTCCGGTCAGGCTTCGGCCACCCAGAGTACGGTTCGCCAGGTCGATTCGGCGCTGGGTACCGCGGTTTCTGGGTCGGTCTTTCCCATAGCCCTTGGGCTAACGCTGCCGAAGACGTTGGAGAAGGCCGGCATCATGGGGCCGGGTGCCGCTGGCATAGCAGAAGCAACGCGCCAATCAGCTGGTTCCGCTATTGCAGAACTGCGCGTTCAAGGCGGGCATAGTCCCTTTAGCGAGCAGACCAGCGTTGTGGTTCAGGCGCTTAGCGACGGCATGATCGACGCCGCCCGCTACTCCCTTCTTGCTGCGTCCGCATTCCTTGCGTTGGGCTTTATAAGTGCGATGCGGGTTCTCCGGGCCGCGAACGAAAGCAGTTCCATGGAGCAATCGAACTGATTTATTGCCAGAAAGTTAGTGTAAGTCTGTTGTTTTCCTGGGCGGATTAGATGAGCATAGCTTTTCCACCTTCAACTAAGAGGGCTTGCCCATCCCTCAGCAGTAGGAGATTCCAATCTTGTCCGTACTGCGCAACAGTTTCACTGATGACGTTTATAGAATAAGGACCAGTTGTTCCTTGGGCGTGGGGAATAATGACATACGGAGTGAGATTTAGTCCTGTGTGGTCGGTGAGCTGCGGTGCCGTCCGCGGATCGTCCATGATTGATGCCGGTTCGATTGAAGGTCCTGCAACCATTGCGCCGGCAGAACTTCCAGCGTAAAACGTGCCGTTCTGGACCGCTTCAACTAGCAGGTGGTCGGTACCAGTGAGTCTCAGCGCATCAAGGAGACGGAATGCCTCGCCGCTCGCAACATAGATGCAGTCGGCTAAGTTGATTTCATTGCGTATGTCGCTCGGTTGCGCCTGCGCCACGGTTAAGGGGATTAGTTCCTCTGCCGCATTGCGAATGGTTGTCAACTCTGTTTGGGCGAACGGGGCTTGGCTCATTCCCGCGGCAGCATCATCGATGTACAGCACTCGACCCGAAATGTATTTGCTGATTTCTGGGTGTAGGTATGAGGCGAGGAGTAAGTGCATAGACGTAGTCTACGTGAGCGCCTTATATGCTTGGGGCAGCAAGATCGGAGTATTGAATAATCGGAAAAGTCTCGAGACGCCGATCGGAACGATGTCTCGAGACTTCACATGGGGGGCAGTCGAGTAATCCCTAGCCCGGCTACTCCACTACTGGCCCAGCTGAGCTTCCTCTCGCCATTTCTGAGTATTCCTCACACTGCCGCTGCCCGAAATGGGATGGTTCCGTCAAGACAAAAGTTTCTTGATGCCCTCGGAGAGGATCTCTTGTGGGCTAATGTGGTGCGCCGCGTGGAGGCGCGCATAAGTCGGCGCTTGTTCGGGGTTGATGGCAACACGCTTTTCGTCGGGCGCCATGGGCGCGGTCAGGGCGGCGCCGATCACTAGGTTTGATAACCGGTAGGCAGTTCCCAACGGATCCGGGACTCCCTCTCGTTCAAGCAGCACGCACATACGCTCAGAAAGGGCCAGGTAAGCAGGGCCTCTGGGGGCACGCATGCCGATGACCTGACCGGCCCACCGGTGGGTCGTGAGGTGCGTGAAGAAAGCTTGCATTAGGGCGGGCAGGTCGGCGTTGTTGATCGACTCGGACATCAAGGGATCGTCTGCAAGCACTACATCGAGAGCAAGGTCGAACAAGTCGTCTACCGACTCCACACGGGAGTACAGGCTAGCTGGGGCGACGCCCACCTGTTGCGCTACAGCCCTCATGGTGAGTGCCTTCAAACCACCTTCGTCCAACAGTCTGCCCGATGCTCTTGCAACTTCCGCAATATCCACGGCGCGATGGCGTTGCACAGGTTTCCGATGTTCCCAGTAGCTCACCCCACCAGCCTAACCAAACATGCTTGAACCAACTATCCAAACTATGTTAGTTTTGGCACATGCTGGATGCTACCAACCTTCCGATCGCTCTTGAGAACACTCGCCTACGCCTTCTCTCCGAACTGGACGCAGACGCGTATGCAACAGGCACAAAAGACGAAGCTGTGCGGCGCTTCGCTCATCTGCCTGAACCTGATTACACCCCCGAGTCCGTGCGACGGATGATCTGTGACGAGGTTGCGACGGGCCTCTCGTCCGGCACGTTGGCAGTCCTTGCACTTGCCGACGCCGAGACCGACCAGTTCGTGGGTTCCATGGTTCTCTTTGATGTCAGCTCCGAGGCTGCAGAGGTCGGATTCTGGATTCATCCCGGTGCGCGAGGGGGTGGGCATGCCCGTCGGGGCTTGGAACTGGCATCACGCTTTGCGCGCACCAGTGGACTTCGAACCCTGACGGCACGCACGCTTCCGGAAAACAAGGCCTCCCAGCACTGCTTGACGACGGCGGGATTCCGCGAGACCGGACGAGGCGTAGGGACCACGCCCGCAGGACAGCGCGAAGAGTTGTTCCATTACCAGCGCGATCTCGTGCCCGCATCCAAGTGGCCGTTGGTGACAGAACGACTTCGACTCCGTCTGCATGAGATGGGCGATGTCGCATGGCTTCACGAGCTGTACTCGCGACCTGACGTTGCTCGTTACCTGTTGGACGAACCATGGACTGTGGAAGTTACCCGTGACAAGCTTACGGAGCGGCAATCAAAAACTGACCTCGATGGTGAGACTGCTGCGCTCGCGTTGGTTATCGAACATGGAGGTATCGCGATCGGGGACGTCGCACTATGGCTCACAGATAAGGTGCACCGACAGGGCGAGATCGGGTGGGTGCTGAACCCAACGCACGGTGGACAAGGCTTCGCCAGTGAAGCCGTTCGCGCGGTACTTGCCCTCGGGTTTGATCATTACAATCTCCACCGCATTACCGCACAGATGGACGCCCGAAACAGTGCCTCCGCAGCACTTGCTAACCGCGTTGGGTTCCGGCTCGAAGCGCATCACGTCCAGGACTGGTTTAGCAAGGGTGAATGGACCGATACCCTCGTTTACGCGCGGCTTGCCTCCGAGAACATAAGCCAATGAATGGCGTCTGATTTGAAATGAGCAGCGGTTGGATGCCTTAGCGGGTAGCGAATTCTAGTCACATTTCCGGCCGCAGGTCTCTGATGGCAGTCCCTGCACAACGCAAAACGCCTCAACTATTTTTGCAAGTGGAAGCGTTTGGTGTGTTGAGGGGTGTTCGAACAATCAAACCAGATTCTTCGAACTCGGGGACTTCAGAAATCTCCTCCACCAGCACCAACCCCACACCCTTGCGACCGGTGTTCCACGGCCTCGCCCAGAATGTTCCACGCTACCGCGTTCACCAGGCAAACCACGCCCCGCCTCGGCACCCGCTCCGACCCCCGTTTCGCCAACCGCCGCGGAACCTCCAAGACGTCCCCTGCACCGTTCGAGGAGGTACGCAATAGCCACCTCAATCGAGTGTGCCACCTCCTCGCTTTAGTTTCGCTCGTTGTTACCAGAAAGGAACGCCTGCCACGTTCTCGGAATTTGTCGCGGACCCCGCGGAGCAAAGTAAAACCCCATTCACGCCGAACTCAGTCAGCATGAATGGGGGTCTTCTAGCCATCCGACTCCGTCAGGAGGCTTTCGGTAACTTCCTGACCATCTCCAACGCGCCCCAGTTCCATTTTAATTCCACGGTCCTGATGATTTAGTTCTAAAACCGCTACCCAAAGGGAGAAAGAATTGCAGCAGCCACCAGGAATTGGCTTACGCCAGCTGAGGTCCCCTCAAAAACCCGGAAGAACCCCCTCGGGGACTGAAGGTGGTTGGCTCGGGCCTCGCGAAAGGGTAGAATAGTACTTACGTTCGACATTGCTGCTGGATGGTTAAGGGTCGTACGTAAGCTCATTCCAAGGATTAAGTGACAACGAGGGGTTCGATTTGAGTGATACCGCTACCGATATGTTCGACGATCATCCCTTGTGGGCGGAGCTGGGGGACATCGATGAGTGGTTGTCAGAGCTAAGCAAGACCTTCGATCCCTCATACGCAGGGTTGCCTGGTCTGGCTAGCGGCATCATCGGGAGGATTGAGCTTGTCGTCGGTGTTACGAGGCTCTATCTGGGCATGGTGCCCAAGGAACTGGCCAGTCGCCCTCTCCTTGATGAGCTGAAGGCGGCCTTAAGCTCCATCTTGGTTCAGCTGCAGTCGATCAAGTGGGACGACGAAGCTGATTATGACGAAGAACTTGCTAAGGCGAACACGGCCGCAGACGATCTGCTCTCAACCCTTCACAGATTGGGATTCCGGCCGGTTCAATTCTTGGAACAGCAGCAGGAGGCTGACACGAATGAGCGTGAGCGGGTCGCTGGATTTCTCGACAGGAGTCAGGCGGCTGTCGAGCGGCTGGAGAGTGAAGGGGAGCGCCTCGCCGATGCGATTGCGGAGAACAAGCAGGCCGCAGAAAAAGATCTCAACGAACTGCGTCAGCAAATCGACGAGGTGGCTGACAGGTTCGAGGAGGAGATCAACGACGGCGTTGAGGCCGGGAAGAAGCGCATCGACGATCAGATCACGACACTTCAGAGCCAGTACAATTCTGAGATTGACAGGCAGAAGACGAGGGCGAACGACGAGCTCGACACGATGCTGGAGCACATCCGAACGCGAAAAGCAGAGCTCGATGATTTGATCGAGGACACCCAGGCTGTCTCGGGATACGTGGCTGAAGATGCCATGGCCCGGATGTTCAGGGAGCGGGCTGAAGAAGCTAAGAATCTGTGGCTTGGATTTACGACAGCAGCAGGAGTTGTCACGATCATTAGCGCGGTTTCGCTTTATTTTGCAGGCCGGACGGCCTTGGAAGACGCGGTATCCAGCGCAGATGTTGTTCGTGGCATTCTGCGGGCGATCATTGGTGTGGGAGCAGGTGTTCTAGCCACATACCTCTTCCGACAGGCTTCGATTCAACAACGGAGTTTCCAAGACAGCCGTAGCGCGGAGGCTCGCCTCGGCTCGCTGGATGCGTTTCTCGCTCGCTTCGAAGATGATGATGCGATGGAGATACGTCGCGGCGTTGGTCAGCGTGTGTACATTGACGGCCAGCTGGGGGAGGTCGCACGGGCCTGGCAGGCTTCCGTAACCACAAAGGAATCCACGGGGCAGCGGGGGACAGCAACCAAGAAAGATATTACCGACAATGAAGAGCAACCAGACGAAAACCTTGGAAGCTAGCTAACTGATGGCCGTGTGGGGGTGTCATCTATCCTGTTCATGTGACCACTTCTGGAAACCCTCGGACAAGTCAGCGGATTGATCCGCATGCTTATGAAGCGCTCAAGCAAGCTATAGCGTATACGACGTATTACAAGAATGCGCAGCGTTCGCTGTTGCTTCGCCACCTCGGGGGCGAAGCTTTCGAAACTGCTGGGCTCCACTTGATCGATTTTAGCAGCGGATTCAAGATACAGAATGCCGACAAGGTCGTCGAGGCTCTGCAAGCGAAAGAAGATCGTCTGCGAGATTCCATCATCGATCTGCTCTTATCTTTGTCGGAAATGGTTGAGTTTCCAGATATCGAAGG
>NZ_ACVP01000023.1 GCF_000175635.1 Corynebacterium tuberculostearicum SK141 | reverse complement strand
AGTGGTTCGTCTACCTCGACGGTGTCGCCAACGGACTTCAGCCACTGGGTGATGGTGCCTTCGGTGACGGATTCGCCGAGTTCTGGCATTTCCACGTCGGCTGCGTCGCCGGAGCCGCCGTTGGAGGAGTCAGCCTTCGGCTCTTCCTTCTTTTCTTCTGCTTCTTCCTCGCCCTTATCAGCGGAGGAGTCGTTGGATGCGGAGCCTGCCTCATCCTCGTCACCGATAATGGCGATGACTTCGCCAACCTCGATGGTGTCATCCTCGTCAGCCTTAATTTCAATAATGGTGCCGGCTACGGGGGAGGGGATTTCGGTATCGACCTTGTCGGTGGAGACCTCGAGCAATGGTTCGTCTACCTCGACGGTATCGCCGACGGACTTGAGCCACTGCGTGATGGTGCCTTCGGTTACGGATTCGCCCAGCTCGGGCATCTCAACGGAGTTCGCCATGAGTTATAAGACTCCTCGAAAGTTGGAAGTGTTCTATCGCTACCCGACAATCTTACAGCGTGATGCTCACCCTCGTGCAGATGTGGGGTTAGTAACTACCCTCCTTCCGGGTAAGCTAGGCAATTATGTTCAACCCTTTCCGCCGCAATAAGTCCAGATCGTCGCTGCGACCACCCCGCGGACCGGGGGAGACCGTCCGCCCGGAAGACGCGCAGGATCTGCAACAGTGGGCCGCCGGAAAGGCTTTTGTAGAAGCCTTTGTGGAGCCGGAAACGGTAGTCAATGAGATGTCCGTTGTTGTTGTGGATGAAAACGGCGAGTTCATTCGCCGTCGTATCGGCGGGCCAAAGGGCATCGATGCGGTGGCCAAACTTTTGAGCTGCGATATTTATGATGTAGAAGAAACCGGCTATCCGCAGCGCATGCGCGATCGCATGGAAAGGCAGCGCATCTTGCGCAAAAGGGAAGAGCAAAGGCAACGCCGCGCCCGATTTGAGCGCGGCGAAAATCCCGATACAGGGCGAGAGCTAAGCTAGGTCAGCATCCTCGCGTACATAAATTTGAGACCCGTTGCGGCGGAATTCGGCGGATTTTTCCTGCATACCTTCCTCAGGTGCTGAGCCGTGGGCTGCCGCGTGGACCTGCTCGCCCAGCGTCGGCATGCCCAGCTCGGCCATTTGCCCGCCGAACATCTCGCGGATGTCTTGGCTAATGCGCATGGAGCAGAACTTCGGCCCACACATGGAACAAAAGTGTGCGGTCTTTGCTGGCTCAGCAGGCAACGTTTCATCGTGATAGGCCTGCGCGGTCTCTGGGTCGAGGGAGAGCGCAAATTGGTCATTCCAGCGAAATTCAAAGCGGGCCTTGCTCATGGCATCGTCCCAAGCGCGGGCGCCTGGATGTCCCTTGGCCACGTCCGCTGAATGCGCCGCAATCTTATAAGTAATGACGCCAGTTTTTACATCATCGCGGTTGGGCAGTCCCAAGTGCTCCTTCGGCGTGACATAGCACAACATGGCTGTACCACCCATTGCGATATGGGCGGCACCGATGGCGGAAGTGATGTGATCATAGCCAGGGGCGATATCGGTAACTAGAGGGCCGAGGGTATAGAAGGGGGCATCTGAAGCCCAGTCCTGTTCGAGTTCGTTGTTTTCTTGAATCATGTTGAGCGGCACGTGTCCGGGGCCTTCCACCATGACTTGGACGTCATACTCCCAGGCGCGGCGGGTAAGCTCGCCGATAGTCTTTAGCTCTGCAAATTGGGCGGCGTCGTTGGCATCGGCAAGGCTGCCGGGGCGCAGGCCGTCGCCAAGCGAAAATGCAACATCGTATTGAGCGAAAATCTCGCACAGCTCATCGAAGTGCTCGTACAGAAATGACTCTTTGTGGTGAGCAAGGCACCATCCCGCCATGATGGAGCCACCGCGGCTGACAATGCCGGTCACGCGATTGCTTGCTAGCGGTACATACGCCAAGAGCACACCGGCGTGAATGGTCATATAGTCCACACCCTGCTCGCATTGCTCGATGACGGTATCGCGGAAGATTTCCCAGGTCAGATCCTCTGCCACGCCATTGACCTTTTCCAATGCTTGGTAAATAGGCACGGTGCCAATGGGAACTGGGGAATTGCGCAGAATCCACTCGCGGGTGGTGTGGATATCGTCACCAGTGGAAAGATCCATTACGGTGTCCGCGCCCCACTGGGTAGCCCAGCGCAGTTTGGACACTTCTTCCTCGATGGAGGAGGTAACCGCGGAGTTACCAATATTGGCGTTGATTTTGGTGAGAAATTTTCGCCCAATGATCATGGGCTCAGACTCGGGGTGGTTGACATTATTAGGGATAATGGCGCGGCCGCGAGCTACCTCAGCGCGAACGAATTCCGGATCGCAGTGCTCACGCAGTGCTACGAATTCCATTTCGCGGGTGATGATTCCTTGGCGAGCGTAGTGCATTTGAGTTACGCGGCGCCCGAGCTGAGCCTTAAGCGGCGGGCGCTTAGAGCCATTCCACTCTTGGGAAGACGCCCCGCGGCGCTGTGCGGCACGTCCATCGTCAGCCAGCTCGCGGCCGCGACCGGCGTACTCTTTGGTATCTCCGCGCTCGCTAATCCACTCGCTGCGCAGGGCCGGTAGCCCCACTTCAGGTGCGCATTCTGGCCCACGCGTGCGGTAGACGCGGAAGGGCTCATTGGGGCCTTGTGGGGAATCATCCAGTTGGATTTCGGTCTCTGGAACTTCTAGACCGTCGTGGTGAATGGGGGAATAGGAATGCTTAGGGTGGTTTTCTGGGGCAGCCGTCATGGCAAGCGCTCCTCTCTTCCTTCGTAGGTATTAACCAAACAGGTTCGAACGGTCTATGCGCAGCTTTAGCGCACTCTCAGCCCGTGCTCGGGCACCCGTGGGGACGCAGATCACCCTATAACAATCGTCTCGCGTAGCGCAGAGCTTTCGCCAATTTGGTGGAGACGCATTTGCCGAGGTGAGGTAGTAGGAGCCTTGGTGGCACAATTCAACAGGAAACTTTCAGGTACTTGACACCCGGATCCAATATCGGCATTCCATACTTAATTCATGCGTTTGAGAGAGCGCATGCGAGAGAGATAGAGAGAACCCCTCCCGTTTCCAGAGGGCGGCTACTTTAGCCGATACATGGAAACACCTTGTAGAGAGACGCCAGCGGCCCTCGGACCACATTCGGTTCGAGGGCCGTAGGCGTTTTCCTGTGTTTAGCAGATGATGGCGCCGGCGGCGGCCAACTCTTGCAACGCGGCCTCGCCGCGGGCTTCGTCCACTGGGGAGCAATATTCACGCAATACGCGGACGGCAAAGCCCTCTTTAAGGGCGTCGGCGGCCGTGGCACGCACGCAGTGATCGGTGGCAATGCCCACGATATCCACGGCGTCAATGTGGCGCTCGCGCAGCCAGTCAGCGAGCAAGGTGCCGTTTGCAGCGCCTTCGAATCCGGAATAGGCGGCGGTGTATTCGCCCTTGCGGAAGTAGGCTTGCGCCGGCCCGATGGCCTCATGCATGGCTGCGCCGTGGGACTCGGCTACGCAGTGCACCGGCCAAGAATCGACAAAATCCGGGTCCTTTGAAAAGTGAGAACCCGGATCGATGTGCCAATCCTGCGTGGCTACGACGGTTTCGTAGCCCTGTTGCAGGGAGGCGATTTTTGCAGCGACCTCATTGCCCCGCTCGGTGCCTAAGGCACCGCCGGGGCAGAAGTCATGTTGTACGTCAACGATGATTAAAGCAGGCTTCATGCTTCTAGGATTCTAAACGCACTAAGCCTGCTGTGGTGCTACTTTGATTCAGCAATCTCGCGCAGGGCGGCAACCACCGTGCGGGTAGGCACGCCCGTGCCCATCTTCGGCGTGTACCCATAGGCACCAGTGGTGTTGAAGGAAGGGCCTGCCACGTCGATATGAGCCCATTCGATTCCCTCGCCCACGAAGTGCTGGAGGTAGGTGCCGGCGTATTCCATGCCGCCCTCACGCTTGGCGTTGATATTGCGGATATCGGCGCTGGCGGACTTCACGGATTCCTCGTGTTCTTCTAGCAAAGGCATGGCCCATGCCTTTTCGCCCACCTCTCGGCCAATCTCGGCCATGCGATCGCGGAATTCTTCCGAGCCCATCACGCCGGCGGTGCGCTCACCCAGGGCGACCATCTGGGCGCCGGTCAAGGTGGCGGTTTCGATGAGGTAATCGGGGATGTCCTCGCTGGCGCGCGCAATGGCGTCGGCAAGCACAAGGCGGCCCTCCGCGTCAGTGTTGAGAACCTCGGAGGTAATGCCGCCGTAGTGGGTGATGACATCGCCTGGGCGGGTAGCATCGCTGCCCGGCATGTTTTCCGCCAGCGGCAGGGTAGCGGTGATGCCCACCTTGAGGTTCAGTTTTGCCGCGGCGATGATGGCGGCGGCCATTGCAGCGGAACCGCCCATGTCAGAAATCATGTCCCACATCTTGGCGCCCGGCTTCAGGGAAATTCCGCCGGTGTCGAAGGTGATTCCCTTGCCCACCAGAGCGACGTGGCGCTTGGCCTTCTTCGGCTTCCAGCTCAAGCGGACCAAGCGCGGCGGGCGGGCGGATCCGCGACCGACGGCCATGATGCCACCAAAGCCCTGCTTTTCCAGCGCCTTTTCATCCAAGACCTCGACTTCAAGGCCGGCCTCTGCTGCTTGGGCAGAGAGGAATTCGGCATACGTTTCTGGGTAGAGCAGGTTGGAAGGGGTATTGACCAGATCGCGAGCGATGAGGACGGACTCGGCGGTTATCTTGGCGCTGTCGAATTCCTCTTGTGCGGACTTTTCCGCCACCACGGTGAAAGTGGTGGTTTCCGCGGCCGACTCGGAGCGCAGGCCAGAGTACTTATAGCCGCCGAGGATGAGGCCTTCTACCACTGGGGCGACGCCAAAATCGCCTAGCGAGGTGGCTACGGCCCCCACCTTGGTGATGGAACGCGCGGCCTGGCCGGCAGCGCGGCGCAGCGTCTCATCGTCTACTTCTTCCGCATCGCCCAAGCCAACGGCGATGATGGAGGCCACGCCCGCCTTGGCCGGAGCCGGCACGCGCGTAACCTCACCGGCCTTGCCAGAGGCCCCTACGGCCACCAATGCTTCATAAGTGGAGCGTAGCGCTGCGCCCCCAAGCAGATCGGTGCCTGGCAGCTCAAGGCCGCCTTCGCCCTCGAATGCAGCGATCAGCAGTGCTTCTGCTTTCTTAGGAACCTTCTTTCCCAGCTTTACCTGGGGAAAGTGGCCGCGTGCGGGTAGATCGGTCTGTGCCATTGTGTCCTCCTTTATGGAAAGGCTTATCAATCTTCCCTCCACTGTACCGCGCGGCGATGAACTTATTCCTGCCTCGCTATAGATAAAGGGGTAGATTGTGGGCATGCTTGATTACACGATAACTCGTACCGATAACCCCACGTCCGCGGAAGAATTGAGAGAGATCCTCGCCAACCCCGGCTTTGGCAAGCACTTTACGGACCACATGGTCACCATTGACTGGACCGAAGAAAAGGGCTGGCACGATGCTCAGGTGCGCCCGTACGGACCGATGACCATGGAACCTGCCAGCAACGTATTCCATTATGGGCAGGCAATCTTTGAAGGCATCAAGGCCTACCGTCAGCCGGATGGTTCTATCGCTACCTTCCGGCCGGACCACAATGCGCAGCGCTTTATCAATTCTGCTGAGCGCCTGGCTATGCCCGAGCTTCCGCAGGAAGATTTCATTGAGTCCCTGCGCCAATTGGTGGAGGTGGATCAGGACTGGGTACCAGAAGCCGGCGGGGAAGCAGCGCTGTACCTGCGCCCGTTTATGATTTCCACCGAGGTCTCCTTGGGCGTTCACCCCGCCAATTCCTACCGCTACGTGCTCATTGCCTCCCCAGCGGGCTCCTATTTCAGCGGCGGGATTAAACCAGTTTCGGTGTGGCTGTCCACTGACTACGTGCGCGCAGCACCCGGTGGCACCGGCGCGGCCAAGTTTACGGGCAACTACGCAGGCTCGCTCTTGGCGCAGGCCCAGGCGGATGAAAAGGGCTGTGACCAGGTGGTCTGGTTGGACGCCATCGAGCGCCGCTACATCGAGGAGATGGGCGGAATGAACCTGATGTTTGTATATGGCTCTGGTGATAGCGCGGAGATTGTTACACCAGAACTATCGGGTTCCTTGCTGCCCGGCATTACCCGCGAATCCCTATTGCAGGTAGCCCAGGATTTGGGCTACAAGGTCACCGAGCGCCGCATCACCACCGAAGAGTGGCAGCGCGATGCCGAATCCGGCGCTATGTCAGAGGTCTTTGCCTGTGGCACTGCCGCAGTTATCACTCCGGTGGGCCACGTGATGGGAGACTCTGCCGACTTCCAGGTCAATGGCAACGAAGCGGGTGAGATCACCATGGCCCTGCGCGAGCGCCTCACCGGAATCCAGCGCGGCGCAGTGGAGGATACCCACGGTTGGCTCCATACCCTAGTGAAGTAGCCCCCCGCTTAGGCGTCCGCGGCGATCTCCACTCCGGTGAGCAGCATCGGCAGCGCCGCGAGCGCGCCGAGTGCAGGTTGTGGCTCCATTCCCAGTTCCATCAGGGGGTGGAGCCCTAGCTTTTCCAGCGCCAACTTGTGTGCAGGGGCAGTGGATAGGGTGGTGGCGAAGAGCCATTCTTTAACACCAGGATTATCGCGCTCGGCAAGGAGCGCGGCGGTGGCGGTCAAGGGGGCATCGATAAGCAGGGGCGTACGGCGCTCCGCGGCCTGGGTAATAAACCCCACCGTGGCTGCTAGAACCGCAGACTGGCACGATTCAACCAGCTCCATGCCTTCGAGGTTGCGGGCGCGGAACATAGCGTCCCGGATAGCGCAAACCTCGCGCTTCCAGTCTTCTACGCTGCGCTGCTTGCCGACGATCACTACTGGCTCCGTCTGCGTCATCGTTGCCATTACCACGGCCGGTACTCGGGCGAGCTCTTCGCCGCCGGGAATGAGTAGGTCAGCCCCGGCATCAATTTCCGCATCCGCTGTTGCGGCTCCAAGGCTGTAGGCCTGGGAATAATCCGTCACGGTGACTACATTCAGCCCGGCCTCGGCGCGACGCGCAGCGGTCTCAGCGGCCGAAAGTGAGGTCTCTTGATCCGCGAAAATCACGGCCCGCACGCGCCGCGGCTCACGGGCAGGTGCCGCGCCTTGGCAAGCAGCCAGCCATTGAGCGGCGTCGGTCAGGCGCCCCCAAGGGGCGAGCTGTGCGTCCTGTGCGGTATGTGCCTGCTTATCGGGCTGCGGAATGGCCATGAGTAGTCCCCCTAAACGTCAGCGCCGAGCTCCACGCGGGGGCGCGGGATGCGCCACTTGCGCGGCTGGCTGGCGCGAGAATACGCATAAAAGCCAAGGCTAAAGCCGGCTTCGGTGGTGCCAGGGAACTTGGCGCGCACGGCATTATTGCAGCGGCGGGCCAAAATGACGCCCTCGATGGCGAAGATCACGAGGATGACCATCGCTACCGCGTTGATGATTGTTGCAATGCTGGGTACCGCGTAGGTCAAGAACATGACCACGATGAGTACCAAGGCCATCGGCATGACCCAGTTGCTCAGGCTGCGGCGGGCATCCACCCAATCGCGTACATAGGCGCGCACTTGACCCTGGTCGCGGGCGGGCAGGAAGCGCGGATCGCCTTCTGCCATGCGGGCCTGCTGCTCGCGATTGGCCTGCTGGCGCTCTTGGCGCTCCTTCTTCTTATATTCCTTCCACTCGTCCTTGCTCATGGACTTCTTCATGTCCTTGCGATGCTGGTAACGCTGTGCATCGGACATGCCATGGGGATCGCGCTTTACGCCGCGCGCAATCTCTTGCTCTGAGCGCTTTGGCGTAGGACGACCCTTCGGTGGGGTATAGCCCTTGCGCTGGGGCTCTTCCTGAACTTCTGCCTGAGCTTTGTCCTGTACAGGAGCAGGCTCAGTGGAGGTCTTGTCATCTTTTTGCCACGGGAGTTTCACGTTCCTCACACTACAAGGTTTAGGTGTGAATAGGGGAATAGGCCCGGCCCAGATGGTGTTGTAGGTATGGGCTACCTTTTCCCACCTGAACTAAGCGGGTAGGGTAGTGGCAACGATTCCAATACTTATTGAGGAGAAGTGATGACCGCTCCAGCTTCCGCAACCGGCGTCATTCTGACTGAAGCAGCAGCCGCAAAGGCAAAGGCGCTGCTTGATCAGGAAGGCCGCGACGATCTCTCCCTGCGCATTGCCGTCCAGCCTGGTGGCTGCGCTGGCCTGCGCTACCAGCTCTACTTTGATGACCGCACCTTGGATGGTGACAAGGTTGACCAGGTAGGCGGCGTAAACCTCGTTGTGGACAAAATGTCCGTTCCCTACCTGACCGGTGCCAAGATTGACTTCGCAGACACCATCGAGTCCCAGGGTTTCACCATTGATAACCCGAATGCCACCGGCTCTTGCGCTTGTGGCGATTCCTTCAACTAAATAGAAGGACAGAAAAGAGAGTGGGTGCCAGTGGTACCCACCCTCTTTTTGTGTGTGGAAGGCTCTTAGAGCTTGACTGGGTAGTCGCGCTGCTCGATCTGCGGATCGATGCGCTTTTCCACAAAGATGCCGTGCCAGATCATAAAGGACAGAACGGTCCACAAGCGGCGGGAGTGATCGGAAACGCCATCTCGGTGCTCCTTGAGCATCTCGAGAACTTCCTTCTTATTGAAGATGTCCTCGGTTTGGGATTCATTGATGGTGTCTTGGGCCCAGCCATAAAGCTCATCGCCGGCCAGCCAGTGACGCATCGGCACTGGGAAGCCTAGCTTCTTGCGATGCAGAACATGCGCCGGGACGATCTGCTCCATGGCCTTGCGCAGGGCGTACTTGGTGGTGCCGTGAGAAATCTTCAGGTCATAAGGGATGGACTCGGCAACCTTGAAGACTTCCTTGTCTAGGAATGGCACGCGCAGCTCCAGCGAGTTGGCCATATTGATCTTATCGGCCTTGACCAGGATGTCACCGCGCATCCAGGTGAATAGGTCCAAATGCTGCATGCGGGCAACCGGATCAAAGTCCTCGGACTGGGCGTAGATGGGGGCGGTAACCTCGCGGTGGTCCCATTCGTGCTTTGCCCACGGGATAACGCGCTGCATCTGCTCAAAGTTGAAAGAACGAGCGTTGCCGTAGTAGCGCTCTTCCATCGTCATCGAGCCGCGATTAAGCAGCGACTTGCCCTTCATGCCCTCTGGCAGAACCTGGGAGAGCTTGCCCAGTCCGCGACGCAGTGGGGAAGGGATCTTCTCAAACGGGGCGAGGGACAGTGGTTCCTTGTAGATGGTGTAGCCGCCAAAGAGCTCGTCCGCGCCCTCGCCGGAAAGAACTACCTTGACGTGTTTGCGGGCCTCCTGCGCCACAAAGTACAGCGGCACCAGCGAGGGGTCAGCCACCGGATTGTCCAAGTACCACATGATCTTCGGGATGGACTCGGCATATTCTTCGGGGGAGACAATCTTGACGATGTGCTCCACACCAATAGCTTCCGCGGACTCCGCTGCGACATCGA
This sequence comes from Corynebacterium tuberculostearicum SK141, assembly GCF_000175635.1. GTDB lineage: Bacteria > Actinomycetota > Actinomycetes > Mycobacteriales > Mycobacteriaceae > Corynebacterium > Corynebacterium tuberculostearicum_C. The sequence continues at coordinate 422,772 of NZ_ACVP01000023.1, read as the reverse complement.
CCTCAGAATAGCCCTCGCGCTCAAAGCCGGTAGTAAAAGTCAGTAGATCCGGGTTGTGGCGCTTGGCCAGGGTGGCAATAGCGGTGGAGTCAATGCCGCCAGATAGGAAGGAACCCACGGTGACGTCGGCGCGCATGTGCTTAGCGACGGAATCTTCCAGCGCTTCTGCAATGCGGTTAAATAGCTGCTGCTCTTCGCCTTGCTTTACCTGCTGCACAGGGAAGCGAGGCTTGAAGTAGCGCTCGGCGACAACGTCTTCGCCCGGGCGAAGGGTAACCGTGCAGCCGGATTCAACGCGGCGAATATTCGCGTGGAGGGATTCTGGCTCCGGGACGTACTGCAGGTCGACGTAGTGCTCAATGGCGCGTCGGTCAAGGTTGAGCTCTAGACCAATCTCGTCCGCCATTTCAAGGATGCACTTCATCTCCGAAGCGAAAACGGTGCCCGCCTCGGTAGTGGCGTAATACAGCGGCTTAATGCCAAATTGGTCACGAGCAGCAAACATCGTTTTGGTGTGGGTATCCCAGATGACGATGCCGAACATGCCGCGCAGGTGGTTGACTACGTCCTTGCCCCAGTGGTGGTAGCCCACCACGATGGGCTCGCCATCGCCCTCGGTGTGGAAGGTGTAGCCGAGACCCTTGAGCTCCTCGCGCAGCTCCACGTAGTTGTAGATTTCACCATTAAAGGTCATGGCGTAGCGGTCGGGCTGGTCCTCTGGGCCCCAGCGGAGGGGCTGATGGGAATGCTCCAGGTCAATAATGGACAGGCGGTTGAAGCCGAAAGCGGCATCGCCGTCATGCCACGTGCCGGCCGCATCTGGGCCGCGGTGGCGCATGCAGGGCAGGGAACGTTCCAGCGCGTCAACGTACTTATCTACGTTGCCTGTGGCGGCGAGCATGCCAAGAAGTCCGCACATGAAAAGATTGCTCCTTATATATAAGCGTCTATTGCTAGTCACCCACTTTACGGCCAGAGAGCGTGAAACCAGAACACGCCACGGCTTAAGGAAACCTGCCGACTGCCTTGGAATTAGCTTCCCCGATAGGGGTGCGAACTTTCGGATGATGGTTCCGTCCGATTCCTGTGAATTGGCGCACATGGATTCTGTGGCTGCTGGGGGTGCGGTTGGAACATTGTGCAGGTGGGGCGGTAACCTACCAGAAAGAGAATATGAAATGAGTGCACTAGGTGCCCTTTTACGCCTTTAAACAGGCTGGGAATCTGGCAATTATCCTCTATTCTGATTGGGTAAGAGTGCTCTGTGAGTATTCGAGAAGTTTTGTGTGGACAGAAAGGCAGAACACACGTGGGACAGCGTAATAAGCGCACCTTTGCCCGCAAGGCGGGCGTAGCTGGCGCACTTGCCCTGGGTGGACTCGCTCTGGCAGGTTGTGACGTTCAGGCGCCAACTGCTGTAGAGAACCTCCTGGGATTCGGTTGGCCGAAGGGTATTACCCCTGAGGCAGAGGCCATGTACAACTTCTGGATTTGGGTCTGGGTTGCTGCATGGATCGTTGGTTTTATTATGTGGGGCCTGTTCCTCACCGCAATCTTCCGCTGGAGCGCGAAGAAGGCAAAGAAGGATGGCAAGGGCGAGTTCCCGCGCCAGATTCAGTACAACGTTCCGCTGGAGATGGTTCTGACCATCGTCCCGATCCTCATCATTATGGGCCTGTTCTTCTTTACCGTTCAGACTCAGCAGAAGGTCACCGCCTTGGATAAGGATCCGAAGGTTGTCGTTGACGTTACTGCGTTCCAGTGGAACTGGAAGTTCGGTTACGCCGAGAATCACGTCAATGGTGAGAACTACGACGGTGCCGACAAGGAGCGTCAGGCTGAGGCAGAGAAGACCGCTCACGACCCTGAGGGTGTAGATAACCCGAACCCAATCCACGGCAAGTCCATGGGCGACCTTTCCTACTTGAACTACAACAAGATTGAGACCGTCGGTACCACCGAAGAGGTTCCGGTTCTGGTTCTTCCTTCCGATACTGCGATTGAGTTCCGCCTCGCTTCCGGCGACGTGTCCCACGCATTCTGGGTACCGGAGTTCTTGTTTAAGCGCGACGTCTACGCACACCCAGAGGCAAACGCTCAGGAGCGTAGCTTCCAGGTGGAAAAGATTGAGAAGCAGGGCGCATTCGTTGGCCGTTGTGCCGAGATGTGCGGTACCTACCACTCGATGATGAACTTCGAAATTCGCGTTGTCTCTCCGGAGGACTTCAACACCTACCTGAAGTTCCGCGAGGACAACCCAGATGCCACCAATGCGGAGGCCCTGGAAGAAATCGGCCAGGACCCATACGCGGTAACCACCCACCCGTTCTCCGGCGAGCGTGATACCGCTAAGGGTGACAACTACGTGAACACCGCGGCATAAGAGATAAGGACACAACACAATGCGTGCAACATCGAAAGTCTTTTACTCAATCGCGACGTACCTTCTTGTCTCGCTGATTGTCTACATCTTCGGCGTCACCTTCGTTAAGGACGACGGCTACCTCTACGGTGCCGAGTGGGTTGGCATCGTGGGCATGTTCCTCGCCTTCCTGCTGTGCATGATGCTGGGTGCTTACCTTCACTTCACTGATGACCGCAGTGACGTCCTGCCAGAGGATTGGGAAGAGGCAGAAACTGAAGATGCCGCTGGTATCCTTGGTTTCTTCTCCCCAGGCTCCATCTGGCCGCTGGCTATGACTGGCGCCATTGGCCTCCTCGGCTTGGGAATCATTTTCCTCTACTTCTGGCTGATTGCCCTCGGCGCTGTCTGCCTCATCGCGGCCTGCACCGGCCTGTCCCTGCAGTACGGCCTACCGAAGGAAAAGCACTAATTCCTCGATGTAAGGGAATCCCTGCCTAAAACTTCTCCGCCCTCCTAGTTATCATGGCTAGGAGGGCTTTGGCGATCCAGCGTCGTTCGCGGCGCAAGAAAGTTCCCGAGAGTTTCAAAAAGTTTTACCGGTGGGGGAGGCGTGGCTGATCTTGCTGCATGTTCGCGATAGCGTTTCTTCTGCATTCTGGCACGTAAAAGCCGATTTTTGCGGGGGTCGTTCGAAAGTTGTAAAGCAGGGCGTTTGGGGGGCTCGTGGAGTGTGATTTATCTCTCCAGGCAGCGGGGTTCGGGTACACGGACGGGTGCATCGATAAGTGGGGGCGTCGGGTGGCCGGGGTGCTTCGGAATTTCAGGGTAGGGCCCGACGTGTGGTGTCACCTGCATCAATGGGGCGTCGGAAAGCGGGGCGAAAAGTTCCCGTTTGGAAAAATAAAGTTTTTGACTCTGACTTGCTGGCCTTTTGCTGGACGAAGCATCAAAAAAGAATAGAGAAAGCGGGGGGAATCGAGGTGACTTTAGCGCCCAGAACAGCCATAATAGCCACTGTGACGAGCGTAGTTTCTAACCAAGGTATGACAGCACCACGTGCTGCCTCGCTGAACCGACCCAATATGGTCAGCGTGGGCACCATCGTGTTCCTGTCTCAGGAATTGATGTTCTTTGCCGGACTGTTCGCGATGTGGTTTACCTCGCGAGCTAACGGTCAGGAAGGCGATTGGGCGGAGCACACCGCTCATATCAACCTGCCCATGGGTTTCCTCATTACGGCAGTGCTGATTTCTTCTTCTGTGACCTCGCAGTTCGGCGTGTTTGCCGCAGAAAGGGGTGACGTTTACAAGCTTCGACTCTGGTACACCGTGACGCTGGTACTGGGCGTTGTGTTCCTGGGCATCATGGCGTTTGAGTGGACCGAGTTGATTCACGCAGGTGTGACTGTGCAGTCCAGCGTCTTTGGTTCGGTGTTCTACATCATCACCGGCTTCCACGCTGCACACGTGACCGCGGGTCTGATTTCTTTTGCAATCATCCTCGCGCGCGTTGCTAAGTCCAAGTTCACGCCGGCACAGGCGACCGCAGCAATGGCAGTGTCCTACTACTGGCACTTCGTTGACGTTGTGTGGATCGGCGTCTTCACCGTTATTTACTTGGTCCAGTAGCACTGGCCAAGATCCCCAAACAGTCCTCCCGTGTTCGAGTTATCTAAAGGAAAATGATGGATAACAATTCGCAGTCCGTGGCAGTGGAGCAGACCACTGCGGCGGCTAAGAAGACCCGCCGTCGCCGCAAGGCGAAGCGTACCCTTGCCGGTGGCTTCGCTTTGGCGATTGGCCTGTCCGGTGCGGGCGTCTTGGCTTCTGCCTTGACCCCGGACGCACAGGTCGCCACGGCGGAAAAAGATGACCAAGCCCTCGTCCAAGAGGGTAAGGACATCTATGACACCGCTTGTATCACCTGCCACGGTGCCAATCTGCAGGGCATCGAAGGTCGCGGTCCGTCCCTCGTTGGTATCGGTGCTGGCTCCGTGTACTTCCAGGTGCACTCCGGCCGTATGCCGATGATGTCTAACGACGCCCAGGCAGAGCGTAAGGCTCCTCGCTACACCGAGCAGCAGACTCTGGCCTTGGCTGCATATGTTGCAGCCAACGGCGGCGGCGCAGACATTGTCTACAACGACGACGGAAGCGTTGCTCAGGAATCGCTGCGTGGTGCTAACTACAATGGCGAAATCCAGGCAGAAGACGTAGCGAAGGGCTCCGAGCTCTTCCGCATGAACTGCGCTTCCTGCCACAACTTCACCGGCCAGGGCGGCGCCCTGTCCTCCGGTAAGTTCGCTCCGGAGCTGGCTCCGGCAAGCGAGCAGGAAATCTACCAGGCAATGCTGACTGGTCCGCAGAACATGCCTAAGTTCTCCGACCGCCAGCTCACCGCAGATGAGAAGAAGGACATCATTGCCTACCTCAAGTCTGCAAAGGAAACTCCTTCCCCAGCAGGTTGGGACCTCGGCGGTCTTGGCCCAGTAGCGGAAGGCCTGGCAATGTGGATTATCGGCATTAGCGCCCTGTGCGCTGCCGCTATGTGGATTGGATCGCGCTCATGAGCAATGTGAAGAAGAATTACACTAACGCTGAGCTCGACAAGATGAGCAACGATGAACTCGCTGCTCTTGGTACCGAGCTCGACGACGTCACCGTTGCGTTCCGCAAGGAGCGCTTCCCAGTCGAAGGTGACCCGGCTGAAAAGCGCGCTGGACGTAACGTTGCTATCTGGTTGTTCCTGTCCGTCATCGGCGGCCTCGGATTCCTCGGCGTTTACCTGTTCTGGCCGTGGCAGTACAAGCAGCTAGGGGAGGAGGGCCACATTTGGCACACCCTCTACACCCCTCTGCTGGGTATTACTGCAGCCCTCGCAATTTGCGGCTTGGGCATCGCCATCGTTCAGTACGTTAAGAAGATTCTCCCAGAAGAGATTTCCGTTCAGCGTCGTCACGACGGTCCTTCCGAAGAAGTTGACCGCCGTACCCTGACCGCTCTTCTGAACGATTCTTGGAAGACCTCCACTCTGGGTCGCCGCAAGACCGTTCAGGGTCTGTTGGGCGGCGCCGGCGTTCTGTTCGGTCTTACCGTGATTGCTCCGCTGGGCGGCGCAATTAAGAACCCTTGGAAGGTTCGCCACAATATGAACTATGCCGGTGACGGCACCCTGTGGACTTCCGGTTGGACCATGCACAATGAAGGCGTCAAGCTCTACCTGGCGCGCGACACCGGTACTATCGCCGAGAAGCACTCTGGCGAAACCGGTGAGCACTACAGCACCAAGGGTGTTACCCGCTTGGTTCGTGTGCGCCCGGAGGATCTGGCGGCAGGCGGCATGGAGACCGTCTTCCCGCTGGCAGAAGAAGACGTTAACGATGGCGACAAGTACGATGCCGAGCGCGATGTCTACGAGCACCACATGCACTCGATTCACGGCAACCGCAATGCGGTCATGCTGATTCGCCTGCGTCACAACGACGCTCAGAAGGCAATCGAGCGCGAAGGTCAGGAAGACTTCCACCACGGCGATTACTACGCCTACTCCAAGATCTGTACCCACATCGGTTGCCCGACCTCTCTGTATGAGGCGCAGACCAACCGAATCCTGTGCCCGTGCCACCAGTCGCAGTTCGACGCTTTGCACTACGGAAAGCCGGTCTTCGGCCCGGCTGCCCGTGCACTGCCACAGCTGCCTATCACGGTGGATGACGAGGGCTACCTCGTTGCACAGGGCAACTTCATTGAGCCTGTCGGCCCGGCATTCTGGGAGCGTAAGTCATAATGAGCAATAAACTCGCCCAAATGGGCAACAACATGGATGAGCGCTATAGCGCCGCCGGCGTGCTGAGGACTCAGCTGAACAAGGTCTTTCCGACCCACTGGTCCTTCATGCTCGGTGAGATGGCGCTATACAGCTTCATCATTCTTGTACTGACCGGTATCTACCTGGCGCTGTTCTTCGACCCTTCCATCACCAAGGTCATTTACGACGGCACCTATGCACCGCTTAACGGTGTAGAAATGTCCCGCGCATATGCCACCGCGCTGGATATTTCTTTCGAAGTTCGTGGTGGCCTGTTCGTGCGCCAGATGCACCACTGGGCAGCTTTGCTGTTCATGATGTCCATGGTTGCGCACATGCTGCGTATCTTCTTCACCGGCGCATTCCGTCGTCCGCGTGAGGCAAACTGGATCATCGGTTGCGCACTTATCCTGCTGGGCATGATCGAGGGCTTCCTTGGTTACTCCCTGCCGGACGACCTGCTTTCCGGTGTTGGTCTGCGAATCATGTCCGCCATCATCCTGGGCCTGCCGATTATCGGCACCTGGCTGCACTGGGCAATCTTTAGCGGTGACTTCCCGTCTGACCTGATGCTGGATCGTTTCTACATCCTGCACGTTCTGGTTATTCCGGGCATCATCCTTGGCTTGATTGCAGCCCACCTGATTATGGTTTGGTTCCAGAAGCATACCCAGTTCCCTGGACCAGGCCGTGCAGAGAACAACGTGGTTGGTGTGCGCATTATGCCGGTCTTCGCTACTAAGGCTATCGGCATGGGCATGATGGTTGCTGGCGTACTGGCGCTGATGTCTGGTCTGCTGACCATCAACGCAATCTGGACGCTTGGACCTTATAACCCATCCCAGGTTTCTGCTGGTTCCCAGCCAGATATCTACATGCTGTGGACTGACGGTGTCGCTCGTGTCATGCCGGCATGGGAGCTCTACATCGGCAACTACACCATTCCTTCCGCGTTCTGGGTAGCCCTGCTGTGTGGCCTCATGGTCGTCCTGCTGATGGCGTACCCGTTCTTGGAGAAGAAGTTCACCGGTGACGATGCACACCACAACCTGCTGCAGCGTCCGCGCGATGTTCCTACCCGCTCCGCTATCGGCGCGGCTGCCATCGTGTTCTTCCTGCTGGTTACCCTTTCCGGTGGTAACGACCACGTGGCACACTTCTTCCAGATTTCGCTGAACGCTATGACCTGGGTTGGTCGTATCGGCCTCATCGTGCTGCCTCCGATTGCGTACTTCATGACTTACCGCATTTGTGTTGGTCTGCAGCGCTCTGATCGTGAGGTGCTGGAGCACGGTATTGAAACCGGCGTTATCAAGCAGATGCCGAATGGTGCCTTCATTGAGGTTCACCAGCCACTCGGCCCGGTTGACGCCGATGGTCACCCGGTTCCGCTCGAGTACGCAGGCGCTCAGGTGCCGAAGCAGCTCAACCAGCTTGGCTTTGCGGACTCCGAGACTCAGGGCACCTTCAGCCCTGATGATCCGGCCCTCATGCACCGAGTGCACGAAATCCACTCGGATAACCACGACGAGGAAGCGGAGATGTTCCGCCGCCTCAACGAGGCTAACCGCCGTGAGGACGAGGAAAACGGCCGCATCTAACCGCTTTTCCTGAGGACTTCTCGAAACACGCTCACAGACCCGCCCTTGCTCCTATTAAAGGAGCAAGGGCGGGTCTTGCGTATGTAAAGATCAATTCCGAACCCAGTCCTTATTCTTCTAGCTGCAACAAGAGATTTTGAAGGGGGAGCTGTTGCGCTTCTGTGAGTCTTTATGAATCTTGAAGCATTTGAAGGGCTGCTGCTGAAGCTTGTTGTGTAGTCGGTTTAGTACGTGTTCTGGTGCGCGAATTGTCGGTGGTTAGTGGTTCTCTCATGCTTTGTAGCTTTAGGAGCCTAGTGCGTGGGCTCAGATGGGTGTGGATGCCGGAAGTCTTTGTTTGCTGGAAGCACGTTTCGCTCGTCGATTGAGCGCGTTAGGGGGCGTCGGAAAGCGGTTTAGCTAGAACCACCGCAAGGAAAGGCGGCAAAGCGGGGCGCAGTTGCGATGAAAACTAGGCTCTAGGCGTGCGGTAGAGGAGTCAATTGGTGGGGAAGAAGGGGCTGCCAAAATGTCTTAGTGCTGAAAGTCACAATTTAGAATTCTCTTAATTGTTAAGCGTTTTCTTAGTAAGGGTAATTCTTGGTCGGGTGTCTGTCATCCTCTGTCGTTTGTGCAGCTTGTGACCTTAAAGCCTCTAATTCTGGTGGGAACTAGCGTCCGTGTGGAGGTTAAATCTCGACAAGGTCAACGGAAGGTAACGAAGCGATAACAAACGTTATTTTGGTGTCGCGAATGGACATTGCTTGTGATGATTTCGTAACCTATTCGAGACATTGAGTTACCGCCCGAAAAGGTGCTCAATCTAAACAGAAGAATTACAGCGCCGCATCTGGCCCCTCCTACTGAGGGGCCGAGCGGAGGAAATCCTAAAGGAACGGATTCCCAACGAACGCTAGTCCCCCAGGGTCAGAGCTTCCTTTACAAGGGGAGTAGGCGCGCAGGAAGATTTGGAGTTTTACTCATGGCACAGCACCGTCGTCAGGGCATGAAGAACACCCGTCGCATCGCATCTACTGCAGCACTGGCTGCAACCGCCGCCGTCGTCGCACCGGGCGTCGCACAGGCAGCAGAGGTCGTCGTACCTAATACTGACTACCGCTTTGAGGTAGCAGGTCTGGAAAACGTCCCGAACATTGACCAGGTTCCGAACATCGACCGCTACGTTCCGTCCCTGGGTAAGGTTTCTAACCAGCAGAACACCAACTACGCAGCAGCTGGCCACAAGCAGGCCGCTCCGGCACAGCAGACCGTTGGCCAGAAGGCACTGGCTGCAGCACGCTCCGTCATCGGCTCCCCGTACGTATACGGCGCCGCTGGCCCGAACGCCTTTGACTGCTCCGGTCTGACCAGCTGGGCATACGCTCAGGCTGGCAAGCAGATTCCGCGTACCTCTCAGGCACAGGCTGCCGCCGGTACCCCGGTACCGCTGGATCAGCTGCAGCCGGGTGACATCATTGCTTACTACGGTGGCGCTTCCCACGTTGGTATCTACACCGGCCACGGCACCATCATCGACGCCCTCAACTCCGGCGTCCCAGTTCAGGAGCGCGACCTGAACTACATGCCGATTCACTCCGCAGTTCGCTTCTAAGAAGCAGCGGATCTAGCCCTCCCCTTCGCGGGGAGGGCTTTGTCGTGCATTAGGGGGTAAAACCCGCTATAGTTAATACGATTTCTAAAATTTTCTTAGTCTAAGGGTCCTTACGTGTCTAAACGAGTACTTCCTGCAGCTGCACTTGTGGCGGCTCTTGCTGTTTCGTCGGTTTCTGGGATTTCGCAGGTTGTTGCGCAGGAGGCGGCTCCACAACAGGAGAGCGCCACCGAAGATGTGGACGCCTTGGTAAAGCGCGTTGGCGAAGTTGCGCGCAAGGTTTCTGCCAAGAATGAAGAAGTAAAAGAGCTCGAGGTCAAGCTCGAGGAAAAGCAGGCTGAGGTTGCTGAATCTGAGCAGGCCGCCGCTGAGGCACAAACGCGTGCGGACGATGCGAAGGGCGATGTTTCCACCCAGCAGGACCGTGTCAACGGCATCGCACAGTCGCGCTACCGCGGTGATTCCCGTTCGGCAGTGTCTGGGGCCTTGGCAGCGGAAGATCCTTCCGATGCCGTAGAGCGCATGGGCTACCTCGGCGCGCTTTCCCGCAAGGCCCAGCGCACGCTTGATGCGAAGGCAAATGCTGCGTCCATGGCGGAAGAGGAAAAGCATAAGGCTGCTGACGCCGCTGCCAAGGTGCGCGAGGAAAAGAAGGCGCTGGAAGAGCAGCGTGAAGAGCTCCTCAAGGAGAAAGAGGAGCTGGAAAAGCAGCAAAAGGACATCGAGAAGCAGGTGGACGCCCTCGATGAACAGCAACGCGAGGCTTGGGAAGGCCAGTTCGGCGGATCTGATAAGCCGGATATGGATCTGGGCGAGGTCGCAGATGGCGCTGCTTCCGCAGCGTTGTCGAAGCTGGGCGCCCCATATGGCTGGGGTGCGGCTGGCCCCGATCAGTTTGACTGCTCCGGCCTGATGTTCTGGGCGTATCAGCAGATTGGCAAGTCCATTCCGCGTACGTCGCAGGCTCAGATTGCAGGTGGCACATCGGTACCGTTGGAAGACCTACAGCCGGGCGATATCGTGGGCTATTACCCTGGGGTAACGCACGTGGGCATGTACATCGGTAATGGTCAGGTGGTCCATGCCTCTACCTATGGCGTGCCTGTTCAGGTAGTACCGCTGAAGTCCATGCCGATTACCGGAACGGCGCGGTACTAAGTGGCCCGCGTTCTGCTGGTAACCAATGACTTTCCGCCCAAGATTGGCGGCATTCAGTCTTACCTGCGCGATTTCGTAGCAACCTTAGATCCGCGCGATGTCGTGGTCTTTGCCTCAACCCAGGAATCGCCGGCGGAATTCGATGCCGGGGTGGACTACAAGGTCATCCGCTGGCCTCGCCGCGTGATGTTGCCGACGCCCGCCACGGTGCGTCGGATGCAGGAGATCATCCGCGCAGAAAATATCGACATCGTCTGGTTTGGCGCCGCCGCGCCCCTTGCCTTGATGGGCAAGGCTGCAAAAGAGGCGGGTGCCACCCGTGTGGTTGCTACCACGCACGGGCACGAAGTGGGGTGGTCAATGGTGCCCGTGGCACGGCACTGCCTGCGCCGTATTGGTGACCATGCTGACGTGATTACCTATATTTCCGACTACACCCTACGTCGGTTGCGTCGACCATTTGGACCGAATCCGCGCTGGGAGCACCTGCCTTCCGGAGTGAGCGTGGAAGGTCTTTCTCCAGCCACGCCGGAGCAACGCGCAGCGGCGAAGGCAGAGTTCGGGGTCAGCGGGCCGACCATCGTCTGCATTTCGCGGTTTGTCCCCCGTAAGGGGCAAGACCAGCTGCTCCGCGCTATGCCTCTAGTGCGTGAAGAATTCCCGGATGCACGGCTCCTACTTATTGGGCGCGGACGCTACCGCGCGGCTTTAGAACGGTTGGCGGAAATCTATTGCCCAGACGCAGTGATCCAAGAAGCAGAAAGCATTGAGACTGCTTTGCACGCAGCGGATGTTTTTGCCATGCCGGCACGCACCCGTGGCGGTGGGTTAGACGTCGAGGGCTTGGGAATCGTGTATTTGGAGGCCCAAGCGTGCGGCCTGCCAGTTATCGCCGGAGACTCCGGAGGAGCACCGGAGACGATGACGGGGGAGACGGGGGTCGTCGTCAAGGGCGCCTCTGTGCCGGAACTAGCTGAAGCGTTGAAAGCTCTCCTGGCCGACCCGCAGCGTAGGCTGCGCATGGGGCAGGCGGGGCGTCGCCATGTGGAAGAGAATTGGACGTGGCGGATAATGGGGCAGCGATTGCGGCAGCTGATGTCTTGATGTGACCCTAACCCGGTTGTCGGTATATTCTGTTATGCATGCTTAAGAACAACTCCGCCGATCTGACTATCGGCTTCGACGTCGGTGGCACCAACGTGCGCGGCGGAGTGATCACTCGGGAGGGTGAGATTCTCGCGAGCCGCACGGTTCCTACTTCCATGGACGCCGAGCAGCTGGAAGCGGATATTGTGGGCATTGTCAATGAGCTGCGCGCTGACTATGAGGTGGACGCCGTTGGCCTCGCCTTGGCGGGATTTTTGGATCCTACGTGCGAGGTAGTGCGCTTCGCCCCGCACCTTCCCTGGCGGCACGCCAATGTGCGGGAATCACTCTCGCAGAAGCTCGGTATGCACGTGCGGTTGGAGCATGATGCAAATTCCGCCGCGTGGGGTGAGTGGTGCTTTGGCGCCGGCCGTGGAGCGGAGGATTGGGTTTTCTTTGCGGTAGGAACAGGTATCGGTGCCACTCTGATGACGCATGACACCATCTACCGCGGCGCGTTTGGCACCGCCCCAGAATTTGGGCATATCGTGGTAGTCCCTAATGGTCGGCAGTGCTCCTGCGGTAAGCGCGGCTGCTTGGAACGCTATGCCTCCGGCACCGCGTTGCCGGATACCTGCGCCGATTTGCGTGGGAGCTATGAAACCTCGCTGCCGGCTGAGCCCACCGGTAAGGAAATTACCCAAGCGGCGCGCCGTGGAGATCCGCTTGCCGTAGCGGTAATGGAAGACTTCAGCCGGTGGCTGGGCCAGGGCCTATCCATTGTTGCTGATGTTTTGGATCCGGAGCTCATCGTGCTCGGCGGCGGCGTATCCCAAGATGCGGACCTCTATCTCGAGGGCGCTGCCCAAGCCATGGGGCAGGATATTGTCGGGGCAGGGCATCGCCCCCTCGCACGTGTTGCCACCGCAGAATTAGGGTCGGCAGCGGGTATGATTGGCGTAGCCGATTTGGCCCGCAGCGGCCGTTAAAACTAACAAAGGACGACCTGGCGATGAAAAACAAGTGGTACTGGGCTTTTAAGCACATCTTCTTCGGACCCGCCCTGCGAGTATGGAATCGCCCGTGGACCGAGGGCATCGAGAAAATCCCCGCTGAGGGTCCTGCGATTTTGGTGTCGAATCACCAGGCCGTCATGGATTCCTTCTTCTTTCCTTTGGTGTGCCCGCGCCAGATCACGTTTCCGGCTAAGTCGGAATACTTCACCACTCCGGGTCTTGTCGGCAACCTGCAAAAGTGGTTCTTTACCTCGGTAGGCCAGGTCCCCATCGAGCGCGATAGCGAGGACGCTGGCGACGCCATCGTGGAAACCGCAGAAGGCATTTTGTCCCGTGGCGATCTCTTCGGTATCTATCCGGAAGGAACTCGTTCCCCAGATGGCCGTGTGTACAAGGGCCGTACCGGCATGGCGCGCATCGCCATGGAGACTAATCAGCCAGTATTTCCCATTGCGATGATCAATTCGCGCAAGGCCAATCCCATTGGCTCGTGGATTCCCCGTCCATTTAAGGTTGGCGTGCGGGTAGGAGACCCCATTTGGCCGCATGAGTGGGCCAAGGAGCGCGGGATGAATCCGGCCGAGCATGAGACTATCCGCGCCTTCACGGATTTTGTGATGCGCGATTTGGCCGAGCTGAGCGATAAGCCTTATGTTGATGTGTACGCCTCCGATGTGAAGGCTTCGCTTAAAGCCGGCCATGGTTACCCCGCCGGCGCCGAATACAAGGGGAGGTAATCACTATTCCCAAGGCCCGCTTAGCTTGGCCAGATACCGCTAAAGGCGTATCCATTATCGGCGTGGTGCTCTTGCACGTCACGCTGGTGGTTCCGGAAGGTGAGCTAACGTGGTTGGCTGACCTAAACATGTGGCTGGACCCGCTCCGCCTACCCTTGTTTTTCCTCGTATCCGGCTATTTCTCTACCAAGATCTTTCGCTATTCTTTCAGCGAGCTTTTTACCCGCCGCCTTTGGTTTTTTCTCGTGCCCTATACGGTGTGGATGACCGTTGAGCTGTGGACTAAGCGCATCGAGTACCACTGGGTATTTGGTGATCCTTATCTGCAGCTTACGGATCTGCTCTATAACCTGCTGCTAGGCCATACCATGGCGTGGTTCATTCACGCGCTTATCTTTTTCAATATATTTTTGTGGGCCGTACGCAAGTTGCCCGCGTGGGCAGGCATTGGCCTGAGCTTTGCGCCGCTGCTGTTTATAGCGTGGCAGGATCATTATTACTTTATTGGCAAGGCAATCATGTTCTTGCCCATCTTCGTCGGTGCAGCCTATCTCCGCGGGCCTATTACGCGGTTTGCCGACGCCGCCGAAGCACCCTTTAAAGGCACCTTCCGCAAGGGCTCTATGTGGGCATATGGCGCGGCAATCATCAGCTACATCGCGGGACTAACCATCCGGCACACCTGGAATTCCGTCGAAGGCGAGGTAGCGGTGCAGTGGCCTCTGCCAGGTGGGGACATTCTTGGCCGAGGCGATCTAGACCTGTTGATCCGCTTTGCGGAGCAGACGCTTGAAACCCCAGCGGGCATTGTTGGTGCTGTCCTTATTAGCCATATTCCGGCTCTGTCCACTTTTGTAAAGTTCGTGGGCCGGCATACCCTGCCCATTTACTTGGCCCACCCAATCGGCATGACGCTGGGGTACGGCTTCTTCATGGCCCACCGCGATTATGTGGTGAGCCTTGCTGGCCAGTGGCCGATGGAAAACACCTGGTTCTGGATCGGAATGTGCTTCTTCTACTCCGCAGCGGCATCGGTAGCGCTCTGGGTCCTCGGGAAGGTCCCTATCCTTGGCTGGACGCTGGTTCCGCCGCGGATTGATAAGCGCCGGCCCGTCGTAGAGCCAATGGTAGCGAGCAAAGAACCAGCAGAGCGGTAACGATGGCGTAGTCATTGCCCACGATGTGCTGCCACCATGCCCAGTCCAGCTCTTGCTCATTGGCATGGGGGACAAGCCAATGACCGCGGGCCAAAAGCGCCAGCCACGTCAGCGCACCGAGCACCCAGTGGCGCCGCGCCACTAGCAGTACGCCCGCCAATACCAACCAGGTGAAGTGGTGTGACCATGACACCGGCGAGCACAGGAGCGATACTGAAGCGGCCAGCAGCATGAGTACCGCCTGGTTCTCGTGGGAGAGGCGCTCCATAGCAAACCACACGATGGCAACGACGAGGACTACGGCTACAAGCCACAGCTTTTCAGCGTGTTCGGGGACTAGGCGGCTAAAGAAACCGCGCAGGGATTGGTTGGAGCTATAGGCAAGTCCACCTATGCGGTTGGAATCGCGCAGCGTTTCGCTCCAGTACTGGATGGAGCTATGCGGATTGCAGGCGAAGGCGATGAGCCCAGCTGCCAGAAAGGAACCCAGGGCGCTGAAAAATGCGCGCCATTCGCGGCGGACGAAAAATACGGCGAGAAATACCGCAGGGGTGAGCTTGATCGCCATAGCGATGCCGGTAAGCACGCCCCTGCCGCGTCCGGGGCGCAGCCAGAGGATATCGACCACGACGAGTGCGGTGAGCAGGATGTTGACCTGCCCGAAGCTAAAGGTCTCCGTTACCGGCTCCGTAAGCATTGCCGCTAGCAGCGCCCAGCCTGCCCAGCCAGGGCAATCAACGGCGCGCAGAACCAAGGCTATGCAGCCCCACAGCGCAAGAAAGGAGGCGATAGAAACCAGGATGCTTGCAGCAGTGAGGGGAATCCAGCTCAGTGGGGCAAAGAGCAGCGCCGCAAAGGGCGGATAGGTGAAGGGAAGAGAGACATCGCGATTGCTGCCAACGAGGTAGTCCTTGGAATAGAGGTCGCTGCCAAAGCCGGCCCCGCCTTCGCGGTAAACGTCCAGGTCAATGTGGTAATACGTGGAAAAATGGCCGGAGAAAAGCTCCGGAATATCAATGAGCCACCAAAGGGCCACGAGGGCAGAGAGGCACAAGGGCAAAGCAGTAAACCACAAAGATTTCTTCACGCCAGAAGTCTACAACCGTCTCTTTAAGGGGCCAATTTATCGCCGCAGACTAGGCGGCACTAGGCTTGGGAGACGTGCGCTACTTCTATGACACCGAATTTATCGAAGATGGACAAACCATTGAATTGGTCTCCATCGGCATCGTCGGTGAGAATGGCAGCGAGTACTACGCCGTGTCTACGGATTTCGATCCGTCCAAGGCCAATTCTTGGGTCAAAGACAATGTACTGGCTAAGCTGCCCAGCCCGCGGGACCCAGTATGGAAGCCTCTGGAGACCATTCGCACGGAGGTCTTCGAGTTTCTTACCCAGAGCTCAACCCCGGTAGAGCTGTGGGCTTGGGTGGGCGCTTATGATCATGTGGTTTTGGCGCAGCTGTGGGGCGATATGGCCGGATTGCCTAAGCGCATGCCACGCTATACCCGCGAGCTGAAGCAGTACTGGGAGTTTGCGGGGCGTCCCAGCCTGCCGGCCGTGCCTAAGGGTAATCACGATGCGCTTGTCGACGCCCGCCATAACCTCGCCAAGTTCCGTGCCTGCGCCCAGGTGCTTCCGCTGTCTATGGGCAATAGAATTAATATCTAAAATTTAACTAACGCGCGATAGGCGCTTGATGGTTAAATAGCAGTGTGAGTTGGACAGTAGATATTCCGCAAGGCGTTCTCCCAGACCTCCCGCCATTGCCCGCCGGCATTGACGAGGTCTTCCAGGACGTCATCAAGCGTGACGCAAAGCAGCAGCCCAGCTGGGATACTTCCCAGGCCGATAACGTGCGCAAGATTCTCGAGTCCGTGCCGCCCATCGTGGTTGCGCCCGAGATCGAGGCGCTCAAGAAGAAGCTGGCAGACGTTGCCTTGGGTAACGCCTTTTTGCTTCAGGGCGGCGATTGCGCGGAAACCTTTGAGTCCAATACTGAGCCGCATATCCGTGGCAATGTGAAAACGCTGCTGCAGATGGCCGTGGTGTTGACCTACGGCGCATCCGTTCCCGTGGTAAAACTCGGCCGCATCGCTGGCCAGTACGCCAAGCCACGTTCTTCCGATACGGACTCCAATGGTTTGTTGAATTACCGCGGTGACATTGTCAATGGCGTGGAGCCGACCGATGAGGCTCGTCGCCACGACCCGGCCCGAATGATCCGCGCTTACGCGAACTCTTCGGCGGCAATGAACCTCGTGCGTTCTTTGACCTCTTCCGGCACTGCGGATCTTTATCGCCTGCATGAGTGGAACCGCGAGTTCGTGCGCAATTCCCGCGCTGGTGCCCGCTACCAGGACTTGGCCCGGGAGATTGAAAACGGCTTGAACTTCATGAATGCCTGTGGCGTGCACGATGACACCCTGCGCTCGGCCGATATCTACTGCTCGCACGAGGCATTGCTGAAGGACTACGAGCGCTCCATGCTGCGCTTGGGCCAGGACAATAACGGCGATACCAAGCTTTACGATCTCTCTGCACACCAGGTGTGGATTGGTGAGCGCACTCGTGGCATCGAAGATTTCCACGTGAACTTTGCGGCGATGATTGGTAACCCAGTGGGCATCAAGCTGGGACCGGGCGTCACCCCGGAGCAGGCCGTGGAGTACGCGGAAAGGCTGGACCCGAATCGCGAGCCAGGCCGCCTGACCATGATTTCGCGCATGGGACACGATAAGGTGCGCACGGTTCTGCCTGCCATTGTCAAGGCAGTGGAAGACTCCGGCCACAAGGTGGTATGGCAGTCCGACCCGATGCACGGCAATACCTTCACCGCTTCTAATGGCTACAAGACTCGCCACTTTGACAAGATCGTGGATGAGGTCCAAGGCTTCTTCGAGGTTCACCGCGAACTGGGTACCCACCCGGGTGGCGTACACCTTGAGTTCACCGGTGAAGACGTCACCGAGTGCTTGGGCGGCGCCGAGGACATTACCGACGTGGATCTGCCGGGCCGCTACGAGTCGGCCGTGGATCCGCGCCTTAATACTCAGCAGTCGCTCGAGCTGTCCTTCCTCATCGCGGAGATGCTACGTAACTAAATCCACAGGTTCGGCGTCATGCCGTAGAGCGAGGAGCCGAACCACCACCCGCCGATAGCCACCGCGCCCACCGCAATCGCGACCACTACTAAGTACAGCACTAGTGACAGCGGATTGCGGTTGGTCAGCGGACGCTCGGCGGGTTCTTCATGCGCGCTCTGGACCGGCTGCTCGGGGACTGGAGCAGGTACCGGTGCAGGCGCAGAGGCAGCTGCCGGCGCAAATGGTTCGAGTGGGGGCTCGGACGCGGAATACGGCTGTGCCTGGGGTTGTGACAATGGTTGCGGCTCCGGTTCAGGAGCGGCCCCGGCCTGTGGCAAATCCAGTTTCGTCTCAAAGCTAAGGCGCTGCGGCGGGATGACTTCAGTCGGGCCGCCGTCGAGATGCTCCGTTTCGCCCTGCGGAATGCTGCGGGTGGGTTCGAAAATTTCCGTGGCTCCAGTGCCCGAAAAATCCGTGGGTGCTTGTGCCGTGCGTGCCGCGGCAGCGTTCCTTGGCACGGGGATGGTCACGTCCGGAAGATCGAGCTCTCGGCATACATCATCGAGCGCCTCGAGGAATTCTCCGGCGTCGGCGAAGCGCTCGCGGGGATCGCGGGCGGTGGCGGTGGCCACGAGGGCGTCGACAAGCTTGGGCACCCCAGAAATCCGCGAGGACGGCGCGGGGACGTCGGAATCCAAGCGGGCCGTGGCATGCGCTAGGGGAGTATCCCCCGAGAATGGAACGGTGCCGGTAAGAAGCTCGAAGAGGACGATGCCGGCTGAATAGACATCCGAGGCCGGTGTAATTTCTTCGCCCGTGACCTGCTCCGGGGCGAGATAGGACACTGTGCCCACGATCATGTCCGAGGTAGCCTCGGCATTGGTGGCACGCACCAGCCCAAAATCGCCCACCTTTACCCGGTGGTGCGAGGTAATAAGTACATTATCGGGCTTGATGTCGCGGTGGATGAGCCCGGTCGAGTGCACCTCTTCCAAGCCGCGCAGCACATTGCGCAGGGTAGAGGTGGCCGCCTGCACCGGAAAGGGGCCGCCCTCGGCCAGTAGCTCGCGTAGCGTACCGCCGTCGATGAGCTCCATGATGAGATAAATGGGCTCGCCGTCGGCGGAAAAATCGTGAATAGCTACGAGATTGGGATGCTGCAGGCGGGCCATGGCGCGAGCCTCGCGAGAAAAACGCTTGATAAAGACGGGGTCATCGGAATAGCGCTCGTCCATGACCTTGGCCGCGACCGCTCGCCCCAGCCGCATGTCCACGCAGCGATAGACGGTAGACATGCCACCGCGGGCAATGGGGCGATCGATCCGGTAACGGTTCTCCAGAACGTCACCAATTTCCAACCTAGTCATGCTTCCCAGTATGGCCGATCATCTAGCCCGCGTTAAAGTAGAAAACGTGACTAACCAAGAAAAATCCCTCGATTCCTTGCTCGCTAACGAAGAACTGCTCAGCATGCAGCAGGTGGCAGAAAAGCTAGACCTACCCATCACGCGCGCTTATGACCTGCTCCAGGACCGAAAGTTCATTGCCTGGGATTCCCCAGAAGGAAAGCGCGTACCTCTGGCCTTCTTCAACGACAAGGGTGTGATTGCCAAGCATGTAACTGCCGCAATTACTGTGTTGACAGACGGCGGCTATAAGGACAACGAAATCTTCAAGCATCTCTTTACCGAGGATGACTCACTGCCCGGCCGCCCGATCGATGCCCTGCACGGTCACCTTGCCCGCGAAGTTATTCGGCGCGCGCAGGCTGCCGCTTTTTAGGCACGCCTTCAAAGATCCACTGGGTGGCAAACCATGCCACCACAATCATGCCGATGACCCAGAACCAGTTGTAGAGCTGGTGATTGCCATCGCCGGAGAAAGAGACGCCAATAAACAGGGCCACGCCGGTGGTGAATTTGATGAGCCAGAGCGGCGGCCGGAAGGTGCCCATCAGGGTAAAGATAGAGGCGTAGTACCACGGTAGGGTCACGGCGTTGAAAACAAAGGCAATTTGGTACGCGGCCGCGGTGCCCATAATGGCGTCGCGGTTGTCCTTGCGGCAAAGCCACCACACCGCCACCAGCCCAATGAGCATGCAGGCCATGGCGATGCTGCGCAGGACGGCCAGGATGGCGTTATAGGACGCATCCGGCATAAATATTTGTACCGCTGGGAAGATAATATCGGTGGCCAAGGTGGGGCCGGCTAGCGGGTTAATCACCTTGGAATTGCCGCTTACCTGCGATAGCCAGCCCCATGACGTGCCGGAAACCCACGTGATGAGGGCTACTGCGGCGATGATTTCTGCCACTGCGGCGATGCCAGATAGCACAAAGACAGCAAGTTGTCGCCACTTACTGGAGCCCTTGGGAGCGTAGTGGTGGAGCATCATCCATACGATAAACGGTGCCGCAATAACCGCAGTTGCCTTCATAGCCACGGCCGTGCCCACGAGGATGAGGGCGGCGTGGAAGCGCTGATGCAATGCCGCTAGCAGGCCGATAGACACGAGCCCCACCATGAGCGACTCATTATGCATGCCGCCGATAAGGTGCAAGATAATAACTGGATTAGCTACACCAAGCCACAGTGCTACCGCAGGATCCGCGCCGAGTTTGCGGGCGATGCGGGGGATTGACCAGGCGATGGCAATAAACCCGAGCAGAGAAAGAACCTTATAGATCACCACGCCTGCAGTGACGTTATCTCCTACCAGGCTGGTGACCAGTTCTCCTATCCACAGGTGAAGGGGACCATAAGGTGTGGTGGTATTGCGCCAATCTTGTGATACCTCAAGGAGGAAGGGGCCGGGGTTAACGGCGGCCCCTTCGGTATACGGATCGAAGCCATCGCGAACCATTGCACCTTGCATAAGGTAGGAATACACATCGCGGGAGGCCAATGGCCCGGCTAATAAAAGGGGAGCTACCCAGGCGATGAGAATGCGCTGGATGTCGCGCAAGCCGCCCTCGGGGAGAGGATTTTTGAGCTGTGGGCGAATGATGGTGCGCCCAGCAAGCACCCACGCTGCGGCTAAGAGGAAAATACCCACCCAGTACAGCGCTAGGCCGAGATTGCGCCCGTGCCCATAGGACAAGAAGCCAATATTTAATGCTTCAAGGAGTCCTCCACGGTTGCGGGTGGCGCCGCCAGAGAAGGACGCGAGCAACAAAATGCAGGAGGCAGATAGCCCCAGCGGCAGCGCGCGTGGAATGGGAAAAGAGTACGTCTTTGCCACGGGACAACCTACTTGCGGCGAGCAGTGGCCTTGATCGCCAACTGCTCTAGGGTTTCGGTCACCGCGGGATCCACCTGTGCGGCGCGCAGGTGCTGCAGGCCCGATTGCGTTAGGGCATCGATGCGGCGCTCAATTTCTTCTGGTGCGCCCGAATCAGCGATGATCTGGGCCAAGCGCGATAGCTCCTGGGGATCTGAGGTGCGGCCAATGAGCTTGCGCAAGGTAGCAGCAGCTTGTGGATCAGACTCATCCGCGCGCTGGAGCGCTAGCGCTAACAGTTCGGTTCGCTTGCCTTCGCGCAGGTCATCACCGGCAGGTTTGCCGGTTACCGCGGGATCGCCAAAAACACCCAGCTGATCGTCGCGCAACTGGTAGGCAATGCCAATATCGTGCCCATAGCCGCGGAAGGCTGCGATAAGTTCCTCGCTCGCACCGGCGGTGGCGGCGCCCAAGTGCAGCGGGCGTTCAATGGTATAAGCGGCGGTCTTATAGCGGTTGACGGAATTGGCAAGCTCTACTGATTCGGAACCTGCCGCCTCCAAAGAGATATCCAAGAGCTGTCCACCGATAACCTCAGTGCGCATGCCGCGCCACGGGCTGCGAGCACGGTGCAAAGCGGCCGCACTCAGGCCGGAATCTTGGAACATGTCCTCTGCGTACACCAGCGCTAAATCGCCCACCAAGATCGCTACGGAGGTGCCGAAGAACTCTGGGTCTCCCAAGTATTCAGATTCGCGGTGCAGCTTTTCGACGCCCCGGTGCACCGTAGGATTGCCGCGACGGGTATTGGAAGCATCGATAATGTCATCGTGGATAAGGGCGCAGGCCTGGATAAACTCCAAAGAGGCGGCTGCGCGGAGCATGGCCACGGGATCTTCTTCTCCTCGACCTGCGGCAAGGTAGCCCGCCCAGGCATAGGTAGGCCGCACTCGCTTGCCACCGTCAAGCACGAAGGATTCCAAAAAGCTCACGGCCTTGGTTACAGGGGCGCCAATTGCGGCCACCTGCTCTCGGCGTTGATCAAGGAAGGTGGCGAGTTCCTCGCGCACTGCACCGGGGATGTCCGCAAGCTCAGGAATATTCTGCATAGTCACACCCCACACGATACCGGCTAGGTTGCGCAAGAAATAACAGAGGTTTACAGCGGCAGGCTCGCGCCCAATATGGCAAAGGGGCGGGAATCGGCGGGGTAGAGATGTTCACGGAGGACATCGAAGAAGCCGGCGGCTCTATAGAGGCGGAAGGCACCGTTATCCTCGTTCGGTACCTCGGGTGTGGACAACAGCGCGTAGCGCGCCGGGGCATTCCATAGCAATCCCTCTAATAGTTTTCTGCCTAGGCCGTGCCCCTGGTACTGCGGCAAGACGTGGATCTCTGCCAACTCAAAGTAGTTGCGCACAATGTCCCACTGCTCTTCGGTGGGCCCGCCTTGTAGTAGGAGCCCCCGGCGAAGCTCAGCGTCCCACCAGCTATCTGGGGAACCTAAGAACCCATAGGCCACGCCGACGATGCCATTGTCATGGGTGGCAATCTGCGCGCTGAATCCGGGGCGGGTCACGTCATTTCGCCAGCTTGAAATGCGACTATGCAAGATCGCGGGGTTGTAGTGCATTGCCTCGATGTAGATTTCCACCAGTTGCGGGGCTAGCAGGGAGAATTCCGGCGGGGTTAGACGGCGAATTTCAAAGCTCACACTTCCTATGACACCAGATGTCTGTAGAGGAGGGGGAAAGCAGGGCTCGCTATATTCTTCGAAATTCACAAAAGTGAATCGAACAAGAAGACTGAGGAAAGCGTGTGTCCAGCTATTAACATTGCTCGAATCGAACAGGTGAACTATACTCGGGGTTGAAATGTCTAGCGGCTTACTTAGGGTCAGGGGCAGTTCAACGACGTTATTTATTTAGTTAAGGGCAAAGACAATGGCACAGATTATTTCGGCAACGCGTACCCGTTCTCTTGGGCGAGAAGGCAGCAAGCGGGCACGGTTCCTCTTTCAGGCACGAGAATTATTAGACGCCGCGCGAGGTTATGCGGCTGAGGGGCGATTCGATCAAGCCTTAGAGGTGGCGTACCAATCGGCTCTACGTACTGCTGGCGCACGAGTGGCTGCATCTGTAGTGGCTCGGCGCCGCCGCCTTCCCTCCAGTGCATGGGATCGGTTAGCGCTCGTCGGTGTGGAAGACAAGCGGTGGGCTGAATCCTTTAAGGGATATTCGCGGACTCGTGCGCGCGTGTCTTCGGGACTGGATGAAGCGCCGAGCGAGGAATATGTTTATGGCCTCATGCAGCGTGCTGCACAGTTTTTGGATGAAAGTGAGGCAGGGACTACTTTCGGCTCTTTTGCTGCGTAGTCACTTCGTGGGGGCGCTCACTACCTTTTGGGGAACATACTGATTATTCTGGGCGTTAATATAGATAGAACTATTACCGCCCGAAGCTCAATCCCTAGTTGGAGGAACAGTGTCTCTTTCCGAGCAGGAGCAGCGCACGCTCCGTGAAATTGAGGAATCGTTACTTGCTGACGATCCTAAGTTTGGCGCTTCCGTTTCTGAGCCTACGTCGTTCGGCGGATCTGGCGGTGCGGTAACCCTCCGAGGCGTAGCGCTCGTTGTCGTTGGCCTTTGCATGCTTATCGGCGGTGTTGCTCTCGCACAGCAAAGCCTGTGGTTTATCGTGCTTTCTATCGCGGGCTTTTTGGTGATGTTTGCCGCCGGTGTGTGGATGCTGCGCGGAGATGGATCTGGGCATTCTGCCCAGGGGCATTATTCCAGCGCTCGTGCAAAGAAGTCCGCGTCCCGCAGTGGTGGAGTCAGCGGCAAGTTGGAGGAAAACTTCCGTCGCCGCTTTGAGGAGCGTTAGCGCTTTTTAATTTAGTTCGCCCCGGTTGGCCCAGTGAGGGTCAACCGGGGCATTTTTGTGCCGCGCCAAAATTCCCCACTTTGCCCCACGGATGAGGCGCTGGGTGGGCAATGGTGGGGTGGTTGCCCCATGGGCTTAGATAAAAGTCCTCGATAACACAGCATATGGGGTCGGTGGGTGGGGTGGGGCGCATTATATTGGTGTTACGGGTGGGGTAAGTGGGGTGGTTGTAGTGGGCTGTCAAGGCCTTTCGCGGGATTTCTTCCCACCGGAAAAACCATTATCTAGCTGCACGTAATTGAAAGTAATCCGAGGGACACGCCGCTTTAAGTGGGTTAGGTGGGGGAAAGTGGGGTAGAGTGGGGCGCAGCGGAGGAAAGAGGGGCTCAAGGGTCTCGATTCTGAAGTAAGAGAATCCGGAGTTTTTGAGTAAGGAAGGTGGACGCCGGGATGTTTCTCGGAACCTACACTCCGAAGCTCGATGACAAGGGACGTCTTACGCTTCCGGCAAAGTTTCGCGATGAACTCGCGGGTGGCCTCATGGTCACCAAGGGGCAGGACCACTCGCTGGCCGTGTACCCGCGGGAGGAATTTGCGGCACGTGCGCGGAAGGCTGCGGCGGTTTCTCGAACCAACCCAGAAGCACGTGCTTTCATTCGTAACTTGGCAGCAAGTGCGGACGAACAGCGGCCGGATGGGCATGGGCGCATTACGTTGTCCGCGGGGCATCGGGAATATGCCAACTTGTCTAAGGAGTGCGTTGTGGTTGGCTCTGTGGACTTTCTCGAAATTTGGGACGCAGCCGCGTGGGCTGAGTACCAGTCGCAAACTGAAGATGCTTATTCGGCAGCAGATGCCGATGACGTGCTGGCGGGCTTGCTCTAAGCCTGCACAAGAGTGCGTGTAAGGACTCTGTCCGAGGCGGATGATTCTGGTGTACTTCCCCGATATCAGAAACCTGCCTCGGACAGGGCCCTATACGCACTCGCATGCTTTCCACCACTGGAAGTCAGGGAATTTGAGAAAGGGGGTTGCGGGGAGACATGGCTACCAAAGACCTAAATTATGATGTGGCCGAAAACCACGGCCACGTGCCGGTCATGCGCGAGCGCATGGCTGATCTCCTGCGCCCCCAGGTAGAAGCGGCGGGGGATAAGGCAGTGCTTGTCGACGCCACCCTGGGCGCCGGTGGCCACACCCGCTACTTCCTGGAATCTTTCCCCAAGGCTCGAGTCATTGGCGTTGACCGCGATAAGCAGGCGCTGCGCAATGCAACCGAACGTCTTGCGCCCTACGGCGATCGCTTCGTTGGCGTTAATGCACGATTCGATGAGCTAGGCAGCGCCATCGCGGAAGGTGAGGGCGATATCTTTGATTCGGCCCGCACCGTAGGCATTGCCGGCGCCCTTTTTGACCTTGGTGTTTCCTCAATGCAGCTAGACCAGGCTGACCGCGGATTCGCTTATAAGGCGGATGCACCGCTGGATATGCGCATGGACCCTTCGCAGGGGATTACTGCGGCGGATGTGCTTAATACCTATACGCACGGTGACTTGGCTCGCGTCCTCAAAACCTATGGTGATGAGCGTTTCGCGGGAAAAATTGCCTCCGCCGTGTTGAAAGAGCGCGACAAGGAGCCTTTCGAGAACTCCGCGCGGCTCGTTGAGCTGCTGTATGATGTCATTCCCGCTGCGACCCGCCGTACCGGAGGGCACCCCGCCAAGCGCACCTTCCAGGCGCTGCGGGTTGAGGTCAACCGCGAGTTGGAAGCTATCGAAAATGTCCTGCCGGTCATAACCCAGGCGCTTTCAGAAGGCGGCCGTGCCGTATTCATGAGCTACCAATCTTTGGAAGACCGCATCGTTAAAGCAGCCTTCAAAGAACTGACTACGTCCAAGACGCCGGCTGGGTTGCCGATGGATCTTCCGGGCACCGCGCCGAAGTTCAAGATCGTTACGCGCGGGGCGGAAAAGGCCTCTGAAGAGGAGGTCACGGAAAATTCGCGAGCCGCGTCGGTGCGTGTTCGTGCCATCGAAAGACTCGAGGGAATGCCAGAATTTCTACCGCCGGGAGGCAGGCAATGAGCACCATCCCACGCCGCAACCACCTAAAGACTGACAGCCGCGACAGAGAGGCCACTCGCACCATGGGCGCCAGCCGAGACTTCACCACCGGAATCGATACCGGAGCCCCGACGGCGCTGCGCGAGCGTCCCAGCACTAAGCGTGCCCCGAGCCGCACTCGCGTGCCGCACCGCAGCACTAAGCGACTGGGTTCGAAGCAGGTGGTTAGCTTCCGCGGGCGCCAACTGCAGCCGCAGACGAAGAAGAACGGGCTCCTTACCCGGTTGGGTGTCATTTCCCTCACGCTGCTTATCGTCGGCGTGGCCTTGGCCATGTGGCTGTCGGGTCTGTCTACCAAGCAAACCTTTGCCATCCAGCAGCTGACCGTGCAGGATTCCCAACTGGATAACCAGATTGAGACCCTCAACCGCGATGCGGAGAATCTCAGCTCTTCTGCTGATATTGCGCGCCGCGCGGACGAGATGGGAATGGCTATTCCTAAGCAGCCGGGCATTGCGGAAGTTGGCGGCGATGGAAAGATCGTCGACAAGCGCGAAGGCACCCCGGATACCGAGAAACTCATTGATGTCAACGGTGAACCAATCCGCCCGGGCCAGGCTTCTAGCGACCCAAAGGACACGGAGGGGATGTCGGATTCCCTCAATGCCGTGCCACAGGGACAGCAGCGCACCAGCAATGGTGGCGATGCCGGCGACCGCAACTCGGACCGCGAGACCGGCGATGCCGGTGCCTCCCAAGACAATGCGCGACCTAACCTTCCTGCCCGTGCGCCGTATGCCAGCCGCGCCGAGTAGCTAGAGAAGAATAATCGGTTAAAAAGATGATGCTCGCGCGTGGTGGCGCGGGCATTCTCACTTTTGTAGGGCACAATCAATACACGCAAGAAATTGTGGCGGAAATAGGGAAGGTGACACTGGACTGTGACTACGCCAAGTAAGGCTAGGCGCCGCCCGCGCCGCTCTGCCAGCTCCGCGGTGCCGCAAAAGAAAATGATGCGCAAACGCCTGCGCATCATCGTATCCGTGGTGCTCGTGGCGATGGTCGTCCTCGCTGGGCGCTTGGCGTGGGTGCAGCTTGTGTGGGGCCCAGACCTTTCCGCCAAGGCCGTAACGCAGCGCGAGCGCGTCTATATTGAGCCGGCCCGTAGGGGAGAGATCTTAGACCGTGATGGCCAGCGCCTCGCCTACACGATGAAGTCTCGTTCCTTGACTGTCTCGCCGACCCGACTTCGCGATGAGCTAAAGGACAAGGCCGAGATCGAGGCCCAAAACGATGGCTCGACCGAGGGCATGGATGATAAGAAGCTGGATAGCTTCCTCACCAAGAAGATGGAGGAGACCCTCAAGGACATGTCTGAGGGAATCCCGAAGTTGATTGAGGATTCCGGCGCTTCGACCTCCAAGGTGGATAAGGACGATATCTTCAATAAGCTCAAAGCCGATACCCAGTATGAGGTACTGGTGCGCAACGTCGACCCGGACGTTGCCGTAGAGATCGCCAATAAGTACCACGGAGTGGCAGCGGACCGCCAAGACATTCGCCAGTACCCCAACGGCGCCATTGGTGAAAACGTTGTGGGCAAGGTGTCGATGGACGGCCATGGCCAGTTCGGTTTCGAGGCCGCGCGCGATACGGAGCTTACTGGCATTGACGGCCAGTCCACCGAGGACGTCTCCGCAGATGGCCAGGTGATTCCAGGCACTCTGCGTGACGTCGTGGATACCGTTGATGGTCGCGACGTCACCCTCACTTTGGATCTGGACCTGCAGACCTACGTTCAGCAGAAGCTGGAAAAGGCCAAGGCCAACTCCAAGGCTTCTGGTGCGGAAGCAGTAGTTCTCGATGCTGCCACCGGCCAGGTGCTTGCCATGGCCAATACCGATACCGTGGATCCCAATAAGAATGTTGAGGATCAGCTTGATGAGGGTAAGGACTTTGAAAACCGCAGCGTTTCCCATCCTTATGAGCCGGGTTCTGTAGCCAAGGTGGTTACCGCGGCTGCTGCACTGCAGGAGGGCGTGACCACCCCGGATGAGGTGCACCAGGTCCCCGGTTCCATCGATATGGCGGGCGTGACGGTCAATGATGCCTGGGAACACGGCACCGAGCCGTATACCACCACCGGCATCTTTGGTAAGTCCTCCAACGTCGGTACCTTGATGATCGCCGATAAGTTGGGCCAAGAGAAGTACGCCGAGTACCTCAAGAAGTTTGGGTTGGGCAATACCACCGGTATTGAGCTGCCGAACGAATCGGCCGGCAGCGTCCCAGACTTGGAGCAATGGTCCGGCGGCACCTTCGCTAACCTGCCTATTGGTCAGGGCCAGTCGTGGACCACTTTGCAGATGGCCAGCGTGTACCAAACGTTGGCCAATGGCGGCGAACGTATCGAGCCGCGCATCATTGACTCGGTCAAGGGCCCAGACGGCAAAGACGAAAAGCTAGAGGAACCGGAAAAGAACCAGGTGGTAAGCCCAGAGACCGCCAAAACCACGGTGGATATGCTCCGCGCCGTCTTCCAAGACGATGATGCCGGCCTGCAAAATGGTACGGCCGGCAATGCGCAGCTTAAGGGCTATCAGCTTTCCGGCAAGACCGGTACAGCCCAGAAGGTGGACCCAAATACTGGGGCATATTCGAATTCCGCCTATTGGATCACCTTTGCCGGCATTGCGCCGGCCGATGATCCGCGCTTCGTTGTTGCCGTCATGCTGGATGAGCCCAAGTCCGGCGTGGAGGACAATGGCGGTGGCGGCCAGTCGGCGGCACCTATCTTCCGCGATATCGCCTCGTGGCTGCTCAACCGTGACAATATTCCGACATCGAAACCAGCACCGCGGCTGACCCTGCGGGCACAATAGGAGCTTAGTATGACCGTTTCTTTGGACACTCTCGCCCAGCTTTCTGGTGGGCGCGTCATTGGTGATGCCTCCGTGGAGGTCTCCGCGTGCGGGCTGGATTCTTCCCGTTTGCCGGAAGGCGCGCTCTTTGCCGCCCTGCCGGGCACGCGCGTACACGGCGCGCAGTTCGCTCGCGATACCAAGGCGGGAGCTGTGCTTACCGACGCCGCTGGGCTCGACCTGCTTACCAAGGACCAAGAGACCCGCCCCATTGTGGTGGTGGAGGATATTCGTGCCGTGCTCGGCCCAATTTCCGCCGAGATATATGGCCACCCCACCCGCGACCTGACGGTCATCGGCGTTACCGGCACCTCCGGCAAGACCACCACCAGCTACCTGCTGGAGGCCGGCCTGCTGCACGCCGGGCATTCCGTGGGCCTTATCGGAACCACCGGTACCCGTATTAACCGCACGCCGGTTCCCACCTCGCTGACTACGCCTGAGGCGCCGACCCTGCAAGAGCTTTTCGCGCGAATGAAGAACGAGGGCGTTACCCACGTGGTGATGGAAGTGTCCTCGCATGCGCTGGAGCTGGGACGCGTGCGCGGAACTCGGTTTGCGGTAGGCGGGTTTACAAACCTGAGCCAGGACCACCTTGATTTTCACCCCACCATGGAGGACTACTTCCAGGCAAAAGCGAAGCTCTTCGCCGGGGAGCAGGCGGCCGAACGAGCCGTCCTCTGCATCGATGATGAGTGGGGCGAGCGCATGCGCGGCGTCGCCAAGAGCGCCGGCCACCCAGTGACTACGGTGGCCACCCAGGGCGCTGCGGCCACGATTAGCGCGCGCCAAACCGCCACTGAGGCCACCGGTGCCCAGGAGGTGGCCTTGAACTATGACGGTGCCGATTTCACCTTCCGGCTGCCGCTGCCTGGCGAGTTCAATATCGCCAATGCCTGCTTGGCGCTCGGCATGGCCACCGCGGTAGGAGAGGACCCAGCGGAGTTCCTATCGGGCGTGGAGAAGGTCGCAGTCCCTGGCCGTATGGAGCGCATCGACCGCGGCCAAGACTTTGTAGCCGTAGTGGACTATGCGCATAAGCCCGCGGCCATCGCCGCGGTGCTCGACACCCTGCGTGGTCAGCTGGAGGGAACCACAGGTCGCGTCGGCATTGTCGTCGGCGCCGGCGGAGACCGCGATAGCTCTAAGCGGCCCATCATGGGCGCAGCCGCAGCCAGCCGCGCTGACCTTACCGTGGTGACCGATGACAACCCGCGCTCCGAAGACCCCGCCACCATTCGCGCGGCGGTGGTGGAGGGCGCGCGTGACGCCGCCCCAGAAGGCGATATCCGCGAGGTAGGCTCCCGTGCCCGTGCCATCGATGAGGTCGTCGATTGGGCCGAGCCGGGCGATGCCGTCATCGTCGTGGGCAAGGGCCACGAGGTGGGACAGCTCGTGAACGGAAAGACGTTGCACTTTGATGACCGCGAGGAAATGGCCCGCGCTATCGAGGAAAAGCTGGCCGGAACCCCGCACCGCGATACCCTTGGGGATGCGAAGGAGTAGACATGATTCCACTTTCTATTGCCGATATTGCCGAAATCACCGGGGGCAGCCTCGATTGCGTGTCTGACCCAGACCAGCGCGTTACCGGGTTCATCGAATTCGATTCCCGCAAGGTAACCAAGGGCGGGCTCTTCCTTGCCTTGCCCGGCGCCCGTGTGGATGGCCACGACTATGCCGAAAAGGCCATCGAGCAGGGCGCAGTGGCGGTGTTGGCTGCGCGGCCGGTGGGGGTTCCGGCGGTCGTCGTCAAGCCCCAAGGCCGCGTAACCGGTGATGCCGCCAACGCGGATATCTATGCCCACGACGAGGACGGCTCGGCTGCCGCGGTGGTGCAGGCGCTATCCGATATCGCGAGAGAAGTCACGCGCCGCCTGACCGCCGAGCAGGGCCTAGACATCGTCGGCGTGACCGGCTCGGCCGGAAAGACCTCCACCAAGGACCTACTGGCCACAATCTTCCGCGCTGAGGGCGACACCGTCGCTCCTCCCGGCTCCTTTAATAACGAGGTCGGCCTGCCGTATACCGCTTTGCGCTGCGATGAGCACACTCGCTTCCTGGTTGCCGAGATGTCTGCCCGCGGCATCGGTCATATCCGCCATCTGACCACCATCACCGCGCCCACCGTCGGCGTGGTACTCAATGTTGGTACCGCACACTTGGGTGAGTTTGGCTCCCGCGAGAATATTGCCCAGGCCAAAGGCGAGCTCGTGGAAGCCTTGCCCTCGGCCGCTGAGGGCGGCGTCGCCGTGCTCAATGCCGATGATCCCTTCGTCGCGGGCATGGCACCGCGCACCTCAGCCAAGGTCGTCTACTACTCGGCCAATAAGCCGCCGGCTTCCGACGCCCAGTACTACGCCAGCGATATCCAGCTCGATGACGTCGCCCGCCCCTCGTTTGTGCTGCATGCGCCGGGAACGGACCCACTTCCGGTGAAGCTGCAGGTCTTTGGCAAGCACCAGGTTTCTAACGCTTTGGCAGCGGCCGCCGCGGCCATCGAATCGGGCATGGACCCGCAGGTGGTAGCCAACGCGCTATCCGGGCACCAGAATGCCTCGGAACACCGCATGGACGTGCGTACCCGCCGCGATGGAGTAACCACCATCGATGATTCCTATAACGCCAACCCCGATTCCATGCACGCGGCCATTGCTGCGCTGGCCTATACCTCGGCCGCCCGACCGGATGCCCGCGCCATCGCCGTGCTCGGTGAGATGGGCGAGCTCGGCGGAGAAGCAGTGGCCGCCCACCGCGCATTGGGAGAGGTGCTTTCCAAGTACCACGTTGACCACCTCGTGGCCGTGGGAGACAACGATAATATGAGGGCCATGGTCGAGGCCGCACAGGCGCGGGGTATAAATACTACTATCAGCCCGGATGTTGACGCCGCTGCGGCGGCGGTCGAAGACATCATCAGGGTAGCGCCTGCCGGCATCGAAGATTGGACCGGGCGCGAGGCCAAAGATGTAGTCCTCATCAAGTCATCGAATGCCCAGCGCCTGTGGCGCGTGGCAGAACAGCTCAATCGCCGTTAGTCCTCAGTACAAGGAGAAAGACCTCTAGCAATGACTCAGATCATTATCGCGGGCATCCTCAGCTTCCTCGTCGCGATCTTTACCACTCCCATGTTGGTCCGCTACTTTTCCGGGGTAGGCAAGGGGCAAGAAATTCGCGAGGACGGGCCGCAGTTGCACTTGCGCAAGCGCGGTACGCCCACCATGGGCGGTCTCGCGATTTTGCTGGCTATCACCGTGGCCTACCTCGTGGTGGGAATTTATGCCCGCGTGACTGGCAACGGTGGTTTTAGCCCCTCTGGTCTCTTGGTTTATTTCCTCACGATGGGCCTTGGCGGTCTGGGCTTTGCCGATGACTTCATCAAGCTGTTCAAAAAGCGCAACCTCGGCCTGAACAAGACCGCCAAGCTGGTAGGTCAGCTGGCCGTGGCGCTCATCTTCGGAATCCTGGCGCTGCAGTTCCCAGACGAGCACGGATTGACCCCAGCGTCTACTAACCTTTCCTTCGTTCGCGATTTTGAAACCTTCGACATCGCCGTGGGCGGCGCCATCATCGGCACCATTGTTTTCCTGGTCTTCCTCTATCTACTCATTGCTGCGTGGTCGAACGCCGTGAACCTCACCGACGGACTCGACGGCTTGGCCGCCGGCACCACCGCGATGGTGATGGGCGCCTACGCACTGATTTCCTTCTGGCAATTCCGCAACTCTTGCGCCGTCTCGCCAGCGGCAGGGTGCTATGAAGTTCGCGATCCGCTCGATTTGGCTGTGCTGGCTGCAGCCGGCCTGGGCGGTTGCTTGGGCTTTTTGTGGTGGAATGCCGCACCGGCAAAGATCTTCATGGGCGATACCGGTTCGCTTGCGCTCGGCGGCCTCGTCGCCGGCCTCTCGGTGACGACTCGCACCGAACTGCTCATGATCATCATCGGCGCCATCTTCGTGATTGAGACGGTCTCCGTAGTTATCCAGATCATCGTCTTCCGCAGCACCGGAAAGCGCTTCTTCCGCATGGCGCCCATCCACCACCACTTTGAAAATGGTGGCTGGGCCGAGACCGCCGTGGTCACCCGCTTCTGGCTGCTAAGCGCCATGGCCGCTATCGCCGGCGTATGCATCTTCTACGGCGACTGGCTGTCCGCCGTCGGCTTTGCTTCCTAAGACTCACGCCTTTTTAGCTTTATCGAGGAAAGAGGAATAGAGATGACCGAGTTGCCATCCTCGTTGCGCGGGCGAGTGCTCGTGGCCGGGGCGGGAGTATCGGGGCGCGGTTGCGTCGCTATGCTGGCAAGCCTCGGGGTGGATACCACCGTTGCAGATTCCAACGAGACCGCGCTGGCGGAATTGGCGGAGGAATTCGGGGTAGCAACCGTCTCCGTCGATTCTGCCGCCCAGGGCGATTTTGACCTTGTGGTTACTTCGCCGGGCTGGCGTCCCGATTCGCCTTTGTTGGTTGCTTTCCAGGACGCTGGGGTAGAGGTCATCGGTGACGTGGAGCTGGCCTACCGCCTGGATCGTGCGGGCGTCTTCGGCGCGCCGCGTACCTGGCTGGTAGTTACCGGGACTAACGGCAAAACCACCACTACCGGTATGTTGGCCCAGATCATGCAGGCAGATGCCAAGCGCACCGGCAAGCGCGCACTGGCGGTGGGAAATATCGGCGTGTCGCTTTTCGACGCCCTCACGGCCACCCCTCGCGTCGACGTTCTCTGCGCCGAGCTATCTTCTTTCCAGTTGCATTGGTCCAGCCACTTGCGCCCGGATGTGGGCGTGTTGCTGAACCTGGCAGACGATCACCTGGATTGGCATGGATCGTTCGATGCCTATGCCCGCGCGAAGGCCAAGGTGCTCTCCGGTGACGTCGCAGTGGTGGGCAAGGATGACGCCGAGGCGGTCCGCTACGCCGCAGATACCACAGACTTCTACGGCTTTACCGCCGCTGAACCCACACAGGGAGAGGTGGGCGTAAGCGCCGGCCGCCTTGTCTCGCGGCTTAACGAGCAGCGCGAGGATCTCGCGTCCGCAGAGGGCATTGAGCCCGCCGGCCTGGCAGGAGTCCTCGACGCTGCGGCCGCAGCCAGCGTCGCGCGTCTGGCAGGCGCCACCCCGGAGTCCATTGCGCAGGGGCTGGCCGCATATACCGTCGCCGGGCACCGCGGTGCTGTGGTCCATGAGCATTCCGGCATCACCTTTATCGATAATTCCAAGGCCACCAACCCGCACGCGGCGGATGCGGCGCTCAAGGGGCTCAATTCCGTGATCTGGATTGCCGGCGGGCAGTTGAAGGGCGCGGAGGTAGACGGGCTCGTCGCCAAGCACGCCGCCCACATCAAAGCCGCGGTAGTCCTAGGCGTGGATAGGGAAGAGGTGGCCCGGGCACTCGCCGCGCACGCGCCGCATGCCCCGGTGGACGTCATCGAAACGCAGGAGCCGTTTGCAGCCATGCATGCTGCGGTGGAGGCTGCACTGCAACACGCCGACGCCGGGGATACCGTTCTTTTGGCGCCCGCTGCGGCATCGTTGGATATGTATACCGGCATGGCTCAACGCGGTGATGTTTTCGCCGCGGCCGCGCGGGAGCTTACCCGTAAGTAGAGCTTTAGATTTAAGGATCAGGAGAACACATGACGGCCACCTCCCAGCAGCGCCCGCGCTCCAAGAGTTTTGGCGACCGCGTTCGCGAGCTGCGCGAACGAGCCCGCCAGGAAGCAGGCCTTGATTACCAGCTGCTGCGCTTTATCATCTTTTTCCTCGTCGGCATCGGCGTGCTCATGGTCTTTTCTTCCTCTATGGCTACTTCCCTGACCGAGGACGGCGGCGTATGGAACCAGGCATTGCGCCAGTGCGTGATGGTGTTCTTGGGCCTCGTCGCCTTTTGGTTTGGCCTCAAGGTGTCGCCTCATACCCTGCGCAAATGCGTGCCGTGGATTGTGGGCTTGTCCATCATTTTGCTCATCGCCGTGCTGATCCCCGGCGTGGGCACCGGCCGCGAGGAGGTAGGTTCCCAGTCCTGGATTTACTTGGGCCCGTTCTCCCTGCAGCCCTCGGAGCTTGCGCGCGTCGCCGTAGGCATGTTTGGTGCGACCGTATTGGCGGATAAGGAGCACAAATCCATGAAGGTGACGGATCCCTTCATGATGTACTCCCTCATCGCCGGCGTTATGTTCTTGCTCATCGTCTTTCAGGGCGACTTGGGCATGGCTTTGTCCTTTGCCCTCGTGGTTGTCTTCACCCTGATTTTCGCGGGTGTCGACTGGCGGGTCCCAGCGACCATCGGCGTCGCAGCAGTGTGTGGTTTGCTGTTTATCTTCCTTTCTGGCGGCTTCCGCTCTAACCGCTTCCATACCTATTTCGACGCCCTAGTGGGCAATATCTCCGATACTCAAGGTACGGGTTTCCAGTCCTATCAGGGCTTTCTCTCGCTTGCCGACGGCGGCTTCTGGGGCGTTGGCATTGGCCAATCCCGGGCCAAGTGGTTCTACCTTCCCGAGGCGAAAAATGACTTTATTTTTGCCATCGTGGGTGAGGAACTCGGCTGGTGGGGCGGTGCGCTCGTCATCGTGCTTTTCGCCGCCTTGGGTTATGTGGGCCTGCGCACCGCAATGCGCGCGCAGAACCAGTTCCAGTCCCTGCTCGCTGCCACGCTGACCATCGGTGTGGTCACGCAGGCCTTCGTAAATATTGGCTACGTCATTGGCCTGCTGCCGGTGACCGGTATTCAGCTGCCCATGATTTCGGCCGGCGGTACCGCGGCGATCATCACGATCGGCTCGATGGGCATCTTGTGCAACGTGGCGCGTCATGAGCCGATGCAGATTTCCGCCATGCAGAATTTCGGCCGCCCACTGTTCGACCGCCTCTTTTTCATCGGCGAGCCGCAGCCGGTGCCGAAGCCGAAGAAGAAGCAGCAGGGTCGTCACGCTCGTCCGCAGGAGCCGCGATCCCGCGTGCGCGAGGAGCGTTTTGGACGCCCCGTGACCGGAAGCGGCCGCCGCTATCCGCGCGCCGAGCGCCGCTATCGCTAGGTGGCGCTGGTAGCCTTTAGGCTATGAATTCCACGCCTATTTCCGTCGTCATCGCAGGTGGCGGCACCGCCGGACACATTGAACCCGCCCTCGCCGTGGGTGAAGCTTTGCGCGAGCGCCACGGCGCACGCATCACCGCTCTCGGTACCGAAAAGGGCCTCGAGCGCGATATCATTCCCGCCCGCGGCGTGGACCTGAGCCTGATTACCCCCGTGCCGATCCCGCGCAAGGTCAACGCGCAGCTCTTCAAACTACCGTTCAACCTCTCCCGCGCGGTGGGGGAGGCCAAGCAGGTACTCAAGGACGTCGAGGCGGATGTCGTCTTTGGCACCGGCGGCTACGTAGCCGGGCCGGCCTATATCGCTGCGCGATCCCTCGGCATCCCGTTTTATGTTCTCGAGACCAACGCATTGGCTGGAATGGCCAATAAGCTCGGTGTAAAGATGGGCGGCATCGGACTCAACGCGCACCCGGATTCTGGCATGCCGGGCGAGGTCGTCGGCATCCCCGTTCGCCCGAGCTTGGCGGAGGACCCGAATGGCAACCTGGCCGCAGACGCGCGCACCAAGTGGAACCTGTCCGAGCTTCCCACCATTCTTATCACCGGCGGGTCCCAAGGCGCGGCCAGCATCAACCGCGCTGTTGCCGGAGCGGTAGAGGACTTGGCACAGGACTTCCAGCTTCTGCACGCCTATGGCAAGAAGAATGACCCGCCCGCAGAACACCCGAACTACGCCGCACTGCCGTATATCGAGGACATGGGCTCCGCCCTTGCGGTGGCTGACCTCGTCGTGTGCCGCTCCGGCGCGATGACCGTCGCCGAAGTATCCGCCGCAGGCCTGCCGGCCATTTACGTTCCGCTGCCGCACGGCAATGGCGAACAGGCGCTCAATTCCCGCGACGTGGTCGAGGCAGGCGCCGCCATCCAGATCCCGGACGCGGAGCTGACCGCAGAGCGACTCATCTCCGAGGTGCGCGGCATTCTCGATGACCCGCAACGCCTCGAGTCGATGACGCACGCCGCCGCCCATGCCAGCGCTGGGGACGTGGCCAATACCATCGCAGACCGCATCGCCGCCCGCGTATCCGAGGCCGAAGACGCCGCTGGAAGGAAGGACAAGTAAATGACCGATCCCGCACACTACGATCTGCGCCGCGTCCACCTCATCGGCGTTGGTGGTTCCGGCATGTCGGGGCTCGCGCGAATCCTCGCCGCTCGCGGCGGAGTGGTTACAGGTTCCGATGTCAAAGACTCCACCCCGGTTGAGGTGTTGCGCACCATGGGTGCCAAAGTCGCCATCGGCCACGCCGCAGAAAACCTGCGACTGTCTGGCGAACTGCCCACCGTCGTGGTTACTTCTTTTGCCGCCATTCCCCAAGACAACCCGGAGCTAGTGGCCGCAAAGGATAACGATATTCCGGTAATTCGCCGCTCCGATCTGCTCGCCGCCTTGATGGAAGGCCACAAGCAGGTGCTGTTGGCTGGCACCCACGGCAAAACCTCCACCACGTCGATGACCGTGAGCGCGATGCAACACGCGGGTCTTGATCCCTCCTTCGCCATCGGCGGCCAGCTCAACCGCGCGGGCACCAATGCCCACGGTGGCACTGGGGAAGCTTTCGTCGCCGAGGCCGATGAATCCGATGCCTCGCTGCTGCGCTATAGCCCGGACGTCGCGGTGCTCACGACTATCGAGCCCGACCACCTCGACTTCTTCCACAGCGAGGAAGCCTACTTCCAAGTCTTCGATGACTTTGCTGACTTGGTCACCCCGGAGACCGGCTACCTCGTTGTCTGCGCCGAAGACGAGCACGCTGCCCGCGCTGGCGAGCGGGCGCTGGAGCGCGGCATCAACGTCGTGGCCTACGGCTCGGCGGAGAAGTCTTTTACCTCTACTGTGCCACTGGCCGCCGAGTTGGTCCGCGAAGAGACCACCGCGGAAGGCATGGACACCACCGTCAAGCTCGACCTTCCTGGCGTTTCTGAAACCGTGCGCTACGAGCTGCAGATCCCAGGCCACCACATGGTGCTCAATTCCATGGGCGCCTTGATCGCCGGCGTGCTCTCCGGTGGCGCTCCAGCCGCCATCGCCGAGGGATTGGCTGACTTTAGCGGTGTGCGCCGGCGCTTTGAGTACCGGGGGAGCGTCGACAAGCAGGGCAAGCCCGTGCGGGTCTTTGATGATTATGCGCACCATCCCACCGAGGTTGCGGCAGTGCTGCGGGCCGCACGCGCCAAGGTCGAGGCGGAAGGCCACGGCGGGCGCGTCATCGCCTGCTTCCAGCCGCACCTGTACTCACGCACCATGGAATTCGACGCCGAGTTTGCCCAAGCACTCTCGCTTGCCGACGCCGCCGTGGTCCTCGACATCTACGGCGCCCGCGAACAGCCCGTGGAGGGAATTACCTCCCGCATCATTACCGATAAGATGCCCGCTGATATGCAGGTTATTTTCGAGCCGGATTTTTCCGCCGCTGCCCGCGACGTCGTGTCGGTGGTGGAGCCAGGCGATGTGGTGCTGACCATTGGTGCTGGCTCGGTAACCATGGTGGCGGCGGAAATCCTCGATGAATTGCGGGCAAGCTAGTGCGCGTCTCCGCAAAGCTCATCGCTGGGGTCATCGCCGCAATTGTCGCCGTGGCCGTCATAGCGGCCGCCGTGATGTGGACAGTTCCCGTCCTGAAGGTACGCAATTTTCAGGTGGAAGGCGTCCACCAGCTCGATCCCGCACAGGTGGAGGAAGCCTCTGGGGTTCCCAAGGGCGAAAATTTGCTGCGCGTTAACGCGCGTGAGGCAGCTTCCGGCGTTGCTGGATTGGACTGGGTCGATTCGGTGACAGTCTCTCGCGATTTCCCTTCGACCTTGACCATCAACGTGGCCGAGCACAAGGCCGTGGCGTTTGTAAAGCGCGATAATAAGCCCTACCTGATCGATGATAAAGGCGAGGAATTTACCTCCGCTGAGCCTCCCGCGGGCGCGGTTGAGGTGACGGGCTCCGTCGATAGCGGCTCCCCGCAAACCCAGGATGCGGTGCGAGCGATTGCAGCGCTTTCCGACGACGTCCGCAACCAGGTAGCAAAACTCGAAGTTGCTGGCGAATACTCGCTGACTTTCACCACTAAAGACGACCGGCGCGTCTTCTGGGGTGCCAGCGATTCCAACGATGAGGACAAGGCGCATGCCTTCGCCACCGTGTTGAAGATGGAAGGCCGCGAGTGGAATATTTCCAACCCTGAGTTGGTCACCACACGCGGATAGGGCGACGGGTGCCCCCGCGGGTACTTTCTATCGCGCTTGTGGGCCCGTGCAGCACCGCTTAGGCGTGTGCGCTGCACGGGCCCATTTCAGTGCCTGAACCATGGGGCGGATGATACGGGTGTGACAAGCAAAACCGCAGGTGAGAAACCCTAAAGTGGAACTTGAGGGTCTCGACACGCGGAAAATGTGCGTGAAAATTACACCGCTGTCGTTAAAGATGGAAAGGAACGCGATTCGCCCTCGGCGGACCGCATTACATTCCTCGTTTAATGCACGTGCAGACTTACAGTAGCGAAAGGTGAGACCAACTCACATGATCTCTTCCAATAACAATCTCGCGGATATCAAGGTCGTCGGCGTCGGCGGTGGCGGCGTCAACGCCGTGAACCGCATGATCGAAGAAGGCCTCAAGGGCGTGCAGTTCGTCGCCATCAACACGGACTCCCAGGCCCTCATCTTCTCTGACGCAGATACCAAGCTCGACATTGGCCGTGAGGCCACCCGCGGCCTCGGTGCCGGCGCTAACCCTGAGGTAGGCAAGACCTCCGCAGAAGACCACAAGTCCGAAATTGAAGACGCCCTCGAGGGCTCCGATATGGTCTTCGTGACTGCCGGCGAGGGTGGCGGCACCGGCACCGGTGCTGCTCCAGTCGTGGCGTCTATCGCGAAGAAAATGGGTGCGCTGACCGTCGGTGTTGTCACCCGCCCGTTTAAGTTCGAAGGCGCTCGCCGTACCCGCCAGGCCATGGCCGGTATTGAGGAGCTGCGCGAGGTCTGCGATACCCTCATCGTCATCCCGAACGATCGCCTGATGCAGCTCGGTGGGGAAGAGCTTTCCATCGTTGAGGCTTTCCGCGCTGCCGATGAGGTGCTGCACAATGGTGTGCAGGGTATTACCAACCTGATCACCATCCCGGGCATGATCAACGTCGACTTTGCGGACGTTCGCTCCGTCATGTCTGACGCTGGCTCCGCGCTCATGGGTATCGGTTCCGCCCGCGGTGATAACCGCGCCATGACCGCTGCTGAGCAAGCCATTAACTCCCCGCTGTTGGAATCCACGATGGAAGGCGCCAAGGGCGTGCTGCTGTCCATCGCCGGCGGCTCCGATCTTGGCCTGCACGAAGTAAACGCCGCTGCCTCCATGGTGGAAGAGCGCGCTGACGAAGACGTCAACCTCATCTTCGGTACCATCATCGATGACACCCTGGGTGATGAAATCCGCATCACCATTATTGCCACCGGTTTCGATGCCGAGGCCAATATGACCCAGGCCGCTGCGCAGCAGCCGCAGCAGGAACAGCGCAAGCCCGGCTCCCTTTTTGACAATCGCCAGCGCGAGACCGCAGAGCCCGTCACCCCGGCACCGGCGCAGCCTGCTGCTTCTCAGCCAGTACAGGATGACTACTCCCCGCGCCACTCCTACGAGCCGCGCGCCGGCCAGGAGCGAGAGCGCTACACCCCGCAGCGTCCTGCCGAGGAGCGTCGCCCAGAATCTAGCGGTCTGTTCACCAACTCTGACCGTTTCTCCCGCGAGGAGCGCCGCGATGACTACCGTTTGTCCCGCCCGTCGCAGCGTCGTGACGATGACGGCGACGACGATCTGGACGTGCCTTCCTTCATGCGCTAAGCGCAAAGCGCTACGCTGGTGTGCATGCCAGTAAACGAGGAACATCGCACCACACGCCCCGTCCGCATGGTTTTTACTAGCCGTGCTGGCGGGGCGTCTGCTATTCCATACGACTCCTTCAACTTGGGGCACCACGTCGGCGATGACCCGGCCGCGGTTGCCGCTAATCGCGAGCGCCTGAAGCGCGTGACCGGTCTGGACGACATCGTGTGGATGGAACAGCTGCACACCAATACCGTCACCGTCGTCGATGGTCCACAGGACGAGCCCGTGCCAGCCACAGACGCAATTGTTACCACCCAGCGACGCCTCGGGCTAGGCGTTCTCGTTGCGGATTGCACGCCGGTGCTGCTTGTCGACGTCGCCGCTGGCGTCATTGCTGCCGCCCACGCCGGCCGCTTGGGCGCCCGCAACGGCATTGTGGTCAATACCGTGCGCGAAATGCAGAAGCTTGGCGCACAGCCCGAGCGCATTCAGGTGGTTATGGGGCCGGCTGCTTCGGGAAAGAACTACGAAGTGCCTGAGGAAATGGCCACTGACGTCGAGCGCCGCTTGCCCGGCTCCAAGACTCGGACGTCGAAGGGCACGTGGGGCATCGATGTGCGCGCAGGGCTGATTCGCCAGCTCATGGGGCTAGGTATCACCGCGATTGAATCCGACCCGCGCTGCACCATCGAAGACGAAGACTTCTTTTCCTATCGGCGCGAAGGAACCACCGGCCGCCAGGCTGGACTAATTTGGTTGGAGGTTAAGTAATGTCAGACCGAAAGGCACAGCTAGAACACAACCTATCGGCCACCCTTGCCAAGATTGAACGGCTAGCAGCGCAGTCAGGGCGAAAACCACCGCAGCTGTTGCCGGTAACGAAGTTTCACCCAGCTGCCGATATTGCCCTGCTGGCAGAGCTAGGAGTTACCGACGTCGCCGAAAACCGGGAACAAGAAGCCCGCGCCAAGGCCACCGAGCTGCCGCAGCTGCGATTCCACATGATTGGCCAGATCCAGACCAAGAAGGCCAACCACGTAGCCCGATGGGCAGCCAGCGTGCATTCGCTTGATTCCCTCAAGCTGGCCCACGCACTGGAGCGGGGAGTTTCCTTAGCCAAGGAACGAGGCGAGCGCGAAAGCAATTTGCCGGTATTTATCCAAGTCTCCGCCGACGGTGATGGTGCTCGCGGTGGTGTTTCTCCTGAGGCACTCGATGAGCTCGTGCGTGCCGTAGAAGAAGCGCAGCATCTAGAACTTGCCGGACTCATGGTGGTTCCGCCACTTGATGCCGATGCTGGCGAGGTATTCCGAAACGTCCGCGGAGAGGTAGATCGCTTATCCTCTGAGCTCAATCGACCGCTGAAATTCTCTGCTGGCATGAGTGCGGACATGGCCGAGGCAATTGCTGCGGGCAGTGATATCGTGCGTGTCGGAACCAGTATCATGGGGCCGCGGCCAGTAGGTTAAAAACATCGCAAAAGCGCATTTCACAGCGTAAATCACATGAGTCACACAAGACACATTTTGCGCGTTTAGACTTGTACAAATTTAGGTCAGAGGGAGACCCAAAAATGTCATTCATTGATAAGACGAAGGATTTCTTCGGGCTGGGCCCGGTGGACATCGAAGAAGACGATGCCTACTACAACGAGGAGCCGCGTTACTCCGAAAATAGCTCCTCGGCCTACGCACCTCGCCGCGCCCCGCAGTCCTACGAGCCGGCCCCAGCGCAGGAGGAATTCGTTCCGACCATCGTGGCCATCTCGCTGACGTCTTTCAATGACGCCGCCAAGGTAGGCGAGCCCTTCCGCGATGGCGATGCCGTTGTCTTCGAGTTGACTGACGCCGAAAAGGCCACCGCCAAGCGTTTCATCGACTTCGCTGCCGGCCTCTGCTTCGGCCTGGAGGGCCGTATGCTCAACCTCACCAAGGGTATGGACACTGAGCGCAAGGTTTTTTCCATCGTGCCGAAGTCTGCGGACATCGCAAAGCACGAGCTCGAGCGCGCCGCAGGCCTGCGCTAGAGCGGCACGGTTCATTTAGCCCCCGTGGGGTGCCGGTTGGGCACCTGCGGGGGTTTATTCGATAGGCTCGGTCATTGTGACACAACTTGGAATTATTCTTATCCTGCTCGTGCGGATCTATACCTGGGTGCTCATCGCCCGCATCATTATTGAGATGATCCAGTCCTTCTCGCGGCAGTTCAACCCTCCACGCTGGTTTATGGTTATAGCGGAGCCTCTGTTTGTGATTACGGACCCGCCGGTCAAGACGTTGCGCCGCCTGATCCCGCCCCTGCAAATGGGTGGCGTAGCGCTTGATGTATCGGTGCTTGTACTGTTCGTCTTGCTCTCGATACTCACAATGATCTTGCAGATGATTTTTCTGACGTAGCACCCCCGTCGCCTCGAAACCTGTGGTAAACGTTGAGACTCGGCGGGGCGTCGATTATTGTGGGCGTTTGGTTACGATAAATCGCGATAACCCGTATTATGAACCACATGTACCTTTGTGGGGAAGGTTTAGTTAGACCTGAACCGCACTCCTAAGGCCCTGGAAGCTCCGGGGTTGTACCAACCTGAAGGGGAAGAGAAGACATGCCACTGTCACCAGCTGATGTTCACAACGTCGCGTTCAGCAAGCCGCCGATTGGCAAGCGTGGCTACAACGAAGACGAGGTGGATCAGTTCCTCGACCTCGTAGAGGACGCCCTTGCCCAGTTGCAGGATGAGAACGAAGACCTGCAGGCGCAGGTTAGCGATTTGAACTCCCAGGCCAAGGCGGGTGCTGGCGCCGGTGCTGCTGGTACCGCAACTGCGGCTTCCACCCGCACCGATGAGGCTGCGCTGCGCAAGGAGATTGAGGCCAAGCTGCGCGCCGAGTACGAAACCAAGCTGGCGGACTCCAAGTCCGAGGTTTCCCGTGCCAAGGAAGAGACCAAGAAGGCACAGGAGCAGGTTAAGGCTGCCCAGGCTGAGGCTTCCAAGGCACAGGCGTCTGGCTCCGCTGCTGCTTCCTCTTCCGCAGACCTGAAGGCAGCCCGCGATGAAGCGGCTCAGGCCAAGAAGGACGCCGAGGCAGCTCGCGCCGAGGCAGCCCAGGCAAAGAAGGACCTCGAGGCTTCCAAGAAGGAAAACGACGAGCTGAAGAAGTCCGCTTCCGCAGCTGGTTCCTCCAAGGCTGGTGCAGCGGCAGCGGGTATCGCAGGTGCTGGTGTTGCACAGACCGCCGATGGCCTGGCTACCCCGGAAACCCACATGCA
Organism: Corynebacterium tuberculostearicum SK141; assembly: GCF_000175635.1. GTDB lineage: Bacteria > Actinomycetota > Actinomycetes > Mycobacteriales > Mycobacteriaceae > Corynebacterium > Corynebacterium tuberculostearicum_C. The sequence continues at coordinate 378,904 of NZ_ACVP01000023.1, read as the reverse complement.
GGCTGCCCGCGTTCTGGGTCTGGCACAGGAGATGGCAGACCGCCTGACCTCCGAGGCTCGTGCGGAGTCCGAGTCCATGCTGTCCGAGGCACGCACTGCAGCCGAGAAGCAGCTGAGCGATGCAGATTCCCGCTCCAAGGCACAGCTTGCCGACGCCCAGAAGAAGTACGACGCCCAGCTGCAAGATGCAGATTCCCGCTCCAAGAAGCTGGTATCTGACGCTGAGGCTAAGGCAAAGCAGACCGAGTCTGATGCTTCCTCCCGCGCAGAGGCGCAAATCCGTCAGGCTGAGGAGAAGGCCGCGTCCCTGCAGGCCGATGCCGAGCGCAAGCACACCGAGGTTATGAACACCGTCAAGCAGCAGCAGACCGCACTGGAGGCTCGCATCTCCGAGCTGCGCACCTTCGAGCGCGAGTACCGCACCCGCCTGAAGACCCTGCTGGAGTCTCAGCTGGAAGAGCTGGCTACCCGCGGCACCGCCGCACCGAACGGCGAGGCTGGCAACAACTAAGCCACCCCGTTCTTCCTAGCGCCCCCGCCACCGCGGCGGGGGCGCTATTGTTGTTTTAGACCGTCGTGCTATAGCCCGCCCCTACCGAAAGGAACCACTGTGCTCGTAGCCGCTTTAGTTCTCGCCCTCGTGGCATTCGTGGCCTTGGTCAACTTTGTTATCTCGGGTGCAGATTGGTCGCTGTATATCGTTTTTGGCGCCGCCGGCGTCGGACTCGTGTGCTTCATCCTGGACTGGGCGCATAAGCATCGCGCTGACAAAGCCTCAGCAACTGAATCCCCCGAGGAGGAGGCTGTGCGCGCAGCCTTTCGCGAGGACTAACGCCGCGAGACCCCAAGCTTTCGGTTGCAGGCATGCCAATAAGGCGCACGAGGCGCCTTATTCTGCAGTCGGGCTCTAGCAATCGGGCGGTTGCCACCGAATCCGTCCGTTGGTTCGGGCAAGTTGCCCGCGCAGCGGCGGGGCATTGGGATCGTCATCGTTGGCGCCATTGTGGTACGCGCAGGCTGTGGATAAGTTCGCGATATTGGTCAATCCACCGTGCAACCACGGCTCCAAATGGTGAATTTGGCATTCGTCGGCAGGCTTAGCGCAGCGCGGCCATGGGCATACCGGATTTTCCGCACCCGCCATCAACCGCTGCTTAGCATTGGCGAAGCGCTCCGTGCGGTACAGGTTCACCGCGCCTTCATAGGGGCTCACCAGGGTAATGAGCCCATGCTCCTTTAACGTGCGGCGCACATACTGCGCTCCCGTAAGCGTTGCTCCGTTGGTCATCTGCAAGGTGATTTCCTCGCCATCACCGTTGACGATGCGCACGTAGTCTTCCAAGCGCACGATGACATTGGTTACCACCGTGCTTCGTTGCCCCGTATCGCTGCCGAAGAAGGTATCTTCCACCACATCCAGCGGCTTTTTATCCTGGTTCTCCACCGCCGCGTGGAGGTCTGCAATGAACGAGGACGAGCCGTCGATAGCTAACGTCCACGGCGCATCCTTGCGGCGGATGATGCGTACACCAGGCTTTACCTTGCGCTTTTTCTTCGGAACCTTGGATTGCGCCAGCTTTTCTAGTGCCGCTGCTGTGGCCTTGGTGGTGCATAGCTGTTCGCGGAGGACCCAGGCGTCGAAAAGCGTGGGCATCTTGCGTGCATACTTTTCAATGATGGATAACGCAACGATGGAATGCCCATTGTGCTGAGCTCCTTCGATAGCACGACGACGCTTCCTTGTGAACTTGGTCGTGCCGCAGTACGCCTCTTTGAGCAATGCCAACTCGCGGGCCGTCTTTTCAGCGGCGCCACGCGCGCAGAGGTCGTCCTCGGACATGCCTGCGCACCCGAGGACGATGTCCATCCCGGGTGCCATGGCTGCGAGGTAAGTATCTAGCGCGTTCACGACTCACAATTTATTTCCCCGCGCAAGCCCCCACAAGGGAAAATTTTTCGCCTGTGGATAACTTATTGTGCACGAAGATTCTGGGGCGCTATACTGTGGCCTACACGCAGTGATCCGGCCATCACCGGGGAGCAATTCAGAAGAACAGCCAGTGTGGCCCAGTAGAACTGAACGGGTGGGACCGTCAACTCCTTCACCGAAACGAAGCGGAGCCTTCGGGCTCAAGCAGGGTGGTACCGCGAGCCTTGATGGCGCGTCCCTGCACCGTGTTAAGAGTGAAGGATAATTATGGCGAAAAAGGTTTACCCCAAGGTCGACATGACTGGCGGCTCCAGCCGCTTCCCAGATATGGAAGAGGAAGTCCAGAAGTACTGGAAGCAGGATGATACCTTCCAGGCTTCGCTAGAAAAGACCAAGGACTGCCCAGAGTACATCTTTTATGATGGCCCTCCATTCGCAAATGGCTTGCCGCACTATGGCCACCTGTTGACCGGTTATGTGAAGGATATCGTCCCGCGCTATCGCACCATGGCCGGCAATTACGTGCCTCGTGTCTTCGGCTGGGATACCCACGGTCTGCCCGCTGAGCTGGAGGCGGAAAAGCAGCTGGGTATCACTGAAAAGGCGCAGATCGAGGACATGGGCTTGGAAAAGTTCAATGAATACTGCGCCAAGTCCGTGCTGGAATACACCGACGAGTGGGAAGAGTACGTCAACCGCCAGGCCCGCTGGGTGGACTTTGACAACGGCTACAAGACCATGGATATCAACTACATGGAATCGGTCATGTGGGCGTTCAAGGAGCTTTATGACAAGGGCCTTATCTACAAGGGCTTCCGAGTTCTTCCGTACTCTTGGGCGGAGCACACTTCTTTGTCCAATCAGGAGACCCGCCTGGACGATTCCTATAAGATGCGCCAGGATCCAACCCTGACCGTTACCTTCCCAGTGGAGGGCGCGCGCGAGGGAAGCGCGGCAGAAAAGACGTTGGCGGAGTACCCTGCGCTTGCCGACGCCTCTTTCCTCGCCTGGACCACCACCCCCTGGACCTTGCCTTCGAACGAGGCCTTGGCGGTTCATCCAGAGGTTACTTACGTGCTCTTTAAGGCTACGGAGGGCGATTTCGCTGGCCGTACCTTCATCATGGCGGAAAACCTGTTGGCCACCTTGGAGAAGGAACTGGGTGAGGCCGAGGTACTGGAGAAATTTACCGGCGCGCAACTCGAGGGCTTTACCTATGAGCCTATCTTCGGCTTCTTCCCGGATCTGCGCAATGCCTACCAGATCTTGATCGCTGATTACGTCACCACTGAGGACGGCACCGGCGTGGTTCACCAGGCTCCTGCGTTTGGTGAAGACGATATGAATACCACCAACCAGTACGACATCGAGCTGGTTATCCCGGTGGACGAGGACGGCAAGTTCACCTCGCAGGTTCCGCCTTATGAGGGCCAGCTGGTCTTTGATGCGAATAAGGACATCATCAAGGACTTGAAGGCTGCTGGGCGAGTGGTGCGCCACGTAACCATCGAGCACTCCTATCCGCACTCGTGGCGCTCGGGCGAGCCGCTTATCTACATGGCGCTGCCGGCCTGGTTCGTAAAGGTGACCGAGTTCCGCGATCGCATGGTGGAGCTTAATCATAAGGAGATTGAGTGGCTGCCGGAGCATATCCGAGATGGCCAGTTTGGCAAGTGGCTCGAGGGCGCGCGCGACTGGAATATCTCCCGTACCCGCTACTGGGGTGCGCCTATCCCAGTGTGGATGTCCGATGATGACAACTATCCGCGCATGGATGTCTACGGCTCCTTGGATGAGCTGGAGCGCGATTTCGGAGTTCGTCCGGAGTCGCTGCACCGTCCGCATATCGACGAGTTGGTGCGCCCGAACCCGGATGATCCGACCGGTAAGTCGATGATGCGCCGCGTGCCAGACGTGCTGGATTGCTGGTTTGAGTCCGGCTCGATGCCCTTTGCGCAAAAGCACTACCCATTCGAGAATAAGGAATGGTTTGAGACCCACTCGCCGTCCGATTTCATCGTGGAGTACTCCGGTCAGACGCGTGGTTGGTTCTATGTGATGCACGCGCTGTCCACCGCGCTTTTTGATCGCCCGGCGTACAAGAAGGTCGTGGCCCATGGCATCGTGCTGGGCAACGATGGCCTCAAGATGTCTAAGTCCAAGGGCAACTATCCGAACGTTAACGAGGTCTTTGATCGTGATGGTTCGGATGCCATGCGCTGGTTCCTGATGTCTTCGCCTATCCTGCGCGGAGGCAACCTGATCGTGACCGAGCAGGGCATTCGCGAGGGCGTGCGCCAGGCAATCTTGCCTATCTGGAATGCCTATACCTTCCTGCAGCTCTACGCAGAGAAGGAAGCAAAGTTCGACACCAGCTCCACGCATGTTTTGGACCGCTATATCTTGGCCAAGACCCACGACGTCGTGGCCAATGTCAACGCGGCGCTTGCCGATACCGATATCGCCACGGCAACCGAAGAAGTACGCCTGTTTGCCGACGTCCTGACCAACTGGTACGTCCGTCGCTCGCGTGATCGTTTCTGGGAGGGCGAGGACGCCCATCCTGAGGCGTTTAATACCTTGTACACCGTGCTGGAGACCGTGACTCGCGTGGTGGCGCCGCTGCTGCCGCACGTGGCGGAGGTTATCTACCGTGGACTGACCGGTGAGCGTTCGGTGCACCTGGCGGATTACCCGCAGGCTGCGGACTACCCGTCCGATGCAGATCTGGTGTCTGCAATGGATGCGACCCGCGCGGTCGCTTCGGCTGCATCCTCGGTGCGCAAGTCCAATAAGCTGCGCAACCGTTTGCCACTGCCGAAGCTGACGGTGGCTCTCAATGGGGCGCAGCGCCTGGCGGACTTTGCCGATATCATCCGCGACGAGGTCAACGTTAAGGAAGTTGAGCTTACTGACGACGTCGATTCGGTAGGCACCTTCCAGGTTGTCTGCAACGCGAAGGTCGCCGGCCCGCGCTTGGGCAAGGACGTGCAGCGCGCCATCAAGAACCTCAAGGCGGGCAACTACGAACGCCGCGGCGAAGAGGTTGTAGTGGACGGCGATATCGTGCTTGGCCCGGATGAGTACACCGAGCGCCTGCAGGCAGCGAATCCGAAGTCCACCGCGCGTATCGAGGGCCTCGACGGCCTGGTAGTACTCGATACCGAGGTGACCGAAGAGCTCGAGGCCGAAGGCTGGGCGGCGGACGTTATCCGTGGCCTGCAGGATGCCCGCAAGGCTTCTGGGTTCGAGGTCTCGGACCGCATCGCGGCCGTGCTCTCTGTCCCAGAGGAGAAGAAGGCCTGGGCGGAGCGTCACGCCGACCACATCGCCGGTGAAGTGCTCGCCACCGATTTCCAGGTGACCACCGAGGCACTCGATGGTGTGGACGTGCACGAGGTGGTGAAGGGGGTTAAGGCTACCGTCGTTAAGCAGTAGCGCCTTAGCCGCCACCTAAAAGTAATTGCCCAGCCTTAGCGGCTGGGCAATTTTTATGAGTGATAGGACTTAACGGACCGGGCCGGGCAGGTGAGCGCGCCAGCCGAGGACGACGTTAACGAGGCAGCACAGTGCGAGCACGGCGCCAATGAGGAATAGGGTGGTAAAGCCGAGCAGCGGCGCGAGTGCGCTGAAGGCCATGGGGATAAAGAAGCCGGTATAGGAGACCGAGTAGTACACGGCGGTGAGGCCGGCGAGTTCTTCGGCGCGGGCGATGCGCTGGACCTCGGAGAGACCGGCGACAAGGGCGAGGCCGTAGCCTGCACCCATGACAGCGGCACCGGCGATGCCGAGCGGCAGGGAGCGAGTATGAGAGGCAACCGCGCCGAGGATGGTGCCCACGGTGATAACGCCCATGGCAACTGCGGAAGCGCGGGCGGAGCGGCTGGTATCGATAACCTTGCCGAGCATCTGGATGCCGACGCCGCAGCCCAAGGTGATAACGGTCATCAGGCCGGAGAAAGCGATGGGGGCATCGCCGGCGGACTTGGACAAAAGCTGGGGCAGGAGGGCATAGGCGGCGCCAGCGCAGCCGAAGACCCACGGTGCGACCGGCAGAACAATGCGCACGAAGCGGCGGTGTGCTGCGGAGGGAATGTGCAGCATGCGCAGCATGTCGCGGATGCTCAGGTCAAGGAAGGTGTCTTTTACCGTAGCGCCACGCGGCGGGCGGGTTTCCGGGGTCTTCATCAGCCAGACAGCGGTGGCGACGGTGAGGAGGATGTGCAGGATATACGCCAAGTGGGTCGGCCACGGGCCCCACTGGGCCAGCACCGATGCGAGGCCGGCGCCGATGAGGAAGCCTAATGTCAGGCACATGGAGGCGTGGCGCGGGCCGGCAGCGGGATCGCCGCCTGCGCGGGTGATGAGCTCTGCCACCCACGTGGAGCCGACGGCCATGACGATGCCCAAAGCCAAGCCGCACATGATGCGGCCCACGGCGATGACGAGTGGCTCGTTCGGTGCGATGGACAGAAGGAAGGAACCGAGTAGCGATAGTGGCGCGGCAGGCAGCATCGTGGGGCGGCGGCCAATGTAGTCCGAAAGCGGGCCAGAAATCAGCAGCGCTGGCACGATGCCGAGTACGTAGGCGGCCAAGAGGCCATTGACGGTGACCTGCGAGAAGTGCGACTCCTCGCGGTACATAACTAGGAGAGGGGTGAACTCATTGCCGCCCCACGCGACAGCGACCATGCTGCCAGCGACGGGAAACCATGAGTGTTTGGCAAACTTTTCGGTCATAGTTGATTCCTCGAGTTGGTTAGGTGGGTGTCCAATGCGGAAAGGTAGGCGTCGAGGTCGCCGGTGCGGAGGGCATCGGCAAGCGTGCGGTGCTGATCCACGAAGGTGCGGGCGCGGGCCACGTTGCGGCCAATGGCCGTGGCGGTAAAACGCTGCTGGCGTTCGCGCAGCTGGTGTCCCAGCCCGGCCAGCAGGCTATTGGCACCGCCATCCATGATGATCTGGTGGAAACGTGCATCTAGGTGCGTATAGGTATGCAGGTCTGCGCCATCCAACGCAGTGTCCTGCTCCGCGATGGTCGCATCTAGCTGATCAGCGATGTCCGCGCGCTCGGCATCAGACATTGCGCAGATCTTTTCAGCACAGTGCCTATCCACGAGCAAGCGTGCCTCATAAACCTCGCGGATTTCCTGCGGGCTGATCGGCACGATGAGCGCACCCCGCCTGGGGTAGAGCTGTAGAAAGCCTTCGACCTCTAGGCGCAGGAAAGCCTCGTGCATCGGGGTGCGGCTAATTCCCATTTCGGTAGCCAGGGAGGCCTCGGAAAGCATCTGCGAGGGCTCGAAGGAGCCGTCAATGATCTTCTCTTTGACGAAGTCATAGGCGCGCTCCGCGGCGGGCTGCATTCGTTCATTGGACATGCATCCATCTTGCATGCAAGCTTGCATGCAAGCAAGTGTGTGGTGGCACTTTGTGGGGAACGGATCTAGCTAGGCAAACGTGTGACGTGGCACGTATCGGGGTGGAAGAGTAAGCCGTGGCCCATGCCGACCCAGCCGATGAAGGGGGCGTCGGCAAGCGTGTGCGGGGTGTGGACGTGCCCAAGGATCCAGGCATCGGCCTCGCTGGCCTGTAGCTCAGCCACGGAAAGCGGCAGGCAGGTGCCTTTAGAAAACTCACCGGTGACGGAAGAATGTAGGAGGCCGAGGACGGGGCCGTCGCTCGGGCGCGGCGGAAGCTGGAGTCGGCGCGGGTCCGGATCGGTGGCCACCGCTGCGGTTAGAACCGTGGTGTTTCCTATGCGAAAGGAGTGCACCTGCGTGCCGTGGACCGTGACCTCGGGCGGGAAGTCCAGATTGTGGTGGGTATCGTGGTTGCCGGAAATGAAGTGGACCTCGCCGAACAGTGTGGCAGCGTGGGCCATTACGGCGCGGGCCTGGGGCACGAATTCGGACGCCTCAGCGTTGCGGTCAATGATATCGCCCAAGCATACGCACGCCGTGGCTCCACTATTGGCGGCAACTTCGAGTTCTTGCAGGGCCCAGTCCAGCCCAGGGGCGCCCGGGCGGCCTAGGTGCAGATCGGCAAAGACAAAAATGCTAGCGGGCATGTGCGGCCTTTCGGTTTTGCCACCAGGTGATAGCTACCAAGACAACGGTGGAGGTTCCGACGCCGATGAGCGTCATGGCCATGGCCTCGGCACGGTGGCCTTGATCGAATTGGTTCATGATCCACGGAGCCAAGAGGTTGACTTGGCTCGGGCGAATGAGTGAGGACATGACCAGCTCGCGGATGCCTACGAAGAAGGCGAGGAGCCAGCCAGCGAAGATGCCAGGGGCAAGCAGTGGCAGGGTGATGCGCCCAAAGGTATGCAGAGTGGAGGAGCCGGAAATAGCAGCGGCCTCGTAGACGGTAGGGGAGACGGAGTCTGCTGAAGCCTTGATGTTTTGGATGGCCATGGGCAAAAAGAGCACGGTGAAGGCCATAACTAGCATGCCCATAGTGCCGTAGGGCGACCATGGCAGCCAGGGAGAGTTCCACAGCAAAATAAATCCAATGGCCAGGACAATGCCGGGAACGGTGTCGGGGGCGATGGCCAAGAAATCGCTGAATTTTGCGGTAATGGTGCTTTGGCGGCGGGTGAGTACCGTGACGAGGACGCCGAGAGCAACGGCGGTGGTCGCGCCAAGGGCGCCTAGTCCGATGGAGCGAACAAGTGCCTCTTGAGCGGTGGGCATCTGCACAACGATGGAAAAGTAATCGAAGGTCAGGTTATTAGGCGTAGGCGGGGCCGAGCGCAGAATGGTCATCGCGGCCAAGGTGATGGAAAGGTAGGGGATGACCACCGCGGCCATGAAGATTATTGCGGTCACCACAGCGCCGAAGACGGTGCCGACCGAGCCGAGGCGGATACGTACGGGGCGGCTTACTCGGCCACCGCCGGAGAGGTCGTGGCGTGAAATCCACTGTTGGAAAGCCCAGGCGGCCACGCCGATGGCAAAGAGCACCGACGAGGAGGCAGCGGCGCTGGAAAAATCGAGGGGGTCGATGGTGACGTCTTCATAGATGGAGGAGACGAGCACCTTGTAGCCAATGGCGTTGCCAAGCGTGACTGGGGTGCCAAACTCGCCGGCGGCCTTAATGAAGATAATCAGCGCGCCGAGGGAAAAGGGGCCGATTATGTTCGGAGCGATGATGCGCACGGCTTGTTGCCAGCGGCTCGCGCCGGCTATCTGTGCCATCTCCAGCGTGGACGCCGGAATGGAATTCAGGCAGGTGCGCAGGATGAGGTACAAGAATGGAAAGAGCTCCGCGGCCATGATGAAGGCCATTCCCCACACCGAGTAGATGGCATCGTGGGCGAGCTTGCCGGCGCCGTGGCCGAGCAGCATCTCGGCCACACCACCGCGGCGGGTGAAATCCATCCACGCCATCGCCGCCGCAAAGGGCGGGGTCATAAACGGGATCATGATGACGATCTCGATCCAATTGGCCCTGCTAAACCGCGTCCACGAACGGAGAAAGGCGAGCGGCGCGGCCATGAGCGTGGCAAAAGCCACGACCAGCACGGAGAGCAGGACGGTATTGCCAAGGATATGCAGCATGCCCGGTTGGACAATGCTGCCTAGGGCTGAAGGCTCATCGTGGTAGCCCACGGCCGCGTTGACCAACACGGAAGCCAGTGGCGCGGCGACGAGGGCGAGCAAGATGAGAAGGACCCCGTAGATCCCAAGGCGACGTTGGGGAGTGGTGGTGGAGCTCATTGGTTACTTCAAATAGCGCTTGGCGAAGGTTTCCTTGATGTCCTTGGACTGAGAAACCAGGCCATCGAGGTCATCGTTGAGGGTCTTAATCTCATCCAGCTTCGGGCCATTCTTTGGAGCGATGTCCTTATTGGCCGGGATCATGTTCTTGGAGGCCGAGATCTCCTGCGCCTCATCGGAGAACATGAAGTCGACGAATGCCTCTGCGGCTTCCTTGTTATCGGAGGACTTGAGGATCATGACTGGGCGCGGGGTAACCGTGGTGCCGGAGGTTGGGATAGCAACCTCGAGCGGCTCGCCCTTCTTCTGCGCGGAGTATGCGGAGTAGTCAACGCCGCCGAGGACGATGCCGCGCGAGCCGGAGGTGACCTGGTCGAGCGCTGGGCCATTGGCGCCTTGGACGATCATGCCGTTGTCAAAGAGCTTGTCAAAGAGATCCCAGGTCTTTTCCTCGCCCCATTGGTCCACCATGGCCGCGATGAGGTCGGCCGCGGTACCGGATTCGCGCGGGTCCGGCATGATGATTTGGTCCTTGTACTTTTCATCGGTGAGATCTTCCCAGTCCTTCGGGGCCTCGTCCACGACGTTGGTGTTGGTTACCAGCGCTAGGGCCGAACCATCGCGGCCGGTAAACGCCCCGCTTTTCGACGCCCACTCGGGAACAACCTTGTCCGCTCCCTCCGGCGTGTACTTTTCAAGAGCGCCGGATTTTTCCTGCTTGCTAGCTGCAGCCCAGGAGGCGAGGTAGACCACGTCAGCCTGCGGGTTTGCTTCCTCTGCCTTGAGCTTGGCGGTGATCTTGCCGGTGGTATCGGCAAAGACGTTGACGTGGACGTCGGTCTTTTCTTCGAAGGCCTCCACGAGGGCGTCGGTAAGCCCCTGCGGGTTAGCCGAGTAGTAATCCACCTCGCCGGACAGGCCTTCAGGTGCCTGCCACTTTTCGGCAGAAGAGGTGGACTGGTCGGTGGCGGTATCGGCGCTGTCCTCGACGGATCCGCAACCGGTCAAGGCGAGCGCACCAGCAGCGGTGGTGGCGATGGTGGCGGTGAACTTCTTGGTAAACATGTGTGGCTCCTATGCAGAAAGAGAAGATGGATAGTTGAGGTAGACGGTCTCGCCGCGAGTGAAGCGATGCGGTGAATACGTCACCCAGGGTTCCTCCGCCCCGGGGACGTCGCAGCGCAACTCGTAGCGCCCACCGATGTAGTGAGCGCCAAGAACCTGCGCCTCGACCCGGCGCGGGGAGGCGCCGGTGTCCTCCTCCGCAGTGGTGACGGTGAGATTTTCTGGACGCACGCTGGGCAGCTGTGGGTGGCGGTTCATGGTGCCTACAAAGCCAGCGATGAAGTCGGTGGCCGGCTGTTCATAAAGGGTGACCGGGTCCGCGAATTGTTCGATGTGGCCTTGATTCATAACCACGACGCGATCCGACATGGCAAGTGCCTCGGCTTGGTCGTGCGTGACGTAGATGACCGTCAGCCCCAGCTCCTGTGCCAGTTGGGTGAGCTCGGCGCGGATTTGTACGCGCAGCGCAGCGTCGAGTGCGGACAGCGGCTCATCCATGAGCAGGAGGTCCGGATTCGAAACCAGCGCACGGGCGATGGCGACGCGTTGCTGTTGGCCGCCGGAGAGCTGGTTTGGCCGCGCCTTCGCTTTGCTGGTGATGCCCACCATGTCCATGCAGGCACGCACCTTCTCGGACCGCTGGCCTGCCGCCACCTTATTGCCTGGGGTTGTCAGCGGAAACTCGATGTTCTTTTCCACCGTCATGTGCGGCCACAGTGCGAGGTCTTGGAAGACCATAGACAGCCGGCGCTTGTTGACGGCCACATTGGTCCGCGGACCATAAACCTCCCTCTCACCAATGGCAATGGTGCCCGCATCAGGAGTTTCCAACCCGGCGATGCAACGCAGCAGGGTGGACTTACCGCAGCCGGAAGGTCCGAGAATAGAGATGAATTCACCGCGGTTGATGCTTAGATCGGTCTCGTGGAGGCCCGTATTATCGGCGAATTCGCGCTTAACGCCGCGCAAGATGACGTGGGGTGAGTTCATACTCAGCGAAATACTTTCTTCAAGAAATAACCTCGAAAAAGATAAGGCCGCAATATTGCATGTGGGTGACGTGAAGATGGAAAGAAATAAAAGCTTTAATTAACGGCACGCAAACACCCAGGAGTGCATGTGGAGGTGCGCCTATTAGACTGGGCCGCATGCAACGCTGGGTTCTACACATCGACATGGACGCGTTTTTCGCCTCCGTCGAGCAGCTGACCCGGCCTACGCTGCAGGGACGCCCCGTCCTGGTGGGCGGTACCAGCGGGCGCGGCGTGGTGGCTGGCGCCTCCTATGAGGCGCGCGTGTACGGTGCGCATTCGGCCATGCCGATGTACCGCGCGCAGCAGCTTGTTGGACTTCGCGCGGTGGTAGTGCAGCCGCGCCGGGCGGTGTATTCGGCGGCCTCGCGCCGCGTATTTGGCATCATCGCGCAACACGTGGAGGTCATCGAGCAACTTTCCATCGATGAGGCCTTTATGGAACCCGCCGCCCTGGAAGGGGCGAGCGCGGAGGAGGTCAAGCGCTGGGCGGATGAGCTGCGCGCGCTCATTCGGGAGGAAACGGGTCTGCCGTGCTCCATTGGGGCGGGCTCGGGCAAACAATTTGCCAAGATTGGATCGGGCGAAGCGAAGCCCGACGGCACCTTTGTTATCCCAGCGGAGCGCCAGCTAGATATGCTGCACCCCCTTGCGGTGAACAAGCTGTGGGGAGTCGGCCCGGTGACTGGTGCGAAGCTCAAGTCCATCGGCGTAGAAACCATTGGGCAGCTAGCGGCGATGACGCGCAAGGAAGTAGAGATTTCCATCGGCAGCGTGGTGGGGCTGCAGCTGTGGCAGCTAGCCCGTGGCATCGATGACCGTGAAGTGGCGCCGCGTGCTATTTCTAAACAGATTTCTACTGAGCACACCTACCCGAAGGATCTGCAGACCGCGCCCGAGGTCGATGCGGCCATTGCCCGGGCTGCGGAGGGTGCGCACCGCCGGCTGCTCAAGGATGGGCGCGGCGCGCGCACCGTTACGGTGAAGCTGCGCATGGCGGATTTTCATATCGAATCGCGCTCGACCACCTTGCCCTACGCGACTGACGACGCCGCCGTGCTCACCGCCGCCGCCTTCAAGCTTGCCCGCTACCCCGATGAGCTGGGGCCCATCCGCCTGGTGGGGGTGAGCTATTCTGGCCTAGAGGCCGCTCGCCAAGACGTGCTCTTTCCGGAGCTCGACCGCGAAATCGTGCGTCCTGCACCGGCGGATACGGACTATGAAACTGGGGTGAGCGACGACGCAACACCGGCCATACCAGCGCCTACGGTGACGGTGGAGGAAGAAACCGATAACCAGTGGCACGCCACGCAGGATGTTTTCCACCCCGAATACGGCCACGGTTGGATTCAAGGCGCCGGCCACGGGGTGGTCAGCGTGCGCTTTGAAACCCGCGCCACGGGTCCCGGCCGCACCAAATCCTTCGCGGCCGACGATCCCGCGCTCGTGCCAGCAGACCCGCTCGACTCACTGGATTGGCAGGACTGGCTGACCAGCGAGGACTAGCCCTCCTGAGCAAAAAGCTCCGCCGGATCGGTGCCGGTGGCCAGCGCCGCCGCGAGCAGGATTCGCGCTTGGCTCGGGCGGAACCATCCGGCGTTGATGGCGCCACGCTTCCCCAGGCTCGCGCCACCGCCGTCGCCACCGTAAGCCAGCGCCGTCGGGCCATAGGGGGTGCGGGTAGAAATGATGACGGGGAGGCCGGCGTGGAGGGCGTCGGCAAGCGCGCGGCCCATCTCCTCGCCCATATTTCCCGAGCCCATGGCCTCCACAATGAGGCCGGAGGCGGGGGAGTGTACGGCGGCGTCGACCAGCAGGCGGCCCGCTCCCGGATAGGCGGGGATGATCTCGATACGCTGCGACGCCAGCGGGGCAGGACGCAAACGCGGGGTGGTGCCAGGAACGGGCAGCGACTCAAACCCGCGCAGGTCACTGGTGTGCCGCTTGCGCGCACCGCGCGCCGGGATGGTCTCGCCGCCGAAGCAGAGGAAAACCCCAGGGTGCCCGCTGGCCGCTAGCTCGCGGGCAGCCCGCAGATTGGTGGGGCCGTCGGCCGCGGGGTGATCGTAGGCGCGCTGCGCTCCAGTAAGCACGATGGGCTTTGCCCCTGCGCAGAAAATCTCCAACGCCAGCGCGGTTTCCTCCATGGAGTCGGTGCCATGGGTGATGATCACGCCACCGATGTCCTCGCGCGCGGTGTGCTCATTGACCACCGCAATGAGCTCATCGAGGTCCGCCAAAGTAATAGAGGAGGAGTCGAGCTGGCGAAACTCCACTACCTCGGCGTCGATTTCAGCGGCAAGGTCCGCGCCAGAGACGGTGGGAACCAAGGAACCATCGGCCACGGTGGTGCACGCGATCGTGCCACCGGTGGCTATCAAAGCAAGTCGGGTCATGCACTCAAGGTTAAAGAAATCTCCGCCCACGCGGCGGGCGCAGCCCGGAAAAGGCTGGTGCAGCTGTAAACTGATGGGAGTTTAGAACCCAGACGTGAGGAGTTAGAAGTGAAATTCCGCAAGTTTAGCGCCGCGTGCCTCGCACTGACCGCGGCCACCGCCCTGGCCGCCTGCTCTTCCGACGACGAGCAGGACGATACCGCCGCCACCAACACCGAGGCGCAGGAATCCGCCTCTTCCGACGGCGATTCCGCCGCCCCAGCGCTGCCGTCCCCGGCGGACCTCAACGCCATCTTGGCCAAGGCCACTGATCCGAACGCCTCTGAGCAGGAAAAGACCGCCACCGTGCAGGGCGGCGAGACCGCACCGGAAATCTTTGACACCATGGCACAGTCCAAGCAGGAATCCGGCGCCGAGTTCGAGGTCGTCGATCCCGTACTTCCGGGCTATGACCCGCAGTCCGTGCTGACCACCGTGAACTTCACCACCGCTGACGGCCAGCAGCAGACCGCTGAACAGGTGGAATTCGTCTACGAAGACGGCACTTGGAAGCTTTCCAAGGCGTGGGCTTGCACGCTCATCCAAAACACCGTGCCGCCGGAGCAGGTTCCGGAGATGTGCGCGGATACCGGCGCCGGTGCCTCCGCACCTGCCCCGGCACCGGCCGAGGGCGACGCTGCCCCGGCTGAAGGCGACGCCCCGGCTGAAGGCGCCGAGCAGGCCCCAGCCGAGGCCCCCGTTGAGGCACCGGCCGAGTAATTAGGAAAAGTTTAGCTCCGTCAGGCTCGACTGCACCACGCGCAGCTCCGAGCCGGCGGCGCCATAAATGACCTTCGTGTCGAAAGACACGTCACCGCCCACGGGCAGCGGCTTGCTCAGGTCTACCGTGATGTTGCCCTTGGATTGGGTGCTGGAGTCCACAACCTTGAGCTCCTTGTCCTCCAACTCCGTGCCCTGGGCCTGGCCCTCAAACGACAGCGCGCCTAGCGACGGCCGCTGTTCTACCTCTACGTTGAGCTTGACCTGGTCGCCCTCGATGGAATCGACCGTATAGCGCGTGGTCTGCAGCAGAGTGGACTCGCCGGTAACGCGCGAATCCACCGTCCAGCTCGCTCCCTTGCCTACCTCCTCGGTGGGGAAAACCACGGGTAAGGCCGTAAGCTTCATAATCGCCTGTTCGACAGAGCCACGGGCTTCATCCGTGGCGTCTTGGGGTGCGGCCAGGCGCAGCGAATTCATCTGGCCAGTATTTTGACCGCGCCAGCCAAATTGAAATCCCTCGGCCGAAGAGACGTCGGTGTCGCCAGAAGTTTCCGGCGCACCGGCCGTGACGAACGCATTGCGGGTGGCGGGCAGCTGATCTTCAACGTCCTCGCTAGCCTTATCTACCTTGGCCGATAGCGGCAGGGTAGTGGTGGTCGATTCGACGTCGGAGGCCTGAAACTTCTCGGCCGCTGACTTTTTGAGCAGGTCCTGCGAAAAACCCTCGGTAACGCGGTAGTTCACGTCCTGCGTGGAGTCGATATCGCGGTATTCCAGGAGCTTTTTCTCCCCGGTGCCGGGATTGTCCACGGTGACGCGTGGGGCGTCGATAGTCAGGCCCACGGGCTGTTCTACCGCGGGTCCCGGCTTTTCATAGGAACACGCCGTAAGCGCTACGGCGGCTGTGGTCAGGGCTGCAAAAACTTTGACTCGAAACACGCTTACCAAAATACCGGACGCTCCCGTTTAGAATAGAGCGGGTGAGTCAAAAACGAAGGAGCAAGACAGGACTTATCGCCGCGGTTGTCATCGCCGTGGCGCTGGTGGACCAAGCCGTGAAACAAATAATGCTCTCCATCCTTACGGAGGGCGAGCCCCTGCCGGTCATTGGGGATTGGTTCCGGTTTACCCTGCTTTTTAACCCTGGCGCCGCCTTTTCCATGGGCGGGGAGGGATCGACGTGGCTTTTTACCACTATCCAGCTGGTCTTTGTGCTCGGCGTGGCCATTGCCGCCCCGCGCATTACCCACTCCAGACAGGCAGTGGGCCTAGCGCTCATCGCCGGAGGCGCGCTGGGTAATTTCGCCGACCGCATCTTCCGCGCCCCCGGCTTCTGGTGCGGGCACGTGGTGGACTTTATTTCGGTCGGCTCTTTCGCCGTGTTCAATATTGCGGACGCGGCCATTACCTGCGGCGTGGTGCTGTTCATTATCGCCATGGTGCTGGAGGAAAGGAAGGCCGAGCATGAATAGGCAGATGCGCAGCTTCCCCATTCCTGAAGGCCTAGAAGGCATGCGTGCCGACGCCGCCCTGGCCAAGCTCCTTGGCCTTTCCCGCAGCGCCACCGCGCAGCTGTGCGCCGAGGGCAGTGTGACCATCGATTCCCAAGAGCTGGGCAAATCCGAGCGATTGACTTCCGGCAACGTGGTCTCCGTGCTTTTGCCGGAGCCAGAAAAGCCGTTGCTGCCGCGCGAAGAGCTGGTCGAGGGCATGGACGTGCTTTACAACGATGCCGATATCATCTGCGTGCATAAGCCGGTGGGCGTGGCCGCGCACCCCAGCGTGGGGTGGGACGGGCCGACGGTGATTGGTGGGCTGCGCGCGGCCGGTTATACCGTGGCTTCGTCCGGGCCGACCGAGCGCAAGGGCATCGTGCACCGCCTCGATGTGGGCACGTCAGGCGTGATGGTCGTGGCTTCCTCGGAGCGCGCCTATTCCGCGCTCAAGCATGCCTTTAAGTACCGCAGCGTGAAAAAGACCTACCACGCCGTGGTGCAGGGGCTGCCGGATCCCATCGAGGGCACCGTCGATGCTCCCATTGGCCGCCACCCCAAGTCGGGCTGGAAATTCGCCGTGCTTGACGACGGCAAAGCGGCCGTCACCCATTACAGCCTCATCGAGGCCTTCCGCGAGGCCAGCCTCATCGAGGTGCACCTGGAGACCGGTCGCACCCACCAGATCCGCGTGCACATGTCTGCCACCGGCCACCCGTGCGTGGGCGACCCAATGTACGGCTCGGATCCCAACTTGGCTAAGCGCCTTGGGCTTCAGCGTCAATGGCTGCACGCGGTAAAGCTCGGCTTTACCCACCCCGGCACCGGCAAGTGGTTCGAGATTGAAGCGCCGTACCCGGCCGATCTCGAGCACGCTTTGGAGGTTCTGCGGGGATGAGGAAGGTCTACCGGCGGCGTCGGCTAGCGGCCCTGGCGGTGCTTGCGGTGCTTTTCTTGGCCGCGCTCGCGCTTTTTGGCGCCCTAGGGACCCAGGCTTCTTCGCAGGTGCAAGGAGACCAGCTCGGCCCGGATGGCGAGACGCGCGCGGAGTATATTGCGCGCGTGTCCGGCAGCGACATTCCGGACGCGCCTGCCTACGCTCTAGTCACCTTCGACGAGGACCTGCCACCCGTAGCCGCCGCGGCCGCCGTCGCCGCAGCCCCGCGCATGGATGCCATCCTTATCGGCTCCACCGCCCCCATCGACGTCCCTGAACCCACCGCCGGCGAGGACCGGGCCGCGGTCATCCAACGCGCCTTCGACCGCATCGATGCCTCCTATGGCCAGCGCCCCACCGCGGTGAGCGCGGCCGTGGTGTGGGGATCGGGCGCCCAGCTTGCCGACGTCGCCTCCACTCCCTCCGTCGCCGCCGTCGAACCCGCGCCTGCCGACGCCGCCTGGGGCAGCTTCGCCATCCGCCCTCCCAGCTAATATCGCCCTCCTGGCCCCTGTGGCGCGCGGTGGCCGCCCAGTGCTTTTAGCATCTAGGGCATGAAACACATTCGGGCTTATATTGCGGCACTCAACTCGGCGATGGACCTCCTCGCCGAGGCCGCCGATGCCTCCGCCGCGGACCTTACCGCCGCTGGCATGCCCGATGCGGAAGCAGAATCCGTTGCGCAGCTCGCGCAGGTCTACTTCGGGACCACCAGCTTTCGCCGCCGCCAACGCCGCGCGGTGGACGGGGCCCGCCGCAACCGGCATTCGCTGCCGACGCTGGAGGTCATCGAAAAGCATGCGCGGCGCGCGCCCACCCAAGCCCGCGCCTGGGCCCTGCGCGCCGAGCTCACCCATATCGCGTGCGATACGCGGGAGATGGAAAGGCGTGCCCGCAAGAAGCTGCGTGAGATGCGCGCTCCGCGCGAACCCAAGCCGGGGGTGCGGTTGCGGCGCCGCGCCGCCGGCAAACCCTGGACGCTGTCCATCACTGGGCCGTCCGCACTCATCGCCGAGTTGCACCAGCATGCCGGTTCGCTTGCCGACGTCGCCTCCCTCTTCCGCACCGGTACTGGCGCCGCCGCAACCGTGCGCACCAACGTTGTGGTGCCACTGGATAAGTTGGTTGGCGTGGCCCATGGCAGCGACGATGTGGTGTTGACCATGACCAATGGCGCGCAGATTACGGGTGCTGAATTGGCCCAGCGTGCGCTTGCCGAGGAGGGGTTTGTCACCCTGCTCCACCCCGTAGAGGGCCCAGTGAACCTGTATCGCATGCGCCGCGGGGCCACCTGGAAACAGTTCATGATGGCCGCGGCGGAAAATCCCACCTGCCCGGTCAAGGGATGCAATAAGCCTGCCGATGAGTGCCAGGTTCACCACATCTTCAGTTGGGCCGGGGGCGGGTGGACCAATGCGAAGAACCTCACCACCGCCTGTGCCTATCACAACGGCCGCAATGATGACCATCGCACCGGCCCGCCGCGCAATGGCCGCTTCGAGCGCACGGCCCGCGGCGTGCGCTGGGTCAACCCCTGGGATCCGCCCCCACCGGACCTCGTCGATACCGGGCCTGCGAATACAACCACCGCGTAGGCTAGACCTATGTCCTCACATCAGCCCTTTTCGCAGTGGATGCCCAACTACAAGTTTGCCTATATCGCCGCGTGGGTCGCGGTGGTGGTTTCCGGCATCGCGCTTTTAATCGGCCTTGTCACCGGCGGCACTTCGATGACGCTGGTGTTTTCCGGGATCGTATGTGCCTATGGCATTTTTCTCGTCGTGGTGATGCCGCGCTGGGCGCTGCGCGCAGAAGAGGAACAGGCGGCGCGTCGCCGCGCCCGCGCCGCTCGCGAGGAACTTAGGCGCTCCTAGCCATGCGCACCAAGTCGGCGACGTAAATCGCCACCGCCACACCGATGATGCCGAAGCCGATCCAGCGGTGCGTTGAAAAGTGCTCGTGGGTGACAAAGAGCGCCCACAGCATCTGCATGATGGGGGTGAGGTATTGGAGCATGCCGATCGTCGATAAGCGCAGCGTCCGTGCGCCCTCCGCAAAGCAGAGGAGCGGCAGCGCGGTAATCAAGCCGGCGCTGACCAAAAGCAGCGCGTGGCCGACTCCCTCGCTGGCGAATGTGCCCTGGCCGCTTGTTTCTAGCCACAGGATGTAGCCCACCGCCAGCGGTGACATCACGAGCGCCTCCGCCGCGACCGAGACGGCCGAGGACACCCGGACCTGCTTTTTGAGCAGCCCATAAAAGCCGAAGCTGAACGCCAGCAGCAGCGAAATGTATGGCGCCTGGCCGGTAAAGAACGTCAAGTACAGCACCGCGATGGCCGCAACGCCCACCGCGCCGGCCTGCCACGGCCGCAGCCGCTCCTTCAAAAACACCATGCCGAGGGCGACCGACACCAGGGGATTGATGAAATACCCCAGCGCCGCATCGGCCACGTGGTTGCTATTAATCGCCACTACGTAGGTGCCCCAATTGACCGTGATGAACACGCCCGCGGCCGCAAGCCAACCCCAGGTGCGCTTGCCCATGCGCGCCATTTCGCGCCACCGGCCGCCGAGGATCAAAAATCCCGTGACCAGCACCGCGGTCCACAACACGCGGTGAGCCAAGATTTCCAGCGGCGATGCCGGCAGCAACAGGGGGAAGAACGCGGGGAAAAATCCCCACATGATGTAGGCGGCGAGCGTGTAGAGCATCACAAAATAATAGCCCATTTTGACCGCCCCGCTATGATGAGCCGCATGGCCAAAAACTCCTCCTTCGTCCACCTGCACAACCACACCGAGTTTTCCATGCTGGACGGCATGGCCAAGGTCGATATGCTGGCAGACGAGGTGGTCCGCCAGGAGATGCCGGCCGTCGGCATGACCGACCACGGCAATATGTACGGCTCTGATGCCTTCTACCGCCGCATGACCGGTGCCGGTGTCAAGCCCATCATCGGCATCGAGGCGTATATGGCGCCCGAATCTCGCTTCAATAAGAAGCGCGTGCTGTGGGGCACTCCAGATCAAAAGCGCGACGACGTCTCCGCGTCCGGTGCCTACCTCCACCAAACGATGATCGCGGAGAATGCCACCGGCCTGCGCAACCTCTTTACCTTGTCCTCGCTGGCTTCCTACGAAGGCCAGTTGGGCAAGTGGCCGCGCATGGACGCCGAGCTCATCGCCGAGCACGCAGACGGCATCATCGCCACCACCGGTTGCCCCTCCGGCGACGTCCAGACCCGCCTGCGCCTCGGCCAGTTCAACGAGGCGCTGGAGGCCGCGGCCATGTGGCAGGACATCTACGGCAAGGACAACTTCTTTTTGGAGTTGATGGACCATGGGCTGGACATCGAAAAGCGCACGCGCGATGGCCTGCTAGAGATCGGCCGCAAGCTGGACTTGCCGCCGCTGGTGACCAATGACTGCCACTACGTGCTTGAGTCTCAGGCGCCGGCGCACGAGGCGATGCTGTGCGTGCAGACCGGCAAGACGTTCATGGACCCGGACCGCTTCAAGTTCGGCGGCACCGGCTACTACATTAAGTCGGCCGCGCAGATGCGCGAGACCTGGGACGATATGATTCCAGACGGCTGCGATAACACCCTGTGGATTGCCGAGCGCGTGCAAGACTACGGCGAGATCTGGGAAGAACACACCCACGATCGCATGCCTATTGCCGACGTCCCCGAGGGCCACACCCCAACCTCCTGGCTCACCCATGAAGTGATGGAGGGCCTGCAAAAGCGCTTCCCCGGCCAGGATGTTCCGGAGGAATATATCGAGCGCGCCAAGTATGAGATCTCCGTTATCGAGATGAAGGGTTACCCGTCCTACTTCCTCATCGTGGCCGAGCTCATTAAGCACGCGCGCTCCGTGGGTATTCGCGTGGGGCCGGGCCGTGGTTCGGCGGCTGGTGCGCTCGTCGCCTATGCGCTGACCATTACTAATATCGATCCGCTGGAGCACGATCTCCTCTTCGAGCGATTCTTGAACCCAGAACGCCCGTCCGCCCCCGATATCGATATCGACTTCGACGACCGCCGTCGCGGCGAAATGATTACCTATGCGGCCGAGCGCTGGGGCGAGGACAAGGTGGCGCAGGTGATTACCTTCGGCACGGTGAAAACCAAGCAGGCCATTAAGGACTCGGCCAAGGTGCACTTTGGCCAGCCCGGCTTCCAGATGGCCGACCGCATCAACGGCGCGCTGCCGCCGGCCATCATGGCCAAGGACATTCCGCTTAAGGGCATCACGGACCCGGACCACGAGCGCTACTCCGAGGCCGCCGAGGTCCGCCAGATGGTGGAATCCGACCCGGACGTGAAAAAGATTTATGACACGGCGCGGGGCTTGGAGGGCGTCGTCAGGCAGGCGGGCGTGCACGCCTGTGCGGTGATTATGGCTTCGGTCCGGCTCATGGACCACATTCCTATGTGGAAGCGCCCGGCCGACGGCGCTTATATCACCGGCTGGGATTACCCGGCCTGCGAGGCCATCGGCCTGCTGAAGATGGACTTTCTGGGCCTGCGCAACCTCACCGTTATCGGCGATGCTATCGAAAACATCAAGCGCAACCGCGGCGAAGAAATCCACCTAGAGCAGCTGCATGCCGACGACCCCAAGGTCTCCAAGGTCTATGACCTGCTCTCGCGCGGCGATACGCTGGGCGTCTTCCAGCTCGACTCCGGCGGCATGCAGGAGCTGCTCAAGCGCATGAAGCCGACCGGCTTTAAGGATATTGTGGCCTCCCTTGCGCTCTACCGCCCAGGCCCGATGGGTGTGAACGCCCACTGGGACTACGCGGACCGTAAGAACGGCCGCAAGGAAATCACCCCAATTCACCCGGAGCTGGAAGAGCCGCTCAAGGAAATCCTGGATGAGACCTACGGCCTCATTGTTTATCAGGAGCAGATCATGCGTATCTCGCAGAAGGTCGCCAACTACACGGCCGGCGAGGCAGATGGCTTCCGTAAGGCAATGGGTAAGAAGAAGCCCGAGGTGCTGGCCCAGCAGTACGACAAGTTCTGGGGCGGCATGCAAGAAAATGGCTACTCCAAGTCCGCCATGGACGCGCTGTGGGGCACCATCGAGCCCTTCGCGTCCTACGCGTTTAACAAGTCCCACGCCGCGGGCTACGGCTTGGTGTCCTTCTGGACGGCCTACCTCAAGGCCTACTATGCACCGGAGTACATGGCCGCGTTGTTGACCTCGGTGGGCGATAAGAAAGATAAGTCCGCCATCTACCTATCGGACTGCCGCCACCTGGGCATCAAGGTGCTGCCGCCGTCCGTCAACGAGTCCGAGGAGGACTTCCAGGCGGTGGGAGAGGATATCCGCTTCGGCATGGGCGCTATCCGCAATGTGGGCTCGGAAGTGGTGGAATCCATCATCAAATCCCGCCACGACAAGGGCGCGTTTACCTCCTTTAGCGATTACCTGGACAAGATCGAGCTCGCCGCCTGCACTAAGCGCGTGACAGAAGCGCTGATTAAGGCCGGCGCCTTCGATGACTTGAACCACCCGCGCAAGGGCCTCATGCTCATCCACGAGGACGCGGTGGATGCGGTGCAAACCACCAAGAAGGCCGCGGATAAGGGACAGTTCGATCTCTTCGCTGGAATCGGCGGGGGAGAAGACGATGCGGCCTCTAACGCCTTTGCCTTGGACATTCCGGAAGACAACTGGGACCGCAAACACGAACTTGCCCTCGAGCGCGAAATGCTGGGCCTGTACGTTTCCGGCCACCCTCTCGATGGCTTCGAGGAGGCGCTGGCCGCGCAGACGGATACCCCGCTGACCAAGATCCTCAACGACGAGGTGCATAACGGCCAAGAGCTCATCATCGGCGGCATCATTTCGGGCGTGGACCGTCGCTTTTCCAAGCGTGATGGCTCGCCGTGGGCCATTGTCACGGTGGAGGACCACAACGGCGCGCAGGTGGAAATCCTGGTCTTCAACAAGGTGTACTCGCTCGTCGCCCCGCAGATTGTCGAGGACAATATCATCCTCGCGCGCGTGAACGTGAAGGTTCGCGATGAGCGCCGCTCCCTGTTCTGCTCCGATATCCGCGTGCCGGAGCTGGGCCCGGGCGGCGGCGCCGGCTTGCCGCTGCGCCTGACCATGCGCACGGACCAGTGCACCATGGAAAACATTGCCCGCCTCAAGCAGGTCCTGCTCAAAAACCAGGGCGAGTCGGATGTGTACCTCGAGCTTGTCGATGGCTCCGAGTCCACCACCATGATCCTCGGCGACCACCTGCGCGTGGAGCGATCTGGCAACCTCATGGGCGACCTCAAGGCCACCATGGGCGCGGGCATATTAGGCTGAATTTAAACTCGGCGGCGGCAGGCGCCCTCCACTAATCTAGACAGCACAGTCTATATCGATGGAGGAAACCTGATGGTCAAAAAGATTCGCACCACCCACGTCGGCTCACTGCCGCGCACCCCGGAACTGCTGGAAGCCAACCTGCAGCGCGGGGAGCTGCCGGCCGCGGAGTTTCAGGGGATTTTGGAGGCTGCGGTGGCGGACGTCGTCAAGCGGCAGCTCGATCTCGGCCTCGATATCATTAACGAGGGCGAGTACGGCCATATCACCTCTGGCGCGGTGGATTATGGCGCGTGGTGGAATTATTCGTTTAGCCGCCTAGGCGGGCTGACGATGACGGATACCGACCGCTGGGAATCGGCCGAGGTGGTGCGCTCCAAGCCGGGTGAGCCGCGGCTGACGTCCTTTATTGATCGCCGCGACCGCGCGTTGTTCTCGGAGGCCTATAATGACCCGGATTCCGGCATCTTCACCGGCCGCGCCAAGGTGGCGAACCCAGAGTTCACCGGCCCTGTGACCTACATCGGCCAGGATGAGGTCGCGGCCGATGTGCGCCTGCTTGCCGACGCCCTCCCGGCCGGCACCCCCGGCTTCATCGCCGCCCTTTCGCCCGGCTCGGCAGCGCGCCTGACCAACCGCTACTACGACGATGAGCATGAGCTGCTTGCCGACGTCGGCCGCGCCATGCGTACCGAATACCAGGCCATCACCGACGCTGGGCTTACTGTGCAATTCGACGCGCCCGACTTGGCTGAGGCTTGGGACCAAATCAATCCCGAGCCGTCCGTGAAGGACTTCCGCGGTTTTATTCGCGAGCGCATCGACGTCCTCAATGATTCCATCGCCGGCCTGCCCAAGGAACAAACGCGCCTGCACATCTGCTGGGGCTCCTGGCACGGCCCGCACGTTACCGACGTGCCCTTTGCGGATATCATCGAGGAAATTCTGCGTGCCGAGGTCGGCGGATTCTCCTTCGAGGCCGCTTCGCCGCGCCACGCGCATGAGTGGCGCGTGTGGCAGGACCACGCGCTGCCCGAAGGCACTGTGATTTACCCGGGCGTGGTATCTCACTCCACCAACGCGGTAGAGCATCCGCGCCTCGTGGCCGATCGCATCATCCAATTCGCTGAGGTAGTCGGCCCCGAAAACGTCATCGCGTCGACCGATTGCGGCTTGGGCGGCCGCCTGCACCCCCAGATTGCCTGGGCGAAGTTGCAGTCCTTGGTCGAGGGCGCGGAGATTGCTACCCGCGAACTCTTCTAAAACACACAAAGCCGCTCCGGAGCTCCGGAGCGGCTAAATTATTCAGTGCTTAGAAGCGCACGCCCAGCTGCTTGAGGGCATTCTTCATCGGCTCCAGCACGGCCGGGTTCACCTTGGCAACCATGGTGAAGGCCTGCAGCAGCGCGGCAACGAGGCTGGCAGCCACGGTAACCCAGCTCATGACCTCGAGGAACTTCTCTGGGGAGGAAGAACCCCAGATAGGCAGGCGCTTGAGTGCCTCGATCTGCTGCGCCTCTGCCTCCTCGGCTACGCAGTCCGGTTCCTTTGGCATTCCGGAAGAGCCGTAGCCGTTGGCCAGGCCCTGCATGAGCTCCTGCGGAGTGCGGGCGGAAGATCCGAGCTCGCCGCTCTCGATCTTCTTGAGGTGCTCTGCCTTGGCGTTGTCGACCTCGGCCTGGCATTCAGCCGAGATCTGCTTCGGCTGCGCTTCAGCGGCAGAAGCGGTTGCTGGTGCAACGAGGCCCGCTGCCACGGCGGTGGCGGCGACGAGCGAAGTGCTGAGACGGTTGCGCATGGTTCTCCTTTAGAGTGAGAGGTATTAGCCTCAAATAATTTAGCAGCTAAATCCCAGAAGATCTATGGCAAAAGCTGGCGCACCTGTGCCGGCAACAGCGCATAGAACTCGTCGACGGTCTTCGGCAGGAAGCCCAGCGCCCCGCCAATCAGGGCGCCAAGACCTACCAAACCAGCCACGATGCCCACGCCGGCAGCGACGCTGCTGCCGCTGCTGCTGTTGCTGGATCCAGTGGAGCCCGCGGACGTGGAGGGGGAATCGGTGTCATCGGAGGCGTCGGCAAGCAGGTCCTTGACGGAGAACACGGTGGTGGTGCCGGAGACCTCGTTGCCGGCGATGAGGAGGGCGTCATTGATAGGGGAGTCGGCGGCGGGAACGAAGGCTAGGCCCTCTGGTCCGAGGTCGCCGGCCTTGGTGGTGGCAGCAACATCGTCCTCGTCGTAGCCAACGGAGAAATCGCGATTGTTGACGTAGGTGACAAACTTTGCCTCGGCGGGTGTGGTTACGTCGTAGACAAAGATGCCGCCCACGCGCTCTGCGCCGATGAAGGCGTAGGTGCGCTCGCCAACCTTGCCGATGGTCAAGGCTTCTGGCTCTGGTCCCTTGTTATCGGAGCGGTCATCGAAATCCGGATCCTCGTTATCGGCGTTGAAGTTCAGGCCGGGCATATCCTTGGTGATGTTCTCGAAGTCCGCGCCGGAGTCGAAGACGACGTTGCCCTCGGCGTCGTAGATGCTAAAGGAGCGCGAACCATAGGAATACAGGCCGTCGAAGCACTCTTTTTCTTCGTTCCAGCCAGAAGCGTTGGTGAGCTTGAGGTTGCCGGCGAACTTCTTATCCTCAATGCCCTCGGGAAGCTCGAGATCGTCGCAGACCTTGCCGTCCTTTACTAGGTCCTTGAGCTCTACTTCGTCGGTATAGCCTCCCCACTCGCGAGCATCGCCCTCGTTGGCGGTGGCGAAATAAGTCTGGCCCTCCGACTCGAAGGCGCCGATGGAGTCCGGCATGGACAGGCCCTTGACCGGAATGGTGCGCAGCTCCGCGGCGTCATCCTTATTGGACGGATCCAGCGGCACCTGGGAGTGGTCCGCGATATGGGCGGGGATTACCTTTTCCACGGTGGCGGACTCGATATCGATGACCGCGATGGCGTTGTTTTCCTGCAGCGTGGCGTAGGCCTTGCCGCCCGCGGAAGAAATGTATTCCGGTTCGAAGTCCCGCGAAGGCAGGTTATGGTGCTCGGAGGGGCCGAAGACACGGATCGAGGGGTCGAGGTCGGCGGTGTCAAAGGCGGTGAAGTCGGCCGTGTGGACGTCGCCAAGCGCGGGCGCTGCGACGTCCTCGGGCAGGCTGATGACAGAAATGGAGCCCTCTGGGTCCTTGAGGTAGGCGGTGCCCTCGGCATTGAGGGCGTCGGAAGGCTCGCCCTCGTTGGCAACCAGCGCGTGGCGGCCGTTGGCGGTGAGGTGCACGTTATCGGGCAGGGCGCCTACGCCTACGCGCCCAAGCTCCTCGCCGGTTTCGGCGTTGAAGAACAGCGCCTCGCCGTTGTCGGTTTTGTCCGCCTGCTGCACCGCGGCGACGGCCAGGCCATCAGGGCGCACGGCCACGGAGTTGATTTCCTTGTCCCCGCCGGCGGAGAGGGCGCCGATCTTGCGCGGCTTAGTGGGATCGGAGGCGTCCAGAATATCGACCTCGCCGGAGCGCGCATTGACGGTGAGGATGCGCTGGGACGCAGCGTGGTAGGCGACGATTTCGGCGGCGGATTTGCCCAGCACGCCGGATTCATGGGAACCGATGGGGGTCAGCTGCAGTGCCGCGTTGGGGGCGGAGTGTTCCAGCACGTTATCCACGATGTGGGCGTGGGCGGCCGGGGCACAGGCGAGGACGAGCGAGGAAGTAACGCAGAGAGAGATGCGCTTGAGCATAAGTATTCCTTTCTTGTGGTTATGTCCACTATTGCTGATGGAGGTAACGGTGCAACTAAAGGACAGTGAATTTCCAGTGAATGGGTAGACTGTCAAGACATGACTGATTCGACCATCCATGCATCCGATATCCAGCAGGCGCAGGCGCGGATTAGCTCGGAAATCGCCCCGACTCCGCTGCAGTACTGCGCCCGGCTGTCGGCCGAGACGGGCTGCGAGGTCTATCTCAAGCGGGAGGATCTGCAGGACGTGCGCTCCTATAAGATTCGCGGCGCGTTAAACGGTATGTCGAATGTTCCCCAGGAAGAGCGCGGCCGGGGAATTGTTACGGCCTCGGCCGGCAATCATGCGCAGGGCGTGGCCTATGCCTGCCGCACGATGGGCATTGCCGGCAAGATTTTCGTGCCGGAGCCCACGCCGATGCAAAAGCGCGACCGCATCCTGGTCCATGGCGGCGACCAGGTGGAGCTGGTGGTGGTCGGCGCCAACTTCGATGAGGCAGCCGCCGCGGCGCATGCCGACGCCGCCGAGCGCGACGCCACCTTCATCGAGCCCTTCGACGCCCGCGATACCATCACCGGACAAGGCACGGTCGCGGCGGAAGTTCTGGCGCAGCTTTCGGCCAAGGGCAAGTCGCTCGATACCATCGTCGTTCCTGTGGGTGGCGGCGGCCTGATTTCCGGCATCACCTCCTACGTGGCGGATATGGCGCCGCAGACCCGGGTGGTGGGCATGGAGCCGGAGGGGGCGGCGTCGCTAAGAGCGGCGTTTGACCACGGCGGCCCGGTGACGCTGGAGGAGGTCGACCCCTTCGTGGATGGCGCGGCCGTCAAGCGCCTTGGCGCGCTGCCCTATGAGATTTTGCAGGCCAATCGCGAGCGCCTGAGCTTCGATACCGTGTCCGAAGGCGCGGTGTGCACGGACCTGCTCAACCTGTATCAAAATGAGGGCATCATTGCGGAGCCGGCCGGTGCGCTGTCGGTGGCGGGCTTGCACCAATTGGACCTGGAGCCAGGCTCGACGGTGGTGTGCGTAATTTCCGGCGGCAATAACGATGTGCTGCGCTACGCCGAAATCATGGAGCGCTCCCTGGTCCACCGCGGCCTGAAGCATTATTTCCTGGTGAATTTCCCGCAGGAGCCGGGCCAGTTGCGCCATTTCTTGCACGAGATTTTGTGCCCGACCGATGACATCACGCTCTTTGAATATCTCAAGCGCAATAACCGCGAGACGGGTGCTGCGCTGGTGGGCCTGCAGCTTAGCCGCGCCGAGGATCTCGAGGGCCTGCTAGAGCGCATGGGAGAATCCAAGATTTCGGTGCAGTACCTCAAGCCCGACACCCCCGAGTACGAATTCCTCGTGGCCTAATGCAGGATTCTTATCGTCGCCCAGTGGGCCAGGTTGAACACGAAATTGAGATTAAGCGCTCCCGGTTCATTACCTTGATCGGCCGCGTCACTAATGAGGAAGAAGCCCGCGCGTTTATCGACGCCGCCCGCAGCCGCTTTCCCGACGCCCGCCACCATTGCTCCGCCTACGTCTACCACGTTGATGGTGCGAACCCGGTGGAGCGCTCTTCCGATGACGGCGAGCCCTCCGGTACGGCCGGAAAGCCGATGCTGGACGTGGTGAAGGGCTCCGGCATGCTCGATGTGTGCGCGGTGGTCGTGCGCTACTTTGGCGGCATCAAGTTGGGGGCCGGCGGGCTGGTGCATGCCTATGGTGGTGCGGTCAGCGAGGCCATGGAGAAGGTGCGCGCGGTAACCAGGGCGCGCCGGGAGCTTTATGCGGTGGAGTGCCCGCATGCGACGGCTGGGCGCGTGGAAGCGGATCTGCGTGGGCGCGGCTATGAGATAACCGATACCGCCTATGCGGCCGCGGTGACTTTTACGCTGGCCGTGCGCCCGGGTGGGCTGGACGAGCTGGAAGCTACGCTGGCGGCGATCTCGCAGGGCCAGCTCGAAGCGGCAGAGGCGGGCAGCGCGTGGGTTGAGGTAGGATCCTGACCATGAGTATGCAGCAGCGACCGAATAACCCCATTGCGCAGCGCAAGCAGCAGGTGCGCAAGCACTCCCGCAACGCCGTCGTATGCGTCGCCGGCGGCCTCGGTGTGGGCGTAGTGCTCGGCGTGCTTTCGGCTAACTTCTGGGCCTGGATGCTAATTGGTGCCATCGTCGCCGTTGCAGGTGGCGGCTATAACTGGCTGAAGATCCAGAAAATCGTCAACGAGAACCACAACCAGTACTAGATGCCGGCACCGCAACCTAGCGGCCGCCCCGTCAGGATCGATGCCTGGGTGTGGGCCGTTCGCATGTTTAAAACCCGGTCCGCGGCCGCGACCGCCGTGCGCGCCGGGCACGTGAAGATAAACGGCGAGGCCGTCAAGCCTTCCCAACAGGTGGTGCCTGGCGACCGCGTGCGCGTATGGCGCAACCACCATGAGCATGACCTCGAGGTTTTAGCGACCGTCGCAAAGCGCGTCGGCGCGCCCGTCGCGCGCACCTGCTACACGGACCATGCGCCACCGCCGCCGCCCAAGGAGTTTCTGCCGTCGGTTCCCGTGCGCCCGCGCGGTGCCGGCCGGCCGACGAAGAAGGAACGCCGCGACATGGAGAAATTCCGCGGCGGTTTCCGGTAAGTTACCGAAACATACTGCGCGGCTAGTGGGCGGCGCGTAGGGCTTTCAGGCGCGCAGTAAGCCGCCGCTTGCGGCCCGGGCGGTCGCCGGATTCGGCGGTGGCCTCGATGTGTTGCTTGCCAAACTTGTTGAGCAGGAGGTCGTCGATAAGCCGCACCTGGCCGGGGCGGAAGCGGTAGCGCATGGCGTCGTGGACGTGGGCAATAGCGGTGTCATCCAGCAGCTGCTCAAGCTGGCCCAAGTGGCGCACGCCGTTTTGCTCGAGGAGCTCCGCCAAGAAGCGGTAGTGCTCCGAGCGCGAGAGCGGGAAGCGATTGCCCAAGATGATGGCGAGCACGCCCGGCAGGGTCTCGGCGGTAAGTTCCACGTCCTTGTCGGTTTCTGTATCGGGGGCCTTGAGGGCGGCGATCTCATCGAATTGCTGGTCGGCGAGCTCGATAAGGCCGGCGGCCAAGGTAAAGAGGCGATCTACCTCCGGCGAGGGCGGGTTCGGTCCCTGCTTATAGCGGATATCGTGCTCAAATTCCGCCCATGCGTGCTGCAGGACGGTGCGAATCTGCACCTCAAAAGTCCATCCCACGTAGGCGGCGAGCTCTTCCATCGCAGCCGCGCTATCTTCGGTCACGGTAAGCACCAGGTGGTGGGAGCCGTAGCCAAAGCCGCCAGAGATGCGAGTTTCGGCCGCCTTGTCTACGGAGCGCTCCACGTGGAAAGACTCCCCAAAGACGTTGAGCGCTTGCGGGATGGCGGTGGAGTGATACAACGTCACGCGCACGCCCATCACATCGTGGATCTCCTGCCAGGGCTGGGGATAGACAAAATCGCCGTTCTCGCGGCGCTTTTTGGCCTTCGCCTTCAGCGAGGGCCAGGTCTTTACGCGGGTAGAGACGCGGTCAAAGATGATGCCGGCGTCATTGAGGAGGTCCTCGATGGCGGTGCGGAAGTCCACCGCGGCGGTGGGGTGGCTGCGCGCCCAGTCGTGGTACTGGTTGCTCAGCCGCGACATCCTACTTTCCGGCATAGTGCTCCTTTCATAACTCCCGCGGGAATCCGTTAGACCATACTAGCGGGCGTGGGTGGAGCACGGTGCGATGGCGGGGTACGCGCGCGACGGCATCGGCGGCCAGCTGGCGGGCATAGGTGTCCGGCAGGTGGGCAAAGGCAAAGAGCGTGGCGGAGTCCGGCACGAGGTATGTCAGGGAGTGCGATCGCAGGAGGCGGCGCATGTGCTTGTCCAGCACGGTAAAGGTCTCCGGGTGGGCAATCCAGGAGGAAATCGGTGCGCCGTGGGAGCGGACTTGCAAGCCACCGAAACGAGCGGCGGAAGGAAGCTCGCAGGCGGCAGGCCGGGTCCAAAAACGCAACCCTTGCGAATCGAGGGCGGCGCGCTGCAGATTATGCGAGGCGTGGTTCCATGCGCGGCGCGCGGAGATATCCATGTCCGCGAGGCCGCGGTGGCTGAGCCGGCGAAAGGTCTGCTTGCCGGGAAAGACTAGCGCCATGGACAGGCTCGGGGAGAGCTGGATGGTGGCGAGGGAGTCGCAAAAGCCGTCGTCGGAAAGCCGCTGTTCTTTCAGCCAGGAACGAGCAAAGAGCGCAGGCAGCAGGTTTGCGGTGGTGGGACGAGGCGGGCGCAGGGCGACGGTCACGGCGGGTTCTCCAGTGGCGGTAGGGTGCGGTCGCCTTTATTGGACTGGAGAAACCGCCGTTTGGTTCCCCGGGTGGGCCTAGAAGGGTGGCTCGGCGTCGAGCTGCAGCTCAGCAAAGAGCTTATCGGCCGGCCAAATGTCGATCTCTTGGCCCTTGGCCTGCAGCTCCTCCGCGCGCTTTTCCTTGGAGGTCTTCTTGGCCCATTCGCCCACGATGAGCAGGGTGGACTTTTTGGTGACGTTCTTTGCCACTTGGCCACCGCGCTCGGCGATGCCCTGCCACAGCACGCCCTTGTCATAGGGCTCGAAATCGCCGGTGAGGGTGACATGCTGGCCGTAGAGTGCGCCCTCCGGGTCGGCGTCGGGGTTGGGCTCCGGGATTGTGTCCGGGGTGGCGACGGACTGCCACGGGGCGGGCCCGTTGGATTTTTTCTTGGTGGAGCCGGCCGCACGGGTCTGGTCGCGGAAGTCGGTGCCAGCGCCGAGGTCCGCACCGGAGGTGGGGGCCGTGTGGGCGCGCAGGACGGGCAGGATGGCCTCGGAGTCGAGGCGGCCCAAGGTGAATTCACGGGCGGTGAATAGATCGCGGATGCTGCCGGTGTGTCCGAAGCGCTCGGCCAAACGGGCGATGATTTCGCCGGCCGCACGAGCATCCTCGGTGGCGTCGTGGTGGCTGAAGTCCGGCGCAGACAGGTGGGCGGCGACGGTAGGCAGCTTGTGGTTGCGCACCGAAATCACCTTGGCCTTGGAAGCGTCGCGGGACAGTGCGAGAGAGCAGGCCAGCGGCACGGTGGGCACCTCGGCACCGGCGGTAAGTAGGGCGGAGCGCAGCGCGGTGGAATCGAACTGGGCGTTGTGGGCGACAAGCACGTCGCCGCCGAGGAAATCGAAGAGCTCCTTGGAGACCTCCACAAAAGCCGGCGCTCCTTTCACATCGTCCGCGGTAATGCCGTGGATGGAGACGTTGATATCGGCAAAGTGCTCTATGCCTGGTGGAGGGGTGCACAGCCAGGACCGGGAGTCGGTCTCCTGGCCTTCGCGGAAGCGTACCGCACCGATTTGGCAGATCGAGCCCCAGTTGTCATTAGCCGTTTCCACGTCCACGGCGGTGAAATCGAGGCCGGGGATGGTGGCGGCGGAGGAGGGCGCTTCGCCGCGCTGTGCGGCGGAAATGGCGCGGGCGACTGCCTGCGGGTCTTGGTGCGGGGCGAAGGCGATAGTGCCGGCGGCGCCCAAGTCCAGGGCGCCGAAGCCGGTGGCGGTCGGTTCACTCACGCGCACGGTGTCGATGGACTCAAGCGGGATATCCTGCGTGGCGGGGGCGCCGAGGCTGGTAGCCAGCAGGGTGCGGTGGAGCACGAGTTTATCCGCTGTGACATCGATGAGTACGCCGTGCGCGGGAAATGACACGAGGGGCCTTTCTCTAGGAATCGAAGATGGGCGGTTCAATCTGACGCAGAATCAGCGTTGAACGCGGCTGCACCGTGATCGTACCCTCTGCCTCAATGAGGGTTTCCTCCGCGGGGTAGCCGCCGGAATCGGCGGTATCGACCATTAGCCGCCACGTAGCGCCGAGATCCTTGGTGGGCAGGGTGAACTCGATTTCGCCGTCGTGGGAGTTGAAAATCATGATGAAGGAATCATCGGTGATGCGCTCGCCGCGGGCGGTCGTTTCCGTAATCGCATTGCCATTGAGGTAGACCATGAGGGCGCGGCCGAAGTCGTGGTCCCAGTCGTCTTGGGTCATCAGGCGGCCCGAAGGAACCAGCCAGGCGATATCGCGTTCCTTGACGTCCGCGCCGAGTGGGCCGCCGGCGAGGAAACGCTTGCGGCGGAAGACGGGGTGGTGGTTGCGGATGGCCAGGACGCGCTTGGTAAAGCCCAGCATCGCGGCGGATTTTTCTTCCTTCAGCATGGACCAGTCCATCCATGACAGCTCGTTGTCCTGGCAGTAGACGTTATTATTTCCATCCTGCGTGCGGCCGAATTCATCGCCATGCGAGAGCATAGGAGTGCCCTGGGAAAGCAGGAGAGTGGTCAGGAAGTTGCGGGCCTGACGGCGGCGCAGCTTGCGGATATCGTCGTTATCGGTGGGGCCTTCCTCGCCACAGTTCCAGGAGCGGTTGAAAGATTCGCCGTCGCGGTTGTCCTCGCCATTGGCCTCGTTGTGCTTGTCGTTATAGGACACAAGATCGCGCAAGGTAAACCCATCGTGAGCGGTGATGAAGTTGATGGAGGCGGTGGGGCGGCGGTCATTATCGGCATAGAGGTCCGAAGAGCCGGTCAGGCGGGAGGCGAATTCACCTAGGGTAGCGGGCTCGCCGCGCCAGAAATCGCGCACGGTATCGCGGTACTTGCCGTTCCATTCGCTCCAAATCGGCGGGAAGTTGCCCACCTGGTAGCCATCGTGGCCAATGTCCCACGGCTCGGCGATGAGCTTAACCTGGCTGACAATGGGGTCTTGCTGGACTAGGTCGAAGAAGGTAGCGAGCTTATCGACGTCGTCAAGCTCCCGCGCCAAGGTCGCAGCCAAGTCGAAGCGGAAGCCATCGACGCGCATCTCCGTAACCCAGTAGCGCAGCGAATCCATAATCAGCTGCAGCGAGTGCGGGTGGCGGACATTGAGGGAATTGCCGGTGCCGGTGTAATCCATGTAATGGGCCTCATCGCCCTCGACGAGGCGATAGTAGGCGCCATTGTCGATGCCGCGGAAAGCAATGGTCGGGCCCATGTGGTTGCCCTCGGCGGTGTGGTTATAAACCACGTCGAGGATGACCTCGATGCCGGCCTCGTGGAAGGCGCGAACCATGGTCTTGAATTCGGACACCACCTCGCCCGGCTTCTTGGCAAAGGCATAGTCATGGTGCGGGGCGAAAAAGCCGAAGGTGTTATAGCCCCAGTAGTTGCGCAGGCCCAGGTTGCGCAGGCGATCGTCCTGCAGGAATTGGTGGACGGGCATGAGCTCGACGGTGGTAACGCCAAGCTCTTTGAAGTAGTCAATGACGGCAGGGTGGGCCATGCCGGCATACGTGCCGCGGAGCTCTTCCGGCACGTCCGGATGAGTCATGGTCATGCCCTTGACGTGGGTTTCGTAGATGACCTTTTCGTTATCCGGAATATGCGGGCGGTGGTCGCTGCGCCAGTCAAAGAAGGGGTTAATCACCACCGACAACATGGTGTGGCCCAGCGAGTCTTCCTCGTTGCGGCCGGTGCCAGGTTCCTCGGCGTGGATGTCATAGGAGTAGAGGGAGGCATCGCCGTCGAATTCGCCGTCGAAGGCCCTAGCATAAGGGTCCACTAGGAGCTTGGAAGGGTCGCAGCGCAGGCCGTTTTCTGGTTCATAGGGGCCATAGACGCGGTAGCCATAGCGCTGGCCAGGGGTGACATTGGGGAGGTAAATATGCCACACATGGGCGGTGACCTCCGACATTTCGATGCGTTCCTCGTTGCCTTCTTTGTCGATGAGGCAGAGCTCGATTTTGTCTGCTACCTCGGAAAACAGGGCAAAGTTGGTGCCGGATCCATCAAAGGTGGATCCCAGTGGGGTGGGTTTGCCGGGCCAGATTTGGCGACCGTAGCTCTCGGTGGGCGTGGGGACTGCGTCCATGGCGGGAGTGTTCATGCCCACGAGCATAACCACATTTTAGTCCCCAGCGCCGTGCGCAAGTCCGGCGTTAATAATGCGTACGCCGCGTATGAGGTCTGCGCGATAATCTGCGGCCGGCGACTCACCGGTGGTTTCTGCAAGCTGGCGTTGGGACTGTTCCATCAAGGTGGCGCCGAGCACGAGGTGAATAGCAGACAGTGCGGCGGCGCGGTGGGCGCTGTCGGCGGCGGGCGTGCTGTGAGCGGCTGCAGCGGTGAAGGCCGCCAAGAGGTGATCCCAGGCAGGGGCCTGTGGGAGGGAGAGGCCGGCAATGACTACCTCGGCGCCGTCACGGCGGGCGAGCAGTAAATCACGAAGATTGAGGCTGATAGCCTCGAGCGACTCCCCAGAAACGGGGGAGATAGTCTCCTCCGCTAGGGCTGCAATGAGCGCCTGTTTATTGGCAATATGCCAGTAGAGCGCGCCGGGGGCGACACCGAGGGAGGAAGCAACGCGACGCATGGTGACGTCGCCAAGCCCGTAGGCATCAAGCAGGGAAAGAGCGGCGTCGATAATACTCTCGCGGTTTATGTGCACCTTGGCAATTGTACGGACTTGGCCGGGCGGGACGGTAGTTCACAGGTTCTTTTAACGGAGTCTCAATGTCATTTCCATTGTCGGGTTGTTAGTATTGCGAAGACAAATAAGAGGCCGCCCTTGGGGCGGCTTTACACTCGCAAGATTGATTCAGGAGCTTTCCCTTGTCCTTTTTGACCCCTGCAAAGAAGTCCCTCATCGCAGTTGCGCTGGTCACCCCGCTGGCGTTGGCTGCGTGTGGTTCGGATGACAATGACGACTCCAAGAAGGCTGCCGCCACCACGGCATCCAAGTCTTCTGAGGATAAGTCTGCAGATAAGTCCGAGGGCAAAGATGCCGATAAGTCCGAGGACAAGGACAAGGACAAGGACAAAGAAAAGGATCAGAATAAGGACGGCGAAAAGAAGGACGCCGCTGCGGGTGCAGAAGGCCAAGAAGGCGAGGACGGCGCTGCCGAGGGTCCGGATCAGCTGGCTAACCCGCTGAACAATGGGGAGGATCCTTTCGCTGGCGCGAAGGATATCAAGCCGATCGAAGGCGGCCAGGCCGCTAATGATGGCGATAAGCAGGCCATCGAGCAGCTGGTTCGCGGCCAGCA
This sequence comes from Corynebacterium tuberculostearicum SK141, assembly GCF_000175635.1. Classification (GTDB taxonomy): domain Bacteria; phylum Actinomycetota; class Actinomycetes; order Mycobacteriales; family Mycobacteriaceae; genus Corynebacterium; species Corynebacterium tuberculostearicum_C. The sequence goes on along the minus strand of NZ_ACVP01000023.1, from coordinate 342,442 downwards.
CGAGATCGATAATGTGAAGGAATACTTCAACTACATGCCGCAGCACGCCTGCCAGGCAGTCCGCGATGAACAGTCCCAGGAGTTCGGCCAGTACCAGCAGTACGTCGATAGCCTGCCGAACCAGTCCTTTGCTGAGTACGCCAACACCATGCGCCAGCAGGGCGGTGGCAACCCCGAGGTAGAGAAGTTCGCTGGCCAGCTGGAGTCCATCCCGCAGTCGACCAAGCTGCAGTCCGTCAACGACGTTGTGGTCAATGGCGACGATGCTTCTGCAACCGTGAGCGTATCCAACTCTGAGGGCACCGAGACCTCCACGGTCCGCTTCCGCCGCGAGAATGGCAACTGGACCTTCTGTAACTAAGTTGTCTCTGTTTAATCATCGGTTACCCCGCACCCTAGGTTTCGGTGCGGGGTTACTCGCGTGTGCGCTCTTAGTCTATGGCGTGGCCGGTGCGCTGTGGGGGCTTTTCCGGCCGACGCTTACCGGCCATGAGGTGGATGACGGCGGTTATGCCATCGATGCGATAGGAAGCGCCCAGTTCATCGCCTTTATCACCTTTGCCCTCATTACCGGCCTGCTTGGTTTGTTCTTGGGGTTGGGCGCGTATCTGCGCCGGCAGGGGCGGGGCTTGTCGATGCTCCTGTGGGTCGGCGTATGTGCCCTTGCCGGGGCGGCGTCGTTTTATGTCTTTGGCGGGGTCACTGCCACGCATCCGCCAGAAAACCCAGGGGAAGTCGTTGAGTTCGCGCCAAATTTCTCCCCGGCCATCTCGTGGGCGGTCGCGCCCTTTATGGCGATGTTTGCCTATTGGTCCACGGCCTTTGTGAGTGCCGATGAAGATTGGTAATCCGCGCGTCTAGGGCCATTCGACGGGGGAGGCGCCGGTTACCTCGTGCGCGATGTCATCGATGCCGTGCAGAATGTGCTTGAGCCCGCGGCCGATGGCGCTAAATAGTTGCGGCCGGGTAAGTCCCGCGGCGGTAATGGTGGCGGCATCCATCCGCACCTGCAGGCCCTCGGAGGTGTGGTGGCAAAATGCCACGGCGCCGTGGTGGGCGCGATTCCAGTCATTGCAAATGAGGAATAGCCGGGTAAATTCCGCCTCGTCCAGGCTGGGGTCCCAATGCCCTTTGAGAATGAGGCTGGGCCCGTTGTCCAGTGCGAAGGCGAAAAGGACGTCATTGACCCAGGCGTAGATGGCGGTGGCGCCGTCGCTTTGGAAACGCTGGATGCCGATAAGTGGCAGGATCTCGGCCACGCTATCGAGGGTGAAGGGTTCTAAGGGGGCGTCGGCAAGCGGGGCAAGCTCCGGCGAGGCTTCGCGCACGAGGCCGGGGTGCGACTGAGCGAGCAGATCCATGAGTACCTCCGCGTTGCGCAGCGCCGGTAGGAGGAATGCTGCAAGCTGTTCGCGGCTGGGGGAGGTATCGGCCGGCAGGTAGCTATGGCCGGACACGCTCACGTAGTCGGGCTGGTCATAATCAACCACGACGGCCGGGGAGAGGCAATCGTGATTCCACTCGTTGGCCAAGTGCGCGAGCTCAGAGATCTCGCTGAGATCGACGCCGCCGCGGGGGCTGGTGTGCAGGTGGAGCACCGGTTCTTCCAGCTGGTCTACAAAAACGAAAGTGGAGCCACCGGCCGCATGCGGCACGAGTAGCTCGCCAGTGGGCAGGGTCCAGCAGGAAACATCATTATCGCGGGCGATGGTGCAGGCATGCGCGAGCAGAAGAGAGGGTTCAATCTCGCTCATCGCTGCCACCACCTTAAAGCTGTGTTGACACCGAGTCTATAGCCCAAACCGGCCCCCTCGCTGGCGTTTGGCCATTAGGATATTGGTTTAATAACAGAAATCCGATTGGCAAAAAGGGGATCCGGGAATGCTCCGCACCATCGATCTGCGTGGACAAGAGCTGCGCCCCGCCCAGCTGCGGCGAGTTTTGCCGCGCGGTGGCACCGACGTCGCCGCCGTGGTGGACAAGGTGGCGCCGATGGTTCATCGAGTACGTCACGAAGGCGCTGCGGCCGCCTTGGACTATGGCGAGCAATTCGATGGCGTGCGCCCAACCCACCTGCGGGTGCCCCAAGCGGAGTTGGAGAAGGCCGCTTCCGGTCTAGACCCGCAGGTGCGCCAAGCGATTGAGGCTTCCATCGAGAGGGTCCGCAAGGTTCACGCCGAGCAAAAGCCGGCCGCGCACACCACCGAGCTGGCACCAGGTGCCACGGTGACCGAGGTCTTTCGCCCCATCGAGCGCGTTGGGCTATACGTGCCGGGAGGCAAGGCGGTCTATCCGTCCTCGGTGATTATGAACGCCGTGCCAGCACAGGCGGCCGGCGCGGAAAGCTTAGTGGTAGCCTCGCCGCCACAAAAGGAATTCGGCGGTCTGCCGCACCCCACGGTGCTGGCCGTGTGCCAGATGCTCGGCGTAGATGAGGTCTGGGCGGTAGGAGGCGGCCAGGCCATCGCGCTGATGGCCTACGGAGATGATGACGCAGAACTAGCCCCAGTGGACATGATTACCGGCCCTGGAAATATCTTCGTCACCGCGGCCAAGCGGTTGGTGCGCGGCGTGGTGGGCACCGATGCTGAGGCCGGGCCGACCGAAATCGCCATTATCGCTGATGACACCGCCAACCCGGTGTATGTGGCCTATGACCTTATCTCCCAGGCCGAGCATGATCCGATGGCCGCGAGTGTGCTTATTACGGCATCGCCAAGCCTGGCTCAGCGCGTATGTGCGGAGGTTGAAGCGCGCTACGGCGCCACTGCTCATGCGCAGCGGGCGGCCGAAGCTCTAGGCGGCGAGCAATCCGGAATTGTGTTGGTCGATTCCCTGGACGCAGCGGTGGCGGTGGCCAATGCCTATGCCGCTGAGCACCTGGAAATCCACACCGCAGAGCTCGGCGCGGTGGCCGAGCGTATCAAGCACGCCGGTGCCATCTTTGTAGGGGACTTTGCTCCGGTGCCACTCGGAGACTACGCGGCCGGTTCCAATCACGTATTGCCCACCTCCGGTACGGCGCGCTTTTCTGCCGGGCTTTCTACCCATACCTTCATGCGGCCGGTCAACCTTATTGAGTATGACCGAGCTGCGTTGGAAGAGATTGCCCCGCACGTCATCGCTTTTGCGGAGGCCGAGGGGTTGCCCGCCCACGGCGAGGCTATCCGCGCCCGATTCGAGGAGAATTAAATGACGCACTTGAATGATCTTCCCCTGCGCGAGGAGCTGCGCGGCAAGTCCGCCTATGGGGCGCCGCAACTCCATGTGGCCTACCAGCTCAATACCAACGAAAATCCTTATCCTCCCTCGCAGGCGCTAGTGGATGACTTGGTGGCGGAGACTCGGCGCCTTGCCACCACGCTCAATCGCTATCCGGAGCGCGATGCGGTGGAGCTGCGCCAGGCCCTGGCGGCTTTTGTGTCTGAGCAAACTGGCGTGAGCGTGGGCTCTGAACAGGTATGGGCGGCGAATGGCTCGAATGAGATTTTGCAGCAGCTGCTGCAGGCATTCGGCGGTCCGGGCCGCAGTGTGCTCGGTTTCACCCCGTCCTACTCCATGCACCCTATCCTCGCGGACGGCACCCATACGCAGTTTGTGGAATGCCCGCGTGATGAGAATTTTCGCATTGATATGGACCGGGCGCTCGCAGCCGTGGCGCAGCACCAGCCGGATATCATCTTTGTGACGACGCCGAATAACCCCACCGGCGGGGTGACCAGCGTGGACGATATTGCCGCGCTTGCCGACGCCGCCCCAGGCATCCTCATCGTCGATGAAGCCTATGGCGAATTTTCTTCCTCGCCATCTGCGGTGACGCTGCTGGATAAATATCCTACGAAGCTGGTGGTCTCGCGCACCATGTCTAAGGCCTTCGATTTTGCCGGCGGCCGCCTCGGTTATTTCGTGGCGCACCCGGCCTTTGTGGAGGCCGTAATGCTGGTGCGCTTGCCGTACCACCTGTCCGTGCTTTCCCAAGCGGCGGCGACGGTGGCGCTGCGCCATAGCGCGGATACGCTCGCCACCGTGGAAAAGATCGCCGCCGAGCGCGAGCGGGTGGCCGCTCGCTTGCGCGAATTGGGCTATACCGTCCTGCCGAGCGAATCCAACTTCCTCTTCTTCGGGCGCTTTGCTGACCAACACCGCGTGTGGCAACAGTTCTTGGATAAGGAAGTGCTCATTCGCGATGTTGGCATCGCAGGCCACCTGCGGATGACGGTGGGACTGCCGGAAGAAAATTCGGCCTTTTTGGCTGTAGCCGAGGACCTTGCGGATACAGTAGTGGCTGATTCCCCGGCCGCAGGTGAAAGGAGCGAAGGATGAGCAACCGTGTAGGGCGCGCCCAGCGGGCGACGTCGGAATCGCAGATTTCTGTGGTCATCGACCTCGATGGCGCGGGGCGCAGCGATATTTCCACCGGACTGCCTTTCTTTGACCACATGCTCACGGCCTTTGCTACTCATGGCAGCTTTGATCTCACCGTGCAGGCTGAGGGCGATGTGGAGGTAGATGCCCACCACACTGTGGAAGATACCGCCATCGTGCTCGGCACCGCGCTGCGTGAGGCGGTGGGGGATAAGGCCGGCATCCGCCGTTTTGGCTCCCAACTTTTGCCCATGGATGAGGCCTTGGTAGAAGCGGTTGCGGATTTTTCTGGTCGCGCCTATTTCGTCATGAACGGCGAACCAGAGCACCTGCAGTGGCAGACCATCGGTGGGCATTACGCCACCGTGATAAACCGCCACTTCTTTGAAACGCTCGCCACCCACGCTGCGGTAACGCTCCACCTCAACGTGCGCTATGGGCGCGATCCGCACCACATTACGGAGGCGGAGTTTAAGGCCGTCGCGCGTGCGCTGCGTGGTGCGGTGGAAATCGACCCCCGCCAGACTGGAATTCCATCGACGAAGGGAGCACTCTAGAACGCATGCACTTTATGATCTTGGTCCTCTTCCTCGTAGCTGGCATGCTGGTGGGAGGCGCATGGTCTGCCTACCAACAGGGGTCGAAGGCAATGACAGTAGTAGCCTCTCTTTTGGCCGCAATCACCGTGGTAGCAGCAATCTCGTGGATGGTAGGAGCGTTTGGTAAATGAGCACAACCCAAGAAACTAATATCTGGAAGGTTCCGGGCTATACCGCGACCATGTTGGCTATCGCCGCGGCCTTCGGTGCGTGGTCCATCCTCCTTCCAGTGGTGCCGCTAGCGGTCATTGACTCTGGTGGCTCAGCGACCTTGGCGGGCTCATCCACCGGCATCTTCATGGCCTTTACCGTGCTGACCCAGATCATTTCCCCATGGCTCCTGCGCCGGTGGGGCTACCGCCGTGTGATGGCGCTGTCCGCTTTCACCCTGGGTGTACCTGCCTTTGGCCACCTACTGGGAACTGATGCCTGGGTAGTCCTGCTCTTTTCTGCTCTGCGCGGCGTGGGTTTTGGCGCGCTGACCGTTTCTGAGTCCGCGCTTATTGCGGAACTGGCGCCCGTACGTTTGCTGGGCAAGGCTACCGGCATGATTGGTGTCTTTACCGGCCTGGGCCAGATGGTCTTTTTGCCCCTAGGATTGATCATGGCGGAAAAGCTGGGATATGCCTCGACGTATATCACCGCCGGCATCATTGGCTTTGTGGGCTTTGGTCTGTGCCTGCGCATTCCCAAGATTAAGGTCACCCTTGCCTCCGATACCGAAGAGGAGCCGAACCTGATCCGCGTTCCTACGTGGAAGCTGGTGCTCGTTCCTGCGCTGGCGCTAACGACATTTTCAATGAGCTATGGCGCCGTGTCATCCTTCCTGCCGCCGGCGGTGCAAGAACTCGATGCCGAGCGCGGCGCTAGCTTGGCCGGCTTCATGCTGTCCATCGTGGGCGGCGCCGCCATGATTTTCCGCTACTTTGCCGGCATGGTGGCAGACCGCGTAGGCACCCCAGGCCGTCTGTATATCCCCAGTCAGATCATGGCCATCGTGGGTGTGCTCGCCATCGCTGTACCGCTGTACCTCGACGGTTCTGTGTGGTGGCTCGTGCTGGGTGCCTTTCTCTTCGGTGGTGCCTTTGGTATTGCGCAAAATGAGGCCCTGCTGTCGATGTTTGACCGCCTGCCGCGCGAGCGCGTCTCGGAAGCTTCGGCCATCTGGAATATTTTCTATGATGGCGGCACTGGCTTGGGCTCGACCCTCTTGGGCGCCTTGGTCGCCGGCTACGGCTATGCAGGGGCTTTTGGCGCCGGCGTGGTCATCCTCGTCGCCGGCGTTGTGATGACGCTGGCAGATTTTATCCTTGGGCGCACCCGCGTGAGCGAAACCAACGATATCCGGACGCGACTGCGTCGCATGCGTAAGGTATAGCCCATGGCAAAGACGGTCGCATTATTGGATTATGGCGCGGGCAATGTGCGCTCGGCCCAGCGCGCGCTGGAGCGAGTAGGCGCGGACGTTACCGTCACCGCAGACCCCAAGGAAGCGGTGGAAGCGGACGGTCTGCTTGTTCCCGGCGTGGGTGCCTTTGCTGCCTGCCTGCGCGGGCTACGGGCGGTGCAGGGCCCTCGAGTCATCGGCCAGCGCTTGGCAGGAGAGCGGCCGGTGTTGGGCATTTGCGTAGGCATGCAGGTGCTTTTCGACGCCGGAGTGGAACACAACATCAACTCCACCGGCTGCGGCGAGTGGCCCGGCACCGTGGAAAAGCTGCAGTCTGCGGTGCTGCCGCATATGGGGTGGAATACCGTTGAGGTACCCGTCGGCAGCGATATGTTTGCCGGACTGGCCGAAGACGAGCGGTTTTATTTCGTGCATTCCTATGGCGTTCGCCGGTGGGAATTGGAAACGGAGATTACCCGTCCGCCGCAGGTGAGCTGGGCCGAGCACGCGGGCGATAAGTTCGTCGCGGCGGTAGAAAACGGTGCCCTGTGGGCGACTCAATTCCACCCTGAGAAATCCGGGGACGCCGGTGCTCAGCTTTTGGAAAACTGGATGCGCACGCTCTAGGTAGGATGAAGGATATGACTTTTACGCTTTTGCCAGCAGTCGATGTATCTCAAGGCCGAGCCGTGCGCCTAGATAAAGGCGAAGCAGGCACCGAAACCTCGTATGGTTCCCCGCGCGATGCCGCGCAAAAGTGGCAGTCCCAAGGCGCGCACTGGCTGCACTTTGTGGATTTGGATGCGGCATTTGGCCGGGGCTCCAACCACGCAGAAATGGCGATGATTACCCGCGATCTGGGTGTAAATGTGGAGCTTAGCGGAGGCATCCGGGATGATGTCGCGGTGGAGCGCGCGCTGGCTACTGGTGCGCAGCGCATTAGTATTGGCACGGCTGCCCTAGAGCAGCCGGAATGGATCGAGGACATCCTGGCGCGCTACGGAGATAAGGTCGCCGTGGATCTCGCCGTGCGCGAAGATGGCGGCGAATGGCGTACCGCCGGCAATGGCTGGGTCTCCGATGGCGGCGATCTGTGGGAGGTACTCGAGCGCCTGGATGCAGCCGGATGCCAACGCTTTGTGGTAACAGACGTATCTAAAGACGGCACGCTCACCGGACCTAATATTGAGCTCCTGCGCGAGGTAGCGATGGCAACGGAGGCAAAGATCACCGCCTCTGGTGGCATCTCGAGCGTGGAAGACCTGCGCGAGCTCGCGCTTTATGTAAATGAGGGCATCGATTCCGCCATTATTGGCAAGGCCCTGTACGAGGGGAATTTCACCCTTGACGAAGCACTCGCCGCGGTGGCCGAGGTAGAGCCGCTGCCGGCGGAAGAAACCATTGACCCTTTCGACCCTGAGGACAACTAAGTCATGATGGAACCCCGCGAGTTGGTGGCCTTCGCGGAGGCGGCCGTAGACCAGATAGAACCCATTTTTCGCTCCGGCCTCGGAGCTGCGCCCGCCCGTTTTAAGGGGCAGGGAGATTTCGCCACCGAGGTAGACCTCGTCATCGAGCAACAGCTGCGCGATATCTTGACCCAGATGACCGGTATCCCGGTCTATGGAGAAGAATCGGGCGGCAGCGTGCTCGATACCGTGTGGGTGGTAGATCCGATCGATGGCACCGCAAACTACTCTGCCGGAAACCCCATGGCCGGCATCCTGGTGGCGCTCATTCATGAGGGTGCGCCTGTTGCCGCGGTATCTGACTTCCCGCTCTTGGGGCGTCGTTTGGTCACCTGCGATGGCGCCCCACTGCGCTCGGTAGGTGGGCCAACCACTGGCTTCGGCGGAGGGGACGAGGCGATGGGTTTTGATGAGGCGCGCGGTCACGTGGGGTGCTCTTCGCACCTGCCCACTGACATTTTCCACGAGCTGCGCGAGACCGGACTGCGCCCGCGAATGACCGGTTCTGTGGGGCTTGATAATGCCTTCGTCGCGCAGGGTGTGTTTGATGGGGCGATTAACTTCTCTCCGCACCCATGGGATAACGCCGCGGGAGCACTGCAGATTCAGGCCGCTGGTGGCGTTGTCACCGATCCGGAAGGAAATCCGTGGACTGCCCAGTCGCGCGGCATGGTGGCAGGTACCCCGCAGGTTCATGCCACCATCGTGGATATCTTGTCTCGTCATACCGGTACTTTTCACCGCTAAGACTAAATACCCGAAAAGGAGGCGGCCGCCATGGCTGTAGCCGTACGCGTGATCCCCTGCCTAGACGTGGACCAAGGCCGCGTGGTCAAGGGCATCAACTTTGACAACCTGCGCGATGCCGGCGACCCAGTGGAGCTGGCCGCGCGTTATGACGCCCTAGGAGCCGATGAACTTACCTTCTTGGATGTCTCTGCTTCTAAACAAGGCCGCTCCACCATGCTCGAGGTCGTGCGCCGCACTGCGGACCAGGTATTCATCCCCTTGACGGTGGGTGGTGGAGTTCGCAGCGTTGATGACGTCCGAGAATTATTGCGCGCCGGGGCAGATAAGGTCTCTATAAACACCGCGGCCATTAAGAATCCGGAACTCCTGCGCGAAATGGCCGAGATTTTCGGGGCCCAATGCATCGTGCTGTCCATTGATGCCCGCCGGTGCTACGAAGAGTATGCGCCATCCGGCTTTGAGGTCACCACGCACGGCGGTACGGAATCGGCCGGGATCGATGCCATCGAATGGGCACGCCGCGGCGAAGAACTCGGCGTAGGGGAAATCCTCCTCAACTCAATGGATGGCGATGGCACAAAAGAAGGATTTGACCTGGAATTGCTGCGCGCCGTGCGTGCAGCGGTGACCATTCCCGTTATCGCCTCTGGCGGCGCGGGAAACGCCGCGGATTTCCCACCGGCCGTTGCAGCCGGCGCCGATGCCGTCTTGGCAGCAAGCATTTTTCACTTCGGTGAGGTAGAAATCAGCGACGTGAAAGACGCCTTGGACGCTGCGGGCTACGAGGTGCGCCGTTGAGTACCCCAGGCGACTTTGAACTTAACGGGGGCATCGCCAAGCGGCTCAAGCGCAATGAGCAAGGCTTGGTGCCGGCCATTGCCCAGGCTGAGTCTGGTGAGGTGCTGATGATGGCCTGGATGGATGACCACGCTTTGGCCCATACCCTTGCCACCCGCAAGGCAACGTATTTTTCGCGCTCGCGCAATGAGTATTGGGTTAAGGGAGAGACTTCTGGAAATACCCAAGAGGTGCTGGGCGTTCGCCTTGACTGCGATGGAGATACTATTCTGCTGACGGTGCGGCAGCGTGGCGGCGCTTGCCATACCGGTGACCGCACGTGCTTTGACGCCACCGATCTCCTAGGAGGACAATCGTGAAGGCTAGACGCCTTGGACCACTACTTATTGCTGTAGGAGCCATCGTATTGTGGCTGTCCTCCCGTGCCACGTGGGTGGTAGCCGCCAGCGAGGACGATAAGGCCGGCTCCGCGGCCAATGACATCATCGGCTCGGCATGGTCGCTGGAGATCAAGGCCTTGACCCTCGTTCTGGTAGCCGGTGCCGTCGCGGGGATGGCGCTGCGGCGCGTTGGTAGGCGAGTGGTGGGCATCGTGTGCGCCCTCGCGGCCGCGGCCAGCGCATGGACACCGGTGAGCCTGCTGACTGCGGGCGCGGACACCGAGCGCGCGCAGAAGATCCTGCAGGGAGCTTCGGCCAATGAAAACGCCGTAGACTCTGCCCAGATTTCTGACTGGGCCACAGTCGTTTCCACCGAGGTGCATTCCTTGGGGCCAATCGTGGCTCTGATAGGTGCGGCAGCAGCCCTCTTCGGTGCAGTGATGCTTGCGCGCAATCCAGGCGCGGATAAGGCGAAGGTGTCGAGCAAATACGAAACCCCAGCGGCACGACAGGCAAAGCTGGAGGAGGATTTGGAAACCTCATCTGACTCTGGCCGTGTGATGTGGGACGCGCTTGATAGTGATATCGATCCCACTGATATGGACAAAAAATAGCCCCGTTTCCTGTGCAATTTCCGGAACGGCACGCGAGCAGGTTAACCTAAGTGTGATCTTAATCGCCCGTGGAGGGAGGTGCTGATGCCTACGCCCATTGCCGTTGACCACCTAGTTGCAGGAGTCTTGGAGGACGTCGCTGCGCGGGAAGCTCGCGTGTCTTTCAAAGATGTGAAAGCCCGCTCGCGTGACATGGAGCCTCCCCGGGATGCCCGCGCGGCGTTGCTGCGCACTGGCTGCTCGGTCATCACGGAGCTCAAGCGCGCCGTACCCTACGGTGGCGAAATCGCACATGTTGGTTCTGCGGAACAGATGGCGGAATGGGCCCGCACCTTTGAACACTGCGGCGTACATCTCATGGCATGCCAGACCGATTTCCGCCGCTTTCACGGTTCTTTAGAAGACATGGCAGCTGCGCGTGCTGCGATTGATATTCCCATGATGTCGCGCGATCTCATCGTGGACCCTTACCAAATTCATGAAGCCCGGTGCTTTGGGGCCGATGCTATTCCATTGCAGGTTGAACTCTTAGAGCAAGCTCGCCTGGAGGCACTTTTGGACCGGGTGGAATCGCTCGGTATGACCGCGATCGTAGAGGTACGCAACTGCGCCGAGGTTGACCGCGCAATCAAGGCAGGAAGTAGCGTCATTGCCATCAATGCGTGGTCGTTGGCTTCGGATGCCATTAACCGCGAGGCGTTTAACGATATCGCCCCGGGCTTACCCGAATCCATCCTCCGCATCGCAGTAGGCGGGGTAAACAACGCGCGCAACCTGTTTCACTATGCTTCACGCGGCGCCGATGCAGTGTTGGTGGGAGAATCAGTCATGGCTGCCCAGGATCCTACGGCGCTGGCGCGCTCTTTGGTGGCTGCCGGGCAGCATCCAGCGTGTCCCGCGCGCAAGATAGAATAAGACCCCAACTAGCTGGTGGGGTGGGGGATAAGGCACACTGGCTACGTGCACACAGAAATTCTTGCAAATATTCCGTCTCCGCCGCAGGGCGTGTGGCAGTTGGGGCCCATTCCCATTCGTGCCTATGCGCTGTGCATCATCGTGGGTATTATCGTCGCCTTGCGAATGACCTTACGCCGCTACACCGCACGCGGCGGTAACCCAGACACAGTATGGGATGCCGCCATCGTGGTCATCCCAGCCGGCATCATTGGCGGGCGGCTCTACCACGTCATTACCGATAACCAGAAGTACTTCTGCGATAGCTGCAATCCCGCGGACGCGCTGAAGATTACCAATGGCGGACTGGGCATTTGGGGCGCCGTAGCCTTGGGCGCACTAGCTTTGTGGGTGCTTTTCAAAGTGAAAAAAGTACCGCTCGGCCCCTTTGCTGACGCGGTGGCGCCAGGCCTCGTCCTCGCGCAGGCGATTGGACGCCTAGGCAACTGGTTTAACCAAGAGCTCTATGGGCGCCCGACCGACGTTCCGTGGGCTTTAGACATCTATTACCGCGTCAATGAAAATGGCGGCTATGCTCCCGTTTCCGGACACTCCACGGGGGAGATCATGACCTCGGTGCACCCGACCTTCCTGTACGAGCTCGTGTGGAATGTCCTGGTCTGCCTTTTCCTCTTGTGGGCTCACAAGGCCTGGAAGTTGGGGCACGGGCGCGTCTTTGCCCTTTATGTCATGGGCTATACATTGGGCCGCTTCTTTATTGAAGGGATGCGTTCCGATGAGGCGACCCATATCTTTGGGGTCCGCGTGAATCTCATCGTGTCGCTTGTGATTTTTATCATCGCCGCGATTGTCTTCTTCGTGCTTGATAGGCACCGCCAGGGCCCAGAGTCCCCCGAAGAGGTAGATCCTAAGTATTGGGCGGAGCGCCGGAATACTGATGGGCACAGCCATGAGCACGCGGTATCTGACGGGCAGCAACCGGGTTCTTCATCGACGTAAGCATTGCCCAAGTGTGTCCGGTTGGTTTTGGGTTTGTGGGAAATAGGGCATTTTGGGGTGCCCGTTCAGAAAATGAACCCGAGAAATTGTGGCCCCAATCCTTTCGAAGTAGTAGGTTGGGGAGTGTTCAGTTTCCCCGACGGAATAGGCCAATAATGCTGGATAGAAGAACGAAGATTGTTTGTACTCTCGGCCCTGCCGTTGCTAGCGAGGATGGCATCTTGCGCCTCGTACAGGACGGCATGGACGTTGCCCGCCTGAATATGTCTCACGGCGAGCATGCAGACCACGAGGCGAATTACAACTGGGTGCGCCAGGCCACCGATAAAACCGGCCGCGCCGTCGGTATCTTGGCGGACCTCCAGGGCCCTAAGATTCGCCTTGGCCGCTTTATCAACGGCGAGGAGCAGTGGGATAACGGCCAGATCGTCCGCATTACCGTGGACGATATCGAAGGCACCCATGACCGCGTCTCCACCACTTACAAGGGCCTGGCGAAGGACGCCAAGCCAGGTGACCGCCTGCTGATCGACGACGGCAAGGTTGCCGTTGTTTGTAAGGAAGTCGACGGCAACGACGTCGTCTGTGAGGTCACCGAAGGTGGCCCGGTTTCCAATAACAAGGGCGTTTCCCTCCCTGGTATGGATATCTCCGTGCCGGCTTTGTCGGAAAAGGATATCGCTGACCTGCGCTTCGCTTTGAATCTCGGCGTTGACCTCGTGGCACTGTCCTTCGTCCGCTCCCCAGCAGATGTGGATAAGGTCCATGAGATTATGGACGAAGAGGGTCGCCGCGTTCCAGTTATTGCCAAGCTGGAAAAGCCTGAGGCAGTAGACGCGCTCGAGTCTATCGTGCTGGCATTCGATGCCATCATGATTGCCCGTGGCGACCTCGGTGTTGAGGTGCCGCTGGAGCGCGTGCCGCTGTTCCAGAAGCGCGCTATCCAGATTGCTCGCGAGAACGCTAAGCCGGTCATCGTGGCTACCCAGATGCTGGATTCCATGATTTCTAACCTGCGCCCGACCCGTGCAGAGGCTTCCGACGTGGCTAACGCCGTTCTCGATGGCGCTGACGCCGTTATGCTCTCTGGTGAGACTTCCGTGGGTATTGACCCGCAGAACGTCGTGCGCACCATGTCCAAGATCGTGGCTAATGCTGAAGATGGCGGCAAGGTTCCACCGCTGTCCCACGTTCCGCGCACCAAGCGTGGTGTGGTGTCCTATTCCGCCCGCGATATTGCCGAGCGCCTCAATGCAAAGGCCATCGTAGCCTTTACTACCTCCGGCGATACCGCTAAGCGCGTGGCTCGCCTGCACTCCCAGCTGCCACTGCTGGCATTTACGCCGGACCCAGCGGTTCGTTCCCAGCTGGCTTTGACGTGGGGTGCTGAGACCTTCTTGAGCCCGCACGTTAAGTCCACCGATGACATGATGGAAGCTATCGATGATGCATTGCTGGAGATGGACAGGTACGAGGAAGGCGACATGATTGTCGTCATTGCTGGTACTCCTCCAGGAATTGCTGGCAACACCAACATGATTCAGTGCCACCTGTTGGGTGAAACCAAGAAGTAGATTTTTGGCACGAGCGCCGCGACCCACCCTTTAACACGTTCCACGGGTCGCGGCGCTTTTCTATATACATTTATACAAATGTAGATTTATATTTACCTCGAGTACACTCAGCGGTTGCTTTCCTGACATGCGGCTGCAGTACTTTTTGGTTGTTCATGTTTCAGCTTCTCTACACATTCAAAGGACAACTGCACAATGACCTAAATCAGGCCGACTTGGCCTCAGTGGCTGCGCTTACCTCCATCCATTTTCATTTAATTGTCAATAAGCGTCGACGGGGGTAGGCTGAGTGCATGGCACACGAGCACCACGACCACGATCACTCCAGCACGCCGCTGCGCGCACTCTTGATTGCGCTAGGCATTACCGGCACCGTCTTCTTCGCGGAGCTGATCGGCGGCTGGTTGGCGGGTTCGATGGCGCTGATGGCGGATGCGATGCACATGCTTTCCGACGCTGCGGGGTTGATCATCGCGGTGTTAGCGGTGTTGGTTGGGCGCCGACAAGCATCGGCTCAGGCCACGTACGGCTACCGACGAGTGGAGGTGCTTGCTGCACTGGCGAACGCAGTGATGGTGCTGGCGATCTCGGTGTGGATTGTCGTCGAGGCGGTGCGCCGCCTGCAGAGCCCGGCCGAAGTGCAGGGAAAAACGATGCTGATCATCGCGGTGATCGGCCTGGTGGCGAATGCGCTATCGGCGTGGGTTCTGCACCGGCACCGCAAATCCTCGATCAACGTGGAGGGCGCGTTCTTGCACGTGTTAGTGGATATGCTCGGCTCGGTCGCAGTAATCGTGGCCGGCATCGTGGTACTGACCACGGGGTTTGTGGCGGCGGACGTGATCGCCTCCCTAGCGATCGCGGCGATGGTGCTGCCGCGCGCCTGGCAGCTCATGCGGCTTTCGGCGAGCGTGCTGCTCGAGCAAGTCCCGGCGGACTTCGACGCCAGTGCGATCGAGCCCGCGCTGCGGCAGGTCGAGGGCGTTGCTGACATCCACGACCTACACCTGTGGAGCCTGGACGGCGTGAACGTGCTCACGACCGTGCATATCGTGCGCGACGGCACCGTCGGCACCGGCCCGCTGTTGGATGCCGCCCAGCAGGCCCTGCGCGAACACGGTATCGAGCACTCCACCATCCAGATTGAGCACCCAGAGCACGAATCCCACGAGACGGTGTGCTGATTCCCTTCTAACCTGACTTAGGCCAATTTTGTGCGGAAGTTCGCGGCCGGTGATTACTTGGATGGTGGCAGTGAGGTCGGGCGGGAATGGTACGGCGGCGTGAATGGTTTCGCCGCCAACGACGAGTTGAAAGCTGCGGTATTTCTTGAGTGTTCTCACGAGGCGTTTGATGAAGTGACCACTGCGGGTCTCCATCAGGTGGGTCACGGCTAGTGCTGCCATCACAATATTGAGATGTGCTGTGATCGAGTTTTGTTTCCTCGCATAGATTGGGCGTGCTTTCAGGTCTGATTTCGACATCCGATACGACATTTTCAATGTGGAATAGCCTGCGGTAATGCCCGATAACCTCCTGGGCGGGAAGAGCGGTCAGGTCGGTTTCATAGCCTTTAATTCCGGCTAGGGCTCGGTGTTTGGCAGCAAGAGCGTAGTTGACCTTCTTGTTCGGGGTGGAAAGATCGAAATAGCGGTTGCGCTTAATGGCGATTTCGCCGTCAACAGCGCGTTTGGCTTTTGCGACTTGCTCTTTGATTCCGCGCAGGCCGCGTCTGGCCCGATCATAGGAGTACTGGAAGTGGGTCACCGTATTCGGGGTTGTGTGTTTGCGCGCATCGCTTGCCGAGGCTTGTGTCCAGATCTGGCCGTGGGCGTAGGCTTCACCAGGGATTTCCCGCCGCCAGGTTTCAATCACCTCAGGCACGGTGGGGTTTCACCGACAAAATGTAGTGCAGACCTGCATCTATCAATGCTTGCTTGTTCGGAGGGTATCAAGTTGTTTGTGTGTGGGGCTAGGTTTATAGGTATTTGTCGAAGCTGTCGGGGTAGGCCACGGCCATTTGGTTAATGGCTTGTTTCCAGCCGGAAACTCGGGCTCCTTCCATGAGTCTGCCGGCTGTTGCTGAGACTCGTTTGCCTTGCTTTGCCCTCTTTGCGGCTCGTTTGTCTTCGATGTTGCAGATCATCAACCATAGCGTCTTGAGCGCTGATTCATTGTTAGTGAACTGCACCCTGTTGTGGGTAGCTTTCCGCAGTTCATTGTTGAATGATTCAATCGAATTCTTCGTGTAAATGACCTTGCTGGCTGCTGGTGGGAACTGGAGAAACGGTACGAAACGCGCCCATGCATCTCGCCAGACTTTGACTGAGCGTGGATACTTTTCTGCCAATTCAGAGGCTTCAAATTCGTCTAAGGCAGCCTTAGCTGTGGACTCGTCCGTGGCGGTGTAAATCTTTTTCAACGCGGCCGATACGCCCCGGCGATCCCCGTAGGCTACCCACCGGTTAGCGGCACGAATCAGGTGCACGATACAGGTTTGCACCATAGAGTTCGGCCACGTTGCCTCAACTGCTTCAGGCAGACCTTTAAGCCCGTCACAGCAGACGATAAAGACGTCCTTGACCCCACGATTGGAAAGATTGGCACATACCTGCGCCCAAAATGAAGCGCCTTCTTCTTTGGCAATCCACAATCCCAAAATGTGCTTGATACCGTCGAGATCCACGCCGATAGCCATGTACGCGGACTTATTGACCACTCGGCCGCCATCGCGGACTTTAATGCGCAGCGCATCCAGGAAAATGACCGGGTAGAACTCGTCTAGCTGGCGGTTTTGCCAGATCATGACCTCATCGAGGACGGCGTCAGTAACCGCTGAAATCGTCTCATGGGAAATATCAACACGCATCGCCATTGCCATATGATGCTGGATATCCCCAATTGTCATCCCACCGGCGTACAAGCTAACGATCATGTCATCGACATCAGTCAATCTCCTCGAGCCTTTAGGGACCATAGTCGGAAAGAATGTTCCAGCCCGATCTCTTGGCACATCAACGGTGACTGGCCCGTAGTTAGAATCCACGGTCTTTGGATACGACCCGTTGCGGTGATTGTCTGTTCTAGCTGCAGCTTTAGCGCTCCTGTCGCCAGACTCGTAGCCTAGGTGGGCATCCATTTCAGCGTTGAGGCCTCTGGTAATCGAGGCTTGTAACATGCCGCGAACCAGGTCGTTGGCATCCGTTGTAGACGTGCCTAGGTCATCAATCAGCTTCGCGATGTCAGGGTTAGCAAGCAGCTTCTTTTCAATCGCATCAATCTTGGCCTTATCAGCCGGATCTCGTCTCGCCACAGTAGTCATTCTGGTCCATCTCCTTATGCGGGTTAGGTACCCACACACAAACCATCAGACACTCTCTATTCCGAAGCCACTCCGGCGGCGTGGGCCGCGCACAACAAGGACCGCGATAAGCTGCAGGACATTAGCCGTGAGATGCTCGGCAGCGCCCTCGACTTGGTCATGGCCGCTGGCCACCCGTTCTACGACAATGACCACCAAAAGATCGAAACTCCGGATTACAGCTTCATGTACGAGGAGGACTACGCCAAGCTTTCCGCTGGCGAGACCGACTGGAACTACTTTGAGTCCAACGATGACTTCAAGAAGATGGCGGAAGGCGACGTCAAGCCGGACCAGAAGTACTGGGGTATCGCACAGGTAGGATCCACCTTGCAGAACTCTCGCTCTGGTGAGGCGAAGGAGCCGTACTCTGACCCGCTTAACGACGTCGTCGATCTCCCCACCATGACCACCGGCGCACTCAACGCACTGGGGCAGGATGAGGATGGATTCTCCGTCATGATCGAGGGCGGTGCCATCGACTGGGCTGGACACGGCAATAACCCGGTGCGCGACATCGAAGAAACCCAGGACTTCAACAAATCGGTCGATGCCGCCATCAAGTGGGTAGAGGAGAACTCTTCGTGGGAGGAGACCCTACTGGTTGTTACCGCAGACCACGAAACCGGCTATCTCTCCGGTGCGAACGAGGCTCCGACTGAGGATAACCCTGAGGCGGATAACCGCTTCAACGCTATGGAAGGTGAGAAGGGCAAGGTTGCTCGCCACGGTTGGTACTCCGGTCAGCACACCAACCAGTTGGTGCCGTTCTTCTTCAAGGGCGCCGGCTCCGAGGACATCATGGCCCGTACCTCTGGGACCGATTCGGTCCGCGGTGACTACATCGACAACACTCTGGTAGCCAACTTGACCTTTGATGAGTGGTGGAACGATGGCTCCGGCCAAGTAGACGACCCAGAGCAGCCAGAAGACGCTGCTAACCCGTCCGATGACGCCGATGCCGGCAAGGAAGGCAGCAGCAAGGGCTTTGCTGCTGGTCTAGCTACGGGTCTGGGGATTCTGGGCGCCGTTGTCGGTGGCCTCGGCTTCCTAGCTACGCAGATGGGCGTGCTTAACATTGACTTGAAGCCCATTTATGAGCAGCTCAAGCGCGTGGGCCTGCGCTAAACAGAATCAGGCACACCGCCTTACCTAAAGGTCCTGCCCTTTGCCGTGGAAGCGAAGGACAGGACCTTTTCTTAGCGCTGGGAAATCGGGGTCGGCTGGATCTTCCACACCTCGTTCGCGTAGTCCGCGATGGTTCGGTCCGAGGAGAAGCGACCCGAATAGCAGATATTCAGCCAGGCCTTCTTGGCCCATGCAAGATCGTCCTCTTGATACTCCGCGGCCATGCGGTCGCGGGTCTCGCGGTAGTCGGCGAAGTCACCGAGGACGTAGTACTGGTCTTGGGCGTGCTCCCCGAAGCCGTCGAGAAGCGAGGAACGCAAATCGCCGAAGATGCCGGCATTGTCGGCGCCCAGGGTGCCGTCGACTAGCGCATCCAGCGCGCGGGCCAAGCCTGGCACGCTCTGGTAAAGCTCGCCCGGGTTGTACTCGGCGCGCAGCTGCGGCAACTCCTCATTGCGGGCGCCGAAGATATAAGCGTTGTCCTCGCCAACCGCCTCGACGATTTCTACGTTTGCTCCATCCATGGTGCCCAAGGTCAGTGCGCCATTCATCATGAACTTCATATTGGACGTGCCGGAGGCTTCCTTGCCAGCCACGGAAATCTGCTCGGAGATATCAGCGGCCGGGATGATGTGCTCGGCGGGGGAGACGTTGTAGTTCTCTACGAAGACGACGCGGATGATGTCTTTGGTCGCCGGGTCGTTATTGACCAGATCCGCGATGGTGTTGATGAGCTTAATAATCGCCTTGGCGCGGTCGTAGCCTGGCGCGGCCTTGGCACCAAAGATGAAAGTGCGCTTCGGCACGGTTTCGCCCTCGTCCTTGATGCGGAAGTAGAGGTCGAGGACGTAGAGGGCGTTCATCAGCTGGCGCTTGTACTCGTGCAGGCGTTTAATCTGCACGTCAAAGATGGAATCGGGGTCGATTTCAGCGCCTTGGTGGTCGTTTACCCACTGCGCAAAGTCGCGCTTATTGGCCTGCTTGATGGCGATGAGCTGGTGCAGCAGGTCCCCGTCGTCGGCCTTATCGGCGAGTTTGGCCAGCTGGGTGAGGTCAGTAACCCACGCATCGGAACCATCCTGCTGTGTGAGCAGTTCTGCCAGGCGGGGGTTGCACATCTTTAGCCAGCGGCGCGGGGTGACGCCATTGGTCTTATTGTTGAATTTTTCTGGCCAGAGATCGTGCCATTCGGATAACGTATCGGCCTTGATGATCTCGGTATGCAGGGCGGCGACACCGTTAATGGAGTAGGCGGCGTAGCAGGCGATCCAGGCCATGTGCACGTGCCCGTTGGATACCGGCGCCATGTAGTCAATGCGGCCCTGATCTAGGCCGCGGTTGGCCATATCTTCGCGGAAGCGGCGGTCGATTTCCTCCACCAACTGCCAGATGCGCCAAAACAGCTTTTGGAAGATGGACACTTCCCAGCTCTCCAGGGCCTCTGCGAGCACGGTGTGGTTGGTGTAGGCGAAGGTCTCGGTGACGATCTTCCACGCCGCATCCCAGCTCAGTCCGTGGTCATCGAGCAGAATGCGCAGGAGCTCTGGGATGGCGAGCACTGGGTGGGTGTCATTGAGCTGGATGGAGTTGTACTGCGCAAAACCGGTGAGGTCCTCGCCGTGCTGGGCAATGTAGTTATCCACCATGGTCTGCAGGGATGCGGAGACAAAGAAGTACTGTTGGCGAACGCGCAGTACCTTGCCCTCGTAGGTGGTGTCGTTGGGGTAGAGCACGCGGCAGATATCCATGACGCGCTCGCGATCCACAATGGCCTCCGTAAAGCGCTGGGAGTTGAAGGCATCGTAATCGAATTCAGCGATGGGCTCGGACTTCCACAGGCGTAGCGTGCCTACGTTATCGGTTCCGTAGCCAGTAATAGGCATGTCATAGGGAATGGCGCGCACGTCCATGTCGTCGAAGTGGACACGGCGCTGCTCGGAGGCGCGGCGGATGATGAAGTCATAGCCGTTTTCCATCCACGCATCAGGCTGTTCCTTCTGGAAGCCATTCTCGAAGGACTGGCGGAACAGGCCGTAGCGGTAGAGCAGGCCATAACCGGTAACGGGGTAGTCCTGGGTGACAGCGGAATCGAGGAAGCAGGCGGCGAGGCGGCCGAGGCCACCGTTGCCGAGCGCGGCATCGTGCTCGGCTTCGAGAACATCGCTCAGCTCGTGGTCGGCGGCGGTGGCGGCAGCCTTGGCATCGTCAACCAAGCCCAGGTTGGTGAGGTTATTGAGCAGCGCGCGGCCCTGCAGGAACTCCGCGGAGAAGTAATGCTGCTGGCGGGTCGCAGCGTAGGCGGAACGGGTGCGCTCCCAATTATCGGCAATCTGCTCCATGACGGCACCAGATAGGCCCGACCAGAACTTGCGGTAGGAAGCGCTGTGCGGGCTTACACCGGAGGCCGCACGAACATGGGAGGGAACGGTGGATTCGAAAACAGAGTGCCGTGGCTGGCTCATGTGAAACCTTAAGGTAGTGGGAAGTCACGAAACGCCTGCCAGCTTAATAGGATTGGCGCCGCCTTGCAGGGAGGAAATAGGTAAAGGCGCACCGGGTACTTAGGGCTTTGCCAAGTAGGTCAATGCCGCACCATACGCTGCCCGGGTGGAGGCATAGACGGTCGGGGCATAGTCCGGCAGGAAGGTTGCTTGGTGGTTGACCGGTGGGTCTTGCAACTCGTCTTCCGGGGTGCAGCCGATATGCCAGAAGACATAAGGCACGCCCCATGCCTGGGGTAGGTAGCAAAAGTCCTCAGAGGCGGTAGAAGGGGCGGCGATGACCGAATCGGAGCCGAAGGCGGCATCGAAAACCTCGGCCACTGGTGCGTGGGCCGTGGCGTCGTTATCGGTGACCTCGCCGTGAGCGTAGTACTCAAAGGTCGGGTCTTGCTCGCTTCCGGACGCCGCACACTCGGCCTTGACCATGCGCTCGAGGGAGGCATAGACCTTTTCCGCGAGTGCGGGATCGTAGTAGCGCGTATTGAGTACCAACTCGGCGGATTCGGGAATGATGTTGTTTTTATCGCCGGAGTGTAGCTCGCCTACAGAGATGACAAAGAACTCGTGTGGGGCAACTTCGCGGCCCACAATAGCTTGGAGGCGGGTGACGATCATGGCCGCGATATAGGTCGGATCGATGGAGTTATGGGGCATGGAAGCGTGGGCCGATTTTCCAAAGACGCAAATGCGCAAGGAATCGCAGCCGGCCATGATGGGGCCTGCGGTATGGCGTACGGTGCCGGCGCGGCCGGGCATGATGTGTTGGCCAAGGCAAATATCGGGACGCGGCACGCGCTCGATGAGGCTATCGGCCAACATGTCCTTAGCGCCCACGGAGGATTCTTCGGCCGGCTGGAAAAGGGCGAGGAAGGTGCCGGACCAGGAATTACGGGAGGCGTCGAGAAGCGCGCAGGCACCCAGCAGCGCCGTGGTGTGCATATCGTGCCCGCAGGCGTGCATCTTTCCATTAGTGGCGGAATAGGACACGCCGGTGGCCTCTTCCACGGGCAGGCCGTCAAAGTCCGCACGCAGCAAAGCAGTGGGGCCATCGCCGTTGCGGAAGATGGCGACCATGCCAAAACCGCCGATGTTTTCTACTACCTCGCAGTCAAAATCGGCGAGCTTGGCGCGGATGCGACCGGCTGTGCGCTCCTCTTCATGCGAAAGCTCGGGGTGGCGGTGCAGGTCCTCATAAAAGTCCTGCTGCCACCCCAGATCGGCTTCTTGGGAAGTGACGAGCTGGGCGATGCGGGCAGAATCAGACATGGTTTCACACCTTAGGGATTGGGTAGGGTTGGCGCTATGCCGGTTATTCAATTTGATGTTTTGGTTCCCAACGCGCAAGCAGAGCGCGTCGCGGACATCTTTACCACCGCCACCGACAAGCTGGTGGAGAGCGGTTCGCTTTCCTCAGCTGACGTTACCCGCCCAGAGGCACCGCAGTTTCCAGAGGGGTTGGAAGAGCAGCTGCGGCAAAATTATCGCGACGAGCATGAGGACCGCGACCTTGCGGACGCGAGCGTGCACCGCTATGACATCGCGGTGGCGGGCGTGAGTGGCTCGGTTAACCAGCTGGGCATGGTGCTCTCGCGCCTTCTCACCCCGCATGCAGTGCTGCCCAAGGACCACGTATTGCTAGAAGATGAGCTGGCGCATGAGCGGCCCGCAATCTTCCCGTGGTCGCTGTCCATTCGGCCTTAGAGCTGCTTGACGATGTCCCCGGCGGCCGCCGCCAGCTGCTGGGCCAGCGTGCCCTCTTGGCTAAGGGGAGCGCAGTAGGCGTCGGTGTCATGCTCGAAGGAGCCGGCGATAATGCCCACCGGTGTTCCGGATTGTTGCGCGAGATCCGTGATGGTTCCGACTGCCTTGCCGGTCAGAGACTGTTCATCAAAGCGGCCCTCGCCGGTAATGACAAGATCGGCCGAGGCGATCTTTTCCGGAAGCCCCAGTGCTGCGGCCACATGCGTGCCGCCGGACAGGACGCGCACGTGTTCGTCTGAACCCCAGAGGGTGCGCGAGAGCCAGGACAGGCCGATGGGAAGGCCGCCCGCGGCGCCAAAATATGCAGAATCTGCATCGGTGTCGGTAACTTCGCATGCTTGGAGCATGGCGCCGGCCAGCAGCGCTACTTGTTCGCCTTTCGCTCCCTTTTGGGGACCGTACATGGTCGCCGCCTGCACTGGGGTAGCGCGGGTATCTGCCAACAGGGTGAAGTCGAGCATGCCCGCCTTGATATTGAGCTGCGCGGTATCGATGTGGTCGAGCTGAACTAGGGGAGCGCCGCCCTTGGGCAGGGCATAGCCGCGGGCGTCGTGCGCGGCGGCGCCGAGTGCGGTGAGGATGCCCATCCCGGCGTCAATGCTGGCGGTGCCGCCTAATCCCAGCACGATCGAGGTGGCGCCACGTGTTTCTGCGTCCGCGACGAGCACGCCGGTGCCATAGGAATCGGCGTGGAGCGGATCAAGGCTGTCCTGCACGGCTGGC
Source organism: Corynebacterium tuberculostearicum SK141 (assembly GCF_000175635.1). Taxonomy (GTDB): domain Bacteria; phylum Actinomycetota; class Actinomycetes; order Mycobacteriales; family Mycobacteriaceae; genus Corynebacterium; species Corynebacterium tuberculostearicum_C. Next base: position 319,118 of record NZ_ACVP01000023.1, on the reverse strand, counting down.
AGCCCAGTGGCAGAGGCGACGTCAATGAACGCAGTGGCTCCGGCGAGAACATAGCTTGCCTGAGTCAAGCGGCCAATGGCGTCGGTAGTGGGCAGGGTAATGGTCTCGGCGGATTGTCCGCCGGACGCTGCCGCTTGTGCAAGGACAGTGGCGGTGCCTTCGCCGCCATCGGCCATGGGCAGGGTGGTCACCGTGGCGTCGGGAAGCGCTTGACGCACCCCCATAGCAATGCTGGCTGCGGCCTCGGGCGCGGAAGCGGTGCCTTTAAACGAGTCTGGGGCGACAACAATATGCATGCCGTGATTATAAAGCCCGCCCACGATGGGACACTGCGCGGCTTAAGATTCGAACGGGCTACAGAAAATAGTTAACTTTATTGTCGCTGGTAAGAGGTGTTGTATGTCTCCCTAAAGCCTCGAACCTGCTTGCATTATCGGTAGTTTGATAGGAAACTGGTATCTGTTCTTACAAGTCCACAGAATGGAATGCACACCATGTCAGTAGATAGCCAAATCTCTGAGTACTACGACAAATTGCTCAAGCGCAATGCGGGAGAACCAGAATTCCACCAAGCGGTTTCTGAGGTCCTGGATTCGCTGAAAATTGTCCTAGAAAAAGACCCGCAGTACGCGGACTACGGCTTGGTGGAGCGCCTGTGTGAGCCTGAACGCCAGCTCATCTTCCGTGTGCCATGGATCGACGATAATGGCGAAATCCAGGTCAACCGCGGCTTCCGCGTTCAGTTCAACTCCGCGCTCGGCCCCTACAAGGGCGGCCTGCGATTCCACCCCTCGGTCAACTTGGGCATCATCAAGTTCCTTGGCTTCGAGCAGATCTTCAAAAACTCCCTGACAGGTCTGCCCATTGGTGGCGGCAAGGGCGGTTCTGACTTTGATCCTAAGGGCAAGTCCGAGGTAGAGGTCATGCGCTTTTGTCAGTCCTTCATGACCGAGCTGCACCGCCATATTGGCGAATACCGCGACGTGCCGGCCGGTGACATTGGCGTCGGCGGCCGCGAGATCGGCTTCCTTTTTGGCCAGTACCGCCGCCTGACCACCCAGCATGAATCCGGCGTCCTCACCGGCAAGGGATTGACTTGGGGTGGCTCCCTGGTTCGTACTGAGGCCACGGGCTTTGGCACGGTCTACCTCACCAATGAGATGATGAAGACGCACGGCGAGTCTTTCGACGGCGCCAAGGTTATCGTCTCCGGTTCTGGCAATGTGGCCATCTACGCCGCAGCCAAGGCTCAAGAGCTCGGCGCCACCGTAGTTGCGATGTCTGATTCCTCCGGCTACATCACCACCCCGAATGGCGTGGACATTGAACTGCTCAAGGATGTAAAGGAAACCCGCCGTGAACGTATTTCCACCTACGCCGAAGAGGCTGGAAACGGAGTGGAATTCCACAAAGGCGGAAATATCTGGGAAGTAAAGGCAGACGTAGCTCTACCATGTGCCACCCAAAATGAGCTCGATGGCGATTCTGCCAAGAAGCTCGTTGACGGCGGCGTGCGTTACGTAGCCGAAGGTGCCAATATGCCGTCTACCCCAGAGGCGGTCCACGTCTTCCAAGAATCCAAGATCAACTTCGCGCCGGGCAAGGCAGCCAACGCTGGTGGCGTTGCTACCTCCGCGCTGGAAATGCAGCAAAACGCATCCCGCGACTCCTGGTCGTTTGATTACACCGATGATCGCCTCCACGCGATCATGTCCAATATCTTTAAAAACATCGATAGTACGGCCAAGGAATATGACCGTGAAGGCGATTACGTTGCCGGTGCAAATATTGCTGGCTTCAAGAAGGTAGCGGACGCCATGTTGGCACAGGGCGTTATCTAGCTGCTCACTTCTTCTTTCAAGCTCCCTTTCTGTGCTGCCTTTGTGTAGTGGAGAAGGGGAGTTTGTGCTGTAAATACGCGCCATAGATTGTGTGAGTGGGTGGGTGGAAGGCGATTGTCTGCACTGGAGGGTAAATCCGCAGTACACACTCGGTGCGTGGCCTCCACGTTTGGCACGTGAGGGCATGTAAAATTCGCAGCATGTACCGTGTCTTTGAGTCCCTAGATGAACTAGTCCAGCACTTGGAAGAGGCCCATAGCCTCCCCATGACCTCTAATTGCATGGTTCCGCGCCATGAAATGCTCGCGCTTCTCGACGACCTCCGTAACGCCCTGCCCGTTGAAATTGATGACGCGCAGGATGTCTTGGATAAGCAGGATGAAATCCTCCACGGCGCCGAAGAGCGTGCGGACCAGACCATCAATGACGCTAATGCGCAGGCCGACGACATCGTGGGCCATGCTCGCGAAGAGGCGGATGCCACGGTGTCCCACGCAGAACAGCATGCCGCCAAGCTAGTGGCTGATGCTGAAGCTCGCGCTCAGTCCATGGTGGAACAAGCCCGCGCGGAAGCAGACCGCACCATTGCTCAGGCGAATGACGAATATGAGCGTTCCGTTGCAGAAGGCCGCGCCGAGCAAGAGCGTATGGTTTCGGAATCTGAAGTTGTGCGCCGCGCTGATGAGGAAGCACACCGCATCGTGGAGTCCGCCCACACTGAGTCCAACCGTCTGCGCAGTGAATGCGATGAGTTTGTAGACGGCAAGCTAAGCGAATTTGAAACCACCCTCAATGGGCTGCTGCGCACCGTAAGCTCCGACCGCTCTGCACTGCGCGGCGGTGCCGGGGTCCGTTCCCGCGGCGGCGACTACCAGCCCTCGGGACGTGCCGGCGGCGTTGCGGGCGGCTCCCGCTACGCAGAAGGCGAGGCCTACGAGCGTCGCTATAACGAGCGCTAAACCTTTAAATTCTTTCTGCCCTTAAGCTTCATTTCCCGGAGGCACCCGGGCTAAGGAGCTTAAGGGGTGAGGGGTGGTTTAGCCCCTTATATCAGGCACGGCCAAAGGCTCTGGTGGGTGGGCAGACGGTTTGTCGTACACCGTCTGCCCACCCACCAGAGCCTTTATGTTTTCCTACCAGCGCAGGCAGTTCAGGAGGTTGCGCGGGAGCGAGGCTGTGTGGTGGGCACTGCCGTATTCGGTGCATGGGGAGCAGCTGTTAACGGCGTGTGTGTGGACGTGGCGCTGCTTTCCTTCCTCGATGTGAGACGCGCAGGCGCGGCGGATTGGACGGCCATACATGCTGCAATGATTGTGGTCACTAATCCAGGGAAAAGGAATGCAACGAGTGCGGTAAAGAAATAGGAAGACAGTGACGTCAAAGAACTATCACTAAAGTTCTGCGGAAAGCACACGGCGCACATACTCACTAGCGCACCTGTGGCAACCAGCATGGTGCCTACAGAAATAAGCGCCGTGGGAATGGTCTCCCGAGAAAACCAGGTAATGGCGCCTGCGCTTAGGGAAAAGATGAGTGCGCCGGTGAGCACCGAAAGGTCCATGCCAGTGGGCAATACCAGGATGGTGCCAGCTATCAAACCAGCAATGATGCTGCAGATGAGTGCAGTAAAGAGGCGAATCCCACTAGCGCCATAGATTCCTGAACGGTCCGGCCGTGGAGTCGCGTGCACGAGCGTGCCGGCAATGGTTAATACCGCGGCAGGAAGGCAGCTAAACACGGCGAATCCGAGTGCGATGCTGCGTGGATCCGTGGAGGCTAGCGCCAAGTGGTAAGTCATGCCTCCACACTAAAGACGGCATTGGCTTGGGCAAAGGCTAATCCGGAAAGGCATAGGCCCTTTTACTTTAAACGACAGACTCTTGACAGAAAGTTTGCCTGTGCTGGCCGCTAGGCGGAGTTTGCGGGGCAAGGTAGACTACCTAGTGTTATGACATCACCATTGAAGTTCGATGTGGGCGAATTGTTGAACGCCCAAGGCGCTGACGCACTGCCGGAGCAACGCACCCAGACCGGCCCCGCACCTGAGAGGATTGGCGTCGAGATGATCGCCATTCCGAAGGGCGAAGAGCTTACCGTAGACGCCACCTTGACCCCACTTGGTGCAGGTGTCTTGGTGGACGCCAACGTATCCGGCCGGCTAACCGGGGAATGCTCCCGGTGCTTGAAGGAACTGCACCCAGAGCTGGACTTGCATGTCACGCAGGTCTTTGCCGCCGATGAATCCTTCGTCTCCGGCGATGATCCTGCAGCCGATGATGAAGGCTCCGGAGATGAGATTCCGGAGATCGAGGATGATGAGCTGAACCTTTTGCAGGCCGTGATCGATGAGGCAGGACTCAACCTTCCCTTTGCGCCGGTATGTGAAGATGGCTGTGAGATTGACACGCCTGAAGGTGTGACCACCGGTATCTCTGGCGAAGAAGAGGAAGACAAGGTCGATCCCCGCTGGGCTGGTTTGGAGAAGTTCCTATGAGCCGCAAAAAGAAGCTAACCGGGGAAGAAGCGCTGGCAGCCGAGTTTGCTGCCGTAGACCACACCCCATTGTTGGAATCGCTTGGCGTGGATTTGCAGCCAGAACACCTGCGCCTAGCGCTTACTCACCGCTCTTTTGCCAATGAGAATGGGCATTTGCCTAATAACGAGCGCTTAGAGTTTTTGGGCGATGCGGTGCTGGGCCTGTCGGTGGCCTCCCAGCTCTACATCACTTATCCCTCTCGTCCGGAATCGGATATTTCCAAGATGCGTGCCTCGATCGTCTCGCGCTACGGACTATCGGATATCGCCCGTGAGATAAACCTCGGCCCGCACATTTTGCTGGGCAAGGGAGAGCAGTCCACTGGTGGCCGCGATAAGGATTCCATTCTTGCCGATACCACCGAGGCAATCTTTGGTGCCATCTACCGCGAGCATGGATTCGAAACCGCGCGAGATGTCATCTTGCGCTTGTTTGCAGAAAAGATCGACAACGCCACTGTGAGTGGTCGCCACCTGGATTGGAAGACCACCCTGCAGGAGCTGTGCGCCGAGCTTAAGGCACCGATGCCGGTCTATTCGGCTACCTCCACTGGCCCAGAACATGATCAGACCTTTAACGCGGTAGCTACCGTCGCTGGTCTGACCGTGGGCAATGGAGTGGGACACAATAAGAAGTTGGCCGAGCAGCAAGCGGCTCAGGAAGCCTGCCAGACTTTGCGCGAGACTCCTCTCTTGGTGCAGGGCACTGCGCATAAAGAAGGCTAAGCATGCCGGAACTGCCGGAAGTCGAGTCCGTCCGCCGGGGTCTTGAGCCCCATGTGGTGGGGCGGACTTTTGAGTCTGTGCAAGTCCTGCACCCGCGTGCCAACCGTGGCCAAGATGAGCCACTCTCCGGTCTTCTTATCGGTAAAGAGGTCGCCGCTGTGGCTCGGCGGGGAAAGTTCATGTGGCTGGAATTCGTGGGCGAAGATTCCATGGATCCCCACCGCGACGTCCTCTTCATCCACTTGGGCATGTCGGGCCAAGTTCGAATCGGCACGACCGATTCGCCGCATCTGCGCATTAGCGCTCAGCTAAGCGGTGGGGTAGAGCTTAGCTTTGTAGACCAGCGCACCTTTGGCTATTGGCTCTATGCACCGTGGGCGAAGATCTCGCACATTGGCATTGACCCGTTGGAACCAGACTTCGACATTGTGGCAACCGCACGGCGCTTGCGGGCCAAGAAGACTGCAGTAAAGACTGCACTATTGGATCAAACCTTGGCTTCTGGAATCGGCAATATCTATGCCGATGAATCCTTGTGGGCGGCACAGATTCCGCCCCGCAAAAGGGCATCGACGTTGCGGCAAAAGGATGCCGTAGCCCTGCTCGAATCGGCCCAAGAGGTCATGACCGCCGCCCTAAAAGTGGGTGGCACGAGCTTCGATTCCTTGTACGTCAACGTGAATGGTGAATCGGGATATTTCTCGCGGTCCCTGGCCGCGTATGGGCGGGCTGGCCAGCCCTGTCAGCGGTGTGGTACGCCCTTGGAGCGCTGCGTAATTTCAGGGCGTTCCACCCATTTCTGCCCCCATTGCCAATAAGTTATGGCGCATGGGGTTCACGTTGTGAACCTCAAGGCAGTAAATTATTCTGCATGGATTTTCTTGAAAATGTCGTAACGACATTTAATGACGGCGTATGGTCGTGGATTCTGCCCTGGCTGCTCATCGCTGCGGGCCTATTCTTCGGCATCCGTACCGCTTTGGTGCAGGTGCGCATGGTGCCGGATATGTTCCGCGCGGTCGTCGAGCGGCCAAAGGGGGAGGGCCGCGATGAGGATGAGGACTATGGCGGCATCTCTGCTTTCAAGGCCTTTACTATCTCGGCCGCCTCCCGCGTTGGCACCGGCAACGTGGCCGGCGTGGCTGTGGCCATTTCCGTGGGCGGCCCAGGTGCAGTCTTTTGGATGTGGCTCATCGCCATCCTCGGTGGCGCAACTGCATTCATCGAATCCACCCTGGCGCAGCTGTGGAAGGTGCGCGATGGTGACGGGTACCGCGGCGGCCCTGCGTACTACATGAAGCGCGGTTTGGGCTGGGGCCCGCTCGGTGTTCTTTTCTCCATCGCTATTGCCTTTACCTTTGGCTTGGTCTACAACGCCTTCCAGACCAACGCCATTGCAGATGCGGTGTCCTTCTCCTTTGACCGCGATGACACCATGTTCCGCTCCATCATCGGTGTTGTTATTGCCGTGGTTGCAGGCCTCATTATCTTTGGCGGCGTCAACCGCATTGCCAATATCACCCAGATCATCGTGCCATTTATGGCGGTGGCCTACCTGCTCGTCGGTGGGTTTGTTGTCATCACCAACTTTGACAAGGTGCCGGGAATGATTGGCGATATCGTCGGCCACGCTCTGGGTATTAAGGAAATCGCTGGCGCCGGTCTTGGTGCGGCCATGATGAAGGGTATTCAGCGCGGACTGTTCTCCAACGAAGCTGGTGAGGGCTCTGCTCCGAACGCAGCCGCTACCGCGGCAGTGTCCCACCCGGTCAAGCAGGGTTTGGTTCAAACCCTCGGCGTGTACTTTGACACTTTGGTGGTGTGTACCATCACCGCCTTTATCATCCTGCTGGGACCAGAGATTGCCTACGGCGCCGAAGCAGAAGGCGTCTCCTTGACTCAGGCGGCACTGTCTTCTGAGGTGGGCGACTGGGGCATCCACTTCGTTAGCTTCATCCTCTTCTTCCTGGCTTTCTCCTCCATCCTGGGCAATTACTACTTGGCGGAATCTAACCTGGAATACCTCACCCAGAGCAAGCCTGCGTTGGTGATTTTCCGCCTCGTCGTTCTCTTCTTCGTTTGGTTTGGCGCAGTGGGCTCCCTGCCGCTGGTCTTTGCGTTGGCCGATACCGGTGCGGCAACCATGGTGATCCTCAATATCATCGCCATCGTGCCGCTATCCGGTGTGGCGATTAAGCTGCTCAAGAATTACAACGAACAGCGCAGCCACGGCATTGACCCGGTATTCCACCGCGATATGATGCCGGAACTGAAGGGCGTAGAGTGCTGGGACGGATCCGATCCCGTTACTCGCCGCAGCGAAGAGGATCGCCGCGTATTGCGCGATAAGGGACACCACGACCGCTATTAGAAATTTGGGAGGCCGCATGGCACTGGAGAGAATGACCGCTTTTGTCCATGGGCACGTCCAAGGAGTGGGCTTTCGTTGGTGGACGCGCTCCCGGGCCTTGGAGCTCGGTTTGAGCGGGCATGCCACCAATCTGAGAGATGGCCGGGTGCAGGTGGTAGCGGAAGGCCCGCGGGAGAAATGCGAGGACTTGCTGGGCCTCCTCAATGAGCAGCCGAGTACGACCCGCCGCCCGGGAACGGTGGATCTGGTTGTCGAACAATGGGCTTCCCCTAAGGGCGAATCTGGCTTCATCGAACGTTAACTCGCAGCACAAGCCCGCCGAAGCGAGCCTCTAGGCTCGGCTGGGCAGCTGCGTTCAAGGCTTGCTAAACTTACCCAAATGCACCTGAAATCGCTGACGCTGAAAGGCTTCAAATCATTCGCGTCGGCGACGTCTCTGAAATTCGAGCCCGGAATTTGCGCCGTCGTCGGACCGAATGGCTCCGGCAAGTCCAATGTGGTGGACGCCCTGGCCTGGGTTATGGGTGAGGGAAGCGCCAAGACGCTGCGCGGCGGAAAGATGCAGGACGTCATCTTCGCCGGCGCCGGCGACCGCAAGGCTCTGGGGCGCGCCGAGGTCACCCTCACCATCGATAATGCGGACGGTGCGCTGCCGATCGAATACTCGGAAGTGTCGGTCACCCGCCGCATGTTCCGCGATGGCGCCAGCGAATACGAAATCAATGGCTCCAAAGCGCGCCTGATGGATATTCAGGAGCTGCTATCTGATTCGGGCATTGGCCGCGAGATGCACATTATCGTCGGCCAGGGCAAGCTTTCTGAGATCCTGGAATCGCGGCCCGAGGACCGGCGCTCGTATATCGAAGAGGCCGCGGGTGTGCTTAAGCACCGCCGCCGCAAGGAAAAAGCGCAGCGCAAGCTCACCGGCATGCAGGCCAATTTGGATCGCCTGCAGGACCTTACTGATGAGTTGGGCAAACAGCTCAAGCCTTTGGCCCGCCAGGCTGAGGCCGCGCAGCGCGCCGCCACTGTGCAGGCTGATCTGCGCGACGCCCGCCTGCGGCTGGCAGGAGATAGGGTGGTGCGCCTGCGCAGCAAGTTCCAGGAGGCCGAGCGCGCGGCAGAGGTCTTAGCCGAGCAGGTAGAAGAAGTTACCGCGCAGCTGGAAGAAGCAACAGGTTCGCAGCTAGAAGTGGAAGCCCAGCTAGAGGAGGTAAACCCCAAGGCGGATGCTGCCCAAAAACTGTGGTTCGATCTGTCCACACTTTCCGAGCGCATTTCCGCGACCCTGCGTATCGCGGAGGAACGAGCGGCCAATGCCGGCGCACAGTTGGCCTATTCTGGCCAGGATCCGGATGACCTAGAGGCACGGGCTGCCCGCGCGGACGAAGAACATGCAGAGCTTCTCGCCGCAGCGGAGGAGGCTGCGGAACGCCTGGAGGCTATCCGCGAAGAGGTAGCAGAGCGCCGTGAGGCATTCGAGGCCGCGGAGCGCGAACACATGGCGCAGCTGCGTGCCATTGCGGATAGGCGCGAGGGCGTCGTCCGCCTCATCGCCGCAGAGGAAAAGGCGGCAGGCCAGGTTACTTCGGCCGAAGAGGAGCTGGCGCGCCAAGAGGAGACCCTGACTTCTACCAAGCAGCGCACCCAAGCCGCCCAGGCGGAAGCCGATGAGGTGGCGGATAAGCTGCAGTCTTTGGCCGGCGAGCGCGAGCCGCTCGAGGAAGCCCATGTGCGGGCGGCCAGTGAATCGGGTGCGGCCGATAAGCGTTTGGAGCAGCTTCGCGACGAGCAACGCGAGCGTGAGCGCGCTGTCTATACCCTGCGTTCCCGCATCGATACCTTGGCCCAGACCGCGCCGGAAAAGATTGAGGTAGGCGAGCATTTCCAACCGTTGGCGGAGTTCATTACCACCAAGTACGAGACCGCGGTAGCTGCCGCGTTGGGTGCTTTTGCAGAGGCCCAGGCCGGCGAGATTTCTGCCCAGCTGATTGCAGACTTGGAAAAGGGCACGCGCTCCGCGCTTATCGACGTCTCCGTGGCCGCCCCCTCCTCTTCCTGGCGCGTGGATGCGACTTTGCCCGCAGGCACCTCGTGGTTGCTCGACCATATTGCGGTGGTCCCCGAGGTATCCGCTGCGCTGCACCGCCTCCTTGCGGATGTCGTGCTCGTCTCCGATGTCGCGGAGGCGAAAAAGCTGGTGGCAGAGGATCCGCGCCTGCGTGCCGTCACCGAATCCGGCGTGGTGCTGGGTGAAGGTTGGGTAGAAGTGGGCACTGGTGCCTCATCCACGGTCGAGGTTTCCGCCCGCATCGCGGAGGCAGAGGAGCAGCTGGAATCCGCCACGCAGGAGCTGGAAGAACTATCCGGCACGCTCGAGGGCGCGAAGATCGCGGCGGAGGATGCCCGCGTGACTGCAGCCTCGGCGAAGGCTGCCTTGCGCGAGCACGATACCGAAGTTGATGCGTGGAAGCGCGATCACCAGCGTCTGCTCAAGCAGTACGAGGCCAATAAGAACGAGCACGAGAAGGCCGCGGCGCGCGCGACCGAGATCGAGGTCAAGCTGACCGAGGCCCGCACGCAGCTTGCCGACGCCCGCGATAGGCTCGCCCGCGTCGATGCGGACGAGCAACCCGACGAGCCTTCTTCGGCAGAGCGCGACGAGGCCTCTGCAGCACTAGAGCAGGTCAAGTCCATGGAAATGGAGGCGCAGGTGGCAGCCCGCTCGGCCCAAGACCACGTGGGTCAGGTAGCGGGGAAGGGGGAGGCATTGCGTCGCCAAGCGCAGCATGAACGCCAAGCCAAGGCCCGCCATGAGCAAGCCATGGCGCGGCGCAAAGCCCAGGGAGAATTGGCCGGTGCGGTAGCCAAGCATTCCCGCGATCTGGCCGCCCGCGCCGCGCAGCTGCTTGAGCGCGCGACCTCTGAGCGCGATGACTACTTTGCGCAGCGCACCTCCCTAAACTCACAGCTGCAGCAGGTCAAGCAACACGTATCGGCCGCGCGGCAGCAGCTGGACCGGCTGAGCAACCGCGCCCATGACTCCGAAATTGCTCGCTCCCAGGCGCAGGTGCGTGTAGACGAAGCAGAGGCCAAGATTGTGGAACAGCTGGGCATTGCGATTTCGGATCTCTTGCAGGACTACACTCCAGGCGAAGATTTCGACCGCGGGGCGGAAAATGCGCGCTTGAAGCAAGCAGAAAAGGACCTCAATTCACTAGGCAAGGTCAATCCGCTCGCGCTGGAAGAATACAAGGCTTTGGAAGAGCGCTATTCCTTCCTTTCTACTCAGTTGGAGGATGTCATCCAGGCCCGCAAGGATCTTGCGGGTGTTATCGAAGACGTAGACGCGCAGATCTTGCAGCTTTTTACCGATGCGTGGCACGACGTCGAGGCAGAATTTCCAAAGGTTTTCCAGACCCTTTTCCCCGGTGGAGAGGGGCGCCTTATCCTCACCGAGCCGGAGGACATGCTCACCACCGGCATCGAGGTGGAAGCGCGCCCACCGGGCAAGAAAGTCAAGCGCCTGTCCTTGCTATCTGGTGGCGAGAAGTCACTTACTGCGCTTGCGATGCTGGTAACCATCTTCCGCGCCCGCCCCAGCCCGTTCTATGTCATGGACGAGGTTGAGGCAGCGCTTGATGACGTCAACCTGCGCCGCCTCATTGCCCTCTTTGAGGAGCTGCGGAAAGACTCGCAGCTAATCGTGATTACGCACCAAAAGCCGACGATGGATGTCGCCAACGTCCTCTATGGCGTAACCATGCGCGGCGATGGTGTTACTCGCGTGATTTCGCAGCGCATGAATCCCGCAGGCAGCGCCCCTGGAACGGAGCAAGCCAGCGAGGATGCCACTCGCTTGGGCGTAGATGCTCCCCGTGGTGAGGAGGCGGGGAAGTAGCCTGGGCTCGTCGACTTCCCGCAGAATTCCTTCCGCTATAGGAGGGGGTTTGGCGTGCCGCGAGCTGAGAAGACTGGCACTATAGAGGCATGAATTCTTTATGGTTATGGATCGGCATTGCGATCGTCGTCATCGTGCTGATTATTCTTTTCGTAGTAATCGGCAAAAAGCGCGGCGACGCCAAGAAGGTGTCCTTTGATAAGCCTGCTGAGGAAGAACCGAAGCAGCTGACCCAGGAGCAAAAGTCCGGCAACTATCAAGCCAAGTCCGGCTTTAACTTCGCTCCTGCTGGCGGCGCTAAGGAAGCGCAGAAAGCCCCGGTTCAGGCGGACAAACCCGGCGCGAACAAGCCTGCCCCAGAAAAACACGCTCAGTCGCAGCAGGCCGCTAAGGCAGAGCCGAATGCTACCGCCATCGCCAACGAGCAGCTCAGCGGCAAGACCTCACAGTCTAAGGAAAAGTCGCAGGCACAGGCTAAGCCGCAGGCTGATAAGCCACAGTCTGCTCAGCCCACGACTGATGCCGCGGCAAACAAGCCCGTAGCCGACAAGTCTGTGGCAGACAAGTCTGTGGCAGAGGGACCAGAAACCAAACCGGCACCTCAGCAGGAGAAGCCGGCGAAGACCGACAAGCCGGCAGAGCCTTCTAAGCAGGCCCAGGCCCAAGCGCCAGCGGAGGAGAAGAAGCAAGCGGCAGAATCTTCCGCTGATAAGGCAGACAAATCCCAGTCCAAGGGAGCTGGCGCTGCGGCGGCGGCTGCTGCTGGCGCGGCAGGCGTAGCGGGTGCGGCAGCTGGGGCGTCGGAAAGCGAAGAATCGCACGCGGACCGTGCCCCAGAAAAGGCTGAGCAGCCAGAAGCTGCACCCAAGGCAGAAGAGCCGGCAGCTGCCGAAAAGGCAGAAGATCCAGAAGACGTTGTCTCCGTGGAGAATGCCGAGGTAGAAGAGGAGTCCCCAGTCTTCGACGAGGTTGTTGAAGACAATGATGCGGAAGACATCGAGGAGCGGGTGGACGACCGCGAGGAGGCCGAAGAGGCCGCAGCTGCTGCCGAGGCGCAAACCGGTGCAGCCGAAGCTGCCAAGGAACAGACCGAGGCTCCAGAGGGCGAACCTGCTCCAGCGCCAGCTCCGCAGGATGATATCGCACCCGCCGGTGGGCGTCTTGGCCGTTTGCGCGGGCGCCTTTCGCGCTCGCAAAATGCCATCGGCCAAGGGCTCATGGGAATTTTGTCCGCAGGCGATCTGGATGAAGACGCCTGGGAGGAAGTCGAAGACACGCTCATCATGGCGGATTTGGGCACCAAGTCCACGATGAAGGTGACCGATTCCCTGCGCGAGAAGATTGCAGAGCGCGGCGTCTCCAGCGAGGATGAGGCACGTGCCATGCTGCGCGAATGCCTGATTGAAGCAGGCCACCCAGAGATGGATCGCTCCATTAAGGCCATGCCGAATGAGGGCAAGCCGGCCATCGTGATGGTCGTCGGTGTCAATGGCACCGGTAAAACCACAACCACCGGCAAGCTTGCTCGCGTGCTGGTAGCCATGGGCCACAAGGTCCTTTTGGGTGCGGCCGATACTTTCCGTGCTGCGGCCGCTGATCAGCTTGAGACGTGGGGTCGCCGCGTTGGCGCCGATACCGTGCGCGGCAAGGAAGGCGCTGACCCAGCATCGGTAGCCTTCGACGCGGTAGCAACCGGCGTGGAACAGCAAGTAGATGTGGTCTTGGTCGACACCGCAGGCCGCCTCCACACCTCCACGGACTTGATGGACCAGCTGGGCAAGGTCAAGCGCGTGGTGGAGAAGAAGACCGATGTGGACGAGGTCCTGCTGGTATTGGATGCCACGGTGGGGCAGAACGGCCTTACTCAGGCGCGTATTTTCCGCGAGGTAGTAGATATTACCGGTGTGGTTCTTACCAAGCTGGATGGTACTGCCAAGGGCGGCATCGTCTTCCAAGTACAAGAAGAATTGGGTGTTCCAGTCAAGCTTGTGGGCTTGGGCGAAGGCGCCGATGATCTCGCGCCATTCGAAGTTGAAGGCTTCGTCGACGCCCTGTTGGGTGAGAAGTAGCAGCTAACCTTTCTAACTCCCCCTGCATATCGGGTGCCACGTACGTGCACCACGGTGTGCTGGGGGAGTCCTTCGTTTTCATGGGAGAGTTATAGCGTGCAGCAATCTCGCGAATTCTTTTCGCTCTCATCTCGCTGTCAGTTCGCAGACTATGCAAAAAGGCCTATGCATTTGGCGCGGGAAAAAATCCTGCTGAGCGCCTGTGAATTCTCTGCCTGCGAGCGTAATTGTGGCGGTTGTGCTTGTCTTTTATGAAGCGTAGGGGGATGCTGCAATGTGGTTTGACCTTGGCGGGAATGGTAGCCTGAAAGGGCTGTATTTAATGCGAAATTCGCATTAAACCTAGACCAAGGTTCGTGAGGCAAGTATTTCGTGACGCTACTTTATGCAGTCCTCCTCGCGGCGCTGGCAGTGATCTTGGCACCGGTAACCGTAAAGGTTATTGACCGAAAGGCAGGCTATCCGCTAGCTGGCCTTTTTCTTATTGCAGCGGTCCTTATCGCCAAGGAATTTCCTGCCATTGCAGCCGGGGAGGAATTAAGTTTCCACGCCACTTGGGTGCGTGATTTCATCGCACCGGGCGTCGACGTAAGTTTTGCTCTCCGCGGGGACGCGTTGAGCATCTTCTTCGCTATGTTGGCGCTGGTCATTGGCGCCGTCGTTTTCACGTATTCGGCGGCCTATCTGCCCAAGAATGAGGGCAATACCAGCTTTTATACCTTGATGACAGCGTTCACGCTGTCCATCTTGTTGCTGGTTCTGGCCAACGATGTGGTGGTTTTGTTCCTTGCTTGGGAGCTAGTCTCCTTGGCTTCGTTTATGTTGATCGCTCGCTCCGGTTCAGGCGGCGAGGCTGGTTCGCAGCGCACACTGATCCTGACCTTTATTGGTGGATTGACCCTGCTGACCGGCTTGGGTATTGCCGCGACGGTGACCGGAACGACTACCGTTTCTGAGATCTTGGCGTCCCCTGTATGGACGGAACGCCCAGGGGTAACGGCAGCCGTAGCCGTGTTGATTGCGGCGTCCGCCTTTACTAAGGCGGCGCAGTTCCCATTCCATTTCTGGTTGCCAGAGGCTATGGCCGCCGCCACGCCGGTATCGGCTTTCCTTCACGCGGCAGCGGTGGTCAAGGCCGGTGTGTACCTGCTTATTCGTTTTTCCACCATCTTCCACGATGTGGCGGTGTGGAATTGGTTGCTCATCGTCGTAGGCATGGGCACCGCGGTCATGTCCGCGGTATTTGCAGTGCAGAAGACGGATCTGAAGAAGCTAACGGCCTATTCCACCGTCTCCCATCTGGGCTGGATTGTTGCCACCATTGGCGTGGGTACCCCGTTCGCTATCGCCGCAGCGTTGGTCCATACTCTGGCGCACGCGCTGTTTAAGTCCTCGCTGTTCATGCTCATTGGCGTCATCGACCACGAGGCTGGGTCGCGCGATATTCGCCGCCTTGGACCGCTGTGGAATAAGATGCCGTGGACCTTCGGTTCCGTAGTAATCGGTGCAGCCTCGATGGCTGCGGTGCCACCGCTTTTGGGCTTTGTGTCCAAGGAAGGAATGCTCACCGCGTTTGAAGACGCCCCGATTGGCGGTGCGGGCCAGGTAATCCTGCTCATCGTTGCCGGCATTGGTGCTTTCTTTACCTTTACTTACTCCGCAAAGATTGTCTTCGGCGCCTTCTTTGACGGACCTCGCGACATGGGAGATGTCCATGAAGCACCAGTGTCGCTGTGGCTACCTGCAGCTTTGCCGGGCTTTATGTCTCTGCCGCTGGTATTTGTGCTCGGGCTCTTTGACGCCCCGATCGATGATGCAGTGGCTGCCGTGGGATTGGAGCATCATTCGCACCTTGCCCTCTGGCACGGGCTCAACGTTCCTTTCCTTATCTCGCTAGTGGTCCTCATCCTCGGTATTGCTGGCATCTTTGCCCGCAAGAAGATGTGGGAAAGCTTTGAAGCTCACGAGTTCATGCCGCGCAGCGGCAATGATTTGCTGTACTCCTTGATGAAGGGCTGCTCCCAGTTGGGGCGCGTCTTGGGCAAGATGTCCGACTCGCATAATCCGTCCCGCCACATGCTGCCGATTGTCATTTTGATCATCGTGCTGGCTGCCACCACCCTCATCCGCGATGGCGTCGACGGGGTAGCGCTGCAACCACGGGTAGATGGTCTGGATAACCCATGGGACCTGCTGCCACTGGGCATCATCGCTCTGGCGATGTTTGGATTGGTTCGCACCCAGAATCGTTTGACCGGTGCCATCATGATTGGCATTGCCGGCTCGGGCGTGACCCTGCAGATGTTCCTGCTGGGCGCACCTGACGTGGCGCTGACCCAGTTTATGGTGGAGGCCCTGTCCGTCATCGTCATGATGATGGTGCTGCGCTACCTGCCAGAAACCTTCCATCCGGTGAAGAACAAATCCCGCAAGACCGGCTCCATCGTCATTGCGGTCTTGGCCGGCGTGGCTGCGTTCCTGGGCGTGTGGGGACTCATGGGTCGACACGAGCGCTCCGATTTGGCCATGTGGTACCTGGACAATGCTCCGGACATCACCGGCGGCGACAACGTTGTCGCTACTATCATCGTGGAGTTCCGTGCACTCGATACCTTGGGCGAGCTTTCCGTACTGGGCATGGCTGCGGTGGTTATTGCAGCCATCACCACGACGTTGCCGCGATTCCCGTTCAAGTCGGGTACACGCCCAGCGCCGTTTGGCCAGTCCCAGCTGAACTCCGTGCCATTGCGCAAGGGCGTGCACGTGGTTATCCCGCTGTTGGTCATTATGTCCGTCATCGTTTTCTTCCGCGGGCACAATGCCTCCGGCGGTGGCTTCCCCGCAGCACTGATCATGGGTGCCGCAATCGGACTTATCTATCTGTCCCGTGGCTCCGATGAAATCGTCTTCGGCCGCATGACTCCGATTCACCTGACCGGTATCGGCATCATCACCGCCTTGATCGCCGGCTTTGTGGGCTACCTGCACCACGGCTTTGGAAATGGTGGCTTCCTAGCTGCAATCCATGCCGAAGCCTTTGGCCAACACTGGACCACCTCGCTCATCTTCGACTTGGGCATCTACCTAGCGGTGCTGGGTATGTTGACCATGGCGATTAACGCATTGGGCGGCTACCTGCGCCCAGGCACGGAGCGCGACTTCTTGCCATGGGTTCATGATGATGATTCCGCGCTGCCGACGACTCCACGCATTTCGCTCGAGGATGTCGACGATCCGTACCCAGACCCGATCAACCCTTCGACCGATCCGCTGGCCTTGCTGACGCCTTCGGAAGCAAAGACGAAGAGGAAGAATAAGCGCTCCGCGGCTAACCGGGGAGGGGAGAAGTAATGATCCTTGCATTGACTATTGCTTTGCTCATCGGCAGTGCTGTCTACCTCATCCAGCAGCGCGGCTTGGTACGCATCGTGTTGGGCATGATGGCCTTTGGTCACGGTGCCAACCTGATGCTGCTGGCTACGGGCGTGTATTCCTACCGCGGAGAGTCCTTCCCATCCCAGGTTCCGCACGATCAGATGGCCGACCCGCTGCCGCAGGCCTTCGTGCTGACCGCCGTTGTTATTTCCATGGCAACCTCGACCATCTTGTTGACGATGGCGGCCATGGGCAAGAACGACGACACCGATGTGGTGGAGCCGGTTGATGACAACACCATCGACCATGCCTTTTCGACCTTGGGTCGAGACGCCCAAAATCGCCAAATTTTGGAAGATTCCATCAATCAGCTGGACCGAATCGGTCAGGTGGACCACAACACTCCCGTTGCAGAACGCGGGGCAAATCAACAGAAGGAGGATGACAAATAATGGCTGATGCTGTAGCTCAACTCCTTCCGCTATTTCCAGCGGTCCCGCTGATTGCAGCGGCCTTCGCACTGCTGGCACCGTGGCGTGCGGTACGCGATTCCATCATGCTTATCATCCCGGGAGCAGGCATTTTCGCCGGCTTGGGCCTGCTCATCTACACCATGAACAATGGGGTAGTAGCCCATACCGTTGGCCTCTACCAAGGCAATGTGGGTATTCCGTTTGCGGCGGATGCCTTCTCCGCATTGATGATCATTACTACGATGATCGTCGCGTTTGGTGCTAACTGGTTTGCCATTGTGGGCGGAGAGACTAAGTCTCGCTACTATCCTTCGCTCACCCTGATTTTGATCACCGGTGTGTGCGGTGCATTGCTCACCGCCGACCTCTTTAACTTCTTCGTCTTCATTGAGGTCATGCTTCTGCCGTCCTACGGCCTTATCACCATGTCTGGTACGTGGTCGCGCTTGGCAGCCGGCCGTGCCTTCGTCTTGGTTAACCTTTTCGCCTCCACCTTGTTGGTTGTTGGCGTAGGTTATATGTATTCGGTTACCGGTGCGGTCAACCTGGGCGCGCTGAAAGGTGCAGCGGCAGGCAATGGGCCGGTGACTGTGGCAGCAGGCTTGATCCTCATTGCAATCACCGCCAAGGCCGGCGTGTTCCCCGTGCAGTCGTGGCTGCCACGCACCTACCCAGGGACCTCCGCCGCGGTGATGGGCCTGTTTTCCGGCTTACACACCAAAGTGGCCGTCTACATGCTCTACCGGCTCTACGTGCAGCTATTCGATCTGGAACAGCGCTGGAATGTGTTGATCATCGTCATCATGATTATCTCCATGATGATCGGCGCCTTTGGTGGCCTAGCGGAAAATTCCATCCGCCGCGTCCTCGGCTACCAGATGCTCAACGGCATGCCATTCATTTTGGTCATGCTTGCGTTTACCTCTGATGACCCACGTCGCGCACTGGCAGCTGGCATCATGTACACGATTCACCACATGCTGACCGTTGGTTCGCTGATTTTGGCTTCTGGTGCCATTGAGGAAACCTACGGCACAGGCTTGCTCAGCAAGCTTTCCGGCCTTGCTCGCCGCGACCCCATCATCGCGTGGATTTTCGCTGCCGGTGCATTCTCCGTCGTGGGCTTCCCACCGTTCTCTGGAATGTGGGGCAAGCTGATGATTGTTTTCGAGATTGCCCGCGTGGGCGGTGCTTGGGCCTGGATTGCTATCGCGGCCATCATCATCGCTTCCTTCGCTGCCTTCTTGGCCATGCTGCGCGTGTGGCGCAAGGTCTTCTGGGGCAAGGGCCTGCCGGAGGACAAGGTTCCGGATGAATTGGTCATCCGCAAAAAGCTCATGGCCCCATCCGCGGCTCTCATCCTTGGTTCGTTGTGCATGTTCATCTTCTCCGGCATCGTCCTCGATGTCGTGGATTCTGCAGCGGAGCAGCTTTTGGACACTAACGCATATACTGAAACCGTCTTGGGCGACGAGCCGATTGCCGTTCCCACTATCGATGAAATCCAGGAGGGCCGTTAAATGAACGCAATTGTGTATGCATTGTGGCTCATCAAGGAGATTTTCGTCGCCGGCATTAGCTTGGCACTGGCGGCCTTCAAACCGGATAACGAATATAACCCAGTGATCATTCGTTACCCACTGCGCGTGACTAGCGCCTGGGAGATCTTCTGGTTTACGTCTTCCATTACCGCAACCCCGGGCACGCTCTCGCTCGGTTTGCGCGAACCGCCCCGCAAGGGGCTGCCCCGCATCGTGCTAGTACAGGCAGTCCAAGGATCTGACCCGGCGGGAATCGTCGCTGATCTTGCTGATATGGAACAGCGCCTCGCCCCGCGGGTTAAGGACATCGATTACGGCGTCCCGGGTCAAGGGGAGACTACAGAATTGGATGAGGCTTTCTACGAGTATCCGCTCGAGTCCGTCGGTCGTTATATGCGCTCGCCAGACTTGGCTCGGGCGGAGGACACTCCGCTTTCAGAAAGCGAAGCGGACGTCGAAAAGCCAAAGCGCCGCGCCCGCAACGTACAACGCAGAAAGGAGACCGAGCGATGATTGACTTTGCCACATTGTCCCCGTTCGGCTGGGTCGTATTTGTATGCGTATTCATCATGGGCATCGCCACATGGTGCGGCGTGCTGCTGGCGCTTCGCACGCGCGATGAGCTCACCCGCGCCATTACCTCGGATATCGTTTTCTACGGCATGATCTGCATGTATTTAGCGTGGTCGATGACGAATAATGCCCCGATGGCGTATTACATTGCACTCCTCGGAGCCATTGCCGCCGGTGTGCTACCGACGCTATCGATGGCCCGCATTATTTCGAAGGGTAGGCGATAAACCATGGCCATCTCTGAAGTTATCGCTTCGGTCCTGCTTATTATCGCTACCCTCTTGGTGGTCGCTACGGTGGTGTCTCTGTGGCGAGCGCCCGATGCCTTGACCCGTGCCAACCTGCTGGGCCCTACCGTGGGACTTGCGGTGCCGCTGATCATCGTGGCCAAGCTAGTCGTGGACTTTGGTCGCGATGGTTTTTCGCTGTGGCTGCTCATCCAGGCACTGATCGCCTGCTTCGGTGTATGGATCATCGGCTCGGTAGGTTCCTTTTATCTGGGCCGTTCCATCTATGGCGTAACCGTCACCGATGTCAAGCACGCCAAGCACACCAATAAGGAAGTTCAGACCGTGCAAGCAGAGGAAGACGATATCTAGTCTTCTTCAGCTCCTTCTGGCGGCGAGCCTTTTCTGCTCCTGTGCGTAGCTGCGGGGAGAACAGAACAGCTCGCCGCTTTTCTGGTTGCACAGTGGGGTCTTCTGAGCCCACCAGCGGCCTGGATTCACAATGTGGAAAAAGTTGCACAGCAATTGCTGTGCTCGGGCTAGAATGGATGCACGTTATTCGGTGCCTCTAGACCCGCCCCGAAGAGTTAGCAAGGAGTAACAATGAAACTCATCACGGCCATCGTTAAGCCCTTCACCCTGCCGGAAATCCGTCAGGCTCTGGAGCAGCAGGAAGTACGCGGCCTCACTGTTACTGAAAGCCAGGGCTTTGGGCAGCAGCGTGGACACAGCGAGGTATACCGCGGAGCAGAATACGCCACTGACTTTGTGCCCAAGGTCAAGCTGGAGGTTGTTGCGGCCGATGACCACGTTGAAGACATCATTAATGCTATCGTGGATGCTGCCTACACGGGCAAGATCGGCGACGGCAAGCTGTGGGTAACCCCAGTTGAAGATGCCATTCGTGTGCGCACTGGCGAGCGCGGCGAGGCGGCACTTTAAGCCCGCATGCATACCGCCGCACAGATTCGCGCCGAGGCCCATGCCTCGGCGCTTCGTGTATTGCGCAGTCTCGAGCTTCCACCTGGAACCGCGCTCGCTGCCACCGGTTCCTTTGCCCGCAATGAGATGACTCCGTACTCGGATATTGATGTCATCCTCATCTATCCGGAAGGCCACGAGCCAGATCCGGCTTTGGTGGAGCAGCTGTGGTATCCCGTGTGGGATGCTAAGTACCGCCTGGATTATGCCCTGCGCACCCCACAAGAGTGCGGGGCGATTGCCGCCGAGGATGCCTCTGCCGGCTTTGCCCAGTTGGATTTGGCCTTTGTAGCAGGACGCAAGGTCCTGGTGGATGAGGCGCGGGCGCAATTGCTTGCGGCGTGGCGGCGCCAGCTGCAGCGCGGCTTTGATGACTTCTTGGATACCGCGATTACTCGGTGGAAACGTTCGGGCGCGGTGGCAGCGATGACGAACCCGGACCTGAAGAATGGGCGCGGGGGACTGCGCGATATTCAGCTCTTGCGCGCGATGGCCTTGGGAAACCTGTGCGACTTTCCAGATCTGGACGGTGAGCAGCGGCTGCTTCTCGACGCCCGCACGCTCCTGCACGTCACAGCCCGGCGCCACCGGGACATACTGGATCCCGAGTTCGCCGCGGACGTAGCGGCGGATCTGGGGTTTGAAAGCCGCTACGCACTGACGGCAGCTTTGGTCAGTGCGGCAGCCACGGTCAATAAGG
Organism: Corynebacterium tuberculostearicum SK141; assembly: GCF_000175635.1. GTDB lineage: Bacteria > Actinomycetota > Actinomycetes > Mycobacteriales > Mycobacteriaceae > Corynebacterium > Corynebacterium tuberculostearicum_C. The sequence continues at coordinate 297,805 of NZ_ACVP01000023.1, read as the reverse complement.
CGGTGGAGCGCGGCCTTGCAACCGCCCGTGGGGTACTAGGCCGTAATGCTTCAGCGTCCGGCCGGGGTCGGCGCCGCCCGCTCGATGTGGACGTCGTGGCTGAGGCCGGCAGTATTTTCCTTTCGCGCAAGCCAAATGTAAAGGACCCGTGGCTGCTCACCCGCGTGGCGGCTGCCGCGGCACGCACGGGATATATCATCGCAGAGACCACGTGGCACCAGCTCCAAGATCTGCCCGAGCTGCCGCCACGCTGGCCGCGGGCAGCGGTGGATGATTTCTTCGCTATTTTGTCCTCCCCGCGATGCACGCCGCGCGTCATACAAGACTTGGACCGCTATGGCCTATGGGAACGCTTAGTCCCAGAATGGGGGCATGTGCGCGGCTTATTGCCGCGCGAGCGCAGCCACGTCCATGCAGTGGACCATCATCTCATCGCAACGGTTACCCGCTGTGCGGAAATGCGTACCTCGGTGGCTCGTCCGGACTTATTGCTTTTGGCGGCGCTTTACCATGACATAGGCAAGGGCTACGGGCGCCCTCATGCGCAAGTAGGTGCGGAGATGATTACCCGCCAGGCAGCCCGTATGCGGTTGAGTGTTGCCGATAGGTCGCGCGCCCAAACCCTGGTGGCAGAACATACCACCTTGGCGCGGTTAGCGGCGACGATGGACCCGGCTTCCGATGCCGCTCGCGATGCCCTCTTGGCTGCCGCGCATTATGACCAGCTGACTATATCCCTGTTAGCGGTGTTGGCTGAGGCTGATGCCCAATCGACCGGGCCTGGCGTGTGGACACCGCGAGTGGAGCAAGCACAGAAGCTGATCGTCGCGCGGGCACTTGAGGCGCTCAAACCACGTGTTCTCGACCGTCCTGCTGTGCATGTACCGCTATCTAGCGAAGGCGTTGCGCTCACAGTGGATTGGGAAGACCAAGAAGTCAGCGTGTCGTGGTGCGGTACCTCTCAAGGGGAGCTAAAGCGCATCTTCGCCTTGCTATCGGCGCTGGGGTGGACCATCGTGCGGGCGAATATCGTTCGCGAGGAGGACGGCGCCTATAAGGCGGAGTTTTTCATCCGCACGGTGCAACAGACCCTAAAGGAGGCAGCGCAGGAGATAAGGTTTATCCAGTCCTATAACTCACGAACTTATACGGAGCTGCCGGCCATTGCTGGAGAGGTGACCACCGCGGCATTCGATGTGGGCGGCATTTTGGTCATCCGAACGGTCGAGCGCATCGGCGCTTTAGGGCACTTGGTAGAGGCATTGCCGGACTTTGTATGGCTGCGCCATGAGATTTTGGGCGCGACGATGATCGTCAATGTGTACCTCGCCGGGCAGGTTTCTCGCGCTACCGTGGTGGGGAATGTGACCAGGGCCCTGGCTAGGGACTAAGATTGAATAGTTGAACTTTAGATCGATCTAAATTAAGGGAGCGCATCCGTAGTGTTTGACTCACTATCAGACCGCCTACAGTCAGCCCTGGCGGGCCTGCGCGGTAAGGGCAAACTGACCGAGGCTGATATCAATGCCACCGCTCGCGAGATCCGCCTCGCGCTGCTGGAAGCCGACGTGTCTTTGACCGTCGTCCGTGGCTTTATCAAGCGCATCAAGGAACGTGCCCGCGGCGCGGAAGTCTCTGAGGCGCTCAACCCGGCGCAGCAGGTAGTCAAGATCGTCAATGAGGAGCTCATTGAGATCCTTGGTGGCGAAACCCGCCGCCTGAACTTGGCTAAGAACCCGCCGACGGTGATCATGCTCGCCGGCCTGCAGGGTGCTGGTAAAACCACCCTGGCCGGTAAGTTGGCCAAGCACCTAGCTAAGCAGGGCCATACCCCGATGCTGGTGGCCTGTGACTTGCAGCGTCCAGGCGCGGTGCAGCAGCTGCAAATTGTCGGCGAGCGCGCTGAGGTGCCGACCTTCGCACCGGATCCGGGAACCTCCCTAGACTCCAACGAGCATGAAATGGGTACCTCGCACGGGGACCCGGTGGACGTCGCCAAGCGGGGCATTGCTGAGGCTAAGCAGAAGCAGCACGATGTGGTCATCATCGATACCGCTGGCCGCTTGGGCATCGATGAGACCCTGATGACGCAGGCGCGCAATATCCGCGATGCCGTCAACCCGGATGAAGTCCTTTTTGTCATCGACTCCATGATCGGCCAGGACGCCGTGCAGACGGCCGAGGCCTTCCGCGATGGCGTGGACTTTACCGGCGTCGTTCTCACCAAGCTGGACGGTGACGCCCGTGGTGGTGCGGCCTTGTCTATCCGTGAGGTCACCGGCAAGCCCATCATGTACGCCTCTACCGGTGAGAAGCTCGATGATTTCGATGTCTTCCACCCGGAGCGCATGTCCAGCCGCATTCTGGGTATGGGTGATTTGCTCTCCCTTATCGAACAGGCTGAAGCAACCCTGGACCACCAGAAAGCCGAAGAAACAGCCTCTAAGCTGGGCTCTGGCGAGCTGACGCTAAATGACTTCCTTGAGCAGATGCTGATGATCCGCAAGATGGGTCCCATCGGCAATCTGCTGAAGATGATGCCCGGCGGCAAGCAGATGAATGAAATGGCCGCCATGGTGGATGAAAAGCAGCTGGACCGCATCCAGGCGATTATTCGCGGTATGACGCCCCAGGAACGCGAGGATCCGAAGATTCTCAATGCTTCGCGCCGCAAGCGCATTGCTAATGGTTCTGGTGTTAGCGTTTCCGAGGTCAACCAGCTCATTGAGCGCTTCAACCAGGCTAAGAAGATGATGTCCAAGATGGCCGGCCAATTCGGCATGGGCGGCATGGGTGGTCGCTCCGCTACCAAGAAGAAGCCCAAGGGCCGCAAGGGCAAGAATGGCAAGCGAAAGAAGGGCAAAGGCGGCGGCAACCGCGGCCCGAAGATGCCGGGCGGTATGCCGGGCATGGGCGGAATGCCAGGAATGCCCGGTGGCGGCGGTATGCCGTCCATGGAGGAGCTGCAAAAGCTCCAGCAGCAAATGGGCGGCGGCGGTGGCATGCCAGGTATGCCCGGCATGCCAAAGATGCCGAAGGGAATGGAAAATATCGATCTTGACAACCTGGACTTTGGCAAGGGTAAAAAGTAGCGTTCCCCAGCCTTAAAGCATAAAGAAGGAGGCTTCCGCGTTGCTGCGGGAGCCTCCTTTTTGTGCGGCTTGCCGACGCCGCCCTAAGCCCCAGCGCACCTTCGCATGAGGCGCCTTCGCTCTCGGAGCTTGTGCGCGACCGAGCTATGGCCTAGACCGCATCGTCTCGTGCGGCGTTGGGGTAAGGGACTGGGTTGGCATGTTGCTTTCCGGCGTCGGTAGGTGCTGCGGGCGCTTGCTCCACGGCTCCTGCAGCCTGCTCCGGTGGAATATCAGGGGCTTCCTGCTGGACTTTTTCCCCGTTGAGGAAGGGCTTTAGGGCCTCGCGGATCATTGGCATTGCCGATTCCGCAAAAGCATTGGTGATGTGGTGCATGTCGCGGTAGACCATCGTATTGCCGATGATGACGGGGCAGTCACCATTGGCATCGCAGAACCACGGAGCGGTATCGATCGAGAGCATATTCTGGTACTTCGACAGCACGACTGCACCGGGATCATAAGGCTGGTAGACCTGCTCAACGCGCATGCCGCAGCCGTAGGCATCTTCAGTAGCGACGTAGCACTCATCAAACTCGCGAGGGCGGCCTTCTTCATCGAATCCCCACGGGTTATCGCGGAAGCCCAAGAAGGGAATATCGCGTTCGGCCAATTCCTCCCAGAATGCCTGGTAGCCGGCGGGCACGGCATCGGGGCCGGTGCCAAATTCATTTTGCGGGCGAGTGGTATTCGAGATGACCAAGGCCGGGTTCGCCTCTTCGATGCGATCCATGACCAGCTTGCCCCACTCGGCACACTCTGGGGTCACGGTGACATCGTCACCCAATTCAATCGGGCATCCCTGGCGCAGCAGCGGTACCAGCTTAAAGCCCATTTCCTTGCCTAAGCGGTCCAGCGGGGCAGAATACTGCTCCGCGTGGGAACCGCCCACCAAATAGACTTCCTTCTCTGCGTTGAGGTCACCGAAAATGCAGGGGGTCTTTCCATCCTTGCGGGTTTCGAAGAAGAAGTCAGCAGGCTGGCTATCTGGCACGAAGCACCAATTTGTCGCTACTGGTGGCTGGATTCCGCCGGCCAGAATCGGATCAGGCTTGACCTCCACGTTATCCGGCGGGGTGATGTCGTTGATGAACGTCGTTGCGCCGGGGTAGAGGGCAGGATCCAAAAGCTCCGCATCAGCATCATCAAGGGTGCGCATCCACAGTGGCTGGATAGCCAAGAGGCCGACAACAGCCGCAGCGACTACGACGCCGCCCACACCGCGGGCGGCACCGGCGGGTTTCTGCAAGGTCGAAAGGCCCTTACGTACCGGCAGATCCTCGGCCGTGGGGCGCTTGCGATGCTGGCGCAGGGGCTTTTCCACAAAGCGGTGCGTGAGGTCCGCCAACACTAGCGAAATGACGATAATGATGACGCCCAACCACCACGACGGGGTTTCTTGACCCAGGTAGGAGGTGGACAAAATGAGCAATGGCCAGTGCCACAGGTAGAGCGGGTAGGCTACATCGCCCAGCCAGCGCGCCTGCTTGGAGGCCATGGCCTTGGAAATTTTGCCACCGCCGCCCAATATAATGAGCACGGCGCCGCCTAGTGGCAAGAGGGAAAGCGGGCCAGGATACGCAGTGGTGTCCGCGATGATGGCACCAGTAAAGATGAGCATCAGAAGGCCCAGACCAGTAAAGAGGTCATAGAGGCGGGCTGGAATCTTCCAGGAGGAACCATAAATGGCCAAGACCGCGCCCAAGGTCAACTCCCAAGCGCGCGACCAGGTGGAGTAGTAGTTCTCCGGAGTTCCATAGAGGCCGTGGCGCGAAGCGTAGGCGAAGGAGACGATGGTGACCACGATGAGGATCGGGCCAGCAATCTGGTTGACCGTGGGGAAGCTGCGCTTGCCCAAAGGCTGCTGCTTCGGCCGGAACTTCATGATGGCAGCCAAGATGAGCGCGAAGGCAATGCCCATGATGTAGAACTGACCCTGCACGGCCATGGACCACATGTGCTGCAGCGGTGAGGTATCAGCCGCGGCCGCCGTGTAGTCGGCGTTTTGTTCCGCTAGCTCCCAGTTCTGGTAGTACAGCATGGTGGCTGTAATCTGCTGGGTGAGCTCGGTGCGCATGAGCTGCGGGGTGAAAACGCGCACCAGAATGTAGGTCACGCCGATGACCAAAACCAAGCTTGGTACCAGGCGCCGCAAGGTTCGCCAGATAGGCCACCATGGGTTCAGGGAGGCGTTGGGCTTGTTTGCGTAGCGCAGCTGGGAGCCCAAGAAGAAGTAGCCGGATAGCAGCAGGAATACGTCGACGCCGCCGGATACGCGTCCGACGAATACGTGGTAGATAACTACTAGGCCGATGGCAATACCGCGCAGACCATCAAGGTCATAGCGGTACCGGAAATTTCGCGGTGATTCTTTAGTCATAAACTGTCTTTTCGTGCGCCTATGCCCGGATGGTGGGGCGGAAGGCACGCCATACATATGAAACGAAATGTCTATATTCGGCCCTTAAGGGTACTCTGCTTCAGTATCGCAGGCATAACGAACCTGCGTGCGTGGCGTAGTAATTTTTGAAAATGCAGCTGCTCGCGCTAAAATATTCCAGGTTGTCTGCTCGTATTTCTGAGCTAGATAAACTGAAGAACGTAATATTCTGCGTAGCACCGTTTCCGTCTACGGTCGGCCGGTATGTCACGCGCAGATAAAATCCAAGGGTTGAACCGGCGCACAATCTCGTGCGCGTCTGTACTGCCCAGTGACTAGTAAAGGAGCCAACATGGCTGTCAAGATCAAGCTGCAGCGCCTGGGCAAGGTCCGCGCTGCTGAGTACCGCGTTGTCATTGCAGATGCCCGCACCCGTCGTAACGGCAAGGTCATCGAGAACATCGGTATCTACCACCCGAAGGAAGAGCCTTCCCTCATCCAGATCGATTCCGAGCGTGCACAGCACTGGCTGTCCGTTGGCGCACAGCCAACCGAGCCGGTTCTCGCTCTGCTGAAGATCACCGGTGACTGGCAGAAGCACAAGGGTCTGCCGGGCGCAGAGGGCACCCTGAAGGTTGCTGAGGAGAAGAAGTCCAAGCTGGAGATCTTCAACGAGGCACTGGCTGAGGCTAACAACGGCCCGACCATCGAGGCCATCACCGAAAAGAAGAAGAAGGCCAAGGAAGAGGCCGAGAAGAAGGCTGCTGAGGAAGCTGCTGCTGCAGAGGCTGCCGCTGCCGCCGCCGGCGAAGCTGACGCTGAGGCCGAGGAGAAGGCTGAGGAAGCTTCTGAGGAGTCCGCAGAGTAATCTGCCCCCCCCTTGTTAAGCGCATAGCGCTTTAGCTTCGGGCCCCGCCGCTACGATCACGGGTCGTAGTAGCGGGGCCTTTATAGTTCGCGAAGAACGCCGGCACACGATAGTGACCGCGCACGCTAGTCCTTAACGGGGCTGCGTACGCGGTCGCTACTGGCGGTGACGCGCTAGGAAACGTGCGGCATCCATGTCGGGGATATGTCAGTTCGCCTTTAGTTCTGTGGCTTGTAGCTGGAGTAGCGGCTGTAGACGTTAGAGGGTTGCTTAAAGTCCATGCCGCGCATCGCGCCTGCAACAACCGGAGTGAAAAGCTCGAGGATCTGCTCGCGTGGAAGCTGCGACATAGGGCCGTTGATGGCAAGCACGGTAAATCCATGAATAGCCGACCAGGCCAGCAGAGCATTTTGCAGGAAATACGTAGGCTCAGTGGTATTGTCCAGTGCTTCGGCGTGGCGGGACAACAGGGCAAAGAAATCGCGAATCTGCTGTAGGTGATCCATCTTCGGATCATCTTCCGTATTGGGATCGACGCCAAGCATGAAACGCAGTGCCTTCCACTCCAGCATGCAGCGGAAGAAATTGGTCTCATCCAAGGCAAACTCGAGGTAAGCGTAACCAATTTGCATAAGGTGCTCTGGAAAATCTAGGCCCTCTGCAGTCTCGGTAGTCTCGTGTAAACGCCGGACCAACTCATCGGTGGCAAGTTCGGCGACCTTGTCGTGCAGTTCTTCTTGGTCCTTGAAGTGGCGGTATGCGGAGGTAGGGGACACTCCTGCTTCGCGGGTTACCGCACGAACGGTAATTGCTTCGGGGCCGCTTCTTTTGCCTAGTTGAACAGCGATACGGAGCAGCTCATCGTGGAGGTTTCCATGATGGTAGGGCTTATTGTGCGTTTCCATAAAACTCATTTTATCACCAAAACTTATGCTTGTATAAATTATTTGGTTAGCATGGTGAGTAGCAAAATTGCGGGGGTAGAAGGGTTGCCGCTCTCGCTTGTAGCCTCGACCTTATGCACTTCATATGCAGGAAGGTGCACGATAGAGCCGGGGGTGAGCGTGATGGTTTCACTGCCGTAGCTGAAGTCAAGCTCACCGCGCAGCGCCTGCACGGTGATGGGATGTGCGGCCTTATGGTCGGGCAGGGACTGTCCAGGTGCAAAGCTAAAGAGAATGAGGTTGGCACCATCGGCGCTCAAGACGCGCTGTACGCCTGGGCGCGGGCGGTGCGGATCGGTATCAGGCGCGATGTCCAGCAGGTTTAGTGCGGACATTACGGAATCCTCGCCTGAATGAGAAGCTGCGCCAAACGTGTCCGGGGAGTTGGTGGGTAGATCGCTCATGAACCCACTTTAACGACAATGAGACTCAAATTCTGGGTTTGCTTTCCACAGCGCCAAAATTCGTGACTGACAAGGGCAAAGAGGTCTGTGTTGTAGACTTTCCGCTATGGAATTGATGATTGGTCGCGTGATTAAATCGCACGGCGTGAAAGGTGAAGTCGTAGTAGAAGCCACTACGGATGAACCGGAGGTGCGCTTTGCGGTAGGGGAAGTTCTTCATGGCACGCAGGGCAAGAAGGAGCACACACTAACTATCAAGGCGGTCCGGAGCCATAAGGGAAGGCTGCTCGTTACCTTTGAAGAGATCAAAGACCGAACAGTGGCGGATAGCCTCCGCGGTACCAAGTTCTTTGCCGCGCCGCTTGACAGTGATGATGATGGCTTTTACGACCATGAGCTGGAAGGGCTCCGCGTACTTCTGGAAGGCGAGGAGATCGGTGAGGTCACATCGGTCATCCACGGCGGAAGCCAGGATTTGTTGGAGGTAGAACTCGACAACAGCAAGGAGGCGCTCATTCCCTTCGTGCATGCCATTGTTCCTGAGGTGAACCTAGAGGCTGGAACGTGCACCATCGATCCGCCGGAAGGATTGCTTGACCTATGAGGCTTGACGTCATCACCATTTTTCCGGAGTACCTGGACCCGTTGCGGCATGCGCTTTTGGGGAAGGCCATTGAACAAGGTCGCCTTGAAGTAGGTGTGCACGATCTGCGGCAGTGGGCTACGGATGCGCATAAGTCTGTCGATGACTCGCCGTTCGGTGGTGGCCCCGGCATGGTTATGAAGCCAGAAGTTTGGGGGCCGGCGCTCGATAGCGTCGCCGCGCGGGAAAGTGCGCCCAATCTAGAGTCTGCGCTGCCACACCTGAACCGTCCGCGCCATGACGAATTAGAAGGGGTAGAGGCACAAGCCTATACGGTTGATGCCACGGCCGATGAGGATAGCGACCTCCCACTGCTTATCGTGCCGACGCCAACCGGAAAACCGTTTAGCCAAGCAGATGCGCGGGCGTGGTCCAATGAGGAGCACATTGTTTTTGCCTGCGGGCGTTATGAGGGCATCGATCAGCGCGTGGTGGATGACGCCGCTCGGCGCTACCGCGTGCGCGAGGTTTCCATCGGCGATTATGTGTTGATCGGTGGGGAAGTGGCAACGTTGGTGATTGCTGAGGCAGTAGTGCGACTCATCCCCGGCGTGCTGGGAAATAAGCGCTCTCATGAGGAAGATTCTTTTTCTGATGGTCTCTTGGAAGGCCCGAGCTATACCAAGCCGCGAGAGTGGCGTGGCCTAGCCGTGCCGGAGGTGCTCACCTCGGGAAACCACGGATTGGTAGACAAATGGCGGAGGGAACAGGCATTGCTGCGCACGTGGCAACGCCGTCCCGAACTTTTGGAGGCGGCTGAGCTCGATAAACAAGACAGGGCTTTCATCGCGCAGTTGGAACAAGAAGCTTACGCACAGGGTGAAGGCTAATGGAGGTAAGCGCCGATCTTTCCGTGCTCATAGAGCCCAAGAAGTGGGAGAAAAGCCTCGAAGCATTGCCAGAGGCGCTGCGGGCACGGGGCTTTGAGCCGCTAAGCATTTTCGCTCTCCAGGTAGCGGAGGAATGCACTGAAAGCAGCCCGCTAGCGCAGGAATACCGCTTCAGATTTGGCCAGTGGCCACAAGGAATACCGGTGTGGCGGCTCATCGTAAACGGAAAGACCACGCAGCCCCTGGCCACGGTGGCTTCCTTAGTAGCAGACTGCTTGCCGCCGGCAGCCTCGTGGGTAGGCAGTGCGGAAATCGGTTTTACGGAGATGGGGCTTGGTGCCCCGGCGGTGTGGCGGGCGGATTCTGGGTTATAAGCGGAATCTAGACAATTATTTAGCGCTTTTTCATGCCTAAACTGCAGCGCATATGCCTTCTAAGGTTATAGTGAAGGGGACATTCCCTCTAGATTCCTATTCCCAAGGTGGTCCCTGAATTATGACGGCTCCCAATGGCAATAACTACGGTGGATATAACCAGCAGCCGCCTCAGTACAATCAGCAGTATTATTCCCAGCCGCAGCAAAGCGGTGGCGTAGGCGGCGCCACCATCGCCGCAATTATCGCAGCAATTGTGGCGATCATCGCGGTGGCCGCCATGGTTATCATGTTCGTGACCAATAACAAGGATGATGCATCGACCAGCGCTGCTGCCGATAGTCAATTCCAGCAGGCGGATGCGAATAGCGGCTCCGGATCTAGCAAGCACTCCGGTTCCTCGTCCAAGGACGATGCTGAGGATGAGGATGAAGATTCCAGCCCGGTCACGGTGACCAAGACTAAGGATGCTCCAGCGCCAGCGCCGGCACAGGCAGCGTCTTCTGGCAGCAGCAATGGGCACTCTTGGAGTGACTTCACTAGCTACTATCCAGCTACCAGCAAAACCTCCAGCGGTTTTGCCAGCAACGTCTATACCGCGTTTATGAATAACTGGGTCGCCGGCGGCGGCACCGGCGCTACCTTGAGCGTCTACTCGCCGGCCACCGGTGGTACCTACACCATGTACTGCTCCGGTAGCTCTTCGCGCGTTTCCTGCTCCGGCGGCGATAACGCCCGCGTGGTTATCTACTAAGAGCGCGCCGCAGCAACCTCCTTTCCCTTACTGGGAAAGGAGGTTTTGTGCGTCTAGGGGGCGTCGGCAAGCGAAGGTAGCAGAGGAGCCGTGCGGTAAATTGGGTGGGTCTAATCCCAAACCTCGAGAAAGAGTGAGGAGACCACGTGAATATTGCGGCCACTATCGCCGCCGAGCTCAACGTCAAGGAATCGCAGGTTTCTACCGCGTTGCAGCTGATTGCGGAGGGCAATACCGTCCCGTTTATTGCCCGCTACCGCAAGGAGGCCACCGGCGGGCTGGATGATTCCCAGCTGCGCACCATTGAAGAGCGTGCGAATTATTTAAAGGAACTACAGGAGCGCAAGGAGACCATCCTTGCGGCGATTGAAGAGCAGGGCAAGCTTAGCGACGCCCTCAAGGAGCAAATCCTTGCCTGCGACACCAAAGCGCGCCTAGAAGATTTGTATCTGCCGTATAAGAAGCGCCGCAAAACCAAGGCCGATATTGCGCGCGAAGCTGGCCTGGAGGAGCTGACCGATAAGCTCATTGCGGATCCCAACGCCGCTCCGGAAGAGTTGGCACAGGCCTTTATCACCGAGGGCTTTGAGGACACCAAGAAGGCCCTCGACGGTGCCCGCGCCATCTTGGTGGATCGCTTCGCGCTCGACGCGGATCTGGTGGGTGAAGTACGCGAGCGTATGTTCACTGAGGGCTCCATGGGCGCGCACGTTGTTGAGGGCAAGGAAGCTGAGGGCGCGAAGTTTAAGGATTACTTCGATTTCAACGAGCCTTTCCACAAGCTGCCTTCGCACCGCATTTTGGCGCTGCTGCGTGGCGAGAATGAGGGCGTGCTGCAGTTGCAGCTAGATGCCGGCGATGACGCCGATTACGAGGACGCAATCGCCTCCCGCTTCGAGTTGGATCGCTCCTCCAAGTGGCTTGCCGACGCCGTCCATTGGGGCTGGCGCACCAAGCTCTATATTTCCTCCAGCCTGGACGTTCGCATGCGGCTAAAAGAGATCGCGGAGGAAGGCGCGCTGAAGATCTTTGCCACCAATTTGCGCGACGTGCTGCTCGCGGCACCTGCTGGCCAGCGTGCCACCATCGGCTTGGATCCGGGTTACCGCAATGGTGTGAAGTGCGCGGTAGTGGACAAAACCGGCAAGGTGCTCGATACCGCCATTGTCTACCCGCATCAGCCGCAGAACCAGTGGAGCCAAGCAGTTCAAACGCTGTCGACCCTGTGCGCCAAGCATTCTGTAGACCTTATGGCCATCGGCAACGGCACCGCCTCCCGCGAGACCGAGAAGCTTGCTCAGGAAATTGCGGACCTAATTAAACAGGCCGGCGGCCAGCGACCCACGCCCGTCGTGGTTTCCGAGTCCGGCGCCTCGGTCTACTCCGCCTCGCCGCTTGCGGCAGAAGAATTCCCTGACATGGATGTCTCGCTGCGCGGTGCGGTTTCCATCGCTCGCCGCTTGCAGGATCCTTTGGCTGAGTTGGTCAAGATCGATCCGAAGGCCATTGGTGTGGGGCAGTACCAGCACGACGTTAACCAGACGGCGCTCGCCCGCACTCTTGATGGCGTGGTGGAAAGTGCGGTAAACGGCGTGGGTGTTGATCTCAATACCGCTTCCGTCCCGCTGCTTGAACGCGTAGCGGGTGTCAATTCCACCATCGCCGCCAATATCGTTTCCTACCGCAATGAACACGGTTCTTTCGCTTCCCGCAAGGAACTGAAGAAGGTACCGCGTCTTGGACCTAAGGCCTTTGAGCAGTCTGCAGGCTTCCTCCGTATCAACGGCGGTACCGATCCACTGGATTCCTCTGCCGTACACCCAGAGGCCTATCCTGTCGTCTCCCGCATCGCGGAGAAGACGGGCCTGGGTATTTCTGAACTTATTGGCAATACCCGCGTACTCAGCACGCTGGCGCCAGCAGACTTTGCGGATGAGACTTTCGGCATTCCTACGGTGACCGATATCATCGCCGAGCTGGATAAACCCGGACGCGACCCGCGCCCTGAGTTCAAGACTGCCACCTTTAAAGAAGGCGTACATAAGGTCTCCGATCTCACCCCGGGCATGATTCTTGAGGGCACGGTGACCAACGTGGCGGCATTTGGCGCCTTCGTGGATGTCGGAGTCCATCAGGATGGCCTCGTCCACGTTTCTGCCATGAGCCACAAGTTTGTTTCCGATCCGCACGAGGTCGTGCGCTCTGGCCAGGTGGTCAAGGTGAAGGTCATGGAGGTTGATGTGGAGCGCCAGCGCATCGGTCTCTCCTTCCGTTTGGATGATGAACCGGGTCAGCCGGCTCCCAAACGCCGCGGTGATTCCCCACGCGGTTCCGCTAAGTCCGGCGGCGGAGGAGGCGGAAAGCGCTCCGGCCACAAATCCGGGCGCGGATCTCGGGGTGGCTCGCGCGGCCGCACGGGTGGACAAAATGGCGCCGGTGGTGGTGGAGCCATGGCCGATGCCCTGAAGAAGGCAGGTTTCTAGGTTCCTTACGCTGCGGTGAGGAACCTTGGGTGGGGCGAGGAAATTTGCAATATGAGGATTTGGTTCCGGCTGGCGTATGTGGAAAAATAGTGCACCGTTCTATGTAACGGGCACGAACCGGTTAGGCAGTACGCCGCTAGGGTCCTCTGTCCCAAACTGAAAAGGAATATTGGCATGTCCAACATTATTGACAAGGTCGATGCAGCACAGCTGCGCGACGATATCCCGTCCTTCCGCCCAGGCGATACCCTCGACGTTAACGTAAAGGTTATCGAGGGCAACAACGAGCGTGCACAGCTCTTCAAGGGCATCTGCATCCGTCGCCAGGGCTCCGGCATCCGCGAGACCTTCACCGTCCGTAAGGTCTCCTTCGGTATCGGCGTTGAGCGTACCTTCCCGGTTCACTCCCCGAACCTGGAGTCCATCAAGGTCTCCCGCCGTGGCCGCGTCCGTCGTGCGAAGCTCTACTACCTGCGCGATCTGCGCGGCAAGAAGGCTCGCATCAAGGAGCGTCGCTAGTACTAGCGCGCTGCGCGCCAGCTTCCCCTTGCACCCCACTGTGGGTGCAGGGGAATTTTTCTATGTCCAATTCCCTTCATCCTTATGCCGAGAGGGAAGGGGGGGTGTTCCTATATAGGTTGTCAACCTAGCGGGTGGAGAAATTGGGGGCGGATTCTCTCTGCGGGGTTGTTTGGTCGTGTTGTTTTCGGGCATGGCTGCTAGCCGACTGGGATTTTACCCGGTCGGCTATCTTTACTCTTAGTGTCTAGGCTGCTAGGTCTTCCTGTGATGGTGCGGGATCGTGGTAGTGCTCGTGGTTGCGCATCATGGCGTAGAGGACGTTGAGCCGTCTGCGGGCTAGTGCTACTACTGCGGCGTTGTGTCTCTTGCCTTCACGGCGCTTTCGTTCATAGAATTGCCGGGAACACTCGTGGAATCTGATGGATGCAAAAGATGATTGCCATAGGGCGTTCTTTAATTTTTTATTGCCAGCTCGGTTCAGTGAGTTCGACATGATCGAGGTCCCGGACTGGTTTGTCCGAGGTGATAAGCCAGCGTAAGAGGCTAGGTGCCCAGCTGTCGGGAAGTCGGTCATGTCGCCCGCGGTCATGAGAATTTGTGCTGCCGTCTTTGGTCCGATTCCTGGCATGGATAGCAGGATTTGAGTGTGGGGGATGTCGTTGATGAGCTCGATGACTTCCTGCTCGATTTGTGTGCGGTGCTCGAGCTTTAAAAGCGCGTCCTTCGCCGACATTGCTACGCCCATTTCGGCATAGTGTGCACCAGCAATGGCAACTGTTTGCTCAGAGATGGCAGCGAAAATGGCATCGAGGACAGGTTCAGGATTGCGTGCCTTATAGCGTCGAGCGAAGGCAGCTGCCTTGGCCTTTCCGAGGCGTTTTATCTTGGTCGGTCCGCCGTAGCGTGCAAGTAGGTGCAGAACCCACTTGCGGTGAATTATCTGACCGCGAAGGGCCTGTTCGAATTGCGGGTAGCAGCCTACTAGTGCACTTCGAATCTGATTGATGAGCCTGGTGTAGGAGCGTGCTAAATCTTCGTCGATACCGTTGAGGACCTTCAACTGGAGGAAGGCTTCTTCGACGCGGTCGACGCTGCGGAGGGATTCCGGAAGGTTCTTTGCAGCGTGGGCGATGATATAGGCGTCCCGGATATCAGTTTTGGCATTGCCAGCGTGGATGCGCGAGAGTTGACGCATAGCCAAACCGGGAAGGTAGCGCACGTCGATCCCGAGTTCTTGAGCAACCGCGACAGTTAGTCGACCAATGTTATTGGGCTGGTCCACGACGACAAGGACCTTGTGGTCGTGTGCGCTGAACGCTGAAAACAGTGCGCGCAGGGATTTTTCGTTTTGGTTGATGCGCTTAGATAGCACCTGGGTGCCGTCGATATCTAAGACGCAAGCGTGGTGAAAGTATTTACCGACGTCCATGCCGATGACATAGTCGTAGGTCATGCCAGACCTCCTAGCGAACTGAATGAGTATGGGACTTATTTCATCGCTGGTGGTCGGACATACTTCACGCTGGCATCCACATTACTTTGAGACCTCGCACATTCTGTGCGGGTCAGGTTCCTATTAGCAGTCTGGAGTATGTCACTGCCTTCGGCGGCATCACCCCCGGATCATTTTCAGACAGGGACGAAAACAAGCCATACCGAAGCCAGCGACTAGTTCCACTGCCCCAAGGCAGAAGGAACGCAGACAAACATAACCTGCCCCAGCATGGGGCTAGGAGTACGAATCCTGAGTCCCTTCAAGCGGAACTGCCAACAACGTAATGGGGGCAAGCGAAAAGTTGGCTGTGAATCCCCCTGCCGCGAGGGGGATAAGAGCGGAAGTCGGGCGTGGGGTTGCTAGGATCTAGCGCGTGAATAAAGACAGCATCTCGCAGGAACAGCCGTCAGAAGGCGAGGGGGCCCACCCGGTGCAGGGCGAGGCCACCCAGCAAGGCAAAGAGGCGACTAAGAAGAAGGAAATGCCGTGGCTGCTGGAAACCCTTCTGGTAGTGGCGACGGTTCTCGTGATCGTCGGACTATTCCAGAACTTTATCGGCCGGCAGTATGTGATCCCGTCGGGTTCGATGGAGCCGACTCTCCACGGCTGCGAGGGCTGCACGAATGACCGTATCTTTACGGAAAAGATCTCTTACTACGGTGACGGCGAGCCAGAGCCGGGCGATGTCGTGGTATTCAAGGGCACCGAGGACTGGAATTCCAGCTACGTCTCACCGCGTTCGTCTAATCCGATCATTCATGGCGTGCAGGATGCGTTGAGCTTCGTATCCTTGGCACCGCCAGACGAAAACACCCTGGTCAAGCGTGTGGTTGCTACCGGCGGACAGACGGTGTCCTGCCAGGAGGGCGATTCTGCCGTCATGGTAGATGGCAAACCCATCGAGCAAGACTATGTGCAAGACCCGCCTACGTACCCGGTAGATGAGTCGACCGGCTCGGAGGCCTGCGGTGGTCCGTACTTTGGTCCCGTCGAGGTACCGGAGGGCAATATCTGGGTGATGGGCGATAACCGTACTGCTTCGGCCGATTCGCGTTACCACATGACCGACAAGTTCCACGGCACGGTTCCAGTAGAAAACGTCCGCGGCAAGGTGAAATTCGTATTCTGGCCGTTTACCCGCATTGGTGGGGTCGATGACCCGGACATTCAGGAATAACCCTTCCTCCCAACGCCTGCGCACCCGGGATTTTCTCATCCCCGTGGTGGCAGGCTTTGTCCTGCTGGTGCTCCTGCAGGCGCTGGTGGGGCGGATGTATGTCATTCCTTCTGCTTCGATGGAACCGACCCTGCACGGGTGTGCCGGCTGCAAAAATGATCGCATTGCCGTGCAAAAGGTCAGCTACTACTTCACGGACCCCAAGCCCGGTGAGGTGGTGGTTTTTGAAGGGCCCGAGTCGTGGAATAACGAGTTTGAGGTCAATCGCTCGCGCAATATTTTTGTGCGCGGCGCGCAAAATGCCTTGGCGGCCGTAGGGCTGCTTCCCAATGGGGAAAATATCCTGGTAAAGCGCGTCATTGCTACCGGCGGGCAGACGGTGAGTTGCCAGGCTGGCGACCCTGCGGTCATGGTGGATGGAAAGCCCATTGAGCAATCCTTCGTCCTCGATCCGCCGGAGATTCCCGTAGACCCCAGCGTGGGCTCGCGAGAGTGCGGCGGTGAGTATTTTGGCCCGGTCACCGTCCCCGAGGGAAACCTTTGGGTGATGGGTGATAATCGCACCAACTCCCTCGATTCCCGTGCGCACTTGGGCGACCACCTGCAGGGCACCGTGCCGGTGGACAATGTCCGCGGTCGCGTCGAGGCCGTCATTTTGCCGCTTTCGCGTTGGGGTGGGGTGCAGCACCCGGAAATTTCGCATGCGGCGGCTTAAACAGCGACGCACCTACGAGGTCGCTTTGAGCAAGGCCGGTTTAGGCCCGGTAGCCGGCGCGGATGAGGCTGGGCGCGGTGCCTGCTGTGGACCAATTACCATCGCAGCCTGCGTCATGCCCGATCGTCCGATCAAGGAGTTGGCGGCGCTTACAGATTCAAAGAAGCTCACCCCCAAACAGCGCGAGAAGCTTTTTCCACTCATTAAAGACAAGGCTGTGGACTGGTCTGTGGTGCATATTGGTGCGGGGGACATCGATAAGCGCGGCATCCAGCACGCCAATATTTCCGGCATGCGCAGGGCAGTTGCGCGCCTGGAAACACGTCCGGGCTATGTGCTTACCGACGCCCTCTTTATCCCCGGTCTTACCCAACCCCACCTGCCCATTATCGGCGGCGATGCGGCCGCGCGGTGCATTGCCGCGGCGAGTGTATTGGCAAAAGTCAGCCGGGACCACCTGATGCACGAGCTGGATGCGCGGTACCCCGGCTACGGGTTGGCCAGCCATAAGGGGTATGGGACCAAGGCGCATGAGGCCGCAATTGCGGCGCTAGGAGCGTGCCCGGAGCACCGGATGAGCTACGAGAATGTCCGTCGCGCTCATGCGGAGTTTGCCGCGCGTGCCTAGCTAAAATCTAGCCTTTCTCGCGCTAAGCTATAGCGAGCTAACCCACAACCTGGAGGTCCACCGTGAGTGCAGAGGAACTCGATAACTACGAGGCTGAGGTAGAGCTGTCCCTCTACCGCGAGTACCGGGACGTTGTCAGCCAGTTTTCCTATGTCGTTGAAACTGAGCGGCGCTTTTATCTGGCTAATGCGGTAGAGCTTATTCCCCATACCTCTGGGCCCGATGTCTACTACGAGGTGCGCATGTCTGATGCTTGGGTATGGGATATGTACCGCTCCGCGCGCTTTGTGCGCTACGTCCGCGTTATCACCTACAAGGACGTCAATATCGAGGAGCTGGATAAGCCGGAATTCATGATGCCGGAATAGTTTTGTCAAGCCGGCGCACACGGCGCCGCGCCCTAGCTGTGGATAACAGAGTTGCAGAGCCTAGTTATCCACAGCTAGGGCCTTTTTGTTACTGCGTCCCTTGTGTAAGCCTTACCAGCTGCGGTGTTCTGTGCTGGCCAATGAATTTCCCGAAGCACAAGGATAAACCGCAATGCACTTTAATTCAGAACACCGTTTGGCCACGAAGAAGCCTCGTCATAAACAAGTCTTAGGAAAAAGGGGAGAAGCCTTCGCAGCGCGCTATCTGCGCGAACGTGGGGCACAAATTATCGCTGCCAACGTCTCCTATCGAGTGGGAGAAATCGACCTCATCGCCCGGGAACCTAACGGAACCATTGTCTTTGTTGAGGTTAAGACCCGCGCCAATTCCAACTACGGGGTAGCTGAGGCCGTAACCCCGCAGAAGCTCGCGCGCCTGCGCAAAGCCGCGGCGCAGTGGCTCGACGGAAGGCCACTGTCTGAGGTGCGATTCGACGTCATTGCCTTGGTCGCGCGGGGGCAGGGGTTTGCGCTGGAGCACTTCAAGGGGGTCGAAGATGGCTCTAGGTAATTGTTTGACCATGTCCCTCAATGGAGTCCTTGCTCAGTTGGTTGACGTGGAGGCGAACGTTGGCCACGGACTGCCAGGCATACACGTTGTAGGCCAGACGGATACCGCAATCTCCGAATCCCGGGACCGAATCAAGACCGCAGCCTTTAATTCCCATCTGCCCTGGCCGAAGACCAAAGTGGTGGTCTCCATGTCCCCGGCTTCGCTTCCCAAATCCGGGTCCCACTTTGACCTACCCATAGCGCTTGCGATCCTCGCGGCACAGTCGGAGGCCGACTTCCCGTCTTTTGGCAGTACTCCCTCGCCCGCCCAACGCCTCCAGCGCACCTTGGTCCTAGGCGAGCTCGGACTCGACGGCTCCGTTCGGCCTGTAGCAGGCATCATCCCCGCTCTTCTGGCCGCACGGGAACAAGGAATAACAACTCTTATTGTTCCGCCTGGCAATGCCGCCGAGGCGACTTTGGTGCCGGACATGGACGTACTGGTTGCTTCGTCGTTGAAGGAGGCTTTCGGCTGGGCCTGCGGTAATCGTGGGCTGCCGCAAGCTGGAAGTTTTTCGGGTTCCCTCAACCCCACGCCAGCGGCGGCATCGCGCCTCGACTTTAGCGATATTGCTGGTCAATCCAATGCGAAATGGGCTGCCGAGGTTGCGGCCGCCGGCGGCCACCACCTGATGATGATTGGGCCGCCTGGGTCAGGAAAATCCATGATCGCCTCGCGTCTGCCCACCATTCTGCCTACCCTTACCCCGGACCAGCAGGTCGAAACCACTGCAATTCATTCGCTGACCGGGACCCCAGGTGAGGTTATCGAGCGCGCCCCGTTCATCGCCCCGCATGCCTCGGTAACTCGGGCCGCATTACTTGGTGGCGGTTCTGGTCATCCCCGCCCCGGTGCGGTGAGCTTGGCTCACAATGGTGTGCTCTTTCTTGACGAAGCCAGTGAAGTAGCCGCGCCGGTACTCGATGGTCTGCGTGCACCGCTGGAGGAAGGACACGTGCGGTTGGCGCGCTCGCGCCGCGAGGTAACTTATCCTGCTCGCTTCCAATTGGTCATGGCAGCAAATCCGTGCAGGTGTGCGGCCGAAGATCCATCCAAGTGCAGGTGCAATCCGCACGAGCGCATGAACTACCTATCCAACCTCTCCGGTCCGCTGCGAGACCGTCTGGATATGGTGGTCACGCTAACGGGGCAGGCGGCAACTATTAACGCGGAGGGAGAAGAGGAATCCGCAGTTATCGCCGAGCGCGTCGCCGCTGCCCGTGAACGTGCCGCCGCGCGCTGGTGGGCGGATGGCATCACCGCGCGCACCAATGGGGAAGTGCCTTCGTCCTATTTGCGCCGAAAGAGGCCGGCTGCAGAAGCCGCTATGGTCATGCTGTCCGCATATTTGGCAGATGGCGAAATATCCCAGCGCGGAGTGGACCGCGTATTGAAGCTCTCCTGGACCCTGGCGGATCTAGCAGGAAAGGCGCAGCCGGACCTGGACGAAATAGGGCGCGCGCTCGATCTGCGCGGCTCAATTAATGTAGGGAGGCTCGCAGCATGAGCGAACTTGATCTCTCTACTCCTTATACCACCTGGGTATACCTCAACCGAGTGGTGGAAGGTCCCTCTGCGGCGTTGCAGGCCTTGCTTACGCAGTATCCAGCTGAGGAAATCGCCCACGGAATCTACAATCGCGCCGACTGGATTGGCCCGCTTTTGGCCCGCACGGCCTCTCGCTATGACTGGTTGCGGCAAGCCGAAGATATGGCGGCAGCCGAAAGGGTCGGGGCTCGGCTCATTACGGCAGAAAGCCCAGAGTGGCCTACAGAGGAGTTTGACTCTGCATTCGGCTTCTATCAGCACAGCGGGGAGGCTCCAGCTACTTTTGATGACCAAGCATTGCCACCGCATAGCCTGTGGGTGCGCGGTGCGCCATTGCAGGCAGAGGTTGCTCAAGCTGTGGCCATCGTCGGTACTCGTGCCATTTCTCGCTATGGCTGGCAGGCCACCCACAACGTCGTGTCCGGATTGGTTCAGCATGAATGGACTCCAATATCCGGCGGCGCGCTGGGAGTGGATACCGTCGCGCACGAAACCGCCCTGCACAACAACGGGCGCACGGTAGCCATAGCAGCGTGTGGTATCGATAGGGACTACCCAGCCCGCAATGCCAACCTATTTGCCAAGATTGCAGATAACGGCTGCATCGTTTCTGAATTCGCGCCGGAAACCGCACCGAAGCGCCACCGGTTCCTAACGCGGAACCGCCTAGTGGCAGCGCTGAGCCACGGCACAGTAGTTATGGAGGCCGCGTTTCGATCTGGTGCATTAAACACCCTTAACTGGGCAGAGGCGCTTGGGCGTGTTGCGATGGCGGTGCCGGGACCAATAACTACTAGCGGTTCGTTGGGCTGCCATCAGCGCATTCAAGAAGGCCGCGCACAGTTGGTTACCAGTGCTGATGAAATTCGCGCTCTAGTAAGTCGCGCCGGGGAAGTGGACCCAGGCGCACAGTACGAAATCAATTTTGCGGCAACCATGACCCAACGCCTCTCCCGCAATGAGTTGCGCGTCTTTGACGCGACGCCACCGCTAGGACAGGAGAAAGCAACGGCAGAGGACATTGCCCGCGAAGCGGGATTCCGTTTACCGCTGACAGTTCACTTACTACTGGCACTGGAAAAGATGTGCGTTGTCGTCCGGCATGGCAATACCTGGGCGCGCCGGGAAACGGAATAAATGACACCTGCGTATGGCGAGTACACTGCTGTGGCATGAGTGAAGATGGAAAGTCCGCGAAGACTCCGAAAGTTGAGGGGCAGATGGCTGAGGCCATTGAGGACTTCGCGGATTTCCAACTACATGTCAAAGGCCGCGCAGAAGCGACGGTGCGCGGGTATCGCTCCGACTTGCGCGACCTTGCACGCAGCGTGCCTACCTTCGCGGAGTTTGACCTCAACAGCCTGCGCCAATGGTTGGCAGAGGCTGTTGCGGAAGGAAAATCGCGTTCCACCCTGGCACGGCGCACTGCGGCAGCGAAGGGATTTTCTACTTGGGCAGTGCGCGAAGGGCACCTGAAGCGAGATGTTGCTGCCCGCCTGGTAACTCCTAAAGTGGGTCGTCATCTTCCCACGGTTCTCGCTCCGGAGCAGGCCGGCGAGCTTATGGGCAATGCGGTCTCTGCAGATGAAGTCCACTTCCTTCGCGATAGCGCCATCTTGGAGTTGCTCTATGCCTCCGGTATGCGCGTGGCGGAGTTGGTCCGGCTGGACCTAGGCGATATTGATTTTCAACGTGGTACCTTGCACGTCACCGGTAAGGGCAATAAGCAGCGCGTAGTGCCTTTCGGGCACGCAGCGGAAGACGCCTTAAAGCAGTGGATTGACAAAGGCCGTGGAGAAATCGCTGCGGCCGGTACTGAAGCGGTTTTTGTTGGCAGCAGGGGAGGACGCATCGATCAGCGCCAGGTGCGCCGCATTGTAGAAAAGGCCGCCAAAGTCACTGGTACACAGGGGCTTACCCCGCACGGGGTGCGCCACTCTGCCGCGACCCACCTATTGGAAGGCGGGGCGGATTTGCGCGTAGTGCAAGAACTGCTGGGGCACTCCTCGCTTAATACCACGCAGATTTATACCCACGTGTCCGCGCAGCGCTTGCAGCGCGTATACGATCAAGCCCATCCCCGAGCCTAAAGCGGTTTGAGTCGAATCACCGGCATGTCCAGCAGGGTTAAAGGATCGATGTAGGAATCTTTTGCGATAAGTGCGCCCCAGTGCAGTCCGGGATAGCCATCGACGGGATTGCCTAAACGGCCAATAACTTGGCCCTCGCGGACTTCTTGGCCCTGCTTTACGGAGCCGTGTACGGGCTGATACGTCGTTCTCACTCCATCCGCGTGGGCTATGGAGACAACTGGTTTGCCAGCAACCGTGCCCACAAAGGCGACCTTGCCGTCTTCGGCGGCTACCACCGGCGAGCCCACCGATAGGGCCATGTCGACGCCGCGGTGGCCAGGGCTCCACTTTTGTTCGGGGGCATCGAATCCACGCAGTACCCGCGCTGGGCTAGGTTTGCCGGAGGCGGGGTCGACATAGGCTGTGGCCGGTGGGCAACACAGAATAAGAAGCGAAAGAAGGGTGAGGAAAGCGGCGGGGAGGAAGGTGGGGCGTCGGCAAGCGGGAAATGTGGAGGAGGAAAGAAACTGATTCATGGGCACAGTGTCCGCCGGAGGCAAGCGGTTGGGAAGTGAGTTCTCCTTTAGTTGTGGACAACTTGGGTTGCATGATGTGATTGAGTCGATTGTGACGATTGAGGCAAAGTGGCTGCGGCGAAGTTGTGGATAAGCTGACTTCGGTTTGGAAAAACCAGCGTAAGGGGATTATTCTTTGTGGCAGCAGTGTGTCCACCTCGTGGAGGCATTGACTACGCGCGGCGAAGTTGTCGCTTCCTGCTGGAAGGAAGAGACAGCCTGACGGTTGACGTGGTCCTTGGAAACAAGGTGTCAGCGGGGCCTTCGTTGCTAGGGTGCGGAATAAAACACCGCACAATTGGAAAACCGAAAGACAAGATAAAAGAAAGCGAGCGAATCATGGCAGTTGTAACCATGCGCGAGCTCCTCGACGCTGGTGTGCACTTTGGCCACCAGACCCGTCGCTGGAATCCGAAGATGCGTCGTTTCATCTTCACTGACCGTAACGGCATCTACATCATCGACCTGCAGCAGACGCTGACCTACATTGACGAGGCTTACGAGTTCGTCAAGGAAACCGTTGCACACGGCGGCACCATCCTGTTCGTTGGTACCAAGAAGCAGGCTCAGGAAGCAGTTGCTGAGGAAGCAACCCGCGTCGGTATGCCTTACGTCAACCACCGCTGGTTGGGCGGCATGCTCACCAACTTCCAGACCGTTTCCAAGCGTCTGAAGCGCATGAAGGAGCTTCAGGCAATGGACGAGCGTGAGGACGGCTACAAGGGCCGCACCAAGAAGGAAGTTCTCATGCTCAACCGTGAGCGCGCCAAGCTCGAGCGCGTTCTGGGTGGCATCTCCGATATGGCCAAGACCCCGTCCGCACTGTGGATTGTTGACACCAACAAGGAGCACATCGCGGTCAAGGAAGCTCACAAGCTGAACATCCCAGTTGTTGCCATCCTGGACACCAACTGCGACCCGGACGACGTTGACTTCCCGATCCCGGGCAACGACGACGCCATCCGCTCCACCAAGCTGCTCTCCGGCATCGTTGCCTCCGCTGTTGAGGAAGGCAAGAAGGCTCGTGAGGAGCGTCAGCTAGCTGCAGCTAAGGAAGCTGCCGGCGACTCCGCTGAGAAGGAAAAGCGTGACGCTGAGGCAGCTGCCGCAGCTTCCGACCCGGCTTCTGCGGAAAAGTCTGAGGAAGCATCCGCAGACAAGGCCGAGAAGTAGTCTTAACTTCTCGCTAGGAATTTTCCTCACCTGCGTTTAACTGAATACCCCACGCACTTTTGGTGTGGGGCAGCAAGGGAGTAATTCCTACCCAAGGCTGTTTACCAACCCCCGCCACCGTGCTTTAACGGCGGCGGGGGTTGGTTTTATCTATGCTGGGTTCTGCTGAAGCCAGCTCCACCTTTATGCAGAGGTGGGAAAGGGGTGGTTTCTGCCACCCTAAAGCGGCGCGATTTCACCGCGTCGACTACGCTGTTTGAACGAACACTGTTTGATTTTCAAGGAGGATCGCCCCAACTATGGCGAACTACACTGCTGCAGACGTCAAGGCACTGCGCGAAGCTACCGGCTCCGGCATGCTCGATTGCAAGAAGGCTCTGGAAGAGTCCAACGGCGACTACGACAAGGCCGTTGAGTACCTGCGCATTAAGGGCGCTAAGAACGTCTCCAAGCGCGCTGACCGTGAGGCTACCGAGGGTCTCATCGCCGTTTCCGGCAACACCATGGTCGAGATCAACTGTGAGACCGACTTCGTTGCTAAGAACGAGGCTTTCAAGACCTTCGCAGCCAAGATTGCTGACGCTGCTGCTGAGGCCAAGGCAAACTCCGCTGACGAGCTCAACAACATTGAGATCGACGGCAAGAAGGTCTCCGAGGTCGTGGACGAGGAGTCCGCAAAGACCGGTGAGAAGCTGCAGGCACGCCGTGCAGTTACCGTAGAGGGCGACAACGTTGCCGTTTACCTGCACCAGCGTTCCGCTGACCTGCCGCCGGCAGTGGGCGTTCTGGTTTCCTACGAGGGCAGCGAGGAAGGCGCTCACGCTGCAGCCCTGCAGATTGCTGCAATGAACGCTGAGTACCTCACCCGCGAGGACGTTCCTGCAGAGATCGTCGAAAAGGAGCGCGAGATCGCTGAGGCCACCACTCGTGAGGAGGGCAAGCCAGAGGCAGCCCTGCCGAAGATCGTGGAAGGCCGCCTGAACGGCTTCTTCAAGTCCATCGTTCTGCTTGAGCAGGCTTCCCTGTCTGATAACAAGAAGACCGTAAAGCAGGTTGCTGAAGAAGCTGGCACCACCATCACCGGCTTCGTTCGCTACGAGGTTGGCGCTTAAGCCCACCGCGCTTTAACAACTAGCCCACGAAGGACTATCCTTCGTGGGCTTTGTTGTGCGCTCACCGTGCCGACTCGTGCGGATGGACAATCCGCAGGAAAGGGACCGGCACGTCGCAATTGCCTACTGGCCTGCACCGGCGGGCGGTGTGAGGATGCGAAAGATATATGGGTAAGATAGGGCGGAGATTGAAACTGCCCCGCGTTAAGGAGACGAAGTAGGCGTGACTGCCGCAGATATTAAGCGAACCGGATACAAGCGAGTAATGCTGAAGCTGGGCGGTGAGATGTTCGGCGGCGGCAAGGTCGGCATCGACCCAGATGTGGTTGAAAACGTAGCCCGCCAAATCGCCGAGGTCTCCCGCCAGGGAATCGAAATTGCAGTGGTTATCGGCGGCGGAAACTTCTTCCGCGGCGCGGAGCTTTCCCAGCGCGGCATGGACCGTGCTCGCTCGGACTACATGGGCATGCTGGGCACGGTAATGAATTCCCTTGCATTGCAGGACTTCCTCAAGCAGCAAGGCGTCGACTGCCGCGTGCAGACCTCCATCAACATGGCGCAGATTGCCGAGCCGTACCTGCCGCTGCGCGCTGACCGCCACCTGGAAAAGGGTCGCGTGGTTATCTTTGGCGCCGGCATGGGCATGCCGTACTTCTCCACGGATACCACTGCCGCGCAGCGCGCCCTGGAAATTGGCGCCGAGGTCCTTTTCTTGGCCAAGGCAGTCGACGGCGTCTACTCCGATGACCCACGCACCAACCCGGATGCGGAACTGTACTCCGAAATCACTCCGCGTGAGGTCATTGAAAAGGGCCTCAAGGTTGCAGATGCCACGGCCTTTAGCCTTTGCATGGACAATGATATGCCGATTTTGGTCTTTAACCTGCTGGAGGAGGGCAATATCGCCCGCGCCGCAGGCGGCGAAGTTATCGGCACGCTGGTGCAGTCCTAATACTGTAAGGACCGCGAACCTGCTACCTTTTTATACAGCCACCCCTATTCGTTTAAGGATGATTTAACCTCATGATCGATGAGATTCAGCTCGAAGCAGAAGAGCACATGACCGCTTCCGTCGAGCACACCCGCGAGCAGCTGGTGACCATTCGTACCGGCCGCGCGAACCCCACCATGTTCAACGGCTTGGTAGCCGAATACTACGGTGTACCTACTCCGATTACCCAGATGGCTACCATTTCCGTACCGGAGCCGCGCATGCTGCTCATCAAGCCTTATGAGCAGTCCATGATTCATGAGATTGAAAACTCCATCCGCAACTCGGATTTGGGCGTGAATCCCACCAACGATGGTCAGGTTCTGCGCGTGACCGTTCCGCAGCTCACGGAGGAGCGCCGTAAGGAAATGGTGAAGCTGGCCAAGAGCAAGGGCGAGGACGGCAAGATTGCTATCCGTAATATCCGCCGCAAGGCCATGGAGCAGTTGAAGAAGCTGCAGAAGGACGGCGACGCCGGCGAGGACGAGGTCATCGCAGCGGAAAAGGAAATGGAAAAGATTACTTCCGGCTACATCGAGCAGGTGGACAAGCTGGTAGAAAACAAGGAAAACGAGCTGATGGAGGTCTAGCACCTCCCGTCATTGCCGCCGTGCCCGTCCCCGGCCGGCGGCGCTTTTTCTGTTCCGCGGCCTACAGCTCCGAAGTCTGGAGTAGGGGAGGGCGAGCAGTGAACGTTAGCGAGGGGGCGCGAAAGAAGCAGCGAAAGGAGCCGGTCACGGTGAGTGACGCCATAAACCGCCGATTGCCTCAGCCGAAGAATGGCGCAGGCCGCGATTTGCCGGCCGCTATCGGCGTTGGCGTAGGCCTCGGCGCACTTGTCGTGCTCGCCGTATGGGCCGGCCCGCTCGCGTGGTACGCGGTCGTCGCCCTTGCAGTTGGCGTTGCCATGTGGGAGGTGCTCAGCCGCCTGCGGGAGCATTCCTACTATATTCCGCGCACGCTGCTCATTATTTTGGGCCAAGCCATGGTGTGGGTCTCGTGGCCACTGGGCGCGCCCGGCCTTGTTGCGGTCTATGTCACCGCTGTGCTGGCGCTCATGTTTGGTCGCCTCTTCCATAATGGTCGCCATCGCCCGCCAATTAACTACCTGCGGGATATGTCCGTCGGCATTTTTGTGCTGACATGGATTCCGCTTTTTGCCACCTTCGCAGCAATGCTGTCGCTGGTATCGACCCCGTTTGCCAGTGGTGCCGCTTCCATCGTCGTCTTCATGTTGTGCGTGGTGGCCTCCGATACTGGTGGCTATATCGCTGGCGTGATGTTTGGCTCGCATCCCATGGCCCCTGCAGTAAGCCCCAAGAAATCGTGGGAGGGCTTTGCCGGGTCCATCCTTTTTGGCGTGGTCACCGGCGCGCTTACCGTGAAGTTCCTGCTCCATCACGATGCCTGGGTGGGCGGCCTAATGGGGCTTGGCCTTGTCATTTGTGCCACCTTGGGCGACTTAGTGGAATCACAGTTTAAGCGTGAGCTGGGAATCAAGGATATGTCGGCCTTGCTGCCAGGCCACGGTGGACTGATGGACCGCCTGGATGGCATGCTGCCTTCCGCCATGGTCACCTGGGTGGCCATTAGCTTCCTGGCAACGTTTACGCCATAGAAGCAGCGGGTACGCAAAAGTCGCCTCTTCCCAAGAGTCCTTCTTAAGAAGGCAGGAAAGGGGGAGAGGCGGCTTGTTGAGACTTATACCTGCTGAGCCTGTTTGCGCAGTTGGCGGCGCAACTCAAACATGCGCCAGCCACCCACCAGAGCCATGATGAGTGCTCCGCCAATGGCGAAGATGAGGAAAGCAATTCCGGCAGGGAACTCACCGGACCAGCCCAGGAAGTTCATGGGAACCTCGTGCTGGTTTTGCATGATGAAAACAATGAGGACAATCAGCAGCAGGAAATCTACGATGAGCGCGATCCAAGTGCTGGCTGCGAAAGATCCCTTCGCCTTGCCGGAAGGCTGGGTGGAGTGAGAAGTAGAGTCAGAGACCGTCGGCTCTAGGCTAGAATCGGTCTCCGGTGCAGAAGTGTTCAGCTCCGTCGAGGAGAGGTCTGCGTCGGAAGAAGAAAAGTCATCTGCGGGGTAATTCGGATTTGTCATGCATCCATTATTTCTTTAAACCTGTCGATTATGCCACTTGGCATGGCTTTCAATTGGAAAAACCCACGCAGACCGTGGAAAGATGGGCAACACTATGGCTCAACCAGTGAAACTTAACTTCTCCGCCCCGCGCCGCGGACTTCCCCCTAAGCACTTCGCGGACCTGACCGAAACCGAGCGTATTGACAAGCTCGCAGAAATTGGCCTGCCTAAATTCCGCGCAAAGCAGCTGGCTAAGCACTATTACGAGCACTATACCGACAATGTAGAGGATATGACCGATATCCCCGCCGGCAAGCGTGAAGCAGTTAAGGAAGCCTTCTTCCCTGAGCTCATGCAGCCTATCCGGACTACTTCCACGGATGACGGCGAGACCACTAAGTCCCTGTGGCGTTTGCATGATGGCACGCTGCTGGAGTCGGTTCTGATGCGCTACCCAGGACGCGCCACGTTGTGTATTTCTTCCCAAGCCGGCTGCGGTATGGCCTGCCCGTTCTGCGCTACCGGCCAGGGCGGTCTAGACCGCAACTTGTCCACGGGCGAGATCGTTGAGCAGTTCCGCCATGCTGCAGCCGCGATGGCAGCAGAAGGTGGCCGCCTGTCCAACGTGGTCTTCATGGGCATGGGTGAGCCACTGGCCAACTACAAGCGCGTGGTGCAGGCCGTGCGTCAGATTACCGGCCAGGATGGTGCCGGCTTTGGTCTTTCCCAGCGCAACGTGACCGTGTCTACGGTGGGCTTGGCTCCGGCAATCCGTAAGCTGGCGGACGAGGATTTGGCCTGCACGCTCGCCGTTTCCTTGCACACTCCGGATGACGAGCTGCGCGATGGCCTCGTGCCGGTCAATAACCGCTGGTCCGTCGATGAGGTGCTCGATGCTGCGCGTTATTACGCGGATAAGTCTGCTCGCCGCGTGTCCATTGAGTATGCCCTGATTCGTGATAAAAATGACCAGGATTTCCGCGCGGATATGCTGGGCCGCAAGCTGCATCAGAAGCTGGGCTCCAAGGTTCACGTCAATGTCATTCCGCTGAACCCCACGCCGGGCTCGGAGTGGGATGCAGCCCCGCAGGACCGCCAAGACGAGTTCGTGCGCCGCGTACAGGCCCAAGGCGTTCCTTGCACGGTGCGCGATACCAAGGGCGATGAGATTGCGGCAGCGTGTGGTCAGCTCGCAGCGGATGAACGGGAAGATAAGTCCGCCTAACTGATAACATTGGCGGATATGATTATTCCGAATTATCCGCCGCTTGCAGATGACCCCACCGCGCAGGCCTTTGCCGTGCGCGGTCTGAATAAATCTTTCGCTGGACGCCCCGCGGTGTCGAATTTGAGCCTCGACATCCCGCGGGGCTCTATTTATGGCATCGTTGGACCTAATGGCGCTGGCAAGACTACCATGCTGACCATGGCGTGCGGTCTGCTGCGCCCAGATAGCGGTGAGGCGTTCATCGCTGGGCACAATACGTGGCAGGAACCGATTGCGGCCAAGGCGGCGATGGGCCTGCTCATTGATGGCGCTCCCGTCTTTGACCGTTTGTCTGGTCCGGAGTACCTGTTCTATCTCGGCGCTTTGCGCAGCATGAACCAAGCCGAGGTGGAGCACCGCAGCGCACAGCTGCTGGACGCCTTGCAGCTTGCCGACGCCGCCGATAAACCCATCGCGGACTATTCCGCCGGCATGACTAAGAAGATCCTTTTGGCAGGTGCGCTCCTGCATAACCCAGAGGTAGTGATCCTCGACGAGCCTTTGGAAGCGGTGGACCCAGTCTCCGGCCAGCTCATTCAGGAGCTCTTGCGCGCCTATGCCGCCCGCGGTGGCACCGTAATCCTGTCTTCACACGTCATGCAATTGGTGGAGGGCTTGTGTGATCATGTAGCCATTATCGCGGGAGGACAGGTGCTATCTGCTGGCCATGTGGAGGAGGTGCGCCAAGGTGGCAGCCTGACGGATGCCTTCATCCACTTTGCCGGTGGGAGTGATTTTGATGCGGGCTCTTTCGATTGGCTGCGTCGTGAAGGCGGCGAGCCGCAGCGTGGGGACGGGGAGGCGTAGGTTCAATGACTTCGACGCTCCTCAAGCTGCACCGCACACTGTGGGTCCGCAATCTCAAGGCGAATGCCGCTGCGGTCATGATCCCTATCTGTCTCTTGCTCTACGGACTCATCGGCCTTGCGTCGCTGGGCGCTCTTGCCGCGGCAGATATCTCCATCGGAACTGGGAACGTGCAAGCCCTTACCGTGGCCCCTGCTGTAGGCACGCTTGCCTTTATCGTTATCACCCTCATCATGCCCAGCGGAGAGAATCAGCTTTCTGCCCGTGAGCTTTCCGCGTTGCCGGTGCGGTTAAAAGACATCACGCCGGCACTAGCTATTGCCTCAGTACTCAATCTGCGCGTTCCAGTATCTGTCTTGCTCTCCATTGCCTATGCGGTGGCGGGAAGCGTGATTTTGGCGGCCAATGGCAAGGCATTGTTCATCGTGCCCTTCTGCCTGAGCATGCTCTTTGCCCTAGTACTGACGCTGGTTTTAGTGGACCTCGCGGTCTATGTCGGGGTTACTGTCGCGGAGCTAAGCTCGACCACCCTCAAAGTTTTGGGTGCGCTGGCGGTGTTCTTGCTCATCTTTGGTTCTAATCGGCTTGCATCCCTTGCTGGCTCTGACTTCCCATTGGGATCTGTGGGCGAGGGTCTGGCGTGGACGCCCGTTGGCGCACCGGTGGGCTGGGCGCTCGCGCTCGCCCAAGGCGAACCAGTAGTAGCCTTCTTGCAGTTTCTCATCGCCGCGGCGTCGCTGGGCGCAGCCGTGTGGGCGTGGCACCGGTTGCTGCGCTTGCAATTCGAGCGCCGCGCACTCTTGTCTCCGAAGCACCAACGCCGCGAAAAGGACAAAGGGATAAGTCGCTTTTCCTTGGGCTCCTTTTCCTATCGCGGACCAGCTGCGATGGAATTTACCCGCTCGCTGCGCTACATCTTCCGTGACTCCCGCCTTATCGGAACCATCATCATGCAGCCGATTTTGGCAATCGTCTTTATCATTCAGGGCTTTACTACTGATTCCGTCATGCCTTCTATAGGAGTGCTATTTCTGGGACTCTTCGGCGGAATTGTAGCCACAAATGATTTTGGCTATGACGGTCCAAGCCTGTGGGTAAAGATGGCCGCACCAGTTCGTCCGCGCACGTTTCTCTACGCGCGGCACTGGGCGCACTTGGCGCCCACAGCCATAACTTTCGTCCTCTCGGCGGCGGTGCTTTTCGCGGTGAGCGCCGACAAAGCGCTCACCGGGTGCTTGATGGTGGTCGCACTGGGAATTTTCATTTCTTCTGCAGGATTGTCATTGCTGCTATCCACCTTTAATCCCTTTGCCACCGCGCGGCCCGGTGGCAGTATGTGGGCAGATAAATCCGGCTACTCGGCCGGTGCCTTCTTAAGCGCCATTTTGAATTTGTTTATTGGCTGGACGCCGATTATCCCTGGCGTCATTCCAATGGCCATCGGCTACGGCTCGAATATGGTACTGGTTGCGCTGGGGTTTATCCTCGTCATCGCGGTTCCAGTTGCGTGTTATATCGTTGCCCTCCGGGTAAGCGGAAAACGCGTGGACAACTCCCTGCCTGAGATTTACGCCAAGGTGGGGCACTGGGTGTCTTAATCCTCCGGCCCCCGCGACAGTGGCCGCATTGCGGCCCTCTCGGGGTCGCGGTTGAGGCCGTGGGGGCTGGGAGTGGGGCCTAAACGACAGGATGTGTTGGTGAGGAGGAGGGGCGTCGCCAAGCGGAGGCATAAAGAAACCGCCGACCTTCGCGGGGAAGGGCGGCAGTAGCTAAAGCGTACTAAAAGCTTAGAGCGTGTACTTGCCGGAGGAAACCGGGGTGGCGTTGTTGGTGCCTGGCTCAACGCGCAGGTGAGAAACGCGGGAAGGCTCAATGTTGAGCGCGCGCAGCTGGGAATCGGTCAGCTCGGCGTATACGCCGGTGTTGGTCTTCTGGTCGTAGACCCAGTCCGGCTCCTGGTGGCCCACCGGCTGGTTGCGGGCGGTCACGGTGCGGACCTGGTGCAACTTAGGCTGGAAAGCGTGGATGAGCAGGCCAACGGCGATCAAGATAGCCAAGGCAATGAGCCAGATGGTCTCAACGTGGCCCTTGTGGTTACCAAAGTTGTAGGCAAGCAGGAACAGGACAGAGATCCAACCGGCGATCTGTACGCCAGAGCGGCTGATGCGGGACCAACCGAATCCTGCGGATGGGACGTCCTCAGTAGAAACACCGTCAAATACCTGCGGTACCGGCTTGTGGGAAGACACTTGCTCTCCTTCGCTTCTGCGTGTGTCCGTCTGTGCGATGGGCATGCGGGCACACCAATGCCATTTGTCTGCTACACATTCTAAAACATCGCACCTTAGATGGCGATTAAACACCCCCGTTGCAGTGCGGCGTACCTGCCGCGCCCGCCCAATGGTGGTGGGCGCTAGGGTGGAAGCGTGACTACTCAGCGAATACTCATTCTTGGTTCCACCGGTTCAATCGGCACGCAGGCTCTGGAAGTCATTGCGGATAATCCCGATAAATTCGACGTCGTGGGAATCGCTGCGGGTGGCTCCAACCCGCAGCTCATCATCGAACAAGCCCGTAGCCTCAACCTTTCGTTTGACCACGTTGCCGTGGCCAATGAGGCCGCCGCGGCCGAGGTGTCGGCCGCTTTAGGCGGTTCGGTTTTGAGTGGCGCCGACGCCGCCGAGCACCTAGTGCGCTCGACCCCGGCCGATACGGTACTCAATGCTTTGGTGGGTTCTTTGGGGCTCAAGGCCACCTTGGCCACCTTGGAGATGGGCGAGTACTTAGCCTTGGCCAATAAGGAATCCCTCGTCGCGGGCGGCACGCTGGTTACGCAGAAGGCGCGCCCCGGCCAGATTATCCCTGTTGACTCGGAACATTCCGCCATGGCGCAGTGCCTGCGTGCCGGCGAGGAGGGGGAGCTGGATAAGCTCGTCCTTACCGCCTCTGGTGGCCCCTTCCGCGGTTGGTCGCGCGAAGAGATGTGGGACGTGACCCCTGAGCAGGCAGCGCAGCATCCTACGTGGTCCATGGGGCAGATGAATACCCTCAACTCTGCCACCCTCATTAACAAGGGCCTGGAGCTTATTGAAGCAACGCTGCTCTTTGACATCGCCCCGGAGCGCATCGACGTCACCGTGCACCCGCAGTCCATCATTCACTCCATGGCCACCTTCAAGGACGGCTGCACGATTGCTCAGGTCTCGCCGCCGTCGATGAAGCTGCCCATTTCGCTGGCGTTGAATTGGCCGCACCGCGTCCCAGGTGCCCAGCCGGCCTTGGACTTTGCGCAGGCACATGATTGGCGTTTTGAGCCGCTTGACGATGCCGCCTTTCCCGCCGTCAACCTCGCCCGCCGGGCCGCGGCCGAGGGAACAGGGGTCATCTACAACGCCGCCAATGAGGAGGCGGCGGCCGCGTTCTTGTCCGGGCGCATCCATTTCCCGGAGATCGTGGACGTCGTGGGTACGATCCTTGATTCCGCATCCGAGTTTGCTGGTGTAGTCTCTAGCCTCGATGAAATCCTCGCGGTAGAAAGCGAGGCGCGCAGGCGCGCGAATGCGCTGATTGACTCGCTGGCTGACTAGAAAGCTTTCACACCATGGCAAACTTGCTGGGCATTGTGTTTTTCGCCCTTGGCATCGGGCTCACCGTAGCGCTGCACGAAGCAGGCCATATGCTCACCGCGCGCGCCTTTGGCATGCGCGTGCGCCGCTATTTTATTGGCTTTGGGCCGCGCCTATTTTCCTTCCGGAAGGGCCACACCGAATATGGACTTGCGGCCTTCCCAGTGGGCGGGTTTTGCGATATTGCTGGCATGACCGCCCAGGATGAATTCCTCACCGAGGAAGAAGAGCCCCATGCGATGTATAAAAAGCCGTGGTGGCAGCGCATAATCGTGATGGCCGGCGGCATCGGTGTCAACCTGATTTTGGGCTTTGTCATCCTCTACTTTGTGGCGATGACGGCCGGCCTGCCCAACCCGGATGCTGACGTGCGCCCGCGCGTGGGCGAGGTGACCTGCTCGGCCAATCAAAAGCCGAACCAAGAACTGGAAAAGTGCACGGGTGAAGGCCCCGCTGGAAAGGCCGGCGTGCAGGAGGGCGATATCGTCGTGGCCCTCGATGGCCAGAAGCTGGATTCTTTTGCCCAGCTGCGCGATGAGATAATGCAGCGCCCCGGCGAGACCATCACGCTGACGGTTGAGCGCGGTGGGGAAGAAAAGGACTTCCCGGTTCACCTCGATACGGTCAAGCGATTGAACCACGACGGCGAGCTAGTGGATGCTGGTTCAATCGGGCTGAGCAATCAGCTTATCGATGTCGTCGAAAAGCACGGCGCCGTCGACGCCCTGCCGGCAACCTGGCGCTTTAGCACCTACTCACTGAGCGCAACGATCGACGGGCTGAAGCAATTCCCGGGCAAAATTCCGGGTGTGGTGGCCTCCATCTTTGGCCACGAACGCGAGGCCGATGGCCCGATGTCTGTCGTCGGCGCTTCTCGCGTGGGCGGCGAATTGGCGGAGCGCTCCCTGTGGTCGATGTTCTTTATGATGCTGGCCACCCTGAATTTCTTCCTCGCGCTCTTTAACCTGATTCCGCTGCCGCCTTTCGACGGCGGACATATCGCCGTCATCATTTATGAAAAGCTGCGCGATGGCATCCGCACACTGGCGGGCAAGCCCGCGCTGGGGCCGGCCGATTACACCAAGTTGATGCCGGTGACCTATGTCATGGCCGCGCTGCTGATGGGTGTTGGGGCCATCGTGATCGTCGCCGATGTGGTCAACCCCATTCGGCTATTTGGCTAGCCGCCGCAGCCCCCGCTGCGTGCACTTCAGGCATAAAGCAAGCAGTGCTAGAGTGGGGGCGTTAATCACCCACCGTATGTATTTACTGTGCTTCAACAAGGAGAATTCATGTCGACCCCCATCGGTCTAGGAATCCCAGACGGCCCACCACCAGTCCTGCACCCGCGCCGCAAGACTCGTCAGCTGCAGGTGGGCCCGGTCGGCGTCGGCTCTGACTCGCCCATCTCGGTGCAGTCAATGACCAATACCAAGACGCACGACATCAACGGCACGCTGCAGCAGATCGCACAGCTGACCGCTTCCGGCTGCGATATCGTGCGCGTGGCTTGCCCTAAGCCCATCGACGCGGAGGCACTTCCGGCCATTGCCAAGAAGTCTCCGATCCCGGTGATTGCGGATATCCACTTCCAGCCGAAGTACATCTTCCAGGCCATCGATGCCGGCTGTGCCGCCGTCCGCGTGAACCCGGGCAATATCCGCGAGTTTGATGGCCGCGTGAAGGAAGTTGCTAAGGCTGCAGGCGATGCCGGCATTCCCATCCGTATCGGCGTGAATGGTGGATCCTTGGACAAGCGCCTGCTGGAAAAATACGGCAAGGCCACCCCGGAGGCGCTAGTAGAGTCCGCGATTTGGGAGGCTGGCCTCTTTGAGGAGCACGGTTATGGCGATATCGCTATTTCCGTTAAGCACTCCGATCCGGTTTTGATGGTGGAGGCCTACCGCCAGCTGGCGGAAAAGACTGATTACCCGCTGCACCTCGGCGTGACCGAGGCTGGTCCGAAGTTCATGGGCACCATCAAGTCTTCCGTGGCCTTCGGCGCACTGCTGGCAGAAGGCATTGGCGATACCATTCGCGTGTCCCTGTCCGCTCCGCCGGTAGAGGAAATCAAGGTGGGCGACCAGATTCTGCAGTCGCTCAACCTACGCCCGCGCAAGCTGGAAATCGTCTCCTGCCCGTCCTGCGGCCGCGCCCAGGTGGACGTCTACAAGCTGGCAGAAGAAGTTACCGCCGGCTTGGACGGCATGGAGTTCCCGCTGCGCGTTGCCGTGATGGGCTGTGTTGTCAACGGCCCAGGCGAGGCCCGCGATGCCGACCTCGGTGTTGCTTCTGGCAATGGCAAGGGTCAGATCTTTGTTAAGGGCGAGGTCGTTCGCACCGTGCCGGAAGACAAGATCGTGGAGACCCTCATTGAAGAGGCCATGCGCATTGCCGATGAGCAGGGTATGGAAGCCGTGGAAGGCGCCAAGGCTGAGGTTCGCGTAACCCAGTAATTCACCCACTTTGAGCAGACTGCCCCGCACTTCGGTGTGGGGCAGTCTTTTTTGGCGCTTGCGCTGCTAGAGTGCCAAGACATGAAGAAGTTGGTCGCGCTGGTTGCAACTATCACGCTCGCCTCCACCAGCGTGGTTGCCTGTACGCCGAAGCCGGTTTCAGCGGAACCGGTGGCGGAGGAATTCCTCCAGGGGATGGAGTCCCGGAACAATGACGGCTTAGCCGCGCTTACCGACGCCCCCTCGGACGCCACCTCCGCCCTCGATGCCACCTACTCCGGCCTGCAGGCCGAGGGGCTCGACATTGAGCTTGAAGGCGTGGACCAAGATGAGAACCTCGCCACGGCGAACTACAAGGTCACCTGGGATCTACCCAAGGATCGTACCTTGAGCTATGACACGCAGATGACGCTGACCAAGACTGAGGATGAGTGGACGGTGCGGTGGAAGCCAAGCCTTATCCACCCCGACCTGGGAGCAAATCAGCACCTGGAACTGCGCGCACTGGAAGCAGAGCGCGCCAGCGTGGTTTCTTCCAACGGGGTGGAATTGATGAGCCCGGGGTTGAATTACCGGCTGGTGGTAGATACCAGCTCGCTGGATGATGTGCGGCCCACCGCTTCCAAGGTCAGCGGCGCACTGGCTGCCGCCCACCGCCAGGATGACTCCATTGCGGAGATGGATGCCAAGGATCTGGCGAAAAAATTGGAGGATGCAGACGGCTCCTTTTCCGTCACCATGTTTACGGAGGATCAAGCCAAGGCCGTGCGCCCCAAGGTGGAAGGAATAGACGGCGTGCGCCTCAATGAAGAACCGGCTCTGGTCACCCGCGACCGTGGCCTGGCACCCGATCTGATGTCGCGCGTGCGTTCCGCGGTTCAGGATGAGGTCGATGGCCAAACCGGCTGGTCCATTTCCGTGGTCAATGAAAATGGTGCGGCGCTCTCTGATGTGGAAAAGCACGACCCTGATGCGGCGCCATCGATCAAGGTAGGTCTGGACTACGACGTGCAGCGTGCCGCGCAGGAGGCGGTCAATGAGCGTGCCGATTCCCAGGCCATGCTCGTAGCCATTCGGCCCTCCAATGGCGATATCTTGGCCGTCGCCCAAACCGAGAAAGCCGATGAAGACGGCGATGTAGCCTTACAAGGTCAGTACCCTCCGGGCTCGGTGTTCAAGATTCTCACCGCGGCGGCCGGCGTAGAAAAGCAAGGGCTTAATACCGATACCATCGTTCCGTGCCCTGGCACCATGGATATCTTTGGCCGCGTGGTGACCAACTACAATGCCTTCGCCCTAGGCAGCGTTCCGCTCAGCCAAGCCTTTGCACAATCGTGCAACACTACCTTCGCGGATATTTCCACCAAGCTTAAGCCTGGTGAGTTGAAGGATATGGGCAAAAAGTTTGGCTTCGGCGTGGAATACGATATACCGGGCCTTACTACCATTACCGGTTCCATTCCGGAGGGCAAAGAACCACTCGAGCGCACTGAAGCTGGCTATGGACAGGGTTACGACTTGGCTAGCCCTTTCGGCATGGCGCTTGTCTCCGCAACGGTTGCCAATGGCAAGACGCCTACGCCCACGCTTATCGAAGGCCACGAAACCAAAGCCTCCGATAAGCCGCAGCAGATTTCGAAGCCTGTGCTAGATAACGTCCGCGCCATGATGCGCCAAGTGGTTACTAGCGGTACCGCACGCAGCATGGCGGCGGGCGGCACGATTTACGGCAAGACCGGTGAGGCCGAGATTAACGAGGGCTCGCACGCCTGGTTTACCGGTTACCGGGAAGAAGACGATATCGCCTTTGCCACCCTCGTGGTTTTGGGCGGCGGCTCCGATGTCTCGGTCAATATCACTAGCAACTTCTTGCAGAAGGTCGATGACTACCGGTCCGGACCGCACGAGGGTGCGGCTCCGCCGGCCGAAGGGTAGAAACCCCGCCTGCCCTCGTGACCCCGGCTGCTGCATTATGGGCGCAGAGGACTACCATGGGAAACCATGAGTAATCGAGGAAAGCTAAAGCCAGGCAAGCCCACTCCGATCCTCACCGTGCCGGAGAGCATCGAGCGCCCCGAGTACGTGTGGAAAGACGAGGTGCAGGAGGCCGTAGGCGAGCCCTACGTCCAGTCCCCAGAGGTCATTGAGAAGATGCGTGAGGCCTGCAAGATCGCAGCCAACGCCCTCAAGGAGGCCGGAAAGGCCGTGCAGCCGGGCGTAACCACTGATTACGTGGACCGCGTGGCGCACGAGTACATGTGCGACCACGGCGCTTACCCGTCCACGCTGGGCTACCGCGGCTTCCCCAAGTCCAGCTGCGTGTCCCTCAACGAGATTGTCTGCCACGGCATCCCGGATACCACCGTGATTGAGGATGGCGACATCGTCAATATCGATATCACCGCTTATAAGAACGGCGTCCACGGCGACAATAACGCCACCTTCCTCGCCGGTAATGTCTCCGAGGAACACCGCCTGCTGGTAGAGCGCACCAAGGAGGCCACCATGCGCGGCATCAAGGCCGCAAAGCCCGGCCGTGAGATTAACGTCATTGGCCGCGTTATTGAGTCTTATGC
Source organism: Corynebacterium tuberculostearicum SK141 (assembly GCF_000175635.1). Lineage (GTDB taxonomy): Bacteria > Actinomycetota > Actinomycetes > Mycobacteriales > Mycobacteriaceae > Corynebacterium > Corynebacterium tuberculostearicum_C. Next base: position 259,182 of record NZ_ACVP01000023.1, on the reverse strand, counting down.
CAAGCGCTTCGGCTACAACGTCGTGCGCGATTTCACCGGCCACGGCGTCGGACCAACCTTCCACAACGGTCTTGTGGTCCTACACCATGACTCGACCGTGTACCGCGACATCCTTGAGCCTGGCATGACCCTAACTGTTGAGCCGATGATTAACCTCGGCTCCTTGGATTACGAGATCTGGGATGATGACTGGACCGTCCAAAACACTGACGGCAAGTTCACTGCCCAGTTTGAGCACACCCTCGTCATCACCGAAGACGGCAATGAAATCCTTACCATTCCAGATGAGGACTAGTACTTAGTCTCAGAACAAACTGAAGGTCGCCTCCATTTCCAGAGAAGGGGAGTGGAGGCGGCCTTGTATTCTTGCCGACTTCCCACGGAGCAGTCTGCCCTATCGGAGCGACTATATATAGCAAAAAGGGCCTCGTTACAAGAACGAGGCCCGTGCAAGCCCTAGCTATCTAGAGCCAATCTGCGGCTAACAATTAGCGGCGGAAGATTGGGTCCAAGATGTGCTGCGGGATGATGCCGTTGTAAACAGCGTAGTTGTAAGCGCCGATGATTGCGCCGATAACGGAGGTGATGCCCAGTGCGGTAGCACCCTTCTTCCAGTTGGAAGCCCACTCCGGGATGGTTTCGGAGGTTTCCTTGCCGAACATGTCCTCGCCGGTGACCTGGTTGTCTGCAGTTACGACCGGCTTGCCGTCCTCGCCCGGAGTCCATGCACCCCACTCCTTGCCCTTCTGGGTGAAGGAGCTGGAGGACAGGGAGGAACCGGTGCTCTCGTTGGCGGTGGAGGACTCTGCAGAAGCGACGGCAACGCCGCCGAAAGCTACGGTGACAGCGGTAGCAGCAGCAACGGCTGCGGTGCGGAAGTTACGCATTGTGAAAATTACCTTTCGGAAGTTTTGATTGAGCCGTGTGGCTGTTGCTTAGAAGGACGGGCCGTGTACGAAGAAGTTGTAAACAGGGCCGATGATGCCGCCGAGCAGGGCACCAACGCCTGCTACAACGGTTGCACCGTAGAAGACCTTTGCCCATGCTGGCTGGCCGGAGAAGTCCTTGGAAGAACCAAAGATGGCAACGCCGTTAGCTGCCTTGTCGCCCTCGAGCTTGTGGCCAAGCTTGGAGGACAGGGAAGGGGTGTAGTCCTCTGGAGTCTGGTCCTCGGCCTGGCCTTTACCAGTCTTGGAAGGGTTAGCCTGCTCTACGGTGACGTTGTTGCCGTTCTGGTTGACGGTGTCGGCAGCGGAAGCGACGGTGGTGCCGCCGAAGGCAACGGCGAGAGCGGTTGCGCCAGCGATTGCTGCATTGCGGATACGCATATCAAAATTCCTTAAAAGTCGTACTTGCAAGGCTTCCGCACTGGGAAACCAAAGTGTTATTGAATACACAGGCGGTATTCATAAACACGCGGTAGCCGTGTTCGTATCGGCTCGAGCCGGTGTCCCAAGTGAATTTAGTAAAACTCCCGTCCTTTTGCACGTCAAAGACCGGAATTTCAGCGATTAAATTAATTTGGGCCCCTTTATGGTGGTGAATTTCCTGAAATTGTGAATGGGACTTCCTTGGCGTGAAGTGGGAAAACGTCCTAAACCCTGGGAAGAAACTGGAGGAGTGTGAGAAGGATCACGTAACAGTTCACTTATTCCACTCCAGTCCCAAAAGGGTATTTTCCACTACTTCTGGCAGCGCAGGGTGGATCCAATATTGGTTGCGAGTGAACTCCCGCATGTCCAACTTGTAGGCCATCGCGGTAATCAATTGCTGGATCAAGGTAGAGGCCTGTGGACCCATGAGGTGAGCACCGAGAAGCTGCCCGGTATCGCGGTCTGCCACCAGCTTGCATATGCCGGTGCTATCTTCCATAGCCCAGCCGTAGGCAACGTCGCCAAAGTTCTGTACCTTGACGGTGACGTCGAAGCCCTTCTGGCGTGCCTGCTTCTCAGTTAGGCCCACTGTGGCGATTTGTGGGTGGGTAAAGATCGCGGCAGGGACATTGTCGTGGGGCAGTGGGCGGAGATCTTCGGGGTGGAGCAGGTTGTGCTGCACGGCGCGGGTCTCCGCATTGGCTACGTGCTTTAGCATGTACGGCGAGGAGACATCGCCAAGCGCCCAAACACCCTCGGCGGTGGTGCGGCCGAACTCGTCGGTGCTCACGCGGGCGTCGGCAAGCAGTTCAATGCCCGCCTTGTCCAGATCCATCTGATCGCCGTTTGGGGTGCGCCCAGTAGCAACCAGAATCGCTTCTGCTTCCACGGACTCACCATTGTCGAGCTCCAACCGCACGCCCGTGTCAGTTTCCTCGAGCTTGGTGCCATTGGCTATGCGCACGTCGAAGCGATCGCGAGCAATCTGGTTGAAGCGGCTGGACAGGTCATCATCCAAGTGGCGCAGCAAGGTCTCGGAGCGATTGACAACGGTCACCTTGGTGCCGAGGCCGTCAAAGACGTGGGCAAACTCCATGGCGATGTAGCCACCGCCTACCACAATGAGGCTTTCTGGCTGGTGGTCCATGCGCATGATGTCTTCATTGGTGTAGTACTTCACGCCCGAGTTGGCATAGACCTCCGGAATCACCGGACGGGAGCCGGCGGCAATGACGATCTGGTCACCGCTGATGACATGCTCGCCGGTCTGAATGGTCTTCGGGCCGACGAAACGGGCGTGCTCATCAAACACGGTAATGTTCGGGGTTTCTTCGCCGCGACGGTACTGTTCGCCGCCCTGGGCAATCTGGTCGATGCGGTTGGTAAAGACCCGGTCCACGATGGAATCCCAATCCACGCTAGTGACCTGAGCATCAAGGCCGAGCCGGCCGGCCTCGCGCGCCGCTAGGGCAATATCGGCGGCGTAGACATACATCTTGGTGGGAATGCAGCCTACGTTGAGGCAGGTCCCGCCAAAGGTGCCCTTTTCAATGATGGCGATTTTCCGGTCATCAAAATCCGGGCTAGGGATGGAGTTTCCGGAGCCAGTGCCGATGATGATGAGGTCGAAATGTTCCTCGGCAGCGGGCGTGTGGGACTGGTGTGAAGTAGTCACGTTTATTCCTTATATATAGGGGCTTAATTACTGAGTAGATTGTGGGGTTTCTAGGACGGTGGGCAGCCACTTGTCACAGGCGTCAAAAGCTTCTTGGAGCGGGTCCGGAAGCGATAGGAACACATCGTGCCTAGCCCCCTTGATGGGATGCAAGGTGTAGTGGGCACTAAGTTCCTTTGCCCAGCGCCGCGTTTGCGCAACGTCGATGATGACATCTGCGTGGTTCACGCTGTCGGAGTAAGGCTGACCCAATTGGGTGCGAGTGGACTGCAGCGTCAAGATGGGGACGCCGGCATCAACGCGGCCGCTGTGAATAGCATCAAAGCCGTGGAATACCGCGGCTATCCAACCGACATATTTCTTATGGCCCGCCAGTGGCTTAAAGCGGAGGTCAAAATTCCATTCGCCGTAGAAATCCTTATGCACGGACTCGCCGTAAGCAGTGAGGTTGCCACCAGGCAGGGGAGTCATGGGGGCGATGCGGCCCAATGTGTAGAGCAGCGGCTTGAGGGGAGTGAGGACCTGGCCGGGCACGCCCATCATGTCCAGCCATGGACTATTAAGGATGAGGCCCGCCAAGCGTTGGTGGCGTTCTTGGTCGGTTCGGCGCAGATGATCCATCCACAGCGGGGCGATCAAGCCACCGGTGGAGTGGGCGATGAAGATGACTTCATCATTGGGGATCGCATCAAGAGCGGCGGTGAGGTCTGTAAAGTACAGCGCCAGGTCCGAAGCATAGTGCCACGACTGGCCCGAGCGGCGCGAGCGGCCGCACTTGCGCAGATCGATGGCATAAAAGTCATAACCCTCGGCGGCAAAGTGCTCGGCTACGTGGGTGTGGAAGAAATAATCGGTCATGCCGTGTAGCCACACCAGTGCCGGGCGAGACGGGGCGGCTGACTCACGTGCAGTATCGCCCGCATGCTCCGGCGCGTAGTGCACCAGGGTGGTGACCACGTCGCCCTCGCCATCGGGGTCTGTACCCAAGTCAATGGTGGCAGCTTCATAGTCAGGGCCAAGCTTGTCTGGGCCCCATACCGGGGAGTGTGTAACCATGCCTCGATTCTAGGTGCAAGGAAGACTTTATGGTGCTGCCGGTGGGGTGTAAATGGTGGGGGCGGAAATTCCCACATTTTCGCCACTGGTCTGGGGGAGAAATCCCAAATTGGATGAGAAAAGCGTAGAGTAAGGCCTTAATGCGTGACGCACTGCCAGGTTGTCATAGTGCAGCGATGGTGGCGCGGGGCGCTAAGCGCTAAAAATCAAGGCGTAGACCGCGCCGATGGATATCTATTTTCAATTCGAAGAGGTAATAACACAGTGTCCTCCGCTAAGAAGACAGCACAGGTTGTAGACGAGGTCGATGTAGCACTAATCGGTGCTGGCATCATGAGCGCCACCCTGGGTGCTATGCTCCGCGAGTTGGAGCCCAGCTGGACCCAAATGGTCTTTGAGCGCCTCGATGGCCCCGCATTGGAATCCTCCTCCCCGTGGAATAACGCCGGTACCGGCCACTCCGCACTGTGCGAGCTGAACTACACCCCGGAGAAGAATGGCCGCATTGATATCTCCAAGGCTCTGGGCATCAACGAGAAGTTCCAGAAGTCTCGCCAGTTCTGGTCCCACCAGCTCAACAACGGTATTCTCACCGACCCGAGCGAATTCATTAACCCGGTTCCGCATGTGTCCTTCGCACAGGGCGAAATCCAGGTGGATTACCTCAAGCGCCGCTATGATGTGCTGAGCGAGAAGCACATGTTCCCGGGCATGCAGTTCTCCGCGGACGATTCCGATTTTGCTGAGAAGCTGCCGCTGATGGCGAAGGGCCGTGACTTCTCCAATAAGGTGGCCATTTCCTGGACCGACGCTGGTACCGACGTCAACTTTGGCGCGCTGACCAAGCAGTTCCTGACCGCAGCTAAAGCTTCCGGCACCGAGATCCGCTACGGCCACGAGGTCATCGACATCAAGCGCGATGGCTCCGCGTGGAAGGTGTACTCCAAGAACAAGCACACCGGTGACATCACCGTAGTCAAGGCAAAGTTCGTCTTCGTTGGTGCTGGCGGTTACGCCTTGGACCTGCTGCGCAAGGCAAAGGTGAAGGAAGTTGCCGGTTACGCAGGCTTCCCGGTATCCGGCCTGTGGCTGCGCTCCAAGAACCCTGAGCTTATCGAGCAGCACCAGGCAAAGGTCTACGGCAAGGCTGCTGTGGGTGCCCCGCCAATGTCCGTGCCGCACCTGGATACCCGCGTGATCGACGGCGAGAAGGGCCTGCTCTTCGGACCTTACGGTGGTTGGAGCCCGAAGTTCTTGAAGAAGGGCACCTACCTGGACCTGTTCAAGTCCATCCGCCCAGACAACATCACCTCTTACCTCGGCGTTGCCGTGCAAGAATTCGGCCTGACCAAGTACCTGGTCGATGAGGTGCGCAAGAGCTTCTCGGACCGCGTGGAAGCCCTGCGCGAGTACGTACCGGAAGCAAAGGAAAGCGACTGGGAGACCGTTATCGCTGGCCAGCGCGTCCAGGTGATTAAGCCTGCTGGCGCCCCGCAGTTCGGTTCCCTCGAGTTCGGCACCACCTTGGTGAATAACCAGGAGGGCAATATCGCCGGCCTGCTCGGCGCTTCCCCGGGTGCATCCATTGCCCCGGCCGTCATGCTGGAGCTGCTGGAGCGTTGCTTCGGCGAGCACATGATTGATTGGGCAGACAAGATCCGCGAGATGGTTCCGTCTTATGGCATCAAGCTGCGCAACGATGAGAAGCTGTACGACGAGATGTGGGAGTACACCCAGAAGACCCTGAAGCTGGACCGCTAAGAGCTAGCTTTCGACCTCACAAACCCTCGCACCGCCTTCCCGACGGTGCGAGGGTTTCGTGCGTACTAGGCCGGTAATAGCAGCCCTAGGTGCCGCAGTAGGTGAGGTAGCCCTCGAGGCCGTTAGGATCCGGCGATTCGAAGGTGGGGTTGGGCTCCCACGGGTGGGTGACCGCGTGGAGGAGCTCCTGATACGGGCCCATCTCCCCGCGTTCGGCAGCATCCAGCGCGGATTCTACGGCGAGGTTGCGCGGGATAACCCGCGGCATGGCGCTATCGACGCGTGAAGGATCGGGCGAGGACGCAAGATAGTCATCCAAGAAGTCTCCCTCGGCAAAGAGCTCGCGGGCGAGGGTGGGGTGGCCCGCGGCGGCGTCGGCAAGAGCGCGGTGAGCCAGCGTGATATCTGGGCCGTTGAGCTGCATGGCAGCCGCATAAGAAGAAGCGACCTCCAGGGAGGTGTCCAAAGCCTGTGTTAAATCTGCCCTGCGCTGGTCCTCAAAGCGGTCGCTAAAGCCGTTGATGGATTCCTGGGCAAAGCTCATGGCCTTATTCATGTCCATATCAAAGAGCGGCAGCAGGGATTCCGCCAAGCGGGCCAGGTTCCATCCCAGGATGGAGGGCTGATTGCCAAAGGCATAACGGCCCTGCCTATCGATGCTGGAAAATACCGTCGCGGGCGAATAGGCCTCCATAAAGGCACAGGGGCCATAGTCAATGGTCTCGCCAGAGATGGTGGTGTTATCCGTATTCATCACGCCATGAATAAAGCCCAAGCGCATCCAGTGGGACACGGTGCGGATCTGCGCATCCATCACCTGGGTGAAAAACTCCTGGTAGTCCGCGCCAGGGTAGTGTCGCGCAATGGCATAGTCGGCCAACTGGCGGGTGTAATCCGTCTGCGCGGCTAGGTGAAAGGTACCGACGCGGATATGGCTGGCCGCTACCCGTACCACAATGCCGGCCGGTTGCACGTGCCCGCGCTGAATGGGCCGACCGGTGGAAATAACCGCCAGCGCCCGGGTGGTGGGAACGCCCAAGGCATGCATAGCTTCAGAGATTAGGTACTCGCGCAGCATGGAAGATAGCGTTCCGCGGCCATCGGACCCGAGGCGGGAAAAGGGAGTAAGCCCAGTTCCCTTGGCATGGAGATCCCATAACCGGCCGTCCTTTTCCACCTCGCCCAAGAGCATGGCCCGGCCGTCTCCCATTTGCGGGTTAAACGCACCGAATTGGAAGCCGGAATAGGCCATGGCGTGGCCGCCCGCGCGGCCGGTAAGGAAATCTATGCCCTCGGAGGAGCGCAGCCAGTCCGGGTCAAAGCCCAACTGCCTGGCTAGTTCCTCGTTCAGGATGACCATCTGTGGGTTCGGTTGCTCCTCACCCTCGGTGGGGCGAACCAAGTGGGGAAGCTTCTGGGCAAAGTGGTGGTGTAGCTGCATCTAAACCTCCAGTGTTCCGCGCACGCGAATCTGGGCGCGACCGCCCACCCAAATATCCGTGCCGTCATCGTTGATAAATACTTCGCCCGACCGGCCAATCTGGCTGCCTTGTGTTGCTGTATAGCGCGGCGGCACCAAGTTACGCGAGCGCATAAACTGCGCGGCGCCGCCATTGAAAGAACCGGTGACTGGGTCTTCGTATTGGGTAGTAAAGGCCCGCACCTCATAGGCCGGCTCGCTCTCTGTGGCGTTGGGATTAAGGCCCACAACGCCGACCTTGGGGCGCTCGGCCCGGGGCTCAACCGCGCGCACCGCCGCGGCATCGCGCAATTGAAGCAGGCGCCAGCCCGGGCCATTGTCCACCCAGCCATGGTCCACAACTTCCGCGCTATCTAGCCCGAGCCTAGCGCAGGCCTCCTTTAGCTCCGCTGGGCTCAGCGGTTCTTCGCGGCGCAGCGGCGGGGTAGCAAAGGAAAAGACTTCGCCCTCTTCGCGGACGGTTACCAAGCCCACGCCGCATTCTTGGACGATGCGTCCCTTTTCCCGTGGCTGATTGCCTAATGCCCGCCACGCGGCAGCGCTGCCCAAGGTGGGGTGGCCGGCAAAATCAAACTCCTCGTACGGGGTGAAAATGCGCACGCGGTAGTCCGCGCTGGCGTCGCCAGGCTCGAGCAAGAAGGTGGTTTCAGAAAAGTTGGTCCAGTTCGCGATTGCCTGCATCTGCTCGGTACTTAGGCCATCGGCGCCCGCAATCACCGCCAAGGCATTGCCGTTAAAGGCACCCGTGGCAAAAACATCAACCTCAAAGAACTCGTGGTGCATGCCCGCCAGTCTAGTCAGCCCCAGGGATGAGGACTATGGATTAGCGCCTGCGCTAGCCTAGAAAGCCATGAAGAAGCTATGGCCCGATGCACTTCGCGCGTGGGTAGGCCCACCGTGGAGAATTCTCATTCCGCTGTTTTTCTGGGTTTCTTCGGTTTCTTATGCTGCTGATGTAGTGGACGGGGATTCCCTCTTTCACAGGGGCGTTTTAGTTCTTTATTGCGTGGTTCTCCCATTGGCGTTGTGGCTGCATCCTAAGTTGAAGGAAAAGGCGATAGGCGCAATCGCTATTGTCTTTACCCTGTGTCTTTTTACCCCTTTGGCCGCGCTGAGTAACGTCCATGCTTTTCCCTTGGCGTATTGCGTTTTTCTCATTGGGGCGCATTCCCCGAAGCGCATGCGCCGTGTATGGATTGCCTGGATAGGCGTAGGCACCCTTTTCTCTGTGTGGGCACAGCATTTTGGAAACCTTATCTTTAGTGATATTGATTTTGGGCTCGAGGGAGCACAGATTGATCCCCTAGTGTCCTTAGCCTCCGTTGTTATCATCGCGTGGCCGGTCATGGGCTTTTTCTTCTTGCTGGGCACCAATGACCGCAAAAAGCGCGAGGACCAGCAGCTTCTGATTGAACGTGCGGAGATGGCCGGCGCGGTAGAGCGCAACCGCATCGCCCGCGAAATGCATGACATTGTGGCGCATAACTTAGCGGGCGTTATCGCTCTTGCCGACGGCGCCCGGTTCGCCGCCGCCAAAAATCCCGCAGCGGCCACAGAAGCCTTAGAAACCATCGCCTCTACCTCCCGCGATTCCCTCAAACAGATGCGCGGATTGCTCTCCGTGCTGCGAGATGGAGATTCCCGCGCCGATACCAAGGCGCCCGGCGCGAGTGATATCGCAGGACTCATCTCGGAAGCCCGCCGCAGCGGTTTCGATATCACCGTGCACGGGCTGGAGGACCTGCCGACCGAAAGCGACGAGCTCTATCAGTTCACCGTCTACCGCGTGGTGCAAGAAATTTTGACCAATATGCTCAAGCATTCCCGCGATAAAAGGGGAGTGCTGCGCTTTCGCTCTACTGGAAGCGGCCTAGTATTGAGCGCCGATAACCCGGCCGCACGCACGCCGGACAATCACGAGCCCGGTTACGGGCTCATCGGGATGAGCGAGCGCGTTAGGGCCTATGGCGGCAGCGTTGCTACCCGCACAGAGGACGGACACTTCTTTATCACCGTGGAGGTACCCAATGACTAACTCTGAGCAGCCAGCAAGATCGCATGCCGCTCCCATCCGCATTGGCCTAGTAGATGACCAGCCCCTCGTGCGCGCCGGGTTCGCCATGCTCCTTGGCTCCCAAGAGGATTTAGACGTTGCCTGGCAGGCATCCGATGGCGATGAAGTCCTCGACCTCGCCCGCGCGCAGCCTGCCGATATTGTGCTCATGGATGTCCAGATGGCCCGCGTCAATGGCATCGCCGCCACCGAAAGGCTGCTGCCGGAATTCCCGGATACCCAAGTCATTATGCTTACCACCTTCGATGACCAGAACTTTGTCCATGGCGCCATTTCCGCCGGGGCTTCTGGATTCCTGCTCAAAGACGTCGAACCGGAGGAACTCCTCGCCGCCATTCGCACCGTACATTCTGGCGAGGCCGTCCTTTCACCGCGCATTACCGCACAGGTGCTGCAGCAATTGCGCAGCGGGCAGTCCGCGTCACAGCCCGATTCACATGCCACCCCCGTTGCGGCAGCAGCTACCGCCCCTCCGGCAGAAGATCTCACGCCACGCGAGCTAGACGTCCTCAAGCTAATGGCACTGGGGTATTCGAATACCGAAATCTCCGAGTGCGAGTTCGTCTCCATGGCCACGGTCAAGACCCACGTACGCCATATCTTGACGAAAACCGGCTCGCGCGACCGCGTGCATGCTGTGCTCTACGCCCTTACCCATGGCGTGGTCTCGGTGGAGGAACTGCTGTCTCATCCCTAGGTATGACCTGCTAAATCACTCCCAAGGATGGTTACTTTGTGCCGGTCAGGCGGCACGATGGGAACCATGCTCAAAGTTTCACACCTTTCCAAGAATTTCCGTTCCTTTAAAGCAGTAGATGACCTCTCCTTCGAGGTTCCTGACGGTCAAGTCACCGGCTTCCTCGGACCGAATGGTTCCGGCAAATCCACCACCATGCGCATGTGCGTGGGTCTGGAGACTCCGACTTCCGGCACCGCGACTTTTGATGGCACGCCTTTCCGTGAACTGTCCAATCCCGCTGCCACGGTGGGCACCTTGTTGGACGCCAACTGGTTCCACCCGGGCCGCAGCGCCCGTGCTCACCTGGGTTACATGGCCGCGTTGCAGGGCGTGTCCATGAACCACGTGGATGACACCCTGGACCGCGTCGGCCTTACCCAGGTAGCCACCAAGCGCGTGGGCGGCTATTCGCTAGGCATGAAGCAGCGCCTGGGCCTTGCTTGTGCGCTCATCGGCGAGCCGAAGCACTTGCTTCTTGACGAACCCGTCAACGGTCTCGACCCCGAAGGCGTGCACTGGATGCGTGCCCGCATCCGCGAATTCGCCGAGGCTGGCTGCTCCGTGCTGGTTTCCTCCCACCTGCTGTCGGAAATGCAGCTCACCGCAGACCGCCTCGTGGTCATCGGCAAGGGCAAGCTGCTGGGTGAGGGCACCGTGGAGGAGTTCGTCAACGGCACGGGAGGCGCAAGCCTCGAAGTGATTGTGGACCAGCCCGATGAACTCCTGCGGCTGTTGCACGGCACCGATGCGGAGACCTCCTTTGACGGTGAGGTCCTGCGCGTGCGCGGCCTCGAAGGCTCCGACATCGGCCGCATCTGTCTGGATAACCGCATTCTCATCTCCAGCTTGGAACGCAAGCAGCCCTCCCTGGAAGAGGCCTACCTCGGCGCGACAGCCGACCACGTGGCCTACCGCTCCGCCTAAACGCACAACCCAACCTTTAAGGACAGATTTCTATGAATACTGTGGTTTCAGAATCCCGCAAACTCTTTTCCCTGCGCTCTACCTGGGTCTACCTCGTCATCGTGGCACTCGGTATGGCCGCCGGCGGCGTGCTCATGGCCTGGGGCTATGAATTCAACGGCAGCGTGGATGGCAAATTTCAATCTAGTGATGTCTTAGCAGCTAGTGACCTCGCCATGGTGGTGATGATCTTTGCCTCTGCGATGATGGTCGGCGGTGACTTAGGAAAAGGAACCGTTGCATGGTCTTATCTTTCATCCAACCGCCGCGTTGGCATAGTGCTCAGCCAATTCTTAGTCATCCTGGTATCACTCTTGCTCGCGGCCACACTGGGTATAGCTGTGGGAACTTTGCTGATTGCGGCATTCGGCGGCGATATTGACTTCACAAGCTTTTATGAATGGCCGGACTGCAACCGAGTGGTGTTTGCTTACCTGGAATGGGCCGGCTTTAGCCTGCTGGCTATGGGGCTGGCTTGCCTCTTGCGTAGCGGCACATTTGCCGCAATGATCCTCGTGGTGGAATTCTTTGTCGTAGAAACTGCGCTTATGGCATTTGATACCTCCTGGGCAGAAGCGTTATTGGGCTGCCTGCCCTTCGCCAATATGCAGACCTTGGTCCTGGGTAGCGATTCGGGCCCCTTGGACCATTCCCGTGGCGTATCGGCTTTGATTCTGGGCATCACGCTGGCAGTCTGCGTCGGCGGTGCGTGCGCAGTGTCCCGCCGTCGGTCCGTCGCCAAATAACTCCCAGAACTAACTACGCTGGTGGGCATGAGTGATGCACTTTTTGCCCGCATAGAACCTATCCAGACCATGCGGGATGGCACGGTCAAGCAGGTCAACCCGTTCTCCGGGACCGAAGTGTGGACCGTGCCGGGCCGCGGCAACCGCCCGCTGTCCACGCCAGTGGCTAACCCGCAGCCACTGCAGGAAGAAGACTTCACCCACCGCTGCGCCTTTTGTTCAGGGCGCATGACTGATACCCCGCCGGAAAAGGCCCGCATCCTGCCGTCCGGCGGGATTGTGCGTGGATTGCCCTTGAGCGAATACGGCCACACCGTCCCGGCCTTTCGCCGCATTCCAAATCTGTTTGAAATCGTCTCCTTTGACTATTGGCACGCCAACTACGGCTTCGACATGGATGCTGAGACTCGCCAACGCATGGACAACTACCTTGCCGATCCTGCCGGCCGGGAACATGTGCTCAAGATCGTGCGCACGAAGCGCAAGGCAGCGCACCTTCCTGAAGCAAGCGAAGAGGAACTTATAGAACAGGCGGCGGGCTTTTTCGCAGGAGGCCACGACGTCATCGTGGCGGGCCGCCATTTTGAGCGCGGTGCACAGGATGATTCCCAAGTGGTATCTTCCGGCACCCTCAGCGCCGAAGAGCACCTGCTCTTTATGCAGCTGACTATTGACGCCATGCGCGACCTCTACGAGCGCAACCGCTACGCCCCCTATGTGGTGGCCTTCCAAAATTGGCTGCAGCCAGCCGGCGCCTCCTTCGAGCACCTGCACAAGCAACTCGTTGCCATCGATGACCGCGGCATGGCCTCCCACCGGGAGGTACAGATGCTGCGCAGCAATATGAATATGTACAACGAGTGGGCGGTGGACTATGCCGCTAGCCGCAACCTCATCATTGCGGAAAACGACCATGCCGTCCTCTTCGCCGGCTTTGGGCACCGCTATCCCACCTTGGAGGTCTACTCCAAGTCCGCGACCTGCGAGCCGTGGCGGCAGTCGGAAGAAGAAATCCGCGCCATGAGCGACCTCGTCCATGCTGCCCACGCTGCTGTCGGCCGCGAGGTTCCCTGCAATGAGGAGTGGCACCACAAGCCTGCCGATGTCGACGTCGCTCAGCCATGGCGCATTCTCATCAAGCTCCGCATTTCTACCCTTGCCGGATTCGAAGGCGGCACCAAGATTTATCTCAACACCATCTCGCCCTGGGATCTGCGTGATAGGGTAGTTAGCCAGCTTTATTCCTTGCGCGAGTCCGGACATGTTGCCCGCTCGGTCCGCGTGGCTACCGAATGTTCGGTACAGCGCAATAGCCTGCTGTATAACCCGCAGCTGCGCTAAGCGGGCAGCGTTGGGCTCAGCGCTTGACGACGAGCGTAAGCTCACTCGACCCAGGCCCCGGCTCCTCAACGGTCATACCCGCGGCGCGCGCGATGGCGGCAACGTCGGCGGCGCTATAGGCGTCGGCAGGCGAGAGCGCTAACTCGCGGGCTAACAGGCCCTTGAAGTGCTTATTGAAGTGGCTGACCACCTTGCGCGAACCATCGTCCTGCAGGCTTTCCACCCGTACCGTTACCGCATCCTTTACCCGGCCGAGCTGCTGGTAAGTGCCCGAGCGCAGATCGACAATAAGCTCGTCCACTCCCTCGAGCGCCTGCGTAATCTGCTTGCCCCAGCGCGACTTCATGGTGCGGCCGCCAAGCTTCGAGCCACCCGAAAGCCGGTAATGCGGAATGGGGTCGCTGGCGCGGAGGACGCCAAAGAGGGCGTCGCCAATAGCAAGACGATCCCACGTGGGTAGGGAAGGGGCATCCAAGGCATCAAAAAGCACGCCGGTATAACGCAACACGGCCGGCATGGTGGGGGTGGTAAAAAGCCCCTGGTTGGATTCGGCCTCACCACGCAGCTTTTCCGAAAGCTTGAGTACCTCCATGGCCTCGTCTACCGGAAGAGACTGCAGCTCAGCGGCAATTTCTTGCCGGGTGGCATGCAATTGCGGAAAGGACAGTTGGCTGAAGTCAAGGGGCTGTCCCGTACCGCCATGGGCCTTAGTTTCTGAAGGAGGGAGGATAATGAGCATATATACAGGGTAGCGGGGTATATTTTTGTGCATGATTACCCGCCTTTCTGAACTATTTCTCCGTACCCTTCGTGAGGACCCCGCCGATGCCGAGGTCCCCAGCCACAAGCTGCTCGTACGCGCCGGTTATGTACGCCGCGTCGCGCCGGGCGTGTATACCTGGCTGCCGTTGGGTCTGCGCACCCTGCGCAAGATTGAAGATGTAGTCCGTCAGGAAATGGACGCCATCGGCGGCCAGGAAATGCTGTTTCCTGCTTTGCTGCCGCGCGAGCCTTATGAGAAGACCAACCGCTGGGTGGAATACGGCGATAACCTCTTCCGCCTCAAGGACCGCAAGAACGCAGATATGCTGCTTGGCCCTACCCACGAGGAAATGTTTGCCAGTGCGGTCAAGGATATGTACTCCTCCTATAAGGATTTCCCGGTTACGCTGTATCAGATTCAGACCAAGTACCGCGATGAGGAGCGCCCTCGTGCTGGTGTGCTGCGTGGCCGCGAATTCACGATGAAGGATTCCTATTCCTTCGACATGACCGATGAGGGCTTGGACGAGTCCTACGGCCGCCACCGCAAGGCGTATCAGAATATCTTCAACCGCCTAGAGATCGATTACGCCATCTGTAAGGCCACCTCTGGTGCCATGGGCGGCTCCGCCTCCGAGGAATTCCTCGCCGTATCTGAGGTAGGCGAGGATACCTTTGTGCGCTCCACCGAGGGCGACTACGCAGCCAACGTCGAGGCCGTGGTGACCCCAGCACCGGCGGAGAAGGATATTGAGGGCCAGCCAGAGGCACAGGAGCATGACACCCCGGGAGCAGAGACCATTGAGAAGCTGGTCGAATGGGCCCAGGGCGCAGGCATTACTGTCGACGGCCGCGAGGCCACCGCTGCAGACACCCTCAAGTGCATGATGGTCAAGCTCTACCACCCGGCCGTGGAGAGCGAAGAGCGCGAGTCCGAGTTGGCTGCCGTTCTCATCCCTGGCGATCGCGAGCTGGATGAAAAGCGCCTTGAGGCCGCACTCGAGCCGGTGGAGTTTGAGTTGGCAGGGGACAAGGAATTTGCAGACAATGACTTCCTAGTCAAGGGCTATGTTGGCCCGCGCGCTCTAAATGCCAATGGCATCAAGGTCCTGGCCGATCCACGCGTGGTCAAGGGTACGGCGTGGATTACCGGCGCCGATGCGAGCGAGCGCCACGTGGTTGGCTGCGTAGCCGGCCGCGATTTCACCGTGGATGAGTTCATTGAGGCCGCTGAGGTTAAAGAAGGCGACCTGGCTCCTGAAAACCACGGCACCTTGACCTTGGAGCGCGGCATTGAGCTCGGTCATATCTTCCAGCTGGGCCGCAAGTACACCGAGGCCTTCGATGTCCAGATTTTGGACGAAAACGGCAAGCGCGCCGTTCCTACCATGGGGTCCTATGGCATTGGCATTACCCGCATGCTGGCCGTCCTGGCTGAGCAGCGCCACGATGACAAGGGCCTCAACTGGCCGGTTGCCGTCGCTCCTTACCAGGTACACGTAGCCGTTGCCAACAAGGATGCAGCAGCCATGGAGGCCGGCGACAAGCTGGTAGAAGAGCTATCTGCCAAGGGGCTCGAGGTGCTCTTCGATGACCGCCCAAAGGTCTCCCCAGGCGTGAAGTTCAAGGATGCAGAGCTCCTTGGCATGCCCTTCGTGGCAATTCTGGGCCGTGCCTTCAAGGAAGGCAAGATTGAGCTGCGCATCCGCGGGGGAGAGACCCTCGAGGTTCCAGCCGAGGACATCGTGGACAAGATCCTCGAGCTCGTGCATGGCTAAATAAGACCCAACTCTGCGCGGCGGGGTACCGTGGAAGGCATGAACTTTCAAAAGAATGGGCTTTCCACGGTGCTTTCAGCAATGGGCGTATTGCATTTTGTGAAGCCGAAGACTTTCGAATCCATTGTCCCGCCGCAACTGCCAGGTCCTGCGCGGTTCTATAACTTTGCTTCGGGCCTGTGGGAGATTGCCACCGGTGCCTTGCTTCGCCGCCGCGCCACCCGCGGCTTCGGCGGTGCCTCCGCACTCGCGCTCTTTGCAGCGGTGTGGCCGGCCAATATGTACCACGCCTGGATCGAGCGCAAGGCAGGGTGGCCAAAGAAGCTCTACCACATCATCCGCCAGCCGCTGCAGGTGTTGTTGATGATGTATGCCTGGAATATCGCCAAGCATGAGGCCTAAAGCCGCCTTGGCTGCATGCTAGCCAGCTAGGTCAAGCACAAAACCGGCCTCCTCCCTTACTCCGCGGGGTTTAGCGGGAAGGGGAGGAGGCCGGTTTCGTGTTAAATGCCGAAGCTAAAACTAGCCGGCGACGGGGCCGCCGCAGTTAGGCCAAGCGCCAGCACCCTGGGTGGCCAGGACGTTTTCGGCCACGGCAATCTGCTGCTCGCGGGTTGCCTGGTCAGCGGTCGGGGCGTACTGAGTGCCGCCATTGGCAGCCCAGGTCTGCGGGTTGAACTGCAGGCCGCCCTGGTAGCCGTTTCCGGTATTGATGTGCCAGTCACCGCCGGACTCGCAAGCAGCTACCTGATCCCAAGCGCTAGCCGGTGCGGCGGTAGCAGCAGGCGCGGCCAAGCCAGCAAGGCCGAGTGCCGCGGCGGATACGGTCAACATGGTCTTCTTAGAACGCATTGAGAGGAAACTCCTTCTCTTTGTGTCTGTTTAGCTTGCGGAATCTCCTGCAAGCTCATGGTGAACCAACCTACGCACGCTAGAGGAGCCGAAGCAATGCATAGGGCCGTAGAGGTTGCTGCCATTTCGCTGGCCCGTTGTCAGGGGATAGACAGGTGGGGGCTGGCCGGGGCGGCAGTGGCCTAGTGCATGCCGTGGGACTCCGCCGCGATGCCAATGAGCCACGTAACCCATTCCTGATCCGGGGATTCTCCTTGCGCTGCACCTGTGGCGGCGGCGGACCACTTGCGGCCGTCGTGTTCGGCAAGGCCATCGATAAAGGCCAGCGCGGAAGCAGAATCGTGGGGCAGTTCTTGCTCTCCGGAAGTATAGGCCGACTCTGGCTGCGGAATGTTGCCGTAGCGGGCTAGTGCATCCTGGAGGGCGTCGATGCGGCGATGATGAACAGCTAGGCGATGATCCACCTTGTCCTCGTGCTCGGGGCCAACGTAGGCGCGGGCGAAATCTAGACCGAATACCTGCTCATACTCCCAGCTCAGGAGATCAGCAGCGCTTTTTTGCTCTGGTTGGGAAAGCTCGGGGATATCCGGGGCATCGCCAGGCAGCCAGGCATTGAGCGCGATGGCCTGCTCGGTAACTAGGACGCGCGATTCAACGGTGACTTCATCGGCCGCCTCTGTCGTCGCAGAAGCGGCATTTTCCATAATTTCGCCAGAGTCTGCGGCGTGATTGGCTTCGGTAGGGCGCTCTACCTCGCAGGAGCGTGGGGGATTGCCAGCATCATCCGTGCCGCATAGCCGTGTAATTTCGGCATACAGGGCGTCCGCCTGGGAGCTGCGCAGCCCTGCGGCATGGTCGTCGACGCCGCTGAGGGACAAGGCGTCGGTGGCGGCGGCGTCGGCAAGCGCCAGCAGCCTGCTTTCTGGCCGCGGGCCAAAGTAGTCGACGACGGAATCAACCGCTTGGCACCCAGCCAAGGTGGGCAGGGTGGCGGTTGTGGCTACGAGGGCTAAAGCTAAACGTCGGCGGTTCACGCAAAAGACTGTACCCCGTAGCACGTAGGCTAGTGCACATGGCTTTCCCAGATGCACAACAATTGACCGATCTCCTGCAACCCAAACTGGCTGAGCGGGGATTGGACGTAGAAGACATTAAAACCACCAAGGCGGGAAAGAAATCCCAGGTCATTATCCGTATTGATGGTGATAAGCGCCCTAGCTCCGATGTGTTGGAGGAAGTATCCAACGAGATTTCTGCCTTCTTTGATGACAAGGAAGCGCAGGGAGAGCTGAACTTCGGTGCGGGCTATACCTTGGAGGTCTCCACCCCCGGTGTGGACCTGCCGCTCACCGCCCCGCGCCACTGGCGTCGCAATCGGGGACGCAAGGTCTCCTTCGACCTTGGCGATGGCAAGACTCAATCGGCGCGCATTGGCGCGCTTAACGACGCCGCCGATGCCGTAATCCTCATCACGGCAAGCAAAAAGGACGTGCAGGCGCGCGCCGAACGATTGGAAAACATTGCCCGGGCAGTGGTAGAAATTGAGTTTGCACAGCCGTCCGAACAGGAGTTAGAGGCAGTGCGCAAGACGTTTGAAGAAGCCGAGAATTAACCGGCAACCGAGAGGAATGACAAGTGAATATTGATCTACAGGCACTTCGTACCATCGAGTCCGAGCGCAACGTCCCCGTAAAGGACTTGCTGGAAGCGATTGCGGGTGCCTTGTTGTATTCCTACCTGGATTACCGCGAGTCTAATGCTGGCGGCAAGGTAGAAGGCGCCAAGTCCCGCGTCGATATCGACGCCACCACCGGTGCGGTCAGCGTCATTGTCTCGGAGCGCGACCCAGAAACTGGGGAAGTAACCACCGAATACGATGACACCCCGGAAAACTTTGGACGCGTGGGCGCACAGGCCGTGCGCGAGGCCATCCTGCGCAAGCTGCGCGAGGCCGAGGCAGAGCGTACCTATGATTCCTACTCGGAGCTCACCGGCCGCGTTGTCAGCGGCATCGTCCAGCGCGATGCGCGCGCTAATGCCCGCGGAATCGTCGTGGTCCAGCTGGGCTCTGAGCTGGAGTCCCAGGACGGCATCTTGCTGCCGGCCGAGCAGATTCCGGGTGAAAAGCTCGAGCACGGTGACCGCATTAAGGCCTATGTCGTAGGCGTTAATCGCAATGGCGCCCAGGTACAGATCAATCTCTCTCGCACTCATCCGGAGCTGGTGCGTGGCCTTTTTGAGCTTGAAGTTCCAGAAGTTGCCGATGGCAGCGTAGAAATGATTGCCATTGCCCGCGAGGCAGGCCACCGTTCCAAGGTGGCCGTTGTGGGCCATGCCAAGGGCCTGAACGCAAAGGGAGCCTGCATTGGCCCGCGCGGTCAGCGCGTCAACAACATCATGCGCCAGCTCGGCGGTGAAAAGATTGACATCATCGACTTCAGCGAGGATCCCACGGTCTACGTAGGCAATGCCTTGGCCCCCTCGAAGGTGGTCAAGGTTACCGTTGTGGACAACGAGGCGCAGATCGCACGCGTGGTGGTGCCGGATTACCAGCTGTCCCTGGCTATTGGTAAAGAGGGCCAGAATGCCCGTCTTGCTGCCCGTTTGACCGGTTGGAAGATCGATATTCACTCGGACGCTGACGCTAATTAAGGATCTGCGCTTTTGTAGCGTAGGCTAGTAAACGGCCCAGTTGCAGATTGGGGCATATTGGCGACGCGAAAAGTAAGGAGATGAATGTCTGAGAGGCAAAGACTCCGGACCTGCATCGCTACTCGCCGCCGCCTGCCAGATACGGACTTGCTACGGGTGGTCATCGACCACGATGATCCGCACGGCCGCCGTCTGGTAGCAGATCCACACCGCCGGCTTCCCGGCCGCGGGGCGTGGATTAGCCCCACACTTTCTGCACTCGAGCTGGCGGAGCGCAAACGCGCCTTCAAGCGCGCGCTTCGCACGTCCGCACCCGTGGACACAGGTCAGGTACGGCAGTACTTGGAAGCGCATAGCGGACAGGTACCTAGCGCGGACAATGCCGCGTTAGATTCGTACGAACCAGAGTTACAAAGGAAGACCGAACACTGATGAGCGCACAACGATGAAGCATCAGCGATGAAAGTCCTACACACCTAACTAGGGGTCAGGCCAGTTTCCGCGGCCTTGACTCCTAGCCGATACCAAGAGGAGACAAGTGCCCGGAAAGCTACGTGTTCACGAGCTCGCAAAGCAGCTCGGAGTAACCAGCAAGGAACTGCTCGCCACCCTGAAGGAACAGGGTGAGTTTGTAAAGACTGCTTCTTCCACCATCGAACCGCCGGTGGTTAAGAAGATGCGAGCACATTATGAAGCACAGTCCGGCGGCGATGACGCCGCCGAGAAAAAGCAAGACAATAAGCCTGCCAAGGGTGCCGCTAAGAGCACCGCAAAGGCGAGCGCCCCTAAGCCGGGCGCGAAGTCTGCTGCCCCGAAGCCGGGCGCAGAGGCGCCAAAGCCAGGCGCGAAGGCCGCCGCCCCGAAGCCAGGCCAGGGCGCACCGAAGCCAGGTCAGGGTGCTGCTAAGCCCGGCGCAAAGCCAGCTGCCCCGAAGCCGGGCGCACAGGCCCCGAAGCCTGGTGCTAAGGCTGCCGCACCGAAGCCCGGCCAGGGCGCACCGAAGCCAGGTCAGGCTGGCGGCAAGAAGTCGGGCGAGCGTCCGACCCCAGGCAATTCCATGCCTCGTCCTATGCCGAAGCCAGGCGGCTCCCGTCGTGTAGCTAATAACCCGTTCTCCACGGGTGGCGGCGACAACCGTCCGGGCCCTCGCCCAGGCGGCTCCAAGGGCCAGCGTGGCGGCAATAAGCCCGGCGATAACCGCGGCAAGCGCGGTGGCCAGAACGAGGGCGGAAATAACCGTCAGGGCGGCAATAACCAGGGTGGCGGCGGTCGCCGTCCATCCCCGGCCATGATGCCGTCCCACCCGAACCCTGCGTCGATGCCGTCTAAGGCACCGAGCGGCGGTGGACGCGGCGGCCGCGGTCGCGGCGGTCACGGCGGACCGGGTCACGGTGGCCCAGGTGGCGGTCGTCCAGGCGGTTTCCGCGGAGGCGGACGCGGCGGACGTCGCGGTGGCACCGCAGGTGCATTCGGCCGCCCAGGTGGCGCTCCACGCAAGGGCAAGAAGTCCAAGCGTCAGAAGCGCCATGAGTACGAGGAGCAGCAGAAGCACGTCGTAGGCGGCGTGCGCTTGCCAGACGGCAAGGGCCAGACCGTCCGCCTGCGTCGCGGTGCATCCCTGTCTGACTTCGCCGAGAAGATCGGCGCGGATCCAGCAGCACTGGTACAGGCACTGTTCAACCTCGGTGAAATGGTGACGGCAACCGCTTCCGTATCGGAAGATACGCTGCAGCTGCTCGGCTCCGAGATCAATTACAACGTCGAGGTCGTCTCCCCTGAGGACGAGGACCGCGAGCTGCTCGAGTCCTTCGACCTGCAGTTCGGTGAGGACGAAGGCGGCGAGGAAGCGCTGGAGAATCGTCCTCCAGTCGTCTCCGTCATGGGTCACGTTGACCACGGTAAGACCCGCCTGTTGGACGCCATCCGTAAGACCAACGAGGGCGCCCACGAGGAAGGCGGCATCACCCAGGGCATTGGTGCCTACCAGACCACGGTGGACGTGGACGGCGAGCGCACCATTACCTTCCTGGATACCCCGGGTCACGAGGCCTTTACCGCCATGCGTGCTCGTGGTGCTAAGTCCACCGACTTGGCCATCCTCGTGGTTGCCGCCGATGACGGCGTCATGCCGCAGACTGTGGAGGCCATCAACCACGCCAAGGCTGCCGATATTCCGGTCGTCGTGGCCGTGAACAAGGTGGATAAGCCGGAGGCTCAGCCGGATAAGATCCGTGGCCAGCTCACCGAGTACGGCCTGGTTCCGGAAGAGTACGGCGGCGACACCATGTTCGTGGATATCTCCGCGAAGCAGGGCCAGAACATTGACCAGTTGCTTGAGTCGGTCATCCTGACCGCGGATGCCGCCTTGGAGCTGACCGCTAACCCAGACATGGACGCACAGGGCGTGGCCATTGAGTCGCACCTGGATCGCGGCCGTGGTCCGGTGGCAACGGTCATCGTTCAGCGCGGTACCTTGCACGTGGGTGACTCCATCGTCGTCGGTGACGCGCACGGTCGTGTCCGCCGCATGCTCGATGAGTTCGGCGAAGATGTCGAAGAGGCTGGTCCATCCCGTCCGGTGCAGGTCCAGGGTCTGTCCGGTGTGCCGGGTGCAGGCGATAACCTGCTCGTGGTGGAAGATGACCGCGTTGCCCGCCAGATTGCTAACCAGCGTGATGCTCGCAAGCGCTCTGCCCTACAGGCCAAGCAGCGCAAGCGCGTCTCCCTTGAGGATCTGGACAAGGTATTGCAGGAGACTTCGACCCTCAACCTCATCCTCAAGGGCGACAACGCCGGTTCCGTCGAGGCACTGGAAGATGCCCTGCTGGATATCAAGACCGAGGACGAAGTCGAGCTCAACATCATCGACCGTGGTGTGGGCGCTGTGACCGAGACCAACGTCTCTCTCGCAGCGGCTTCCGACGCCGTCATCATTGCCTTCAACACCCGTGCAGAAGGCAAGGCGACGGAGATGGCCACCCAAGAGGGCGTGGATATTCGTTACTACACGATCATCTACAAGGCCATCGAAGAGGTCGAGGCTGCGCTCAAGGGCATGCTCAAGCCGATTTACGAGGAACGCGACACCGGTGCGGCCGAAATCCGCGCCCTGTTCAAGTCCTCCGCGGTGGGTACCATCGCCGGCTGCATGGTTACCGAGGGCAAGGTTGTCCGCAACGGCAAGGTTCGCCTGCTGCGCGATAACAACGTCATCACTGCCGACGCCAAGATTGAGTCTCTGCGTCACGAAAAGGACGATGCAACCGAGATCAAGGCCGGCTACGAGTGCGGTATGGTGCTCTCTTACCCGGATATCCAGGTAGGCGACATCATTCAGGCCTACGAAGAGGTCGAGGTTCCGCGTACCTAGTCCGCAAGCGGCGTAAATAAAATCGCCAGGTGTTTCCCCGATTGGGGAAGCCCTGGCGATTTTATTTGCAGCTTCTGCTGAACTTTAGTATTTAAACTATCTAGACAGGTTTACGACAAGTTGGGTTTGCTAATGCGTGCCTTGTTTAGCAGAGAAGTTGAGGAATGCAAGAAATTTTTCGGCCTTGATTTGGGGCTGACCAAGCAGGTCGAATACCCAGTCCTCAAGTGGGAGCATTTCCTTGTTGCCATCGTTGAACCGAAGGCCGATACTATTTTCCGTAGCCTCGCCGTGGGCCAAGTCCGACCACGTTCCAGTGCGTTTCGAAAGTAGCCATTGGCCCAAAACGTAGGTGATTCCTATTCTTCCTTCTTCGGCTTTTGTGCTGGAAGTGAGCAACCTGTGCAGAACCACTTCACTAATCTGTTCTTGATCGTTTAGCCACTCTTGCGTGAGTTTAGCCCTTTCGAGGCAGCTTGCTGCTTTGTTCGGAGCATCGGCGTGAAACTCATTTAAAGGCTGGGGCGTGACGCTCGCTGTTTCTGGCTTAGATTGGTTTTGGTCTTGCAAATCCTAGGTCCTTAGATGCCATACTCCGTTTCCCCAGTTGCTTTCGTAATTGCAACTTGCTCTTCTCGCCCAATTAGCTGTCGCTGGGTCTTTACGTAACTCCTTCAGCGATCTTTCACACTGATCTTTTGTGTCATAAAGGAAGTTTCCGATGTCGGCGGTGGCAATATTTGAGGAAAGAAGGAGGGAAAATGCTGATACAATCGCGATGATTAGGGTCCTCATTCTGCTGCGTGTATCTAGCATTCTTGAATACCGTCCATTCGCTTTGTCGGAGACCATTCAAAGTTCCTCCGCGAATGTGCTTTTACCAACAGGCATTGTGTGTCGAAATCAAATGCAACGATTACTTTGACGTTCATATCAAAATCGCAATCGTTATAGACTTGAATTGCGCCCTTTTCCTTCTCAGAATGAATGCAAGCAGGAACAGGATCTCCCGGGCTTCTTTCCCCTGTGGAATATGGTTGCAGGCTTGGGGCGCCGTCAGAATCTACATTGAGAATGACGAATTGAGGGGGATCGTTAAGCGTTTCATTTGTGGCAGAGGCTGGAGGGACTGCAAAGCCGCCGAGGATACAAGCGGCGGTAGTGATCGATGGGCTATTTTATAAGGTTTCACGTTTCTCCATTCAGGCTCGTGGTGGGGTGAAACACTTTTGACCATAGTTTCGGAAACGTTTTAATTCAAGGGGTCCATAAGATATATATATGGTTTTATTGCATGTTCGAGATCCTCAGAATTGCCTTCATGTGCAGTTAATTTTCTGCCACAGGACATGCATGCGGAGTAATGTAAGATGGACACAATTTTATAGATCTTGGTAGAGATTTATAGATCTTGGTAGAGATCGATAGTTCGACGGAGAGGGAGTTGCACCATGGTTGACCACGCGCGTGCTGCACGAATGGCCAAGCGTATTAAGGAAATCGTGGCGAGTGCCATAGAACGCGAGATCAAGGATCGCCGCCTCGAGTTGGTGACCATCACAGATACTCGAGTGACGGGCGACCTGCACGATGCCACCGTTTTTTATACCGTGCGCGGAAAAGACATTGACTCCGAGCCAGACTTCGCACAAGCAGAAGAAGCCCTCAAGCGCGCTAAAGGTCAGCTGCGCAAGATTGTGGGCGATCAACTCTCGGTGCGGTTTACCCCGACGCTAACCTTCGAGGTCGATACCGTTCCGGAGGCCTCTGCTCATATGGAAGAACTTCTGGCCCGTGCTCGCGCCCGCGATGAAGAACTGGGAAAGCTGAAGGAAAACGCCCAGCCGGCAGGGGATGCGAACCCGTATAAGACCTCCGATGAAGACGAGGCTTAAGTGACCAAGAAGCAATATGAGCCGGCAGTTGCCGCTTTGCACGATGCTCACAGCATCTGCATTGTGACGCACCTGCGGCCGGATGCCGATGCCATCGGCTCTGCTGCGGCGTTGCTGCTCGCGCTGCGCCAACGGGGCAAAGACGTGTGTGCCGTTGTGGGCCAGGAGCGGGAAATTTCCCGTAACCTTTACACCATTCCTGCCGCCGACGACGTCACCACTAGCCTTAAGCTGCCGGAAAGCTATGACCTCTACGTCACCGTTGATTGTGGTTCTTTGGACCGAACGGGGTTCTTTGCGGATCGGATTGATCAGCTAGCCAAGCAGGGCCGGGTTCTGTGCATTGACCATCATTCTTCTAACCCAGGGTTTGGTGCCATCAATGTGGTGGACACTGAATGTGAATCCACCACCGTGGTGTTGCTGAGAATCCTGGATTCACTGGAGATTCAGATTGACCGGCATATTGCGCACTGCTTATATGCCGGCTTGATGACCGATACTGGCAGTTTCCGCTGGGGTAGGCCGGCTATGCACGATATTGCCACCCGCCTCATGCACTACGATCTCGATACCAAGCAGATCGCAGCTGACCTTTTAGATTCCACCACTCCGGACGATCTTCAGATGATCGGTAGGGTATTGGCCGGTTTGCGCCTCGAAGAAGCAGGGGAGCACACCCTAGGCATTCTCGTCGCGCGGCTGGAAGATATCCAGGGACACTCCGATTCGGCTGTCGAATCACTAGTGGAGTTCGTTCGCGCGCTTGAAGGAACCACCGTCGGCGTAGTGTTTAAGGAACAAGCTCCGGAGGTGTGGGCGGTTTCTTTGCGTTCTTCTCGCATTGATTGTTCTTCGGTAGCGCTTACCTTCGGCGGCGGCGGGCATGTACCGGCCGCAGGTTATACCGCCCACGGGGCTCCGGAAAAGATTATTAGGGAATTGGTGGCCGCTATCCAATGAGAAATAGGCAGACGGATGGAATGAACGCTCAGGATCGCTCCACCGCCGGCACGGTAACCGCACGCGAGGTCTTTGGCCTCGCGTTTCCCGCGCTTGGCGTACTTGCGGCCATGCCGCTCTACCTTTTGCTAGATACCGCGGTTGTCGGTCGTCTTGGTGCCCAAGAGCTTGCCTCGCTGGCTGCAGCCACCACAATTCACTCTGTGGTGACGACGCAGTTGACTTTCCTGTCCTACGGCACGACCGCTCGCTCTGCTCGGCTCTTTGGCTCCGGCAAGCGCGAAGCTGCGGTTGCTGAAGGCGTGCAAGCCACCTATGTGGCTCTAGGAGTAGGCGGGTTGCTCGCGGTAATCATGTGGATTTTCGGCGGCGTATTCGCCCGTGCTCTAACTGGTGATCCCACCACAGCCGCCGGGACGGCCTTGTGGCTGCGCATCGCAGCTCTGGCTATTCCCGTTACTTTGGTGGAGATGGCCGGAAACGGCTGGATGCGCGGTGTCCAAGATACGAAGAAGCCGCTGTACTTTACTTTGTCTGGCATGATTCCTGGCGCTATCGCGGTGCCCATCTTCGTCCATTTCTGGGGGCTGGCAGGCTCGGCCATTGCCACGGTATTAGGCATGAGCATTATTGCTGCGTTATTCGTCCGCGAATTGCACAAGGAACATACCGGCTCCTGGCAATTTCAATGGCATGTGGTACGCGAACAGCTCATCTTAGGCCGCGATCTTATTTTGCGTTCAGCCAGCTTCCAGGTTGCCTTTCTTACGGCCACGGCTGTGGTTTCCCGCGTTGGTACCGCTTCTTTGGCCGGTCACCAGATCATGATGCAGCTGTGGAACTTCATGTCCCTCATCTTGGATTCGTTGGCCATTGCCGCGCAAACATTGACTGGTGCTGCACTAGGTGCTGGCTCTGCGCGGCACGCACGCAGTGTGGGCAGCAAGGTGGCGTTGTACTCTACGATTTTCTCTGGCCTCTTGGCTGCCGTATTTGCTGCTGGTGCAGGGATTATTCCGCGCATCTTCACCTCCTCTCCGGAAGTGCTCGATGCCATCTCCCAACCGTGGTGGATCCTGGTAGCCATGGTTATCGGCGGTGGCGTGGTCTTCGCCTTCGATGGTGTCTTGCTGGGCGCGGGCGATGCTGCCTTCTTGCGCACGCTGACCATTTCTTCGGTTCTGGTGGGATTTTTGCCGGGAGTTATCTTGGCACACTTCATGGGCACAGGCTTAACCGGCGTGTGGTGTGGCCTCGCCGCCTTCATTGCTTTCCGCATGGTGGGCGTGGTCTACCGGTTCCGATCGATGAAATGGGCCGTAGTGCAGGAGAGTTAGCTGCGCTAAAGTGGGCGTGTTGATACTCTCGCGCGGTGCTCGGCCCCGTGCAGCGCGCAGATCCTAGGAAGGCGGGTGAGAAACCTATGCCAACAGTGTGGGCGGTTTCTGACCTGCATGGAGCGGTCAAAACCAATAGCGAGCGCATTGAACAGCTCACCCCGCCCGATCCCGCAGATTGGCTCATCGTGGCCGGGGACGTTGCAGAACGCACCGATCTCATTATTCGTATTTTGCGCCAGCTCAATGATCGCTATGCCAAGGTCATCTGGGTGCCGGGTAACCATGAGCTATTCTCCCGCTCCCAGGACCGGTATCAAGGCCGAGAAAAGTATGCGCACCTGGTGGAAAGGTGCAGGGAGATTGGAGTTATTACTCCCGAAGACCCGTATCCGGTATTTCACGGGACCACCATCGTTCCGCTATTTACTTTGTATGATTACAGTTTCCGTCCGCATGGCCTAAGCGTGGGCGAAGCCATTGACGCGGCGCGCGCAAAACAACTGATGATGACCGATGAGTTTGCCATTGCCCCCTTCGTAGACGTGCGGGCGTGGTGTTGGGACAGGTTGGCCTATTCCATCAAGCGCCTTTCCCGAGTACATGGTCCTACCGTGTTGGTTAACCATTGGCCGTTGGTCCAAGAGCCGACAATGTTATTGCGCTTTCCTGAAATCGCCTTGTGGTGCGGAACCAGGCATACGCGGTCGTGGCCGCGGCGCTATAACGCGCAGTCCGTCATCTATGGACACCTGCATATGCCGTCTCGCATGAATGTAGACGGCGTTGATCACATCGAGACGTCATTGGGGTATCCGCGTGAATGGCAGGGGCGTGAGAGCGCCCAGGCGTGGCCCTATCCGGTACTGCGTTCCTTTGTAGAGGAGGGGACATGATGATGTATCCAGAGCTATTTCCAGAAAGTGCGCGCTATTGCTACGTGCGCACGGACTCGAGCTATACGGATTTGGCCAATTTTGAAGAACTCGCGGCCGAAGAAAAGTCTCTGGTTTCCCAGGCAGTTGATGTACGCAAGGCCGAGTTCGGAGATGCTCGGTGGTGTGCGCACCGAGCCTTGCAGGAATTGGGGGCCAGCCCGGCGACGCCCATTTTGCGCGGCGAGCGCGGCATGCCGCTGTGGCCAGAAGGTTTTGTCGGCTCGATGACGCATACCGAGGGGATGCGGGCTGCGGTGGTTGCCCCTACCTCAGCCTTAAAATCCGTAGGCCTGGATGCAGAACCCGCCGAACCGTTGCCGGATCATGTGCTCACCATGATCGCCCGAGCGGGGGAGATGCCGCAGCTTTTGCGGCTGCGTGAGGCAGGGATTACCTGCCCGGACCGATTGCTTTTTTGTGCCAAGGAGGCCACATATAAGTCGTGGTTTCCCATGACCTTTCGCTGGTTGGACTTTGACCAGGCAGAAATCGACCTGCGCGAGGATGGCACGCTTATTTCCTATATTTTAGCTAGGCCCACACCGGTGCCTTTTATCACCGGGCGTTGGGTAATTCGAGACGGCTACGTTATCGTCTCCACCTCGGTTCCAGCCTTAGACTTTAGCCACTAAAGGGTAGAGGGCCGTGCCACAAACACGGTGGCCAGGCGCTTGCCTTTTTCTTTAATGAGCGCCACCGCTTGGCCATTAGGGGCCACAGCAGCGTGGACGCCCTTGAGTCCGCGGGGCTCTAGCCACTTGCCCATGGCGAGGGCGGCTGCCTCCTCCTCTGTGACGGAAAGGACGGGGAAGCAGCGAGCCAAGGCCTCATCCAAGCTGAGGGAAAGGCGCGGGGAATCGGCCAGGGCGTCGAGCGAGAGGGCGTCGGCAAGCGCAAAAGGCCCCACCTTAGTGCGGCGCAAGGCGGTCAGGTGCCCGCCCACCTTCAGGGCCTCGCCCAGATCGCGGGCTAGGGAGCGAATATAGGTACCGGAAGAACAATCCACCGTGACGTCTAGATCGATGTAGTCGCCCTCGCGGCGCTCTGCCAGAACGTCAAACTTATCTACCGTTACTGGGCGGGCGGGAATGTCTACCTCCTGGCCCTCCCGCACCAGCTCATGGGCGCGGCGGCCGTTAATTTTAATAGCGGAAACGGCCGCGGGCTTCTGCATGATGTCGCCGGTGAGCTTGGCAATCTCTGCCTCGATTGCGGCGCGGTCAATGGCTGCAGCGCTAGCGCCCCAAGAGTATTCTCCCTCGGCGTCATCGGTTGTGGTGGCGGCGCCCAGGCGAATGGTGGCGTCATAGGACTTAGTGGAGGCAACCATGTGGGCCAAGAATTTGGTGCCACGCTCCATGCCAAGGACAAGCACGCCGGTGGCCATGGGGTCGAGGGTGCCGGCGTGGCCTACCTTCTTTGTGTGAAAGCACCTGCGTAGGCGGCCGACAACATCGTGGGAGGTCATGCCGGCGGGTTTGTCTACGATGACGAGTCCGGAGTTTGCGAGCGCATCAGTCATAGCCTCTAAGTCTATGCTCTACGATGGTCTGCGTGGATATTTGGTACGGAATCGATGACATCCCCGCGGAAATGGGCCCAACGTCAGTAACCATCGGCGTCTTTGACGGCCTGCACCGGGGCCATCAGCAGCTCATCGCCGCCTGCGTGGAGCATGCACGCGCTCATGGTGAGCGCCCTGTCATGGTGACCTTTGACCCGCACCCGGTGTCGGTATTCCTCCCAGAGCGTGCGCCCTTGGCGGTGCTGAGTTTTGAACGCCGACTGGAATTGGCCGAAGAGATGGGCATTGCAACCGTGCTCGTTATTGACTTCACCCGCGACCTTGCTGGGGTGGAGCCGCGACCCTACGTAGAGGATTTATTGGTAGGAAAGCTCGCTGCACAGCACATCGTGGTAGGCGAGAACTTCACCTTTGGCGCCGGCGCGACCGGAACCGCCCAGGCTATGCAGGACTTTGGTGCCGAGTATGGCTTTAGTGTGGACATCGTCCCACTGCTGGATGATGAGGGCGTGCGCATTTGTTCCACCCACATCCGTGAGTGCCTTGCGCAGGGGGACATCGAATCCGCTAACTGGGCTCTCGGCCGCCATTTCACTGTGACCGGGCCCGTAGTGCGCGGCGCAGGACGTGGTGGCAAGGAGCTCGGATTCCCCACGGCCAATCAGTATTTCCCGGATACAGTGGCTATTCCGGCCGATGGTGTGTACGCGGGCTGGTTCATCGTCCACTCTGACTCCGATATCGAGGGGGATATGCGGCCTGGCGTGGCCTATGCGGCCGCGATTTCCGTAGGTACCAACCCCACCTTCGGCGATGAGGAGCGCTCTATCGAGTCCTTTGTGCTCGACCGCGACGCTGACCTGTATGGCTACGAGGCTACGGTGCACTTTGTGGGCCACCTCCGCGATATGGTGAAGTTTAATTCCGTAGACGAGCTGCTTGAGGCCATGGCCAATGACGTAGCCAAGGCCCGCCAGGTGCTCGCTGCCGACGCGAAGGCGCAGGGCTGGACCGCGAAAGACTACTTCCTGCGGGAGAAATAAATGAAGGCGATTCTCGATCTTGATACCGGCATTGATGATGCCCTAGCGCTGGCGTATGCCATCGCCCATCCGGACCTGGACCTCATCGGCGTGACCTGTACGTACGGCAACGTGACCGTGCCCTTGGCCGTGCGCAACACCCTGGCTCTTCTAGAGCTGCTGGGCCAAGACGATATTCCAGTGTTTGCCGGGCCTAGCCCGGATGGGTTTCGGCCAAG
This sequence comes from Corynebacterium tuberculostearicum SK141, assembly GCF_000175635.1. GTDB lineage: Bacteria > Actinomycetota > Actinomycetes > Mycobacteriales > Mycobacteriaceae > Corynebacterium > Corynebacterium tuberculostearicum_C. Next base: position 228,641 of record NZ_ACVP01000023.1, on the reverse strand, counting down.
TGAGATTTCTTCCTTTATTCACGGCCACAACGGCGTGGGGGAGGTCCTGCTTCCGCCGGCAACTACCCAGGCGCAGTCCCAACCAGCGGCCGATTTCCTCATCGAGGCTCTGCACGAGCACGGCGATGATCTAGTAATCATTCCGACCGGCCCGTCCACCACGATTGCTGCCGCCATGCAGCAGGACCCCTCCTTTGCCACAGCCGCACACCTAGTGATGATGGGTGGGGCTCTTACCGTTCCTGGCAACGTCACGCCGTGGTCTGAGGCCAATATCTCCCAGGATCCGGAAGCTACCGATTACCTCTTCCGCCACACGAGCGATACCACCATGGTGGGCTTGGATGTCACCTTGCGCACCCTATTGACCACGGCGGAGTCCGCTCGTTGGCGCGCTACCGGCACCCACGCCGGCCGCATTTTTGCGGACATGGTGGACTATTACATCCGCGCTTACGCCACCACATCGCCGCACTTGGGCGGGTGCGGCTTGCACGATCCATTGGCCGCTGCGGTGGCAGCAGATGCCACGCTTGTCGACGTCCTTTCGATAAACCTCAAGACTGACACCACCGGCCCTACCCGTGGACGGACAATCGCGGATGAAAAGCGATTGGATGCGCCGCCCACCGCACGGGTGGCTGTGGGTGTGGATAGTGAGCGTTTTGTGCGAGAGTTTGTCGAACGCCTTGAGACGCTCTTCAGCCAGCTCTAAAAGCACAGCCTAGAAGCCATGTGGTTTTGATTTTTTCTGCCTGGGCGCTGTAAGGTGTTTGTTTGGCTTAGCGACTGCGGTTCACAGCAGTTGCGGCACGCACAAGCAATGCGCATCGCGCTGGCTTATGCGTCACGATAATGTGGACTGAAATAAAGGAGAAATACTCATGGCATTGACCACTGAGAAGAAGGCCGAAATCCTCAAGGAGTACGGCCTGCACGAAACCGATACCGGTTCCCCTGAGGCACAGGTTGCCCTGCTGACCTCCCGCATCAATACTCTGACCGAGCACCTGAAGTTCCACAAGCACGATCACCACTCCCGTCGTGGTCTGCTGCTGATGGTTGGTCGCCGTCGTGGCCTGCTGAAGTACCTGGCTGAGAACAACGTTGATCGCTACCGTGATCTGATCTCTCGCCTGGGTCTGCGCCGTTAATTCCGGCCCAGCTTCGGCCACCTCGCCCCGCCCTTTGGCGGGGCTTTTGTGGTTTTTCTGTTAGAATTTGACACCGTTGTCATAGACAAAATCGACCAGGCGGCATCGACGATCGCCCAAACCACTCAAGGAGACATTTTTTAATGAGCGTTCAGAACTCCGTCGAGTTCAATATTGACGAGGACTTTGGCATTACCGAGGCCATTGCCACGCTAGACAATGGTGACTTTGGCACCCGCACCCTGCGCTTTGAAACCGGCCAGTTGGCCCGCCAGGCAGACGGCTCCGTGACCACCTACTTGGACGATGACACCATGTTGCTGGCCACGACCACTGCGTCCAACCAGCCGCGCGAGGGATTCGATTTCTTCCCCCTGACCGTGGACGTAGAAGAGCGCATGTACGCCGCCGGCAAGATTCCGGGCTCCTTCTTCCGCCGTGAGGGCCGCCCTTCTTCTGAGGCCATCCTGGCATGCCGCCTCATCGACCGCCCGCTGCGCCCAACCTTTGTCAAGGGTCTGCGCAACGAGGTTCAGGTCGTTGTCACCGTGATGTCCCAGGATCCGGAAGAGTATTACGACGTCGTTGCCATCAACGGCGCCTCCGCCGCCACCCAGCTGTCCGGCCTGCCCGTCTCCGGTGCAGTCGGCGGTGTCCGCATGGCACTGATTGCTGACGATAAGCACCCGGAAGGCCAGTGGGTAGCGTTCCCGAATCACGAGCAGCACGAGCGCGCTCTCTTTGAGATGGTCGTTGCCGGTCGCATCGTCAAAAAGGGCCGCAAGGACGACGTAGCCATCATGATGGTTGAGGCCGGTGCCGGCACCAACGTTGCCGAGCGCATTGCCGACGGCGCTCCTGCACCGCAGGAAGCAGCCGTCGCTGAAGGCTTGGAGGCAGCAAAGCCATTCATTAAGACCTTGTGCGAGGCCCAGAACGGTCTGGCGGATCGTGCCGCCAAGGAAACCCAGGAGTTCCCACTCTTCCCGGCATACGGCGATGATGTCTTCGCGGCAGTGGAAAAGGCTGCTACCAAGAAGCTAGAAAAGCTGCTGACCATTCCGGGCAAGCAGGAACGCGACGACGCCACCAATGAATACATGGAGCAGGTCGAAGAAAAGCTCTTGGACCAGTTCGAAGACTTGGAAGAGGCCGATGCGTCTAAGCAGATCCGCGGCGCTTATAACGCTTTGATGAAGCAGATCGTGCGCCAGAAGATCCTCTCCGAGGGCTTCCGTATCGATGGCCGCGGCGTTACCGATATCCGTGACCTCTCCGTCGAGGTGGACCTGGTTCCGCGTGCTCACGGTTCCTCCCTGTTCGAGCGCGGTGAGACCCAGATTCTGGGTGTTACCACCCTGGACATGCTCAAGATGGAGCAGCAGATTGATTCCCTGACCCCGGTGGAATCCAAGCGCTACATGCACCACTACAACTTCCCGCCATTCTCTACCGGCGAGACCGGCCGCGTGGGCTCTCCGAAGCGCCGCGAGATCGGCCACGGTGCTTTGGCCGAGCGTGCTCTGCTTCCGGTCATCCCATCCCGTGAGGACTTCCCATACGCCATCCGCCAGGTCTCTGAGGCCTTGGGCTCCAATGGCTCTACCTCGATGGGCTCTGTGTGTGCCTCCACCTTGTCCCTCTACAATGCCGGCGTTCCGCTGAAGGCTCCGGTAGCTGGCATCGCTATGGGCTTGGTCTCTGGCGAAGTAAACGGCAAGGAGAAGTTCGTCGCCCTGACCGATATTCTCGGCGCCGAGGATGCCTTTGGCGATATGGACTTCAAGGTCGCCGGTACCTCTGAGTACATCACCGCCCTGCAGCTGGACACCAAGTTGGATGGCATCCCGTCCAAGGTCCTGGCCCAAGCACTGGAGCAGGCTCGCGATGCCCGCTCTACCATCCTGGAAACCATGGCTGAGGTCATCGATACCCCGGACGAGATGTCTGGCCTTGCTCCGAAGATCACTTCCGTGAAGATCCCGGTTAATAAGATCGGTGAGCTTATCGGACCAAAGGGCAAGACCATCAACCAGATCACCGAGGAAACCGGCGCCGATGTCTCCATCGAGGATGACGGAACCGTCTACGTTTCCGCTGCTACCGGTGAGGCTGCGGATGCTGCCATCGATAAGGTCAACTCCATTGCTAACCCGCAGCTGCCGAAGGTAGGAGAGCGCTTCCTGGGTACCGTGGTAAAGACCGTTCCGTTCGGCGCATTCGTTTCCTTGACGCCTGGTCGCGATGGCTTGATCCACATTTCCAACCTGGGTGGCGACGAGCGCATCGAGAAGGTAGAAGACGTCATCAACGTTGGCGATAAGGTTCAGGTAGAAATCGCGGATATCGATAACCGCGGCAAGATTTCCCTGGTTCCGGTGGAGGACTAATCCCTAAGCCCAAAGAAGGCTCTGCCTTCCAGCCCACTCGCTGGAAGGCAGAGCCTTTCTTCGTAGATGTGCACCATCTAGAGGCGCCGCTAAACCGGCTCTTCCGGTTTTGGGGTGCGTAGCGGGGTGAAGTAGAACACGACGGGTTCAGCGGGTCACCACAACATATAGGGGTCCCTGGTGTGAAGATGAAAGTTCCTACACAACCATCTAAACCCACCAGGGATCCGTACTGTGAAGCCTACTGGAGACCTCGTCGCCGACACTATCTGCCGTACCGCGGAAATCGGACTTGCCATCACCGGTGCCGCTGATGCCGGACCGCTGACCATCATTGAGGCTAAACCAGTAGCCGTTACCGGCGTGTGCCCGGACTGCGGACAGCCAGGAATGCTGCGCGACCACATCACCCGTCGACTCGTTGATCTTCCTGTTGTTGGATTTCCTACTAGGCTGCACGTAAAAGTCCCTAGATTCCGGTGCACAACCACCTCATGTAAGAGAAAGATCTTCCAAGAATCTTTAACCTGCGCGGATGACGGCGCCAAGCTCACCCACCGGGTCACCCGCTGGATCTTGCAACGCCTTGCTATTGACCGGATGAGTGTGTCAGCTACCGCCAAAGCACTCGGTGTGGGCTGGGACCTGGTCAATAAAGTCGCACTGGACGCCTGCCGCCAGCTTGTCTACGGCGACCCCTGCCACCTAGACGGGGTTCGCGTCCTCGGAGTCGATGAACATGTATGGAAACACACCAGAAAACCAGGCCAGGCATCAAACCTGGTGACCATACTCTTTGACCTCACCCCGCTGGTGGACGGGCGTGGGCCTGCTCGTTTGTTAGACATGCGACCGGGCAGGTCCGCAGATGTGCTCAGCGGATGGCTTAAAGAGCGCAACCCCAGCTTCCGGGAGCAGATACAGGTGGTGACAATGGATGGGGTCACCGGTTATGCCACCGCAGTCGAGGAGCAACTACCACAGGCGGACAAAGTCATGGACTCTTTCCATGTGGTGGATCTGGCAGCCGACAAGCTCACCAGTTGCCGACAAAGACTCCAACGCGAGACCACTGGGCGCCGCGGACGCAAAGATGACCCACTGTATAAGCACCGGTGCACCCTGTTGACCAGGACGAACTATCTCACCGAGCGGCAAAAGCAACGCTTAGAAATGCTGTGGGCCACCGATGACGACTACGTGGCCCTAGAAGTAACGTGGTTGCTCTACCAAGACATGATCGCAGCGTACGCGCATCCGAAGAAATCGGAAGGCAAAAAGCTCATGGAACGCATCATCCACACCCTGCGTAAAGGATTACCAAAAGGCTTAGAAGAGCTCGCCCAACTGGGATGCACCCTGTGGCGTCGACGCAAAGATGTGCTTGCCTACTTTGATATCGGTGCCTCAAACGGCCCCGTCGAGGCAATCAACGGCAGACTCGAACACCTACGTGGCATCGCCCTAGGATTCAAAAACCTCAACCACTACATCTTGCGGTGCCTGATCCACTCCGGACAACTACTGGACAAAATCAATGCACTCTAAAACCGGAAGGGCCACTAAACCTTAGTTCTGGAAGTCAATGACCACGCGGGACGGGTCTTTCAGATACGTCACGGAATAGGCGGTCTTCTTCTCTAGACCGATAATGAGCTGGGTTTGCGCCTCAAAGGTGGTGGTGTAGTTGACTTCGCTAACCACCCCGGCACCAGGGGTAGTGCCTGGCTGCATGTACTTTGCTTTCAGCTCTGGGGTAGCAGGCCACGGCGTTCCCTCAATGCCGAGGTTGAGGAAAGTATTTCCTTGGACCTCAACCGGCTTTCCGGATGCCTGGTGGGCAGGGCTATCGGTATAGGTCGTAAACCAGCCCGGTTCGCCTTCTCCCTCCAGGTCGATGACGACGCGGGTGAAGCCATCGTGTGCTCCCACTCGCACGCCCGTGGGAATGAGGTTTCCGAGCCCCTCCGGCATGTGCTGTTGGTCCTCGAGCGAGGGCGTGCCCATACCGGCGAATGCCAGTGGGGCTGAGTCTTGGGGGAGCTTCTGCTTTTCTGCATCCGCTGCCGAGGTACTGCGCGGGGCAGAAGAAGTAGCAGGGGTAGCGGAGGAGGTCTGAACTTCAGCGGTGTCGGTAGCTGACTGAACCTCACTGAAAGTCAGCGCGCCTGCCTTCGTAGTGTCTTTATCGGAACAAGCGGCAAGTGCTATTGCGCATCCTGCGCTGATGGTCACGGCGAGAGGGCGAGAGAAAACTGAGGGAGACATATTCATCACTTCCTTGGTGCTTACCGTGTCGTTACACCCATTCTACTGGGGCAGATGGGACGGACTGTAGGAAGTGATGCAATTGTTAACCCGTGTGAGAGGGGAGGGTGCGGCTACTTCTTTAGTTCCACCAGCTGAATAAGGTTGCCCACGGTGTCATCGAATACAGCGATGATGGACGGGCCAACATCGGTGGGCTCCATGGTGAACTTCACGCCCTTGTCACTGAGCTCTTTGTATTCTTTTTTCACATCGGCGGACAGGAACTGGGTGGCTGGAATGCCGTCGGCCTTGAGTGCTGCGGCATAGTCTTTGGCGGCGGGATGGCCCTTCGGCTCCAAAAGTAGCTCGGTATCTCCCTCACCTTCAGCATTGGTGACGGTGAGCCAGCGGAAATCGCCGTTGGTTACGTCATCCTTAACTCGGAAGCCAAGGGTATTGACGTAAAAATCGCGAGCGCGGGCAACGTCGTCTACAGGAACGGAGCGATATAGATCTGCATGCCCGCCATCCTAGTGAGAGTGAGGGGCATCGTCGGAGAGCGCAAGTCCGTTCCAAGGAAGGCGAGGAATTGCGCAACCCCCATGCGCGTTAGGATGGGGAGAAAAGTACTACCGATGTGGCTGAAGAAGGAGAACACACCATGGCTATCAAGGTTGGCGTACTAGGCGCGCACGGACGCGTAGGCCAGGCAATCGTTGCAGGTGTCAACGCGGAAGACGACCTCGAACTGGTAGCGGAAATTGACCGCGGTGATGATCTGCAGCAGCTTATCGACGCCCACGCAGAGGTCATCGTGGACTTTACCCAGCCAGATTCGGTAATGGGCAACCTGGAGTTCTGCATTGCCCACGGAATCCACTGCGTGGTGGGAACCACCGGCTTTGATAAGGAGCGCTTGGCTCAGGTGGAGGAATGGACCAAGCAGGACGGTGCCGGCAATGTCCTCATTGCGCCGAACTTTGCCATTTCTGCAGTTCTCACCATGGTGCTAGCTAAGCAGGCTGCCAAGTTCTTTGAGACTGCAGAGGTTATCGAATTCCACCACCCAACCAAGTTGGATGCGCCGTCCGGTACTGCGATCCATACCGCTGAGGGAATTGCCGCCGCCCGCAAGGAGGCTGGTCTGGGAGACATGCCGGATGCCACGGAAAAGCAACTCGATGGTGCCCGCGGCGCTACCGTCGACGGCATTCCGATTCACGCAGTACGCACCCGTGGCATGGTGGCACACGAGGAGGTCATCTTTGGTGCTCAAGGTCAGTCGCTGACCATCCGCCAGGATTCTTATGACCGCGCGTCCTTCACGCCGGGCGTACTGGTGGGTGTGCGCCAAATTGCGGATCACCCAGGCCTAGTCGTGGGCCTCGATAAGTACCTGGGGCTTTAAGCCATGGCTAAAGCAAGTGAGCTAGACATTCAGCTCATTGCCGCAACACAGTTCCACGCCCCGCGGGGCGTGGAGTGGCACGCGGATGACTCGGCCTCTGATGGGGAAGCACTTGTCGAGTTCGCTGGACGGGCCTGCTACGAGTCTTTTGATAAGCCAAACCCCCGGACAGCAACCAATGAAGCCTACCTGCACCACATCATGGAGGTAGGCCATACTGCGTTGCTCGAGCATGCCACGGCCACGATGTACATCACAGGGCTGTCGCGTTCGGCGAGCCATGAGCTCGTCCGCCATCGGCACTTTTCCTTCTCGCAGCTCTCCCAGCGCTTTGTCCACCCAGAAGAGACCGAAGTAGTTCTACCAAAACTGGTGGCCGAAGACGAGCAACTAAGCCGATTGGTAATGCAAGCGGTAGATGAGACTCGCTTTGTCTACGATGAACTGCTTAGCGCACTGGAAGAGAAGCTGGATGAGCCCAACGCTCTCCTGCGCAAGAAGCAGGCCCGTCAGGCGGCGCGTGCTGTGTTGCCAAACGCCACAGAAACGCGCATTGTTGTCACTGGCAACTATCGCGCGTGGCGTCACTTTATTGGTGCTCGTGCCGCCGAGCAGGCCGACGAGGAGCTTCGCCACGTTGCGGTGGAGTGCCTGAAACTGCTGCAAAGCAAGGCGCCAGTGCTCTTTGATGATTTCAATATCACCACTCTGGCTGATGGGACCCAGATGGCGGCAAGCCCCTACGCCTAACACGCGCGAGACCCCGATGCGGCTAATTGCAAGCCAAAAGGGTAATCTTGACGGCTATGAGCACAGGTATGACAGCAAAGACTGGCGTCGACACCTTTGGACGCATCGGCATCGCCATGGTCACCCCGTTTGACCGTGACGGTGCGCTGGACGTTGCAGCAGGTCGTCGCCTAGCAGCTCATCTCGTTGACAATGGCGTTGATTCGCTCATCCTTGGTGGAACCACCGGCGAATCACCGACCACTTCAGTTGAAGAGAAGCTGGAGCTGCTCAAAGCCGTAAAGGAAGAAGTAGGAGACCGCGCAAAGCTTTGCGCCGGTGCCGGAACGAATGACACCGCAACCTCCATTAAGTTGGCGCAGGCCACCGCAGATGCGGGGGCCGATAGCCTGCTAGTGGTAACTCCGTACTACTCCAAGCCCTCTCAAAAGGGCGTTTACGAGCACTTTGCCGCAGTCGCGCAAGCCACGGATCTACCGATCTGTGTCTATGACATCCCTGGCCGCTCGGGCATCCCAGTGGCGCCGGATACCCTCCGCCGCCTTGCGGATTTGCCGACCATCCAAGCCGTAAAGGACGCTAAGGGCGACCTTCCTGCGGCCGCAGAACTAATCCAAGAAACCGGTTTGGCCTGGTATTCCGGTGATGATCCGATTAACCTGCCGTGGCTTTCCCTCGGCGCTTCTGGTTTCATCTCCGTCATCGGCCATGTTGCACCGCGTGCCTTGGTAGAACTTTATGAAGCTTTCGACGCGGGCGATATGGCCCGCGCCCGAGAAATCAATGTCACTACGCTCCTTCCGCTCACCCATGCACAAGCTCGGTTGGGCGGAGCGACGTTTGCAAAGGAAGCCCTGCGCCTGCAGGGCATCGAAGTTGGCGATACCCGTCTTCCTGTCACCGCTGCGAGCGAGGAGGAACGCGAGGTACTTCGCCGTGATCTGGAACAATCTGGAGTCCTCTAAGAATGAATGAACCCCGTAACCGTTCCCGCAAGGTGACCCGCAAGGCGGGCCCACCGGCGGAAAACGAAACCGCCTCCAACGAGGCGGCTTCGCCAGTTTTCCAAGCCCCAGCAACTGACGCGGGCAATTCCGCGCAGGATAATTCCGCTAAGGGCGACAAAGATAATTCTGGCAAGAAGAATTCCTCCGACAACAACACTGATGGCGGCAACAACCGTCGCTCCCGTTCCCGTGGCAGCCGCGGCCGTGGCCGTGGTGGCAACGGGAATGGCAATGGCAATAACCACGGTGGAAACAATAACCACGGCGGCAAGAACGGCAACGGCAACGGAAAGAATGGTAAGGGCCGAGGCCGCAATAACCGTGGCCGCCGCAACGTGCCCAAGTCTATGCAGGGCGCGGATCTGACCAAGCGCCTGCCGGAGCCACCGAAGCAGCCGAAGGACGCCCTGCGCATTTACGCTCTGGGCGGTATCTCGGAGATCGGCCGTAATATGACCGTCTTCGAGTACGGCGATGACCTCATCATCATCGACTGTGGTGTGCTCTTCCCATCCTCCGGTGAGCCAGGCGTGGACCTCATCCTGCCTGACTTTGGCCCGATTGAGAAGAAAATCCACAAGGTCAAGGCCCTCGTCGTTACTCACGCGCACGAGGACCACATCGGCGCTATCCCGTGGCTGCTTAAGCTGCGTCCGGATATCCCCATCGTTGCTTCCCGCTTCACCATCGCGCTTATTGCTGCAAAGTGTAAGGAGCACCGCCAGAAGCCGAAGTTCGTCGAGGTTAATGAAAAGTCCGACGTAACCTACGGTCCGTTCCGCGTACGCTTCTGGGCAGTCAACCACTCCGTGCCGGATGCCTTGGGCATCATGCTGGGTACCCCAGCTGGCAATATCATCCACACCGGTGACATCAAGCTGGACCAGACCCCGCTGGATAACCGTCCAACGGACCTCCCAGCCCTGTCCCGCTATGGCGATGAGGGCGTTGACCTCATGCTGTGCGATTCCACCAACGCCACTGTCCCCGGTGTTTCGGCATCCGAGGGTGATATTCCTGCCAACTTCAAGCGCCTCGTTGCCGGCGCTAAGCAGCGCGTTATCTTGGCTTCCTTCGCTTCCAACGTCTACCGCGTCCAAGCCGCTATCGACGCTGCCGTGGCAAACGGCCGCAAGGTGGCCTTCAACGGCCGTTCGATGATGCGCAACATGGAAATCGCAGAGAAGATGGGCTTCTTGAAGGTCCCACGCGGCACCATCATTCCGATCGATGAGGCCGCCAAGATGGCTCCGCATAAGACCATGCTGATTACCACCGGTACGCAGGGTGAGCCTATGGCAGCTCTGTCTCGTATGGCCCGCCGTGAGCACCGACAGATTACTGTCCGCGATGGCGATACCATTATCTTCTCCTCCTCGCTCATCCCGGGCAATGAGGAAGCCGTCTACGGCGTCATCAACATGTTGTCCCAGATTGGTGCCAACGTTATTACCAACCAGGACGTAAAGGTGCACGCTTCCGGTCACGGTTACGCTGGCGAGCTCCTCTTCCTGTACAACGCAGCGCGCCCGCGCAACGCTATGCCGGTGCACGGCGAGTGGCGCCACCTGCGCGCCAATAAGGAACTGGCTATCTCCACCGGTGTGGACCGCGACCGTACGGTGCTGGCACAAAACGGCGTCGTCGTGGACCTGCGCAAGGGCCGCGCCGAGGTCGTAGGCCAGATGCAGGTGGGTAACCTGTACGTCGACGGCGTGTCCATGGGCGATGTGGATGCCGATACCTTGGCTGATCGCACCAACCTGGGTACCGGCGGCGTGGTTTCTATCACCTGTGTGATTGATAACCGCACTTCGCGCCTGCTGGAGCACCCAACGGTATCTACCACAGGCTTCTCCGATGATGACCGCGGCATCGTGCCGGAGGTTGCGGAGATGGTGGAAAACACCATGAACGATCTCGCCGCTGAAGGCGAGAATGATACCTACCGCATGGTGCAGAAGCTGCGCCGTAAGGTATCCAAGCTCATGGATTCCAAGTACAAGCGCGAGCCGGTTATCCTTCCGACCATCGTGCCGACCAACTCCGGCCCTTTGGTTACCGATGAAGAAGACGTCGACGCTTCACGTGAGTCCCTGTAAGTAATACGGGTTCCTTGCGCTAAGTGAGACAAAGCCCCAGCATGCCAGTTAGCTCGGTATGCTGGGGCTTATGTCGTTTTCTTCTGCTGAGCGCGCCAAAATGGTAGCGCTATTTCATAAGCTTGGTCCCGATGCCCCTACCTTGTGTGAGGGCTGGACAAACCGCGACCTAGCCGTACATTTGTGGGTGCGAGAAAACCGCCCCGATGCGGCCGCCGGCATCTTCGTCAACGCACTTTCCGGCCGTCTGGAAAAGGAATCACGCAAGGTGGCCGAACGCGACTTTGATGAGTTAGTTGATGACTGGGGGAGGGGACCTGCTGCCTATAACCCGGTTCGGTTCGTGGATGCACAGCAAAACTTTGTGGAGCACTTTGTTCACCACGAGGATATTCGCCGCGCTAATGGCATGGGCCCTCGCGACTTTTCGGCACACATCAAGCAACATATGCATAGCTACCTAAAGCCCTTGGCTAAGGTGGCCCTGCGCAAATCTGAACGTCCGGTCATTCTGCAGCCGGAAGGATTGCCGCGAATCGTTGCCGCAGATACGCATGGCGTGGCGGAGAAGGGCGATGCCGTGGTCCGCGTTTCGGGCGAGGTAGGCGAGCTCATCCTCTGGGCCTTCGGGCGTGATGCTGCTGAAGTCAAGATTGAAGGTGACTCCGAAGCTATCGTAAAGTCAATTCTCTAATCTTGATTTAATGTCAGTTTCTTAGCTTTTGGGTGCGTGGGAAGCGTTCGCCGTGAGATTGTGGGTTCAGGTGTTAGGGAAACGCGTGTGGCTAATGTGATTTATGGGGTGGCGCGGCTAAGGTAGAGGTATGTCTGTCAAAAATTCCTCTTCGCGCGGAACGCGCCGAAAGTCGAATCGTTCACGGCCGTCGGGCCGCAGCCGGTCCGGTGCTGGCATGCCGGAAAACCTGGCTATGACGTCTTCGCATCGGCGCGCGGCGGCAACCTCGCAGGAGCGTACGGGCAGTGCGTTCCGGGCCGTCGGCAAAGGCTTGGGTGTTGCCTTTGGTGCCACGGCCCGCGGCATGGGAAATATGGCGCGGGGCGTAAGCCATGGCGTGGCCGGGCTCAAGCCCAGCGAAGACATATATGACACCGAGGAGTACGAGACGACGAGGGAGCCGGAAGAAATTTCTGCACGCGGGGAGAAAAAGAAGAAGAGCAAGGTTACTCGGGCGCGCGATGTAGCCGCGGAAGAAGAGCTTTCGACCATGGAAGTAAGCGAGGAAGAGTCACGCGGTATTCAGGTGAAAAATCCTGATGCGGTGGCGCTTGTTCTAATTGGCATTGCCATCGTGCTTGCGGCCACCGTTTGGTTCGGCGTTGCCGGTCAGGTAGGCGCCTGGGTGGGCAATATTGTCCGCTATGTCATTGGTGCAGGCGCCTGGGTCCTGCCGGTGGCACTGGTGGCCTTGGCCATTGCCTTGATGATGGATATCTCCGGCCCAGCGGGGCACTTTAAGCCGCGCATTGTGGGCGGTATCAGCATCATTGTCCTGGCCATGCTCAGCTTGATCCACATCTTTGCTGGTACCCCTGAGCTTGGCTTTACTCCGGACAGCGCCGGTGGTGCTGGCGGTGTAATCGGCTACGCCATCGGAGGCCTTCTGGAGACGGCCTTTACCTCTTTCGTCGCAGTGCCGTTGCTTTTCCTCGTCATTATTTACGGCGCCTTGTTAGTCACCGGCATTACTATCCGCGAGGCCTATGAGTTGGTGGCCGATGCCATTGCTGCGGCCTTCTCCCGCTTTGGTGGTACGGATGAAGACTATTACGACGAAGAGGGCGATGACCTCTACGGCCACGTGACTGGCGATATTGATGACATCGCGGAAGGACGCGAGCGCAGCGAGCGCCCGGCACGACCTGCAGCTAAGCGCCGTTCCTCTGAGCGTGGTGGAAGCCTGCGCGCTTTTCGACGTCCCACTGAAGACCCCGCCCCGCGTGGTTCTTCTTACCCGGTGGATTCCCCTGCTACAGCAGAGGAGGAACAGGCCACTCGCGCCTTTAGCGCACCAACGCGAGGCGGCTTCCAGTCCGTGTCTAACGCGGCTGAAAAGCCTGTCTCCCGTGATATTGGGGATACCGATGAGATCCCGGTAGTAGAAGACGCCGCTTCGTCGTCGCCGGCACAATCGGACTCTGGGGATCCGGAACCAACCCGCGTTCTAGGCTCCGCCCGCCAGCGCCCTGCTTCGCGTTCTTCTCGCTCGGCCACGGCGGGCTCTGATGCTGGCACCGCCGCCGGTAACGCAATTGGCTCGGCCGCTGGTGCGACCGCGGGCGCCGCGGGTGCTGCGGGAGCAGCAAGTGGCGCGGCAAAGACTGCTGCTGCGGGTGCTGCCGGTGCCGCTGGCGCTGCAGCAGCCGGTGCAGCTGCAGGCGCTGCTGGATCTGCGGTGGAAGGAGGCGCTGATGCGGTCTCGTCCGCGCATGAGAAGGCCCGCCAACTCTTCCGCGAGCGCTCCGGACGCGACGCTACGACCGGCGCACAGGTGGACGCCACCGAGCCTGCGGCCGAGGCCGCAGGGGAAACGGGAACTTCTGCCGCTCCTGCGCCGTCCGCGCAATTTGGCAACGAGAATTACGCGGTTCCCACCACGGACCTGCTGACCCCGGGCACTCCAGCCAAGGAGCGCACTGAGATTAATGACCGCATCATTGAGGCCATCACCGATGTCTTCGAAGAGTTCAAGGTCGATGCCCAGGTAACCGGCTTTAGCCGTGGCCCGACAGTGACCCGTTATGAAATCGAGCTGGGACCAGGCGTCAAGGTATCGAAGATTACGAACCTGCAGTCCAATCTGGCCTACGCCGTGGCCACGGATAATCTACGTTTGCTCACGCCCATCCCCGGCAAGTCGGCCGTCGGCATTGAGGTTCCAAACCCAGACCGCGAAATGGTGCACCTGCGCGAGGTGCTTGATGCGCCAAGCATGACCAGCTCACCGGATCCCATGCTCATCGGTTTGGGCAAGGACATCGAAGGCGAATACACCTCGTTCTCGGTGCAAAAGATGCCGCATTTGCTGGTCGCCGGTGCTACCGGTTCCGGTAAGTCCGCTTTCGTCAACTCCATGTTGGTCTCGCTGCTCACCCGAGCCACCCCTGAGCAGGTTCGCCTCATCTTGGTGGACCCGAAGATGGTGGAACTTACCCCGTACGAGGGCATTCCGCACTTGATCACGCCCATCATTACCCAGCCGAAGAAGGCCGCAGCAGCTTTGCAGTGGCTAGTGGAGGAGATGGAGCAGCGCTACATGGATATGAAGGCCGCTCGTGTGCGCAAGATTGAGGACTATAACCGCAAGGTGGTCTCCGGCGAATACCAGGCACCGGCAGGATCCGAGCGCGAGGTACGCCCGTACCCGTACATCGTCTGTGTTGTTGACGAGTTGGCCGACCTGATGATGACCGCGCCAAAGGAAATTGAGGACTCCATCGTCCGCATCACCCAGAAGGCGCGTGCCGCCGGTATTCACCTGGTGTTGGCAACCCAGCGCCCGTCCGTGGACGTGGTGACCGGCCTGATTAAGACCAACGTGCCATCGCGTCTGGCGTTCGCGACGTCCTCGTTGACCGACTCTCGCGTTATCTTGGACCAGGGTGGCGCGGAAAAGCTCATTGGTATGGGCGATGGCCTCTTCATTCCGCAGGGCAAGCGTCCTGTGCGTATGCAGGGCGCATTCGTCTCGGATGATGAAGTCATGGCGGTTGTCGATGCCGCCAAGTCGCAGGCTGCGCCGAACTACACCGAGGGCGTGACTGAAGAGAAGCAATCCGAGGCCAAGCAGGAAATCGATGAGGAAATTGGCAAGGACATGGACGACCTCCTCGAGGCCGTCGAGCTGGTGGTCACCGCCCAGTTGGGCTCGACTTCTATGTTGCAGCGTAAGCTGCGCATCGGTTTTGCCAAGGCCGGTCGTCTCATGGACCTGATGGAATCTCGTGGCGTCGTCGGACCGTCCGAGGGCTCCAAGGCCCGCGAGGTCCTAGTGAAGCCGGAAGAGCTCGATACCATCATCTGGATGATTAAGGGCGCCGATCCTGCCGAAGCCCCGAAGGAGATTCAGGAGGAGATGCAGCAGCAAGAGCAGGAGGAAGCTGCCGCTACTTCCGACGCCGATTCTTCCGCAGGCGCCGATTCCTCCCCGCAGGGCGATGCCGGCGACACCCGTACCGTTCAGGCGACGTATAACCCTTCGGCAGGCGCCTTCTAAGATCGTGTAAGGTTGGACGGGTCTTGGAGGGGAGTACCCCATCCTTCGGCATCGATCGTCAGCACGGTAGCATTACGCTCCCGGTCGTGCCGGCCCAGCGGAATTTAGTTCGCCGGGCGGGGGAGACCTCCGGTCAATTTGTTGTATCTTCGACCGGAGGGATGTACCAATGCATGTGCCATTGTGGATCTGGGCGATTTCTATCGTCGTCATTCTTGGATTCTTTGTTTTTGATTTCTACTCCCACGTGCGCACCCCGCACGAGCCGACGCTGAAGGAATCCGGGTTCTGGACCCTATTCTATGTCGGTATCGCTTTACTTTTTGGTGCCGGTGTGTGGGCCATTTGGGATCACGAGCACGGCATCCAATTCCTCACGGGTTACGTGACAGAGAAGGCGCTATCCGTAGATAACCTCTTTGTTTTCGCGCTTATCATGGGCGCCTTCAAGATCCCGCGGAAGTACCAACAAAAGGTATTGCTCATCGGTATCGTCATTGCCTTGGCATGCCGCCTGGTGTTTATCCTTTTGGGTGCTGCGGTCATCGCGGCATGGTCCGATATCTTCTACCTGTTCGCGATATTCCTCATCTACACAGCTATCAAGCTCATCGTCGATGAGATCCGCGACGCCCCCGAAACCGATCCCAATGACATGGGCATCATCAAGCTGATCCGCAAGGTAGTCCACGTCACCCCGCGCTACCACGGCGATAAGCTCACGCACCGCCTGGAAGATTCCTCGGGCAAGCGGAAATTCGCGTTCACCCCGCTATTTATTGCGTTGGTGTCCATTGGCCTTATCGACGTGATGTTTGCCTTCGACTCCATTCCGGCCATTTACGGCATTACCTCGGAAGCGTTCTTGGTCTTTACCACGAATGCCTTCTCCCTCATGGGCTTGCGCCAGATGTACTTCCTGCTGGATGGCCTGCTGGATCGCCTGGTGTACCTGCCCTATGGTTTGGGCATCATCTTGGGCTTCATCGGTGTGAAGCTCATGTTCCATGCGCTGCATGAGAATAACTTGCCGTTTGTAAACGGCGGCGAGAACGTGGAGTCTATCCCAGAATTTTCCACTATTACCTCACTTATCGTGATTGTGGGCGTACTGGTTATTACGGTTATCGCCTCGATTATTAAAAACAAGCGCGATGAGAACCAAGGCGGAGTGCCGGTATCGCACAATCACTTCGACTGGGACGAGGAAGGCAATAAGATCGTCCGCAACAAGAAGGGCGAATTCTTGGGCAAGGCCGAAGACCTGCCCAAGGAAGAGCTACCGCACTAGAAGCAGGCGTTAACGGGATTCCATTCGTGGAAGCTGCGGCCGGTAATGCAGCCGGCCTGGTAGAAGGGGTCTTGGTCCATGAGGGCGATGGCGTCGGCGACCACGGCGTCGTCGGCAAGCCCCACGATGATGAGCGCGCCGCCCTTGGAATCCGTCAACGGGCCAGTGGCAATGATGGTGCCCTCCTCAAAAAGCTGCGCGGTAAACTCGCGGTGCGCGGGGCGGGCCTTAGCAATCTCAGGATTCTTGGGGTTGTAGTCGTAGCTAACAGCAAAATACTTCATGCTTCGCATTTTAAAATGCAGGGGCATCCAAGCGCAGGTGCTTGGTGCTAACAGGTAGTATGTATAACGTGAATCAACCCGGAACACAGTCAGCGCAATCTTCGGATGTGAATCCACAGGTATCCAATTGGAACCTGCCAAATATTCTCACCAGCCTGCGCATTCTTTTCATTCCGGTTTTCGCATGGCTGGTGATTGTTGGCCATGACTGGTGGGCTTTTGGGCTATTTGCGGCCTTAATGCTCACAGATAAGCTCGACGGGGACATCGCCCGTGCCCGTGGCCTTATCACCAATTTTGGCAAGATTGCTGATCCCATCGCGGATAAAGCGCTTATGACTACCGCACTGGTATGCCTCAACATCATTGGGGTACTGCCAGTGTGGATTACCGTGGTCATTCTCATTCGTGAGTTCGGAATCACCATCTGGCGTATGGTTTTGTTGCGCCGCGGCAAGGTCGTTCCTGCTTCGAAGGGCGGCAAGCTGAAGACTGTATTGCAATCCTTGGCAGTAGGGTTGTACCTGTGGCCGCTGCCGGAGTGGATGAACGTTCCTACCTTCTTGGTGATGCTCTTGGCTGCAGTGGTGACCGTGGTTACCGGCGTTCAGTACCTCATCGACGGCAAGAAGCAGAATAGCTAGGTAGTTCATGAGCTCCATGGCGGCCCGCCTCGTATCTGAACTCACCGAGCGCGGCGAAACTTTGTCCTTTTGTGAGTCACTTACTGCTGGGTTGGCCAGTGCCACGGTGGCTTCTGTCCCTGGAGCTTCGGCTGTGTTGCGCGGAGGGCTTATAACATATGCCACCGAGGTGAAATCCCACTTTTTGCACCAACCAGTAGCCGATATCGAAGCAGCCGGTGTGGTTTCTGGGGAGACTGCCCTTGCAATGGCGCGCGCGGCGGTGGCAGAAACCGGTGCGGACTGGGGGATAGGCCTTACCGGAGTGGCAGGACCAGACCTACAAGAAGGCAAGCCGGCGGGCACGGTTTATATCGGAATTTTTTCTCCTAGCGGAGTCGGATTTTCCCAACAGCTTTCCGGGTTGGGGAAAGAGCGAAACGAAATCAGAGAGGCCACGGTCGCAGCCGCCTTGCGTCTCCTGTGCTCAACTTTGGAAGAAAATCCGGCACTGCGGGAACAATAGCGAGACAAGGAGCGTTGACTATAGTGATGAACACTTCTACTGCTGTCCTCGAACACCCGGTAAACGGCGCTGTTGCACCAGCGGCGCCCGCCACTGCTCGTACCCCTGAGCCGCTTTTGCGTGAGGCTCTTGGGTTGACGCTGCGCGCCTTCCGCGCGGACAAGGGAGTGACCCTGCGCGAATTGGCCGGGGTGGCCCGCGTATCGCCGGGTTACCTTTCAGAGCTCGAACGCGGCCGCAAGGAGGTCTCCTCTGAGCTTCTTGCGTCTGTGTGCCACGCGCTGGATTGCTCAGTCTCGGACGTATTGATTGAAGCGGCCGGTTACATGGCCCTGCCCTCCATGGATGAGGAGCTTGCCCATACGGCACCTGCCGCATCAGAGCTTTAGCCCACAGCGGTCAGCGGTCTATGTCAACAGCCGTCCTATTCTCTTGCGAGGAAGGTCGGCTGTGGTGGTTATGGGGGCGTCGGCAAGCGCCCGCGACCGCGGGGAGTGCAAGCGGTGGAAACAGCGCTTCGCTAGTATAAGCAGCAGAACATTACGCACATTTTTAACCTAGAAAGGTTGAAGCACACCATGGCGAACCCATTTGTTAAGGGCTGGAAGTACCTGATGGCTCTCTTCGATAATAAGATCGAGGAAAACGCCGATCCGAAGGTGCAGATCGAGCAGGCTATTGAAGATGCTCAGCGCCAGCACCAGGAGCTGTCTCAGCAGGCGGCCGCCGTGATTGGTAACCAGCGCCAGTTGGAAATGCAGCTTAACCGCCGTTTGGCAGAAGTAGAAAAGCTGCAGGGCAATGCTCGCCAGGCTCTGGAATTGGCTGATCAGGCCCGTGCCAAGGGCGATGAAAATAAGGCCGTGGAGTACGAGAACGCGGCAGAGGCCTTCGCTGCCCAGCTGGTTACGGCTGAGGAGTCCGTGGAAGATACCAAGAAGCTGCACGACCAAGCACTGCAGCAGGCAGAAAAGGCCAAGAATGCGGTTCAGCGCAACAATGCCGCGCTGCGTGAAAAGGTCAATGAGCGCTCCAAGCTGCTTTCCCAGCTCGAGCAGGCAAAGATGCAGGAAAAGGTTTCCGAGTCTTTGAACTCCATGAACGAGTTGAGCGCCAATGGCAATACGCCGTCTCTGGATGCTGTGCGCGATAAGATTGAGCGCCGTTACTCCAAGGCCCTGGGTCAGGCTGAGCTGGCTGAGAACTCCGTGGAAAACCGCATGGCCGAGGTTCAGCAGGCGGGCATACAGATGGCCGGTCATTCCCGCTTGGAGCAGATTCGCAGTGAAATGAACTCTGCTAAGTCCGTGGAAGGCAATAAGGCTCAGGCCATTGAGGGCAATAAAGCTTCTGGCTCTGCTGCCGACAACGCTGCTCAGCCAGGCAGTGCCAACAACGATGCTGTGCAGGCCCGGCTGCGTGAGCTGCGTGGGGAGTAAACCCCCGACAGTCTTTTAAATAGTTATCGCCTCCCTCGGCCATCATGTGGTGGTGCGTGGGAGGCGATAACTGTTGCTGCTAGTCGCCGACGCCGCGGGCCTGCAAAGCCTCACCCATGGCGCGCGCTCGCCGGATGGAGCGAATGATAACCGGGGTGCCAAATGCGAGCGGGGACATCCCGGCACCGCGCGCTTTGCGGGCATCTAGGACTTCATAGACGGTTTCAAACATCAACGGGATGAGACGAATAGTCAGTGACATAGCCAAGCTGATGTTTTCTACCGGTATTCCGAAGCGCTTTAGGGGCTGTAGCGACTCTTCCAGCGACTCCATAATCTCATCGACCGTGGAGGTCAGCGTGAGCAAGAAGGCAGCCATCATAGCGGCGAAGACATTGAGGAACATCACCGCCGCATAGTCGAAGTCCTTTGCCCACCATTGAAAGCCTGCCAAGGGGACTAGGAAAAAGAGAGGCGGCCAGATCTGACTCCACGCAATGCCCAGTGGAATCCGGGCGCAAGCATAGAGAAAGACGACAAAAATGACGCCGCCTGCTGCCCACGGAATGGACTTGAAAAAGATGCTGGTGACCATGATAAAGACTAAGAGGAATGCGATCTTCCAGCTAGGTTTGATGCGATGAACAAAGCTGGTGCCATCAACATAGACGGAAAGTGGGAGATTCGTGCGTCGTTGCATGACAAGTCTCCCTACAGCGGCCGCTGGGCCATGAGGTCTTGGTAAAAATCTATGACCTCCGCAGGCCGGCCATCCGCGGCGATGCGGTGGTTATCGATGCAAATGACCCGATCAAAATCGCGCAGAAATTCCAGATCGTGCGTCACCACAATTAGTTGCTGTTCCAAACGCGCGAATTCTCTTTTGATTCGATCTCGGTTGCGCAGATCCAGCAGGGTAGTGGGCTCATCAGCGATGATGAGAATCGGGTCGATGACCATGACCGCTGCCAGCGCGAGTAGTTGCTTTTGTCCGCCGGAGAGCGTATGCGGTGAGCGCTCAGCAAATTCGGCGAGTCCGAAGCGCTCGAGGGCAGCATCCACGCGGGCGAGGCGCTCGTGTTTGGGCAGCTTAAAGCGGCGGAGCGAAAAGGCGACGTCATCGCGCACATTGGGCATGACAATCTGGTTTTCGGCATCCGAAAAGACAAACCCCACCTTTTCGCGCACCTTTTTGCCCTGCTTGGCGACGTCCATCTGGTCCACCGTCACCGTACCTTCACTAGGCTCGCCCAATCCATTGATGAGCCTGGTCAAGGTGGATTTCCCGCCACCATTCTGGCCGATGATGCCAATGCGTTGTTCGGTGAGGGTGAGGTTGATGTCCTCGAGCACCACGGTGTCTTCAAAAGCCACCGTGACCGAGGAAAAGTCGATCGTGGGCACTAGTCGGCCTTTCGTCCCATCAGGTCGGGGAATGCCGCGTGCACGCCGAGAGCGATGATGACGGCAACTACAAGCTTTCCGGCATCGACAGGGATGAAGGGCAATTGGGCGGCGAAGGCTGGACCAATTTCCAAGCCGGAGCGGATCATGAGACCAAAGGCGCCGCAGACGTATTGGACGGCAAGGCCGACAATTGCGGCCACGGCAAGTACGACGGCCATGCCGCCCTTGTTCTTAGGGGAGCGGTAGGCAATTGCACCTGCAACCGCCGGCGAGATTACATAGCCGATGATGTAGCCCGCGGTTGGGCCTGCTAGGGCGCGCAGCGTGGTACCACCACCCGCCAGAACTGGGAGGGCAAGGCCTAGGAACAGGAAGAGGAGCCCCACGTATCCGCCGCGCTTGCTACCCAAAATAAGGCCGGCGAGGATCAGCGCTGCGTTTTGCAGCACGATGGGCACGCCGGCCGAACCGATAGGGATGGACACGAAGGCAAGGACGATGACGAGAGCGGTAAACACGGCAACATAGGCAATGGTGGTTGCCAGAGAGTTCTTTTTCATGCTCAAGAGGTTAGCACTGCATGAAAACTGCAGACAATTGAGGGTTTTGAACGGTGTTCATCCAAGGCTGATAACTGTGAGGCAGGGCCATTGCGGCGGGCTCCCAATCGACGCTTTCTGGACCGCTGGCGCCCGTGCTTAAGTGCTGAGTAGGATAGCGCGCATGCGATTGACCGAGTATCACCAGTTCATTGTGGACGAATTTGGCGAGTCTAAAGGAAAGTGGATTAGCCACTCCCATGTCTTGCCCGACCTCGGGGCAACGCCCGATGAGCTTATCGAACGCGGCGTCGATCCGCGTCGCGTCTGGCTGAGCCTGTGCGATGACTTTGATGTACCGAAGGAGCGCAGGTTGGGAGTCGATTACCCTACTTTATAGCGCCGTTGAATGTGGCGGACTGGCGTGTCCACTTTCAAAATTCGAACAGATGTATGTAATATGGCGGAGGTGTCGATGCAGTCGTCTACAGTGGGATGGCGTTGACGGAGGGAACCGTTTGAGTTCCACGGCAGTCTAATAATGCGTTAGTACATCGTCGTTAAAGATAAGGATGAAAGTTAATGGCAACCAAAAAGAAGTCTTCTTCTGCCGCCTCTAAGGGAGATGACCGCCAGAAGGCCCTCGATGCCGCAATGGCCATGATTGAGAAGGATTACGGCAAAGGCGCTGTGATGCGCCTGGGTGATGACAACCGCCCACCGATTAAGGCCATTTCTTCCGGTAATACCGCAATCGATGTTGCTCTGGGTATTGGTGGTTTCCCGCGTGGGCGCATCGTAGAAATCTATGGCCCGGAGTCTTCTGGTAAGACCACTGTTGCGCTGCACGCCATTGCATCTGCACAAAAGGACGGCGGCATTGCCGCGTTTATTGACGCCGAGCACGCGCTCGACCCGCAGTATGCTCGCCTGCTTGGCGTGGATACCGATAACCTTTTGGTTTCCCAGCCAGATACCGGTGAACAGGCCTTGGAAATCGCCGATATGCTGGTACGCTCTGGCGCAATTGACATCATTGTCGTTGACTCCGTTGCTGCCCTTACCCCGAAGGCGGAAATTGAAGGTGAGATGGGCGATAGTCACGTCGGCCTCCAGGCCCGCCTGATGTCGCAGGCGCTGCGCAAGATGACCGGTGCCCTGTACAACTCCGGTACCACCGCTATCTTCATTAACCAGCTGCGCGAAAAGATTGGCGTGATGTTCGGCTCGCCAGAGACCACCACCGGCGGTAAGGCGCTCAAGTTCTACTCTTCCGTGCGCTGCGATATCCGCCGCATCCAGACCTTAAAAGATGGCCAGGATGCCATCGGTAACCGCACCAAGCTCAAGGTAGTAAAAAACAAGGTCTCGCCACCATTTAAAATTGCCGAGTTCGACATCATGTATGGCGAAGGCATCTCTCGCGAGTCGTCCATCATCGACCTTGGCGTTGAAAACGGCTTCATCCGCAAGTCCGGGTCCTGGTTTACCTACGAAGGCGACCAGCTGGGCCAGGGTAAGGAGAAGGCGCGTAATTTCCTGAAGGATAACCCGGATCTAGCCAATGAAATCGAGCAGAAGATTTTCCAGAAGCTCGGTATCGGCGAGGCCGCGGCCGAAGGCGAGGAGGGTGCCGCGATGGACGTTCCTGGTGCCGATGACCCATTGACCGATGAGTCCGTTGATCTCGTTCCAAACGTCGATTTTGATGACGACTAGAATCGTCTAACCCCGTACCCACACACTCCGCGTACCATTTGAATCTGCATCATGAATCAGCCCACCCCCGAAAAGCTCGCCCAACTCCGCCAGGCCCTCGAGGCCTATGAGAATGGAGCAGCTGGGGGCGGGCTTTTTGATCGAGAGGCAGAGGAAGCCAAGGCCAAGGTCCGCGCTCGGGCGCTGGGCCTATTGGATCAGCGTTCTAGGTCCCGGAAAGAGCTCTATGATCGTCTAGTAAAGGCCGAGTTTGAGCCAGATGTCGTTGAGGACGTGCTAGATGATTTAGCCCATGCGGGGCTGGTGAATGACGCCGCCTTTGCACACGAGTGGGTGCGCCAACGGCATAAGCGGCGCGGCAAGTCCAGCTCGGTTCTCAACAGGGAATTGCGGGAAAAGGGCGTGAGCGAGGCCGATCGTGCTGAGGCGCTCGAGCAGATTGACCCTGCCGATGAAGAAGCCATGGCACAGGCCCTTGCGGAAAAGAAGGCTCGCTCCATTAAATCCGTACCGGAGGATCGCAAGGAGCGCGACAAGGCCCTACGTCGCATTGTGGGGGTGCTGGCACGCCGCGGCTTCAATGAAGGAATGTCGCTGCAGAACGCAATCGCAGCCCTTGACGCGCGGTGCGTGGAGCTGCGCGCAGAGGACTGATACGGCCAAGGCAGGGTAGCGCCGGAATGGCTAAGTCCGGCAGTTATGAGATGCCTAGCTTCATGGCTAAACTATGCCGACGTGGAGCAGACAATCGCAGATAACCGTACTTATGAAGTCCGAACTTTCGGCTGCCAGATGAATGTGCACGATTCCGAGCGCATCTCTGGTCTCTTGGAGGAGGCCGGCTACGCGGCCGCCGGCGAAGGCGTGGAGCCAGATCTCATCGTCTTCAATACCTGCGCCGTGCGCGAAAATGCCGATAAACGGCTCTACGGCACCTTGGGTGCCTTGAAGAAGACAAAGGAAAATCATCCCGGCATGCAAATTGCCGTGGGCGGTTGCTTGGCGCAGAAAGACAAGGACACCGTCCTAGATAATGCCCCGTGGGTTGATGCTGTCTTCGGCACTCACAATATGGCGGCCCTGCCGACGCTGCTGGAGCGCGCCCGACACAACGATGAAGCCCAGGTAGAAATCGTTGATTCCCTCGAGGCTTTTCCGTCTGTCTTGCCAGCCAAGCGTGAGTCTGCCTATGCCGGCTGGGTTTCTGTTTCCGTAGGCTGCAATAACACCTGCACGTTCTGTATCGTTCCTTCCCTGCGCGGCAAGGAAGAGGACCGCCGACCCGGCGATATCTTGGCCGAGGTCAAAGCCCTAGTAGATCAGGGCGTATCCGAGGTCACCCTGTTGGGGCAAAACGTCAATGCTTATGGCGTCAATTTCGCCGATCCCGATATGCCGCGTGACCGTTTCGCTTTTTCTAAGCTGCTGCGCGAGGTAGGCAAGATCGAAGGCCTTGAACGCCTACGTTTTACCTCCCCGCACCCAGCGGAGTTTACTTCCGACGTCATCGATGCCATGGCCGAGACACCGGCAGTGTGCCCGCAGCTGCATATGCCACTGCAGTCTGGCTCCGACAAGGTCCTTAAGGACATGCGCCGTTCCTACCGCACCAAGAAGTTCCTGCGGATTTTGGACGAGGTACGGGACAAGATTCCACACGCCGCAATCACGACCGATATCATCGTGGGCTTCCCGGGCGAGACCGAGGAAGACTTCCAAGACACCATGGAGCTTGTGCGCCGCGCTCGCTTTGCCTCGGCCTTTACCTTCCAGTATTCGCCGCGCCCGGGAACCCCGGCTGCGGAAATGGAGGACCAGATTCCCAAGGAGGTCGTCCAGGATCGTTTCGAGCGTCTCGTTGCCCTGCAAGACAGCATTCAGGCAGAGGAAAACAAGAAGCTCATTGGTACGGATGTGGAGCTTTTGGTGCAGGCCGAAGGCGGCCGCAAAAACGATGAAACCCACCGCATGACCGGCCGTGCACGCGATGGCCGCCTAGTGCATTTCACCCCGGTTGACTCTGACGGCACGGATATTTCGGCGGAGATTCGCCCGGGCGATGTGGTGCATACCCAGGTAACCGGTGCGGGCTCCTTCTTCTTGCTTGCCGACGCCGCCGTTACCTCCCACACCCGCACCAAGGCCGGCGATATGTCCGCTGCCGGCGAAACGCCTACCACCGCACCCATCGGCGTCGGTCTGGGATTGCCGTCGATTGGCAAGCCCGCGGCCGCCGATTCCGGCGATTCCTGCGGTTGCTAGCAGGGGAGTAGGCTAGGGAGCCATGACTGAGGAACGTTCGACCACCGCAGCCCACAATGCAGCTAACGCTGAGCGTAGAGCAGCACAAACAATGGACCTCGGCGGTCACAAGGTCACGCTGTGCATTGCAGTGGTGGTCTATATCCTCTACCTGATTTTGCCCTACGCCGGTCCGGCTCATGGTTGGGAGGCATTGACGTTCGGCACCACATCTAGTGGCGTGAGGATTTCCATCATGGAAACCGTCTCTGCGTGGCTCGCGCTCATTGGTTTGGGCATTCTTACTCCGGTGACGCTGTTCACCCGTCGCGCCACGCCTGGGCTGATTGCATGGATGTTGGTGACGGTGTCCTTCTTTGCCAACCTATGGGGCTTCTGGTTCCGTGGCTCTACCGCCGACGGGGCGTCGCTGGGAATGTGGGTAGGAATGCTAGCTACCTTCCTAGCATTTCTGGCCTATAGCATGGTGGCGCTGCGCCGCAGCCCAGAGCAGAAGGCCGCCGAAGCCCGCGTGCGCGCCACCGCCGGACAGCTCGATGAGGTGGGCGAATTTCAATCCAGGATTGACGCGGCACCGCAGCGGGAGCCACTGGAAGACAATCGCCGCAAGCAAGCTGCCGAACGTCATCGCGCCCAGCGCGGCGAGCAGTAGGCCTACGGCCACTAATCCCGCAGCCGCAACTCCCACGCAGAAGAACGGGAAAGTTCCCGGGCACCCAGGCTGCGGTAAATGGCATTCATGGCCGCGTCCTTGGCGGCAACGGAACAATAGCAGCGCCGCACTCGCGGCCAATAGCCTGCCACCTCATGCAGCGCTGTGAGCTTGGCTAGCTGCGCAAGTCCGCGGCGGCGGTGCGGGCGATCGGTCACAGTCAGAGTCCACTCGCATACTTCAGGATTCGCGTCCTCGTGCCTAGCCATTTCGGTCAGTGCGAGAATGCTCCCGTCCTCGGCGGTAAGTGCGATAAGAAGCGTGTGCCCGCGACGAGAGCGCAGGCGGCTGTGCGCTTCGCGCAATCGAGCACGCGTCCACACGATGGGCTCCACCGTCAGATCCCCGGTCTCCGCGTCTTTGGACGCTAGGCTAAGCAGCCGCATGACCTCGTCGAGGTAGCCCTCAGGGATGTCGTAATCCGGCCAGACTCGGGCGGTGATTCCAGCCGGGAGCAGTGCTGCGACAGGGCTTTCGGGGATGTCCATTACCAGCTGGTGCTCCGCATGCCTCTGCGTAAATCCCAGATGGCGGTAGATGCTGCCCATAGCGTCGTAGTCTGGATCCGCGCCCGGCGGGTGCAATAGTCCTACGTGCGCTACGGTGCGGCCGAGTTTACGGGCCAGCTCCAGCGCCTTCGTACCCATCCACTCGGCAACCTTGCGCCCTTCCTCATCGAGCTGCTCGCCGGGCAGAGGCAGGTCGCACAGCACGCATTCAATCTCTGTGGCCTCGCGCTCTTCCAACAGCGGCAGGCTAATGTGGATGAACCCGAGGTAATCCAGCTCCGGGCTCGGCTCCACCGAGGGGATGAGCGGCAGTCCCAGCTCAGAAACCTCACCAAGGGTGGAGTCGCCGTCCACTACGGCAAAGAGATGGGTCTGTGATTCGCTAGATCCCTGCAGGCGCTGAACCACGCGGCCTGGCGACGTCGATGCCGCGGCATCGCCGCTTGCTTCTTGGGCCGCCAAGTTGGCCCAAAAGACGAAGCTGCGAATGCAGTCCGCAGGTTCGCTGGGCCGAGATTCGGCGGTAGGTGAGTGCGGCGGCCGTGGTGGCCGCGCAATGTGGACGAGGTGCACTACTTATCGTTGACGGCGTTAGCGGCGGCGTCGGCAAAAGCCTGCCACTGCTCGGCCTGCGCGCGCAGATCAGCGGCCTTTTTCGCATTGCCCTTGGCCTCAGCTGCCTCGGCCTGAGAGTTAAACTCATCGACCTTAGCTTGGAACTGCGCCACGCGTGCTTGCGCCTCTGGGTCGGTGCGGCGCCACTCGGACTTTTCTGCCTCGGTGACGCGCTGCTCCAGCGCCTCAATCTTGGACTCGTACTCGCGCACTTGCTTGCGGGGAACGAAGCCCACCTCTTCCCACTTTTCCTGCAGCTCGCGCAGCTTGGCCTTCGCACCCTCGATGCCCTTGGACGGGTCGATCTGGCCGTCGTATTCCGCAATCAAGGCGTCCTTGGCCTTGGCATTTTCTGCAAACTCACGGTCGCGCTCGTCATTGACGGCATTGCGGGCATTGAAGAACTTGTCCTGGGCGGCGCGGAAGCGGGCCCATAGCTTATCGTCCACGTCGCGCGGGGCGCGGCCGGCGGCCTTCCACTCGGTCATCAAATCGCGGTAGGCGCGGGCGGTGGGGCCCCACTCGGTGGAATCCTGGATGGCCTCGGCACGCTCGACGAGTTCTTCCTTCTTCTTGCGGGCAACCGCACGGGCGCGGTCCAGCTCGGCAAAGTGGGAGCCCCGACGGCGGTTGAAGGAGTCGCGGGCGCGGGAGTAGCGCTTCCACAGGGCATCGTCGGTCTTGCGATCAATGCCCTTAATCTGCTTCCACTCTTCTAAGATGGCGCGGATGCGGTCGCCGGCGGCCCTCCATTCGGTGGAGTTTTCGGCAATCTCTTCTGCTTCCGCCGCCAGCTTCTCCTTGGCAGCAATAGCTTCCTCGCGGCGACGCTCCTTATCGGCCTGCGCCTGCTCGCCGGCTTCTACCGAGTGCTCAATGACGGCAACAAGGCGGCGGTCAAGTGCTGCGATATCACCGATAACCGCAGCGGTAGGCAGGGTGTCGCGTAATTGCGCTGCGGTCTTCTTGATGCCAGCGGCCTCACTGGGGTTGGCGCGCAGGCGAGCCTCGAGCAGTTCAATTTCGGTGGAGAGATCGTCGTAGCGCGCGCCGTAGTGCTTCAGGCCCTCCTCGGGGGTGCCGGCCTGCCATTCGCCAATCTTGCGTTCGCCCTCCGGAGCGGAAACGAAGACGGAACCATCCGCGTCGACGCGGCCCCATTTGGCCGGGTCATTCTTGCTTGGTGCCTGCACGGGGACAGGCTTTGCGGTGGGACGAGGGCCCTTCTTGGGCATGGAACCTGGGGTAGGGATGGGAGACATGACAAGCCCTCCTATGTATAGATCGCCGCGCGTCACGGCTGCCGAATAAAATCACTGGATACATTACCGCGAATATCCCGCGCGTGCCCAGATTCTATTTAATTACCTCCACTTGGGTAGATAGTATGGAGGAATAATGTTCAATCTCATGGTAATGCCAGCCTCACCGGCGCTGGCCGTGGAGCTTGCCGCTCATGACGCCGCATCCCGCGCACTGCTTGCCGCTGCCCGTACGCTCGCAGTGGAGGCTGCGGCCGCCGGAATAGCGGAAGTAGATATCGTCGGAAGTCAGGATAAGCGCTGGTATACCGCCCATACCGGTAGCTTACGGGCCTGGGGCGCGGCTACGGACCTAGGCGGCGGTAACTTTCTTCCGGAGATCATGGCCCGGTACGTGCTGCACAGCGTGCCGCAGCTTAACGCCCGCGCTAGCCGGGAGCACATCGGCCAGCCGGATCCGGCGGCGCTCACCATCGTCGTAGCAGATGGCAGCGCAGGCCTGACCGAGCGCGCCCCCTTGGCGCTCGTTCCCGGTGCCCAGGAAGCGCACGAGTGGTGCGAGGAGTTGCTCATGGGGGCGTCGGCAAGCAAGGCAGGCGAGTGGCTTTCCCAGCGCGGTGTGGTAGAGCCCGCACTGTGGGAGGAGTTAGCAGGCCTACAGTCAAAGAAGGCGCAATTGCTGGCCACCGACGCCACCTTGGGCGTCGGCCGCTACGTTGCAGGATGGGAGGTCTAATGCGCCCGATTGCAGTGTTTGGACCCACCGCCTCCGGCAAATCCGCGCTGGGGTTGGCGCTGGCGCAGGAGCTGGACGGCGAGGTGGTCAACGTCGATTCCATGCAGCTCTACCGCGGTATGGACATTGGCACCGCCAAGCTCACCCCGGCCGAGCGCGAGGGAATCCCGCACCACCAGCTCGATGTGTGGGACGTGACCGAAACCGCTTCTGTGGCCCGCTACCAGCGCGATGCCATCGCGGACGTGGAAGGCATCATGGCCCGCGGCAAGACACCAATCTTGGTCGGCGGCTCCATGCTTTATGCCCAAGCGCTTGTCGACGACTGGCAGTTCCCACCCACCGACCCCGCTGTCCGCGCCAAGTATGAAGCCCGGCGCGTAGAAATCGGTACCGATGCCCTGCACGAGGAGCTGGCGCAGGTGGATCCGGCCGCGGCCGCCATCATTGAAGATAAGGACCCGCGCCGGACCGTGCGCGCCCTTGAAGTCATCGAGTTGACCGGCAAGCCCTATAAAGCCAGCCAGCCGCCGAAGGACGCCCCGCCGCGGTGGGGTACCCGTTTGCTCGGCCTGCGCACCACCGCAGATTGGCTTAATCCGCGCATCGAGCTGCGCACGCGCCAGATGTTTGAGCGCGGGCTCATCGAGGAAGTCGAGCGCCTTCAAGCCCAAGGCTTGGTCGCCGATTCCACGGCCGGGCGCGCCATTGGCTATGCGCAGGTATTTCAAGCCCAGCGCGGCGAACTCACCTGGGATGAGGCCGTCGATCGCACAATTACCGGGACACGGCGCTACGTGCGCCGCCAACGTTCCTGGTTCAACCGCGATAAGCGCATCACATGGCTGGATGCCGCGGGCGATACGACCGCCCAAGCGCTGCGCGCGCTAGGGTAGGGAGCATGAAATTTGCCAAGGGTCATGGAACTGAGAACGACTTTGTCATCGTCGAAGACCACGCGGCCGCCACGCCGCTTGCCCCCGAGCGCGTAGCGGCGCTGTGCGATCGCCGCGCCGGTATCGGCGGCGACGGATTGCTGCGCGTCGTGCGCGCCGAGGCCTTGCTCGCGGCCGGGGAAATCGAGGCGCTGGCCGAGGGCATCGCGCCCACTGACTGGTTTATGGATTACCGCAACGCCGACGGTTCCGTGGCCGAAATGTGCGGCAATGGCACCCGCGTTTTCGCCCACTGGCTCCGGTCGCGCGGCCTCGTCGAAGAAGACGAGTTCACCATCGGTACCCGCGCCGGCGCCA
Organism: Corynebacterium tuberculostearicum SK141; assembly: GCF_000175635.1. GTDB lineage: Bacteria > Actinomycetota > Actinomycetes > Mycobacteriales > Mycobacteriaceae > Corynebacterium > Corynebacterium tuberculostearicum_C. The sequence goes on along the minus strand of NZ_ACVP01000023.1, from coordinate 198,168 downwards.
AGCGCGTGACGGTGCACTCGTGTGATGAGCAAGCGGCCGAGGTCACCGTAGAGATGGGACCGGCCGAAGTAACGGGTGTATCCACCGCGTCTATGGCCGGGGAGAGCTACGCCGGTCTAGGCGTCGACATGGGCAACCCCCACCTCGCGGCCGTAGTGCCGGGGCTGGACGCCGAGGGACTTGCGGCCAAGACTTTCGAGCAGCCAGTCATCGATGAAGCCTTCTTCCCAGCCGGCGTGAATGTTGAGGTCGTGACCCCGCTGCGCGATGGCCACGTGCACATGCGCGTCTTTGAGCGCGGGGTAGGAGAGACCCGCTCTTGCGGCACCGGCACCGTGGCGGCCGCGACCGCCGCGCTTGCCGACGCCGCCGTGGACCACACCACCACCCCTCACGGCACCGTGCACGTACACGTCCCCGGCGGGGAAGTGACCGTGGACATCTACGAGGGAGGCTCGCGCCTGACCGGCCCGTCGGCGATCGTCGCCACCGGCGAGACCTCCCTTTAGACCGCGTCGTGCCCGACGCACGCGGTGCGCGGTGAGTGTTTAGGCGCTGCGCCCTTCGTTTTCCTCTTCCTCGAACGCTTGCTCTTCGAGGGCTTGGCGGCGCAGGGCGCGATTTTTTACTTCGTTCTTTTCGTACTTCGGCCCGAGCGCAAAGGCGGCGCGGCGGGCCGATAGCCAGGTTTCCTTGAGCTCGCGGGCTCGTTCATCGGTCACCTTGAGCAAGGACTCCAGCTCGTTGGTGCTGACCTCTTCCGCATTCACGCGCAGGTTCAACCGGCGCAGGAATCGCCGAGCGCCGGAAATCTCATAGTGGAAGGCTTCGATGGTGGGGTCGGAACAATCCAGATCTAAAAGCGCCGGCCGGTAGAGCGTGCGGTCCGCGATCTTCTCGGCCGCCTCGGAGGACCGGAAGTCTTCGTACTCCGCCAAGACGTCCTCAATATCTTCGGCCGAGAGCCGAATAGAGCTGCGCAGCGCCGCCTGCTCCGAGGCGTCCGGCCGGGTGTGGAGCATAAGCAGCGCCGCCGCGATAAGTAGTGCCGCGATGAAAACCCCGGGAAGTTTTAGGGTTGCCACAACCGCCACTGATCCGATCAGGATCAGCGCGAGAACCAGCACCCGCCGGTTTCTCGCATTTTCCGGAAAAGGCATCCACACAGCTATTCCACCAGACCTTTGCGTCAGTTCTTAGTGGCCGCCGCAGCCGCAGCCACCAGAGCCACAACCGCAGCCAGCGCCGTCGCCGCAGCCACCGCTGGGCATTTCAATAGAAGCCGTCAGCAGGGCGGTGCCGGCCACGATAGAGTCCTTGGCCGGTAGCTCGTCGCCCCCTGCAGGCAGGCAGAGATCGAAGGGGAAGAGGCCATCCATGACGAGGTGGGCGAATTTCTCGCCGGTTAGCTCATTGGTACGCCACTCGGATTCCATGACGCGGGCCGCAAAAGTAGCGGCTGGGGTAGGAACCTCCGCGCCAGAGCCGGAGGAAATAACCTTTGCTCCTGCGGACTCGAAGAGCGCCGGGAATTCGCCCTCGGCCGCCTCATAGGCATCTGCCGACTCGTAGGTGCGGACATCAAGGCCCATGGCGGTGAGGGAGATTTGCTGCCATTGCTGCAAGGGTTCGTCGGCAAGCAAAGGCCCCTGCGCCAAGTTCGCGGTGGCCTGGGCGATGGTGGTACCGAAAGGATCGATAATCTCCAGCAGCGCGAGAACATCGTTGACCATCTCTACGTGGGCGAATCCCTGCGTAACGGCATCGAAGCCAATGTAGGTAGCAAAAGGCTCCACCGCGAGAATATTGAGTTGCGCGCCCGATGGATCGGTGAACTGAATCAGCTGGCCACCGCGTACCTCACCGGTAACGGCCAAGCGATCGCTAGCGATGGCGGCCTCAACGGCGTCCTGCCAGCGTTCGAAATTGAGGCCAATGGCCTGCATCTCGGTATTCTGCTTCACCCCAGTGTCCTTAACGTTCATGCCCGCCATTGTATCGCCTTGTGCAGCCAGCTAAGAATCCGCAATTCCCGCTTTCGGCCGTAACGTGCCAAAATGAGAGGTAGTATGACCGAATTTTCCCAGCACAATAACGACGATCTCCTCGCCCGCGCGTTCCGCTTTAACGACGCCCCGGCCGCACCAGAGGCGACGCCCACCACCGGTGACCTTGACCTGGCAGAGCGTAACGCCTTCCGTCGCGTTACCCGTGAGACCACCATCCGCGCTGAGGACACCACCGATGGCTACGAGGTGGAGTACCGAAAGCTGCGCCTCGAGCGCGTCATTCTGGTTGGCGTGTGGACCGAAGGGACCGTGGCCGAAGTCGAAGCCACCATGGACGAGCTTGCAGCGCTGACCGAGACCGCCGGCGCCGAAGTAGTAGAGATGATCTACCAAAAGCGCGATAAGCCGGATTCCGGCACCTTCATTGGCTCCGGCAAGGTCAAGGAATTGCGCGACATCGTCGAGGCCACCGGCGCCGATACCGTGGTGTGCGATGGCGAGCTCAATCCTGGCCAGCTCACCGCTCTCGAGCGCGCGCTTAACACCAAGGTCATTGACCGCACGATGCTCATCCTTGACATCTTTGCCCAGCACGCCAAGTCCAAAGAGGGCAAGGCGCAGGTTTCCTTGGCGCAGCTGGAATACCTCTACACCCATACCCGTGGTTGGGGCGGCAACCTTTCGCGCCAGGCGGGCGGACGCGCCGGCTCCAACGGCGGCGTCGGCCTGCGTGGTCCCGGTGAGACCAAGATTGAGACGGACCGCCGCCGCATCCGCACGGAGATGGCCCGGCTGCGCAAGCAGCTGCGCGCTATGAAGACCGCCCGTGAGGTCAAGCGTTCCAAGCGCCAGCGCTCGACCATCGCGCAGATAGCCATTGCCGGCTACACCAACGCCGGAAAGTCCTCGCTCATTAACGCCATGACCGGCGCCGGCGTGCTGGTAGAGGACGCACTCTTTGCCACGTTGGACCCCACGACTCGCCGTGCCACGCTTGCCGACGGCCGCCAGGTCGTTTTCACCGATACCGTCGGGTTTGTCCGCCACTTGCCCACACAGCTGGTCGAGGCGTTCAAATCCACCCTGGAAGAGGTGCTGGCCGCCGATATTATGTTGCACGTGGTCGATGGCTCTGACCCATTCCCGCTCAAGCAGATTGAGGCCGTCAACCAGGTCATTTATGACATTGTGTCCGAAACCGGCGAGCAGGCCCCGCCCGAGATCATCGTGATCAATAAGATCGACCAGGCCGACCCGCTGGTGCTTGCCGAGCTGCGTCACGTACTCGACCACGAGGACGTAGTCTACGTATCCGCGCGCACGGGCGAGGGAATCGACGAGCTTACCGCGCGCGTAGAGCTCTTCCTCAACTCCCGCGATAGCCACGTCAAGCTGCAGGTTCCCTTTACCCGCGGCGATGTGGTGGCCCGCGTACATGCCGAGGGCACGGTGCGCCACGAGGAGTACACGGCCGATGGCACGCTTGTCGACGTCCGCCTTCCCGCACCCACCGCCCGCGAACTCGCCGAATTCATCGTGGAGGAAGTTTCCTAAAACCACCCCGGGTGATCCATAATTAAGGCTCGTGAGCTTAAAAGGTTGGACCGTCCACGGAGACGGTAAAAGGATTGCACCGGGCGCGGTCGTGGCGCCGGAAGAACGACTCAGCTGGGGCCGAACCATCGGCATCGGAATGCAGCACGTGGTGGCCATGTTCGGCGCTACGCTTTTGGTTCCCACCTTGACCGGATTCCCCGTCAATACGACGCTGCTCTTTTCCGGCCTCGGCACAATTGTGTTCCTGCTTATCACGCGCAACCGGTTGCCGTCCTACCTCGGCTCCTCGTTCGCGTTCATTGCACCTCTTTCGGCGTCGCAGCAGTACGGCATCGCCGCGCAAGCAGGCTCTATTTTGGTCACCGGCCTCGTCTTGGCCGCGGTGGGCGTGGCAGTCAAAATCGCCGGCCGCCGCGTCCTGGACGCCGTCATGCCGCCGGCCGTCACCGGTGCGATTGTGGCCCTCATCGGCCTGAACCTAGCGCCGAATGCGGCCGAGAACTTTGCCTCCCAGCCGCTCGTGGCCGCCGTGACACTGCTCGTTATCTTGCTGGCCACCGTCGCCGGCCGCGGTATGGTCTCGCGCCTGTCCATCCTGCTCGGCGTGGTCGTCGGCTGGGTTTTCGCTGCGCTGACCGGCAACCTCGGCGATGACGCCGTGGCGGCGATCGATGCCGCCCCGTGGGTGGGCCTGCCGGAATTCCACGCGCCTTCCTTCAACGTCTCCGCCATTGCCGTGGCACTTGCTGTACTGGTAGTTCTCATCGCGGAAAACGTCGGCCACGTCAAGGCCGTCTCCGAGATGACAAAGCGCGATCTCGATGACCTGGCCGGTGACGCTCTGATCGCCGATGGCCTCGCGTCTACCCTTGCCGGCGGCTTTGGCGGCTCCGGTACCACGACCTACGCCGAAAATATCGGCGTGATGGCCGCAACGCGCGTGTATTCCACCGCCGCCTACTGGGTAGCAGCCTTTACCGCCATCCTTTTGGCCTTCGTGCCGAAGTTTGGTGCGCTGATTTTCACCATCCCGACCGGCGTCCTGGGCGGTGCCTGCATCGTGCTGTATGGACTCATCGGCATGCTAGGTGTGCGCATCTGGATGGATAATAAGGTTAATTTCAATAACCCGGTCAACCTGACTGCGGCCGCGGTGGCGCTTATCGCGGGCATCGGCAACCTGACCCTCACCGTGGGCGGGGTCTCCCTCGAGGGCATTGCGTGGGGCTCGGTAGGCATCATCGTGGCCTATCCGATTATGAAGAAGCTCTACGATTCCGTCGGCGAGGGTCACGGCGCCAAGTACTAAATTTCCACCTGTGGATAACTGCCCGTCGCGCGCCCGCGGCGGGCAGTGTTGTTGACGGGCCAACGCGGGTTATCCACAGCGGGCCGATATGCGGCTCGCGTGGGCGTGTGGGGGCTATTTAACTTAGCGGCATGACCGCATTGGACGCATACTTAAACGCAGTGAACGCCGGCATGGACATTGTCGCCGCCGTTCAAGGGCTGAGCGATCGCGAGCTCATCGCGCGGGGCGCCTCCGACATCGCCGCGCGCGACCTGCTGCGTCTATGCGATACCTATTTCGGCCGGTGCGGCTTTGCTGCCAAACAGCGAGCGGCGCGGCAGACTAGGCATTCCCTCGACGTGCTACTGCTGATTGAAAAATACGCCTTGCGCTTGCCGACGCAGCGCGATGCCTGGACACTACGCACCGAACTGTGTGCCTTTCGCGGCAGCGCCACCGCCCTAGAAAAGCGCGCCCGCGCCTTGGTACGCGAACTGCGACCGCGCCGTACGCCCGAAAAGGGAGTGCGCATCACCCGCCGCTCCGGCGGCCCTTGGTCACTGACCATTACCGGGGATTCGGCCGATGTGGCGGATATGCACGCTGCATTGGATGCCAATAAGCCCCTGGAATCTGCCAAAGAACTCTTCTTTGGCAAGGCGGATGCGACGCGAGCGACGGTGACGACGCAGGTGGTTCTCACCCTTGATGAACTCGACCGAATAGTCGACGGCGGCGGGGAGGAAATCACCCTCCAACTCACCAATGGCGCTCGAATCACCGGAGCGGAGCTTGTCGCGCGGACACTGAGCGATCACGGCTATGTCACGCTCGTCCATCCCCACGAGGGGCCGGTCAACCTCTACCGGACCTCGCGCGTGGCCAACGACAAGCAGCGGCTCATGGCGGCTGCGGTCAACCCGGTATGCCCGTGGGAGAGCTGTAACTACCCCGCCGACAAGTGCCAGATTCACCACCTCAAAGCCTGGAAGCATGGCGGCGAGACCAACGCTGCGAAGCTCATAGGTGAATTGGTGTACAACTATCTATATGACCCAAAAGACCACCACCACAACGCTGCCCGCCGGTATCTACGTGCGCATTTCCCTAGACAAGCACGACGGTGCCGGTGTTGAGCGCCAAGAGGAAATGTGCCGTAAATTGGCCGCCGAGCACGGCCTTGAGGTGTCCCGCGTATATTCCGATAACTCCATTTCTGCTTACTCGGGAAAGAGGCGCCCCGGCTTTATTGACCTTGTAGCCGACGTTGAAGCCCGCAAGATTGGCGCGGTGCTATCGTTCGCACCCGACCGCATTAGCCGCAACGTGAGCGAATATGGAATATTCAAGGCCACCCTCAAAAACACCCACTGCCGCCTTATCTATGTCAATGGCGGCGAGCAAGCCCTAGACGACCCCAACGTCGACCTTATTAGCACGATGTTGTCGGGCGTGAGCCAGTGGGAAAGTGCGATTAAGTCCACCCGTGTGGCCGCCGCCTTTGCACAGCACCGCAGCCGTGGGGACTATCCCACCAAGCCCAACCGGCTGTTTGGATACACCCGCAGCGGTGAGCCTCACCCCACCGAGGCACCCCTTGTACGTGACGCGGCAACCCGTATCTTGGCAGGGGAGTCGCTACGCCGTATTGCCCGTGAGTGGGAGGAAAAGGGCGTTACCACAACCAGCGGCGGCCGCCCCAATGCACAGAACTTACGCAAGAGCTTGCTAACGCCAACAATGGGCGGGTTTACGCATTACGGGTTAAAGAAAAAGGACTACACCGCCGCCGAGTGGGAGAAGTTGAGCGCGTGGGAGAAGCTCGGAATTATCGGCCGCGGCAATTGGGAGCCGGTGCTCGACCCCGAGGTATGGCAGGCGTTGTGGGCACACCTGACCAACCCGGCTCGCACGACCAACCGTGTAGGCAACGCCCCGCAACACTTGCTTAGCGGAATTGCGCTGTGTGGCAAGTGTGGTGCGCCCATATCCTGCCGTAAAAAGTGGTACAAGAAAAAGGGCGAGGGACAGCCGAAGCGCGTGTACTACTGCAAAGAGCGTGGCGGCGGCCACCCATCGCGCATTGCCGAGCCGCTGGAAAACTACATTACGAACCTAGTTCTAGCCCGTCTTTCGGCTAGTGACATTGTGGGCGAGCTTGCCGCCGGTGTGGATACAGATCGCCGGGCAGAGTTGACGGCAACACGCGATATGGTGCGAGGCCGTATGGCAGACCTCGAGCAACAGGCCACGCTAGGAAACGTGGGCATGGATCAGTTCGGCCGTATGAACAAAGCGTTAACAGACCAGCTTGAGGCTATCGACGCCGAGCTTGTAGAGCTGGCAGGCGCGGGCGGTGTCTTATCCGAGGTGGCCGGGGTTGCCGATGTTCGCGCATGGTGGGTAACAGCCACGCTTGAACTAAAGCGCGAACTTATCCGAGCGCTAATGACCATCACCATAGAGCACACCGGCGGCCCGCAATCTAAGTTCAACCCTGAATATGTCACCGTAGATTGGAAAGCGTAACCATGGCCTCTCGCGTACTGAAAATTAAATGCAAGTGTCGGCCTACGCCACAAGGGGCGCCTCGGCCGGTCTCTAACCTCATGTGGCTCAAGCGTGGTGCCCATGACAACCGCGGACTTGGGGGCACGTTCACCATGGCAGTGCGTAACGCTGTGGTGACTGAATCGGGACAACCGGGCAAGCCCAATGCGTTTGTAGGTGAGCACGTTTACGCCGTGGAATGTACCAAGTGCCACCGCGTACACACAGTGAGCGGGGCACAGCTTCGGCAGTGGTGGGGCGATTATCTCAATGGGGGCACCCCCTCGGTTGAACTATGAAACTCTATAGTTTATAATTGAGGCACAACTTTATCGGCGTGGTCTACTAAACGAGCCAACCCCACCTTAGAGAGTGGGTACACGGTATTCACCACGTTAAGCCGCGGGGAGCCTCCATACCCTGCCTAAACGGTGGCCTAACAACCTTTCTTCCGAGAAAGGTCTGAAAGGTATGCCGACAATGGCCCCCAAAGAATCACCAACCGTATATCGCCTAAACGGGCGCCTTAACGCGAAAAGGCGCTGGCACCCAGACACTGACACCACCGAGCTGGAACAAGACCTAGCCGCGTGCCGAATCAGTGAGTACGCCCGCAAAATCATGGCCGAGGCGCCTGCCCTCACCCAAGCTCATATTGACGATGTAGCCGCCATTTTGTCCAAGGTGGGTGCATAAGCCATGACCGCACCCGCAATGACGCCTACGCAGCGCGCGGAATATATCCGTCTTTCTTTCGCCACGGTGGACACTCTCAAGGCCGCCCACGAGGCCCGCCGCGCGCCTGCCTTAAGCCCCGAGCGCCTAGACCGATTGACCTCCATCTACCGAGCCAATAAGGCGGTGGTGTAGATGGAACCAATATGTCTGCACCCCGGCACCGTCGTGGGCGTATGGGAGCAAACCGGCGCAGGGTGGGTATTGGGAGACTTATTTACCATTGCCACCCCTCCGAGAATCTATTACACAGTGCCTGAACCACCGCCACAGATAACGTTCTGCGCTGACCACCCGCAAACCCTCGAAGAGCGCCGCCAATTACGCCGCCGCCTTGGCAACCGCGGTGAACCAAAAGGCGAAGTACTACCCGACCATCTAAGGCAGCGGCCCAAGCCTGCCCCCGCTAATCAAAAGTGGGTGAAAGTAGGCCTTGTCCTGCCTTGGTATCACGGCAAGAAATCGCGCATGGAAAAGACCCCCGCCGAAAGGACTCACAGCGAGGGCCACCATGCCACCACCAACAACAAAGAAAGTGACAGTTACTATGGTAACCCATAATCTTGAGTCCACACAGTCCGCACAGCATGGTTTGAGCCGGGCAGAACGGTTAACGGACATTCTTAGCAGCGCCGCGCGCGTAGATTTAGACGGCCGTGACTTGGTGCTGGACTACGTGCATGCCCTACAGGCCGAGGGCGTAGCGGTGTTGCCGCTTAGGGCCGGGGAAAAGCTACCAGCGACACCGAACGGCGTGCACGGGGCTACCACCGACCCGGCTACCTTTGACGCCATGTATTCCACCGGCTGCAATCTGGGAATGAACCTCGGTGCCAGTGGGATTGTTGTGGTGGACGCCGATACCCCGGCCGAGGTCGAGGATTGGCAGGAATGGCAGAAAGAGCACGCCACCTCTATGCCGCGGGCTACCGTAGCCACCCCGGGCACCGCCGGGGTGCACCATGGCGGCGGCCATTGGTGGATTGACGCCGAAAATGCTGGGGAGCTCAAAGAGTCCAAAGCAGGCGCCGCCACCGTAATGACCGGCGACCGCTACGTTGTATTACCGGGCAGCGTGCGCACCGACGTGGCAGACCCTAACCAGCCTGCTTACGTAGTGCAGGGCGCCGTCTATAGCAGCGTGCAAGGCAGTGCCGTCATTGAGGCTGCACGCCGGGTGGACAAGCCCGAGACCAAGACCACGCGAGAGCCCAACAGCACGCCGGTAACCAGCATTGACCAGTGGGCGCAAGAAACAGAGTGGGAACAGCTACTAATCCCCGACGACTGGATTAACACCGGGGACAGCGACAGCTGTGGGTGTGACATCTATACAGCACCAGGCACGCACGCTAACCCCAAATCCGCAACGGCACACACCGGACAGTGCGAGCTATCCAACAACGGCGGTGCACTTGCCGTATGGACAGATAACCCGCCCCAAAAGCTCATGGACGTCATAGAGGACAAGGGCAAGAGGGTAAGCAAGTTCGACTACGTGACCTATATGCACCACGACGGCGACACCTCGGCCGCGTTTGAGGCTTTAGGGCTTGACTATTCCACCGGCGGGCAGGCGCTAAGCGCCGCTGAATTGCGAGGCAGCGGCACTAGCCGAGAGGCCACACAGCCGCGCGGCAAAGTAGACCTAAGCGTCATTTTGGCCGACGACTACACCCCACCCACACCAACCTTGTGGACGCGCACCGACGGCGAAAATCTGCTTTACCCCGGCCGCTCGCACAGCGTGCATGGCGAAAGTGAGTCTGGCAAGTCTCTACTCATGCAGGCACTAGCCGCCAAGCTCATTACCGACGGGCAGCGCGTGCTTTACCTTGACTATGAGGACACCGCCCTTAGCGTTATCGGCCGTTTGCGAGCGATGGGAACACCGGACGAGGCGACGCTATCCATGCTTGACTATTGGAACCCCGAGCCCGCGGGCGGCAATTGCGTAGAGCCCGAGGGGCTGGATTACATGGCCGGGCAGTCATATGGCCTCGTTGTAATTGACGGCGTAACCACGGCGCTATCGGACGCCGGGCTGAACTCAAATGACGGCGACGACGTCGTTCAGTGGTTTGGCAAAGTGGTCAACTATCTAGCCACGTCCACCGGCGCGGCCGTCGTCGTGGTAGACCACGTGGTCAAAAATGGCACCGGCGGGCGTTTCGCAGTGGGCTCAAATCAGAAGATGGGCCAGCTTACCGGCGCGGCCTACACCGTGGACGTGCTCACCCCGCCTGCCCAAGGCAAGGTGGGCACCCTCGAGGTCTACATTGGCAAGGATAAGGGCGGCGGCGTGCGAAAGTTCGCAGAGACCCCTAACCAGCACCGCCAAGCACGCGTGGCAACAGTGACCGTGGACGGTACAGGCGGCGGTCTCTCGGTGACTGTAGACCCGCCACATGAGGACACCAAGCGCGCCAAGCAAGCTACCGCTACCGACGGTGCTGTTAGCCGTGTAGACCTCTATCTAACCGGCCTCGGTGACGAAAAGCGCCCAAGCCTGCACGAGATTGTGTATGCCATTGTCGCCACCTACGACGACGGCGACGGGTTGCCAGAGGCGCGCCTTAAGAACCTGTGGAAAGAACTATCACCGCGCACCACGGGCGGCGCGAAGAGGTTTACCACGGCCCTTAACCGGGCCAAGGATAAAGGCCTTATTGCCCGAAAGAAACGCGGTAGCCGTGCTTGGGTAGCCGCCCCCGGCGCTGACATATCCGCACCCGCCCGAGCCTTGGTTGAGCACATCAAATTGGACGCTGAAAAGGACGCCATAGAGGCCCTTGAATAGTGGTAAAAATAATACCTATATCTTGTGTCCCGATGTAATTTCGGGTGTTGTGTCTGGGACACAAGATTTTGCTACATACAGACATGCACCGGGACACAAGAAAAAGACACCATTAACGCAGCTCAAGCAATATAAATGAGCCCTCGTGATGTGTGTCTGGGTGCGTGTCTATAAACAAAAATGATGCGCTTGTGTCCGTGTGTCTCTCTCCTTTAGGGGAGAGACACACACCAAGGACACCAAAACCGATGTGAAATCAAAGGGAAAATAAAGGGGTTTGAACCCGCTGTGTGGACATGTCTCACGCCGCGGCCGCGCGTAGTGAGCAACACCAATGAAAGATGGAACTGAATAATTGGAAATCTCGCGTATAATTTCCATTGGCCTAGTCTCCGGCCCCTTGCCGGGGTGGGGGTGACTCCCCTCGGCCCCGGCCTCTCTATCTCCCCGGTATATGGAAACTTGTACCGCGTAACCCAAACGCTCGGAACCGGCACATAAATTTCCCCTCATGCGGTGTATAAAACGTGCATAAAATGGCCGTAGCGCACCAACGCGAAAGGAACAACAGCCGTGACTAGACCCCAAGCACCCCGCAAAAAGCGCGATAAGACCACCGACCCTTATGCCTTTTCCCACTCATGGCGCAAAAAGGTCACCAGTTGGCGGCGCAAACTTGAGCGCGACCCGGCTTTAGCTGTGTGCTGGTTGTGCGGTGGCGCTATCGACATGAACTTGCCGCCAACGCACGGCCGGGCGTTCACCCTCGACCACCTTGTACCCCTTAGCCAAGGCGGTGACCTCATGGGAGAGGTAAAACCCGCGCACCGCTCGTGCAACTCCGCTCGCGGCGACGGGCGGCGTTCCCGCCGCGGGCCTAATCCACCCACTTTGTTGGACTGGTAGACCACGCCGAGGGGCCAAACAGCGCGAAATTAACGCCTCACGCGGCCATAGACGGCCTTTCACGCCTCGGCGGCATAACTTATCCAGACCGGCACTACAGGGCGCGAGAGAGGCACACAGCCCCGTTTGACCAAATCGCACGCACCGACGCCGAGGGCAATGCCTATTGGTCTGCCCGTGACCTCATGCCGCTCATGGGATATGCAGCGTGGCGCGAGTTCACCAACCCTTTGTACCGTGCCTGTAAATCGGCCGAAAATGCGGGCGTGAACTGCAACTTTGTGCAATCCCCCAAGGTTGTACAACGTGAGGGCCGCGGCGGTATTCAACGTGACGACTTCCACCTCGACCGCATGGCCGCCTACCTTGTCGCCATGAACGGCGACCCCAATAAGCCCGAGGTGGCCGCTGCCCAAGCGTATTTTGCTATGCAGACACGCCGCGCCCGGCCGCGTAGTACCTCTACCCGCGGTGCCTGCCTTGGTGCCAGAGCTGTGAAACACCCCCGTTTGCTACCCCCGGTCGTGCCAGCGACATAAACACAGTCATGTTATTTAACCTTGGGAAACACGCTAAAGGTACTCGTTTCCAGCACAAATAGTACCCTTTTCAATTCTTGCCAACGCCGCTAATACAGCTCACAATAAAAGGCAAGTGGTGCGCCCCGATACCGACCCGACCCGACCCAAAGTGCCATGACCAACAACCGTTTCTTAACGAGTAAAGGACATTGACACTATGGCTACCGAGCCAATTGCACATTTTTCTAATCGCGTTGCCGCTGTATCGGCCGCGCTAAGCATGACCGGTGCCCGCCCGGCCGCCGCCGAGGCTATGGCACGAGCGGACGAAAAAATTTCCGCCCGCATGGCTGACTTTGACGACCACTACGCCAATAAGGCAAGCGACGACAAGCTACAGGCCGCGGCCGCCAAGTGGGTGAAGCTCAACAGGGCAAGTTTCAAAGACCTAGACGAGCTTATTCTTTCCCCAACCCCTGCCGAAAACACCACCGTGCCTGTGCAGTTTAAGGACGAGTGGGGCCTGCGGTGGGAACAAAAGGCAGCCTCAACCCCCGAGGCCCGCCGCCTAGCTACAGCGCGCCAGCACGTCTTGAATGGACTTATTGCAAAATACGACAAGCCTGACTATTCCACCGAGGCGCTAATTGAATCGTGCAAGCCTGACGTGCGTGCATGGTTCGACAATCTGGCAACGGAATACACCGAGGCCTTGGAAGCGCTAGACGACAACGCCCTCGACCGTGCCCGCCGCGGCAACCGCATGGACTCAATTCTTGAGTTGATTGACCCGGCCACCACGCCCGAGGCCACTATCACGGCCTACCGCCGGGCGGTGCGAGCATGGAATTTAGTGGACAACCACGGGGCACACATTCCACTAGCCCGCGCCATGGCTTTTAACGATGTAAGCGATACGCCTAACCCCGAGCGTGACGTGTTCAACCGCTTGGAAGAACTGACTAGCAACCGGGCGCGCTACCGTGCCCTAATGTTCGACGCCCAAACGTGTGCACTAGACGCGCTTGGCATGGGAGATATTGAGGCGGTGTGCAAGGGGCTTGGACATATCGCGCCGCTTGCCGACCCGCTTGGCGACGACCTACCCGAGCTTGAACACCGCATTAGCGCTATTAATGCAGTTGACGCGTGGTTCGACTACCGTAAGCGCACTGTTGGCGACCCCTACCGTGGAAAAGGCTGGCACGAGCCGTATGAGCGTTTCGGCATGGCCACGCCCGAGCAGTCACTAGCGGCGCTCAAGGAATACAACCCGACGGTGTTTGAGTACAAGGACGCCGAGGTCGACGACTATGACCTTGACGCGGTAGACGACCCCTACGAGAACTAAATGCCATGGACGGCCTCGACCTGAAAGTATGGCCGTGCCACCCGCATGGCTCATGGCAGAGGGCCTTAGCTCACAAAGCTATGGGGCTACCCGTAGACGACGAGGACGCTGAGGCCCTAGCGGCGTGGGATAAAGAGGGAAAGAACGCCCACGGCAAGAAAGCGCTTATAGAAAAGCACAACGAATACGTGGCACATGTGACAGCCGCGGCCCGTGGACACATTGAGCCTCGAGAGGTTGTAGGGTGCTTTGAACTAGCCCGCCGGGTTGCTCGAGACCCTCAAATGCCCGCCCGGGGTGAAGTGGTGGAGGTGTTGAAATCACTTAGACCGGGGCGAAGCTATGGCGGTCTTACCAAGCGTTATATCGACAACTTGAGTGGACACCCCGGCCACTTTTTTGCCCGGCGTGAACGTGACCTCGACATATTCATTGCGCAGCGAAAGGCCTACCGGGGTGAAATTGCTAGGCGTATCAACGCCGGGCAAGAAAGAGAAAGGAAACACAGCTAATGGCATACAGAGATGAACTAACCGAGATTGGCGCCCGCGTCTATGGGCGCAGCACCAACACCGAGACAGGACAATTGGGCGCTCGTATTTATGGTCGCTGTGACGAAACAGACTCGGCACAACTAGGCGGCCGCGTCTATGGTCACAATGACGAATTGGACGCCCTCGGCCACCGCGTCTACAACCCCACCCACGGGGAGGTTGTGAGCTACCAACAGGACGACCCCGCCGATGAAGAGGAGTCTCGGCCATGGCGGCTAAATGAGTCACGGCCCGGCCCAGGTGCTCACCACCTCGACGAAGCGGGGCAGGAGGCCGACCTCGACGCTATCGGTGCCCGCATTGCCAATGGGGGCAGCGGCGTAGAGGGAATTAAGACCGCGGATAACCGAGACGAGAACTACGACGTCACCGGCACGCGCGGCCTGCCCGGCTTTGATTACTGATAAAATAAGGGCGTAGTTGGTTAGCCAACTATCATGTCAAGACCTCACCGCCCCGGTGCTCGCACATTGAGCACCGGGGCGGTGTTCTATGTCTAGGCGGTGTTCCACGCGGCCTTGAGAGGCGTTAGCCCCTACCAACACACCACCGGCGCTCGTTCAACGCCTTAAATCGCATTTCCCACCTGCATGTTTGCAGCCCTTGGCGGTGGGGTCGGGCAGGGCAGGTGCTACCCCCTAAAGGGTTTACACTAATCCACCAATTAGCAACCTCGCGACCTGCTGTCCCTATCACAATGGCGTCAATGACGATGACCCCAACGCCCCGCCGCGCCGTGGCCGGCTAGCCCGCGTGCGCGGGCAGGTGACGTGGGTGCCACCGTGGGGATAGGTGGCGTCGGCAAGCGAAAAGCTCCCTACCGCAAGGGTGGGGAGCCTAAAGTGGAACCGTTTTAGGACTTAGGAAGCGTCCAGGTCCTTCTCGATAAGAGCAGCAATCTTTTCCACTGCTTCTTCGTTTTCGGAGGTGACGGTAACCTCATCGCCCTGTTCTGCGCCAAGAGCCATGATCATCAGGGAAGAGGCCGCATCGGTCTCATCCTCATCATCGTCGCCGACCAGGTTGAGGAAGATATCCTCATCGAACTCGCCGGCAGCGTCCGCGATAATAGATGCAGGACGTGCGTGCAGGCCTACAGAGGAGCCAACCTTTACAGTCTTGGAAGCCATGGAAAATATCCTTTCTTACGGGGATTTTTACAATCTAGTGTACGAGTGTTTGGTTTATGCTGCCACGTTCTGGGCGGCTTCTTCGGCGGCCTTGTTAGGCCAGAACTGCTTCATCGCCAGCACCGCCGCAGTGGAGACAACCACGCCGGCCGCAATGGCCACGAGGTAGCCCCAGAACGGGTCAATGGCGAAGAAGACGAACACGCCGCCGTGCGGGGCACGGGAACTGACCGACAGGGCCATCGAAATCGCGCCCGTCACCGCGCCGCCGGCCATCATCGAAGGGATGACGCGGAACGGATCGGCCGCCGCAAACGGGATGGCGCCCTCCGAGACGAAGGACAGACCCAGCAGCCAGGCAGACTTGCCGTTCTCCTGCTCGGCCGGGGTAAACAGCGACTTGCGGATAAACGTAGCCAGCGACAGCGCAATTGGTGCGACCATGCCGGACGCCATGACGGCGGCCATGATCTGCATGGAGGACTCGTCACCGGTAGACAGCCCGGCCGTGGCGAAGAGGTAGGCCGCCTTATTGACTGGGCCGCCCAAGTCGAAGCACATCATCAGGCCGAGAATGATGCCCAGCAATACAGCCGAGGAACCGGACATGGACGATAGCCAATTTTGCAGGCCTTCCATGATGGCTGCCAACGGTGCACCCAGCAGCAGGTACATTGCGAGGCCGACGATTAGAGAGGTCAGCAGCGGGATAATAACAACCGGCATGAGCGAGCCTAGCCAACGCGGTACCTTCCAGTTGCCAATCCACATGGCGATAAAGCCCGCCAGAAGGCCGGTTACCAGGCCGCCGATGAATCCAGCGCCCAAGATAACGGCGATGGCGCCGCCAGCGAAGCCCGGAGCAATGCCCGGACGGCCGGCCAGCGCAAAGGCGATGTAGCCCGACAGTGCGGCGACGATGAAGCCCATTGCTGCTTGGCCTATAGCGAAGAGAACTGCGCCAAGGTAGAGCAGCAGGCCGGAGCGCTCGAAGTGCATGAGTTCGCCGTCAATGGTCACGTCGTGGCCGGGGAGGTTGCCGAGCGAAAAGTCCGTCGATAGTGCCTGCCAGCCGTTGGCCATATCGGCGCCGCCGAAAAGGAAGCCGAGGGCGAGCAGCAGGCCGCCGGCCGCGACGAACGGGACCATATAGGACACGCCGGTCATAATTGCCTGTTGGATGCGCTTGCCCCAACCGAGAGACTGACCTTCTTCTTCCACGTCGGCGCGGGTAGCGGTGCCAGAGACCTTGTGGGCGTGCGGGTTGTGAGCGGCAGCGACGGCCTCATCGAGCATGGTGCCGGGCTCGTTGATGGCGCGCTTGACGTCGGATTCGATTACCGGCTTGCCGGCGAAGCGTTCGCGGTCGCGCACGCCGACGTCCGTGGCGAAGATGACCGCATCGGCCGCGTCGATCGTGGATTGGGAGACGGACTCATTGTTAGACGAGCCCTGCGTCTCAACGGTCAGAGATACATCATCACGCTCGGCTGCGGTTTGGGTGAGGGCGTCGGCCGCCATGTAGGTGTGGGCGATGCCGGTGGGGCAGGCGGTGATGGCCACGATGCGGGTGACATCGGCCGAAGCTTCTGCGTTAGTCGGGGTTGCGGCCGAGGGCGCGGCGGCGGAGGAGCCGGCGGCACCGGCACCGGCACCAGTTGCGGCAGTGCCGGCAGCAGCGCCCTGGGCGGCCGGTTCCTCGGCCGGCTTCTTCTTCGGCTTTTCGGCATTGACTACGTCCAGCACAAGCCGAACGATTTCCTCCTTGGTGGGGGCGTTGCGCAGGGACTCGAGGAAGTCCTTGCGTACTAGAGCGCGGGCCAACTTGGACAAAATCTTCAAGTGGGCTTTGCCGCCGCCGGCCGGGGCCGCGATGAGGAAGACGAGCTGAGCGTCGCCGTCGGGGCCGGAGAAATCCACGCCGCGGCTCAGGCGGGCGAATGCGAGGGTAGGTTCGGTCACTGCCTCGGAGCGGCAGTGTGGAATGGCGACGCCGCCGGGGACGCCGGTACCGGCCTTGGCCTCGCGGTCGATGGCGGGCTGTGCCAAACCGGCGATGTCGGTGGCTCGGCCGGTGTCATGGACTAGCGTGGCCAGGTTAGTGATGACGGAGTCAACGCTGTCGCCGAAGTCAGCGTCGAGCGCGACTAGGTCGGTAGTGATGAGGTCGGAAGCCATGATTAGGCACTCCTTAGGCTAGCGAGTTTACGAGGGTATGTGCGATATCGAGTTCTTCTGGGCGAGGGAATTGGGTGCCTTGTTTGGATGCAGCCGCAGTTCCGTAGGCCACCGACTGCGCGAGGCTATCGGCCGGCGACTTACCGGTGGTGCGGCCGAGGAGGTATCCGGCGAGCGCGGCGTCACCGGCGCCTACGGTGGATTTCACCGTTGCTGGCGGTGGAGTTGCAGCCCAAGCGCCATCCGCGGTAACCAGCACCGCGCCGGCACCGCCAAGGGTGACGAGTACTTCTGCGATGCCCTGCTTGACGACGTCCCGGGCCGCCCGAACAACCCCCGAGTACTCGCCGCGTGCGGCCTGGTTTTCTAGTTCGCGGCCGTCGGTTCCGGTGAGCTGGCCGAGCTCTAGGCCGTTCGGCTTAATGAGATCCGGCGCAGCAGAATTGAGGCTTTCGCCAATGGCCTGCATTGGGGCATCTGACGTATCGACGGCAATGCGAGCCTGTGGTGCGGCCGCGCGGACCGCGGAGATGAGGTCGCAATACCAATCGGTGTTAACGCCACGCGGCAGGGAGCCGGCTAGGACCACCCAGTCGGAGGCAAGGGCGCGGGCGGTGAGCTCGGAGGTAATGGCGCGGGAGTCGGCGTCGGAAAGCGCAGGGCCTGGGCCGTTGACCTTGGTGGTAGTGCCATCAGGCTCTGTGATGGTGGTATTGACGCGAACTGCGCCGTCCATGGGGATTGCAGAGGAAGGCAGCCCGGCCGAGTGGATGAGATTTAGGAAAGAATCGGAGTCGTGGGCCGGGAAAAGAGCCAAGGATTGCTCGCCGGCCAAGTGCACGGCATGGGTGACGTTTACACCCTTGCCGCCAGCAACCTGGGTGACCTCGCTGGCCCGGTGGACATCACCGGAGGTCAATGGCTCGCTGAGCACAAGGGTGGCGTCGATACTGGGATTGGGGGTCAGCGTGAGAATCAAGTTGTCCCTTTCGCAGGTTGTATATTGGGGCCGAACGCCGTTGGAGAGAACCTCGCGGGCATGGCCCGCCCTTAATGTTGATTCTTGTCCGATTGTGTCCGAAAGTCAACAGAATTTCTGTGGTATACATTGCTTTTCTATCCGATTTGTGGTGTTCTGGAAGTTAATAAACCGCTATCTTCGAAGGAAGTACGCTCATGGAAAACGCGTCTGAGTCCACAATCAAAGGAACCGGTGTCGTTGCCGGAGTCGCCTACGCCGAAGCCGTGTGGGTCCGCCCTCGCCCGGCCCTGCCTACCGAGGGAAGCATTGACCCAGAGCAAGCGAGCGATTCTGAATATGACCGCTTCCTTGCGGCCGTAGATACTGTCGCTGGCCGCTTGGAGCAGCGGGCTGCTGCCGCCGAAGGCCAGGCTGCGGAAGTTCTGACTGCAACGGCCGGCATGGTCAAGGACCGAGGCTGGCATAAGGCCGTGCGCAAAAACATCCGCACCGGCCGGAATGCGGAGTTCGCTACTGTCGGCGCCACCGATAAGTTTGTCACCATGTTCGAAGCCGCCGGCGGAGTGATGGCAGAGCGCACCACTGACTTGAAGGACGTGCGCGACCGCGTAATCGCAGAGCTGCGCGGCGAGGACGAGCCGGGCCTGCCGCTCGTAGACGGCGAGGCCGTGCTGTTCGCGGACGATTTGGCCCCGGCCGATACCGCGACGCTGGATACCAAGCACATCAAGGCCCTTGTCACCGAGCTTGGTGGACCTACCAGCCATACGGCCATCATCGCCCGTCAGCTCGATATTCCGTGCATCGTTGCTGTGGGCGCGGCGCTGAGCGATATTGAAAGCGGCACGCTGGTATTCGTCGATGGCGCAGTGGGCGCCGTCACCCTTGGGGCCGACGAAGAGGCTTCCACGAAGGCTGTGGCCGAGTACCGCGAACGTGCGGCACGCGTTGCTCAGTGGCGTGGACCGGCGGAAACCAAAGATGGCCACCGTGTGCAGCTGCTTGCCAACGTCGCTGATGGCAACGCCGCTCGCATTGCTTCGGATTCTCAGGCAGAGGGCATTGGTCTGTACCGCACGGAGCTGTCGTTCCTCTCGGCCAGTGAAGAGCCCAGCGTTGACGAGCAGGCAAAGATTTACGGCAAGGTCTTTAATGCCTTCCCTGAATCAAAGGTTGTCGTGCGTACGCTAGATGCCGGATCCGATAAGCCTATCTCTTATGCCACGCTAAGTTCCGAGGAAAACCCAGCCTTGGGCGTTCGTGGCCTGCGTATTGCACGCGATAATGAGGCTTTGCTGACCCGCCAGCTGGATGCGATTGCTCAGGCGGCTGAGGCTCGCGATGACAAAGCCTCTACCTGGGTGATGGCTCCTATGGTTGCCACCTCTACTGAGGCCCAGTGGTTTGCTGGCCTGTGTCGCGAGCGCGGCCTGACTGCCGGCGCGATGATCGAGGTTCCGGCCGCAGCGCTCATGGCGGATAAGATTATGCCGCACCTTGATTTCGTGTCCATCGGTACCAATGACCTGACTCAGTACACTATGGCCGCGGACCGCCTGTCGCCTCAGCTGGCCTACCTGACCGACCCGTGGCAGCCGGCTGTGCTGCGGCTCATTCAGCACACCTGCATCGTGGGCCAGGCCAATAACGTTGCGGTAGGCGTGTGCGGTGAGGCGGCAGCCGACCCGATGCTGGCCTGCGTACTTACCGGCTTGGGTGTGAATTCGCTATCCGCAGCGTCGACCGCAGTTGCGGGCGTCGGTGCGCAGCTGGCAGAGGTTACCCTGGAACAGTGCCAGCAGCTTTCCGAGGTGGCACTGGATGCGGAAAGCCCTGACGCTGCCCGTACCGCAGTGGTAGAACGCATGGAGTCCTTCGCCTAAAGGAGGCGAAGGATCGGGGGATTACTCGCTGGCGAGCACGACCTCAATTTCGCGCTCGCGCAGCGCCTCCACGAAGGAATCGGGGGCAGCGGCGTCAGTGATGACGACGTCGATATCGGCGGCAGAGGCGAAACTTACCAAGTAATCATTGCCCAGCTTGCTGGAGTCACACATGACCACTACTTTGTGGGCATTGGTGACAAAGGCGGATTTGATGGCTGCCTCTTGGGAGTCGGCCGTCGACAAGCCATGGTCCAGGGTAAGGGCATTGGTGCCGATAAAGGCGACGTCGGCACGCATCATCGCCAGGGTGCGCAGTGCCGTATCGCCAACGACGGCTTGGGTAATCGCGCGGACCGTACCGCCAAGTAGCTGGACGTCAGGCACGCCATTGCCTGCAAGAGACAGCGCAATAGGCAGGCTATTGGAGACAATATTAAACTGCGCCTGTGGGTATTGCTGTCCAATGAGCTCTGCGAACGCGTTAATGGTGGTGCCTGCGTCCAAGAAAATGCTGCCGCCGCCCTGGGGAAGAAAATCTAGGGCCGCGCGGGCGATAGCCGCTTTTGCGCCGGAGGCGGACCGCTGGCGGGTATCCAGGGTAAGCTCCGCGGTCTGGAAGGATTGGGAGGCTACTGCGCCGCCATGCACGCGATGGACGACGCCCTCACGGTCAAGCACCGCAAGGTCGCGGCGGATGGTCTCGGCCGTAACTTCGAAGCGTTCCGAGAGCTCAGTGACGTTGACGCGGCCTTCAACGGCGGTGAGGGAAGCAATTTGGCGACGCCGCTCTTCTGCGTACATGATTCCTCCTTGAATCTAGAGACATCGCGTCATGTAGTGGGGGTAAAAGTTGCCACTTTATGCGGAAGTGAAAATCCGGCGATGTTGTTTTGCTTAGTCCATTGTCTCAAAAATCGGGAATAAACGGACTAAAGCAAAAATTTGCACGGCTGCATTCTATATCCGGTGCGCTGAAGTACCTGGTCAGAGGGAAAAGTGGGAAAGTGGGATTTTCGTCTCTTTTGGTGTCCGGGTCTGAAATGGAGCCAAATGGGGGTGGCAGGAAACGGGCCGCTTCAACGAAGGGTGTACATAGATAGACCCCGCAAGGGCCAATCGAGGACCTCGCGGGGCTATAGAATCTGTGTCAGGCTGGTGACTAAAGCTTACGGAATACGGATACAACCTTGCCCATGATCTCCGCATCATCGCCGTTGATGGGAGCGTAGGCATCGTTGTGGGGGAGCAACCACACGCCAGAGGAATCGCGGTGGAATTCCTTAACGGTAGCTTCAGCACCATCGAGCAGCGCTGCAACGAACTCGCCCTCTTCTGCAACTGACTGGGAGCGAATGATTACCCAGTCGCCGTCAAGAATGCCGGCATCCTGCATCGAGTCGCCGACCACTTGCAGCATATAAAGGTCGCCGCCACCGACTACCTCATCGGGCATCGGAAAGTAAGTGTCTACGTTTTCTTCCGCGGTAATGGGCGCACCCGCTGCGATTCGGCCAACCACAGGAATGTAGGAAACCGCACCTGCCTCTGCGGGAACCTGCTGTTCGGGCTTAGCCGGTTTGCGGCCCGGCTTCTTGGCGCCATCGTCGGTATTTAGGTGTCGAACATCTACGGCTCGCGGCTTATTTGGGTCACGGCGCAAGAAGCCCTTTTCTTCCAATTGCTTTAGCTGGTAGGCAACAGAGGAGGTGGACTGCAAGCCTGCTGCGTCACCAATTTCGCGGATGCTTGGTGGGTAACCACGCAGCATGACGGCGTCACTAATGACGTTAAGAATTCGTCGCTGGCGGTCAGACAGGGAAGCGTAGTCGGTCTTCTCGGTGGTCTTCTTTGGCTTGCGGCCCATTGCTGGCTCCTCGGAGGGGATCGGCTGGATTTATCGGTGGTCTGTTAGCTGGCGGCGCTGAAAAGTTGCCACACGTCATTTGTAGCACGAAAAGTACAGATGTTCGAGATTTGCGTGTTGGGGTGGACAAGTATTCGAAGCGATGCTATAAATCGAACGTACCAACTAAATCGAACATTATGGCGACTGGGTGTCATGACGTGTCGCATGAGGCGCCTACGGTGGGTTCAGTCGTCGAAAGGAAAGTTATGTCTCTGCTGATCAATTCTCGCAATAACCTGGTAACTCGCAAAGCTTCCGAACCTGTAGTGGTGCCTTCTGCGTCCGTGTGGGATGTGGAGCGCGGCTACGGTTCTGCGGCCCGCGGCACCGAAAGCTCTCGGTATGTTCGAACCCTACGTGTGGAAGATCGCACGACCTATCGTTCGAACCGTACGTCGGCCGGAGGCTCTGGGAACAGATCGAATAGGGGACGAAACAGTGTGGGTGAGTCGAACACAGGTAACTACGCATTGGGTGCAGTGTTTGGTGTCGCGGTCTTTGTGGGCACATTGCTAGGGGGACTTGCGGGCGCTGAAGGAAATAGTGCTCCTCAACCCCCGGCTTCTGGTGTGCAGCAAGTTGAAGCTGCAGTAGCGCACTAGGGGCTACAGCGGGGTGAAGCCCAGTGGCCGCACGGAATTGGAGATGAGTAAACTACTGGCGTATCAACGTCAGTGAAAGGACCACTGTGTATTGCCCCTTTTGTCACAATGAGCAATCCCGCGTCATTGACTCGCGTGTGGTCGATGCTGGAGCGTCGATTCGGCGCCGGCGCGAGTGTGCTTCGTGCAAGGGGCGCTTTACCACGGTTGAGAAGGCCGTGTTGCTTGTGGTGAAGAGAAACGGTCTGGCCGAGCCCTTTAGTAGAGATAAATTGATTCGCGGTGTGCGCCGTGCCTGCCAGGGGCGAGATGTGAGCGACGATGCCTTGAAGAAGCTGGCGCAAGAAGTGGAGGAGACCGTGCGCAGTCATGGCTCCTCGCAGGTCAACGCGAACGAGATTGGCTTGGCCATCCTAGAACCACTGCGGGACCTTGACGAGGTGGCCTATCTGCGCTTCGCCTCTGTATATAAATCCTTTGAAAGCGCAGATGACTTTGAATCCGAGATTCGCCTGATGCGAAGGCGCGATCGCGAGGACTTTTAGCGCAGTTTGTCCACCGCCTTTTGGATGCGCCGGAGTGAAACGGCATGGGCTGTGCCAAGGCGCTGAGCAAAAAGGGAAACTCGAAGTTCCTCTATCATCCAACGCACGTCCTTGACCTCGCGGGTCTTTTCGCGGCCGGCCGGTAGATTGCGCAGGCGGTTGGATAGGTAGGCCTTGGCGTTATCTACCTCGGCTTGACGGTCTGCATCGCGGTCGGGGTCAAGGTTCATATCCTCTAGGCGAATGCGCATGGCTTGGATATATCGCGGTAGATGGCGCAGATGGGACATTCCATGGACAGTGATGGCGTTTCGGGGAAGGAGGAAATCCAATTGTGCGCGCATGTCATCGATTGCTGGACCGTCCCAATGAGCAAGTTCCGCTCGCAGGTTGGAGTATTCGGCGAGTCCGGGGGCAATAGCTACCACTGCCTGGCGTACGCGGCCTGGGACCTGGGGCTTGACGGTGTCTTTAAGCTTCTGAAACGCCGCGGGGGTGCGGACGGGCCCGCCGGCTTCGAGCATCAGGTCGCGGATCGCGGCGATGCGGGCGTCATTGACAAGG
The DNA here is from genome assembly GCF_000175635.1 of Corynebacterium tuberculostearicum SK141. Classification (GTDB taxonomy): domain Bacteria; phylum Actinomycetota; class Actinomycetes; order Mycobacteriales; family Mycobacteriaceae; genus Corynebacterium; species Corynebacterium tuberculostearicum_C. The sequence continues at coordinate 174,101 of NZ_ACVP01000023.1, read as the reverse complement.
CCGTCGGCGCCGCCGTGCGGATAGGAATCGACGGCGACGCGCTGTTGCAATGGCAGGCCCTTGACCATTTGGGAGGCGTTGACGGATATCTCACGCATGAGGAGCGTAAGGGTGGTCGTTACCATGGCGGCATCTGCGGCGGCCTTGGTGGGATGAACCTTGAGTTCGACGCCGTCCTTGGTAGCGACCAGGGCAGGGTAGGCGGTGACTTCGTGGCCGTCGACGGTGGTCGTAACCGTGTCATCGATGGTGCCGAGGGTGTCGTCGGTCCATTCGCTAACGGCGGTGGACTCGGAGGTGCGCGAGACGCGGGATACGGAGGACTTGATGTGTCCGGCCTGCCGTCGGACGAGCGCCGCGAGGTCGCGGTCCGAGTCGACGATTTTGCCGCGCTTATCGATGGCCCCGTAGTTCATCCGCAGGTGGGCGGGTAGCTTGCTGGCCTGGAAGTCGGTGGCGTTGATTCCTTGACCGCCGAGTTCGCGGAGGACGTCGGCAAGCTGCTGGGTGATGGGGCCTTCATAAGGGATGAGGCGGTCGATGGCGCGCTCGGCAAATTCGGGCGCGGGTACGACGGTGCGGCGCAGGGCCTTGGGCAGGCTGCGGATGAGCTCGGTGACGAGCTCGAGGCGCAGACCGGGAACGAGCCAATCGAAGCCTTCGGTATCCAAGCCGGCGAGCATAGGAATGGGAACCATTACGGTAACGCCGTCGAGAGGATCGCCGGGCTCGAACTTATAGGTCAGTTCGTAATCGATAGAGCCCTTGCGCCAGTGGTCGGGGAAGGATTCCTCGGTGACATCATGGGAGTCATCGATGAGCTTAGCGGGATCGAAATCCAGCAGATCCGGGGTGCGGCGGCGCTCCTTTTTCCACCACGAGTCAAAGTGGCGGCCGGTGGTTACCTTTGCCGGAATGCGCTGGTCATAGAAATCGAAGAGCGTGTCTTCGTCCACAATGAGGCCGCGGCGGCGGGCCTTTTCTTCGTATGCGGCGGCGTCGTCAAGCGCTTGGGCGTTGGCCTTGAAAAAGGCGTGGTGGGTGTTCCAGTCGCCGGCGATAAGGGCGTTGCGGATGAACATATCGCGGGCAGCGGCGGGATCGACGCGGTGGTAGGGAACGGTGCGGTCGGCCACGATGGGCACGCCGTAGAGCGTGGATTTTTGGTGCGCGATGGCGGCGGCGCGCTTGCGAGACCAGGTGGGCTCGGAGTAGTTGTGCTTGAGCAGGTCCGCGCCGAGGTTTTCCACCCAGGCGGGATCGATGGCGGCGACATCGCGCGCCCAGAGGCGGGAAGTTTCCACTAGCTCGGCAGCCATGAGGAATTCCGGCGGCTTTTTAGCCAGGGCAGAGCCGGGGAATACCAGGAAGCGGGTGTTGCGCGCGCCCTGGAACTCCTTGGAATTGCCGTCGCGGGCGCCGATATTGGATAGCAGGCCCGAAAGGAGTGACATGTGGATGTCATCGGAGCGGCGCTCGGTGCCTTCCTGGTAGGTCCAGCCCAGCTGCTTGGCGACGTCCTTGAGCTGGCGCACCAAGTCAAACCACTCGCGGATGCGCATGTAGTGGAGGAATTCCTGCTTCATGCGCTTGCGGAACTTATTGCCGGATTGCTCGTTGCGGGTTTGCTTGATGTAATCCCATAGCTTGAGCATGGACAAGAAATCCGAGGTCTTGTCCTTGAAGCGGGCGTGGGCTTGGTCGGCCTGGGCCTGGAAGTCCAGGGGGCGCTCGCGCACATCCTGGATGGTCATGGCGGCAACGATGACCATGACATCATCGAGGCACCCGTTGGTATTGGCTTCAATGAGCATGCGCGCCATGCGCGGATCCAGTGGGATGCGGGCGAGATCGCGGCCGATGGTGGTAAGCGAGGGCTTGTCTTGCTTGTCGTGGAGGGCGCCAAGCTCGTGGAGGAGGGTGAGGCCATCGCGGATGGCCTTGTGCTCGGGCGGTTGGATGAAGGGGAATTGTTCGATATCACCGAGCTTGAGCGAAACCATTTGCAGGATGACGCTGGCTAGGTTGGTGCGCAGGATTTCCGGATCGGTGAACTCGGGGCGGCTTTCAAAATCCTGTTCGCTGTAGAGGCGGATGGCGATGCCGTCGGCAACGCGGCCGCAGCGGCCGGATCGCTGGTTGGCGGAGGCCTGCGAGATGGGCTCGATAGGCAACCGCTGGACCTTGGTGCGCGTGGAATACCGCGAGATACGGGCGGTGCCGGTATCAACCACATAGCGGATGCCGGGCACAGTAAGCGAGGTTTCTGCAATATTCGTGGCCAGCACGATGCGGCGGCCACGGTGTTCGCTGAAAACGCGATGCTGTTCTTGATTAGATAAGCGGCCAAAGAGGGGAGTGACCTCGACGTTTTTCCACTTCTTGCCTTCGATGGCTTCCATGGCATCGCGGATATCGCGCTCGCCAGGGAAGAAGCAGAGAATATCGCCGTCGCCTTCGCGCATGAGCTCTTCGATGGCCTCGGTCAAGCCGTCGAGCGGGTCTTGGTCCACGACTTTTCCGCCGGCCTCGAACTCGAGTGGCCGGTAGCGGATTTCTACGGGGTAGGTGCGCCCGGAGACCTCGATAATGGGGGCGGGGTTGCCGTCGGCGTTGGCAAAGTGGGCCGCAAAGCTTTCTGGGTCGATGGTTGCGGAGGTGATGATCACCTTGAGGTCTGGGCGCTTGGGCAATAGGCGCTTCAAGTAGCCCAAGAGGAAGTCGATATTGAGCGAGCGCTCGTGAGCCTCATCGATGATGATGGTGTCGTACTTATTGAGGAAGCGGTCGCGCTGCATCTCGGCGAGCAGGATGCCGTCGGTCATCAGCTTGACGGCCGTGGTCTCAGAGACGCGGTCATCGAAGCGGATGGCGTAGCCAACGGACTCGCCGATTTTCTGGTCCAATTCCGAAGCAATGCGTTCAGCCACGGTGCGCGCTGCAATACGGCGCGGCTGGGTATGGCCGATGAATCCGCGCCGGCCGCGGCCCAACTCGAGGCAAATTTTCGGGATCTGGGTGGTCTTACCAGAACCGGTCTCACCAGCGATGATGACGACTTGGTTGTCCCGAATGGCCTCGGCGATATCGTCCTTGCGGGCGGTGACTGGGAGGGCGTCGGGGTAAGAGATGGTGGGAACGGCGGCGTCGGTAAGCGCGACGCGCTCGGCCGCGGCATGGATTTCAGCGCCGATTTCTTGCAGTGCCTTAGGAGCGCGAGCCTTCTTGAGGCGGCGGCGGAAAGAGCGGGCCTCGGCCAAAGAGACATTTTCGAGTGCGGCGAAGAGCTCGTCGCGAGAAGGGGATTCGTTCTTAGTCATGACTAGGCAACGAGTTTACCCGTCCACCTGAAATGAGGAAAAAGTTGTTAAAGTGAAAATACTTATCCATTTTTCTATGTGCATTCCTGAAGGAGGAGCACCGCCTATGACGAACCCGTATTCGGGTGGAAATGACGATTTTCCTCGCTATGAGCCGACCAACCATCCCGAGGATCGGCCGGACTACGGCCAGCTTCCATCGTATGGTGGCAGCCACGAGGACAACGCCCAAGGCTATGCCGGCTACCACGCGGGCCAGCCTCAGCACACCGGAAAGGTTTCGGCCGTTGATGCCGTTTCTTGGGCTTTTCGGACTGTCTTTGGCAATTGGAAGCTGTGGATCCTAGGAGCCCTAGCGCTTTTTGTTCTAAGTATCGTTTTTGCAGCCATTGCTGGCGGCATTAATGCCGCCAGCTACTCCGGCTCGGGTGAGCCAACCGCGGGTTCTTGGGTTTCTCAGCTCATTTCGACTGTCCTAAGCCTTGTATTGTCGCTGGTAATTATGCGCCTAGCGCTTTTCCAGATCGATGACGCCCGCACCGGTTGGGGTTACCTTTTTAAGAACGTGCGTTGGTGGCAGCCGCTGGTCATCATGCTTGTCATCGGGGCGGTGGCGAGCCTCATTGCATTCGCTGCAGTAGGTGGAACTGTCTATGGGTTGCTTAACGACGCCGAGAATATGACGGAGGACGAAGCAGTTGCGGCAGTATTAAGCGTCATGGGCATCATCGGCGTGCTTTTGCTGATTAGCTTCTTTATCCAACCATTCTTCTCGCTGATGCAATGGTTCGCGGCCGACGGCGATAGCGTTGGTGACGCCGTGAAGAAGGGGTTTCAGGCAGGTAAGAATAACTACGGCCAAATGTTGCTACTAGCAATTTTGAACTTCTTCATCATCATCGGCGGCTTCTTGCTTTTGGGTATCGGCCTCATCGTGGCGTATCCGGTTACGCTTCTGGCACAGGCGCATATGTACCGCCAGTGCGCGGGGCGCAATACTTTTCCGCAGGCGTAGCGCACCATAGTTAAAGGCCACCGTCCCTCTCAGGGGCGGTGGCCTTTGCCGTGCTTGGCGACGCCCCGTGGGGCCGCAGTGAGCAATTACTGCCGGGAGCGCTCAATCGCCTTGTTATAGGCGGAGGTGATGAGCGTGCCGAATTCGCGGAATTCTTCGGCGCGGGCGGCAGAAGACCGGAAGACGAGGCCCACCTCGCGTTCGGCGGTGACATCGGAGGCAAAGTGGGCGATGGCGACGTCTTTGCCATGGCATTCGGTGGCCAGGGCGGATTCGGGGACGAGGGTGCAGCCCAGGCCGCCCATGACCAGCTGCATGATGGTGGTCAGGGAAGAGGCGCGGGTGACGGAATTGGTGGCCTCTGCTGGGTTGATATTGGCATGGCGGCAGAGGTCGACTACTTGGTCGCGCAAGCAGTGGCCGTCGTCAAGCAGCAGCAAATCCAGGTCCTTGAGCTCCGCAAGCTCGACATCCTCACGGCCGGCGATGGGGTGATCGGGCGGGCAGACAATGGAGAATTTCTCCGTGTACAGCGGGCTATCGACCATGCCGGTGGCCTCGGAAGGAAGGGCCATGATGGCAAGATCCAAGTTGCCATTGCGCAGGCGAGTAATGAGGTGCTGGGTTTGCTCTTCGACGAAGCGCGGCTCGAGATCCGGGTAGGCCTCAGCCAGCATCGAGAGCAGATCGGGAAGGATGTAGGGGGCGATGGTGGGGATAACGCCAATGGTCAGTGGGCCGGCAAGGGTGCCGTTGGCGCCGCGGGCATGGGCGAGGAAGGTATCGGCGGCCTCGAGGGTGGCCTTGGCGTAGGGGAGTAGGGTCTCACCGGCCGAGGTGACGATGACCTTGCGGGTAGAACGCTCGATGAGCTGCAAACCCAAACCCTGCTCGAGCGCAACGAGGCCCTGAGAGAGGGAGGGCTGGGAAATTTCGAGTTTGGCGGCCGCGGTACCAAAGTGCTTGTTTTCCGCCACGGTGACAAAGGTGCGCAGCTGAGCAAGTGTAGGGCGATACTCTTTATTATGCATGCCTATCACTCTAACACTTATCTATAGGATTTGCTATTGACGCGAGCGGAAAAGATGGTATAACTGATCGTGTTGGGCCGGACACGGTCCGGCCCCGCTGCTTGTACACAAAGCGGCAGGAAACTTAGAGGAAAAGCCTTTGCTAAAGGAGTTGAAGACTATGCCTATTTTGACCGTCGGCGAAAAGTTCCCAGAGTTCAACCTCACCGCCCTGACCGGTGGCGACCTGCACGACGTCAACGCTAACCAGCCGGAGGATTACTTCGAGCAGGTATCCCTGGACAAGTACGAGGGTAAGTGGAAGGTCGTCTTCTTCTACCCGAAGGACTTCACCTTCGTTTGCCCGACCGAGATCGCTGCCTTTGGCAAGTTGGACGAGGAATTCCAGGACCGCGATACCCAGATCCTCGGTGGCTCCACCGATAACGAGTTCGCTCACTTCAACTGGCGCGCAACCCATCCGGACCTGAAGGAAGTTCCTTTCCCAATGTTCTCCGACGTGCGCCACGACCTTATCCGTGCACTGGGCGTAGAAAACGCCGATGGCGTTGCTGACCGCGCTACCTTCATCATCGACCCGGATGGTGTTATCCAGTTCGTATCCGTCACCCCGGATGCTGTCGGCCGTAACGTAGACGAGGTTCTGCGAGTGCTCGACGCCCTGCAGTCCGAAGAGGTCTGCGCTTGCAACTGGGAGAAGAACGACCCAACCAAGAACATCAACAAGATGGACGTCGTTCAGTCCGCACTCTAAATCTCACTGAGATGCAGGTTTACCCCGCTTCCAAGGCGGGGTTTCCTTTTAAATCCAGTGCAGAAAATTCCTATCAAAACCGCAAAGGAGAAAAGTTATGTCTATTGATAATCTGAAGTCTTCCCTGCCGGAGTACGCCAAGGACCAGAAGCTCAACCTGGGCACCCTGACCCGTTCCAAGGACTTGGACGAGGAGCAGCTCTGGGGCTGCCTGCTGGCATCGGCCGCCGCAACCCGCAATGACACCGTGCTGTCTGAGATTGCGGAGGAAGCAAAGGAGCACCTCTCCGAGGAAGCCTTCGAGGCAGCTTACGGCGCAGCCACCGTTATGGCGATGAACAATGTTGCCTACCGCGCCAAGGGCTGGTTGGGCGATGACTACGCACAGGTGAAGTTCGGCCTGCGCATGAACATCATCTCCAAGCCGGGCGTAGACAAGGCCAACTTCGAGCTGTGGAATACCGCAGTCTCCGCCATCAATGGCTGCGAGCACTGCCTGGGTGCCCACGCTCACGAGCTCAACGAGGCTGGCCTGAGAAAGGAGCAGGTCTGGGAGGCCGTCAAGGTTGCGGCCGTTGTCCAGGCTGTGGCTCAGGCCGTCCAGATCGAGGCCGCACGCTAAAATAGCCGGCCCATAGCCGCCCTCGCGCTTGCCGACGCCCCCCTTACCCCCGGACGCGGCAACCAGGGCGGCTTTGTCGTTTTCGCTGGCTAGTACTCCACGCGCAGATCCGCCAGGCGGACCTCGCCGGCTTCATCGGAGGCATCGAGGTCTACCGTAGCGACGAACTGGTAGGCGTGGTCGCCGTCTGGGTCCTTGATGATCTGGCGCACGGACCACGCACGCGAGTCAGTATCGCCAAGGCGGAAAAACCCCGGGCCGCGGGCCTCGGGGCCGGAATCGATGTCATCATACTCATCGAAGTAATCATCCAGGATAGCGCCGAAGTCCGGCACCTCGTCCAAGTAATCAAGCAGCTCCGCCAAGCGGTCTTCCTTTTCCAAAGCAAAGAGCTGCACCAAGCGGAACATGTAATTGCGCACCATGATGGTAAAGGCGCGGCGATTGGCCGTGAGCGCGGTGGGGTCCTCCACGCCAAAGGCCAGCTCGCGATCCACCGTGTCTTGGTCGATGGGGGAGTCTTCACCGGCCATTTGCGCCCATTCGTCGACAAGCGAGGAATCCACCTGGCGGATAAGCTCACCTAGCCAGATAACGATGTCTTCGAGTTCTGGCGTGTTGTACTCGTCCGGAATGGATTGCTTGAGGGTACGCCAGGCGTCGGTCAGGTAGCGCAAAATCACGCCCTCGGAGCGGGCCAAGCCGTAGGTGGCGACCAAATCCGAGAAGGTCATGGCGTTCTCGAGCATGTCGCGCACCACGGACTTGGGCCGCAGCTCGAACTCCTTAACCCATGCATTAGTCTCAGCAAAAGTATCGTAGGCCTGCTCCAGTAGCTCCTCGAGCGGCTTCGGCCAGGTGATGTCTTCTACGATATTCATGCGGTCGGTGTAGTCCACCCCGTCCGCCTTCAGCGCGGCTATCTCTTCGCCGCGGCGCTGCTTCTGCTGGGCAATGAGCACCTGGCGCGGGTCATCCAGGATGGCCTCGAACACGGAAATGACGTCCAGGTTATAGGTCTCTTCCTCCGGATCCAGCAGCGAGAGCGCCGCCAGCGCGAATGGGCCCAGCGGCTGATTGAGAGCAAAGTCTCGCGGCAATTCTCGCACCAAATGGTAGGGGCGGCCGTAGATATCTAATCCCTTGGTCGATTTTTGCACCACGCCGGAATCCACTAGCCCGCGGAAGAGATCGAGGGCGGTGAGGATGTCCTTATTCTGCTTGCTGCGATTATCGTGATTGTCCCGCAGCAGGTGGCGCATGTGGTCATAGCCATTGCCGTGGCGTGCCAAGACGTTGAGCAGCATGGAATTAGAAACGCGGAACTGAGAGGTAAGCTGTTCCGGCTCAGCCTCAGTAAGGCGCGCGAAAGTCTTCTCGGACCAGGACACCTCGCCTTCTCGGGCGGACTTCTTCTTCAGCTTCTTCAAGCGCTTGGGATCGTCGCCGATGCGGCGGCGCTCCTTAGCATTTTCAATCTCGTGCTCGGGGGCCTCGACCACCACGGTGCCCTCGGTGTCATAGCCGGCGCGGCCGGCGCGGCCGGCAATCTGGTGGAATTCGCGCGATTTGAGGATGCGCTGGCGCTGGCCGTCGAACTTGGCAAGCCCAGTCATCAGCACGGTGCGGATGGGCACGTTAATGCCCACACCCAGGGTATCGGTGCCACAAATGACCTTAAGCAGGCCCTTTTGCGCCAGGCGCTCTACCAATCGGCGGTACTTGGGCAGCATTCCCGCGTGGTGGATGCCGATGCCCTTGCGCAAGAGCTTGGACAGATCTTTGCCAAAGGCAGTGGTGAAGCGGAACCCACCTATTTCCTGGGCAATGGCTTCCTTTTCTTCTTTAGTGATGATCCCCGAAAGAGAGGTAAGCGCCTGGGCGCGCTCGGCCGCTTCACGCTGCGAGAAGTGCACCACGTAGATGGGTGCTTTCTTATCGGCCAAGAGCGCCTCGATGGTCTCGTGCACCGCGCTAAAGACATAGGAAAAGTCCAGTGGGACGGGACGCGTGGAACCGGCGACGAGGTTGGTGGCGCGGCCGGTGCGGCGGGTGAGATCTTCTTCTAGCCACTGAGTATCGCCCAGAGTGGCGGACATGAGCAGGAACTGTGCTTTGGACAATTCCAGCAGCGGCACCTGCCAGGCCCAACCGCGATCCGGCTCGGAGTAGTAGTGGAACTCGTCCATCACTACTTGGTCGATATTGGCCTCGGCGCCATCGCGCAGCGCAATATTGGCCACAATCTCGGCGGTGGCGGCGATGATGGGGGCGTTGCCATTAACGGTGGCGTCGCCAGTCATCATGCCCACATTCTCGGCGCCGAAGATATCGCAAAGGGCAAAGAACTTCTCGCTCACAAGGGCCTTAATCGGCGCGGTATAGAAACTGCGCTGGCCACGCGCTAGGGCGATGAAATGTGCAGCATTAGCCACCATGGACTTTCCCGAGCCCGTAGGGGTAGCGAGGATGACATTATCGCCGGCCAAAATGCCGAGCGAGGCTTCTTCTTGCGCTGGGTACAAATTGATACCCCGGCCGGTGGTCCACGAGGTAAAGGTATCCCAAATTGCCTCGTCTACGAGGGACTCGGGTACTTCCGTTAAATCTGGCAGCAGCTGAGATAAGTTCACCCCCACCACCTTAGCGGCGATGGGGGCGGGTTAGTTAGATATCGTCACCTAAGTCGCCCTCGCCCGAAGCAGAATCAGGGCCGTCCTTGCCATCATAGGACTGCGGGCCTTCCTCCTCGCCGGAATCTTCGCGGTCATCGATCTCGGTATTGATGATCTGCTGGCTTTCTTCTTCATCCAAGGAAGCCAAAAATGCCTGGAACTCCTCGCTGATTTCCTCACCGGTAGGCATGGGCTCCTCGCCGGGCATGATCGCCTGCGGATGCTCCTTGCGGTAGCGCTCCATGTAAGCGTCATATTGCTGCTCGAGTTGTTGGACTACGCCTTCGATCTCATCCGAGCCACCAACTTGCTCCTCCAGCTGGTTTTCCACGCGAGATATATCGGCTTCAATGCTGCCCAAAGGAATATTGAGGCGCGCCGCCCGCGCCACCGAATCCAGCAACTGGAACGTGGCCTGAGGATAAGGCGAAGCTGCCAGATAATGCGGCACGTGGACGGTATATCCAGCCACCGTGCGGTGCTTATCCGCCAGAGCCTTTTCCAGATACAGCGCGGCGGAGCCCGGCACCATCATGGTGGAATCCATCGAGAGCATGTGCTCAGTCAAGCGGGAGGAGGTGCCATGGGCCGTAACCACCGTGGGGCGGGTATGCGGCACCGGCATCGGCGCGGCATAGAGCATAATGGTGTCTTCGATATTGAACTTTTCCACCAGCTTCACCACGGCGGTAGTAAACGCCTCCCAGCGCATGTCTGGTTCAGGGCCAGACAGCAGTAGGAAGGTCTTGCCGGAATTATCGCGCAGGACCTTAATACCAAGATCCATGGACTCGATTTCCAGCGCCCGATCCTTATCGATCGTGACAGCCGGGCGGCGCGAGCGGTAATCAATCAGCTCATCAGAGTTAAACGACGCCAGCTGACGGCCTTCCAAAGCGGCCTTCAGGTGGTCAGCACTTGCCTCAATGGCCTGGCCAGCGTCAGCATAACCGTGCATGGCAACAATCATGGTGGGGCCTTGTCCGTCACCGGAATCATCCCTAATCACCGGAGCCGGATATTCCAGCTCATACATGCGGCGATCTTCTTCGTGCATGTTGTGTTACCTCCTTGCTTTCTTACCTACCCCAACGCCGCGCGCGTGCTTACTATTCCCGCGCGCACTGCGAGGTTAAATAAACAATTGTGCCCCAAACCGCTGCGCATTGCCAGCGCAATCCCGGGCGGGGTGTGGAAAGCCGCTTGCCGACGCCCCCTTCACCCCACCTATCCACAGATCCTCGCCACCTAGCCCCTGGTGGCCTATACAGAGTTGCGCGCGAGGTTGAAGCTGGGGCCATGGACATCACAACACCAACTCAGCCCATCCGTACGCCCGGCGATATCCTCGCCAATATCCCAGGAATCCTCGGATTCTTTCCCACTGAATCAGTCATCCTCATCTCCATCCAACCCAGCCAACGCGGACACAGCATCGGACCAGTAGCCCGCCTCGATTTGCACGATGTGCCTGGTGCCCTGCACGAGGTGATGGAAGCGTTTCACTGCGGAAACCCTGAAATCATTTTCTGCTTCGTGCTCTCCCAGCGCGAGGAAGGAGAGCTCTGGGATATTCTGCAGTCTCTTTACCATTTCCAAGACCGGACAGGTATGGGCATCGATGCCTGCTGGCTGGCCGAAGAACTATCCACCGATACCGCCTATGACCTCATCTTTGGCCACGCCACAGAAAGCGGCGAGGGCCCGCTGCAGAACTGGATGGAAGGAACCATACCCGCCATCTCGACGAGCCACACGATGCGCGCCTGCGTGAATAACGGCATGCTTCCGGAACTGAACCGTCATGACTTGGTCCAGCGCTTCAAGGACCCGAACCCATACTTTGGGGAAGAAGAGATTAGGGCCATGGAGCGATGCGCCGAAGAGATTGCCCGCCAACTGCGCGCCGGGCACGGATACGGCACTTCAGATCCAGTGCAGGTGGTCAAACACCTCATTGCCGATGTTCGCTATGTGCTCAGCGAAGTCGAATCGCTGGAGGAAACCCTAGAAAATGAAGAATTGTTGTGTGTGGCAGCCATGTGGATGTCTACCACTTGGACCCGCGACCTAGTCATTACGGAGCTCGTCTCCGCGCCGCAGGAAGCAGGTGACCTGCTATTGGCGGTAGCGCGTACATTCCAGGGCTCTATTCGCTATAACGCCCTAGCTTTGTATGCTGCTAGCCAGGTGTCCCATGAATTCGGAATTTATGCCGGTCCGGCGCTTTCCGTAGTAGTAGAAGAGGCGCCCCATCACAATTTGGGGCGCCTCATAACGCAGGGATATCGCAGCGGCATGGGAAAGCGGTTGGTCTCCAGCCTATGCCATGGTTGCGAGCTAGCCCGCGAGGCGGCGGGGCTCCGCGTCGACAGCCCCGCCTAACACGCGCGGCGTCTAGGACCGCTTTGCGGAATGTGCCTTATCGCCAAGCTGTCGGGTGAAGTTCCACGCGTCGGTGACGATGGTTTCCAGGTCCGTTCGGGTGGGATTCCACCCGAGCTCCCGCTGAATCTTCTCAGAGGAAGCGATGAGCGTAGCTGGGTCGCCCGCGCGGCGTGGGGCCACCTCAGCCGGAATGTCGTGTCCGGTGACCTTGCGACACATCTCGATGACCTGCTTGACGGAGTACCCATCGCCAGAACCCAAGTTGTAAATGCGGTGGGCGCCAGATTCGTTGGACTCAAGGGCAAGCACGTGGGCGTCGGCTAGATCGCGGATATGGATGTAGTCACGCACTGGGGTGCCGTCTGCGGTATCCCAGTCATCACCGAACATGAAAATCTTATCCCGGTGGCCCAAAGCAACCTGCAACACGATGGGGATGAGGTGCGTTTCTACCTCGCGGTTCTCGCCAATATTTCCGTAGGCGCCAGCCACATTGAAATAGCGCAGCGAGGTAGCGCCCAGGCCGTAGGCGTGGGCAAAGGACGTGATCATGTAGTCGATGGCCAGTTTGGTCGCACCATACGGATTGGTGGGCTGGGTTGGCATGTCTTCCGTAATCGGCACCTGGTCGGGCTCACCGTAGGTTGCAGCGGTGGAGGAAAAGACGAGGTTTTTGACGTCGTTATCCCGCATGGCATTCAGCAGCGTAAGGGTAGTAACGACGTTGTGCTGCCAGTACTCAACTGGTTTCTCGACGGATTCGCCCACCAAGGAGCGCGCAGCGAAGTGAATGACGCCTTCGAAGCCGCCTTCGCCCAGGACCTCGGCAGCCTTGTCCGCGACGTCGCCCTCGATGACGCGGGCAGCTTCCGGAACGGCCTCGCGGTTGCCGGTGGAGAAATTATCGATGATGGTTACGTCATGGCCTTGTTCGACCAATACTGCGGCGCAGACGCTGCCTACATAGCCGGCGCCACCTGTGACGAGAAGCTTCATAGCTATACCTCCACGCGCACTGCGTGCGCCAAATCGTCGGAAAGCACGACGCTGCCACCTTCCGGTGTCGACAGTGTGATCGTGCCGCTGTTATTGACTACAGATACCTTGGCGCCCACACGAATGCCGGCATCGGTGAGCTCCTGAAAGGTGCCATCATCAACCTGCAGGATTTCATTGACCTGGATGACGGTCGCGGAGACCTGCTCGCCATTGGGGAGATCGACCGCCCGGGTGCCCTGATCCGGCTGCGGAACATCGAAGCCAAGTGCAGACAGCGCCGGAATAGGATTGCCAAAGGGGGACCGCGTCGGGTCATCGAGAACGGCGACCATGCGCTTTTCCACCTCTTCGCTCATGACGTGCTCCCACCGGCAGGCCTCGTCGTGGACCTTGGCAATGTCGAGCCCCAGGACGTCGGTAAGCAAACGCTCTGCCAACCGGTGCTTGCGCATGACTGCGGTAGCTAGGTCGCGGCCCTTGTCCGTGAGATCCAAACTGCGGTCGGTGCGCACGTGCAAAAGGCCATCGCGCTCCATGCGAGCTACAGTCTGGGAAACCGTAGGCCCGGACTGCTCCAAACGCTCCGCAATGCGGGCGCGCAGGGGAGTAATGCCTTCTTCCTCTAGCTCGTAGATGGTCCGCAGATACATCTCCGTTGTATCAACTAGGTCCCTCACGTGGGCATACCTTTCTGTGTGAATACAGTTACGCGGCTATAGTCCCGCCCAAGAACGGGAAAGCGCTTTCTAGACTCTGCAGTCCAGATTAGCCTACCTAAGGCTTGGCTCGCCGCTAAGAACCAAGCCGATGCCTTATCAACGCCAAACCCCGAGCCCATGGCGGTACGTTGCCAGATGGGCCCGGGGAGAGGATGTGCTGCCGAATGCAGTAGGCGTGGATTACAAAGCGTACTCGCGCAGGCGATCGGCGCGATTGCCATCGCGCAGCTTCGCCATGACTTCGCGCTCAATCTGGCGTACGCGCTCGCGCGAGAGGCCGAAGCGGCGACCAATCTGATCCAAGGTGCGCGGAACACCATCATCGAGGCCGTAGCGTAGGCGGATGACGTCCTGCTCGCGCTTTTCCAAGGTGTCAATCACGCCGCGGATATCGGAGTGGCGCATAGAAGCGACGACCGCAGTTTCAGCATCGGTAGCTTCCGCATCTTCGATGAAGTCACCCAAAGGAGCTTCTTCATCGGTACCTACCGGCATATCGAGAGAGACCGGATCGCGCGACTGGCGCAGCAGCATTTCAATCTTGTTCTCATCAATGCCGGATTCTTCCGAAAGCTCCTCGTTAGTAGCTTCGCGGCCCAAGGATTGATACATCTCGCGCTTAATGCGGGAAAGCTTGTTTACCTGCTCCACCAAGTGGACGGGGAGGCGAATGGTGCGGGACTGGTCAGCCATGCCGCGGGTAATTGCCTGGCGGATCCACCACGTGGCATAAGTGGAGAACTTAAATCCCTTGGCGTAATCGAACTTCTCCATTGCGCGGATAAGGCCTAGGTTGCCCTCCTGGATGAGATCCAGCAGTGGCATACCGCGGCCGGTGTAGCGCTTTGCCAGCGAGACAACGAGGCGCAGGTTGGCTTCGAGCAGGTGGGAACGTGCCTTTTTGCCTTCACGGGCGAGGATCTTAAGGTCGCGCTTTTCCGCGCGGGTGAGCTTTTCTGCGTTATTCAGCTTGTACTCCGCGTACAGACCAACCTCGATGGCCTGAGCGAGCTCTACCTCATCTTCCGCGCTGAGCAGTGCGGTCTTGCCGATGCCGTTGAGATAAACGCGGACGAGGTCGGCAGAAGGGTTATCGTTGGTTTGGTTGCGGCGAGATCCGCGGTCTACTTCCTGTTCTTCATCAGTAGTGGCACTTGAAGTGCCCTTGGCGGTGGTGGCAGATGTCTTCGTCATGGTGAAGCCTCCTGAATTTGTCGCCGGTTTCACAAAGTACAACGGAGTCTTTAGCGATTTAGTTCCCGGTGCGGAGAGAATCATTAAAAACAGTTGTTCCCCGTGGTGCAAATCCACCTTTTCGGGGGAGAGGTACCACGGGGAACGGCTACGAGCGGCGAGTAGCTAGAAATGTGGAACTACTATCCACGCACCTGTACGAGGTAGCGGTAGATGGTGGGCTCAGATACGCCGAGGCGCTCTGCAGCTGCGGCAATTCCGCCTTTAAGAAGGAAGAATCCTGCATCCTCAAGGTCAGAGACCACTTCGAGTCGCTCCTCGCGCTGCATGCGAGGTACTGGCGTGCTCTGGTTAGAAATCGCAGAGTTCAGCATGGAATCCAGAAGGTGCTCCACGTTGGAACGCAAAGATTCGCTGACTTCTTCCTTCTCCGGCTCCTCTTCCGCAGCCTCGTCTTCTGGGACCGGGTCTGGTACCGCAATGGGTCGCTGTGGCTGCTCCTCCGCGCCGGGGTAGCCGCCAAAAGCCTTTGACTTATCAAATGCGGGATCATCGGCGTTGCCGATAAGTGCAGCGGCAGCATCGCGAATATGTACCAACTCGGAAACATCAACATTGATGCACAGCATGCCGCGCATATGTCCGGAGTCGTCTCGGATGAAATAACTAGACGAGCGGCAAATCTTGCCTTCCGCATTGACGGCGCGGTAGCCGGTCATCATGGGGATTGCCGCGGCATCGCCTTGTTTCATAAACCACAAAGCGAAGTCGGTCACGGGGCCGCCTAGCTGCCGGCCGGAGATGTGGCCGTTGGCGATGGCCATGATGGATTTATCGGGAACGTCGAGATCGTGGAGCACGATTTCGGTGTTGGGGCCCATTGCCTTACCGAGGAATTCGACGAGGGGAATGTACTGCTCGAGGAAATTTTCTTCGGAGGCACTGCCGCTAGGGAAGTTCATTAGCTGAAGCATGTCCTTTAATTCCTGTCATGTTATAGAGAAGATATCACACGGAAGCGAATAGGCGGAAGGGGGATGGCGTCAAGAAAGCCGGATGAACACAAGCGGCTTAGCGCTGTGCTCACCCGGCTCATCGCTTCTTTACAGGGTGGTCTCTATCCACACACCGGAACTGGTGGGTGAACTGCTAGGGCCAGGCCACCTTGTGAGGTTTCCCTGTACTTGGCGTTCATATCCTTACCAGTCTTATACATGGTCCAGATGACTTCGTCCAAAGAAACACATGGCTTGCTCTCGCGCTCCAGCGCCATGCGGGCGCTTGTGATGGAGTCAACGGCAGCGACAGCGTTGCGCTCAATGCAGGGTACCTGAACCTGTCCAAGGACTGGGTCACAGGTCAGGCCTAGCTTGTGCTCCATGCCAATCTCAGCTGCGATGCATACCTGCTCTGGGGTAGCGCCCATGAGCTGGGCGAGACCGCCAGCAGCCATGGAGCACGCTACACCAACCTCTCCCTGGCAGCCGACCTCAGCGCCAGAGATGGAAGCGTTCATCTTGTACAGGGAAGCAATCTGGTTGCAGGCGAAGATGTAATCAGCAAACATCTCGGTGGTAACGGGCTCAACGAACTTGTCGTAGTAGGCCAGCACTGCCGGGACAACGCCGCAGGCGCCGTTCGTAGGCGCGGTGACAACGCGGCCGCAGGCTGCATTCTCTTCAGAGATGGCCAGTGCGAACATGTTGACCCAGCTGAGGATGTTCAGACCATCGTGCGGTTCGGACTGCTCCAGGCGGCGCTTGAGGGCAGCGGCGCGGCGGGGGACAAGCAGGGAGCCTGGGAGTGGGCCGTCGGTAGCGGAGCCGCGCTTGATGCCGGTGTACATGACATCGCGAACTTTGCCCAGGTGCTCGTTGACTTCTTCTTCGGAACGCAGTGCCAACTCGTTGGCAAGACCCAGCTCCGGGAGGGTCATGTTGTTCTTCTCGCACAGCTCAAGCATCTCTGCGGCGCTGGCGTATGGGAAGGGGATATCAACCTTGGCGTCGGTGCGCTTGGCAAAGTCTTCCTGCTTGACGATGAAACCGCCGCCGACTGAGTAGTAGGTCTTGTGCAGGATGTCTTCCTCGCCAGCGAAGGCGATAAGACACATGCCGTTTTCGTGCATTGGCAGGTACTCGTCGTGGAAGTAGAAGCCGCCGTCCTTGGGGAATTCTACTTCGTGGGAGCCGCCCAGCATGAGCTTCTCGCTGCTGCGGACGTTCTTCATGAATTCGGAGATGCCGTCGATATCAACCGTCTCTGGCTCTTCACCGGCGAGACCGAGGAGGATGGCCTTGTCGGTGGAGTGGCCGATTCCCGTGAGGGAGAGGGAGCCGTAGACATTTGCCTGAACTCGAGTGACCTTGTCAAAGAGGTCCTTTTCCTTGAGCTCGTCCACGAAAGCCTTGCCGGCTTTCATTGGCCCAAGAGTGTGTGAGCTTGAGGGGCCGATGCCAATCTTGAACATATCGAAGATGCTGATGAACATTGTTCTTTCCTTGAATCCTCTGCGATTTTCTCGTCTGCGGCGGTGCTTAGAAGGCCTGGACGATGGAGTAGATGATGGTTGCTAGGGCGACGAGGCCCATGAAGAAGACGAAGTAGTTGGAAGCCTTGCCCTTGTAGCGCTTCAGCGCAGGAACCTTGTGGATGGCGACCATTGGGATGATGAAGAGCATGATGGCAATCGTCGGGCCACACAGGGTTTCAATCATGCCCAGGATGGATGGGTCAGCCCAAGCGACGAGCCAAGCGGTGACCAGCATGAAGATGAGGGTGATGGTATCGAGCTTGTGGGCGGACTCTGCGTCGTCCTTGCTTGCGTTCTTGCTGCCCTTGATGACGAGGCCTTCGAAGCCTTCGGCTGCGCCGAGGTAGTGGCCGAGGAAAGACTTAGCAACTGCAATCATGGCGATGACTGGTGCAATCCACTGGATAAGTGGGTTATCGAAGTGGTTTGCCAGGTAAGACAGGATGGTGATGTTTTGTGCCTTAGCTTCTGCCATGTCAGCCGGGGAGAGGCTCAGGGCGCAAGAAAAGACGAAGAACATAACCACGACGACCATGAGGATTTCTGCGCGGAGCAAGGTCTTGCGAGACTTAGCCTCAGCGAACTTGCCGTAGGTCTGGCGGCGGTCAACGGCGAAGGAGGAAATCATCGGGGAGTGGTTGAAAGAGAAGACCATAACCGGAACCAGCAGCATCAGGGTAACGCCCATGCTGTGGCCAGAAGCCTCGCGAGCTACGTTGAGGTCGAAGGAATCAAAGAGCGCGGTATTCCACTTCGGGATGAGGTAGAGGGAAAGCAGAACTAGGATGCCGATGAATGGGTAGACCAGGTAGGACATGACGTGAACTACGACGTCCTTGCCCATGCGGACGACTAGGATGAGGCCGCCTACCAGCAGGAGGGAGGTAAGCCAGCGGTCCGGCGGAGTGATTCCGAGCTGGTGCTCCAGGAAGGAGTTGACCGTGTTGGTGATGGTTACCGAGTAAACCAGAAGGATGGGGTAGACCGACAGGAAGTACAGGATGTTCATCAGAACGCCGGCCTTCTTGCCAAAGTGTTCCTCGACGACGTCCGTGAGGTCACCGTCTGGCTTGGAGCTGGACAGTACCAAGCGGGTCATTCCGCGGTGAGCCCAGAAGGTCATAGGCAGTGCTACGACCGTCATGATGATTAGTGGGATGATGCCGCCGATACCGGCGTTGATGGGGAGGAAGAGGACGCCGGCGCCGATTGCGGTGCCGAACAGGGAGAGCATCCATACGGTGTCTTCCTTATTCCACTTCGGTGCACCCTCCTGGCCATCGAACGGGGTGTCAATGCCAGGGGCTGGTGCGGATTCTTTGGAGGAGGGAGCTGCCTTGGAGGTCTTGAGATCCTGGGGCATCTCAGCCTGGTTCTCTGGGTGCTGGGCTTTGTTGCGCCGCGTGATTGAGTGGGACATTTTCTTTCCTACATTTAGTTGGTCGGCCGAAGCGTTTGGGCTTCTGCAACCATGATTGAGAAAAATTTTCTCACTCAATTTTGCGTTTGTAGGATTTTGAGAAACTATCTCGCATCCTGCATATCCAGCCCTTTTGCTTCGCTGTGCCCTCAGTATAGAACAAAATCTTGCAGAGTGATAATAAATTATTGCACTGGGAGTAGGGCATTTATCACTCTCTGAGAATTTGCATTCCGCAGGGCTTTATGGCTTGCTCTACACGGAATCCGGAAAAGTGGTGTGAGTCACGGAAACGTTTGTAAAAGGGCCTGCTTAACACGATTTTCAGATCTCGCGGGGCGGAAATAGAGGGTGCGGGCTAGGTCTCTACCAAGACGGTGAAAGGTCCTTCGTTCACAGAGGAAACGCGCATTTTAGCCCCGAATTGGCCTGTTTCTACTGACACGCCGCGTTCCCTGAGGTTCGCAATAATCGCCGCGATGACCGGTTCGGCCTCGGGTCCTGGGGCGGCATCCGCCCACGAAGGGCGCCGCCCTTTGGCGGTGCGGCCGTACAAAGTAAATTGGCTCACTACAAGCACGGGCGCTCCGGCATCAATGACTGAGACTTCGCCATCAAGAATGCGCAGTTCTGCAATCTTGCGTGCCATTTTCTCAGCGCGGGGCTGCCAATCATCCATATCCTCGCGCGAGACACCAACTAGAGCGAGAAGACCACCGGTTTCGGGGCAATCGATGGCTCCTACGGTTTCTCCATCGACGGTCACTGTGGCCTCTGATACCCGAGTCAAAACTGCGCGCATGGTTTACTTCTCCTTATATAGCGAGTGGGGGACAGTGTGGATTTAGCTGAGGTCTGGCGAATCCGTATCCAAGAGGAGATCGGCTGGGATAAGCAGGCCATGTCGGACCATATCGATTACGGCGGGTAGGGCGGCTGCGGTGAGTTCTTCTTCGTCGAAACCATGCGCCGCCGCATACAGGCCAATGGTTTCTTCTAGGTTTAAGCCCTGTGGGTTGAGTCCGGCGACAATGGCAGCGATGTGTTCATCTACTTCGTGGCTCCAGCGCGGACCGTCGGTACGGGTAAGGCGTAGAGCGGCCCGAGTAAAGCCCTGGCCCAATTCCGCATCTGGGGTGCTGATATCTTCGCGTGCCAGCCCCGGGCGTACCTGGAAGTGCTTTCCCTGTAGCTCGCCGGGTACGAGGTCGCGCAACCACGCCACGCGGGCAAAGTATTCTTCTACTTCAGGTCCAAGTGGGTCGCTAAAGGCCTGCGGCATATCTTCGGCCAAGATATCGGCAGGTTCATCGTCGCCGATGCGTTGGATAGCGACAAATCCAAAGCCAATGCCATTGACCTCATGTTGCTGGAAATGTTCCAGCCAGGCGCGTGAGCGCTCTTGTCCTTCAGAGGAGCGTACATCCAAGGATTCGTCCTCGAGCCAGGTGGACACATAGAGTGCGGGATCGGCTACGTCGCGCTGAATGATCCAGGCAGCAATTCCTTTGTCCGGCAGCCAGGAAGCAACGCGTTGTTGCCAGGTCTCGCCGCTGGTGTGTACCCAAGCGGCCAGAAGGTGAGCCGTTCCGCCGGGGGTTAGGTGGTCGGTGGCCCGAGAGACAACCAGTTCGCTGGCACCGTCCAGATTTAACCCGGAATCGCGGTAGACGTGGCCAACTTCGGGAAGGCCAACAACAAAAGGTGGGTTAGCTACGAGGCGGTCAAAGCGGCGGCCGGCTACGGGGTCGAACCACGAACCTTGCAGCAATTCCACTTTCTCGCTATCGCCAGTGGCGGCAATGGTAGCCTCGGCCAATTCCAACGCACGCTCATGCACGTCGGTGGCGGTAATCTTTTCAGCGCAATCGAGCTGCCCCAGCAATTGGACGCCCGAGCCAGTGCCTAGATCTAAGACGCTGCCCACTGGGCTTACTGGTGTGGATTGCAGTAGGGAGAGGCTTGCCGCGCCAACGCCAAGCACATGGTCTGGGCCAGGTACGTGGTCGACCAAGGAGGCGTCGACGTCGGAGAAGATGAGACGGTTGGCGCCAACGATGGTGTGGGGGCGGATATCGAGGGCAATGTAGGCCTTGCCATGGGCGTCGGCAAGCGCAACATTGGCATCCAGCAACTGGGTAGCCAGGCGCGCGCCTACCGCCTCGCCCAAAAGCGTGGCCGGCAGGTGTTGATGCAGGAGGAAGAAGCGGATCAAAAGATCCAATTGAGATTCGCTGTGCGCGGCGAGCGCAACTGGTGCGGGTTCGCCGCGGAAGAGGGCCTCGGTAACTTCCGGACCTAGGTGCCCAGCTACGCCATCGGTAGTAAAACCGGCGGCAGTAAAGACGTCGGAAAGCTCAGGGGCCAGCTTGGCTAGCGCGGGGGCATCAAAGTCGGGGCCAAAAGCGGTCGTCATGTAGGCAGGAGTCCTTTACTCTTCTTCGTGATCGATGATGTCGTGGTGTGCCTCAATAGGTCGGGCGGTGCCGCCGGATACCTGTGGGGCGTGGGCCTGGCTATAAAGCTGCCGGTTCATGGCTGGCTTGTACACGTTTTTCTCGCGCTTATCCTTCTTTTCTCCCCTGCCGTTGCCAATCACCACGGCTATCCAGGGGAGGGGAAATGTCACGCCGACAATGATGGCGGCTAAAAGCCACCAATGCATATAGAGGAAGAAGCCGGCGATGAGCAGGGAAGGAACGCGCAAAAACTGAAAGATTCCGTACCGAATTTCGCGGCGCTTGCGGTCCTGGCCAGGCGAGAGCTTGGCATCTGTGATGAGGTAGCGCTCTTTTTTGCCAAACAACCTAGACTCGGCTCCCCTCGTGCGCGTCGGCGTTCCCTCGATAAGGGGAGAGGGGTGCAGTGGCTGGCGTGCATGACGTGTACATGTTCTCCAAGGGTAGCCGCCTGACTCGCAAAGTTCGATGCCGATGCGGCAAAATGGAGTGCGTGACTACGACTACGAAGACAATTGAACGGCCAGATATTCGTGAAGACACTTCGACGACGGATAATGACACGCCGAAGTTCTTCCACTACGTCAAAAAGGATCACATCCTCGATTCCGCGGTGAACGGCAAGTACGTCGTTGCGCTGTGCGGCGAAACTTTCCCGGTGACCAAGCAGGCAAAGCCGGGTTCTCCGGTATGCCCCGATTGTGAGCGTGTGTATAAGGGTCTGCGCCGCAAGTGAGGACTTTTAAAAAGACTAACCTTCGCGCCTGGCAGCAATCCGCCCTCGATAAATTCCTCGCCACTAAGCCGCAGGACTTCATGGCGGTGGCGACCCCGGGCGCCGGAAAGACTACCTTCGCGCTGCGCATTGCCACCGAGCTCATGGAAGACCGTACGGTCGAGCGCGTAATCGTGGTGGTGCCTACCGAACACCTCAAGACCCAGTGGTCTAGCGCTGCCGCGCGCGTTGGTCTGGCTCTAGATCCGGCGTTTAGCAATTCCTCCGCCGTTAATCCCTCGATGGACGGCATTGTGGTGACTTATGCGCAAGTGGGTATGCACCCTTTCAAGCACCGCGCGGTGGCTTCTGCCCGGCGCACTTTGGTGATCCTGGATGAGATTCACCATGCAGGCGACGCCAAGAGCTGGGGCGATGGCGTCAAGGAAGCCTACGACGATGTCAATCACCGCCTGGCCTTGACCGGTACGCCTTTCCGCTCCGATGACTCGCCCATTCCATTCGTCCAATACGTGGACGATGGGGAGGGGCACAAGGTATCCCGCTCGGACCATACCTATGGCTATGGCGATGCGCTTGCCGACGGCGTCGTGCGCCCCGTTGTCTTTCTTTCTTACTCTGGCGAAGCCCGCTGGCGCGACTCGGCCGGCGAGGAACATGCAGCCCGTTTGGGCGACATTATGAATGCGGAGCAAACCGCCCGAGCGTGGCGCACCGCCTTGGACCCCAAGGGCGAGTGGATCCCTGCGGTGCTGCAGGCGGCGCATACCCGCCTGATGCAAATGCGGCGCAATATGCCGGATGCCGGCGGCCTGGTGCTGGCTTCGGATACGACGACCGCACGCGCGTATGCCAAGATCCTCAAACAGCTTTCTAATACGCCAGTGTCGGTGATTTTGTCTGATGATCCCGGCTCCTCGGACCGCATTCAGGAGTTTTCTGAGTCCACCGATGAGTGGATGGTGGCAGTCCGCATGGTGTCCGAGGGCGTCGACGTCCCGCGCCTAGCGGTGGGCGTTTATGCTACCTCGGCATCGACCCCGCTCTTTTTCGCCCAGGCCATCGGCCGCTTCGTGCGCTCGCGCATGCCGGGTGAGACGGCGTCGGTTTTCCTTCCTTCGGTTCCTGTCCTGCTGGGCTTGGCCGAAAATATGGAAAAATCCCGCGACCACGTCTTGGGTGAAGAAAAGCCCGACAAGGAAGGCTGGGACGACGATCTGCTAGAGCAGGCGAATCAGAAAAAGACCGAACCAGACATGTTGGAGAAGTCTTATGAGTCGCTTGGTGCCGAGGCAGAGTTCTCGGGCCTGCTTTATAACGGTTCTCAGTTCAACACTGGGGACATGACCACGGATGAAGAAGCCGATTTCCTTGGTATTCCCGGGTTGCTCGATGCGGACCAAGTCAAGGATCTGCTGCGCAAGAAACAATCTGAGGAAATGGACCGCCGTGAGGCGGAAGAAAAGGCTCGTCGCGCGGCTGAGGCCGAGGAAGCTCACCGCCGCAAGCTCTACGGCATGGACTATGCGCCGGCCTCACGGAAGAAGTCTATGGAGTCTGAGTCCAGCGACACCGGAGTTGTCGATGAGCTAGGCCAGCTGCGCAAAGAGCTCAATACGGTCGTCTCTATCGCTGCCCAGCGCTCCGGCCGCCCGCACGGTGCTATTCACACCGAGGTCCGCAAGGCCTGTGGCGGCCCGCCCACCGCGCTGTGCAACGCCGACCAGCTGCGCGAGCGCATCGAATACCTGCGCAAGTGGTAGAACGGCCCACGATGGCTAGAGAGTAGCTATACAGAAAGCCCGCACCGAAGTTGGTGCGGGCTTTCTACGGTTCTGCAGCTGCAGCGATTAGTCGAGGTAATCGCGCAGAACCTGCGAACGGGACGGGTGGCGCAGCTTCGACATCGTCTTGGACTCGATCTGGCGAATGCGCTCGCGGGTAACCCCGTAGACCTGGCCAATCTCGTCTAAAGTGCGCGGCATGCCGTCGGTCAAGCCGAAGCGGAGGCGAACCACGCCGGCCTCACGCTCGGACAGCGTAGTCAGCACGTCTTGGAGCTGATCCTGCAGCAAGGTGAAGGATACGGCGTCGACCGCAATGACGGCCTCGGAATCCTCGATGAAGTCACCCAACTGGGAATCGCCTTCGTCACCGATGGTCTGATCCAAGGAAATGGGCTCGCGGGCGTACTGCTGGATTTCGAGCACCTTTTCCTCGGTGATATCCATCTCCTTCGCCAGCTCCTGCGGGGTAGGCTCGCGGCCCAAGTCCTGCAAGAGCTCGCGCTGGATGCGGCCCAGCTTGTTGATGACCTCCACCATGTGCACTGGGATGCGGATGGTACGAGCCTGGTCAGCCATGGCGCGGGTAATGGCCTGGCGGATCCACCAGGTGGCGTAAGTGGAGAACTTATAGCCCTTGGTGTAATCGAACTTCTCCACCGCGCGGATTAGACCCAAGTTGCCTTCCTGAATGAGATCCAAGAAAGCCATGCCACGGCCGGTGTAGCGCTTCGCCAAGGAAACCACCAGACGCAGGTTGGCCTCCAGAAGGTGGTTCTTGGCCTTGCGGCCATCGCGGGCGATGCTGCGCAGGTCGCGCTTTTCCATGGGGGAGAGCTTGGCGGCCTTATCGCCTTCGGCGCGGGCCTTTTCCATCTCATCCATGCGGTGCTGTGCGTACAGGCCAGCCTCGATGCGCTTGGCCAGGGAAACCTCTTGCTCGGCGTTGAGCAGGGCGACCTTACCAATCTGCTTGAGGTAGGCACGGACGGAGTCAGCAGAGGCGGTTAACTGCGCATCCTTGCGTGCCTGACGCAGCGCAGCGGACTCTTCCTCGTCCCAGACGGAAGAGGAGTCTTCCTCTTCTTCCTCATCGTCGTCGTCCAAGTCCTCTTCGAGGTCATCGTCCTCGAGGTCTTCGCCGGCGTCGAAGTCATCATCGTCTTCGATGTCCGCATTGGTGGGATCGAAGTCGACGTCTTCGTCGTGCTCGTCCTCCTCGAGCTCCTCTTCTGCTTCCGGCTGTGCCTGCTTTTCGGACTCGGCTGGGGATTCCTGCTTCTTTGCCGCGGATTTGCGGACCGTCTTCTTAGTGGCCTTTTTCGCAGACTTCTTAGTGGTCTTCTTGGCCGACTTTTTGGCGGTCTTCTTCGCAGTCTTCTTGGCTGTTTTCTTAGCGGTCTTTTTGGCCGTCTTCTTAGCCGTCTTTTTCGCGGTTTTCTTTGCCGTCTTCTTGGCGGTCTTCTTTGCAGGAGTAGATGCCTCAGCGGCGTTTTCGCCCTCGCCGAGTGCCTGGTCTGAAGATTCAGTGGCTGCCACGTACGCCCTTTCGACTAACTTCTTGATTGAAACAGCTCTGTGCGCCCTAGCGGGGCGCTCGTGCATCAGTGTGATGTTAGCGCGTTGTGGCCTTATGCAGGCCAGACACGCCCTAGAGCTATTTAACTTAGGATCGACCGCCCAGTATAGAGGATCTTTCCAACCTGCCGGTGGATAGGGTTACCAGCAGTGCGTAAATCTTATGGTTTCAAACCGTCTACCGCCGCCATCGCAGCTCCGACAATTCCCGCGCGATTGCGCAGTTGTGCAGGCATGACGGGGGTTTCAATATCAAGGTGTGGGCCCCACTTTTCAAACTTGCGGGAAATCCCACCCCCAATGAGGAAGGCCTGCGGGTTAAAGAGCTTTTCATACTCCGCGAGGACCTTGTTGAGTCGCTTAGTCCACTGCTTGTACTTGAGTCCCTCGCGGTCCTTCACGGCCGAGGACGCAATCTTCTCAGCCTCGTCATCGCCCACCGTGAGGTGCCCCAGTTCGGTATTAGGGAACAACTGGCCGTCCAGGAAGAAGGCCGAACCAATACCGGTTCCCAGGGTTAGGAAGATAACGGAGCCCTGCTTGGCGATGTCCTCTCCGTAGGCAACCTCGGCTAGTCCCGCCGCGTCGGCGTCGTTAAGCACGGCAAAATCTGCATCCAGGTAGTCCGCAAAGAGTTCTGTGGCGTTGACCCCCATCCACTCCTTGGAAATATTTGCCGCAGTCTCGACTTCCTGGTTGCGAACCACGGAAGGCAGGGTGATGCCAACGGGGCCGTCCCACTGCTTTTCCTGCACGATGTGGGCTACCACCTTGGCAACATCATGGGGCGTAGATGGCTGTGGGGTGGCGATCTTTATGCGTTCACCCACGAATTCGCCGGTGGCAAGGTCCACCTCAGCGCCTTTAATGCCGGAGCCGCCGATATCGATGCCAAAGGAATGGCCAGAAAGAGTAGTCATGCCCGACAGTCTAGAAGAAGGCACAATAGTTGGCATGACTGAGCAGATCGATTTTCTCCAATTGCGGGATTTTGCCGTTTCTACCGCCACGCGGGCTGCGGAATTAATTACTGCGCGGCGCGCAGAACTCGTAGCAGGTGACGGCATCGCGGCGCATACCCACACCAAGTCCAGCGACGTAGATCCCGTAACGGAGGTCGATACCGCGACAGAGGAGTTCATTGCCACCACCATCCGCACCCAGCGCCCCGGGGACGGAATCTTTGGCGAAGAAGGCGCCAATGTGGAATCGACCAGTGGGGTTACCTGGATTGTCGATCCGATTGACGGCACCGTGAATTTCCTCTACGGGGTGCCGGACTACGCCGTATCCATTGGTGCGGAATACCAAGGGCACCTCGTAGCTGGCGCGGTGGTCAACGTGGCGCGCGGGCGTACCTATGCTGCCGCAGCCGGCCAGGGCGCCACGGTCACCGGCCCGGACGGAATTGAGCACGTACTGCGGTGTGGCCAGACACAAGATCCTGCGTTGGCCTTGGTGGCCACCGGCTTTGGTTACGAAGCTGACCGGCGTGCAGCCCAAGCCGAGCTTCTCACCAAGCTCCTGCCTAATGTGCGTGATATTCGCCGCATCGGCGCTGCCGCGCTCGACCTATGCAGGGTGGCAGAGGGAACCGTTGATGCCTACTTTGAGCACGGTATCAATGCGTGGGACTTCGCCGCAGGGGCAATCATTGCTCGCGAGGCAGGTGCGGTGGTGCGCCATCCAGGCTTTGATAAAGGCTCCGCTGATGGTGAACTTACCTGGGCCGCGGGGGCAGATTTGGCCCCCGCATTCGAAAAGCTTTTAGCAGCGCACAGGGCCACGGAATCGCTGCGGGGGTAATAGTTTCCCACGCCGGCGAGCGGTGAGATGACATCTAGCCATTTGTGCTTTACTATGCGCGATCGATAAATACCCATTCCTTAAAGCAACTTGACCATTAGGGGCGTGCATTATGGCCACCGATTATGACGCACCGCGCCGGCGCGCGGAAGATGAACTCGAAACTGACTCCCTAGAAGGACTCAAAGCCGCTGAGAGCGATAACAACGGCATGGACGATGACGGAGAAATCGTCGAAGCCTTCCAGCCGCCATCAGTAGACCTCACGGGCGAGGAGCTTAATGTTGAGGTAGTTCCACGTCAGGAAAATGAGTTTACCTGCGGCTCGTGTTTCCTGGTGCAGTCCAATAAGCGTTACTCCCACGAAGAGGACGGCCAGCCAATCTGCAAGGATTGCGCCTAAAGGAATACGCAGCAGAAACGAAACCCCGCACTTGGCAATTTTCTACGTGCCGAGTGCGGGGTTTGCTGTTGCAGCCACCACATTTTCTGTGGTGTGCGAAGTCAATAAAGATTAGTGCTGTTCCGGAACGAAAGCGTGGAGCAAAGCCTCCGGATCCTTCGAGGCGATGAGCCAATAAGGAGTATCGTCCTCTGGATCATTGAGCACCATCATGGCGTGCTCATCCACCCAAGCGTGGGAGACCAAAAACGCCGCGGGATCGAACTGCGGGCCCAGGGCATTGCGCCGCGCAGATTTGGGAACGGTGATAGACCGCGAGACGACGTCGTTAGGCAATTGGGCATCTTTGACCGTGAGCCAACGCGTTCCGTCCGGGTCGCGCTCTACCTTGATGACTGTATTGGACCAGGTAATAAGTACCCACACGGCGATAGCACCAAGGAGGATCGCGGGAATAATGGTCCACCACATGGAGCGATTGAGGCCGGCGGTAGCGGAAGTAAGCCCCACGATGGCGGCTGCAAAAAGCCAAAAGTACCAAGGGACCCATTGGCGTTCGCGGTACAGAACCTGAGGGGCCACCGTGCCCTGTGCCGAAGCGGCGCTTGACGGTGCCGGAGTTGCGGAAGTAGCAGATTTATCAGACACGTCTAGTCAGTCTAGTCCACACGCGCCGCAGAATGAACCTCCCAAGGCAGGTAGGATTGGCCAAGTGACTGACTCGATTCCGCATTCTCAACCAGAAAGCCCCTTTGGGGACGTTAAAGTCAAGCGCCTGGATAAGGAGCTTCCGCTGCCGCACCGCGCACACCGTGGTGACGCCGGTGCGGACCTCTATGCAGCTGAATCTCTTACCCTGCAACCCGGCGAGCGCGTCCTCGTCGGCACCGGGATTGCCATTGCGCTGCCACTAGGAACGGTCGGTTTAATTCACCCGCGCTCCGGACTAGCCGCCAAGCAAGGGCTTTCCATTGTCAATACCCCGGGCACGGTAGATGCCGATTACCGCGGGGAGATCAAGGTCTGCCTCATCAACCACGACCGGCATACACCCATTGAGATCGAACGCGGCATGCGCATCGCTCAGCTCGTGGTCCAGCGCGTAGAGCTGGTGGGGTTTGCTGAGGTTGAAGAATTGGATGACACCGTCCGCGGAGCCGGCGGCTATGGCTCTACCGGTGTGTAGTTAAAGCAGTAGAGAATCAACGAAACTTTTAGAAAGGACATAGCGCCCATGGGAATCTGGCCCTTTGGCAAGAAGAACGACGAAGAAAAGAAGGCTCAGGAAAAGCCTGCAGCCCAAAGCGAAAAGCCGGCGGACCCCAAGTCCGCGGATACAGAAGCGCAGGAAACTTATGCTCCAGTAGGCGACACCGCAGCAGATGCCGCGGCGGCTTCTGGCAATGAACCCCGCGAATTCGCCCATGATGCCATCAATGGCCAGACCGGCCCCTTTGACGGCGACTCCGTCGATATCGAGACCTTCGATTTCAGTGACTTTTCCATCGGCGTATTAGATCTGGGGTCCCTGCGCATTCCACTGCCAAAGGAATCCCAGGTACAGGTGGAAATGGGCGAACAGGGCCCACGAATGCTGCACATCGTGACCAAGGTAGGCCGAATTACTCCCGTAGCCTTTGCCGCCCCACGTAAGCCAGGCCAGTGGGCAGAATCCGTGGAGGAAATCAAGGAGGGCATGAGCCGCGACGGACTTACCGTTACTACCGAGCCAGGCCCTTGGGGTGCTGAGGTCGTGGGCAAGAACGACAACGGTCAGGTCCGCGTCATCGGTGCAGACGGTCCGCGCTGGATGCTGCGCATGACCCTGGCCGCGCCGGCCGGCATGGAAGCAGACCTCGCAGACATGGCTCGCGAGGTGGCCGCCCGTACCTTCGTCTACCGCGGGGAAGACCCCATCTTGGCAGGAAATGCTTTGCCGGTCATCATGCCCGAGCAGCTCGTAGAGCAGGTCAAGCAGGCTATGGACCAGCGCCAGCAAGAACAGCAGGCAGCCGCTAATGCTCAGCACCACCCAGAAAACGGCGTGGGCGGCCCCGACCCTGCGGCAGAAGCAGAGGCGGAACAACACCTGCGCGATTTGGGCGGTACCCCACACCAGGGTGAGAATGGATCGTCCCCGCAGAATCCCGATGAGGGATCTGCACCTAATTCCAAGAACTAGGCAAAGCAGTAAACCACGTGACACATTCTTCCTCGCCGCACCCTTCCCCGGACGCTAAGAACCTGGACTCTGAGGAGTCTGCTGCCGAACCCACCTTGCTGGAGCAGATGGGTGGCATATCAGGGCTCGTGTCGGCCACCTTGCCGGTCATTGTGCTGATTCCTGTCAATAATTTCTTTGGGCTGGGGCCAGCCTTGGCGGCGGCGCTCGGCGTGGCCGTTGTTATTGCACTCTGGAGGGTTGTCCGGAAAGAGACCCTGCAGCCGGCCATATCGGGTCTGCTGGGAGTGGCTCTTTGCGCTGCCATCGCCTGGTTTACCGGTGACGCCAAAGGGTATTTCTTGTACGGCATCTGGATGTCGTTGGCACTGTGCATTGCCGCGGTACTATCAATCCTCTTCCGGTGGCCCGCTGTGGGTGTCATCTGGAAGGGGATTAATGGCGAGGAAATGCAGTGGCAAAAGGTTGCTCAGGCGCGCCGGGCTTATGCCATCGCTACCGGCGGGTGGGCGGTCATCTTCCTGGCCCGCTTTGTTGTTCAGCGCGCCATTTATGATGCGGATGCAACCACTGCCTTAGGGGTGACCCGAATCCTGATGGGGTGGCCATTGACGCTTCTAGTTACGGCGCTGACCGTGTGGATGGTGCGCCGCGCGGATGCAGCCGTTGACGCAGCGGCGGGCACAGGTGAGCACACTAACGCAGAACGAGAACAAAAGTCTGAGGCAGAAAATGACTGAATCAACGATGAGCCGTGGCGATAGTCTTGAGGTCACCATTGACCGCATGGCGCACGGCGGGGAAGGAATTGGCCAGGCGCCGGATGGGCGAGTGGTATTCGTTCCTCGCGCTTTTCCCGGCGACGTCGTAAAAGCTACGGCCGGCCGTGTAAAGAAGTCGTTCATTAAGGCAGAGCTGGAAAGCGTACTAAGCCCTGGGCCGCTGCGCGTGCCATCGTCTTGTCCCGCTGCCGCGCAGGGAGCAGGATGCTGCGATTTTGCCGAGCTGGATCCCGCGGCCGAAACCGGAATCAAGGCAGAGATCTTGTCGGAGCAGCTGCGCCGCACCGGCGTTGTCACCGGCGAGGAACTAAACATTGAGCAGCACACTCTAGAGCCGGTTCGGGGATGGCGCACGCGGGTGAGGTGGGGCGTCGACAAGCAAGGGCGCGCCGGAACCCGTCAGCGTCGGTCCAATGAGCTTGTTACGGGCGCTGCTTGTACGCAGCTGGCTCCGGGACTGGCAGAGGGGCTCGTTGGAGAGGGCGCGCGCCGATTTACCCCAGGCGCTGAGGTCATCGCCGTTCTCGATGGCGATGGCAACCGACACGTGGTAGAAACCCGCAAGGCCCCGCGCGGGCGCCGCGTGGAGACCATCCGTGAGGTGGTAGAAGGCAGCGGCAAGGTGCACGAGCATGTCGACGGGCGGACGTTTAGCTTTCCTGCTACCGCCTTCTGGCAGGCCCACAGCCACGCACCGGCCGCGTATACCGATCTGATAGCGGAGTGGCTCGGGGGCCGCGAGTACCAAGAGCACACCGCCTGGGATCTCTACGGTGGCGTTGGCCTATTCGTTCCCGCACTGGCCCATGCCGTGCAGGGCAAGGTTATCTCCGTGGACTATTCACCGGCGGCTACGGCCGGGGAACAAGCCGCCCTTGCGGACTGCGATGTGGAAGTAAAGTCCGCAAAGGTCGAGCAAGTCGCCGCACAGCTTCCCAAGCCTGGCGCTGTAGTCCTTGATCCGCCGCGCACCGGAGCAGGGGAGGATGTGATTCGTTCCGTGGCGGCCGCTGCACCCCAGACGGTCGTTCACGTGGGATGTGACCCCGCCACCTTCGCGCGCGACTTGGGATACTGGAACCAGCACGGATACGGAATAGAAAAGATGGCACTCATTAACGCGTTCCCCGGAACGCACCACTTTGAAACGATTGCGCTCATTACCCCTGCCTAATGAGCTTTTATGGCTTCGAGGCGGGGTGTTGAACGTTGCCGCGCCGTTCTCGGAACATTGACCGATATAATATTCACCGCCCGCCGCGGGTACGGTAGAAAAGAAGAACTAAGCACAGAAGGAGTTGAAGGCCGCTCCATGACTATCTTGGATACCATTAACTCGCCGCAGGACCTCAAGGCGCTGTCTGCAGACAAGCTTGAGGAGCTGGCGGCAGAGATTAGGCAGCGCCTCATTGACAAGGTCTCCGTCACGGGCGGACATCTGGGGCCTAACTTGGGCGTGGTGGAATTGACCATTGCGTTGCACCGTGTATTTGACTCTCCGCGTGAGCCCATTATTTTTGACACTTCGCACCAGTCCTATGTGCATAAGATGCTGACTGGGCGCACGGATCAATTCGATACCTTGCGGCAAAAGGACGGCCTTTCGGGGTATACGGACCGCGGCGAGTCCGAGCATGACTGGACCGAGTCCTCCCACGCTTCGGCGTCGCTGTCTACGGTTGATGGCTTGTCTAAGGCCTTCAAGATTCGCGGCGACGGTCACCGCAATGTCATCGGTGTTGTCGGCGATGGCGCCCTCACCGGCGGCATGTGCTGGGAGGCGTTAAACAATATCTCTGAGGACAAGGACCGCAATGCGGTTATCGTGGTCAATGACAACGGCCGTAGCTATTCGCCCACCATCGGTGGCATTTCCGAAAACCTCGGCCGCATCCGCTCTCAGCACGGTTATGACGAGCTCATGGAACAGGGTAAGCGCCGCCTGAAGCAAATGGGATGGGTAGGCGAGCGTGCCTTTGATGCTTTGCACGCCATGAAGGAAGGCGTCAAGTCCACCGTCTTGCCTACCGAGATGTTCCCGGAACTGGGCATGAAGTACATCGGCCCCATCAATGGCCACGATATCGATAGCTTGGTACATGCCCTGACTTATGCCCGCGATTATGACGGGCCCATC
This sequence comes from Corynebacterium tuberculostearicum SK141, assembly GCF_000175635.1. Lineage (GTDB taxonomy): Bacteria > Actinomycetota > Actinomycetes > Mycobacteriales > Mycobacteriaceae > Corynebacterium > Corynebacterium tuberculostearicum_C. The sequence goes on along the minus strand of NZ_ACVP01000023.1, from coordinate 141,564 downwards.
ATCGTGCACGTGGTAACAGAAAAGGGCCACGGTTTTGCCCCGGCTGTCAATGAGCCGAAGGACCAGATGCACTCCACCGGTGCTATCGATCCGGTCACCGGCGTGGCTAAGGGCACCAAGCAACCTGGTTGGACGGCTGCCTTTTCCGAAGAGCTAGTGGCCGCTGCCGAAAAGCGCGATGACATCGTGGCCATTACCGCTGCCATGGCCGGTCCTACTGGGCTGGCTCCCTTCCAAGAGCGCTTCCCAGAGCGGTTCTTTGATGTGGGAATTGCCGAGCAGCACGCAATGACCTCCGCCTCTGGTTTGGCGCTCGGCGGGATGCACCCCGTCGTGGCGGTGTATTCCACTTTCTTAAACCGCGCCGTGGATCAGGTCATTATGGATATTGCGCTGCTAAAGCTGCCGGTAACCATCGTGCTTGACCGCTCCGGAGTTACCGGTTCCGATGGCGCTTCGCACAATGGCGTGTGGGATATGGCGCTCATGAGCATTGTGCCGGGAATGCATATTGCCGCACCGCGCGATGGCGCGCGCCTGCGGGAGCTCTTCCGCGAGTCGCTAGAGATTGAATCTGGCCCGTCCGTGGTTCGCTTCCCTAAGGGCAACCTGCTGCCGGATATGGAAGCGGTGGATACGTTGGGCGATGGCGTAGACATCCTGCACTATGGCGAAGCTGATGCCGGCGAGGACACCCCAGAGGTGCTCATCGTGTCCATCGGTGCCATGTCCGCGCGCAGCATCGAGGCTGCGAAGCAGCTGGGGGAGCAGGGCGTGAACGTTACCGTTATTGACCCGCGTTGGGTAGCGCCGGTGGCAAGCTCTGTGGTGGCTCTCGCCGCTGACCACGACTTGGTGGTTACGGCAGAAGACGGCCTTGTCCGCGGCGGTATTGGCTCTATGATTTCGGAGGCCCTCAGCGCAGCCGAGGTCGATACTCCTGTGCGCCGACTCGGCGTTCCGGGTTACTTCCCTAAACATGGCTCCCGCGGCGAGGTTTTGGAAGAGTTCGGGTTGACGCCTGAGCTTATGGCGGCGTCGATAAGCGAGTGGCTAGAAAACCTCACCGCTGATGTTAATGCGCGAGGAGAAGAGGACTAATCCTAGCCTGCTAAATATTCCTAGAAAAGACCGTCCACGATAATCGGGGCGGTCATTTCTATTTGCCATTCGCGCGCGCCCTCCGTGCGGAGGAAGGCAGCGACGTCGCCAGGCTGCCGGATGGCGCCGGCGACAGAATCAGGTCCGCGGTGGCGCTTATTGGCGCGCACACCTACCTTCGCCCATACCGCTGCACGCACAGTGGCAGGGCGGATAAGAAGCTCGGATGGCATGCCGAGTTCAGTAGCGAGATCGGCGATGTCCGCGCGGATAGTTTGGTATACCTCCCATAGGTCTGGATAGTCCTTGGTCCAGACGGTCTTGGAAGGAACCGGTTGTGGGGCGCGATGGACGCGAGGCCGCTGCTGCGGGGGAACGGCGCGCGCCTGGTGAAGCACAGCCATCCATTGGGCGGTCGCGCCCTTGCGCCGGCGGGGAAATCCCTTGACACGGGCAAGCTCGCCGGCGGTGGTGGGAAGGGTGCGCGCAATTTCTACCAGCGTCTTATTCGCTAATACCCGCCCGGGTGCAGTGTCCGTGCGCCGAGCGATAGCGTCGCGCTTAAACCACAGCTCTCGAGCAGCAGCGAGCTGACTGCCGCTGCGCAAACTGGAGATGCCCTTCAAATCGCGCCACGTATGCGGCTGGGGAGCGAAGTCTCCGGAATGTTCCTGGACTATGGCGGAAAATTCCTCCAGCGCCCAGTCCATCTTGTCTTGTTCGGCCAAAATGTCACGCAGGGCGTCGGCTAGCTCGAGGAGCAGTTCCACATCGAGCGCGGCGTAGGCCTTGAGCTCCTCGCTAAGCTGCGGGGTGGACCAGTCGGCGTCGCCGTAGCCCTTTTCCAATTCGACGTCAAAAAGCTCTGCGACCATAGTGCCCAGATTGGGCCGTTCAAAACCCGCGAGCCGTGCCGCCAGTTCCGTGTCAAAGATGGAGCCGGGAAAGAGACCGAGCCACCCGAGACAAGGCAAATCCGAATGGGCGGCGTGAATAATCCACTCCGTGCCATTGAGCACTGGGGCAAGGGCGGCCGTAAGCTCCTCGCGGTGGCCCTCAGGGGCAAAAAGCATCGTGCCCGCGCCGCGGCGGCGAATTTGCACCACGAAGGCGCGATCATCGTAGCGATAGCCGGAGGCGCGCTCGGTATCGATGGCAAAGGGGCCCGTACCTGCGGCGAGGCGGGCTGCGGCAGCGGTGAATTCCTCCGGGGTGGCAAGAACCGGCGGGATGCCCTCGAGCGGCCGGCTGCGCAATTCTGGCATATTAGCGGCCGAGCTCGGTGACGCCCTCAGGGGGTAGTCCGGCAACGTTGGCCAATACCTGGGCAAAGGCCTGCACGTGGGGTGCGAGATCGAGGCCTGCAGCAGTCCACGAAGCGCGCATTTCGATCTGGTAGGCGCGCGGTGGCCCGCCAATCTCGCCAAAACGCACGGATGCGGTGGAAGTGACGGTGCCGCCCAAATTGGTGTGGTCGGCCCCTTCCTTTTCCAGGCCTTCATTGAGCCATTGCCACGCCACATCGGGCAAGAGCGGGTCGCCGGCGACGGCGTCGTCCATATCCGCCTGGATATAGGCCACAAGGCGCATGGCGCCCTCCCAAGCTTCCTCAGCGCCCGGATCGTGGAGCAGGATGAGGCGGCCAAAGGCGTCGCCCTCTGCATCGGTGGGCACGATATCTGGGTCGTCTTCGTTTCCCACTTCGAGGCCGATTGCGTGGCTAAACGGCGCAAGGCGTTGCGGTGGGCGAATGGAACCTAGGGTGATCTCAGGGCGCAGGTCGGCCGCGTGCATGGACTCCACTGCTTGGGTGAAAGCGGCGGGGGTAGCTGGCTCGTGGCTTTCCGCCTGCCCGTGCAAAGGGGTGGGGGCGGAGGCCTCGGCGCTGCGTGGGGTGGTCGATTCGGAATTGCTCACGACGTTCAAGCTATAGTTTCGCGTCCTCTAGCTGGGGGAGGCGCGCCGATGCGGAGGCGTGTCGTCCTCCTTATGGCCGAGAAGTGACAAGGTTTCATATCCAACTTATGATGGATATGTTCGTTAACCCAAAGGCTTCTGCAAAGGAGAACGCAATGGCGAAGCTTGACTACAAGGAACTCAACGCGGTTCAGCAATATTCCCAGCACGCAGTTTTTAAGGTGATTCCGGGCTCGCTCGGCACCGAGCGAGCGGAGATCATCGCCCAAGCGCAGGAGTTCTTTGCCGGCGTGGAAAAAGCCGGAAAGGTAACCGTGCGCGGCATTTACGACCTCACGGCTATGCGCGATTCCGCCGACTTCATGATCTGGTGGCACGCCGAGGAATTCTCTGACCTACAAAAGGTCTTCGGGGACTTCCGCCGCGAGACCACCCTGGGCCAGGTAAGCGAAGTGACCTGGGTGGGCAATGCCTTGCACCGTCCAGCAGAGTTCAATAAGTCCCACCTGCCCTCCTTCATCATGGGTGAGGAGCCCAAGGAGTGGATCTCGGTTTACCCCTTTGTGCGCTCTTATGACTGGTACACCATGGAGGATGAAAAGCGCCGCCGCATCCTCATGGAGCACGGTATGCAGGCGCGCGACTACCCCGATGTGCGTGCAAATACCGTCCCAGCCTTTGCCCTGGGTGACTATGAGTGGATTTTGGCCTTCGAGGCGGATGAGCTCCACCGCATCGTCGACCTGATGTACCTGATGCGCTACACCGAAGCCCGCCACCACGTGCGCGAGGAGATTCCTTTCCACACCGGTCGCCGCGTCAAGGACGTCGCAGAGCTCATCGCAGTTCTGCCCTAAAAGTAACGCCGCCCAGCAGTAGCCCTGCTTGGCGACGTCCCCCCTTAGCCGCGCTCCGTCACTAGCCTGCACGTTAGGCTGCTGACGGGGCGCGCTTTCTTGTGCATGGCACCTTAGGCGGTGCCTCCTTCTACCGGCTTTTCCTCCAGGTCCAAGCAGATGGAGTTGATGCAATAGCGCAAGTCAGTGGGGGTGTCGTAGCCCTCGCCCTCAAAGACGTGCCCTAGGTGAGACTCGCAGTTGGCGCACAGAACCTCTACGCGGCGCATGCCTAGGGAGTTGTCTTCGCGCTCGATGATCTTGTCTCCGGCAAGCGGGGAGAAGAAAGATGGCCAGCCACAATGGGACTCAAACTTTTCCGTAGAGCGGAAAAGCTCCGTTCCACACGCGCGGCAAGAATAGACCCCCTCGGTGGTGGTATTGGTGTACTCGCCTACGTGGGGCGGCTCGGTGCCGGCTTCGCGCAGGACGTAGTATTCCTCGGGGCTTAAGCGCTGGCGCCATTCAGTATCGGCAATGAGCTTGAAATCGGTCATGGGCCGAGTCTAAACCGTGCTGCGTGCGGCACGCCACCAGCCGGCGACCGTAGCGAAAATTGCGACGATAAGCAGCGCCCATCCCGCCGTGGCCGTGAAAAAATTCATCCACCGACCAGCATCCGGGTGCGCTGTAGACGCCCAGGAAACGGGAGCCAAATAGAGAAAGGCCGCAAACCACGCACCCGCAGAATGGAAAACCGAACGCTTGAGCACCACGGTAAACATCAATGGGAATAGCCACATGGAGTAATACTGCTGGCCAAGGGAAGACAGGAAGAAGATACCCACCATGATCGCCCCGCTGGTCGTTAGTGCCCACAAGGTCGGGTCGGAGTTGCGCCAGCGCAAAAGCCCGAGAATCGCTGCGGCCGAAAGCGCGGCAAAAATCAACCACACGGTCCAATACAGCCCCGCACCAAAGTCAACGTAGGCGTGGAAGCCTGCCCAGGAAGAATTGGCATAGTCACGGGGTTCTGAGAGGTAGGGCAGGAGGTTATCCACAAAGCCGCTAGCGCCCGGCACGAGCGGCCACGCTAGGAGGTTGAGAACGACCGGTACGCCAATGCCAGTCGCGAGACTGCGCCATTGCAGCTTGACCAAGGGCAGGAAGAGCAACGGCGCAAACTGTGGCTTAATGACGATGGCCAAGCCAATGACCACGCCCGCCACCCAGCCCAGCCATGGGGTGCGCTCGGCGCGCACGAAAGCCCACAAGAACACGGTCATGCATAGCAAGAGAATGCCGTTGATATTGGTAAATGCGAGTGTATTGGTCACCGATTCCGTGACAAAGGCCAAAGCGATAGATACTGGCCACACTGCCGAAGTAAGTGTGCGGCCCACCGTAAGGGTGAGCACCGCTAGCGCTGCCACGATTGCAGCCGCGTTGGCGATGATGAATAGTCCCCGTGCTAGCGAAAAATCAATATGAGCTAGCGGTGCGAGCAGCAACGTGGCTCCCGGGGTATACAGGTACAGCGGGTCCACGTGGTTATAAGCCTGCTCGTAGACCGGCTGGCCAGTGGACATGCGTGCCACAGCGTTATACACGGTGGTGAAATCATCCGTCGGCGTGCCATTGCGCGCGATGATGAACACGCGATGCACAACAAGCAGGATGGCCACGGGCCAGGCGGCGACATTGATTCGGGAATTCACGGCCCCTTAGTCTACGGCCTAGCGGGCGCGGGAATACCGCAGAAACACCGTGCCATCCTTATCGTCCGCCACATTTTCTAACTGCATGCGGCGATGGGAATGCTCGCCCTTAAAGGTTGCCATGGGAGTTTCCACACCAGTGGATAGATGTGGGTCCAGCGTCAAATACATCTGGTCGATGGCATCGATGTCTACCAGCTGCCCAATCATTCCTGGCCCGCCCTCGCAGAGCACGCGCTTAAACCCGCGGTCCTTTAAAACGGATATGTAGTCCTGCACGGTTCCTTCGCCAGCATCGCAGACTTCCGCGCCTGTGGATTCGATGGTCGCGATGCGCTTTATAAGCTCTTGATTGTCCCGGCTGCTATGGGGGATCAGGATGATGGGAGGGGTAGTGAAGTCTGTGAAGAAGTCCGCGGTGATATCGAAATCAAGGCTGCGGGAAGGCACGGCAATAGGAGCCGGCCGCGAACCATCCCCGTTAGGTTGTACTCCGGAGTAGTCCTCCGCGCGCACCGTTTGCGCGCCCACCAGCACGACGTCTGCCCAATTACGTAGCGCAGCAAAAAGCTGCCCATCAGTGTCATTTCCCATGTCTTCGGATACATGGTTCATGGTTGCCGATCCTGTTAGCGTGCTGACCATATTCGTGCGGACGGTGAATACATCACCGGAATCGGGGCCCAATAGCGAAGAGATATCCATGCCTTCCCAGCCTAGTCAAGGCACCAGATACCCAGCACGGCAAAGTACCGGGCATAGCTACAGGAGAGGGGCTTACACCAGGCGGATGAGTATTACGCCAACCAAGATCACTGCAATGCCGGCTACCTGGCGCATGGCGACGCGGGCACCCCGCATCCGATCAATGAGCACGGAGCCCAACATGGAACCAAGAAGGGTTGCCACCACAGTAAGCCCAGTGCCAATCTGCGGTACTAAGGCCGCGTTGCCAAAGACAAACAAGGCTCCCAAGGCGCCGCCTGCCCACATCCACCACGGGTTAGCCTTTCCCTCGGGACGCTCAATGCGAGGGCGCCAGCGCAAAACAATATTGAGCATTACGAGCGCGGAAACGCCAATGCTAAAAGACACCAAAGCCGCACTAACGGGCGACCCGGTAATCTGGCCCAGGTGGCCGTTAATGGCGGATTGGCTTGCGGTAAAGCAACCAAAGACAAAGCCTGCGAGGCGCCACAGCCACAACGCCATAGCGCTGTCTTCTTGCTTCGTTGGCGCGCCGGGGCTGGCGACAATAGAAATCACTCCACCGAGAACAACTAGTGCCCCTAGAGTGCGAATCAGGGACAGTGGGGAAGTGGGGGAGTCAAACAGCCCAAAGTGATCGATGACAAGGCCCATCATGATTTGGCCCGCGATGGGAAGGACTACGGTCTGGACCGCGCCCAGATGAGGAAACAACAGGATATTTCCAGTAAGCGCAACCACGCCGAGCAGGCCACCGAACCAAACCCACAGCGGTTCCCCAAAGGCACGGGAAATGCCAAACTCGCCGCCGGTGACGGCTGTTGCAATGACAAGCAACGTCAACGTGCCCACGGCAAACGAGATGAGCGACGAGGAAAACGGCGTGCCAGTAGATGCGCGAAGGCGCGTATTAACCAGGGTCTGAACGGGTAGAACGAGTCCGGCGAAAATGCCTAAGAGAATCCACAACACGTCGGGACACTTTACAGGCATATAAAGAAACCCGCCCAAGCCCCTTTGGAGTGGAGCGGTGGGCGGGAAATTGTGGTCCTAACTGGGATTGAACCAGTGACCTTTCCGGTGTGAACGGAACGCTCTCCCACTGAGCTATAGGACCTTGCGGTGGCTAAATCTACACCGCACCAAATTCAAACACCTAATTGGCTGGGCAGGAGTGCGCATCAAGGGGAGGCGGCCTGCGGTCCAGTGTCTTGGGAGAATCACACCAGTGTGTTTTGGGATGGCCCAAATGTGAAAAATCGGTACCGGAAAGAATGCCGCTGGGCTGGGGATTTGGAAACTGGCGCGGAGCACGATAATGTTTCTTCTCGCACCGCAACGGTACAAAGTTCGCGGGGCAATGCGGATGTAGCGCAGTTGGTAGCGCATCACCTTGCCAAGGTGAGGGTCGCGAGTTCGAGTCTCGTCATCCGCTCCACGCTTTTCTTGGGTTTCACCCGTGAAGAGTGATTCTAAATGAATAGCGCGCGATTAGCTCAGTGGGAGAGCGCTTCCCTGACACGGAAGAGGTCACTGGTTCAATCCCAGTATCGCGCACAAGGACTTTGTCCTAGAAACCGGGCTTGGTTTCGCATGCGGATGTAGCGCAGTTGGTAGCGCATCACCTTGCCAAGGTGAGGGTCGCGAGTTCGAGTCTCGTCATCCGCTCCAGCACTGTATTGTGTGAGGCGGTATCGCCACGGTGGAATGGCCGAGTGGTGAGGCAACGGTCTGCAAAACCGTGCACACGGGTTCGATTCCCGTTTCCACCTCAACTTCTTAATGCCTTCGGGCATTAAGCGCGATTAGCTCAGTGGGAGAGCGCTTCCCTGACACGGAAGAGGTCACTGGTTCAATCCCAGTATCGCGCACGAGAGTCCTATTTGGGGCTCTGCAACAAACTCCGGTTTGTTATGCGGATGTAGCGCAGTTGGTAGCGCATCACCTTGCCAAGGTGAGGGTCGCGAGTTCGAGTCTCGTCATCCGCTCAGGTGAGCCGCCCTAGAAATAGGGTGGCTTTTCGCATGTCTAGCTAGGATCGCAGGGTGAACAGCTGTTAGTTGCAGTAGCCACAGTGGAAGGGGTAGCGATGTCACGCAATGTTTTAGTTCCGCTACTGGTGGGTGCCTCAGGCTGCCTGTCACTCTTGGTAGGAAGCGCACTATTTGCTGTGGGGCTATCGGAGGCGGATATCGGTGGCAATTCCGGTAACGCGATTTGGCCCTGCGCTCTCATCGTTGCAGGTACGGTTTCGATAGTCACTGCCTTGATGCTGACTGGTCCTGCATTTGAAAGCAGGCGTGCTGGGGAATGCTGAGGGAGCCAGCTCCAATCATTGAGTTGGCATTCCTTAAATAGTGATAAATGCCTCTTTTTATTCAAGGCGGGGAACTTGTGCGCACTACAGCCCGACATATGACTCGACGCGCTGCTTATCGCGATTGCCGCTCCGGCAAACCGCGCGGCTAGTATGTCTGACAATTCAACTTGTGCATTTTCAACACAAAAGGAGCTATTTATGGGCTACCGCGTACCTTGGCTGCGCCGCACGGCGGCAGCAGTCGGCACTGCAGCACTAGTTCTGGGCGGGTCGATGCCGGCCGCCTTCGCGCACGACTCCGTTATTGGCGGTTCGGTCAAAGACGGCGACCAACTCGACGAGTTTCCGAAGGAAATCACCCTCGAGTTTTCTGGTATCCCCAAAGAAGACTTCAATACCTTTGCCGTGACCAACGCGGATACTGGTGAGAAACTCTTTAGCCAGGAACCGAAGCTCAATGAGCGGGATCTCACCATTGAAACCCCTGCGGATGTCCACCCTGGGCCGGGTAATTACCAGGTGGGTTTCCAGATCACGTCTTCGGACGGACACGCTACCCGCGGGGGAGTGGAATTTTCCGTCAAGGGTGACTCCTCCGAGAGCACCGAGGCGACTGAAGCTGATTCGGCGTCCCAGGATGGGGATGAGGGCCTACCGACCGCGCTGAAAATCATCCTGGGTGTGGGCGGCGTTTTGGCAATTGCCGCAGTAGTTGCCCTATTTATTGCCAAGTCTCGTCGCATTGATTCGGAAGGTGAAAAATAATGTCCAAGATTTCTAGCATCGCCCTTGTGGGCTTGACTGTGGCCGGCCTCGCCCTGGCGGGTTGCTCACCGCAAAACCAAAATGATTCCACCGAGTCGAAGACGGATGCTGCCACTAGCACAGGGGAAACATCCTCCGCTGCGGAATCTAAGGAACTGACCTTTGAGGATGCTGTCGTGCGCGCCAATGAGGACAAGGACATGACCGCCATCTTTGGCACCCTGGTCAACCATTCCGACAAGGACATCACCATCACTGGATTTTCCACCAGCCTCAATGCCAAAGTGAACCAGATGCATGAGACTGTCGATGGCAAGATGCAGGAAATGTCGAGCCCATTGGTAGTTAAAGCTGGCGAGTCCCACGAGCTGGCACCTGGTGGTGACCACTTCATGCTCATGGAGATGGAAAACCACATCGCTCCCGGTGAATCCCTTGACCTCAAAGTGGAGCTAGAGGGCGGCGAAGAGCTCGATCTGGGCGAGATTCAAACGCGCAGCATGCCTGCCGGCGATGAGGACTACGGCGATATGGCAGGCCACGGTATGGAAGGCCACAACCACTAGTTATGTCTGGATTCAGCAGAAGGGGATTTCTCACCGGCGCTGCGGTATCGACTAGCGCCTTCGCGTTGGCAGGCTGCAATAACCAGGGTTCTTCCCCGGGTGCTGAGGCCCAGGAGCAGCCTGCGCTTGCCGACGCCCTCGTGGCTTTCGACGGCGAGCATCAGGCGGGCATTGCTACTGCAGAGCAGGCGCACCTGAACCTGGTGGGGTTTGACCTTAAAAGGGGCGTCGACAAGCGGGGGTTTGCCAGCCTGATGAAATTGTGGACCGAGGACGCCCGCGCGCTGTGCACCGGGGAGCCGCCGCTAGGCACGCTAGAGCCGGAAATGGTGCAGCAACCCGCCAACCTAACTATCACCTGCGGTCTAGGCGAAGAGGTTTTTAACCTGCTCGGAGTGGACAAGCCCCAGTGGTTGAAAGATGTGCGTTCCTTTAAACGCGATGCGCTGGAGCCTAAGTGGGGACAAAGCGATATCGTCTTGCAGATCTGCTGTGATGACCCACTGATGAATACCTACGCCCTGCGGCACATGGTGCGCGCCGGTGAGCACTATGCCAGCGTGAAGTGGTTGCAGCAGGGCTTTATTAACGCCTATGGCAGCCAGGAAAAGGGCGCCACCGCGCGCAATATGTTCGGACAAAAGGACGGCACCGTTAATCCGCGCAGCGAAGAAGACTTCGCAGAGCAAGTCTGGATCGATGAGGGCCCGCAGTGGGCCAAAGGGGGAACGGCGATGGTGGTGCGCCGCATCCGGATGAACGTGGATACCTGGGAGAAACTAGATCGCTCTTCTCGCGAGAATGCAGTGGGGCGCAGGCTCGACAATGGTGCCCCGCTTACCGGTAAAGAAGAGTTTGACGCCGCGGACTTTGAAGCGGTGGATGACTACGGCCTGCCAGTGATCGATAAAAACTCGCACATGGCCGTTGCCGCCCCGCCGGCCGATCATCCAGAGCAGCGCATCCTGCGCCGCCCGTACAGCTATGAGTTAGCTCCCGATGGCAAGGACGGGCAGCTTTCCAATATTGGCCAGGTTTTCATCTGCTATCAGCAAGATCCCACCAAGCAATTCGAGCCTATCCAGGCCCGTTTGGATAAATCGGACCTGCTGAACGAGTGGCTGACCCATATTGGCTCCGCTATGTATTTCTGCCCGCCGGGCACCCGCGATGCCGACGGGCGCGAGTCATGGTGGGCAAAATCGCTCTGCGAGCATGCAGGGTTGTAGAATGGCTATCGGAAAATTTAAATAGCGGACGCGGCCAGGTATGCCGCCGACGCACGAGCGCATAAAGGAGCGCGATTATGGCGGAACTCATCCCCGCAGTACCGGTCAATTACGATTCCTTCACCGTGCCCGCCGGCCAGGCCGTGGGCGCAGCAATGCGAGAGCTCAACCTTCCCAATAAGGGCCCTGAGGCTGTCGTAGTCGTTCGCGGTGAGGACGGCACTCTCTTTGATTTGTCGCACACCCCAGACACGGAGTCCACCTTTACCCCGGTTGCCGCCAGCGAGGAAGACGGCCGCGCCGTCATCCGCCACTCCTGTGGCCACGTTATGGCCCAGGCCGTGCAGGCCGAATTCCCCGGCACTAAGCTGGGCATCGGCCCGGCCATTGAGAATGGCTTCTACTTCGATTTCCAGACCGCCGAGCCTTTCACGCCGGAAGATCTCAAGGCGATTGAAAAGCGCATGAAGAAGATCATCAAGGGCGGCCAGCGTTTCGAGCGCCACGTCTACGAATCTGCTGAGGAAGCGGAAAAGGCCCTCGCCGAGGAGCCCTTCAAGCTCGAGCTGGTCCAGGACAAGGGCAATGTTGACCCTGACTCCGACGAGGCCGCAGAAGTCGGTTCCGGCGATCTCACCCACTATGACAACATCAACCCGCGCACCGGGGAAGTAGAGTGGTTCGATCTCTGCCGCGGACCGCACGTACCGACCACCAAGTACATCCCGGCTTTCACCCTGACCCGTTCTTCTGCTGCCTACTGGCGCGGCGACCAGTCCAAGGCTGGCCTGCAGCGCATTTACGGCACCGCTTTTGAGTCCAAGGAGGCGCTGGAGGCCTACCAGACCATGGTGGAAGAGGCTGAAAAGCGCGACCACCGCCGCCTGGGTCAGGAACTAGATCTCTTCTCCTTCCCGGATGAGATTGGCTCCGGCTTCCCGGTATTCCACCCGAATGGCGCGACCGTGCGCATGGAGATGGAAAACCACTCTCGCAACCGCCACGTCCAGGCTGGGTACTCCTTTGTTAATACCCCGCATATCACCAAGGGTGACCTATTCAAGAAGTCTGGCCACCTGGACTTCTACGCCGACGGTATGTTCCCACCGATGCAGCTCGATGGCGAGTATGACGAAGAGGGCAATACCGTCAAGGAGCCGCAGGACTACTACGCCAAGCCCATGAACTGCCCGATGCACAACCTGATTTTTGCATCCCGTGGCCGTTCCTACCGCGAGCTCCCGCTTCGTCTATTTGAGTTCGGTACCGTCTACCGCTACGAAAAGTCTGGCGTGGTCCACGGCCTGACCCGTGCCCGCGGCTTTACCCAGGACGATGCCCACATCTACTGCACCGAAGAGCAGCTGGAAGAAGAGCTAACCAAGGTCCTCGACTTCATCATTTCCTTGCTGAAGGACTACGGCCTGTCTGACTTCTACCTGGAGCTTTCTACCAAGGACCCGAATAAGTTCGTCGGTTCCGATGAGATCTGGGAGCGCTCTACGTCTATCCTGCAGTCGGTCGCAGAAAAGTCCGGCTTGGAGCTGGTTCCGGATCCCGCAGGTGCAGCCTTCTACGGCCCGAAGATTTCTGTGCAGGCGCGCGACGCCATCGGCCGTACCTGGCAGATGTCTACCGTGCAGTTGGACTTCAACCTGCCGGAGCGCTTCGAGCTGGAATACACCGCGTCGGACGGCACTAAGAAGCGCCCAATCATGATTCACCGTGCGCTCTTCGGCTCCATCGAGCGATTCTTTGGCGTCCTGCTGGAGCACTACGCCGGCGCCTTCCCAGCATGGCTAGCACCGCACCAAGTGGTGGGCATTCCGGTGGCTGACGAATTCTCCCCGCACCTCGAAGAGGTTGCCACCCAGCTGCGTCAGAAGGGTATCCGCGCCGATGTGGATACCTCTGATGACCGCATGCAGAAGAAGATTCGCAACCACACCACCGGTAAGGTTCCGTTCATGCTGGTGGCTGGCGCGCGCGACGTAGAAGCTGATGCCGTGTCCTTCCGCTTCCTCGACGGCACCCAGGTCAATGGTGTGCCGGTAAAGGAAGCTGTGGAGCTCATCGCCGCATGGGTAGCAGAGCGCAACAACGAGCAGCCGACCGAAGAGCTCATCAGTGCCCGACGCTAAAGAGACACACGAAACCGACAGCTCCGCCGTCGCTGAAAACCAAGCTGCGGAGGAGACCTTCGTTGACTCAGGCGCTGGCGAGCCGGACCGCCTAGAGCGGTTATGGGCTCCTTATCGCATGGCCTATATTGCCAAGCGTTCTAAAGACCCCTTCGTAGAAGCCCCACAGGGGAGCGACGAAGACGGGCTCATCATTGCTCGAGGCAAGTCCGTCTATGCATTGCTGAACCTGTTTCCGTACAACGCCGGGCACCTCATGGTTGTGCCGTATCGCAAGGAATCGCAGCTGGAGAACCTCACGCAAGAGGAATCTCAGGAGTTGATGGCCTTCGCGCAAAAGGCCGTCCGGGTGCTCAAACGGGTTTCGCACCCAGAAGCCATCAATGTGGGCCTGAACCTGGGTCGCGCTTCGGGCGGCTCGGTAGGAGATCACCTGCACCTGCATGTGGTGCCAAGGTGGCCCGGGGATAGTAACTTTATGACTGTCCTCGATGGGACTAAGGTATTACCGCAGCTTCTGCAGGATACGCGCCGCGTGCTGGCAGAAGGATGGCGCGAGATGGAAGAGGAGGATTCGCGTGCTTAGCGTGCATGGGCGAAAGCCCGCCGCCGTGGTGGTGGAACCTATAGCGAAGGCCTTTTTGAAGCTGGGCCTGACCCCGAATGTGGTCACGGTTGTGGGCACCATCGTCACCATTGCGATTTCGGTGATCCTTATTCCTACCGGCCACCTCTTTTTCGCTGCGGTCCTGTCCGGTCTCTTCGCCGCTTTCGACATGCTCGACGGCACCATGGCGCGCCTGAGCGGCAAGGCTACTGCCTTTGGTGCGACCTTGGATGCGTCCTGTGATCGCATCACCGATGGCGCATTGTTCAGTGCTATTGCATGGTGGCTGATTTATTCTGCGGATTCTTCCCGCATCACGGTCATTGCCTGCTTTGTCACCTTGGTATGTTCCCAGGTCATTTCCTATATCAAGGCTAGGGGAGAAGCGTCCGGATTCAAGATGGTCGGCGGCCTTATCGAGCGTCCCGAGCGGCTTATTTTGGCCCTGGGCGGCATCGGCCTCGAAGGCCTAGGAGTACCGCATGCCATTGAGGTTGCGCTGTGGATCTTGGCCGTGGGCTCCGTCTTTACCGTGTGCCAACGTATGGTTATCGCCGCCCGCCAGGAGCAGCAGTAGCTCATACTGCACCACCTAAAACCAGGAGGTTGTAACACCATGTGGGACAAAGAAGACCTCTCCGCGGCGGGTTACCTCGCGGGGTGGAAGGTGGTGCGCCGTCTGCCCGAGCCCATCGCGCGCACGCTTTTTCGCTGGGGTGCGGACTACGCAAGCGGCAACGGTCGCGGAATGGAGGGCTTGCGCCGCAACCTGGCGCGCGTGGTAGGCCCAGAAAACGTTACCCGCGCGTTGGTGCGCGATTCCGTGCGCTCCTATATGCGCTATTGGATGGAGGCCTTCCGCCTGCCAGCCATCCACGGTGATGCCGGGCTGCATGAGCGCTTGCTCAGTGGCTTGGAAGGCCTCGAGCATTTTGATGCTTCGGCTCAATCCGGGCGCGGCACCATTTTGGCGTTGCCGCATTCCGGGAATTGGGATATGGCGGGCGTCTTCCTCGTTGGCCATTATGGGCAGTTCACCACCGTTGCGGAGCGCCTTAAGCCCGCAGTGCTTTTCGACGCCTTTGTGGACTACCGCGAAACCCTTGGCTTTGAGGTTCTTCCCCTCACCGGCGGCGAATCCTCGCCTTTTGCCCGCCTCAAAGAGGTGCTGGAAGCCGGTGGCGTGGTCTGCCTGCTGGCTGAGCGCGACCTGACCCGAAGCGGCGTTACCGTGGATTTCATGGGGGAAAAGGCCAATATGGCCGCCGGTCCCGCACAGCTTGCTATAGAGACCGGCGCCGCCCTGCACGTGGTGCACTCGTGGTTTGAGGGCGAGGGCTGGGGGCTCTCTGTGTCTCCTGAGCTCGAGGTAACGGACCTGCAGGAGACAACTCAGCGCATGGCCGATGGCTTCGCCGCCAATATCCGCCGCCACCCGGAGGATTGGCATATGCTGCAGCCGCAGTGGAATGTGGACATAGAGAGGCGTCGGCAAGCGCGGGCGGGCAAAGAAGCCCGCAATGCCCGCCACACCGGGCCATCGCAGGAAGGGGAGAGCTAGTGCGCATAGGAATCGTGTGCCCCTATTCCTTCGATGAACCAGGTGGAGTTCAAGCCCATATCCTTGATCTAGCCACAGTTTTCATTGAGCAAGGGCACCACGTTCAGGTCATTGGCCCCGCTGCGGAATCCACCCAGCTGCCAGATTTCGTAGTCAAGGGAGGGCCGGCTTTCCCCATCGCGTATAACGGTTCGGTGGCGCGCCTGTCCGTGGGACCCCACGTAACACGCAAGGTAAAGCAATTCATCAAGCAGGGCGACTTCGATGTCTTGCACATCCATGAGCCTAACTCCCCGAGCTTTTCCATGACCGCGCTGGCCGTGGCCCAAGGCCCACTGGTGGCGACCTATCACGCCTCTGCATCGAGCTCCCTGGTGCTGACTCTGGCCAAACCATTCCTCGTTCCCTTCTTGGAAAAGATCCGCGGCGGCATCGCGGTATCCGATATGGCGCGGCGGTGGCAGGTGGAGCAATTGGGCGGCGACCCGGTGCTCATTCCCAACGGCGTGGATACATCGGTCTACGCGCAGGCTCGGCGCCGCAGCCCGGCCAAAGCCCCCGGCGATCCCTTGGAAGTTGTCTTCTTGGGACGGTTGGATGAACCGCGCAAGGGCCTCGATATCCTGCTGAGCGCGCTCCGCCAAGTACACCACGATATCCGTGTAACCATCATGGGCGGTGGCCGCGCCCGCGAGGTCGAGGGTGTGGATTTTGTAGGCCGGGTCAGCGACGCCGAAAAGGCAGAAATCCTGGGCCGTGCCGATGTCTACGTGGCCCCCAATACCGGTGGCGAAAGCTTCGGCATCGTGCTGGTAGAGGCCATGGCGGCCGGCGCAGCTGTCGTTGCTTCCGATCTGGAAGCCTTCCGTGCGGTGTGCAATGCCGATTCCGACGAGGTTGCCGGCGCACTCTTTCGCAATGAAGACAGCGAGGATCTGGCTCGCGTCCTCAACGAGGTGCTTGATGATGCCGAGTATCGGGCCCAGTTGGTGCGCAATGGCGTCCAACGCGCCAGCACCTATGATTGGGACCATGTAGCGGCGGCCGTGATGCAGGTCTACGAGACTGTCCAAGACGGTACCAAGGTGAGGGTAAAGCGTTGATGGCCATAGAAATTGCCCTAGTCCTCTTCCTACTTATCATCGTAGGTTTGTGGGCGCTTTTTACCGCCCAGCGGCTTAACTCGCTGCACATCCGCACTGATGCCTCGCTGGCCCAGCTACAGGCGGCACTAGACCGCAGGGCAGCGGTGACAGCGGCCGTTGCACCAGAGCTCGCGGCGCTAGCTCAGCGGGCGGAATCTACCGAGCTCTATCAAGGACACTTCGAACCGCGCACGATGGCCGAGCGGGAACTATCTGCCGCCATCGTGCGGGAGTTTCCTGCGGACCGTCGCCCGGCCGCGCTTGCCGACGCCGAGGGCCGCATCCAACTTGCCCACCGCTTCTACAATGAGGCGGTCAGCGACACTCGGGCGCTGCGTCTGCGACCTGCGGTACGGCTCTTTCATCTGGGCGGCACCGCGAAGCTGCCGGAATATTTTGACTATATGCTGGCCGAGTAGGCAGCAGTTCTACCTCAATTTCAGGACGCAAGTGCGTGCCGGCCGCGTCGGCGGCGGAATACCGGCTTCGCCTCGGTGCTAGCGGCCGGGTCTTCCTCCGGGGCGTTAGGCGCTTGCTGCTGCATCTGCGCCTGCTCGATCTTCGAAGCCAGAGCCACCTCGACTGCAAACCAGACAAGTCCGATGATGGCCATGACAACGATGAGGATATTGCGGGCTACCAATAGGTAGACGGCGAACATGTTCTCGCCCACGTGGTTCCAGATGTAGTCATAGTTGAATGGGTAGACCAAGGTGCCCAGCACGGCGGCGATAATGGTGCAGGACGCTAACAAGCCTTGGAATATCCGCAAGGGGGCGAATTCTTGCGGAAGGCGCTGGCGGATCACCACGGCAAGCAAGGGGCCCAGCCAGACGATGTATTGCGGGGAGAAAACCTTATTCGTCGCGATGAGCAGCAGGACCATAACGGTAAAAAACGCCATGGTTGTGCGGGTGGTCCACCCGCCGGCACACAGCCGGTACAGCGCCCAGCCCACTGCGAAAACGAGCATGGCAATGGTGGCAATCGTGCTCCACGTCATTGCGGTATCTACGCCAGGCCCGGAAATCTCAAAGCTCTTGGACGGGGCGTAGCCCAAGTGCCAGCGCCCTGGAGTGCGATGTGCCTGCAGCAACAGGAACGTCGCCGGGATGGACTCCAACTGGAGACCGCGCACGCCCTGATAGTTCAGCGGTGAAAGCAGGCGCTCGGTACCAGAGGCAGCAATCGTGACGGTGCAGACTGCGACGATGGTGCAGAAAAACGCGAGTAGGCGTTGCCAGGTTGCGGATCTGTTGAAGCGGCCCACTAAGCCGGCAGCGAGGACTCCTGGCCATAGCTTCATCGTGGTGGCAAAACCCAGTACCGCCGAGGCGATGAGCGGGCGGGTAGCTAGAAGGGCAGCTGCCCCGGCCACGGCTAGGGCGGGGAATATATCGAGACGCCACACAAAGGTGTGGCCAGCTGCGGTGCCAAAGAGGACCCAGAACCAGGCGGCCTGGAAACTGCGCGGTTGAGTCGCGTGGTGACGCAGAAGGAGGGCTAAAAAGGCGGCGTCCACTAGCAGGGTCATGATGGTGAAGCCGATATAGAATGCGGTGATATTCTCACCGGTCAGCCAGCCCAAGACCACCGTGGGCCAGGTGCCCGAGTGAGGGTATTCGGTCATCATCGTCGGGTCGTCGCCAAAGAGTCCGGCAAAATAGTATGCGACATCGCCCCTGGGATTGTGGTCAATCTTGAGTAGGTAAATAAGGACCAGGCGGGCGATGACCCACCCAATCCATACTGCTGGAACAGAAGCGATGCGTTTCACTAGAAAGACTTTATTCAATGCGCGCCAGCTTCGGTAGCGGACATAGTTTCTTCTAGAAAATTCCTCTACTTTTGCGCCCAGAAGTGGGGGGACGAATTGGAAAAACCAACTGTCGGCTCGTCCGGTGAGTAGTGTGGTCAGCAAACGCTGGCAGAAGTGACGTAGAGCATAGGGAGCGTGCAGATGCCATCCATTCGCGAGGTCTTGGCTGTCGAGGAAACGAAAACGGCCGATGTCTTTACAGGCCCTGCTGTGGAGTCGCGGATTGAGCGTACCTTTGGCGGGCAGATTGCTGCGCAAGCAGTGGCCGCAGCCCAGCGCACTGTGTCTGGCAAAGACATCCACTCCCTGCATGGCTACTTTGTAGGCCCTGGCGATGCGAGCCAACCAATTGAGATCCGGGTCGAACGCATTCGGGAGGGGAAATCATTCGCCAACCGGCAGGTACGCGTCTACCAGGGTGACGTGCTCCTTTTTACTCTTATGGCTAGTTTCCATCGCGACAGGGATCGCGGCCCGCAGCATCAGGATCCTGCGCCAGAGGTGCCAGGGCCCGAGGAAGCAGCTCGGATGGGCGGCGGAGCCCCGTACTCCACCCGGATCATCCTCAAAGAGTGGGAGGAGTGGGATATTCGCCTCGTGCCAGAAGAAGGCCGCGATCCGGTGGCTGCAGAGCGCACCGGCGCCGGCTATCGGTATATCTGGTTCCGCAATACTGGCAGGCTGCCTGCGGGTTCTTCCTTTCACCGTGCGGCGCTGACCTATATGTCTGATATGACGCTGATTCGCTCCGCGCTTATTCCGCATCAGGGAGAAAAGGTGCAATTGGCCAGCCTTGACCATGCGATATGGTTCCTGCGCCCCTTCCGCGTGGATGAGTGGTTGCTGTATGAGCAGGTATCACCCACAGCGTCGAATGCTACGGCGGTTGCGCGTGGCAAGATTTTTACCGAGCAGGGTGAATTGGTGGCGTTGGTGAACCAAGAGGGGCTTACGCGTTACTTAGATGAAATTTTGGGCAGCGGCTCTGCCCATGGCAATTGGCACAATGTATAAGAACGTCCCGCTTATAAGGGGGTCGCTTTCACGCATTCGTGCAGCACACGTATAATTGCCACCAGTTTCAGCACCCGATTAGAAAGGGACTACATGTCAGGCCACTCGAAATGGGCAACTACCAAGCATAAGAAGGCTGCCAACGATGCCAAGCGTGGCAAGGAATTTGCCAAGCTGATCAAGAACATCGAAGTGGCGGCTCGTACCGGCGGTGGTGACCCAGCGGCTAACCCAACACTTGATGACATGATCAAGAAGGCCAAGAAGGCCTCCGTCCCCAATGACAACATTGAGCGTGCTCGCAAGCGCGGTTCCGGTGAAGAGGCCGGCGGCGCCGATTGGGAAACCATCATGTACGAAGGCTACGGCCCGAACGGTGTAGCCATGCTCATTGAGTGCCTTACGGATAACCGCAACCGTGCGGCGACCGACGTGCGCACTGCGATGTCCAAGAACGGCGGCAACCTGGGTGAGTCCGGCTCTGTGGCCTACATGTTCACCCGTACCGGCTACGTCTTGGTAGAAAAGGGCGAGCTGACGGAGGATGACGTCTTGATGGCCGTGCTGGAAGCAGGTGCGGAAGAGGTCAAGGACCAGGGCGAGAAGTTTGAGATTGTTTGCGCGCCGACGGACGTGCAGGCAGTCAAGGACGCGCTCAAGGAAGCTGACATTCAGGTTGATGACTCCGACAATGACTTCCGTGCGTCTGTCGAGGTGCCGCTGGAGGCCAATGACGCCAAGAAGATTTTCCGCCTCATCGACGCCTTGGAAGACTCCGACGATGTGCAAAACGTCTACACCAATATGGATCTCTCCGACGAGGTTCTGGCCGAGCTGAACGAGGACTAACCACCTCGTAGCAACGACGGCTCTTAGCGCCGGTAGCGCTCCGCGGATATTGTTCGCAGGAGGCGTTGCCGGCGCTTTTCCATGGGTTGACTGGATGCTACGCTTGTAGAACACCTGTGTGTAGTCCATAATGGGGCGGTAGGCAGTGCACGGTGGTGCCGACATGACAATGGGGGAGAGATGAACCTAGAAGGAATGCGCGTGATGGGAATTGACCCAGGCTTGACGCGCTGCGGACTGTCCGTGGTTCAGGCTGGTCGTGGCCGAGCAATCCTTCCCGTTTCGGTCGGCGTGGTTCGCACCCCCAGTGATAAGGACTTGACGGAGCGCCTCCTGCGCCTTTCGGTGGCAGCGAAAGAGTGGATGGATGACTATTCGCCAGATGTGGTTGCGATCGAGCGCGTCTTCGAACGCGGCCAGGTGTCCACAGTCATGCAAACGGCCCACGTCGTAGGGGTGCTGGTGCTGGCTGCGGCTGAACGTGATATTCCGGTGTACATGTACACCCCGTCCGAGGTGAAAAAGGCCATCTCTGGGAACGGACGCGCAGACAAGAAGCAGATGACCACCATGATTACCCGTATTCTGGGGTTGACGGAGCCGCCCAAGCCTGCCGACGCCGCCGATGCACTTGCCCTGGCGGTATGTCATTGTTGGCGTGCCCCTGCTATTGCGCGGATGGACCGGAATGGTCTTGGGCTTGGGGCCAAGACAAGTGGCGTGCGCGGACAAGCTAAGAAGCGGTAGAGAAATTTACTGAGAGTGGAAGGATGAGAAGCCAATGATTGCTGCACTGCGTGGAGAGGTAATCCATATTGGACTCGACCATGGGGTTATCGATTGTGCAGGCGTGGGGTACAAGTTTCTGGCTACCCCAAAAACACTGGGCACCTTGCGCCGCGGGGAACAAGCCACGGTCCTTACTAACTTGGTGGTCAAGGAAGATTCTCTGACTCTCTATGGCTTTAGCGCTGATGAGGATCGCGAGATGTTCCACGTGCTGCAATCCGTGTCCGGCCTAGGGCCTAAACTTGCCTTGGCGGCGCTGTCGGTCATGGGGGCAGGGGAGCTTGCTGCGGCAATTGGTGCGGAAGATGTGAAGGCGCTGCAGTCTATCCCGGGCGTCGGCAAGCGTATGGCCCAACGCTTGGCGCTGGAGCTGAAAGATAAGGTAGCGGGTTTTGCGCCAAGCGAGCCTGCCGCCGCAGGCTCGGTTGAGACCGCCATCGCGCCGGCCGGTGGTGCCGTGGTAGAGAGCGTGACTGAGGCACTTGTTGGCCTTGGGTTTACCGATAAAGGAGCGCGTCCCGTGGTGGAATCCGCCTACGCGGAAAATCCCGATGTCGATACGTCTTCTCTCTTGCGTGCGGCGCTGGCGCAGTTGGGCAAGAAGAAATAACCGGCAGGAAGGCTGAAAATCATGTCCGATATTGAGCGCACCGAATTTAACCTCCCCGACGGCGTCGACGCGGCGCATTCTTCGCAGCGCAATAGCGACGTCGAAGCGACCGCACACTCCGAGGAACATGATATTGAGCGGTCATTGCGCCCGAAGTCGCTGGATGAGTTTATAGGCCAGCCCAAGGTGCGCGAGCAGCTTTCCTTGGTGATCAAAGGCGCTAAGAATCGTGGAGTTACGCCGGACCACGTTCTGCTCTCTGGCCCGCCTGGCCTGGGTAAGACCACCATGGCGATGATTATTTCCCAGGAGCTGGGCACCTCGCTGCGTATGACTTCCGGGCCGGCTTTGGAGCGCGCCGGTGATTTGGCCGCAATGCTTTCTAACCTGATGGAAGGCGATGTCTTGTTCATCGATGAGATCCACCGTATTGCCCGGCCAGCAGAAGAAATGCTGTACATGGCAATGGAGGACTTCCGCATTGACGTCATTGTGGGCAAGGGGCCTGGTGCTACTTCTATTCCGCTAGAGATTCCGCCTTTTACCTTGGTTGGCGCGACCACGCGTGCCGGCATGCTCACGGGCCCATTGCGCGACCGCTTCGGTTTCACCGCGCAGATGGAGTACTACGACACGGCCGATCTCACCCAGGTGATCAAGCGCGCCGCCCACATCTTGGACGTGGAAATTGACCACGATGCGGCGGTAGAAATTGGCTCTCGGTCGCGCGGAACCCCGCGTATTGCTAACCGTTTGCTGCGCCGCGTGCGTGACTATGCCGAGGTCAATGGCACCGGCCTGATTGATCTCAGCGCGGCCCAGGGAGCGCTCGAAGTCTTTGACGTAGATGACATGGGACTTGACCGCCTCGACCGGGCGGTGCTCAATGCCTTGATTAAGGGGCACGGCGGTGGACCGGTTGGCGTGAGCACGCTGGCCATCGCAGTGGGCGAGGAGCCCTCGACGGTCGAGGAGGTGTGTGAGCCTTACCTGGTGCGTGCCGGGATGGTTGCGCGCACTGGACGCGGCCGTGTAGCTACCGCTGCAGCATGGCGACACCTGGGGCTTACCCCGCCGGAGGGCGCGGCCGGGCTGTTTTAATTCAAGGGCTAGCCTGCTTGGCGACGCACCCTGGGGTTCCTGTGTGCACCGCCGTCTGGCACACTAGGGTGCTATGGAAATCATCATTCTCATCATTATTGGCATCCTCTTCGTCGTTCCCTCGTTTATGGCCATGCGAAAGCAGCGCCAGCGCCAAAATGAGATGCAGGCCCTCCAGAATTCCCTGCAGCCGGGCGACGCCATCGTTACGGCGGGCGGCGTGCACGGCGTGGTGCGCAGCACCAGCGACAAGGATGTGGATTTAGAAATCGCGCCTGGCGTGGTGGTTACTTTTGACAAGATGGCCGTGATTCGCACCGAACAAGAGGCCAATAACCTGTCTCGTCCCGCTGCTGGGGAAGAGAAGAATGATGCGGCAGATGACCTGCCAGATGAGAAGTACCCTCCGTTTGACGGCGAGGAGAAGAAATAGCCCGCCACTTCCTAAGAGTTACCTTAATGTTTGCTAGGTAGGTGGGGCCTTCGCGGAGCGTAGACCCCGTCACACTTTGGGCCTTTTCCGGCCCTCGTTAAGGAAAACTCCGCCTGATGACGTACGATTGTGCGTTGTTGACGTGCCTGCGCCGTATGGCGGGGCCGTATTTAATGTTTAAACACCCTGTTATAAGCAGCACAGGAGATTATCGTTGTCCGCAAAATCCCGTGGCGCTATGAAAAATAGCAAACGCCAATGGCCGAAGCGTGCGATCGCGCTCTTCGTTCTCATTGTGGTTGTTATCTATGCGCTTATCTTTTTAACTGGTAGCCGTCAAAGCACTCCAAAGCTTGGCATCGACTTGCAGGGCGGTACCCGCGTAACGCTGGCGCCGCAAGGCGAGGAACCCACCCAAGACCAACTCAAGCAAGCACGCAATATTTTGGAACAGCGTGTTAACGGCATGGGTGTTTCTGGTTCTGAGGTTGTCATCAACGGCAATACCCTGGTCATTACCGTGCCAGGTGAAGACGCCTCCCAGGCACAGGCCGTGGGCCAGACCTCGCAGCTGTTCTTCCGTCCGGTGGCAAAGCCATCCATGCCGGACATGGAAAAGCTCAATAAAGAGCTGGAAGATATGGCCAATCGTTGGGTGAAGTACGACGTACTGAGCGCAGACGAGGCCAATAAGCAGATGGAGCAGATGACCCAGGCCATCGCTCAGCAAGAAGCGCAGATGACTGGCAAGGAGCCAAAGAAACAGAAGGCTCCTAAGGTCAGCGCCAAGCCGCTTGAGGAGCCAAGCAACTCCATCGAGCAGACTAAGCGCCGCGATGAAGTCACGGAGATGCTGCTGAAGGATCGTCAGTCCGAGGACCCGACCACCCAGGCTGCGGCCTCCGCGCTGATGACCTGCCAGGGCAGCACCGATCCACTGGCCGGCGCCGATGATCCTGCCAAGCCATTTGTTACTTGTGACTACTCCAACGGCAACCCGTACGTTCTGGAGCCAGCACCGCTTCTCAATGGCATCAAGGACGAAAACGGCACCCGCCTCACCGGTAACGAGATCGATACCAATTCTCCGATCGAAGGCGGCCTGAACGGTCAGTCCGGCCAGATGGAGATCAACTTCTCCTTCAAGACCGGTGATGGCCCGAACGGTTCTCAGACCTGGGCAGACCTGACGCAGGAACACCTCAAGGACCAGGTAGCCATCACCCTTGACTCTGGCGTTATTTCCGCACCGGTCATTCAGGGAGCAACTCCAGTCGGTTCTGCTACCTCCATTACTGGTGACTTTAGCCAGGAAGAGGCACAAAACCTGGCTAATAACCTGAAGTATGGCGCACTGCCGTTGTCCTTCGCCGGTGAAAATGGCGAGCCGGGTGGCACCGTAGAGTCCATCCCGCCAACACTGGGTAAGGCCGCTCTGCAGGCCGGCCTCATTGCAGGCCTTGTTGGCCTGGTACTCGTGATGGCCTACTCGCTGTACTACTTCCGCGCGCTGGCCGGCGTATCCCTCATCTTCCTCATTGCCTCTGGCGTACTGACCTATGGCTCCCTGGTTCTGCTGGGCCGCTGGATCGGCTACTCGCTGGACCTTTCCGGTGTCGCGGGTCTGGTCATCGGTGTGGGCGCAACTGCTGACTCCTTCGTGGTCTACTACGAACGCATCAAGGACGAGCTCCTCGAGGGACGCACCTTCCGCTCCGCTACGCAAAAGGCGTGGGAGCGCGCTCGTGCCACCATTGTGACCGGTAACGCGGTGACCCTGATTGGCTCTGTTGTGGTCTACTTCCTCGCCATCGGTGAGGTGAAGGGCTTCGCCTTTACCATGGGCCTGACCACGGTCTTCGACCTGGTCGTATCCTTCCTGGTTATGGCGCCACTGATGCAGATGGTCGGCCGCCGTCCGGCTGCCGCTAAACCTTCGATGAATGGCCTCGGCGGTATCTACGCACTGGTGGAAGAGCGCCGTGAGCGCGGCTACTTCGGATCGGGACGTCGTCAAGCGAACGCTGCTGAATCCGTGAGTGCAAAGGAGCCAGCCACCAAGGAAACGGCAGAAGGTTCTGCCGCAGGAACCGCACGTCCCGTAGATGCTGCGGAAGATGAGGAGAAATAAGCATGGCTGTTTCGACTAAGCACAAGATTTCCCGGATGGACCGCCTCTACGAGGACGAGCGCGGTTATGACTTCATCGGTCGCACCAAGCTGTGGTACGGCATCACCGCCGCGTTGATCGTGGCCGCAGTGGCCGCGATCCTCATTCGTGGTTTCTCGCTCTCGATTGACTTCGAAGGCGGCACCACGTTGTCGATGCCGGCAGGCGACCTCAAGGAAGACGAGGTAAGCCAGGTCTTCGAAGACTCCACCGGTGTAGAACCCGAGCAGGTTCACATCGTGGGCGCTGGCGATTCCGAGACCTTGGAAATCGTTTCTGAGCGCCTGAGCCAAGAGGACGTGAATGCGGCCCGCGCGGCTATCTATGACAACTTCCAGCCGAAGGATGAAAACGGCAAGGCCACCCCGGATGCCATTGGCTCGTCCACGGTATCCGAATCCTGGGGTTCTTCTATTACCCAGCGCATGCTCATTGCCATGCTGGTCTTCTTGGTGGCTGCGACCGTCTACGTGGCCATCCGCCTGCAGAAGAACATGGCTTTTGCCGCCATCATCGCGCTGATTGCAGACGGCGTGATTATCGCCGGTATTTACGCCCTCTTTGGCTTCGAAGTTTCCCCGGCCGTCATTATTGGTCTGCTTACCGTCCTGACCTTCTCCATGTATGACTCGGTCATCGTCTTTGACAAGATCAACGAAAATACGGAAGGCCTCGAGGGCCAGCGCAAGAAGACCTTTGCTGAGCTGACAAACTTGGCTATTAACCAGACCGTCATGCGCTCGATTTCTACCTCGGTAATTTCTGCGCTGCCTATCATCGCGCTCTTCGTGGTCGCCGTGTGGCTCATGGGTATCGGTACCCTCCGCGATTTGGCACTCATCCAGCTCATCGGCGTGGTCGAGGGCATTTTCTCCTCCATCTTCTTTGCTACGCCGCTGGTCGTGACCTTCGCCAACATGTCCAAGAAGATCAAGCGCCACAACAAGCGGGTCGCGGACTACCGTGCCGGCAAGGACCAGGATGCAGCGGTAGAATCCGGCGCAGCATCCTCCGGTCGCACCGTGGTCTCACCAGTGAGCGCAAAATCCACCCCGGCTGAGATCGAAGACGATCCGTCCGAGTCCACTGGGCACCCTGGCGCAACCTGGCGCCCGGGCCGGTAGCTTGCGGTAGTAAAATTTTGGCGAAGCGGTAGCTGAAGTGAGGGCAAATTACGGTGCTTAAATCAAAGAGCAGTTCTAGAAATCGTCACTGGGGAAGGAAGGCCATTGCCTCGTGCGTTTCAGCTCTAGCTCTAGCTGCTTCTGCCTGTAGCGGGCAGGGCGGCGAGGAGGACACCTCTAGTGCTCCCCAGGAGCCAGAATCCTATGGATACTTTGGCTACCAGGTTAATTCCCGCTTGGCCACCACTAATGCTGGCACGTCTTTTGGTGATGCTACCTCCGCCGGACTGCTGTCTACGCGGCTTTATCCGGGGCTTTTTGTGCCCGGTCCCTCTGGCGAATTAATTCCCAATGCGGATCTGGTTGAAACTGAAGAGCTTCCGCCCGTTGCCGGCAGCGACCAGCGCAGCGTTCAGCTCACTTTGGAGGAGGACGCCGTATTCTCCGATGGCACTCCTGTTACCTGCGATGATTACTTGTTGACGTATGTGGCCGGTACTCATCCAGCTGAATTTGCCTCCCATATGCCGTTGATGAATGACATCTCGGAATTTAGCTGTGAGCCCCAAAGCAAAACCTTCACCCTGACCTTTAACAAGGATCAGGGGCAGCGCTGGCGCCACATGTTTGGCGCCGGCACGGTCATGCCGGCCCATGCGCTGGCCAAGAAGTCCGAGTTGAGCATTGAGGAACTCAACGCCGCCCTGACAGTAGAAGACATGCAGGCGCTTGCGCCGGTTGCTAAGGAATGGCGCTATGGCTTTTCCGTGGCCGAGGATCAACTAGATCCCGAGCTGCAGGTCTCCTTTGGACCCTATGTCATTGACAAGGTAGGCGACGAAGGGGAGATAATTCTCAAAGCAAACGAAAAGTACTTCGGAGACGCCCCAGCGGAAGATCATGTTGTGGTCTGGCCTTCGGAGGCTGATGCACAGAAGCTCGCAGATAAAGGCGCGTTGCGCGTAGTCGATGCCGCAAGCGAAAATCCTGACTGGCTGGACAGCACGAAGGATGAGGCAGGGGAGTCCCCCTACGAGGTTACTCCAATGGTCGGCGAGCTAACGGATACGCTCACGCTATCTGAAGCTGGAGTATTCGCGGAGCCGTGGGCGCGCGAGAGCTTTGCGGCCTGCGTCGATCAGCAGGCGGTTGCTCAGGCAAGCTCGGCAGCCTCTGGTGTGGAAGTGCCACCGGCCTACCTGCGTACCGTTTCCGTGACCAACCCGGTCGCCGGCGGTCTAGACAAGGTGGGGAAGGATCACCAGGGCACCGATTTAGCCAAGGCCGGCGATCTCAACGGGACCACTATCAAGGTGGGCTACTTGGGACCGGATAAACGTTATGCCGCCATGGTGGAACAACTTCGTGCATCCTGTGAGCCGGCTGGTATCACCATCGAGGACGCGTCTGCGGAGTTCATGTCCCCGCACTACTTGGAAATGGAGCCGGAAACCTGGGCGCCTACCGTCGACGCCTTCCTCGGCCCAGTCGATCCCCAGACGGAGTATTCCACTGTGGAGTCGAGCATGAAGAACTCTGCGGAGCTGAAGAGGACAGAAGAGGCTCTGTGGAAGGATGTACCATCCATTCCTCTCTCCGCGCAGCCGCGCGTCTTCCTCGTCCGCCGCGACGTGGAAGGCGTCCTGCCGTACACTGGCGTCTCGGGCATCGGTTGGAATATGGATCGCTGGCACAGCACCGCCCCAACGGACAAGGAATAGGCCCCGAATATCGGGCGTTCAAAACCTCTCGCAATTATTTCTCAAGGAAGATTATGAGTTCGCACTACGAATCAGCAGCACAGGCACTCAAGGATAAGGTTCGCCTCGTTCAAGACTTCCCGGAGGAGGGCATCCTCTTCGAGGACCTCACCCCAGTCTTGGCGGACCCAGAGGCATTTCGCACCGTAGTGGACGGCTTGGCGGCCGCCTGCGAGGAATTGGGCGCAGATATGATTGGTGGCCTCGACGCCCGTGGATTCCTCCTCGGCTCGGCCGTCGCCTACAAGATGGGCCTAGGCATCTTGGCCATCCGCAAGAAGGGCAAGCTTCCCCCACCGGTATATACCGAAGAATATGAGCTGGAGTATGGCTCCGCGGCGCTGGAGATTCCAGCCAGCGGCGTTGACATCAAGGGCAAGCGCGTGGTGCTTGTCGACGACGTCTTAGCCACCGGTGGCACCCTCCACGGTGCCAAGCTTTTGCTTGAGTCCGCAGGTGCCGAAGTCGCTGGCAATGTGGTGGTGCTGGAAGTCAAGGGTCTCAATGGGCGTGAGCGTTTATCCGGCCCACCGCTCATTGTGTTGAATGCCACAGACTAAGATGGGATGCCTAAGCTAGATCGCACGATTTAGTTGGACATGAGGCCACAAGGCCCGTGGCACTGTGAAGGGCGGTAGATTTGGCCATGGACAAACCCGTAAAGCGCCAGTCCGGCGGCGGAATGCGCAGCATGTCGGCTCGCCTAGCTCGTTCGCTTACCGGCGGCCGAGTGAAGGTAAATCCGGTGCTGGACCCGTTGATGTCCATCCACCGCAAGTTTCACCCCAAGGCCGATGCTGATCTGCTCAATCGCGCCTATGACACCGCGGAGCGGCTCCATGAGGGTGTCTTTCGCAAATCCGGTGAACCGTATATCACCCACCCGCTCGCCGTGGCGACGATCGCGGCAGAGATCGGTATGGACACCACCACCATCGTGGCAGCGCTGCTGCACGATACCGTGGAGGATACGGACTACTCGCTAGAGGACCTCACTCGGGATTTCGGTCCTGAGGTAGCTCGCTTGGTCGATGGCGTGACCAAGCTGGACAAGGTGGCACTGGGCTCGGCCGCAGAGGCGGAGACCATTCGTAAGATGATTGTCGCCATGGCCACCGACCCCCGAGTCCTGGTCATTAAGGTCAGCGACCGCCTGCACAATATGCGTACGATGCGGTTCCTCCCGCCCGAAAAGCAGGCTAAAAAGGCGCGGCAGACCCTCGAGGTGATTGCTCCGCTAGCTCACCGCCTCGGCATGGCCAGTGTGAAGTGGGAGCTGGAAGACCTGTCCTTTGCCATCTTGTATCCAAAGAAGTACGACGAGATCGTGCGCATGGTGGCAGATCGTGCCCCCTCCCGCGACCGCGCGCTGAAGGAGATCATTAGCCAGGTCAGTGGGGCGCTGAAGGAAAACGGCATTGAAGCCGAGGTCATGGGCCGTCCAAAGCACTACTGGTCCATCTATCAAAAGATGATCGTACGTGGCCGTGACTTCGCGGAGATCTTTGACCTCGTAGGAATCCGCATCTTGGTCGAGGACGTCAATAGCTGTTATGCCGCTATTGGTGTGGTGCATTCGATCTACCAGGCATTGCCGGGGCGCTTCAAGGACTATATTTCCTCGCCGCGATTCGGCGTGTATCAGTCGCTGCACACCACGGTGCTGGCAAATGGCGGCGCTACCTTGGAAGTCCAGGTACGTACCCACGAGATGCACTACAACGCCGAATTCGGTGTGGCTGCTCACTGGCGCTACAAAGAAACCAAGGGCAAGAACTCGGGCCACCAAGAAGAAGTGGACCAGATGGCTTGGATGCGCCAACTTCTGGACTGGCAGAAGGAAGCCGCCGATCCCAATGAGTTCCTCGACTCGCTGCGCTACGACCTGACCGCCAAGCAAATCTTCGCCTTTACCCCGAAGGGCGATGTGGTAAACCTTCCTGCCGGTTCTACACCGGTGGATTTTGCCTACGCAGTACATACTGAGGTGGGGCATAGGTGTATTGGTGCCAAGGTCAATGGCAAGCTCGTCGCGCTCGAATCGAAGCTAAAGTCCGGCGACAAGGTGGAAATCTTTACCTCAAAGGATCCCAACGCCGGTCCGTCCCGCGATTGGCAAGACTTCCTCGTGTCTGCTCGAGCCAAGACAAAGGTGCGGCAGTGGTTTGCTAAGGAACGCCGCGAAGAACACTTGGAAGCCGGCCGCGATGCCCTGGCTACCGAGGTCCAGCGCGGCGGCCTGCCTATGCACCGCCTGTTTACTGCCAGCTCCATGAAGCAGGTAGCGGAGCAGCTGCACTATACCGACGTCGATTCGCTGTATACCGCCATCGGCGCGGGCCACGTATCTCCTCAACACGTGGCCAACCAATTGGTTGCCATGTTCGGCGACCAAGACGATGCCATCGACACCCTGGCCTCACGCACGCCACTGTCTGAGATTGAGCACTCCCGCGCCCAACACACCGAAGACTCGGCATCGGGCACGGGCATCTTGGTGGAAGGCAGCCCCGATGTGATGGCAAAGCTCGCCAAGTGCTGCCAGCCCGTGCCGGGCGATGCCATTTTCGGCTTCGTTACCCGCGGCGGGGGAGTCTCCGTGCACCGAGCCGACTGCACTAACGCGGAAAAGCTCAAGGCGGAACCAGAGCGCATGTTGGAGGTGGCCTGGTCTTCTGCTACCTCGGCAACGGGCGCTTTCTCTGCGACGCTGCAATTGGAAGCCCTCGACCGTCAGGGCCTCCTCTCGGAGCTCACTCGGGTAATGAGCGATCAGAACATCAACGTTTTGACCATGAACTCTAATCGCGGCGATGACCATATCGCGACGGTACGGTTCACATTCTCCGTGTCGGATACCAAGCAATTGGGCACCTTGATGACCACACTGCGCAATACCGAAGGCGTCTTCGACGTCTACCGCGTAACCGCCTAGGGCGCTTTCCTCACCCTCAAGGAGGGGCGGGGCAAGCAACGCAAAGGCATCGGGGAGGTTACCTGTGCGTGAATTCTTGACTGCTGCAAGGTAAAGCGCCAGCAAGCAGGCTTAAGTTCTCCTGCCAAGTAGTTAGCAAAGCGATATAAATTATCCTGTCGCTTTCCACTATCTAGGAGTACTTCAATGCAGTTCCGTCGCATCGGCCAGCTTGTGGCCGCCACTACTGTTTCCGCCGTTGCTCTCTCCGGCGCGCAGGCGGTAGCACAGGAAAACAAAACCACCATCTCCGTCACCAATATCACCGATATTCACGGTCACTTGGAGGACAAGATTGGTGACCCAGCAAAGGCTGGCGATGAAATCGGCGTAGCTCGCCTGCAGACCCTTATCAAGCAGGTGAATGAAGGTCAGGAATTCAACCTGACCTCCTCGGGCGATAACGTGGGCGGTTCCGCCTTCGTATCTGCAATTTCTGATGACAAGTACACCCTCGAGGCTCTCAACCAGATGGGCATGAAGGTTTCTGCAGTAGGCAACCACGAGTTTGATAAGGGAACCGAAGATCTCACCGAGCGTATTCAGCCGAACTCCACGTACCCCATCCTGGGTGCAAACGTGCTTAAGGATGGCCAACCCTTGCTCAAGCCTTCTCACGTTGAAGAGGTGGACGGCGTCAAGGTGGGCTATGTCGGAACCGTAACGGAGAACACCAAGTACAAGGTATCCGCCGCAAAGATCCCAGGTGTTACCTTCACGGATCCAGTAAAGGCCACCAACGATGAGGCCACCCGCCTGAAGGAATCCGGCGAGGCGGACGTCGTCGTCGCGCTTTTCCATGAGGACGCCCAGGAGTATGCCCAGGGATTCAACAAGGACGTAGACGTGCTCTTCGGCGGCGATACCCACCAGCGCACCAAGGGCGAAATCCCCCGCGAAGGTGCCCTTCCACTGCAGTGGGCGCAGGGTCATGAGTATGGCAAGCTGCTTAACGACGTCGACATCACCTTTGACAAGTCCGCCAAGAAGGTAACCGACATCAAGCTCAGCCAGTACGACGCTACGGATGCTGCCACTGTTGATCCGGACGCCGAGATTGCGTCCATCGTTGAGAAGGCGCAGAAGGAAGCCGAGGTGGAAGGCTCTAAGACCGCCGGCAAGGTGCAGCAAGACCTGTTCCGTGGCTCTGATGAAGGCGCAGAACCTGGCTCCAACCGCGGCGTGGAATCCACCCTCAACAATTTCATTGCGGATGGCCAGCGCTATGCCATGAGCAAGCAGGTGGGCGAAGACATTGAGATCGGTGTTATGAACGCCGGCGGCGTGCGCGCTGACCTGAAGGGCGGAGACGTAACCTACAAGGACATCTTTGAAGTACAGCCTTTTGGCAACTCCGTGATTACCGCCAAGATTTCCGGTGAAGAGTTCATCCAGGCTTTGGAAAACCAGTGGCAGGAGGGAAGCCGACCACGCCTGGCCATGGGGCTTTCCAATAACGTCCAAGTAGTCTACGACCAGAAGGCCGACAAGGGCGAGCGCGTACAGTCTGTGACCATCAACGGCGAGCAAATCGATCCGAAGAAGGATTACTCCATTGCGCTGTCTTCCTTCCTTGCTTCCAGTGATGAAGAAGCAGGCGGCGACGGCTACTTCAACGCTGGTTCCATCAAGGACAAGAACGATGTGGGCTACATGGACACTCAGGCCATGATCGACTACATCAAGTCGGGTGAATCGGAGGTCCGCACGGGCCAGGGCCAGATTGGCGCCAACATCGAGGGGGACGTGAAGCCGGGCGAGGAAATCACGGTGAACCTGTCCAGCCTCAATTACTCCACCGACGGTGAGCCGATGGCCAAGAAGGCAACCGTCAAGTTAGGCGACGCTGAGCAGACCGTCGATATCGACAACGCTGCGCAAGAAGGCGATGCGCAATTTGGTGAGCGCGGTCGCGCAACGGTAAAGCTCACCGTTCCGGAGAACCTGAGCGGTACCCAGAACCTGGAAATCACCACCGACGCCGGCACTAAGGCAACTTTGCCACTCGAGGTAAGCGGCGAGGGCTCCGAAGAGCCGGGAGCTAAGCCTGCGCCAAAGGGCTCTTCCTTGTCCTCCAACGGCTCTTCCGTGGGCGGCGCAGTATTCGCCATCGTTGCAGCGCTGGTAGCTGGCGTTGCGGTTGTGGGCATGAACCCGCAGATTCTTCCTGCCCCAGCTCGCAAGATGATTGAGGACCTGCGCAAGCAGTTCCACATCTAAGACAGCACAGCACTAGGCGGAGCGGCTCTTCCTGAACGGGGGAGTGACGCTCCGCCTTTTCTGTATGTCTCGTGGCTGCCAGGTAACCTAAGCAGTCGTGGATACTCTAGAACTCTTTCTGCGCGAGATTACCTATCAACTGGGTATTGAATGGCACCGTATCCCCGTTGTCGTGCTGGCGACTTTGGGTATCTACCTATCCTTCATGGTGCTGGTGAAGCTATTTGGCTCTCGTGTGCTTACGTCCATGACGGCCTCAGATGCCATCATCATTATCATGTTTGGCGCGGTCGCAGGCCGCGTCATCGTGGGCAATCCACCGACCCTTGCCGCCGGCGTCATCGGCCTGACCACGCTGATGGCGCTCGAAGCAGCCTTCGGTACCATTCGCAAGGTAGTGAAGTGGACGCGCTTTCTAGACCGTCGTCCCATCCTCTTAGTCTTTAGTGGCGAGATGGTTGAAGATAACTTGGCGCTCGCACACATTACGGAGTCGGATATCTACTCGGCGGCCCGTAGAGCCGGCATTAGCCGCATGGAAGACGTACAGATAATGATCCTTGAGCCTACAGGCCATGTCTCCGTCATCAAGGTCGGTCAAGCCATCGACCCGGAGCTTTTCAAAGACCTCGTGGGGTCCGAGTACATCGAAGACGCTAAAGACGCTTAGGGCACACGCCAGAGCTTGGCAAGGAACGCAAAGACCATCCCTGCGCTCCCTTTGCCCCAAAGCACGCGAAAAAGCCGCTGCTTTCCACTAAGGGAAGCAGCGGCTTAAGAATCGCTATGAAGCGGTGACCTTACTTGTTGCCGAAAGGCAGGTCGAAGTACTTGTCAGCGAAAGCGAACAGGGTGCCCAGAGCGCCGATAACGGCGGTGAAGACGCCGATCCAAGCCTTGATCTCCTGAGGGTCAGCATCCTTGAGGGAGGAGCCCTGCTCAGCCGGCTCAGCTGGCTTGGTGGTGGTCGGCTTAGCAGTGGTGGACTGGGTGGTCGACTCAGCAGCGGTAGCCACGGTGGTGCCAGCGAAGGTCATGGACAGAGCGGTTGCGCCAGCAACGAGTGCCTTGCGGGAGAAAAGCTTCATTTTTTGATTCCTAACAAGCTTGGGATGTTCAAAGACGATTCAAATACTAGACAGGCTGACAGCCTTCCGCAACAGTATTGGCAGGTTTTTGTTCATCGGATGAACTAGCTGAAAGTCCGCTGTGTGCTGCGTGTTTACTACTGTGATTCTTGTGATCTGGGGGAGTTTCGGTGTTCTCGTGTTTCTGCAGCTTAAACCCCATAGTCGAGCTCAGCTTAATTTAAGGAAAGGATAAGCCCCGGCGCATTCGTCCACGGAAAGTGTGGTGAATGGCCGGGGCCTTGTACCCGCCCCCGTTAGGGGGTGTGGTGCGGTGGGTTACAGGGAGCCGTCGCCAAGCAGGGCTTTTCTGCCGCTTAAGCCTTGACGGTTGCCTTCTTAATCTTGACTTCCTTTGCCGGCTTGCCGTCTGGCTGGCCGCCTTCGACACCGTTCTTAGCAATCTTGTCCATCGTCTTCATGCCCTTGTCGGTGATGGTGGCGAAGTAGGTGTAGTTCGGGGCTAGCTCGGAATCGTCGTAATTGAGGAAGAACTGGGAACCATTGGTGTCCGGGCCGCTGTTGGCCATGGCCACGGAGCCGCGCGGGTAGACAACGGGGTTCTGTGCGTCCTTCTCATCCACCTCGTCGGTGGGGTACTCATCACCAAAGCTGAAGCCAGGTCCGCCGGAACCGGAACCGGTGGGGTCGCCGCACTGCAGCACGTTGAGCCCGCCTGAGGTCATACGGTGGCAGACGGTGTCGTCGTAGTAGCCCGACTTGGCTAGCTCAGAAATAGCGTTGGTGGTACACGGCGCCTTGGCGCGGTCCATTTCCATCTCAATGGTGCCCTGGTTGGTTTCAAAGGAAACGGTGACGGTGCCCTTGGTGGAAATATCCTTGCCCTTTGGCTTCTTCGCGCCGTTGGACTCTTGACCGTTGTCTTCGTACTTACAGGTCACGGTATCCGGCAGGGCCTTGGCGCGCTTGTCAGCGATGGGCTGCGCCTGTGGGGTTTCCTGCGAGGTCTCAGCTGTGGAAGACTCTTCAGCCTGTACGTTTTCATCGTCGCCTTCGCGGGTGGACAAGAAGTAGATGCCGCCGACGAGGGCGAGAATTACTACGAGGGAGGCGGCAACAACGCCTAGGGGGCGTGCCTTTTGTTTGCGTTCACGGGATTTCAGCTCGCGCTCGAGCTTGCTCAGCGCCTCTTCGCCGCGCTTTTGATTATTTGGCACCGGGAGTCAACCTTTCTAGCGATTATCGGTGGCATGATTCAACCTGACCGAGTCTAGCGGTTCCATACTCTCGCGAGAGCGTTGGCATGAAAATAGGTCAAGTTAATAGCTTTTAAGCCCAATCATAAGTACGCTGGTTTCTATGGTTGAACCAGATTTTACCGATCCGCCAACGCCCACCGTTGGTGAACTTCCCGCAGTGGGAGACCCGCTGCCCGAATTTGAACTCATCGGTACCGACCTGCGTCAGATTACTAATGAGACCTTTGCGGGCACGCGCCTTATTATTTCCATCTTGCCCTCTATTGAAACCCCTGCCTGTCAGGAGCAGCTGCGCCGTTTTCATGAGCAGGTTTCGCAGCTAGATAACACTAAGCTTCTCTCCGTTTCTCTCGATTTGCCCTTTACCCTCAAGCGCTTTTGCGCGGCTGACGGCATTGATGATGTCATCGCTGCCTCCGCATTTCGCTCTGACTTTGGTGAGAAGTTCGGCGTGACTGTGCGCGATTCCGTCTTGGAAGGCTTGCTTGCCCGCTCCGTGGTGGTGGCTGATGAAAACCACAAGGTCATCCACACTCAAATGGTTCCAGGTGTGGTTACCGAGCTTGATTATGACGAGGTCTGGGATATTTTGCGTTAAGCCGTTCGGCGCTGTCGGCCTCTACTCATCATGAAAATGGGGGAGGCCGGCTCTTTTTTGTTTCGGGCAGCTAGGGTAGTGGGTATGGAAATCTACGGTTTTACTGCCGGTCCGTTTCAGACCAATACCTATGTGATTGCGGAAGGCCGCCGCGCCTTCATAGTGGACCCGGGCATGGATGCGATGGAAAAAGTCCTCGAGCATGACTTGGACTATGAGGCTATCGTGCTCACCCACGGCCATATTGACCACACTCGGGATGCCGGATCTTTGGCAGAAGAGCTCGACATCCCTGTTTATATCCACCCGGCTGACAAGTTCATGCTTGACAGCGGTGAAGGTGTTTCGCCCCAGGCGCAAGAGCTTTTCGACGCCGCCCATATGACCCCCATCTCCGACCTCCGCGAGCTACGCGATGGCGAAACCCTGGAGCTTATCGGTCATACCTTTGCTCTCAAACACGCGCCCGGGCATTCGCCGGGATGCGTGATGATTGTCTCCGAGGACTTTGCTTTAACAGGGGACGTGCTCTTCGCCGGGGCCATTGGACGCACCGACTTACCTCACTCGGACCCCAATGCCATGCAAAAATCTCTTGCCGGCCCAGTGTGGAGTCTGCCCGATAACCTTGACATTCTGCCCGGTCACGGTCCCACCACCACGATGCGCAAGGAGAGGGCGACCAATCCCTTCTTCGCAACATTGAGGGAGGTACTGTAATACCCGTGAGTAAAAAGAAGCAGTTCCAAGCCCTGTCCGCCCCCAAAGGTGTCCCAGACTATTTCCCGCCACAGTCGGCCGCATTCTATAAGGTGCGCCAGACCATGGTGGAGCAGGCACATCTGTCCGGCTTCCAGCACATTGAGCTGCCCATTTTCGAAGACACCGCGCTTTTCGCCCGTGGCGTGGGCGAGTCCACCGACGTGGTGTCTAAGGAGATGTACACCTTTGCCGATCGCGGCGACCGCTCCGTTACTTTGCGCCCGGAGGGCACCGCTGGCGTGATGCGCTCGGTCATCGAGCACAACCTAGACCGCGGCCAGCTGCCCGTGAAGCTCAACTATTTTGGCCCCTTCTTCCGCTATGAGCGCCCCCAGGCTGGCCGCTACCGCCAGCTACAGCAGGTTGGTGTAGAAGCCATTGGCGTAGACGATCCTGCGCTTGACGCCGAGGTCATCGCTTTGGCGGATCGTTCCTTCCGCGCGCTGGGGCTAAGCGGCTTCCGCCTCGAGCTCACCAGCCTGGGCGATCGCAACTGCCGCCCGGCTTACCGCGAGAAGCTGCAGAAATTCCTCTTTAAGCTCGACTTGGATGAAGAGACCCGGCACCGTGCAGAGATCAACCCTTTGCGCGTGCTGGATGACAAGCGCCCAGAGGTCCAAGAGCAGCTTGCCGACGCCCCCTTGATGCTCGACCACCTCAATGACGAATGCCGCGAGCACTTCGAAACGGTCACCGGCATGCTGGATGATATGGGCGTAGCCTACGAGATTAATCCCCGTATGGTCCGCGGCTTGGACTACTACACCAAGACCTGCTTCGAGTTCGTCCATGACGGACTTGGTGCGCAGTCCGGCATTGGTGGCGGTGGCCGCTACGACGGGCTGATGGCCCAGCTGGGCGGTCAAGACCTATCTGGTATCGGCTACGGTCTGGGCGTCGACCGCGCCCTGCTAGCGCTAGAGGCTGAGGGCATCACCCTCGACGGCGTTGAGTCGCGCGTGGATGTCTTTGGCGTTGCACTGGGTGCTGCCGCCAAGCGCACCATGACCACCCTGATCAATGACCTCCGCAAGGCTGGAATCTCTGCGGATATGTCCTTTGGAGACCGCGGCCTGAAGGGCGCGATGAAGGGTGCCGACCGCGCCGGTGCACGCTTCGCGCTGGTCTTGGGCGAGCAGGAGCTAGAAAATGGTACGGTTGCGCTCAAGGACCTTGCCGCCCATGAGCAGCACGACGTAAAGGTTTCTGACCTAGTGTCCGTACTTGCTCGGGAAATGAACGGCGAGGCCTAAATTTCCTTTAGCCGGTGGGCATTGCGCTTAGGCGCGGTGCCCACTTTTTATGCCCGCCAGAAAGAGGTCAATGATCTTTTCTTGAATATCCGGCTGGTAGGCATCGATATCAACCTCGCGGGGTCGTGCCAGGCTCAACAGTCCCACAATGAATTCGAGGTGGGTGACGCCGGGGCCAATCTCGCCTTGCTCTTGGCCCAGCTCAATAAACCGTCGGCCGTTGCGCTCTAGGAGATCGCGCTGGGCAGTCAGCTCGGGGCTCAGAGAGTCCAAATCCTGCGGGACGAACGCTGGAATAAGGGTGTTCAGTCCCATGGTCAGGATATGAGTGGCGTAGGTCCGGACGTAGTCTTGCCCAGAATGGGTGGAGTTCTCAAAGTCCGCGATGAGGCGCTGTTGAAACTCGGCAAAGCCATCACCCATATATTCCGCGCACGCGCGGATAAGGCTCGCACGGTTGGGGAAATTGCGATAGACCGTAGCCACACTTACGCCAGCCTGCGTAGCCACCTTTTCCAAAGCGACATCATCGCCGTGGGTACGAAAGAGCTGGCATGCCGCAGCGATAATGGCGGTGCGGCGGTGAAGAGCATCTGCGCGCATGCAGTCCTTTTTAACACTCCACCTGCGAAACGCTAAAGCCCATGGTCTTGGCCAATCCGCCCAGGGAGGTCTCCTTATACTTGGAGAGCATATCGCGGCCGGTTTCAGCCATGGTTTGTACCGCATTATCCAAGGTCACGTGGTGAGTGCCTTCTCCCATTTTGGCCATGCGCGCGGCGTTGATGGACTTTACCGCGCCAATGGCATTGCGCTCGATGCACGGAATCTGCACCAATCCGCCCACTGGGTCGCAGGTAAGGCCCAAATTATGCTCTAAAGCAATCTCAGCGGCGTTTTCCACCTGCGCCGGGGCTGCTCCCAGCAGCTCTGCCATGCCTGCGGCGGCCATAGCGGAGGCGGAACCCACCTCGCCTTGGCAGCCCACCTCAGCTCCGGAGATGGACGCGTTTTCCTTGATAATCATGCCGATGGCACCGGCGGTCAATAGGTACCGACGGGCAGTCGAACGGGTGAAATCTGCGCGGAAATCGCGCGCATAATGCAGTACTGCTGGAATGATGCCGCATGCGCCGTTGGTAGGTGCAGTAATGACGCGGCCACCGGCAGCGTTTTGCTCATTAACCGCTAGGGCGTACAGGTTAACCCACTCCATGGCGGAGAAACCGCAGCTGGTATCGTCCTGGTTTTCTAGCAACTGGGCATACATCTTCGGGGCACGGCGTGCCACACGCAGGCCACCTGGAAGAAGGCCCTTGGTGGAAATACCCTCAGTCACACACTCACGCATGATGTCCCAGACCAAATCAAGGTGGCGCAGAACGTATTCCGCGCCGCCTTCATCGCGGTGCAAGGCCTCCTCGTTGGCAAGGACGAGCTCCCAAATTGCTTTGTCATGAGCTTCGCAGAGGTTGAGCAGTTCTTCGCCCGTGGTGAACTCATAGGGAACGGAGTCATCTACCTGGGCTGCGGCTACGCCGGCGGGAACCTCATGGCTTTCGGCGACTTCTGCATCGAGCTCGGCGCGGGAGAGGATAAAGCCGCCGCCGACAGAAAAGTACTCTTCCTTTTCTGCGAGCAGGTTTCCGCTGTCATCCCAGGCGCTAAAAATCATGCCATTCGGGTGCTGGGGCAGCGGTTCATTATCAAAAACGATCTCATAGTCCACCGTGCCCCGGGGACCAGAAATGGTTCCCTCGCTAGGGATAAAGCCGCCCGCGTGAGGCTCGGCGTCGACAGGCACGCTCAGCGGATCCCAGCCAGCGAGCCCAAGGATTACGGCGCGATCGGAAGCGTGGCCACGGCCAGTGGCGGAAAGCGAGCCGCGCAACTCCGTATAGACCTTGGCTGGGTGCTTCTCGAGGGAATCGAGGAATTGCTTAGCCGCGCGCATGGGCCCGACGGTGTGCGAAGAGGAAGGGCCAATGCCGATGGAGAAGATGTCCGTGACGCTAATTGTCATAGTTAAGCTGTGCCGAACCTTTCTGGAGGGATAGCTATAGGGTGCTTGCTGTGCCGTTATTGGGGTCAAGCTGGACCCAAAGGGGAGAGGCAGATTTTATGTGACCAGGGTAGCGAAAGTCACACCTTCTATCAATCGCTGTCTATGCGTAGCGCTGCTCGCGTTGTGGCTTATTTGCCGTACCCATTCAGGAGCTTGTCGAGGGGGATGAAGTTCTCCTTTGCTAGCCGTACGGTGGAGCGGCCTCCCAACCCAGTGAGATCGCCGGCAATTCCTGGTACCCGGTCCCGCGGGGTAACGATCTGGTCAGCCAGCTGGATGGCAGAGCGCTCAATGCGGGAGGCAATGCGCTCTCCCTCCGGAGTGCCTAGGTCTTCTGCGGCCTGAAAAACACCCGTCGGCACGATGTTTGCGTGCAGTTGGTTAAATAGCGGGCGGAGCGCGTAGTCCAAAATGAGGGCATGGCGCGAAGACCCTGCCGTCGCTGCGATGATGGTGGGTAGGTTGTCGAGGGCATGGGGTTCCAAGGTGTCAAAGAACATCTTGAAAAGGCCCGAATAGCTGCCTTGGAATACAGGGGTGACGGCGATGAGTCCATCGGCATCGGCAACTTGCTGCTTGGCTCGAGCCAAAAGGGGTGTTTGCGCAGTCTGATCGGTCATGGCGGTAGCTAGTTCGAAAGCGAGATCGCGGACCTCAATGACATCGATTTCGGCTCCTTCACCGCGCGCGGAGATTTTGGCGCGGGTGGCTTCTGCGAGCATGTCCGCCAACCTGCGAGAGGAAGACGGCTGCGAAAGGCCAGCTGAGACAACGAGGAGGGAGCGCATAACTAGTTTTCCTTTCCTGGGCTGACCTGAAGGTGCGAAGGATTCGGCTCAGAGAGCAAGCTTGCGTGCGTCGGCGGGTCAGAAGGCACGTGGCTCGGACGGCGCTGCTCAAAGCGGCGTTGCAGCTCGGGGACAACCTGCGTGCCTAGGATTTCTATCTGTTGGAGAACTACTTCTTGTGGAAGTCCCGCGTGATCGATGAGGAATAGCTGGCGCTGGTAGTCACCGGCCCATTCTGCAAAGCTGAGGGTCTTTTCGATTACCTGTTCCACGGTGCCGACTGTCAATGGAGTCTGCGCCGTGAAATCCTCGAGGCTTGGCCCGTGGCCATAGACTGGGGCGTTGTCGAAGTAGGGGCGGAAGAAGTCTTTGGCTTCTTGTTCGGTTTCGCCAATGAAGACTTGGCCGCCAAGTCCCACGATTGCTTGGTCCGCTTGGCCGTGGCCATAGCTTTCAAAGCGACGGCGGTAGAGGTCCACCAACTGGGCGGTGTGCTCCTTATTCCAGAAGATATTGTTGTGGAAGAAGCCATCGCCGTAGTACGCGGCTTGTTCTGCGATTTGCGGCGAACGAATGGAGCCGTGCCAGACAAAGGGCGGAATTCCATCTAGTGGTGCCGGAGTAGCGGTAAATCCTTCCAAACCCGCACGGAACTTTCCTTGCCAGTTAACAACCGGCTCACGCCAGAGCCTGCGCAGCAAGTGGTAGTTCTCAATCGCCAAAGGAATACCCTGCTGGATGTCTTTGCCAAACCAGGGATAGACCGGGCCGGTATTTCCGCGGCCGAGCATGAGGTCTACGCGGCCGTCAGCAAGGTGCTGCAGAAAGGCATAGTCCTCTGCGATCTTCACCGGGTCATTGGTAGTAATGAGCGTGGTCGCAGTAGATAGCTGCAAGCGCTCCGTCTGCGCGGCGATATACGCCAAGTGCGTTGTAGGAGAGGACGGAACGAAGGGCGGGTTGTGGTGTTCGCCGGTGGCAAAGACGTCAAGGCCAACCTTTTCGGCTTTCAACGCAATCTCCGTCAAATTGCGGATGCGCTCAGCCTCATTGGGTGTCTTTCCTGAGATGGGGTCTGTAGTTAAATCCCCGATAGTGAAGATGCCGAATTGCATGGTTGCCTTTCTATGCGGTGCACAGGAGTAAAGATAGACGCAGTGCCGACTGCGGGAAAGCCGACTGCGGGAGAATTATTCCCATTCTAGGGCATCAAA
Organism: Corynebacterium tuberculostearicum SK141; assembly: GCF_000175635.1. Lineage (GTDB taxonomy): Bacteria > Actinomycetota > Actinomycetes > Mycobacteriales > Mycobacteriaceae > Corynebacterium > Corynebacterium tuberculostearicum_C. The sequence goes on along the minus strand of NZ_ACVP01000023.1, from coordinate 99,060 downwards.
AAGTGCCGGTAGATCGGCCGGTGCAACTAGGCGCAGGGGCTTCTCATTGACCTTGCCGTGTTCCGTGATGACCGCGGCGCAAGGGCGATGCCCTTGGCTATCGGTTTCTGAAAGGGCGTCCACCGTTTCCTGCACACTTACTGTGCGGGCCAGAAAGATAGCGCGATCACTGGGTTCTTTGTATTCCACAATGTCCGCGATGTCCGCGGCATCGATCTCGTGATTATCGCTGAGGTCTCTGGCTACCCATCGCGCAATAGTGTTGGTGGTTAGCAAAGCGGTGAATCGGCCCTCATCGTAGATGGGGATTTGGGAGAAGTCCTTATCCTTTATGACGCTAAATGCCTCCATGATTGATGTGGCAGACGTCAAGGTAAATACCTTTTGTGGCTGCAAAACCTGGAGTGTGTCGGGAGGGGACACCACTATGTCTCGGAGAGCTGAAATCTGCTTAACCACTGCCTCGTGCGGTTCAGCGATGGGCTCTGATTTGTAGTAGCGCCCGTGGGCAATTGCATTGCGTAGGTTGGAAAACTCTTTTAGTGCCTCGGCTTGCTTACTAGAAAGCACGTGCTTGTCTCGTGCCCTGTCTACTATCCACCAGAAGGAATCGGAGTTCTCAGCGTTGAGAGCCGAGCGCAAGTGTTGTTCTATGTCGTTGAATGCGGCCAGGAATGCAGTAGCTCGGTGCGCGGTCATATGGGCCAGTGTAGAGAAGGGGGCGTCGCCAAGCAGGGCGTTTGTCCAAGCTACCTAATGGACAATCCGCTAGCCCCGGCACAATGGCCGGTGTGGCTAGCGGATGAAATGGGGGTGCTGAGGATATGCGGCGCTGAGCTATCCCTAGAAGACTACGCGCAGCACAGACACGGTAATGGCGGCGATGACTGCCGCGGCGGGCAGGGTGATGACCCACGCCAAAGCGATGGGCTTCATCAGGTTCCAATTGGCTGCCTTGTTGACAATGCCCACGCCCAGTACGGCGCCGATGAGGATGTGGGTGGAAGAAACCGGAAGGCCCAAGATCGATGAACCCATCACCACACCGGCGGCGGCAAGCTCAGCAGCGAAGCCGGAGGAGGGGTGCATTTGGGTTAGGCCCGAGCCCACGGTCTGAATCACGAAGCGACCGATGAACCACAAACCAGAAATCAGGGCGACGCCCATGGCAATCATGACGGCAACGGGCACGGAAGCTTCATCGCTTACTTGGTCGGTCTTGAGGACGTCAATAACCGCAGCGAAGGGGCCAATGGCATTGGCAATGTCGTTGGAACCGTGGGAGAAGGCGAAGGCGGAAGCGGTAAAGACCTGCATCCAAGAAAAGAGAAGGAAGGTGGACTTAGCCAGCGACTTCTTCTTCAGGGAGCGAGCGAAAATGAAGACGGCCATCCACACCACGGCGCCGACCATGCCCATGACCAAGAGGTTCTGAAGAACGCTGAAATCGAGTCCGGTGTGCTTGAGACCCTTGAACATCACCATGGCGGAAATGATGATGGCACCAATGGCGGCTAGTACCGGTACCCAGCTCTCCAGGGCGCGGTGAGCCTTGACATCATCCATGTCCTTGTTGAGGTTATACAGATCGCGGTAATACTCAGATTCCAGCTGATCCGGATCGAAGTCCTCTTCCGCCACCAAGGCGGCGTCCCGGGCCATGGCGTTGGTGTAGCTAATCTGCTGGATCTCATTGAGGCGAGCAAAGCGAGACTTGTGCTCTTGGCGCAGCTCCGCACGACGGGTCTTGATTTCACGCAGCTTCTGGTCTGCTTCCTCGTTGTAGACCAAGATGGAGGTCTTAATCCACTTGAACAGGATGAACGCAGCGAGACCGCCGAGAACAGGGGAGAGCACCCACGAGATGGCAATAGTGCCAATCCCGCCCCACTGCACCATGTCCAAGCCACCCTTGCCGGTGATGAAGCCAACGGTGAGCGCGGCGCCGACGATGCCGCCGACGATGGAGTGGGTGGTAGACACTGGCCAACCCATACGGGTGGCAACGAGGAGCCAGATGGCCGCACCCAAAAGGGACGACATCATGATGTAGACGAACTCCATGGGGTCGAGCCCATCGATGGCGTCAAGGTCGACGATGCCAGAACGCACGGTATCGGTGACCTCGCCGCCGGCGAGGATGGCGCCGGAGACCTCGAAGATGGCGGCGACGACGAGGGCCTGCTTCATGGACAGCGTCCCGGCACCTACGGAGGTGCCGAAGGAGTTGGCAACGTCATTGCCGCCAATATTGAAGGCCATGAAGAGAGCGAAGAGAATGGCAGTGCCAAGCAGAATAGGTTTAGAGCCATCGACGTAGTCGTGGCCCCAGATCATAAAACCGATGAGGGTAACGGCTGTGAGGCCGCCAAAGATGGCGTGCCAAATCCAGTCGTTGCCCTTGCCATTGACGGCCTCAATGTCCGTCATGTGGGTGGTAGGGGTAGACACAGGAAGAACCTTTCAGGAAAAGCGTGCACGAGAGGGATGACCGCGCTTCTCAGCGTGGTTAAGAGGATTCTCAAAGGAAATTCTTATGTAGAGAATGCACACTCAGACTAAAGGCCCTAGGTGTCAGGAAAGTGAACTCAAGATGTGGAGTTCGTGAAAGCAATGTGGCTATTTGTGAACATAATGGCCGCCGCTCTCGGCGACGGCCACGTTGAGAGTTTTAGCCGCGGTAGGCGCCGCGCTCCAGGGTGTCGCACTGGGACATCTTGCCAGAGTTATATCCGGCGAGGAATGCCTTCTCACGCTGTTCGGAGGAACCGTGCGTCCAGGAATCAGGCTGGACCTGGCCGCCGGAGCGGCGCTGGATATTGTCATCGCCCACCGCCTGGGCAGCCGCGACAGCGTCTGAGACCTGTTCCTTAGTAATCGGCTCGAGCAAGGGGTTATCGCCCTTGTCGGCGTAGGAAGCCCACAGGCCTGCGTAGCAGTCAGCCTGGAGCTCGATCTTCACCGCGTTGGAATCGGCGCCTGGGTCGTCATAGTCCGACAGGCCGAGGGTGCCCTCAAGGTTTTGAATGTGGTGGCCGAACTCGTGCGCCACGATGTACATGCGGGCCAAGGGGGCATTTTCCGCGCCGAAGTTGCGCAGGGAATCAAAGAACGCGGTGTCGAAATAGGCGGACTCATCGCGCGGGCAGTAGAAGGGGCCGGTAGAAGAAGAGGCCGCGCCGCAACCGGTATTAACGCCGCCGTGGAAGACCACGCGCTCCGGCTCGGTGTATTGGATATCGGCCTGTTCCGGCAAGACCTTGGACCAGACGTTGTCTACGCTGCGACCGGTGAACTCAACGAGGCATTCATCCTTGGTGTTGCCATCTTCTGCAGTTTCGCATTCGGGGCTTTCGCCTTGTGCAGCGCCGTCGGATTGGGTCTGCTCGCTGCCCAGAATTGAGCCCAAGTCTGAGGGATTGCCGCCCAAGAGGAGGAAAAGGCCTACTAGAACAATCGAGCCGACGCCACCGCCAATGGCGATACCACCGCCACCACCACCCGAACGCGCTTCTTTGCCGCCGAAATCGGCACCTGATCTAAAAGTCATGCCTAAATAGTGCCACATGGTCCCCTCATACACTGGATGGAGATTGTTGCAAAGAAGCCGAAGGAGGGAAACGGGGGTTCTTCTGCGGCCTTCAGGGTTAGCTTGCGTCCACCTAACTGCGCTCCGCGTACCGGTAGGGATGTAGAATTGTGCGCGTTCCTAGTCTTGTGCTTGGTTTGGCGCGCGCTGTTTACGCGTGGCGGGACCCGCAAGTGACACAATTTTCAGAAGGGATTGAACAACAGTGCTGCGTACCCACTTAGCAGGTGAGCTCCGCAAAGAACTCGCAGGAGAGACCGTCACCCTAACCGGTTGGGTTTCCCGCCGCCGCGATCACGGTGGTGTGATCTTCATTGACCTGCGCGATCGCTCCGGCATCGCCCAGGTTGTCTTCCGTGAATCTGACGTGGCGGAGCGCGCCCACGACCTGCGTTCCGAATACTGCGTTAAGGTCACCGGTACCGTGGAGCCTCGCCCAGAAGGCTCAGAAAACCCCAACCTGCCGTCCGGTGAAATTGAGGTCAATGTCGCGGATCTTGAGGTTTTGAATAAGTCCGCAGCGCTGCCGTTCCAAATTGATGATCCTTCCACCTCGGGTGAGGTAGGCGAGGAGACTCGCCTGAAGTACCGCTACCTGGACCTGCGTCGCGAGCGCCAGGCACAGGCGCTGCGCCTGCGTTCTGCAGCCAACCGCGCGGCCCGCAAGGTGCTGGATTCGCATGACTTTGCTGAAATCGAGACTCCAACCCTGACCCGTTCCACCCCGGAGGGTGCACGCGACTTCCTGGTTCCAGCACGTTTGAAGCCGGGCACCTGGTATGCACTGCCACAGTCCCCGCAGCTTTTCAAGCAGCTGCTCATGGTCTCCGGCATGGAGCGCTACTACCAGATCGCGCGTTGCTACCGCGATGAGGACTTCCGCGCTGACCGCCAGCCGGAGTTTACCCAGCTGGACGTGGAGATGTCCTTCGTAGACCAGGACGATGTCATCGCCTTGGCGGAAGAGATTGTCACTGAGCTGTGGAAGCTCATTGGCTACGAGATTAAGACTCCGATCCCGCGCATGACCTACGCCGATGCGATGAAGTACTACGGTTCCGATAAGCCGGACCTGCGCTTCGACATCAAGATTGTAGAGTGCACCGAGTTCTTCAAGGACACCACTTTCCGCGTCTTCCAGAACGAATACGTCGGCGCAGTGGTCATGGAGGGCGGCGCCTCCCAGCCGCGCCGTCAGTTCGATGCTTGGCAGGACTGGGCTAAGCAGCGTGGCGCCAAGGGCCTGGCCTACATCACCGTGGGTGAGGACGGCACCTTGGGCGGTCCGGTAGCTAAGAACATTACCGACGCCGAGCGCGAGGGCATTGCAGAGCACGTCGGCGCCAAGCCGGGCGACGCCATCTTCTTTGCCGCTGGTGACACCAAGTCTTCCCGTGCCCTCCTGGGCGCTGCACGTGGCGAGATTGCAAAGAAGCTGGACCTTATCAAGGAAGGCGACTGGGCCTTTACCTGGGTTGTAGATGCTCCGCTCTTTGAGCCTTCCGCTGATGCGACCGCTTCTGGCGACGTCGCACTGGGGCACTCCAAGTGGACCGCGGTTCACCACGCCTTTACCTCTCCTAAGCCGGAGTACCTGGACAACTTTGACCAGAACCCGGGCGAGGCGCTGGCATACGCCTATGACATTGTCTGCAACGGCAATGAGATCGGCGGCGGCTCCATCCGTATCCACCAGCAGGACGTGCAGAAGCGCGTCTTCGACGTTATGGGAATCGGTGACGAGGAGGCTCAGGAGAAGTTCGGCTTCCTGCTCGATGCTTTCCAGTACGGCGCCCCACCACACGGCGGCATCGCCTTCGGCTGGGACCGCATCGTCTCCCTGTTGGGCGGCTTCGACTCCATCCGCGACGTCATTGCGTTCCCGAAGTCCGGCGGCGGCGTGGATCCGCTTACCGACGCCCCTGCGGCAATCCCTGCTGCACAGCGCAAGGAGACCGGCGTAGACTACAAGCCGGAAAAGAAGAAGGAACAGGAAAAGTCTGGTTCCACTGCGGCCGAGACTGCTGAGGAGAAGTAAGCCGGGAACTTAAACCTCGGCCTTTCAGGCGCACCGTGCGGGGCACATCGTAGTCCGCGGCAATTTCGCTGCGGGCGAACTTGTGACCCCGCTTTGGTGTGAGGGGGCATACTGGATAGAACTATGGTTGATAACGAAGCTGTGCTATCACCCGAGGATGTCATCAAGGCCGCCTCGGAGATGTTGTCGCGCCGTTTTGGTGGTACCCCGGAGATGTCGGGTGTGGAGCGCTTGGACGGTTCCGGCAATGCAATGGTCCTGCGCGCCAGGATTGCCCCCGGAGCCTTCCTGCCGCACCGCTCGGTAGTCATTAAGTACAACCCGGTCACCGGCTATGGCGTCGATGATGCCGCGATGCTGCGCGAGGTGGTGGCTTATCAGTTCACCACCGCGCTATCTGAGGACGTGCGTCCGGGGCCGGTGCTTCTTGCCCACGATCTGGAGCAGCGCATTATTGTGTTGACGGACTTGGGCGAGGGCGAAACGCTTGCCGACGTCCTCGTACAGTCCACCGATGATGACCGCGTGCGGGTGCTGCGCTCGCTGGGCAGTGCGTTGGGGCACATGCACGCTGGAACCGCAGGCCATGAGCAAGATTATGAAACCCTGCTCAATAGGATGCTGCGCAAGAATCCGGACTTGGCCCCGCACCAGTCCGTGCGCGATGAGGCGCTGGAGCGCTCCATTGGCATCGGCCTCGACTTGCTGGATAAAGCCGGGCTCGAGGCACCGGCCAGCTTCCGGGATCTTGCGGGTCAAGCCGCACGCTCCCTGGCATCCGGCAAGGACCGGGCCTTTACTCCCTTCGACCTTTCACCGGATAACATCATTGTGTCCCAGCGCCTGCACTTCTTGGACTATGAATGGGCAGGATTCCGCAATGTTGGCTTCGACGTAGCCTGCGTTATCGCCGGATTCCCACAGTTCCTCTTCTCCAAGCCGATTACGGACGAAGAGGCAGATATCTTCATCTCTGCTTGGTCCCGTGCCGTATCTGAGGTGTGGCCGCTATTTTCCAATGCGGAAGAAACCCATGGTCTCATTGTGGCCTCGCTCATCGGCTGGGCGCTATCGAGCGTGACCACGATGCACGCCGGCGGCATCGAAGGGCTGGTTGCCCTAGCCAGGGGTGAAGCCGAAGTGGTCCACGATCCGCAGCGCTCCATCTTGCGCCCTGCTGACCATGGTCCGTTCACGGAAGATGAATTGCTCGTGCGCCGCGACCTCTATGAAACCTTTGAGGCGCTATCTCGATATGCCGCGCGTTGCGATGGCCCCGCCTGCGCGCCCATCGCGGAATTTGGCAGCGCCATTGCGCGCCGCTTGGATGACGAATAGACAATCACGATGTGCCCGCACGCTTTTAGGAGGTAGCTTTCCAGTGTCTCAAGACTCATTATTTGGCGGGCCCAGTCCGGACAACAGCGCACCGTCGCTGCCGGGGAAGAACCTTTTCGCCACCCACGCTGGGTCCCCACTGGCGGCGCGGATGCGTCCCCAAAACCTGGATGAGGTAGTAGGGCAAGACCACCTTCTGGCCCCCGGCAAGCCATTGCGCCGCCTCGTGGAAGGATCAGGAGAGGCCTCCGTCATTTTGTACGGGCCACCGGGTACCGGAAAGACCACCATTGCCTCGCTCATCGCCAGCCAAATGGGGCAGAACTTCGTGGGCCTCTCCGCGCTTGATTCGGGCGTCAAGCAGGTTCGCGAGGTCATCACCCACGCCCGGCAAGAGCTCATTCACGGCCGGCGGACCGTGCTCTTTATTGATGAGGTGCACCGGTTTTCCAAAACCCAGCAGGATGCACTCCTCGCAGCCGTGGAAAACCGCACGGTACTGCTCGTTGCGGCAACCACGGAAAACCCTTCCTTCTCCGTCGTCGCGCCGCTTTTGTCTCGCTCGCTGCTGTTGCAGTTGCATTCGCTAAGCGACGATGACTTAAGGGGCGTCGCCAAGCGCGCGCTCGAAAGCGACCGTGGCCTGGGCGAGCGCAAGATTCGGATTACCGATGAAGCCTTGGATCAGTTGGTACTCCTCGCCGGTGGCGATGCGCGGCGCACGCTGACCTATCTCGAGGCTGCGGCCGAGGCGGTCGACGATGGAGGGGAGATTACCCCACAAACGGTCACGGACAACGTCAATAAGGCGGTGGTGCGCTACGACCGCGACGGCGACCAACACTACGACGTGGTTTCCGCGTTCATTAAGTCCATTCGCGGCTCCGATGTCGACGCTGCGCTGCATTATCTCGCCCGCATGGTAGAAGCCGGGGAGGACCCGCGCTTTATCGCCCGGCGGCTCATTGTGCACGCCTCCGAGGACATCGGCATGGCCGATCCGACCGCGCTCCAGGTGGCCGTGGCGGCGGCCGAGGCCGCTCAGCTCATTGGCATGCCAGAAGCGCGAATCCCGCTCGCGCAAGCCACCATCCACCTGGCCACCGCGCCGAAATCGCCCTCGGTTATCTCTGCCATCACGCAGGCCCAAACCGATGTAGCGGCCGGCAAGGTGGGCCATGTGCCACCGCACCTGCGCGATGGGCACTATGAGGGCGCCAAGCGGATGGGAAATGCCGTGGGCTATGTCTACCCCCACGATGATCCCCGCGGCGTTGTAGAGCAGCAGTACCTGCCCGATGAGCTGGAGGGCTCGGTTTACTATGAACCCACCGATCACGGGGCTGAGAAGCGAGTTTATGACTATATAGGCCGCTTGCGCAGCATTATTCGCGGCAATCGCGGCCCAGGCAAAAACGCTCGCCGGTCGCGCTGATCCCCACCGATGGGAAATCGCTGTGCAGCGAAGGGTAGAGTTGGGCGGGTTAGAAACTTCTTGATAGAAGATGAAAGCTCAGACAGTTAGGATTGTTGCTCGTGAAGACTCATGAGATCCGGGAACGGTTTACCCAGCACTTCGTCAATTCTGGTCACGAGGCAGTACCAAGCGCCTCGCTGATCCTGGATGACCCTAACCTGCTTTTCGTTAATGCCGGCATGGTTCCGTTTAAGCCCTACTTCCTAGGCCAGCAGAACCCGCCCTTTGCCAAGGGCCTTGCTACTTCCATCCAAAAGTGCGTGCGCACCTTGGACATTGATGAGGTGGGCATTACCACCCGCCACAACACCTTCTTCCAGATGGCCGGCAACTTCTCCTTTGGCCAGTACTTCAAGGAAGGCGCCATCACCAATGCGTGGACCTTGCTTACCGGCTCCGTCGATGAGGGCGGCTTTGGCCTAGACCCAGATCGCTTGTGGGTCACCGTTTACCTGGATGATGATGAGGCCGCCGAAATTTGGCGCGACAAGATCGGAGTTCCAGAAGAGCGCATTCAGCGCCTCGGCATGGAGGACAACTACTGGTCCATGGGTATCCCTGGACCCTGTGGCCCGTGCTCTGAGATTTATTATGACCGCGGTCCCGAGTACGGCAAGGACGGCGGCCCGATTGCCGATGACAACCGCTACATGGAGATCTGGAACCTGGTCTTCATGCAAAATGAGCGCGGCGAGGGCATTGGCAAGGGCAACTTTGAGATCGTCGGCGAGCTGCCCAAGAAAAACATCGATACCGGCCTGGGCATCGAGCGCGTGGCCTGCATTTTGCAGGACGTAGACAACGTCTATGAAACGGACCTGCTGCGCCCAGTCATTGACGTAGCCGAGGAGCTTACCGGCGCCACCTATGGTGACAAGGCCTCCCACGAGGACAATATCCGCTTCCGCGTGGTAGCTGACCACTCCCGTACCGGCATGATGCTCATCCTGGATGGCGTGACCCCGGGCAACGAGGGCCGCGGGTACATCCTGCGCCGTCTGCTGCGTCGCATTATCCGTTCCGCCAAGCTGCTGGGCGCTAAGGGCGCGACTATGGAGCGCTTCATGAATACGGTCATGGACACCATGACCCCGTCCTACCCGGAGATTGCAGACAACCGTGAGCGCATCCTGCGCGTTGCCGTGAATGAGGAAAAGGCCTTCCTGAAGACCCTCGAGTCCGGCACCCGCCTCTTCGATGATGCCGTCCAGGAGCTCAAGTCCACCTCCCGCGCGAAGACCGCAAAGGTCCTGCCAGGCGAGAAGGCCTTTGAGCTGCACGATACCTACGGTTTCCCTATCGACTTGACCTTGGAGATGGCCCAGGAGGCTGGTCTTGAGGTCGACATGGATGGCTTTAACGACGCCATGGGCGAGCAGCGCCGCCGCGCCAAGGCCGATAATCAGGCCAAGAAGCACGGCCACACTGACCTTTCCCTCTACCGCGACTGGGTGGACAATAACCCCACCGTCTTCACTGGCTTTGAGGAGCTTACTTCCGACGCCCGCGTGATCGGCCTCGTCCGCGGCGGCGAGAAGGTCGACCAGGTACGCGAGGGCGAGCAGGTTGAGGTCATCTTGGACCACACCCCGCTATACGCCGAAGCAGGCGGCCAGATGGCAGACCGCGGCCGCATCATGGCCGGCGAATCCCTCCTTGAGGTCAACGACGTTCAAAAGATCGGTAAGAAGCTGTGGGTACACAAGGCGACGGTTACTGCCGGCGGCCTTGACTTGGGCATGTCCGTTGAGGCGGCCGTCGACGAGCAGTGGCGCCACGGTGCTACCCAGGCACACTCTGCTACGCACCTCATTCACGCCGCACTGCGCCAGGTGCTTGGCCCCACCGCCGTCCAGGCCGGCTCCATGAACCGTCCGGGCTACCTGCGCTTTGACTTCAACTACACCGAGCAGCTCAGCCAGGCACAGTTGGAAGAGATTGCTTTGATCACCAACCAGGCAATCGACTCCAACTTTGCCGTGAACACCATTGAGACCTCCCTGGAGGAGGCCAAGGCCATGGGCGCTATGGCACTATTCGGTGAGAACTACGGCAAGGAGGTCCGCGTAGTAGAAATCGGCGGACCGTTCTCCATCGAGCTGTGCGGTGGTACCCACGTTGGTTCCTCCGCTGAAATCGGACCGGTGTCCGTGCTGGGTGAGTCCTCCGTTGGCTCTGGTGCTCGCCGTATCGAGGCCTACTCCGGTTTGGATGCCTTCCGTTATTACTCCAAGGAAACCGCCTTGGTAGAGGGCGTTTCCCGCGAGCTGAAGGTGCAGACCGAGGATCTGCCAGAGCGCATCGCGCAGCTGTCTGAAAAACTCAAGGCAGCGGAGAAGGAAATTGAAACCCTGCGCAAGCAGCAGCTGGCTGCGCGTGCTTCCGAGTTCGTCAGCGCAGCTAAGGACGTCAATGGTTTCAAGGTCATTGCGCTGACCTTGCCAGAAGGCACCACCGGTGGCGACCTGCGCACCGTTGCAACGGACCTGCGCAACCGCCTGCGCGAAGAAGAAGCCGTCATCGTCCTGGGCGCCGAAGACAAGGGCAAGTTCCCATTCATCGCGGCAGCCACGGACAAGGCTGTTGGCCGCGGCGTAAAGTCCGGCGACATCGTCAAGGAGTTTGGACAGTACGTCGACGGCCGCGGTGGCGGAAAGCCGGATATGGCCCAGGGCTCTGGCTCTACTGCGGCCGGCGCTGAGCGCGGCTTTGAAGCTGTCAAGGACATGCTCGAGTCCCTGTAGGAGTTCGACCGTGGCAAAAGTGGAACCAGATAGCCCCGGAGTTGATGACCCGGGGCAGGGCCGCCGGCTCGCGCTCGATGTCGGTACGGTGCGCATTGGTGTGGCAGTGTCCAATAGGGAAGCAACGCTTGCCACTCCAGTGGAGACCGTGCGCCGAGAAACCGGGTTCAAAGACCGCGATAAGGGCGATATTGACCGCATCCTGGAGCTCATTGATTCCTATGATGCAGTTGAAGTTGTCGTTGGCCTGCCACGGGACTTGCAGGGAAATGGCTCCAAAAGCGTAAAACACGCTAAAGAAATTGCGTTTCGGATCCGCCGTCGGTTGAATCGAGATGCAAATATAGATAAAGTTCCACCACCAGTACGTTTGGCTGATGAGCGTCTGACTACCGTGGCAGCGACCACCGCGCTGCGCGCGTCCGGCGTGTCCGAGAAGAAGGGCCGTAAAGTCATCGACCAAGCAGCAGCGGTGGAGATATTGCAGACTTGGTTGGATGGGCGCGCGAGCGCGCTACGATCCCATGATGCAATAGACCAGCCTTCAGACTCAGGAGACTAAAACACGTGAGCCGTAATCAAGAACGCCTCGGCCGATCGATGGAGCCGAAATACGTCAAGCGCCGCCAGCGCGGCATTGCCGTTGTTATTGCGTCGATCATCGTCATCCTTGGCGCCCTTATCTACATCGGATTCCGACTCGGCAATACCTCCGCCGATTATGAAGGAACCGGCAACGGTACCACCCAGCTGGTGGAGGTGCCGGAAGGCTCGTCCATGTCCGAGCTCGGACCTGCATTGGTAGAAAAGAATGTGGTGAAGACGCAGGACGCTTTCGATTCTGCTGCGTCGATGAACCACGGCGCGAGCCAAATCCAGCCGGGCTTCTATCGTCTGCAGGAAGAAATGAGCGCGGACGCGGCAGTCGAGGCACTGCTGGATGAGAATAACCGCGTGGACATGCTCGAGGTCCAAGGTGGCGCCACCTTGGAGGACGTCAAGGTTGTGGGCGGAGACGTCCGCTACGGCATTTACTCCCTGATTTCTGAGGTCAGCTGCAACGATGGCAACTGCCTGAAGAAGGAGGACTTGGAAAAGGTTGCGGCGGAAACCGACCCTGCCGAGCTGGGCGCACCGGAGTGGGCCTTGGACGCCATCAATAAGCGCGGCAATGATCCCAAGCGCATTGAGGGCCTTATTGCCCCAGGCCAGTATGTCCTCGACCCCAACATGGAGGCCAAGGATATCCTCAAGGACCTCATCACCCGCTCCACCAAGCGCTACAACGAGACCAATATCGAGGAACGCGCCCAGGCTATCGGCTTGAGCCCTTATGAACTGCTCACCTCCGCTTCCTTGGTGGAGCGCGAGGCTCCGGCGGGCGAGTTCGATAAGGTTGCCCGCGTTATCCTCAACCGCTTGGACGAGCCAATGCGCCTGGAGTTTGACTCCACCGTGAACTACGGCTTGGAAGACGTTGAGCTGGCCACCACCGATGAGGCCCGTGGGGAGAAGACCCCGTGGAATACCTACGCGAAGGAAGGCCTACCGGATACCCCGATTGCTTCTCCTTCGGACGATGCAATCAAGGCCATGGAAGAGCCGGCTGAAGGCAACTGGAAGTTCTTCGTCACCGTGGACAAGGAGGGCACCACCGTCTTCTCCGATTCCTACGATGAGCACTTGGGCCGCGTCGATGACGCCATCCGCTCCGGCGTGCTTGACTCCAAGCGCGAAGGTGAGGGCGCTGGTTCCGGCAACGGCGACGCCGCTGCCGAGCAGCCCGCCCAGTAGAGTCGCGACAACCACAAAGAGGTAGAACACCATGCCACGTGCGGCGGTCCTTGGTAGCCCCATCAAGCACTCCTTGTCTCCGGTGCTCCACAATGCTGGCTACGAGGCCGCCGGGCTGGCCGGTTGGGACTACACCCGCTTTGAAACATCGGCGGAAGGCTTGCCGGAATTGGTGGCGGCAAGCGACTCAGAGTTTGTTGGTTTCTCCGTGACCATGCCCGGCAAGTTTGCCGCCCTCCGCTTTGCGGACACCGTAAGTGACCGGGCCCAACTGATTGGCTCAGCAAATACCTTGGTGCGCAGGGCTGATGGTTGGTATGCGGACAATACCGATACCGAGGGCGTACGCGGTGCGCTCGCCGAACTTCTGGGGGATGATCCAGCAGCTCATGCGCTGCTCATTGGTGCTGGGGGCACCGCTCGTCCCGCGTTGTGGGCGCTTTCCGAGCGCGGGGTGAAAAAGGTTACGGTCCTCAACCGTTCCGACCGCAGCACCGAACTTTTGCCGCTCGCGCAGAACCTAGGGCTGGAACTTTCCTTTGTTAGCTTCGACGGGGACTTATCCGCGCTGGCTCGCAGCGTCGATGTCATTGTGTCCACCGTTCCAGCCGCGGCGGTGAAAGATTATGTCTTTGACCTCGCCCACGCACCGGTGCTGGACGTCATCTATGATCCTTGGCCCACACCGCTGACCACGTGCGCGGCGGCCAATGGGTACAAGACCGTGGGCGGGCATGTCATGCTCGCGCACCAAGCATTTAGCCAGTTCGAGCAATTTACCGGGGTGGCCGCCCCGCGGGAAGACATGCTGAAGGCATTGCACGAGGAGCTGCAGAAGCGGTCGCAGACGACTAAGTAAAAAAGGGGGCGTCGGCAAGCGCGGGCTGGAATCCCCGTGTAGCAGGAACTGCAGACTTCGCCATGTAGACATTGACGCCCAGCGCTTCCTCACAGCGTGCCTTAGAGTGATCCCCGTGCTAATAGTCGGGGGAATTATTTATGGTTTGTGGGCAGCAACCTTGTCTTGGTGGGATATTCGGCAGCGCCGATTGCCAGACTGGTTAACCCTTCCATCTGCGGTGCTCTCGCTCGCCGTTGCCAATTGGAGTGGGCTGTGGTGGCCGGGGCTGTACCTGGTGCTAGGGCTAGTTCGTGCAGGAGTCGGTGGAGGCGACATCAAACTCGCTTGGCCCTTGGGAATGCTGGTGGGGCATGTGGCCGGGTTTATGGGCGTGGTAGCGGCAAGCGGCTGCGCGTCCCTCCTGACGCTTATGTGGTCGGCGTGCAGTGGGCAGAAGGAGAGCCCGCATGGTCCTGCAATGCTGCTAGCGGCAACGGTCGTTATCGCATGTGCGCACCCTCTTTGAGGGGGTGGAAGAATATATTGCGGGGCCAAGTTGGTACTGGATTGGCCAGGCCGTGCGATAATACCCGCATGCTTCGTTGGACTACTGCAGGTGAATCCCACGGCCAGGCTCTTATTTCGATGCTGGAGCACATGCCCGCTGGGGTCCCCATTACCCGCGCCGATATTTCCCATCAGCTTTCCCGGCGCCGCCTAGGCTATGGCCGCGGTGCCCGTATGAAGTTTGAGGCTGATGAGGTCACCGTGCTGGGTGGAGTCCGCCACGGGCTTACCTTGGGTAGTCCCATCGCCATCATGATTGGCAATACGGAGTGGCCCAAATGGACCACCATCATGTCGGCCGATCCGCTGGATATGGACGATGAAGACACTATTAAAGCGATGAACTCCGGCCGCGGTGCCGCCTTGACGAGGCCGCGCCCAGGGCACGCGGACTTTGCCGGAATGGTGAAGTACCGCCACAGGGAAGCACGCCCCATCCTCGAGCGATCCTCTGCGCGTGAGACGGCGGCGCGAGTGGCCGCAGCTACCGTTGCGCGCAATTTCCTGCGCGAGACCTTGGGCGTCGAGGTTCTTTCCCACGTGATTTCCATTGGCGCTTCCGAGCCTTATGAGGGGCCTGCGCCAGCGTTCGCGGACATCGAGGCTATCGATGCCTCGCCGGTCCGCGCCTGCGATAAGGCGGCTGAAGCCTCCATGATTGCGGAAATTGAGGCCGCAAAGAAGCAGGGTGATACCTTGGGCGGCATCGTTGAAGTTGTGGTCGATGGCCTGCCTATCGGCCTGGGCTCGCATACTTCCGGCGATGACCGCTTGGACGCCCAATTGGCCAGCGCATTGATGGGCATTCAGGCTATCAAGGGCGTGGAAATTGGCGATGGCTTTGCCGAGGCCCGTCGTCGCGGTTCCGCTGCCCACGATGAGATGGTGCGAACCGAAGACGGCGTATCCCGCCTGAGCAACCGTGCTGGCGGACTCGAAGGCGGCATGACCAACGGGCAGCAGCTGCGCGTGCGGGCGGCAATGAAGCCGATTTCTACCGTGCCGCGTGCCTTGCGCACCATCGATATGGAGTCCGGCGCTGCAGCTACTGCCATTCACCAGCGCTCCGATGTGTGCGCGGTTCCGGCGGCGGGCGTCGTTGCAGAAGCCATGGTTGCCCTCGTCCTTGCACGCGCCGTGCTAGAAAAATTCGGTGGCGATAGCCTCGAAGAAACCTCTGCGGCCATCGCCGCGTATGATAAATACGTTTCGGACCGCCTTGCTTTTGACCAGGAGTAAGTTATGACCACCCCAACCGCCGTTACGGGCCTGCCCCGTCCACGCGTTGTTTTGGTTGGCCCGCCAGGTGCGGGTAAATCCACCATCGGCCGCCGCCTTTCCCACGCCTTGAGCTGCGAACTGGTGGATTCGGACCACCTTATCGAACAGGCTAAGGATAAGCCGTGCGGAGAAGTCTTTAGCGAGCTTGGTGAACCAGACTTTCGCGCGCTCGAAGCCGAGCACGTTGCTGCGGCACTGCGCACCGGTGGAGTAGTCAGCCTCGGCGGCGGGGCAGTGCTGACGGACGCCACCCGTGAGCTGCTGGAGCGCCATACCGTCATCTTTTTGGATATTTCCCCTGAAGAAGGTGCACGGCGGACGTCCGGGGACAGCAATCGGCCGGTTCTCGCAGCCGCAGATCCCCTTGAGCACTACCGCAACCTTGTGGAGGCGCGGCGCCCCTATTACCAAGAGGTGGCCGATTACCGGGTACGCACCGATGCCCGGACCCCACAGCAGGTAGTAGGCGATATTCTCGGCTTCCTCGATACCCTGTAGATTCTCCGCAGCGCTACCACTAGTTCCTCGCCATGCTGGCTTGGCGGCGAACGGAAAGGACCATCATGCCCAGCATTGCCGTTAATGGACCACAGCCCTATGAAGTTCGCATTGGCGCCGATCTCAACCGGGACATCGCGCAGCGCTGTGCGCAGATTGGTGCAGGCCAGGCGGGCATTATCTGCCAGCCGCCGCTGCGTGCCGCGGCCGAGCGCTTAGCGGAACTCGTCGCCGCTGAGGGGGTGGAGCCTACGCTTATCGACGTCCCCGATGCCGAGGCCGCCAAGCAGCTCAGCGTCATCGGTAGCGTATGGGATCAGCTGGGGGAGAAGGGCTTTAACCGCCGTGACGCCATCATCGGCCTCGGCGGTGGCGCCACCACCGATTTGGCGGGGTTCGCTGCGGCCGGGTGGATGCGCGGCATCAAGGTCATTCAGGTGCCTACCACGCTATTGGCCATGGTTGACGCGGCCGTCGGCGGCAAAACCGGCATCAATACCGCGGCCGGCAAGAACCTCGTTGGCGCCTTTCATGAGCCGGATTCTGTGTTTGTGGATCTCGAGCGCCTCGATACCCTGCCTGCGGCGGAGATCATTGCTGGCTCGGCAGAAATCATCAAAACCGGCTTCATCCATGACCCGGTAATCCTTGAGCGTTATGAGAGCGATCCCGGCGCATGCGTGGACCCCCAGGGCTATCTTCCAGAACTAATTGAGCGCTCCATCGCGGTAAAGGCCGCGGTGGTGGGCGAGGATCTTAAAGAATCGGGCCTGCGCGAAACGCTCAATTACGGTCATACCTTTGGCCATGCGGTGGAGCGCCATGAACAGTATCAGTGGCGCCATGGCAACGCGGTGGCCGTGGGCATGATGTTCATCGCCCACCTGGCGCATGCGCGCGGCCTCATTGACGCGGAACTCGTGGAAAAGCACCGCCGAATCCTGCACAGCATTGGGCTGCCAACCACGTATTGGCCAGGTCAGTTCGCGGACCTATATGAGGCAATGACCCACGATAAGAAGAACCGCGACGGAAAGATCCGGTTTGTAGCCTTGACCGGGGTGGGCGAGACCACCCGTCTTGAGGGGCCCAGCACGGAAGAGCTAGAGGCGGCCTACGCCGCGATATCGGAGTAGAAAATGAAGATTATTGTCCTCAACGGCCCGAACTTGAACCGCTTGGGAAAACGCCAGCCGGATGTCTACGGCTCCACCACCCTGGCTGATGTAGAGCAAATGATTGCCTTGCGCGCCGCCGCGCACGGTGCAGAAGTAGAGTGCTTTCAGTCCAACCATGAGGGCGAGCTCATTGAGAAAGTGCATGCCGCCGCGGATGCGGGCCACCCAGTGATTATCAATCCCGGCGGTTTTACCCATACCTCAGTGGCCCTGCGGGATGCCCTGGCAGAGGTAGCCGATGGCGCCGGATTCGTAGAGGTGCATATTTCCAATGTGCATGCGCGCGAGCCCTTCCGCCATCACTCCTATCTCAGCCCTATCGCCCGCGGCGTCATCGCCGGGTTGGGTGTCTTCGGCTACGTGGCGGCAGTGGACTACCTCTGCCAATAGGCCCCACGAACGGGCTGGGTGGCAGCCGGCTAGAAAGAAATCCGCCCAACTGCGGTGGCAGGGTCGATATACTGGGTGGATACTTTCTACACCGCAGTCGACCCAGAAGGATGAAATCATGGCTTTGGCAGATACCCGTTTTAGTGACCGGCGCCGCAAGCTTGCCGCGGAGCTAGCCGGCCAGCGCATCGATGCCGTTCTGGTCACCCACCTCACGCACGTGCGCTACCTTTCGGGATTCTCCGGCTCGAATGGCGGGCTATTGCTGCGTAAGGACCTTACCGCGCAGGTTGCTACCGACGGCCGGTACACCACGCAGATTGCCCGCGAGGTTCCCGATCTGGAGGCTATCCAAGGCCGCGCGGTAGGAAAGGTGCTCCTGCAGCAATTTGCCGATGTCGAGGGGCCAGTTCGAGTCGGTTTTGAAGCAGACTACCTTTCGGTCTCAGAGCTGAAGGACCTGGAAGAGTCCGCCCCGGAGTCGGTTACCTTAGTTCCCATTGCCGGGGTCATTGAAAAAATTCGCTTGGTCAAGGATTCGCTCGAGCTAGAGAAGCTGGAAGAGATTGCCGCGCTGGCTAATCAGGCGCTGGAGGATCTGCTCGCCGCTGGTGAGCTGCGTGTCGGCCGCACCGAGCGCCAGGTGGCTGCCGATTTGGAATATCGGATGCGCATGCTCGGCTCGGAGCGAGTGAGCTTCGATACCATCGTGGCTTCCGGTCCGAACTCGGCGATGCCGCACCATGGCGCTGATGACCGGGTCATCGAGGACGGTGACCTAGTGACCATCGATTTTGGTGCTCACCTACGCGGGTTCAACTCCGATTGCACCCGCACCTACGTCGTGGGCACGGCGAATGACTTTGCCAAGGAAATCTATGATGTGGTGCTCCGCGCCCAAAAGGCAGGCGTGGCAGCGTCGGTGCCGGGCGCTAAGCTTGCCGACGTCGACGCCGCCTGCCGCGATCTCATCTCCGCCGCCGGCTATGGCGACTACTTTGTGCACTCGACGGGCCACGGTGTGGGCCTAGACGTCCACGAAGCACCGTCCGCGGCACAGACCGGTAAGGGCGAGCTCGCCGCCGGTATGACCCTGACCATCGAGCCGGGCATCTATGTGCCTGGCAAGGGCGGCGTGCGCATCGAAGATACCCTCATCATTACCGATGGCGCACCGAAGATCATTACCGCCGCGACGAAGGAATTTACTGAACTGCCCGCCTAGTGAGCCAGCACCTTGGAGTTAAGCAGCTGGGCGACGTTGCGGTTGCCCAGGTGCGTGAGGTGATTGAAGAGGTTGTGCGGTACGGAGTACTCCCACTTGCCGGAAACCCAGCGGGTGCTGTCCGGCGCGCACATGCCGTGATCAATGGAATCGGCGCGTAGGTCGTAGTACTGCACGCCGTTTGCGCGGGCTGCCTTGTACATGGCGCTATTAACCTGGTCCTCGCCGGTGCGAACCAAGCCCGCGTAGTCCATGTTGAAACCGGCTTCAGAGGAACCCGGTGCGGAGGTACGCAGCGGGCAAACCGCGCCATTGCGGGCGGAGATGGCGGGATAGCCTACAACGGTGATGTGGGCATTCGGGGCAGCGTGGCGGACCCGCTGGATCGAATTCTTCATGCCGTCGTAGTAAGGGTTGGAAGAAGAAAGCGATGGGCGCACGATTTCCTGGAAGTCATTAGCGCCGAATTGAATCAAAACGTTTTTCGTTTGGCCATTGAGATCATTATTAGCAATGGCTCCGTTGATCTGCTCATTGAAGTCCTTGCGGTGCGAGTGGCCGGCGGCCTTCGCCGCAGAGCATGCGTAGTTGGCTACATGCTGACCAGAAACACGGCCCAGCTCGCGGCCAACGTTGCTCTGACCCTGCGGGCAGCCCTGTGGGGATGGTGCGCCTGGAGCGTCTTCGATGCCGTGGGTGGCAGACGAGAGCGTAGTGCCCGCCGAAGGGGACAAGCTCGAGGTCGTGCCAACTTGGCCATAGGTTGGGTTGGCGAAAACAGAATCGCCGAACATCACGGTCTGGGCGTCTGCTGCCATGGCCTGCGGAGCGGACAGTGCTGCTACGGCTGCGCCAGTAGCGGTAGCCGCGGCGTAGAGCTTCTTGAGAGGCATCGCAAAAATCCTTGGTAGGTATGTGAAAAATCAATTAAGCAAAGCCTTATCGTACAGCGAGTTATTGCTGGATAAAAACCTTCGATTGTTCGCGTGTCTGATGGTTTAGGGCAGGCGGCGGGCCCCGAAAGTCACTCCGCTGGTAACTGTGGGGAAGAAATGGGGGACCGGTAATACCCCAAGGGGCAGTTGTCCGGTAGGCTTAAACATTGTTTTCAACCTTTAGTCCACAATTTTCGGGAGTTTAACCGCAATGGCTGATACTACTGATTTCAAGAACGGTCTCGTTCTGAAGATCGACAACAAACTGATGCAGATCGTTGAGTTCCAGCACGTGAAGCCGGGCAAGGGCCCAGCCTTCGTGCGTACCAAGCTCAAGGATGTTGTCTCCGGTAAGACCGTGGACAAGACCTGGAATGCTGGTGTTAAGGTAGAGACCGCTACCGTGGACCGCCGCGATATGACCTACCTGTACAACGATGGCACCAGCTACGTTGTTATGGATGAAAAGACCTTCGAGCAGTACGAGCTCCCGCCGGAGAAGTTCGGCGATGCCGCTCGCTTCCTGCTGGAGAACATGCGTGTTCAGGTTTCCTTCTACGAGGATGAGGCACTCTTTGCAGAACTGCCTATTTCCGTAGACCTTAAGGTCGAGCACACCGAGCCTGGCCTGCAGGGCGACCGTTCTTCCGGCGGCACCAAGCCTGCCACCCTGGAAACCGGTGCTGAGATCCAGGTTCCGCTGTTCATCGAGATCGGCAACGTTCTCAAGATCGACACCCGTACCGGCGAGTACCTCTCCCGCGTTAACAACTAGGGCATCTGACTGTGTCTGATAACACCCCTAAGCGCGATATCAACTACAAGCGGCACACCGCGCGGTACCGTGCACGTCGTCGTGCCGCCGATATCCTCTACGAAGCAGAAAACAGGGACGTTGACCCCGTTGCCATCGTGGAGGATCGCATCGCCTTGGCACGTGAGGATCGCAACGCGGTAGCGCCTGTGGCCGAATACACGCAGGTGATTGTTAAGGGCGTAGCCGAAGAGCTGGATGCCATCGATGACACCATCTCTCGCTTCCTTGCCGAGGACTGGGAACTGCACCGCATTCCGGCCGTTGACCGTGCGATCCTGCGCCTGTCGGTATGGGAGCTGCTGTTCAACCCGGATATTCCCACCGCTACTGCGGTCGTGGAAGGCGTGGAGATTGCCTCCCAGTATTCCAACGATCAAGCGGCGCCATACATTCACGCTGTGTTGGATGACGTTGCACAATCCCGTTCTGCGGAAAACCCGATGTCCGCAGAACACCAGGGTAGCGATGCGGATACGGACGGCGAAGATTCGACCGACGAGGAGCCGCTAGACTCCGACAACGCGGATGATGCGGCCGTGGATACTTCCGCATCCACCGCTTCGGACTTCGCTGCCGCGGCCGATGACTCGGCTGTAGCAGACCGTTCTGCGCAGCAGGACCCCACTGCGGAATAGTCAGGTTTAGACTGGCCCGCATACTTAAACCGCCCGCCCAGCTCGATGGTGAAGAGCTGTGGCGGGCGGTATTTTCATGCCCAAGACCGTGCCAATCGACGCTCATCCTCGCGTCTCCGTGTGCCCAGTATGGCCAAGAGCAAAAAGAACTCTCCCCGTCACCCTTGCGTCATTGTTAAGGCAGAAGGAGAGGGGAGAGCAGTGAATTCTAGGGCGGCTTAGCTCTGCGGGGCGTCGCTTGCGGCAGCGTCGCCAGATCCGGCGTTGGCTGCGGTCTCGGAGCCAAGCTTGGCCATCTCTTCGGCGGCAGAAACCATGGCGTCCTGGCCGCGGATGACGCCATCCACGGCGGACTTCAGGGCAGCCTGCAGCTGCTCATCGGTCATGCCGGCGGCGGCAGGGATATCGCGCTCGGTGCGCACCACGAGCATGTCATCGTGCTCCGAGATAACTGCGCGGGCGCCGAAGGCTACGGAGTTGATCTGGTTAGCCGCGAGGAAGAGGCCGGCATCGGCCTTGGAGTAGGCGGCGTCGGTAGGCACATCGCAGCGGACAATAACCACGGAATCGAGAACCGCGAACATGGTGGGCAGGCCGTTGAGGTTGGCGGTAGCTGCCTCGATGTCGCTGTCCATCTTGGTCAATTCGATGTCGAAGGTGCGCATGGCCTCGACAACGCGGTCAAGGGTGATCTCCGGCAGATTGTTTTCGGTAGAGGCATTAGTCATGGTTGTGCTCCTCCCAAGTCACGAGCTGTGGGTAGTGTTCTTCCACGAAGGCGAAGGACTGCAGCATAGAATCCAGCGTGGACATCACGAAGGCGCCGATCTGATTGCGGGACAAACCGTGGGCAATGTTGATCTCGCGCACGCCGGAGACGGCGAGGGTATTCTCGGCTGACTCAAAGAAGCGCAGGGTCGGCGCGAAGTGCTGCTGGTTCCACTGGTTGAGCACCGTCAACAGGGTAGGGCCCTCAGAAGAAGGCACATTGCCGCGCCACACGGAATCCGCCACGAGCACATCATCGCGCACCTGCATGGCGATGGCGACGTTGGAGAAACCCGTGCGCAGGATCTGCACGGTTTCTTCCTCGCTCACTGGCTGCTCTTCGAGGCGGTATTCCAGGTTCTCAGATGCAAAGATCTCGCCGATGCGCTCGAGAGTTACGGGCTCTACCGGCGTATCGGGATACAGGGTTGGTTCTTCAGACACTTAAGTAGTCTCAATCCATGTACTAATCGGGGATAAAGGTCAACCTTTGCCAGTTTACCTAAGTTCCCATCCAGTTAGTGGGACTGCCATAGACGCTCGCCGCCAAGTTCGTGCGCGAGAGCAGTATCGATCGTGGGGTAGCGGAAAGTATGCCCGATGTTGTGTAGAACCGTAGGGCTTACGCGTTGTTGCGCCAAGGCCAACTCTTGGGCGCCTTCCTTGCCCAGCAAGATTGCGGGACCGAAGGGTGGAACGGGAAGCAATGCCGGACGGTGTAGCTCAGAGCCAAGGGCTTTGACGAAGTCCTTGTTGAGCACCGGGTTAGGCGAGGCCGCATTGACCGGGCGTTCCAGCGAATCGTCCACGATGGCGCGGAAGTAGGCATCCGTCAGGTCATCGAGGGCAACCCAGCTGAACCAGAACTCACCGTCGCCGAAGGGGCCGCCTAGGCCGGTGGAGAAGAGGGCGCGCAGCAGCGGCAGGAGGCCGGAACCGCCCGACATGGCAATGCCGGTACGAATATTGACCACGCGGGCGCCCGCGGCGCGGGCAGGCTCGCAGGCGCGCTCCCAGTCGACTACTACGTCTGCCAGGAAGCCTTCGCCAGGTGCGGAGTCTTCGGTGAGGACCTCATCGCCGCGGTCGGATCCGTAGTAGCCCACGGCAGAGGCACAGACCATGGTGTGGACGGAATCTGTAGTCCCTGCTACCTGAGCTAGGCGCTCGGTGGGGCCAACGCGGGAATCGCGGATGGCGGCCTTGTGCTCGTCATTAAAGCGGCCGAAGATGGGCTCGCCTGCCAGGTGGACGAGGACGTCGACCCCGCGCAGGAGGTCGGGA
This sequence comes from Corynebacterium tuberculostearicum SK141, assembly GCF_000175635.1. Classification (GTDB taxonomy): domain Bacteria; phylum Actinomycetota; class Actinomycetes; order Mycobacteriales; family Mycobacteriaceae; genus Corynebacterium; species Corynebacterium tuberculostearicum_C. The sequence continues at coordinate 75,661 of NZ_ACVP01000023.1, read as the reverse complement.
TCGGGCTGCTCTGGTCGCCAGGTGCGCTGGCCCTTGGAAGCTGTGCCGCGCACGAGCTGGATCACCGTGTGCCCGGCGGTGCGCAGTTGGACGGTAAGCGCTGTACCCACGCTGCCGCGGGAGCCGGTCATGGCGATGGTAAGTGGTTGGGTGTTCAAGGAGGCGTCGGCAAGCCGCTGGAGAAAGGAAAAATCCTCAATGAGCTGGTGCTGCCGATAAGCAAAGACCGATTTCAGCGCCGCCGAAGGGATGCGGGTAGTAACTTCATCGCGAACGAGCGTGCCGTCCGGGTGGTCCGCAAAGGTGTGGTGGTGCTGCCATGTGGCAAATTTGCGAATGGGGGAGTTTACGCACACATCGGTGAACTCATAGCCCTCGCGGTACTGGGAAAGTTTATGCTGAGCGGTCCAGCGCAGGCCGCCCGGAAGGCCCAGGATGGAGGTGCCATCGCCCAGGCTGTCTGCCTGCTGGATGGGCGTCATGAAGGAAAAGGGGGCGTTCAGGCGGGTTAAAGCGCCTTGGCGGGTATGCCATTGCCAGACCTGCTCGCGCGGGGCGGGGACTATGTGTTCGGCGGAAAAACTCACTTCTTGATGCGCCTCCTTCTTTTCGCCCTCACCCAAATGGTGGGGAAGGTGCTAGAGTGTTTTGTGTCTAACAGCATAGACATTTTTTAGACCATCAACCGGCATCCTTTAAAGACCGCACCGTGAGGCGGGGAAGGAGGTCACGATGAGTGGAACTGACGCTACCGCGAACAAGCTAGAGCTTTTAAGCTCCGACGATGTTTCGCGTACCGTTGCACGCATCGCGCACCAGATCATTGAAAAAACGGCGCTCGATTCCGCGGACGCACCGCGGGTCATTCTGCTTGGCATTCCCTCTGGTGGCGTGCCGCTTGCACAGCGCCTAGCGCACAAGATTGAAGAATTTTCCGGGGTTGCAGTCCCGTGGGGCTCCCTCGATATCACCCTCTACCGCGATGACCTGCTAGGAAAACCGCATCGCGCTCTCCAACCGACGACCATTCCCACCGGTGGCATTGATAACTCCACCGTTATTTTGGTCGACGATGTGCTGTATTCCGGCCGCACTATCCGCGCCGCCTTGGACGCGTTGAGTGACGTGGGCCGTCCCGACATTATTCAGCTGGCCGTCCTGGTAGATCGCGGCCACCGCGAGGTTCCTATCCGCGCCGACTATGTGGGAAAGAATCTGCCCACCGCGCGAGAAGAAGACGTCAGCGTATACAACAGCGAGATTGACGGCCGGGATGCGGTCGTATTGACCCGAGCCGCCGCAACTACTAACGGAACCGGCTCCGAAACGGGGGAGGCATAACCATGAAGCACCTCATCGATATGGCAGAGCTGGACCGAAGCGAAATTATCGGTCTAATGGATGAAGCAGATCGCTTCCGCGAGGCCCTCGAAGGCCGTGAGGTAAAGAAGCTGCCGACCCTGCGGGGCCGGACCATCTATACCCTCTTTTATGAAAACTCCACCCGCACCCGCTCTTCCTTTGAAACGGCCGGCAAGTGGATGTCCGCGGACGTTATTAACCTGTCCGCCTCCACCTCCTCGGTAAAGAAGGGCGAGTCCCTGAAGGATACGGGCCTGACCTTGGCCGCCATCGGCGCCGATGCGATCATCATGCGCCACCCTTCCTCTGGTGCGCCCCAGCAGCTGGCCCAGTGGGTTGCCCCTAATGGCAAGGGACCTTCAGTGATCAACGCGGGCGATGGTGCGCACCAGCACCCAACGCAGGCGCTTCTCGACGCCGTCACGATGCGCCAGCGCCTAGGACTGCACAGCGAGGAAGGCTTTGCCGGCCTGAAGGTAAAGATCGTGGGCGATTGCCTGCACTCGCGCGTCGTGCGCTCCAACGTAGATCTGCTCACTACCCTCGGTGCAGAAGTAACCCTCGTAGGCCCAGCCACCCTCATGCCCTTTGGGGTGGAGAATTGGCCGGTGCGCGTGTCCTATGACTTTGATGCGGAAATCGCAGACGCCGACGTCATCATGATGCTGCGCGTACAGCAAGAGCGCATGAATGGCGGCTTCTTCCCCTCCCACCGCGAATACGCCAACCTCTTTGGCCTGTCCAAGGATCGCGCGGCGGCCATGCACAAGGACGCCATCGTCATGCACCCAGGCCCCATGCTGCGCGGCATGGAGATTAACTACGGCGTCGCAGATTTGGACAAAACTGCAGTCCTCCAGCAGGTGCACAACGGTGTACACGCCCGCATGGCGGTGCTGTTTACCCTGCTGACCAATGGCGAAAACGCCGGCATTTAAAACCGCGACCCACACTCAACTTTAGGGAGAGACAATGACTACTTACCCGGAAACCGGTCGCCTTTCCGCGCCGGCGGAAACCCCACTGGTAATTAAGAATGTGCGCCTGTACGGCGAAGGCGAGCCCACCGATGTCGTGGTCAAGGACGGCATCATCGCTGCCATCGGCGCCACGCCAGAAGCCGAGGATGCACAGGTCATCGACGGCCAGGGCAACGTGCTCTTGCCGGGCCTGGTGGATATGCACGTGCACCTGCGCGAGCCCGGTCGCGAGGATACCGAGACTATCGAGACCGGCTCCAAGGCTGCCGCCAAAGGCGGTTTCACCGCCGTGTTCACCATGGCTAATACCAACCCGGTGACAGACCAGCCGATCATCGCTGAGTCCGTGTGGGCCAAGTCCCAAGCACTGGCGCTGTGCGACGTCCACCCGGTGGGCTCCATTACCAAGGGCCTGGAAGGCAAGACCCTCACTGAGTTCGGCATGATGGCCCGCTCGGACGCCAAGGTGCGCATGTTCTCCGATGACGGCAAGTGCGTCCAGGATCCGCAGCTCATGCGTCGCGCCTTGGAATATGCCAAGGGCATGGACGTGCTGCTGGCTCAGCACGCGGAGGATGGCCGCATGACCGGCGGTGCTTCCGCCCATGAAGGCGAGACCGCGGCCAAGCTCGGCCTGCGCGGGTGGCCGCGCGTGGCGGAGGAATCCATCGTGGCCCGCGACGCCTTGTTGGCGCGCGACTACGGCAACCGCGTGCACATCTGCCACGCCTCGACCCAGGGCACCGTGGAGCTGCTGAAGTGGGCAAAGGAGCAGGATATTCCTCTCACCGCCGAGGTAACCCCGCACCACCTATTGATGACCGATGACAAGCTGCGCACCTACGATGGTCTCTTCCGCGTCAACCCGCCGCTGCGCGAACAACGCGATACCGAGGCCCTGCGCGAGGCGCTGCTCAACGGCACCATTGACTGCGTCGCCACCGACCACGCCCCGCACGGCTCCGAAGACAAGTGCGTGGAGTTTGAAAATGCCCGCCCAGGCATGTTGGGCCTGGAATCTTCCCTGGCCGTCATTGCCAAGATCTTCGTCGAGACCGGCTTGGCCGATTGGCGCTTTGTCGCCCGCGTGATGTCCGAGCGCCCCGCAGAAATCACCCGCCTGCCAGGCCATGGCCGCCCCATCGCAGAGGGCGAGCCAGCTAACTTGACCATTGTGGACCCAAACCACCACTGGGTTTCTGATTCCTCGAAGCTGGCCTCCAAGTCCGAAAACAACCCTTACGCTGGCGAAGAATTTGGCGCCCGCGTTACCCACACCATTTTGCGAGGTGCCGTCACTTTTGACTTGGCAGCCTCCGAAGAAGACTAACCTTGCACACTGAGACCACCTATATGGCAGAGAAAGGCCACGACGTGACTGATAGAACCCCAGCAATCCTCGTTCTCGCGGACGGGCGCACCTTCCGCGGTTATGGCTTTGGCGCCACCGGCACCACCTTGGGCGAGGCCGTATTCACCACGGCGATGACCGGCTACCAGGAGACCATGACGGACCCGTCTTACCACCGCCAGATTGTGGTTTCCGCAGCGCCGCACATTGGCAATACCGGTTGGAACGACGAGGACAATGAGTCCCACGGCAACCACATCTGGGTTGCGGGCCTCGTCATCCGCGACCTCGCGCAGCGCGTATCCAACTGGCGCGCGGAGCGCAGCCTGAGCGAGGAGATGGAAAAGCAGGGTGTCATCGGCATCCGCGGCATCGATACCCGCACCTTGGTACGCCACCTGCGCAACTACGGCTCCATTGCCGCCGGCCTGTTCTCCGGCGAAGCTGCAAAGCGCCCGGTAGAGGAGTTGCTCAAGGAAGTTAAGTCCCAGGACTCCATGGAAGGCGCCGACCTCGCCGCGGAGGTATCTACTGACGAGCCCTACACGGTTGAGGCCGTAGGGGAGAAGAAGTACACCGTCGTTGCCTTCGATATGGGTGTGAAGACCGCAACCCCGCGCCACTTTTCTCAGCGCGGCATCGAAACCGTCGTCGTGCCCGCGAATACCTCCTTTGACAAGGTGAAGTCTTATAACCCGGATGGTGTCTTCGTCTCCAACGGCCCGGGTGACCCGGCTACCGCCGATGAAATGGTGGGCATCATCAAGCAGGTGCTCGAAGCCAAGATCCCGTTCTTCGGCATCTGCTTTGGCAACCAGCTCCTGGGCCGCGCGCTGGGCCTGGACACCTACAAGATGAAGTTCGGCCACCGCGGCATCAACGTGCCGGTGCGCAATAACGTGACCGGCAAGATTGATATCACCTCCCAGAACCACGGTTTCGCGCTGAAGGCGCCGGAAGGCTATGACCTAAACAGCAATGACGCCGAGTTCGCCACCGACTTCGGCCCCGCGCAGGTCACCCACATCTGCCTCAACGACGACACCGTCGAGGGCGTGGCATTGCGCAACGGCATGGCCTACTCCGTGCAGTATCACCCAGAATCCGCTGCGGGCCCGCACGATGCCAACCCGCTATTTGATCAGTTTGAAGAACTGATGGCTAACCACACCCCAAATAAGTAGACAACCAGGAAAAGGAAGAATAACTATGCCAAAGCGCAACGACATCAACCACGTCCTGGTCATCGGCTCCGGCCCAATCGTCATCGGCCAGGCTTGCGAGTTCGACTACTCCGGTACCCAGGCCTGCCGCGTGCTCAAGGAGGAGGGCCTGCGCGTAACTCTGGTCAACTCCAACCCGGCCACCATCATGACCGACCCTGAGTTTGCGGATCACACCTACGTCGAGCCTATCGAGCCGGAATACATCGAAAAGATTCTGGTCAAGGAGCGCGAAGAGGGCAACCCCATCGACGCCGTGCTGGCTACCTTGGGCGGCCAGACCGCGCTGAACGCAGCAGTTCAGCTTGACCGCCAGGGAATTCTGGACAAGTACGGCATCGAGCTCATCGGCGCAGATATTGACGCCATCGAGCGCGGCGAGGACCGCCAGAAGTTTAAGGACATCGTCGCCTCCATCGGCGGTGAGTCCGCCCGCTCCGCTGTGTGCCACAACATGGATGAGGTTCACGAGACCGTCGACAAGCTCGGCCTGCCCGTTGTTGTCCGCCCCTCCTTCACCATGGGTGGCTTGGGCTCCGGTCTGGCCTTCAATAATGAGGATTTGGACCGCATCGCCGGCGGCGGCTTGGCTGCATCCCCTGAGGCCAACGTGCTCATTGAGGAATCCATCCTGGGCTGGAAGGAATACGAGCTCGAGCTCATGCGCGATGGCGATGACAACGTCGTGGTCGTTGCCTCCATCGAAAACGTCGACGCCCTAGGCGTGCACACCGGCGATTCCGTCACCGTCGCCCCGGCGCTGACGCTTACTGACCGTGAGTTCCAGAAGATGCGTGACTTGGGCATTGCCATCATCCGCGAGGTCGGCGTCGATACTGGCGGCTGTAATATTCAGTTCGCGGTTAACCCGGAAGACGGCCGCATCATCGTCATCGAGATGAACCCGCGCGTGTCCCGTTCCTCCGCGCTGGCCTCCAAGGCCACCGGTTTCCCGATTGCCAAGCTGGCGGCCAAGCTCGCCATTGGCTACACCTTGGACGAGGTGCAAAACGACATCACCGGCGAGACCAAGGCAGCCTTCGAACCGACCCTGGACTACGTCATTGTCAAGGCCCCACGCTTTGCTTTTGAGAAGTTCCCGGGTGCCGATGACACCTTGACCACCACCATGAAGTCCGTGGGCGAGGCCATGGGCATCGGCCGTAACTATATCGCGGGCCTGAACAAGGTCATGCGTTCTTTGGAAAACAAGCCCAATGGCTTCTGGACCAAGCCGGATGAGTACTTCGCGGGCGAGCGTGCTACTGACCTGCAGGCCGTGCTCAAGGATCTGGAGCGCCCGACCGAGGGCCGCATGTACGACATCGAGCTGGCCCTTCGCCTTGGCGCTTCAATCGACGAGGTCCACGAAGCTTCCGGCGTTGACCCCTGGTTCATCGCTGAGCTGGCCACGTTGGTGGCCTTCCGCCAGGAGCTTATCGACGCCCCAGTGCTCACCGAGGAGCTGCTGCGCGAGGCCAAGGTCTTTGGGCTTTCCGACGCCCAGATTGCCGCCCTTCGCCCCGAATTCAACGGCGAGGATGGCGTACGCAGCCTGCGCTGGCGCATGGGCATCCGCCCCGTGTACAAGACCGTAGATACCTGTGCCGGCGAGTTCGAGGCCCAGACCCCGTACCACTACAGCTCCTATGAGCTCGACCCGGATGCCGAGACCGAGGTTCGCCCGGCACCGGAAGGCTCCAAGGGCAAGGTCATCATTTTGGGCTCCGGTCCTAACCGCATTGGTCAAGGTATTGAGTTCGACTACTCCTGCGTTCACGCGGCCCTTGAGCTTTCGGAGCAGGGCTATGAGACCGTCATGGTCAACTGCAACCCGGAGACCGTCTCCACCGACTATGACACCGCAGACCGCCTCTACTTCGAGCCGCTGACCTTTGAGGACGTAATGGAGGTCTACCACGCGGAGGCCGCTTCCGGTGACGTTGCTGGCGTGATTGTCCAGCTGGGTGGCCAGACGCCGCTGGGCCTTGCCGCTCGCTTGGAGGAGGCAGGCGTTCCGGTCGTGGGCACCAGCCCTGCAGCTATCGACTCCGCCGAGGACCGCGGCGAATTCGGCAAGGTCCTCGATGAGGCAGAATTGGCAGCTCCGGAATACGGCACCGCCACCTCCTTCGCGGAGGCCCGCGAGGTTGCTTCCTCCATCGGCTACCCAGTACTGGTTCGTCCGTCCTACGTGCTGGGCGGCCGCGGTATGGAAATCGTCTACGACGAAAAGGCGCTGGAAGACTACATTGAGCGTGCCACCGAGCTGTCTCCGGACCACCCGGTTCTGGTGGACCGCTTCCTGGATTCCGCCATCGAGATTGACGTTGATGCACTGTGCGACGGCAACGAGGTCTACCTGGGCGGCGTCATGGAGCACATCGAGGAGGCCGGTATTCACTCCGGTGACTCCTCCTGTGCGCTGCCACCGATGACGCTCGGACCCGAGGACATTGAAAAGGTCCGCACGTCTACCCGCTTGCTCGCCGAGGGCATTGGCGTCAAGGGCCTGATGAACGTCCAGTTCGCCTTGAAGGATGACATCCTCTACGTCATTGAGGCCAACCCACGTGCTTCCCGTACCGTGCCGTTCGTCTCCAAGGCCACCGGCGTACCACTGGCTAAGGCAGCTTCTCGCGTCATGATGGGCTCGAGCATCGCCGACCTGCGCGCCGAAGGCATGATTCCTTCCGAATACGACGGTGGCTCTTTGCCGCTGGAGCACCCGATTGCCGTCAAGGAAGCAGTCTTGCCATTCAACCGCTTCCGCCGCCCTGATGGCAGCCTGCTCGATACGTTGCTCTCGCCAGAGATGAAATCCACCGGTGAGGTCATGGGCTTGGCTACCAACTTTGGCGCGGCCTATGCCAAGGGCGAAATTGCAGCCTTCGCCGTGCCGCCCACGGAGGGCACCGTCTTCGTTTCTGTTGCCAACCGCGACAAGCGCACCCTGATCTTCCCGATTCAGCGCCTGGCCAACATGGGCTACAACATCGTCGCTACCGCCGGCACCGCCCAGATGCTGCGCCGCAACGGTATCGAGTGCGAGGTTGCCGCCAAGGTCTCTGAGGCCAAGGAAGGCGAAGAGTCCATCGTGGATAAGATTTTCAACGGCGAGATCGACTGGATTCTCAATACCCCGGCCGGCTCCGCCGGTGCCCGCCACGACGGCTACGATATCCGCGCCGCGGCTGTCCACATGGAGATTCCGCTGGTGACCACCGTGCAGGGTGTAACCGCGGCTGTCCAGGGCATCGAAGCGATGCGCATTGGCAACCTCCAGGTACGCGCACTCCAGGAGCTTGAGCATGGCCCACAGCACTAAAGGATTTGGCGAGCGGCTAGAAGAAGCCGGTCAGGAACGTGGGCGTCTGTGCGTCGGCATCGACCCACACCCATATCTCTTGGAGAAGTGGGGGCTGGAGCCCACCGCTGATGGTTTGCGGACCTTTAGCATGCGCTGCGTTGAAGCCTTTAGCGATACCGCTGCCTTGGTAAAGCCACAGGTTGCTTTCTTTGAGCGCTTTGGCTCCCAGGGTTTTGCGGTCCTCGAAGACGTTCTGGCCGCCCTGCGCGAAGCGGGCTGCCTAACTGTGGCCGATGCCAAGCGCGGCGATATTGGCTCCACTATGGCCGGCTACGCAGACGCATGGCTCGGCGATAGTTCGCCGCTGCGCGCAGACTCTGTGACCGTGTCGCCCTATCTAGGCGTTGGTGCACTCGGGCCGGTATTCACCAAGGCCGAAGAAACCGGCCGCGGTGTATTCGTCTTGGCGGCTACCTCCAACCCGGAGGCACGTGCCATCCAGTCGGTCCCGGTGGGCGAGGAAAGCACTATCGCTCAGGGCGTCGTCGATGAATGCGCCGCGTTCAATGTCGAGGCGCAGAAGGCTAACAAGCCTGGCGATGTCGGCGTAGTCGTCGGCGCTACGTTGGACAATCCACCGCGCCTCGATGCGCTCAATGGACCGGTTCTTCTGCCCGGTGTTGGCGCTCAGGGCGCCGGCCCAGAGCAGGTGCACGGCATTGTTTCTGCTCGTCCATCGCTGGGATTCGCCAATGTGTCTCGAGCAGTGCTGGAGCAGGGGCCTGACGTCGCTGACCTGCGCAAAGCGGTTGCTCAGGTGGCGGCCGAGTTCCGGGACTAAAAGGGGCGGCGTGGCTGATTAACGGCCGCGCCGTTTACCTGGTACTTTGTTTAAGGTATGTGCGGTGACGTGCTAAAATAGGCGTGCTTTTGGACCCGCTAATCGTCACCGTTCAATGAGCAGTGCTAGGATTGCCAGAAGTCGGTTTGCTCGAAGGTTATTGATGACTTTCCGCGGTGTATAAACTGCGTTAGGCAGCCGTAATCTGGTACCAAGTACTAGACGTAACAGAATCAATCTAATGAATCGGAGGAAACCCGTGGCCCTTCCAAAGTTGACTGATGAGCAGCGCAAGGAAGCTCTCGCAAAGGCCGCTGAGGCCCGAAAGGCTCGCGCCGAGCTCAAGGCTGCGCTCAAGCGCGGCGAGACCGACCTGAAGGACGTGCTCGAAAAGGCTGAGACCGATGAGATCATCGGCAAGACCAAGGTTTCTGCACTCCTCGAGGCTCTGCCGAAGGTTGGCAAGGTCAAGGCTAAGGAAATCATGGAGGACCTGGAGATTGCTCAGACCCGCCGTCTGCGCGGCCTAGGTGAGCGTCAGCGTCGTGCTCTCCTCGAGCGTTTCGGCTACGGCGAATAGTCACAACCATGGCTGACGCAACTGCACGCGGGCGCCTCGTCGTATTGGCGGGGCCTTCCGCAGTGGGAAAATCCACCGTAGTTTCGCGTCTGCGCAGTGACGTCGAGGGGCTGTACTTCAGCGTGTCTATGACCACGCGCCAGCCCCGCCCCGGGGAGCAGGACGGTGTCGACTACTTCTTCGTCACCCCAGAAGCCTTCCAGCAGCGAATCGATGCCGGGGAGATGCTCGAATGGGCTGATATCCACGGCGGATTGCAGCGCTCTGGAACGCCCGCCCAGCCGGTAGAGGAAGCTTTGGCCGCTGGCCGCCCAGTACTTGTTGAGGTTGACCTCGCGGGTGCTCGGAGTGTTAAGAAAGCGCTGCCGGAGGCAGACCTGGTCTTTTTGGCACCCCCGTCATGGGAGGTACTTGTGGAGCGGCTCACCGGCCGCGGTACCGAGCCACAAGACGTCATTGACCGTAGGTTGCAAACTGCGCATGAGGAACTAGCCGCACAGGACGAGTTCGATCACGTCGTTGTGAACGAGGATTTGGACGAGGCAGTAGCTGCCATTAGTGATATCCTGCGGGCATAGACCTCCTTTTTGACCATCTTCAATCAATGTAAAGGTGCATGTGACTAACGTGACCACCCCTTCTAACACTGAAGCCGCAAAGGCGGAGCCAGTATTTGATGATCCGATCGGCATTACTGATCCCCCGATCGATGAGCTTTTGGATAAGGTTTCCTCTAAGTACGCTTTGGTCATCTTTGCCGCTAAGCGCGCACGCCAGATCAATAGCTACTACCAAGAGCAGGATGAAGGTGTCTTCGAGTTCGTAGGCCCGCTGGTTACCCCAGAGCCAGGCGAAAAGCCTTTGTCCATCGCATTGCGCGAGATTGATGCTGGCTTGCTTGACCACGAGGAAGGCAAGTAGCTAGCACTAAGCGTGTAATAGCTTTAAGGCTCCACGCGCCGCCACAGACGTGTATCCCCGGTTTGGGGTGCACCTCTTGGTCGCGGCGGGTGGAGCCTTTCTCTATGTCGGCAGGTACCATCGTGCGGTGTGACTGATAAAGATACCTCTCGCAATATTGTTCTGGGCGTCGCTGGCGGCATCGCCGCCTACAAGGCGTGCCACCTTGTGCGCAATCTCAGGGAAGCGGGCGATGATGTCCGCGTTGTCCCCACGGAAAGTGCACTGAACTTCGTGGGCGCGGCTACGTTTGAGGCTCTATCCGGCCATCCAGTCTCCACGAGTGTGTTTGAGGCCGTGGATGAGGTACAGCACGTCAACGTAGGGCAGCATGCGGATGCAGTGGTCATTGCGCCCGCCACCGCAGACCTTATCGCGCGGTTGGCTGCAGGCCGAGCCGACGATTTGCTCACAGCCACCGTATTGGTCGCGACGTGCCCGGTTATTGTGGCCCCGGCCATGCACACTGAGATGTGGCATAACCCCGCTACGCAGGACAACGTGGCTACTTTGCGACGTCGCGGTATCACCGTCATCGAGCCCGCCCATGGCCGCCTAACCGGCAAAGATTCTGGCCCGGGTCGTTTGCCGGAGCCGGAACAGATTGCGGAGATTGTCCGTACTGAACTGGCGGGCTACCGAGTGCAACACACCTGGCAGGGCAAGAAGGTCGTCATATCAGCCGGCGGCACCCAGGAAGAGCTGGATCCGGTCCGCTACTTGGGTAATCGTTCTTCCGGCAGGCAGGGATTTGCACTCGCGGAATGGGCCGCCCAGATGGGGTCCAAGGTCACCCTCGTGGCGGGTAATACAGCACAACTTCCTGTGCCGAGCGGCGCGAAGCTCCGGCACATTGTCTCCACCCGTGAGTTGGAGGACGCCATGCGCGAGGAGTCCCGCGATGCGGATGTGGTGATCATGGCCGCTGCAGTCTCTGACTTCCGTCCCGCGCAGGTTGCCGAATCAAAGATGAAGAAGGGACAGGCAGACGATGCACTCTCGACGCTCCATCTGGTGGAAAACCCGGATGTGCTCAAAGGGCTCGTCGCTGCGCGCGAGCGCTCGGAAATTCCTGCCGAGTGCGTGATTGTAGGGTTCGCCGCCGAAACTGGCGATGCCCAGAAGTCCGCCTTGGACTATGCCCAGGAAAAGTTTGCGCGTAAGGGCTGCGACGTGCTCATGGCCAATGAGGTCGGGCGAGGAAAAACCTTTGGTCAAAAGTCCAATGAAGGGTGGATTTTGCGTCCGGATTGCGCGCCACAACGCGTGGAGCATGGCTCGAAGCAGGTTGTTGCCGCTCAGATTCTTTTGGCTGTGAATGAAATGTTTCAGGTGTAGACAACTAAAATTGCATTTATAGACCGCTTGGTCTAGGATTGCGAGGTATTAGGCTTGGGCGTAGAAAACCCACAGCATCGAATCAACAGTGAGAACAAAGGAAGTTTTTGTGACTGATAACGCTGCAGTGGCAACTCGTCTTTTTACCAGCGAGTCCGTGACAGAAGGCCATCCCGATAAGATTTGTGACGCCATTTCTGACGCCATCCTTGATGCCCTGCTTGAAAAGGATCCAGCATCCCGCGTGGCCGTTGAGACGTTGGTAACCACCGGCCAGGTCCACGTGGTGGGCGAGGTTCGCACCGAGGCATACGTGGAAATCCCGGCGCTGGTGCGCGATACCCTTAAGTCCATCGGCTTTACTTCTTCGGAAGTCGGCTTTGATGGCAACACCTGTGGCGTGAATATCGCCATTGGCGAGCAGTCCCAGGAAATTGGCGCCGGAGTGGACAACTCCACTGAAGCCCGCGCCCATGACGAGGACTATGACGCCGAAAACGATACCGCTGGCGCAGGCGACCAGGGTCTGATGTTCGGCTATGCCTCTAATGAGACCGCTGAGTACATGCCACTGCCCATCGCTTTGGCGCATCGCCTGTCCCGCCGCCTGACGCAGGTACGCAAGGAAAGCATCGTCGATCACCTCCGTCCGGATGGCAAGACCCAGGTGACCTTTGCCTACACCGATGACAATGAGCCGTCCCACCTGGATACCGTGGTGATTTCCACGCAGCACGATGCCGAGGTCGATAGCGCTTGGTTGGAAGGCCCCTTGCGCAGTGAGGTCCTTGAATGGGTTATCAAGGACGCCGGCTTGGAGAAGTACTACACCGAAGACACGACCTTGTTGGTCAACCCTTCCGGTTCCTTCATCCTTGGCGGTCCGATGGGAGATGCCGGTCTTACCGGCCGGAAGATCATCGTCGATACCTACGGCGGCATGGCTCGCCACGGCGGCGGCGCGTTCTCTGGCAAGGACCCGAGCAAGGTGGACCGTTCCGCTGCTTATGCCATGCGCTGGGTGGCTAAGAATATCGTCGCCGCGGGCTTGGCAGATCGCGCTGAAGTCCAGGTGGCTTATGCAATCGGCCGCGCAAAGCCGGTGGGTCTGTACGTGGAGACCTTCGGTACTGCCAAGGAAGGCCTGAGCGATGCGAATATCCAGGCTGCGGTAAATCAGGTATTTGACCTGCGCCCGGCCGCTATCATTCGCGAGCTCGATCTGTTGCGCCCCATCTATGCGCAAACTGCGGCCTACGGTCACTTTGGACGGACCGACGTTGAGCTGCCGTGGGAGCAGTTGAACCGAGTGGAAGCATTGCGTGCTGCCGCTGGTCTGTAGAATCGAGGCCTATGCCTAAGAAAACACCCGCCACCCGGAAGCCGGTTGCGCGGGTGTTGCCTCTTTTAGGCGTCGCGCACCTAGACCGGGGATTTGATTACCTCGTACAAGAGGCAGATTCGGAGGACGCCCAACCGGGGATTAAGGTGCGCATCCGCTTCAATGGGCGCTTGGTGGACGCGATTGTTTTAGAACGCCGGCATGACTCCGAATTTGGCGGCAACCTGCGCTTTATCGAGCGCATTATCTCACCCTTCCAGGTTTATCCGCCGCAGCTGGCCCGGCTTGTCGACGCCCTGGCAGACCGCTACGGCGGCGTGCGCTCGGACATTATCCGCTCTGCTATCCCGCCGCGGCACGCCAAGGCGGAGGAATCCGATTTAGAGACCCCGTGGGAGGAGCTCGGCACCACGAGCGAGCCCGACCTATCAGGCTGGTCGGCCTATCAACATGGCGAGGCTTTCGTCGATTCGATTCTGGCCGGCAAGCTCGCCCGTGCCGCTTGGCAAATCGCCCCGGGCGATGATTGGGCACATGCGCTCGCTGCCCTCGCTGCCAAAGTGGCGCTTGGCGGTGGCGGAGTTCTCCTCGTCGCCCCGGACCAAAAGAGCGTCGATGCTGTAGAGGCCGCGCTGCGCCAGGTACTTGGGGCAAAGCAGATAACGGTGCTGACTAATAGCATGGGCCCGCAGGCGCGCTATCGCCGCTATCTCTCTGCACTAGTGGGCCAAGCGCGCGTGGTCATTGGCACCAGGTCCGCTGCCTTTGCCCCGGTCAAAGACCTGCAGCTGGCGGTGATCCTTGATGATGGCAATGATAATTTGGTCGACAACCTCAAGCCCTATGTTCACGCGAGGGAAGTGCTCACCACCCGCTCAGCCTTCGAAGGCTGCAGCATGGTTTTGGCCAACCACTCGCGGACGGCGGAGACACAGCTCCTCGTGGAATCCGGATGGGCGCACGATGTGGTGGCCAAAGAGCAAACCATAACGGCGCGTTGCCCGGCTATCGAGGCGGTCGGGTCCTTTGGGCTATCGATCGCCCGCGACCTGCGGGGCGGCACCACAAAAGTGCAAGCACAGGCCTTCCAAGCCGCCCACCAGGCGCTGGATAGGGGAGAGCCGGTGCTGGTGCAGGTACCGCGCAAGGGGTATGCACCCATTTTGGCCTGTGGCCAGTGCCGAGCGCCGGCTCGCTGCCGGCATTGCAATGGGCCATTGGGGCTGCCGCCCAAGGGGGCGTCGGCAAGCGCGGGCTCGGAAGAAGCAGGAATGCCTACGTGCCGCTGGTGCGGCCGAATCGAGGCACGGCATCGGTGCACCGAATGCGGGTCTCCGCGCCTGCGGGCCATCGTGTTGGGCTCGGAGCGCACTGCGGAAGAAATGGGCCGGGCCTTTCCCAATACGCGGGTGGTGGTCTCGGGCGGAAACAAGGTGCTCGATGCGGTGGACAATGCGCCGGCGCTGGTGATTGCCACCCCTGGTGCGGAACCGAAAGTAAAAGATGGTGCCTATGGCGCGGCGTTGCTCTTGGATGCCGGGGCATTGCTCAACCGGCAAGACCTGCGTGCCACGGAGGATACCCTAGCGAAGTGGGCGCAGGCGGCTACCTTGGTGCAGCCGCATTTCAAGGGTGGTCGAGTAATCCTGGCCGCCGATGAGTCGCTCACCGTAGTCCAGCATTTCCTGCGTTGGGATATGGTGGGCGCGGCCGCGGCAGAGCTTGCTGCCCGGCGCGAAGTGCGCTTCCCACCCGCGGTGCATTTTGCTGCCATCGACGGTGCGGATGCATCCCTAGATGGCTTTGCCGAGCTTGTGGATCTTCCAGACCACGCGGAGGTCTTGGGCCCAGTTCCCCTTCCACCGGGGCAGAGCCTGCCTGGTGACTACGATAGCCAGCGCTTTGGCCCACCGCAGCGACTGGTCGTGCGCACCCCGCTGGGGCCGCGTTCCCAATTGGGGCGGGCATTGCGCAGCGCCAACGCCGCGCGCAGCGCCCGCAAGGATGACCTGCCTTTGCGCATCGTGGTTGACCCCATCCACGTGGGTTAGCCATATCGGGACCATAGGTGCTCATGCGCTAGTCTCGACGGAGGAAGCCGCCACCGCCGGCCGGCTTGGTCTCGGTGCCATGAGAAAGGTGTGATTGCCATGTCCCTTCGAGAGCTGCGTATCTACGGCGACCCAGTCTTGGGTAGCCGCGCGGAGGAAATTAGTAAATTTGATGCCGGTCTGCGTGCTTTGGCGAGCGATATGCTCGAGACCATGGATAACGCCGGAGGAGTAGGGCTAGCGGCTAATCAGGTGGGGATTTTGAAGCGCATCTTTGTCTATGACTGCTCGCATACCCAATCTGGGCTGCGCGGGGCGATTGTTAACCCGGTCTGGACTCCGGTGGGAGAGCAGCAGCAAACAGGCCCGGAAGGATGCCTATCCATTCCGGGAATTAGCGCGGAAACCACGCGGTTCAACCAGGTTTTTGTGTCTGGCCAGGATATTGAGGGGCGCCCTGTGTCCATGGTGGCCTCAGGACTGATGGCTCGGTGCATCCAGCATGAGACCGACCACCTCGATGGGGTGCTCTTCCTACAACGCCTAGAGGCGCCAGTGCGCAAGGAGGCCATGCGCGCCATCCGTGAATCCGAGTGGTTTAACGCCTCGTAGCCCACTCGCTGTGGCGGCAGCGTTGCGGCGTTGTAGCCTAGTATTTTGAACGATATTAAGAGGAGAGTTTCCCCGCATGCGGATTATTTTTGCCGGTACCCCTGAGCCAGCCGTTGTAGCCTTGGAAAAGCTGCTTGCCTCGTCGCACGAGGTGGTGGCGGTAATCACTCGCCCAGACGCGAAGAAGGGCCGCGGCCGCACTCTTCACCCGAGCCCAGTGAAGGCGCTCGCCCAAGAACATGGCATTGAAGTATTGACCCCAACCACCCTGCGCCCTGACTCGGAGGATGGGCAGGCGCTGCGCGCCCGCTTAAAGGAATTGCAGCCTGAGGCGATTCCGGTGGTGGCCTACGGCAATCTGGTGACTAAGGACCTGCTGGAACTACCACAGCATGGCTGGGTAAACCTGCACTTTTCCTTGCTTCCGGCATGGCGCGGCGCGGCCCCGGTGCAGGCTGCCATTGCCGCAGGCGATGACGTGACCGGCGCATCAACCTTCCGCATTGAGGAGGGCCTTGATACCGGCCCGGTGCTCGGCACCGTGACGGAGGAGATTAAAGGAACCGATACTGCCGATGACCTGTTGACGCGCCTTGCCTATTCCGGCGGCGATCTGCTCGTGGCCACCATGGATGGCCTAGCGGCGGGACAGCTGGAGGCGCAGCCGCAGCAGGGGGAGGCTACCTATGCACCGAAAATCTCTACCGCGCAGGCACGCGTGGAGTGGGCCCAACCGGACTTTGCCATCGATCGGCATATTCGCGCACACACGCCTGGGCCGGGTGCATGGACCATGTGGGACGAGGCCCGCGTGAAGATTGGACCGGTCAGCCGCATAGAAGAGGCGGCGGTTCCACAGGAACTAGAACCAGGGCAGCTGCACATTGCCAAGAAAGCCGTATTCATCGGTACCGGTTCGCAGCCAGTCCAGCTGGGTAAAATCCAGCCTCCGGGAAAGAAGATGATGAATGCGGCCGATTGGGCCCGCGGACTAGGCAAGGATGCCGAGGTGAAGTTTCAATGAGTGGTGGTTTCCGTTCCCGCAGCAAGTCCGGGGATAAGTCCCCGGCGGGCAAGCCGCAGGACTCCCACAAATCCACTGGTGCGAAGGGCCGCGGTGGCCGCCCGCAACGGCAGCAGCGTGGCGGCCGCGGTGGGCAGCATAGGGGCCGGCAGGCTGCTAAGGGCCAGCGTCCCGGCAAGCGCCAGGAAGGCGGTCTGATTCAGGCCGCGCTGGCCGCGGGCGTGGATGCGCCGCGTTCGGTCGCCTTCGACGTGGTGCGCAGGGTAAGCGATGATGATGCCTTCGCTAACCTCATTTTGCCCAAGGCACTGCGCAAGCAAAAGCTCAAGGGGCGCGACGCCGCCTTCGCCACCGAAATCACCTATGGCACGCTGCGCACCCTTGGCGTAGTTGATGCCGTCATCGCGGAGTGCTCTTCGCGCGGCCTCGAGGCCATTTCCCCCGCCGTGGTTGATGCCTTGCGCCTGGGCACTTATCAGGTTCTTTATACCCGCGTGGAGCCACACGCGGCGGTTGATACCACCGTTCGTTTGGTAGAAGCCGCCGGTGAAGTCAAGGCCAAAGGCTTTGCCAATGGCATCATGCGCACCATTACGCGGACGCCGGCCAAGGCTTGGCTGGACAAGCTCGCTCCACAGGGGGAAATCGCCGGCATCGCCTTTAAGCATGCCCACCCCACCTGGATTGCGGAATCGTTTAGCCGCGTGTTGGGCCTTGGGGAGTTGGAGACTGCCCTGGCGGCGGATTCGGATCGACCTTCGGTGCATCTGGTGGCTCGCCCAGGGGAAATCTCGGCCGAGGAATTGGCCCTGATGACCGGCAATGAGGAGGGGCGTTATTCCCCTTATGCGGTGTACATGGAATCCGGTGACCCCGGCCAATTGGAACCCGTGCGCCAAGGATTGGCGGCCGTGCAGGACGAGGGTTCGCAGCTGATTGCCCGCGCGGTATGCGAGGCGCCCCTCGAGGGCGAGGACACCGGCCGGTGGCTGGATCTCTGCGCCGGTCCCGGCGGAAAGGCGGCCTTGATGGGGGCGCTTGCCCGCATCGACTCCGCGCATGTTGATGCAGTGGAGGTATCTCCGCACCGAGCGGCGCTGATTGAAAAGACGGTGAGCGACTTGCCCGTAGACGTTCGTGTGGCAGATGGCCGAAATCCCGGCGTGGGAGAGGGCTTTGACCGCGTGCTTGTCGACGCCCCTTGTTCCGGCCTTGGCGCGCTCCGTCGCCGCCCAGAGGCGCGGTGGCGCAAGTCGGAGGCCGATATTGCTGAGCTCAACCAGCTGCAATTCGAGCTCTTGTCTTCCGCATTAAACCTGGTGCGTCCAGGTGGTGTGGTTATCTACTCCACGTGTTCGCCAGATCTGCGCGAAACCCGGGGCATCGTTGACCGCGCCGTGCGCGAACTCGGCGCCGAAGAACTCGATGCACATGCTCTCATTCCTGATATGGGCGATGTGGGCCATGAGAAATCCGTGCAGATGTGGCCGCATCGGCACGGTACCGACGCCATGTTCTTTGCGGCGCTTCGCCGCGCAGCCGACTAATCGCGATAGACTGGTGGGCATGTCCGCACCGATCATTTCCCCTTCCATCCTGGCTGCCGATTTTTCTCGCTTGGGCGAGGAACTAGCGGCGATTGATACCGCAGACTGGGTCCATGTGGACATTATGGATGGGCACTTTGTGCCCAACCTGTCCTTCGGCCCAGATATCACGGCCACGGTCCATCGCAGCACCGATAAGCCACTAGATGTCCACCTCATGATCGAGGAACCCGAAAAGTGGGTGGAGACCTATGCCAAGGCGGGCGCACATACGATTATCTTCCACGTGGAGGCCGTCGCCGATGACCAGGCGGCAGTGGACTTGGCCCAGCGCATCCGCGATTTGGGCGTGCGTGCGGCCTTTTCCATCAAGCCAGGCACCGCCATCGAACCGTGGTTAGATAAGCTGCACCATTTCGATGAGGTGCTCGTGATGTCTGTGGAGCCTGGCTTCGGTGGGCAAAAGTTCATGCCGGAGATGCTGGAGAAGGTCCGTAAGTTGCGCCGCAGCATTGATGATCAGGGCCTTGATACCGTCATCGAGATCGATGGCGGTATTTCACCCGAGACCATCGGGGCAGCCGCCGAGGCGGGCTGCGACGCTTTCGTGGCAGGCTCAGCCGTATTCAAGTCGGACGATCCCGCCGGCGTCGTGAAGCAGCTGCGTGATCTGGCGGCTGGTGCCTAATGGGCGCGGGGCTACAAGACAGCAACATCTCCGCAGCGCTATTGCGCGCAATGGCCGCGGGTGCTGAGGTCCGCGGAACCACGAGCCCTAATCCACCGGTAGGCGCGG
Organism: Corynebacterium tuberculostearicum SK141; assembly: GCF_000175635.1. GTDB lineage: Bacteria > Actinomycetota > Actinomycetes > Mycobacteriales > Mycobacteriaceae > Corynebacterium > Corynebacterium tuberculostearicum_C. The sequence continues at coordinate 56,344 of NZ_ACVP01000023.1, read as the reverse complement.
TCATCGTGTCCCCAGCCGGGGAAATTGTGGGCGTCGGCGCCACCCAGCCCGTAGGAGGTGCGCATGCCGAGGTCATGGCGTTGCGTGAGGCCGGAGATAAGGCGCGCGGGGCCACGGCCGTGGTCACCTTGGAACCCTGCGCGCACACCGGCCGCACGGGTCCCTGTGCGCAGGCGCTTATCGATGCCGGCGTGGCTCGCGTGTACTACCTCCACGCCGATCCCACCCCGCAGGCTGCGGGTGGAGCAGAAGTACTGGCGGGGGCTGGAGTGGACGTCGCCAAGCTAGAAAAGCCCCCGCACGCCGAGGATGCTTTGGTGCCATGGCTATTCGCCGTGCGCACCCAACGGCCCCACGTCACCTTGAAGTTCGCGCAAACGCTGGACGGTTTTACGGCCGCGGCCGATGGAACCAGCCAATGGATTACGGGCGAGGCAGCGCGTGACTGGGTGCATGCCGATAGGGCGCACCGCGATGCCATCGTGGTAGGTACCGGTACGGCGCTGGCTGATAATCCCTCGCTCACCGCGCGCTTGAGCGACGGCAGCTTGCGCGCGCACCAGCCCCGCCGGGTGGTCATTGGCAAGCGTGATTTGGAATCGGCGGGCGATGCAGCAAGCCACCTGCGCGAGTTGGGGTACGAGCAGTACGACAGCATCGAAGAAGCTCTCTACGAACTCTACGCCACCGGTGCCCGCGACGTCCTCGTGGAAGGAGGCGCAGGCCTGGCCAGCAGCTTTCTCAAGGCTGACTTGGTGGATGCCATCTCCGCCTATATTGCGCCACTTTTGCTGGGCGAAGGTCGCGGCGTGCTCGCGCACCCCGTGACCCAGACGCTGGCAGAAGCCACCCGTTTCCGCCGGGTGGGAATGAAGGCGCTGGGTGATGACGTTCTTATTGAATACGTGCGCTAGGCGCTGGACAAAGCAGTGAGCGAGAAAGGTTGGACGTGTTTACTGGGCTAGTACAAGAGTTGGGCACCGTGGAGGCAATGGAACCGCATGCAGACGCGCTGCGTTTGAGCATTCGTGCCCCGCGTACCGTTGCGGAGGCCGCACTGGGTGATTCCATTGCCATTAACGGCGTATGCCTTACCGTGGCGGATCTGTCGGCCGATACTTTTTGTGCGGATGTGATGCAGGAGTCCCTTGACCGCACCGCCCTGGGGCGCCTTGCCGAGGGCGATCCGGTCAATGTCGAACCGGCGCTGCTTCCCACCACCCGGCTGGGCGGGCACATTATGCAAGGCCACGTGGACGGCACCGCTACGCTGCAGAGCCGAACTAACTCCGAGAACTGGGATGTGCTGCGGTTTAGCTTGCCGTCGGAGCTTTCCCGATACGTCGTGGAAAAGGGCTCCATTGCTGTGAGCGGCACCTCGCTGACTGTGAGCGCCGTGGGCCCAGACTGGTTCGAGGTATCCCTTATCCCCACCACTTTGCGCGATACTATTCATGGCGCCTTGCCGGTGGGAGGAGAGGTAAATCTCGAGGTGGATGTGCTGGCCAAGTATGTAGAAAAGATGCTTCACCCCGAAGCTCAACCCCTTGAGGCTAAGGACTAGACTGCTACCTTATGAGCGCGAGTGATAATTCCATCCGTCTAGATTCCATCGACCAGGCCATCGCGGATATCGCCGCTGGTAAGCCGGTTGTTGTCATCGATGATGAGGATCGCGAAAATGAAGGCGATCTGATTTTCGCCGCGGAGCTAGCCACCCCGGAACTCGTAGCCTTCATGGTGCGCTATTCCTCTGGATATATCTGCGCACCCTTATTGCCAGACGATTGCAACCGCCTGAACCTTCCGCCGATGCTGGCGGTCAACCAGGATGTGCGCGGCACCGCCTATACGGTGACCGTGGACGCAGCAACGGGCAGTACCGGTATTTCTGCGACTTCGCGCGCAGAAACCATCCGGCGTCTGGCAGACCCAAACACCACGCCCGGCGAATTCACCCGGCCAGGTCACGTGGTGCCGCTGTGCGCCCGCCCAGGTGGCGTTCTGGAGCGCGACGGCCATACTGAGGCTTCCATTGATCTGGCCCGTTTGGCGGGCCTGCGCCCGGCCGGTGTGCTGTGCGAGATCGTCTCCGAGGATGACCCCACGGATATGGCACGCTCGCCAGAGTTGCGCCGCTTTGCCGATACACATGGGCTCTCCATGATCTCTATCGCGCAGCTCATCGAGTGGCGCCGCCATAATGAAACGCAGGTCACCCGCCAGGTTGCCACTGAGCTACCCACCGAATATGGTCACTTCACCGCCATCGGTTACCGCCATGAGGTAGACGGGCAGGAGCACGTTGCGCTGGTCGCTGGGGATCCCGCCCAACTGCGCGGCGCACGCGACGTTATGGTGCGCGTCCATTCCGAATGCCTAACCGGTGATGCCTTTAGCTCACGGCGCTGCGATTGCGGGCCCCAACTGCATGAATCCATGCGCCTTATCAGCCAGGAAGGCCGCGGCGTGGTCATCTACCTGCGTGGTCAGGAAGGACGCGGCATCGGGCTTTTGCATAAGTTGGAGGCGTACCGCCTGCAGGATTCGGGCATGGACACCGTCGATGCCAACCTAGAGCAGGGACTGCCCGAGGACGCCCGCGAGTATTCCGTGGCCGGGCAGATCCTTCGCGATCTCGGCATCGAATCCGCAAACCTTTTGACCAATAATCCGCATAAGGGCGAAGGTCTGAGCGGCTTTGGTGTGGATGCCAGCCACCACACGCCGCTGGCCACCCCAGCACACGCGGATAATATTGAATACTTGCGTACTAAGCGCGACCGCATGGGACACGACCTTCCGCAGGTTGCCCAGTGGGACGCCGAACATAAATAAATCTTTGACGTGCGATTGAAAGGATAGCGATGAGTAAAGAAGGCCTGCCTGATATTGCCCAGGTAGATGGCAGTAGACTGCGCGTTGCCGTGGTTACTGCTACGTGGAACGCAGAAATCTGCGACCAGCTCCATGCCCAGGCGGTGCAGACTGCAACCGATAATGGGGCCGAGGTTGACGAATACCGAGTGGTAGGTGCGCTGGAACTTGGCGTTGTGGTCCAAGCAGCAGCCCGTGCCTACGATGCCGTGGTGGCGCTAGGCTGCGTTATCCGTGGCGGCACCCCGCACTTTGATTACGTATGCGACTCTGTCACCCAGGCGCTGACTCGCATCTCGCTCGATGAATCCACCCCGGTTGCTAACGGTGTGCTGACAGTCAACGACCAGCAGCAAGCCATCGACCGTGCCGGTTTTGCAGATTCGGTAGAAAACAAGGGCGCCGAAGCTATGATTGCAGCTTTAGATACCGCGCTGCAGTTGCGTACACTAAACGCAGCACAGAAGTAACCGCTAGCAATGCGTCAGCGCCCGATGCTTGACCACTAAGGTGGCCGGCGGGGCGCGCCCCAAAGGAGTATGCACATGAACGAGGCGCAGGCCCCAAAGAATCCGCAGCACAGCCGCCAGCTTAGCGACGCCGAAGTATTGGCCTATACCAGTGCCGATCCCTTCGCCCAGACCACGTCTAAGCCATGGGAGTTTACGGCAACCTCGCCTTTCCTCCGCAAGGTGGCTATCGCCTGGGTGATCCTCGTTATGGCCATCCATATCTTCATGGGAATCACCTTGGATGTGTCCTTTACCGGTGCGCACGTGACTACCATCGATAAATTCGCCTTCCCTGGCGTTGGTGTTCTGATTTCCGTTCTGTCCTGGATCGCTCTTAACCGTCCACGCTTGCGCGCCAATGAGGATGGGGTAGAGGTCCGCAATATCGTGGGCACGCGCTTTTATCCGTGGCAGGTGGTCTACGGACTTTCCTTCCCCGTAGGCCAGCGTATGGCACGCCTTGAGCTGCCCGAATTCGAATTCGTCCCCGTCTGGGCGTTGCAATCTGGCGATAAGGACACCGTCATCGACAACGTCCGCCGCTTCCGCGACGTGGAAGCCAAGTACATGCCTCAGGATTAACAATTGGCTGACCCCACCACCTACCGCCCGGCTCCTGGTACCATCCCCACCGACCCGGGCGTCTATAAGTTCCGCGATGAAAACCGCCGCGTTATCTACGTGGGCAAAGCCAAGAACCTGCGCGCTCGGCTGTCCAACTATTTTCAGGACATCACGCAACTGCACCCACGCACGCGCCAAATGGTGCTTACCGCCAACTCGGTGGAGTGGACGGTAGTTGCCAGCGAGGTGGAAGCCTTGCAGTTGGAGTACACGTGGATCAAGCGCTTTGATCCGCACTTCAACGTCATGTACCGCGACGATAAGACCTATCCTATGCTCGCGGTTTCGGTCGGGGAGACGGTCCCTCGCGCCTTCTTCTACCGCGGCCCGCGGCGCAAAGGAGTGCGCTATTTCGGACCCTACTCTCATGCCTGGGCCGTGCGGGAAAGCTTGGACCTGCTTACCCGCGTCTTTCCCATGCGCACCTGCTCGAAGGGCGTTTATAACCGGCATGAGCGGCTCGGGCGTCCGTGCCTATTGGGCTATATCGGCAAATGCGATGCACCCTGCATTGGCCGAGTAAGCAAAGAAGACCACCGCGAGACGGTCAACGATCTCGTGTCCTTCATGAATGGCAACACCGGTTCAGTGCGCCGCAAACTCACCCAGGACATGGAGCAGGCCGCCGAGAACCTAGAGTTCGAACGCGCTGCGCGCCTGCGCGATGACTTGGGCGCTATTGACAAGATCATGGAACAGCAAGCCGTGGTCTTTACAGACGGCACGGATGCTGATCTCATTGCTTTTAACTCGGATGAACTTGAGGCAGCGGTACAGATTTTCCACGTTCGCGATGGGCGCATTCGCGGTCAGCGCGGTTGGGTAGTCGAACGCGCCGGCGATCAGGCGAGTTCAGAGCCCTTGGAAGAGGGGCAGCCTGATCCCGCGCTGCCCGCGTTGGTACAAAATTTCCTCATCCAGTTCTATTCCGATGCGGTAGAGCGCGAGAAACAAGAGGCGCGGGAAGATGCTGCGCTCGCCGCGGACGTGAAGCGGCGCGGGGTGGACCAAGAATCGCACATGAAATCCCGCCGCGTGCAGGTTATTCCACGCCAGATTTTGGTTCAGGCCCTGCCGGATGAACCGGAGCAGGTCGTCGCGCTGCTGGAGGAGCTGCGCGGCGCCCAAGTAGACCTGCGCGTTCCTCAGCGCGGCGATAAAAAACAGCTTATGGCCACGGTGGAGAAAAACGCCAAGGAGCAATTGCGCCAACATAAGCTCAAGCGGGTAGGAGACCTCACCGCACGCTCGGCGGCCTTGCAGGATATTCAAGAAGCCCTAGGCATGGAACAAGCCCCATTACGCATCGAATGTACCGATATCTCGCACATTCAAGGCACAGATGTGGTTGCTTCTCTAGTGGTCTTTGAAGATGGTTTGCCCAAGAAGTCGGACTATAGGCGCTACCGCATTAAGGAGGCGGCTGGCGATGGCCGGTCGGATGACGTCGGTTCTATCGCAGAGATCACGCGCCGTCGGTTTAAGCGCCATAAGCAAGATAAGCTCGCCCATCCCGATGAGGAAGTAGAAGAGTCTTCCTTTGCAGAGGAGAAGGTGGCGGAAGAATCTGCCGAAGCGGGTCGTCGCTTTGCGTACCCGCCGCAGCTTTTCATCGTGGATGGCGGCGCGCCCCAGGTGGCCGCGGCTCAAGAGGTATTTGATGAGTTAGGCATCGTGGATGTGACCCTAGTGGGCCTGGCCAAGCGCCTCGAGGAAATCTGGGTTCCCGGCGATGATGAGCCGGTGATTTTGCCGCGCAACTCGCAAGCGCTCTTCCTCCTGCAGCAAATTCGTGATGAAGCCCACCGCTTCGCTATTACTTACCATCGGCAGCAGCGCTCTAAGCGGATGCGTTCCTCGGTTCTCGATTCCGTGCCGGGATTGGGGCCGCAACGGCGCACCGATCTGGTCAAGCATTTCGGTTCGGTGAAAAAGCTCAAGGCCGCCACTGTGGAAGAGATCTGTGAGGTCAACGGTTTTGGTCCAAAACTGGCCCAGACCGTCTACGAGAGTTTGCATGATTCTGCGGGCAACTAAGTGGAATTCTCCTAGAGGCAGCGAATCCTAAAGCGCTAGAATGTTGGGCATGACGCATTTCGAAACTCCACCCATTTTGATAACCGGCATGTCCGGCGGCGGGTTGAGTTCCGCTGCCAAAGTGTTTGAGGACAAGGGCTACTACGTGGCCCACAATATTCCGCCTCGCGCCATTGTTGACCTGCTCAAGCTGTGCAACCAAGAGGAAACTCCGGTGGGCAAGGTAGCAGCCGTAACGGATGTGCGCTCGCGCATGTTCCCAGGGTCTCTGTTGGAGATTATGGATGAGCTTACGGAACTAAATATGAAGCCCACCGTGCTCTTTTTGGATGCTCGCGATGATGTACTCATCCGCCGGTTCGATTCGGTGCGGCGCACCCACCCCTTGCAGGAGGGGGACACGCTCAAAGTAGGAATCCAACGCGAGCGCCAGGCAGTGGCAGAAGTGCGTTCCCATGCGGATATCATTATCGATACGACCAACCTATCCATTCATGATCTCCGCCGTGCCATTGAGGCCGCCTTTGGTGAGATGCAAAATGCAAAGCAGCATGTCACCGTGGAATCCTTTGGATTTAAGAATGGCTCGCCCCGCGATGCTGACTTAGTAGTAGACGTGCGGTTCCTGCCCAACCCCTATTGGGTTCCAGAACTGCGCGGATACCGCGGTACGGATGAACCAGTTGCCCACTATGTGCTCTCGCAGCCAGCGGCGCAGGAATTCGTAGACAATTTCTTGCAGATGTTTTCCACCATGCTGGATGGCTACCGCCATGAGGGTAAGAACTTCATCACGCTTGGCGTCGGTTGCACGGGCGGTCACCACCGGTCCGTTGCCGTCGCAGAGGCTATTGCGGCGCGCCTGCGGGACAATGACACCTTAGACGTCAGCACCTTACATAGGGATATCGCTCGAGGTTAGAGCACAGGAGTTTTAACGCTTTTATGACCAATCCTTCACACATGGTCTGCCTTGGCGGCGGCCATGGACTTTATCAAACCCTTCTGTCCGCACGCTTTAGCGAGGCGGCCGATATTTCTGCCATTGTTACGGTCGCGGATGATGGCGGCTCCTCTGGCCGTTTGCGCCGCGAGCTGGAAATCATCCCACCGGGTGACCTGCGCATGGCGCTGGCTGCCTTGGCTAATAGTGACCCAGTGGGGGACTTGTGGGCGCGAACTTTGCAACACCGTTTCGGTGGCAATGGCGCGATGGCAGGACATGCGGTGGGCAATCTGATGATTGCGGGATTGACGGATGTGCTCGGCGATTATCAAGCTGCCCTGGATACCATCGCAGAACTTACCAATTCCCAGGGGCGGGTATTCCCAGTAGTCAACCAGGCCCTAGAGATTGAAGCGGACGTAGCCGGGCTTGACGACGACCCCCGTGTCATGCGCCAAGTCCGCGGCCAGGTTGCCGTCGCTTCCACGCCGGGCCAGGTGCGGCGCGTGCGCATCGTGCCCGAACAGCCCAGCGCGAATCCGGATGCGCTCGATGCCATCCAGCGCGCGGATCTCATCACCATCGGTCCAGGCTCGTGGTTTAGTTCGGTATTGCCACATACTCTCGTGCCGGAGGTAGTGGATGCGATTTCTGCTTCCGATGCGCTGCGCGTTGTTGTTTTGAACCTTTCGGCCGAGCCCGGTGAGACTAATGGTTTCTCCGCGGAGCGCCACTTGCATGTGCTCGCTCAACACGCCCCCGATCTGCGGATTGACCGCATTTTGGTGGACGAGGCGGCTTTACCCACCGATAGTGAGCGCGTCTATATTCAGCGCGCCGCGCAGTCCCTAGGCGCTCGCGCTACCTTCGCGGATGTGAGCCAAGTTGATGCCAATGGTCGCAGCATCAATAAGCATGACCCTGAAAAGCTGTCTACAGCACTTCTGGACCTATATTCGGACTATCGCAGCGCTCGCGATTAGAACTGGCGCCTACTCTTCCGGCTAGCGTGCGGCCGATCGCGCTTGACCGACTGCACGTCGACTGGGCGCGCGCGGTATGATGTCAGAAATCCTTTCACCGCACTGGGCTGGGAGCGATGGCTCTGGCCGGTATGCGAACTTTGTGACTGTGAGAAAAGAAATGGGGCGAACTAGGTGACCACACCATTGACCGACCAGGTCAAAGAAGAATTGACGGCTGTCGTTGTGCCACGCCAGTCCGCTCGCGCTGCCGAACTGGCGGCGATGTTGCGCTTCGCCGGCGACCTAGATATTTCCGGCGACAGCATGTCCTATGAGCTAGAGCTAGAAAGCCACGCTATTGCACGGCGCTTCATCAACGCTCTTGATGACCTCTATGGCATCACTGCCGAAAGCCATGTCGCCGGCCCGGCAGGAACCACCAAGAAGACTCGCGTGACGGTTCGCATCTCCACCGGTGCGAAAGAGCTGACCCGTCGGCTGGGCCTTATCACCCGCTCCGGCCATGCAGTAGTGGGGCTGCCGCCGCAGGTCATCTCCGGCACCGTAGCCGATAGCGAAGCAGCATGGCGCGGAGCCTTCCTTGCCCATGGCAGCCTCACGGAGCCAGGCCGCTCTTCCGCGCTGGAAGTAACCTGCCCGTGCCAAGAGGCTGCGTTGGCACTGGTGGGCTGCGCCCGCCGCCTTGGTATCTCTGCGAAGACGAAGGAGACTCGTGGCGAAGATCGCGTCGTTGTACGCGATGGTGATGCTATCGGGGCGCTTCTTACGCGTATGGGTGCTCAGGAGACTCGAATGAGCTGGGAAAAGAAGCGCGTTAAGCGGGAGGCGCACGATACCTCGCGGCGCCTGGACAATTTTGATGACGCCAACCTTCGGCGCTCTGCTCGCGCTGCAGTTACCGCGGCAGCGCGTGTTGACCGCGCCATGGAGATCCTAGGCGATGATGTTCCTGAGCATTTGGCAGACGCGGGCCGCTTGCGAGTTCAGCACCGCGAGGCTTCGCTCGAAGAGCTAGGCCGCTTGGCCGAGCCTCCCATGACCAAGGACGCAGTAGCCGGGCGCATTCGCCGCTTGCTGTCGATGGCCGATAAACGAGCCGAAGAGCTTGATATTCCCGATACCAATCAAGCGATTACAGATGACCTCTTCAACGAATCCTGACCCTCGGAATCACCTACATTAAAAGAACTCCCCGCAGTGCGGCTACCAAAGCGGTAGGCGCAGCTGCGGGGAGATTTTTAGTGCCTTCCCGGCTAGCAGGTGCGCAACCGGCTAGCCAGAAGCGTTAAAGACTAGGGCACGAGGAATCCTAGGACGTTGGTCATCAAGAACACGATGACGCATACAAAGGCCAGGAAGGCCACGGAGTAGCCCACTACGTTCTTCAGGATGACTGATTCCTTGCCCTCCATATTGACGGCGGTAGCCGCAATTGCAAGGGACTGCGGGGAGATCATCTTGCCCACAACGCCGCCTGCGGTATTGGCCGCGAGCATGAGGTCAGGATTCACGCTGATTCGCTCTGCCGCTGCAACCTGCAGGTTGGCAAAGAGGGCATTAGCAGACGTATCGGAGCCAGTAACCGCGGTACCAATCCAGCCCAGGACTGGGGCGAAGAGCGCAAAGATGCTGCCGGCAGAAGAGACGAACTCACCAATAGCAATAGTCTGGCCGGAGTAGTTCATCGTATAGGCCAAGGCCAGCACCAGGATGATGGTAAGAGCCGAGAACTTCATGCGGCTGACTACGTCCCCAAAGGCGCTTACCGGCTGCCCAAAGCTTAGGCTGTAGCGGCCATTTTCATTGAAGTAGTGGTAGACAACCGCAACAATAATGCCCGAGAGCAGCAGGAGCGTACCTGGATTGCCAAAGACATTGAAGCTGAAGCTGGTATCCATGAGCTTGCCGTCGGCGTCGACAATCGCGTCATCAAGCAAAGGCCAGGCAAAGTGGAGCTTGAGGAATCCGAAGATGGCTGGGGCGGCGGTGGCCACGGCAAAGACCACGGTCACTACGGCGTAGGGAAGCAGCGCCATCCAGATACGGCGTCCGTTGAGGTCGGTGGTGGACTCAGCGGCAGGCAGCTCGAGACGCTCGCGCAACTCCTTGACGCCCTTCGGCTTCCATACCCGGAGGAAGGCGAAAGCACAGCCCAAAGAGACGATGCAGGCGATGACGTTGGTGAGCTGGTACGCAAAGAAAGTCGCGGTCAACCACTGAGTCAACGCGAAGGAAATGCCAATCACGGCAGCAGCCGGGGCAGTTTCCTTGACACCGCGGAAGCCATCCAAGATGAAGGCGATGAGGAATGGCACGATGGCGGCGATGAGCAGCACCTGCAAGGAGATAAGTGCTGCGATGTCGTGGGTTTGCTCGGCGCTGCGACCGGCTACCTCGCCAGCGGTGGTTACGGGGATGCCAACCGCGCCAAAAGCAACCGGAGCGGTATTAGCAATCAGAACTACTGTAGCCGCGCGCAGTGGCTTCACACCGAGGGCCATGACCATGGTCGCGGTAATGGCTACGGGGGCACCAAAACCGGCGAGGGCCTCCAACAAACCGCCAAAACAGAAGGCGATGAGGATAGCCTGGATGCGAATATCGCCGTCACCCAAAAGGTCAAAGGTCTTGCGCAGGTCCTCGAAGCGCCCGGAAGCTACGGTGATTTCATAGAACCAGATTGCAGTAATGATGACCCAGACAATGGGCAGGAGCCCGAACAGCCCGCCGCGTACGGCAGAGGACAAAGCCATATCTACCGGCATGGAGAAGCCGGCGATGGCAATAATGAGGGATACTGCCAGGGCAACGGCGCCAGAAGTATGCGCGCGTGCCTTTACGCCTAGCAGCATGATAAAGAATGCAATGAGCGGGAGAATCGCCACCAGGGCGGTAAGCCCGAGGCTGTCACCCACAGCAGAGGTATTTATTTCGAACAAGAGAAGTCCTTGATTTCTACGGTGGTCTTGCCCGTAGGAGATTACGGGCACATGAAGCATTCTCACGGTGACCAACGGTGGCGCTAGAGCAGGCAGGGTTGCCTTAAACGCTTTGTGAGCCAGTGAGTACAGAAAGCATATCGTGCGGTGGGTGTCACGGAAACAATACGGTCGTCTTATTAGGTGCCAGCAGTAATGCTGCGAAATGTCCGATCGGACAGAGGCGGGCGCAATCACTAAAGCGTGGCAGTGATATATCTCACGGTAACGCTGTAAACCCAACACAAACCCACGTGTTCGGGCCTATCCAGCGGGTTTGTATGTGGGAAATAAAAAGGATCGGAAAGAGTGTACGCGCTTTTGGAAAGTCTGTCATCCACTAGTTCTCAAGGTTGCTGGGAGCCTGCGCTGACAAAAATCGCTCGGTAGTATTGGCAATGTAAGGGAAAACGTTCGGGCGCTTCTCAAACACAGACTTCATTGAAGGACCCGCGCTAATACCCGTACACACATTTACTCGACTCTTTGAGGAGATATACAGTGACTATCCGCGTAGGTATCAATGGCTTTGGCCGCATCGGCCGTAACTTTTTCCGTGCAGTCGCTCAGGGTGACAACAACCTCGAAGTTGTTGCAGTAAACGACCTGACCGACAACGGCTCGCTGGCTAACCTGCTGAAGTACGACTCCGTACTGGGCCGCTTCGATGGCGAAATTACTCACGACGATGAGTCCATTACTGTTAACGGCCACCGCATCGTGGTAACCGCAGAGAAGGACCCGAAGCAGCTCAAGTGGGGCGAGTACAACGTAGACCTCGTCATCGAGTCCACCGGCCGCTTCACCAACGGCAACGATGCCAAGGCTCACCTCGAGGCGGGCGCCAAGAAGGTCATCATCTCCGCTCCGGGCAAGGAAGTAGACGCAACTTTCGTCTATGGCGTCAACTCTGACACCTATGATCCGGCAAACCACAACCTCATCTCCGCGGCATCCTGCACCACTAACTGCCTGGCACCGATGGCAAAGGTTCTCAATGACAAGTTCGGCATTGAAAAGGGCCTGATGACCACCGTTCACGCTTACACCGGCGACCAGCGCATCCAGGACGCTCCGCACAAGGATCCGCGCCGCGCCCGTGCCGCTGCAGTAAACATGGTGCCTACCTCCACTGGCGCTGCTAAGGCCGTATCCCTGGTTCTGCCTGAGCTGGACGGCAAGCTGGATGGTTACGCAATGCGCGTTCCGGTTATCACCGGCTCCGCTACCGACCTGACCTTCACCGCTTCCCGCGATGTCACCGCCGAGGAAATCAACGCCGCCCTGAAGGAAGCTGCTGAGGGCGAGCTCAAGGACACCCTCGCATACACCGAGGATCCGCTGGTTTCCACCGACATTGTTACCTCCCCGCACGGCTGCATCTTCGACTCCGGCATGACCAAGGTCTCCAACGGCAACCTGGTCAAGGTTCTGGGTTGGTACGACAACGAGTGGGGCTACACCTCCCAGCTCGTTCGCCTGACCAACCTGGTGGCAGACAAGCTCTAAACTAGAGCTCAAACAATGAGAATCCGGTCCCGATGCAAGCCTTAACGGCGCTGCGTCGTGGCCGGTATTCTTATATCTATAGCCTTTTAACCCGTCCGAATTAATTAAGGAGTAAATAATGGCTTTCCAGACACTTGACGATCTTCTCAAGGAGGGCGTCGAATCCCGCCACGTCCTCGTCCGCTCTGACTTCAATGTTCCACTTGATGAAGAGGGAAACATTACCGATCCCGGACGTATTAACGCTTCTCTTCCGACCATCAAGGCACTGGTAGAAGGTGGCGCAAAGGTCATTCTTTCCGCTCACCTGGGTCGTCCAAAGGGTGAGGTAAACCCTAAGTTCTCTTTGGCTCCAGTAGCTGAAGCGCTGTCTGAAGCGCTTGACCAGTACGTTGCCCTAGCCGGCGACGTCACCGGAGAAGACGCTCATGAGCGTGCCAACGGCCTCAACGATGGTGACGTGATGTTGGTAGAAAACGTCCGCTTCGACCCTCGTGAGACCTCCAAGGACGAGGCTGAGCGCGGCCAGTTCGCTGACGAGCTCGTTGCTCTGGCAGCCGATAACGGCGCTTTTGTTTCCGATGGCTTTGGCGTTGTCCACCGTGCGCAGGCATCTGTGTATGACGTCGCTAAGCGCCTGCCGGCTTACGCAGGCAAGCTCGTAGAAAAGGAACTGTCGGTTCTGTCCACGGTAGCTAAGGAGCCGGAGCACCCGTACGTGGTCGTCCTCGGCGGCGCCAAGGTTTCGGATAAGCTCGGCGTGATTGAAGCACTGGCCGGCAAGGCAGACAAGGTCATCATTGGTGGCGGCATGTGCTACACCCTGCTGGCTGCCAAGGGCTACAACGTTCAAGAGTCCCTGCTGCAGGAAGATCAGATCGAAAACTGCAAGGACCTGCTCGAGCGCTTTGGTGACAAGCTGGTGCTTCCGGTTGATCTGATTGCTGCAAGCAAGTTCGCGGCGGATGCAGAGACCCAGGTGGTCGAGCTCGATAGCATCCCTGAGGGCTGGATGTCTCTGGATATTGGACCAAAGTCCGTGGAAAAATTTGCAGAGGTTCTTGCTTCTTCCAAGACCGTCTTCTGGAACGGCCCGATGGGCGTATTCGAAATGGAAGCTTTCTCCAAGGGCACTGCTGGTGTAGCGCAGGCTATTATCGACGCCACCGCAAACAACGGTTCCTTCTCCGTCGTCGGTGGGGGCGACTCCGCTGCCTCCGTGCGTATGCTGGGCTTGGACGAGGACGGCTTCAGCCACATCTCCACCGGTGGCGGCGCCTCCCTCGAGTACCTCGAGGGCAAGGAGCTTCCGGGCGTATCTGTCCTGGAAGCCTAAAACTGCCTGATCAACTTGCCAAAAGAGAGGAAATATTCATGGCACGCACCCCACTTATTGCAGGTAACTGGAAAATGAACCTCGACCACGTCGAGGCCATCGGCTCCGTTCAGAAGTTCGCCTTCTCCCTGCCAAAGGACTACTACGAGAAGGTCGACGTGGCCTACATGGTCCCGTTTACTGATATTCGCACTATCCAAACGCTGGTAGAAGGTGACAAGCTGCAGGTCACCTACGGTGCGCAGGATATCTCTAAGCATGAGTCCGGCGCATTCACTGGTGAAGTATCTGGCAAGATGCTGGCCAAGCTCGGCTGCAGCTGGGTGGTCGTGGGCCACTCGGAGCGCCGTCAGTACCACGGCGAGACCGATAAGCTCGTTGCAGAAAAGGCAGCCGCAGCATTGGACAATGGCATCAGCCCTATCGTGTGCGTAGGCGAGCCGCTGGCTGTACGCGAGGCCGGTACCCACGTGGACTACGTGGTCAACCAGACCCGCAATTCTTTGGCTGGCCTGAGCGCAGACCAGCTTGCCAAGACCGTCATCGCCTACGAGCCAGTTTGGGCGATTGGAACCGGCAAAGTTGCCTCTGCAGACGATGCCCAGGAAGTCTGCGCCGCCATCCGTGAGCTCGTAAAGGAGCTCGCAGGCGAGGAGGTTGCTGCAGGTATCCGTATTCTCTACGGCGGTTCCGTCAAGGTTGATTCCGTTGCAGAGATCGTCAGCAAGCCTGACGTCGACGGCGGCCTTATCGGTGGCGCTTCCTTGGTCGGCGAGGAGTTTGCCAAGTTGGCTGCCAACGCAGCTAATGCCCTGAGCTAACAGGAGTTATCACCTATCACAGGTTCGCGCAAAGGCGCGGGTTGGAATGGTTCCAGCCCGCGCCATCGTGTACAGTGGGCCGGTGTGATTGCTTTGCTGTACGCGAAGCTTAAAAGTTCGATTCCGCGCTAGCGGGTGGCGAGAGTCAACCGCAGGGGCGCACGTTAGAAATAAGGATTATCCTCATGGTCTTGGCACTGGAAATCATCTTGGTCATCGCAGCTATTTTGATGTCCATCTTTGTGCTGCTGCACAAGGGCAAAGGTGGTGGCCTGTCCAGCCTCTTCGGCGGTGGCGTGCAGTCGAACCTGTCCGGCTCGACCGTCGTGGAAAAGAACCTGGACCGTTACACCGTGGTCATGGTAATTATCTGGCTTGCGTGCATCGTAGGCCTCAACCTCATCCAGGCATTCGCTTAAGCCACCAGCTGGAATAGCGAAAGCGCCGGTACCGGCTTCCAACCTCTCGGTTCCCTATGGGAACTGTGGGCGGGGAAGCGGTACCGGCGCTTTTTCTTGGCGCCGAGCCTCAAGTATGGCTCGGCTGCGCGCTAGGCGGCCGTGCCTAGAGCTCGGATGCGGCGTCATCGGCAAGGAAGAGGATGGTCTCCTCCTTACCGTGCACGCCTGCAGCCGGCCATTCTTCGGCTTCAGCGCCTTCAACGACGTGCTTGGCAGCTTCCGCCTTGGCCTCGCCTGCTACAAGAAGCCAGATACGATCAGACTTGTTGACTGCGGGAAGAGTAAGGGTAATCCGCTCGCTCGGCGGCTTGGGAGAGTCATGAACGGGAACAGCTAGCTCTTCTTGTTTCCGAACCGCCTCAGAATGGGGGAACAAGGAATTGATGTGGCCCTCTTCGCCCATGCCTAGCAGATGGAGGTCGAAGCCGTTTGGGGCAAATTCCTTCAGCTCCGGTTCATAGGCGCTCGCCGCGGCTTCCATGGACACCGCGCCCAGATCAAAACCGTGAATATTCTGGTCCGGAATATCTACGTGGTTGAGCAGGGCACTGCGTGCTTGACCCTCATTAGAATCTGCGTCAGAGACGGGCACATTACGCTCGTCGCCGAAAAAGACGTGAACGCGCGACCAATCGATGCGCTGGGCTGGAAAGTCCTCGCCTTGCTGCTGTGCCGCGAAATCCAAACGGGCCAGCTCGTGAAGAACGCCAATTCCAGCGCCGCCGCCGGTTAGGACAACTCGCGCGACCCCATCGTGGTGGAGCCCGCCACCGGCGGCTTGGATACGCGCTACGGTATCCACGAATTTCAGCGCGGCCTGGGAGATAAGGTCATCCACATCGCTTACGCGGTGAAGAGTTACCATGAGGTATCGCTATCCTTTGCAAAGAATCAGAGTTAAGCCGTTTTACTGCTTACTGTAGTCTACTTGGGCTAGCGCACGGAGCGCTTGCGCATAAGTCTTATCGGCATCCAGATGGCGCAATTCTTCAGAGAGAACCTCAGCTTGGGAGCGCTTGCTAAGGCTCACCAAGGAATCCGGGGAACCTGGAACGCACACACGCACCGTGCGCTCGTCGACGACATCTACGTCGACGTGGCTCGTTTCCCGGTTAAACCGCAAGTGGGTCACTGGGAAGTGCGGCTCCTGAGAGTCGGTGACAGTGCGGTGGACGGGCACTGCCAAACGATCGAGGAGCCATCCGGCCGCGAAGTCTGGGGCTGGGTGGCCCGCAGGTCCCGCCACTTCGACGGACTGCACGGGCTCGTGAGGATGGCGGTCCAATGCGGAGGCCACGACGCCGCGCCACAAAGTGATGGCGGCCCAGGACATATCGGAATCGCCCGGCGTGTAACCGGCGGATAAGGTGCGCAGATCTTCGCCAGTGACGCGTCCGTCATGGGCAACGTTGGTGATGCGGCGTTGAGCCAGTTTGCCCACCGAGCTGGAAGCTGGGTCAGGCGGGCACAAGGTAGGCCACCAGGCGACCAAGGGGGTATCGGGAAGCAGCAGTGGAGTAACGACTGCCTCGTCCTGGTTCGCCAAAGCGCCGTGCAACTTCATGATGACCATCTCAGAGGCACCTGCCTCACCACCCACGCGCAGCTGCGCATCTAGGTGGGTATCTGCCTGCGGGTCGCCCGTCACGACGACCAGAACGCGCGACGGGTGCTCGTGGGAGGCATCGCGCACGGAGGACAGGATGTTTTCCAGATCATCGTCCTCGCGGGCCGCCACGATTAGGGTAAGTACTCGGCCGGTAGTAAGGGTGTAATGCTCTTGGGCCTCTACTAGCTTCTTGGAGATTTCACGCGTAGTGGTGTTGGGCAATGGAATAATCATTGTCTGCGTCCCTCCTATGGGCGGCGCCAGGAGTGGCCCCGGCGGCGCAACATTCTATCGGCGGATTCCGGGCCCCACGTGCCAGCGCGGTATTCCTCCGGCTGGCCTGCTTCGGCCCAGTAATCGATGATGGGATCCAAAATCGACCAGGAAAGCTCTACCTCTTCGTTGGTGGGGAAGAGCGAGGACTCATCGAGGAGGGCATCCAAAATCAATCGCTCGTATGCTTCCGGAGATTCCTCGGTAAAGGCCTCAGCATAAGCAAAGTCCATATTGACGTCGCGGACCTCCATGGTGGAGCCGGGCACCTTGGAACCAAAGCGCATGGTGACGCCCTCATCCGGCTGTACGCGGATGACTACGGCGTTTCGCCCCAGCGCATCGGTCTGGCCGTCAACGAATGGTTGATTTGGCGCTGCCTTGAATACCAGCGCAATTTCGGTCACGCGCCGGCCCAAGCGCTTGCCCGTGCGCAGGTAGAAGGGTACTCCTCCCCAGCGGCGAGA
Source organism: Corynebacterium tuberculostearicum SK141 (assembly GCF_000175635.1). Classification (GTDB taxonomy): domain Bacteria; phylum Actinomycetota; class Actinomycetes; order Mycobacteriales; family Mycobacteriaceae; genus Corynebacterium; species Corynebacterium tuberculostearicum_C. The sequence continues at coordinate 38,908 of NZ_ACVP01000023.1, read as the reverse complement.
GTTTACTTCCAAGGTGCAGGCTGCATAGGTCTCCGTCGTGGACTCCGGATCGAAGCCTTCTTCTTCGCGCAAGCCCTTGACAAACTCGGAGCCTTGCCAGCCGGCGGAGTACTGGCCGCGAGCTGTAGTCTTATTGAGTGGGTGCACGGCGTGGGTAGCGCGCAGCACCTTGACCTTTTCTGCCTGCAGGGCCTCAGGCTCGAAGGAGGACGGTTCTTCCATCGCAACCAGAGCCAAAAGCTGCAGCAGGTGGTTCTGGATGACGTCGCGAGCCGCACCGATGCCGTCATAGTAGCCAGCGCGGCCGCCCAGACCAATATCTTCGGCCATGGTGATTTGGACGTGATCGATGTAGTGGGCGTTCCACATGGGCTCGAAAATCTGATTGGCAAAGCGCAAAGCCATGATGTTTTGCACCGTCTCCTTGCCCAAATAATGGTCAATGCGAAACACCGCGGACTCAGGGAAGACGGCGTTGACAATCTCATTGAGCTTGCGGGCAGACTCTTGATCGTGGCCGAAAGGCTTTTCAATGATTACTCGGCGCCACGAGTCCTCGACGGAGTTGGCCATGCCCACCCGCTCCAGCTGGTGGCAGATATTGGAGAAGAATTCCGGTGGAACCGAAAGGTAGTATGCCCAGTTGCTGCCGGTGCCGCGCTCGCGATCTAGCTCGCCCAAACGCGCCGAGAGGCGATCGAATCCAGCGTCGTCGAAAGAGCCTTGTACAAATTCGATGCCCTGGGATAGATGCTGCCAGACATCTTCATTGAACTCGGTACGTGAGCCAGCGATGACGGCTGAGCGAACGTAGTCACAGAATGCGACCTTGTCCCAGTCGCGGCGACCATAACCCACAAGGGTAAAGCCAGCGGGGAGGAGACCACGGCTCGCTAGGTCGTAGATGGCGGGCAGTAGCTTTTTATATGCTAGGTCACCGGTAACGCCGAAGATGACCATGCCCGCGGGTCCTGCGATTCGCGGCAATCGCTTGTCGCTGGCATTGCGCAAGGGGTTGACCCAAGCGGCTGAGTCGGTCACGAAGAATCCTTCCTGAGTTTATGGGCTTTAAGCTCGCTAATATTCTAGCGGCAGAATGCCCCGCCGAATTCTCGGCGGGGCACAAGTCACACGGCTAGTTTACGCGAGTCGCTCCTCAATGGAAGCAAGCAGTTCCTCCCACGCGGCGACAAACTTATCTACGCCCTCGCGCTCCAGCACTGCAAAGACATCATCGAAATCAATGCCAACCTCTTCTAGCTGGGCAAAGACGCCTTCTGCAGCCTCGCGGCTATCAGAGAGGGCATCGCCGTGGAGGTTGCCCTCGGAGAGAACCGCATCGATGGTCTTTTCCGGCATGGTGTTGACCGTATGTGGGCCAGCCAGCTCAGATACGTACAAGGTGGCTGGGTATTCCGGATTCTTCACGCCAGTAGATGCCCACAGTGGACGCTGGAGGTTGGCGCCCTCCGGCAAGTCGGCGTCGTCAAGCAAGGCATCCTGGAAGAGGGCATAGGCGCGCTGTGCATTGGCGACGCCCGCCTTACCCCGCAGTGCCAGAGCAATCTCGCTGCCAATAGCTTCCAAGCGCTTATCTACTTCGGTATCCAAACGGGAAACAAAGAAGGAAGCCACGGAGTGAATGGTAGAGACGTCCTTGCCAGCTTCGGCGGCACGCTTGAGGCCGGTACGGAAAGCCTCAATGACATCGCGGTAGCGATCCACGGAGAAAATAAGGGTGACGTTGACGCTGATTCCCTCTGCCAGGGCATCTTCGATGGCCGGAAGGGAGCCGGTGGTGGCCGGAATCTTGATCATCACGTTGGGACGATCAACCTTGGACCACAGCTCACGCGCCTGTTCAAGGGTGGCGTTAGCGTCATCAGAAATGCGCGGGTCGACCTCGATGGACACGCGGCCATCTGCGCCGTTGGTAGAGGAGTAGATATCTGCAAAGAGGTCGCAGGCATTCTTGACGTCCTCAATAGCCAATGCGTACACCGCCTCATCCGCGGAAGCCTTGGCTTCCTTCAACGTGGAAAGCTCGGCGTCGTAGGCGGTGCCGTTGGTCATCGCTGCGGCGAAAATAGCCGGGTTGGTGGTAACTCCCACGATGGACTTCGTGGAAATTATCTCCTCGAGATTGCCCGATACTAGGCGCTCGCGAGAAAGGTCATCGAGCCAGGTTGAGGTTCCCAGCTGGGCAAGTTCGGAAATGTGGTTCATGATTACTCCTTATCCAGTCCTGGAGGTTTACTTCTTCGCGGCGGCGAGCGATTCCTGCGCCGCTTCAACAACCGCTGCGGTGGTGAAGCCAAAGTTCTCAAAGAGCTCGCCCGCAGGAGCGGAGGCGCCGTAGTGCTCGATGGAGATGGTCCGGCCGAAGGAACCGGTGTATTTGTGCCACGGCATAGCGATGCCGGCTTCGATGGACACGCGGGCCTGTACTTCGCTAGGCAGCACGGATTCGCGGTATGCGTCATCTTGCTCATCAAACCACTCAAGGCACGGTGCGGAGACAACGCGGGTGGCAGTTCCGGCGGCCTCCAGTTCCTTAGCGGCGGCGACGGCAAGCTGCACCTCAGAGCCGGTAGCGATGAGGATCACGTCTGGCGTTTCCTTGGACTCTTCCACCAGAACATAAGCGCCGCGGCGCACGCCCTCATGTGCCTTTTCCTTGGTGCCTTCCAGTACCGGCAGTCCCTGGCGGCTCAGTGCCAGGCCCTTTGGTGCGGCCTTGTACTCGAGCGCTGCGGCCCAAGCCTGAGCGGTTTCGTTGGCATCGGCCGGGCGAATAACGGACAGGTTCGGGATAGCGCGAAGGGCAGAAAGGGTCTCTACCGGCTGGTGGGTCGGGCCATCCTCGCCCAAGCCGATGGAGTCGTGGGTCCAGACATAGTAGGTATCGGTAGACATCAACGAGCCCAGGCGGACAGCGGGGTACTGGTACTCGGAGAAAATAAGGAAGGTGCCGCCGTAAACGCGGGTATTGCCGTGCAGAGCAATACCGTTCATGATCGCAGACATCGCGTGCTCGCGAATGCCGAAGTGGAGGTTGCGGCCATACGGCTGAGCCGACCACATATCGGTGGTAATGGCTGCGGGGCCGAAGGAGTCCGCGCCCTTAATCACGGTGTTATTGGAGCCGGCAAGGTCAGCAGAGCCACCCCACATCTCAGGAAGGGAAGCGGCCAAGGCTTGGATGGTGGCCTCAGAAGCCTTGCGGGTGGCCAAGGATTCACCCGGTTCCCACACCGGCAATTCAGCGTCGAAATCTTGCGGCAATTCGTGCGCCTGCATGCGGTCAAAGAGTGCCTTATTCTCCGGATTAGCCGCAGCCCATTCGTCGAACTTCTTCTGCCACGCGGCGTGCTTTTCGGCGCCGCGCTCGCGCAGCTTGCGGGTGTGTGCGATGACCTCGTCGTCGATGTGGAAGCTGCGCTCCGGATCGAAGCCCAAGACCTCCTTGGTGGCAGCAACTTCGTCATCGCCCAGCGCAGCGCCATGAACGCCGCCGGTATTCATCTTATTCGGGGCCGGGTAGCCGATGACGGTCTTCACGCGGATGAAGGAAGGGCGCTCGGTCTCTGCCTGTGCGGCCTTGACGGCCTCCTCAATAGCTACGACGTCTTCGCCGGATTCGACCGTTTGGACGTGCCAGCCGTAGGCCTCGTAGCGGGCGACCACGTCTTCGTTGAAAGCAATATTCGTATCGTCCTCAATAGAGATGCGGTTATCGTCCCAGAAGACAATCAAGTTGCCCAGCTTTTGCGTACCCGCCAGGGAAGAGGCCTCAGCGGTTACGCCCTCCTGCAGGTCACCATCGGAAGCGATGGTGTAGATGTAGTGGTCGAAGGGAGACTCGCCGGCCGGTGCCTCTGGATCGAAAAGCCCGCGCTCCTTTCGTGCGGCCATGGCCATGCCCACGGAGGAAGCCAAGCCTTGGCCAAGGGGTCCGGTGGTGATTTCCACGCCATCGGTGTGGTGCACCTCAGGGTGGCCGGGCGTGCGCGAACCCCAGGTACGTAGCTGCTTGAGGTCGTCCATTTCCAAACCAAAGCCGCCCAGGTAGAGCTGGATGTACTGGGTGAGGGAGGAGTGACCAACCGATAGAACGAAGCGGTCGCGGCCGGCCCAGTGCACATCGGCGGGATCATGGTTAATGACGCGCTGATACAAGGTGTAGGCGAGGGGAGCGAGGGACATTGCCGTACCGGGGTGGCCGGAACCGCACTTTTGTACAGCATCTGCGGCTAGAACTCGCACGGTGTCGACGGCGCGGGTGTCAAACTCCGACCAATCCTCCGGATAACGGCGCTCGACCATAGTTTGGAGTTCTGGGGACAACTTATCTTTCGACACTGGAAAGCCTCGCTTACGTCTAGGCAAAAAGTACTTAACTTTATTCAGTCTAGTAATTTTCTAACCGGCGGTGCGCAATTATAGAAAGCTAGGCATAAAAGGTATGCTGGCATGGCTAAGTGGAGTGCGCGCGGGCGCTAGAGCGCGCACTGAATCTAGCGGCCATAGGCCTGTAGTCTTTCGCCCCTGCGCCGAAAATTGTGAGTGAGAGAACTGGAACTTTTTCACGGGCATGTGCGACCGCTAGGGGTGACCGTGCGCAGGAAGTGCGCGGGGCACAGTTCACCAACGTTCAGATAGTGGAGGAATCCCTTGGAGACCATCAAGGCCTATTTTGCGCTAACGAAACCGAGGATCATTGAGCTCCTCCTCGTGGCCGCAATCCCGGCGATGCTCCAAGCGCAACGCGGTGTGGAGGCCGTTTCAGACAATATCTGGCTTATCGTGTCGACCATTTTTGGCGGTTGGATGGGCGCTGCTGCCGCCCACACGTTCAATAACGTCGTGGATTACGAGCTGGATCAAAAAATGCAGCGCACCAGGGCCCGACCACTGGTAAGGGCCAAGATTTCCAAGCGAAACGCAGCAATTTTCGCGTGGATAATGCTCATTATCTCCGTGCTGTGGTTGGGCGTCCTAGCTCATTCCTGGCTGGCGGCCTTCTTCGTGGTTTTGACGAACTTCTTCTATGTCTTCGTCTACACCAAGTTTTTGAAGATGCGCAATGCCCAAAACATTGTCTGGGGCGGCTTGGCCGGCTGCATGCCGGCGATGGTCGGCTGGGCAGTTATCCGGGATAACGCTCCTGCTGGAGAACCTGACCGCTGGTGGCAGGCAATCGTACTCTTCCTCATCATCTTCTTCTGGACCCCGCCACACACGTGGGCGCTGGCCATGAAGTACAAGGAAGACTACCGCAAGGCCGGCGTGCCGATGCTGCCCGTAGTGGCCGATGAGAAGGAAGTCACTCGACAGATCGTGTGGTATACCGTGGGCACGGTTATCGTGACCCTACTTATCGTCCCCGCTGCCTCGTGGATCTACTTGGCCGCAGCACTTGCCTCCGGCGCGGTATTCCTGTGGATGGCTATCCGCCTGCACAAGGGAGTCAAGAACGGTGCCAAGGTTAAGCCGATGCGCCTGTTCATTTACTCCAATAACTATCTGTCGGTGCTCTTTATCGGGTTGTCCATCGACGCAGTATTGGGCTGGGAGCCACTAGGCCGGATGCTCGGCTGGTCGGCCACGTTATTTTAACTGTGCCCAAATACCTAGGATAGGAACCAGAAAGCGCGGGAAGGCAAGGCAAATGCTTTCCCGCGCTTTTGGTGTTCGTGGGTGGGTTTAGGCTTTATCGCCAGCTTGGACGCGCAGCACGATGGAACCGGTAGTCTTGCGCTCTTGGAGATCGCGGTGGGCCGCAGCGGCATCTTCCAGTGGGTAGGAGGCCGTGACGTTGAAGCTCAGATCGCCGTCGATAACAGCTTGGACGACCGCCTGGGCACGCATTTGGAACTCGCCTTCTTGGGCTGTCCATGCGCCGAGGGAAGGCCGGGTAAGGAAGATGGACCCATGCTTGTTCAGCAGTTGGGGGTCGATAGGCTCAACTGGGCCAGAGGCGGCGCCGAAGAGCGCGACGGTGCCACGGGGGCGTACTGCTTCGAGTGACTCGTGGAAGGTCGCCTTGCCGACGCCGTCGTAAACTACGTCAACGCCCCTATCACCGTTGTAGCGACGTACCTGCTCGGCGAGTCCGTCGCCATAGCGAAATACCTTATCCGCACCGGCTGCGTAGGAGAGTTCTTCCTTTTCGTCCGTGGAAACCACCGTATAGACGGTAGCGCCGAGCGACGATGCCATTTGGGTGAGGATCTGGCCGACACCGCCGGCGCCGGCGGTAATCAGGCAGGAAGCGCCTTCACCCAGTTGATAAACGCCATGCGCCAAGTAGTGTGCGGTAATGCCTTGCAGCAACATGGAAGCAGCGACTTCTGGCTGGAAATCATCCGGGACCGCCACTAGTCCCTCGCGTGGGACGCACACCTGCTCGGCGTAGGAGCCAAAAGCCTGGTTCCAGGCCACCATCGTGCCCTCGGCAATTTCCCCCTTGGGGTCGTGGACTACGCGCCCGGTGCCTTCGAATCCGGGAATGAACGGGGTGGCCGCGTTATAGATACCCTCACGATAATAGGTATCGATGTAGTTGACGCCAGCCATGATGACGTCCACCAAAACCTCGTCGTCATTAGGGGTGGGGGCGGGTACTTCGGTATAGCGAAGTACTTCTGGTCCGCCGGTTTCTGTGACCTGAATTGCGTGCATATAGCCAGGCTAGCGCAAAAAGCCGGCCGAGTGCAGTACCTCGGCCGGCCGTGAGCGTTATGGGTTAAGCGTTCGCGCGCTCCCGTTCGAGAGAGGCTTGGCGCGCGGCGTACTTTTCATCGCCGCTGGGAGAGCCGGTGATGAGATCTGCGGTGCCGTCGGTGCGGCGTACACCGTGCGCCCACAGCAGGGCGGTATACGCGGTGACGAAGGAGGAGAGCGCAATGTGGAAAGGGACAGTCCAGCGCGGAATGCTCATGTAGAACTGGTAAACGCCTACTGCCCACTGAATGAGGATGCATACAACGAGGACCCAGCCAGCCTTCTTGGCATCTTGTGGCGCCCGGTTCTTGTAAAGCAGGAAGACGGTAACAACCGTTAGCGTCAGGTAGACGTACATGCACATGGCGTGGGTGACGGCCATGGCTTCGGTATCTACCTGCAGGCGGCCTTCCATTCCCACCCCGGAATCGCCAGAGTGAACGCCCGAACCGGTAACCATCGTGCCGGTGATGAGCACAATGCTCAGGGCAACGGTAGCGACCGCTGCAAGGAGGCGGATCGCCTGAGGGAAGCGAGCGCGCGGCGTCCCGTCATCGGGTTCCAGAATGCGGGAATAAAGCATTGCCGCCAGCCATACCAAGAGCATGGAAGGCAGGAAGTGCAGAGCCACGGACCACCAGCGAAGGTCCAGATGGACAGAAATGCCGCCAATGACCGCCTGCAGGACGATGCCGGCGACGTTGAGCCATGCGTACACCTTGAGCTCTGCGCGGCGACGCGCCATACGCATAGCAATGACAGCGGCGACTGCCGCTGCGGATACGACGAAAGTAAGCAGGCGGTTACCAAACTCGATGGCCTGGTGGAGAGCAGGCGCAGCGCCTTCCATAGGGACAAGGGAGCCTGGTTGGCATTCCGGCCAGGTGGGACAGCCCAATCCCGAGCCGGTCACGCGGACAATGGAACCAGACACGGTGATGCCACCCTGGCACAAGAGGAGGATGAGCGCGATGAGGCGCTGCTGTTGCAGTGTAGGGGCGGCTTCCTTAAAGAAGCGCTTGATCTTCGTCCAGTAATTCACGCATTGCATCCTACTAGTCGGGAGATTTTGGGCATAAAAATTCCTCTGGTTTCGAAAGGAACCGGACAAAAGTCACATTTAGCCATCGAAGCGGAACCAACGGACCGCAGCGAACGACGCCACCGCTAGCCACGCCAACAAGGATAGGAGCTCGAGGCCGGGAAAGGTGGAATTAGAGGCGTCGGTAAGCGCGCCTGCTAGGGCGACGGTCGGCACCGCGTTGAGGATGCCATTATCGCCAAGGCCCTGGGAGTAGAGGGTCCAGCCGACTACGCCGAGGAGCAGAAACCAGATGAGGTTGGCCAGCGCGAGCACTACCTCAGAACTGAGGGTGCCGCCGAGCAACAGCCCCATGGCGGTAAAAGCCGCAACGCCAAAAAATAGCGAAAGAATCATGAGCAGCACCCCGCCCAGGCTGATGCGGAGGCCCAGAATATAGGCCGCTATACCCAGGACGAGGATTTGGAATACCACCATGGTGAGTACGCCGAGGATCTTGCCGCCAATGATGGCCCAAGCCGGCACACCGGACGCGCCGGTGCGTTTAAGGGCTCCGTAGCGGCGGTCAAAGGCAAGTGAAATGGCCTGACCGGTAAAGCCTGCGGAGGTGGCCGCTACTGCAAGCACCATGGGAAATACCTCGTGCAGGCCATGTCCGGTAAGGGACTCTAAGTGGGCCGCGCCTATGAGCAGGGCCAGCGGAATGATGACGCTGAGCAATTGCTGTTCGCCGTGGCGCAGCATGAGTTTTGCTTCCATCTTTCCTTGCGCAAGCAACATGGCGCCGGCGCTGGCCCGTTTAGGGGCCGGGGTAAAGGTTCCAGTTTTAAAGGTAGTGCTCATGTGGTGGCTTCTTTCCGCAACGCAGTTGATTGAATTCGATCTTGGCGGAGGGCGCAGCTAGCTGCGCAAATGGCGCCCGGTGAGGTCAAGGAAGACCTCCTCCAAGTTGCGGTGGGCTGCGTCTAAGCGCCGCAGCAGGACTCCTTGGCGGGCAAGTTCGGCGCTCAGCGCGGCAATCGTCTCGGGCGTGCCGGCCTGGGTTAAGCGGTAGTGCAACGGTCGCGATTTGGTCGCTCGAATTCCAGCCTTAGCCAGAGCCTCCACATCAACATCGATATCGGTGCTGAAACTAAGCCCTGCCGAGTCCGACTGGGCGGTAAGTTCCGCGGGAGTGCCGTGGGCTACGAGCTCGCCATGATCCATGATGGCCACTCGGTCCGCTAGTGACTCCGCTTCATCCATGAGGTGGGTGGTAAGAACAATGGTGACGCCATCGTGCCTAAGGGCTCGAACAAGGTCCCAGACCGCCAAACGGGATTGTGCATCCATGCCAGCGGTGGGCTCATCGAGAAAAACTAGTTCGGGCCGACCGATGATTGCTAGGGCGAGGGAAAGCCGTTGCTGCTGCCCGCCGGAGAGTCTGCGATAGGGAGTCCGGGCTACCCCTTCCAGCCCGAGCGTTTCCAGTAGCCAGCGCGGGGAGAGGGGATGGGCGCTGTAGCTAGCGGAAAGTTCAAGCATTTCCAGAACACGGATGCCGGAGTAGGAACCACCACCCTGCAACATGATGCCGACCTTTTCGCGCACCTTGTCCGGTGCGGAACTCGGGTCTAGCCCGAGGACGTCGATCGTGCCGCTGGTGGGGTGGATAAAACCCTCTGACATCTCAATCGTCGTGGACTTTCCGGCGCCATTAGGGCCAAGGAGGCAAAAGACCTCACCTGTGGCAACGCTAAGGCTTAGACCATTAACGGCGGTGGTGGAGCCATATTTTTTCACCACGTTGTCCACGGTGAGGGCTGGGCGATCGGCTGAAATGGAATTCACGTGGGATTAGTTTAGGACACGGATTCCGCTGCGCCGCACTGCAACCCACCACAGGGTGGCGATGACTGCGAAAGTGCAGGCTGCCGACACATAGATGACGATGATGGTGCTGGGCGGCAACCCGAGCCCGCGTGGCAGCACAAAGAAGCTCATAGCTGCCGAATAAGCCACGACGCAGAACCGGAAGATAAGCCGGTTGGCCCATGCAGCCAAAGGCAGTACCGCCCACAGGATGTACCACGGATGGACCACGGGAAAGAAGATAACCAGCACTAAGGAGGCGGTGCCGAGTCCTCCCACAGGGTGGATGCGGCCGCGCAACGTTGCAAAGAGCATGCGGGCCATGAAAGCTACTGCCACCAGCACACCAAAGGTACGGGTTACGGTGAGAATAGCTTCGGTGTGGTCACCTAGGCCCAGTAGCATTCCGATAAAGCCGGTACCCACGCCTACGGCGGTGGAGGTAGAAAGCCACGAGCGGATGGAGGCCGCCCCGCCTTGTCCTGTGATCCACCCCAGGCCAATGCCGGTCAGGGCGCTAATAAGGGCGATGGTTGCAATTAAAATGACTAGCTGCAGAGCAATGGCGTAGGCCAAGGCCTTCCAGCGTGATGCACGCTCCTTGTCTATCAGGTGGCGGGCATATGCCATCCCTACAAAGCCCAGCCCGATAAAGCCGGTAACCTTGACCATTCCGGCGCAGGACAGGAAAACTCCAGAAGCAATGAGTGCTAGGTAGGCGCTGCGCGTGGACTTTTCTAGCTTGTCGACGCCCCGCAGGCCCAGCTCCATACCCACCAAGAGCAGGCCCAGCATGATGGATTCATTATGGATTCCGCCCACCAGGTGCAAGATGGTCAGTGGGTTGAGAATGCCGAGCCACAGGGCAGATTCTGGAGATACCCGGCAGCGCCGCGCGAGACAGCTGATTGCCCACCCAGCAAGCATGATGCCGGCGATGGATAAGAGCCGGTGGGCGATTACTCCCAAGAGGATGGAATTAGAGGTAACTGCGCTCACCACTCCAGCGAGCCCGAGTGCTACGGGGCCATAAGGGGAGGGGGAGTTGGCCCAGATAAACGGTACGGATCGGGCGAGCTCATCACCCGCGCCAAGCAATTGCACCGGTCCTGCAGAATAGGGATCCATGCCTTGCATCACGATGGAACCGTTGGCCAAGTAGGAGTAGATGTCCTGGGTAAAGAGCGGGGCGGTAAAAATCAGCGGGATGACCCAGCCGGCCCACGTGCGCCACAGTTGGTGGGTGGTCACGAGCCGGCGGGCGCGCGTTGGGGTGAGCGAACCTTCCTGGGGTTGGCGCAGCGGAGTGCCCACAAAAGGGGCAAGGAACACCCAGGCGGCCACCAACAGCCCTACTCCCACCATGACTATGGCAGAAGAGGTCTGCAGCATGCGGGACATGAGGGAGCCAAAAGGCACGTTGTCATAAGGGTTTCCCACTACTGGGAGGGCACCGGCGCCCAACGCGCCGAAGGCGATAAGCAGGGATCCAACTGTGCCCACCCAGCGCAGGATAAAAAATGTCCGCCACTGTGCGGTGGTGGTGCGCTTTAGGCCATCCGCATTGGCGGGGACAAAATCAAAACGAGAATCAGGCTCCGCGGCTCCGGTGTCCTCGGCGTGTAGTCGCGCAGACCGAGAACCAGCGGTGCCCAGCTGCGGCAGCTCGGCCTTGACGCCGGAAAGGAAGCCGCGGAATTTGCCTGTCATGGGTTAAGACCTTACGCGAATCCTCCGCCCCAACCCCAGCAGGCCCGCCCTTTTAACGCGCGCAGCACCGCCAGTTGTGGCGATGAGGGGAGTTAGCCACCCCCGTGCCACGCCGAAGAAAGGCCAATGGTGGCATTCCGGAATGAATTAAGGAACACTAGTGTTGTCTAATAAAGGAGGCGCAGTTGGACTGCGGCGCGACTCTCGGAATTACGGGAGCCGGCTGCAGGGCGGCTGTAAGTGAGCGAAGCACGAAGGGAGGTCCCGGCATGAGCACACCTCAGCGCGTAGAAACTACGCACAAGGCGGCTAAGGAATCCCGCACTACGGATGGCGATACCCGCCGGCAAGTGATGCTGTTGCTGCTGAAGGACGGGCCCGTTACCGCTTCCCACTTGGGTGAACGCCTTGGCCTTTCTGCTGCCGGAATCCGCCGGCACTTAGACAATTTGGTGGAAGAGGAATTGACGGAGGTTGTGCGCCGCCGCCCAGTTACCCGCGGTTCAGCGGGTAGCGGCTCTGGTCGCGGGCGACCAGCCAAACATTTCCGCCTCACCGATCGTGGCCGAGCGCAATTCGGCCACGCCTACGATGATTTGGCCTCTGATGCCTTGACGGCACTACGCGCCGTCGGCGGGTCTGAGGCTGTTAAGCGCTTTGCCAAGGTCCGCTTCGAGCGACTCGTTGCAGATGTGCGTCCCTTGATAGAAGAGGGCGAATCTGTAGAGGACGTGGCCCGTAAGCTGGCTGAGGTCTTGGACGGACACGGGTATGCCGCCACGGTGGACCGCGCTGGTCAGGGAGTGCAAATCTGTCAGCATCATTGTCCGGTCTCCCATGTGGCGGCCGAGCATCCGGAGCTGTGTGAGGCGGAACAAGAAGTCTTTTCTGCTCTATTAGGCAAACACGTACAACCTTTGGCCTCCATTGCTGGCGGTCACGGGATCTGTACCACGAACATCCCCTTGACACCCGTTAATACAGATACTGAAAGGAGCGAGTCATGACCCAGGCACAATCGGCACCCGAAAACAAGATGACCGATGATGAAATCATTGATTCCATTGGTGCATATGAGTACGGCTGGCACGACTCGGACGCGGCTGGTGCTTCTGCTCGCCGCGGCTTGAATGAAGATGTAGTACGCGATATTTCCGCCAAGAAGGGCGAGCCGGAATGGATGCTTAACCAGCGTCTGAAGGCACTCAACATCTTTGATAAGAAGCCCGTTCCCACCTGGGGCGCGGATTTGTCTGGCATCGACTTCGACCAGATTAAGTACTACGTGAAGTCCACTGAGGAGCAGGCCCAGACCTGGGAAGACCTCCCGGACGACATCAAGGCCACCTACGATAAGTTGGGCATTCCAGAGGCTGAGAAGCAGCGCCTCGTTGCCGGTGTGGCAGCCCAGTATGAGTCCGAGGTTGTCTACCACCAGATCCGTGAGGACCTGGAAAGCCAGGGCGTCATCTTCGTCGATACTGATACCGCACTGCGTGATTACCCTGAGCTTTTCAAGGAATACTTCGGCACCGTTATCCCAGCCGGTGACAATAAGTTCTCCGCGCTGAACTCCGCAGTGTGGTCCGGTGGTTCCTTTATCTACGTGCCCAAGGGCGTGCATGTAGATATTCCGCTGCAGGCTTACTTCCGCATCAACACGGAAAACATGGGCCAGTTTGAGCGCACCCTCATCATCGTCGACGAGGACGCTTATGTTCACTACGTCGAGGGCTGTACCGCTCCTATCTACAAGTCTGATTCCCTGCACTCCGCGGTAGTAGAGATCATCGTGAAGAAGGGCGGCCGCTGCCGCTACACCACCATTCAGAACTGGTCCAGCAACGTCTACAACTTGGTGACCAAGCGCACCAAGGTAGAAGAAGGCGGCACCATGGAATGGGTCGACGGCAACATCGGCTCCAAGGTCACCATGAAGTACCCAGCCGTATGGATGACCGGTCCTTACGCCAAGGGTGAGGTTCTTTCCGTTGCTTTTGCTGGTGAGAACCAGTTCCAGGACACGGGCGCCAAGATGACTCACATGGCCCCGCACACTTCTTCCAATATTGTGTCCAAGTCGGTTGCCCGTGCCGGCGGCCGCGCCGCGTACCGCGGCTTGGTGCAGGTTAATCAGAACGCGCACCATTCCACCTCTAACGTCGAGTGCGACGCGTTGCTGGTGGACAATATCTCGCGTTCGGATACATACCCGTATAACGACATCCGCAATGACCACGTCACGCTGGGCCATGAGGCAACCGTTTCCCAGGTTTCTGAGGAGCAGCTGTTCTACCTGATGTCCCGCGGTATTGCGGAAGAAGAAGCAATGGCGATGATCGTGCGTGGCTTCGTTGAGCCGATTGCTAAGGAGCTGCCGATGGAGTACGCCCTCGAGCTCAACCGCCTCATCGAACTGCAAATGGAAGGATCGGTCGGCTAAAGAAAATGGTCGCTTCGAACGAATTCAATCCGGATAAGATCACCAAGGGTGACGTCTTTACCTCCACCAACGTGGAGGACTTCCCGGTGCCGCACGGCCGCGATGAGGTGTGGCGCTTTGTCTCCCTGCGCAAGCTCCGTGGACTCCACAATGGCGAGTTCGCTGAGGCAGTGGCACAGGACGTCACCGTGAGCGAACATCCAGGCGTAAGCTCCGAGACCGTCGCTCGCGATGACGAGCGCTTGGGCCGCGTTGGTACCCCGTCTGACCGCGTCGCGGCACAGGCGTGGACTTCTATGCCTGAGGGCCAGGTTGTCACCATTGACGCTGAGGCTCAGGTGGAAGAGCCCGTGGTCATTACCTACACCGGCAAGGGCGAGGGCGTAACTTCCTTTGGCGCTACCTCCATCGAGGTAGGCCACCACGCGGAAGCCACCGTCATCCTGAAGTACGTCGGCTCTGGCACCCACGCAGATAACGTCGAGTTCATCGTGGGCGATGGCGCTCACCTGACCGTCGTCGTTGACGTTGATTGGGAAGACGATGCCGTACACCTGTCTAACCACGTGGCACAGCTCGGCCGCGATTCTGTGCTGCGCCACAACTCCGCCATCTTTGGCGGCGAGGTGGTACGCATCGTGCCTCGCGTGAACTTCACCGAGCAAGGCGGCGACGCAGAGCTGCTGGGCGTCTACTTCGCTGATGAAGGCCAGTACTTTGAAAACCGCATGTTGGTGGATCACTCCGTCCCTAATTGCCGCTCCCACGTCCTTTATAAGGGCGCACTGCAGGGCACCAAGGACAATGAGGCCCGCACCTGCTGGGTAGGCGATGTCCTTATCCGCTCCAATGCACAGGGCACCGATACCTACGAGACCAACAACAACCTGATCCTGACTGAGGGCGCTCGCGCGGACGCAATCCCTAACCTGGAGATTGAGACCGGTGAAATTACCGGTGCAGGCCACGCGGCCACCGTTGGTCGCTTCGATGACATCGAGTTGTTCTACCTGATGTCTCGCGGCATTCCAGAGGCTGAAGCACGCCGCCTCATCATCCGTGGCTTCTTCAATGAGGTCATCCACCGTATTCCGGTGCAGTCCCTGTCCGAGGAATTGGAAAACCGCATTTCCGAAGAACTGGAAAAGATCTCCGCCTAACTCTTTCATAGAAGGAAACCCACACACATTATGTCTACTCTGGAAATTAAGAACCTCCACGCCCAGGTGCTGCCGACGGAAGAAGGCGGCGAGCCGAAGGAAATCCTCAAGGGCGTTAACCTGACCATCAACTCCGGCGAGATCCACGCCATCATGGGCCCGAACGGTTCCGGCAAGTCCACCTTGTCCTACACCATCGCCGGCCACCCGAAGTATGAGGTCACCGAGGGCGAGGTGCTTCTCGACGGCGAAAATCTGCTGGAGATGCCCGTCGATGAGCGCGCTCGCGCCGGCCTCTTCCTGGCGATGCAGTACCCAACTGAGGTACCGGGTGTAAAGGTCTCTCAGTTCATGCGCTCCGCAGTCACCTCCATTCGCGGCGAGGCACCGAAGCTGCGCGAATGGAACAAGGAGCTTACCCAGGCCCGCGAGAACTTGAAGATTGATAAGTCCTTCATCTCCCGCTCCGTAAACGAAGGCTTCTCCGGCGGTGAGAAGAAGCGCCACGAGGTCATGCAGCTGGATATCCTGAAGCCGAAGTTCGCAGTCATGGACGAGACCGACTCCGGCCTGGACGTTGACGCTCTGCGCATCGTGTCTGAGGGCATCAATAGCTACCAGAAGGAAACCAATGGTGGCATCTTGATGATTACCCACTACAAGCGCATCCTGAACTATGTGAAGCCGGACTTCGTCCATGTCTTCGCTGACGGCCACGTCATCAAGACCGGTGGCGCTGAATTGGCGGACCAGCTCGAGTCTGACGGCTACGACCAGTTCCTCAAGTAAGGACCGACCCTCGGCCGGTCAACCGCGACTATCCAAAGAAGATTCATGTCTGGATTTGATGTAAACGCAATTAGGGAACAGTTCCCGATTCTCCAGCGCACGGTGCGTGGCGATAAGCCACTGGTGTATCTGGATTCGGGTGCTACCTCCCAGCGCCCGCTGCCGGTATGGAAGGCGGAAGAGGAGTTTGTGCTGCACACGAACGCCCCTGTTCACCGCGGTTCCTATCAACTGGCAGAAGAGGCCGATGATGCCTACGAGTCCGCGCGCCAAGCTATCGCCGCATTCGTGGGCGCGGACCGCGACGAGATCGCCTTTACCAAAAATGCCACTGAGGCCCTGAACGAAGTTGCCTATGTGCTTGGCGACGAGCGCGCGGGGGACCTCTACGTGGGCGAGGGCGATACCGTTGTCATCACCGAATTGGAGCACCACGCCAACTTGGTGCCGTGGCAGGAGCTGTGTGCTCGCACCGGCGCTACGTTGAAGTGGTATTCCATGACCGAAGACGGCCGTATCGATCTTGATTCGCTCGAGCTCGATGATTCCGTCAAGGTAGTTGCGTTTACTCACCAATCCAATGTCACGGGTGCCGTGGCGGACGTGGATGAACTGGTGCGCCGTGCTCGCGCGGTGGACGCCATGGTTGTCCTCGACGCCTGCCAGTCGGTGCCACACATGGCGGTTGATTTCCATGCTTTGGACGTGGATTTCGCGGCCTTTTCCGGCCACAAGATGTGTGGCCCCAGCGGCGTTGGTGTGCTGTACGGCAAGGATGAGCTGCTCAAGAAGCTGCCACCTTTCCTGACCGGTGGCTCCATGATTGAGATCGTCAAGATGGAAGAGACCACCTTTGCCGAGCCGCCGACGCGCTTTGAGGCGGGCACGCAGATGACCAGCCAGGTGGTTGGCCTTGGAGCCGCGGTGAAGTTCTTGGAAGAAGTGGGCATGGACAATATCCACGCGCACGAAAAGAAGCTCACCGAGCGCGCATTGCGCCAGCTCAAGGAAATCCCGGGTCTGCGCATCATCGGTCCAGAGACCACCGAAAATCGCGGTGGCGCCATTTCCTTCACTGTGGAAGGCGTTCACCCGCACGACTTGGGCCAGGTCCTCGATGACCACGGTGTGTCCATTCGCGTTGGCCACCACTGTGCGTGGCCACTGCACCGTGCCTGCGGCGCACAGTCCACCGCCCGCGCTAGCTTCTACCTATATAACACCGAGGAAGAAGTAGATAAGCTGGTGGACGCAATCAAGGCTGCCCGCGAATTCTTTGGAGTTGCCTCATGAACCTAGATTCCATGTACCAGGACGTCATCCTGGATCACTATAAGAACCCCCAACACGCCGGCCTGAGGGAGCCATATCAGGCCGAGGTTCACCACGTGAACCCGTCCTGCGGCGATGAGCTCACCCTGCGCGTGCGCCTTTCGGACGACGGCAAGACCGTAGAGGACGTCTCCTATGACGCGGAAGGCTGCTCCATTTCGCAGGCTTCCACCTCGGTTATGGCTGAAGAGATCGTTGGACTGCCGCTCGCGGAAGCCAATGAGAAGCTGGCCGAGTTCGAAAAGATGATTACCTCTCGTGGCCAAGAAGAGGGCGATGAAGACCTCATCGGTGACGGCGTCGCCTTCGCCGGTGTGTCCCAGTACCCAGCGCGCGTAAAGTGTGCGCTCCTCGGTTGGAAGGCCTTCCAGGCTGCATCCGCCGATGCACTAACTGAAGTGGAGAACTAGATGACCGAACCCGTAGATCCTTATCAGAACGAGAACTCTTCATTCTCCGGCAGCGGCGAGCGCCCGGAGCAGACTGAAGAGCAGATTTCTAAGGCCTTTGATGTCACCGAATTCATGCGTGATGTCATTGACCCCGAGCTCGGCATTAACGTCGTTGACCTGGGCCTTGTCTATGATCTTTGGTTTGAAGAGGACAATGGCAAGGAGATCGTCATGATCAATATGACGCTGACCTCGCCGGCGTGCCCGCTGACCGATGTCATTGCAGAGCAGGTGGAAGACATCGTCAAGGCCAATAAGCTGGCCGATGCCGTCCGCATCAACTGGGTATGGATGCCGCCATGGGGACCGCAAATGATTACTGAGGAGGGCCGCGAGCAGCTTCAGGCCCTCGGCTTCGCGGTTTAAAATCGCGTATTAATCACACGCCCCCAACAGCGCATTTCTCGGATTCGGGAAGTGACTGTTGGGGGCGTTAGTGCGTCTTAGCGTTGGCCGCGTCAATTGCTAGACTATTTCTTCGTGATTGTAACCAATGATTTCGAAGTCAGGGTAGGAGCGCGCACGCTTCTCGACGCCCCCGGGCAGCACCTCCGCGTGCAGCCCGGCGACCGCATCGGCCTCATCGGCCGCAACGGCGCGGGCAAGACGACGACCATGCGCATTTTGGCAGGGGAGACGGAGCCTTATGGTGGTTCTGTGACTCGCTCGGGCCCCATTGGTTATCTGCCCCAGGATTCCCGCGAGGGAAATATCGAGCAAACGGCGCGCGAGCGCGTTCTCTCCGCACGCGGCCTGGATGATCTTAAGCGCCGCATGGCGAAGCAACAAGAGCTCATGGAATCGGCCACGGACGATAAGTTCCGGGATAAGGCTATCCGTAAGTATTCCCGCTTGGAGGAGCAGTTCGAGTCGCTCGGCGGCTATGAAGCCGATTCCGAGTGTGCGCAGATTTGCGATAATTTGGGCCTGCCACAGCGTGTCCTAGACCAGAAGCTCAAGACCCTCTCAGGCGGCCAGCGTCGCCGCGTGGAGCTGGCACAGATCCTCTTTGCAGCTACTGAAGGCTCCGGCAAATCCCAGACCACGCTGCTCTTGGATGAGCCGACTAACCACTTGGATGCCGACTCTATTACGTGGCTGCGCCAATTCCTGTCCAAGCATGAGGGCGGGCTCATTATGATTTCCCACGACGTCGAACTGCTGGAGGCCGTGTGCAACAAGGTGTGGTTCCTTGACGCGGTCCGCGGCGAGGCCGACGTCTACAACATGGGTTATAAGAAGTACCTCGATGCCCGTGCTACCGATGAAGCGCGGCGTCGCCGAGAGCGTGCCAATGCGGAAAAGAAGGCGTCTGCACTGCAAAAGCAGGCTGCCAAGCTCGGTGCCAAGGCAACCAAGGCCGCCGCGGCAAAGCAGATGCTCCACCGTGCTGAACGCATGATGAGCGAGCTCGACGAGGTCCGCGTGGCCGATAAGGTGGCCAATATTAAGTTCCCCGAGCCGGCGCCGTGCGGCAAGACGCCCATGAATGCCAAGGGTCTGACCAAGATGTACGGCTCGCTGGAGGTTTTCGTGGGCGTAGACCTCGCTATCGACAAAGGCTCTAGGGTGGTTGTTCTCGGCTACAACGGTGCAGGTAAGACCACCCTGTTGAAATTGCTTGCCGGCGTGGAACGCACCGATGGTGAAGGTGGCATCGTCAGCGGCCACGGCCTGCGCATCGGCTACTTCGCGCAGGAGCATGACACCATCGACCCGGATAAGTCCGTGTGGCAAAACACTATCGATGCCTGCCCAGACGCGGATCAGCAGGAGTTGCGCAGCCTGCTTGGCGCCTTCATGTTCTCCGGTGAGAAGCTGGAGCAGCCTGCGGGTACCCTCTCCGGCGGTGAGAAGACGCGCCTTGCGCTAGCCGCCTTGGTCTCCAGCCGCGCGAACGTCCTGTTGCTAGACGAGCCGACCAATAACCTGGATCCGATTTCGCGCGAGCAGGTGCTTGATGCACTGAAAACGTATACGGGCGCTGTGGTGCTGGTGACGCACGATCCGGGTGCGGTTAAGGCACTGGATCCGGAACGCGTGATCATCATGCCCGATGGTGATGAGGACCTGTGGTCCGATGACTATATGGAGATCGTGGAGCTAGCTTAGGGATTTATGAAGACACTGCTGGAGAGGATGCCCGCTTGGCGGGAGAAGTTTTGGCTCATCCCCGCCGTGGCGGTGGCCATCGCCGCGATCGGCGCGGAATTGCTCATTGCGGTTGGTAGCAATTTTGACGTGTCGGACACGCCCTTTTATGACGGCAGCGCCGATAGCGCGCAAGGGATTTTAAGCGCGGTAGCAACCTCGTCACTCTCCTTGGCCGGCACCGTCTTTTTCATCACGCTGACCGCGCTATCCGGTGTCGTCACGGTGATGGGCCCGCGCCTCCTGCACGAGTTTTTAAAGGATCGCTCCATTCAATCCACGTTGGCGATCTACCTGGCAACCTTTATTTTTGCGCTCCTATCCCTGCGCGCGGTTCGTACCGGCGGCGGTGGGGTAGAAGAATACGTTCCTTCCCTCAATGTAGCCGTCACGGTTCTGCTGGCCATCGCCTGCGTTGTCTTCCTCATCTACTTCATCGTGCACATTGCGCAATCCATCAGCATGTCCCACGTGGTGCACGTGGTTGCCCAAGACGTAGAAAGCCACATGCGCCGGCTCATCCGCCGCGGTGAGGAGGAGGAGAAAGTAAAAGCGCCGGGGCCAGAGTTCTACACGAACGCGCAAAAGCGCCGCAGTAGTGAGACTGGCTATCTCAAATTCGTGGACTATGACGCCATCGCGCAGGCTGCAGCGCAAGAGGATTGCGCGGTGCACCTCGGCGTGGCACCGGGAGACCTCGTATTGGAAGGCGAGGTCATTGCCCACGGCGTGCCACGTTTGCCGGAAGATATTGAGCGTCATATCGTGCTCACGCAACACCGCGAAAACGCCTCTGCCCACGATCCTCGGTTTACCGCTCGGCACCTTGCAGAAATTGCTGCCCGCGCTTTGAGCACCGGCGTTAATGACCCATTTACGGTAATTGACATCATTGACCGCTTTACCCAGATTCTCACCGTGATTGGGGATAAGCGGCTTCCGCAGGGCATTGTGCATGTGGACGGCGAATTTCGGCTGGATTATCAGACCTTTAGCTATGACGAGATCGTCGAGGCGATGTTTACACAGATTCGGCGCGATGCGGCCGATAATGCGGAGATCTACCTCAGCATGCTGGATAACCTCGCTAAGGTGGTTGCCCTTCTTCGCACAGCGGAACGCCGGCGCGTGCTTGACGACGCCGCCCGGGCCATCTACTCCGATGCCCGCCGCCAGGTAGGCGGCGAGGTGGAGCTGAAACAGTTGGAGGCCTCCTACCAGCACTTCCAGGCCAACCTAGCTGCGTGGGCGGAATCCGATAAGCCAGGCGAGGAGCACGCCGCGGATTAGACCGCGGCGCGGTTGTCGCTGGCGCTAGTTGCGGAATCCATGCACCGGGGCGGGGATGAAGCCGCCGCGGTTTATGAACTGCGTATTGCCCACCTGATTGACCGGGATGACAGGGGCGTAGCCAAGAAGCCCGCCGAAGCTGACCTCGTCGCCTACCTGGGCGCCAGGTACCGGAATGACGCGTACTGCGGTGGTTTTATGGTTCATCACGCCAATGGCGGCCTCATCAGCGATCATGCCCGAGATCGTCGCGGCAGAGGTGTCGCCCGGCAGGGCAATCATGTCGAAACCAACCGAGCAAATAGCGGTCATGGCCTCCAGCTTGTCCATGGAAATGGAGCCGGACTTGACCGCGTCGATCATGCCTTTGTCCTCGGAAACGGGGATGAAGGAACCTGACAACCCGCCCACGCGGGAACAAGCCATCATGCCGCCCTTCTTAACGGCGTCGTTAAGCAGAGCCAAGGCCGCAGTGGTGCCGTGGGTGCCTACCTGGTCTAGGCCCATGTGCTCCAAGATGTGCGCAACCGAATCGCCCAATTCGGCGGTGGGGGCAAGCGAAAGGTCGATGATGCCGAAAGGCACTCCCAGGCGCTCCGAGGCCATGTTGCCCACCAGCTGCCCGGCGCGAGTGATCTTGAAAGCAGCCTTCTTCACCTCTTCTGCAACCTGGTCTAAGCTGGCCCCCTCGAGCGAGCCCAAGGCACGGTCGACCACACCCGGGCCGGAAACGCCCACGGAGACCACGCAATCGGGTTCCTCAATGCCGTGGAAGGCGCCGGCCATAAAGGGGTTATCTCCCACGGAGTTTGCAAAGACCACGAGCTTGGCGCACGCAATGGCGGAATCGTCTTTGGTCAGCTCGGCCGCTTCCTTGATGACCTCGCCCATCTTCTTGGCTGCATCCATGTTGATGCCCGCGCGGGAGCTGGCGATGTTTACGGAGGAACACACGACGTCCGTAGTAGCCAGCGCCTCCGGAATGGAGCTGATGAGCTTTTGCTCCGCGGTGGTAGCGCCCTTTTCTACCAAGGCGGAATAGCCGCCCACGAAGTTGACGCCTACCTCCTTGGCTGCCTTGTCCAGTGCCTTCGCCGCATCAACGGGGTTTCCCTCTACGCCGGCCACCACCAAGGAGATGGGGGTTACGGAAATGCGCTTATTGACGATGGGGATGCCGAGCTCGCCCTCGATGCCTTCGCATACCTCGACGAGGCGCCCTGCCTGCTGGGTGACCCGGTCATAGATGGCCTGGCAGGTAGCCTCCATGGTGGAGCGGGTGCATCCGAGGAGCGAGATGCCCATGGTCACGGTGCGGATATCGAGACGATAGTTCTCAATCATCTCGATGGTGTCCAAGATATTGGTGGTATTAAAACGCGTACTCATATTAAATTTCGTTCATGGCGGTGAAGAGGTCTTCGGACTGAATGCGGATGGACTGGTGCTTTTCCTCCGCCACGGGGCGCATGCGCTCCTTGATGGCCTGGATGGAGACCTTGTCCGCATCGAATTCGACGCGCAGGATCATGGTGAAGTATCCGCCCATGAGCGTCTGGGAGACGTCAATGACGTTGATATCGAGTTCTGCAAGGGTAGTGGTCACCGCGGCGATGATGCCGGTGCTATCGGCTCCGGTGACGGTCATAATGGCATACATGCGTGCAATTCTATCTGCTTGCCGAGCGCGCCGCGGTGGTTTGTGCGTGCCGGAGTAAGGAGGCCGTCTGCACGCCGGCCGCGCCGTTGTTACGGTGGGGCGGTATGACTGATAAGAAGAAGATTCTGTACATCGGTGGACACGGCAAGGTCGGGCTGCTGACCGCCCCTAAGCTGGTTGACGCCGGCCATGAGGTCCACTCCCTCATCCGCAACCCAGAGCAGAAGGCCGAGATTGAAAAGCTCGGCGCGACCCCGGTTATGGCTGATATTACTGAACAAACCGTGGATCAGTGGGCAGAGCTTTTCGCCGCTTATGACGCTGTAGTCTGGGGCGCTGGCAATGGCGGCCGCGGTGGGGCAGACCTCACCTGGGCCGTCGACCGCGATGGCGCCCTCGCTACCCTCGACGCCATGGACAAGTTGCAGCAGGAGGGCAAGAATGTGCCTGCCTATGTGATGATCTCTTATGTCGGCTCCCAGGTAGCAACCACGGATCCTGCCGATGAGAAGTGGTATGCCTACGTGGAGTCCAAGAAGGAAGTAGACAACCGCCTTGTACAGGCCAGCTACCCGCACCTCATCCTCAAGCCAGCGATGCTGACCGAGGAACCAGCCAAGGGCATTGAGCAGATTGAGGATAAGAAGCTGAAGGAGTCTCTGACTTCTTCTCGCGAGCTGGTTGCGGACGTCATCGTCGAGTCCCTTGGCCGTGAAAACCTGCCGGGATCCCCGCTTGCCTTCGTTGATGGCGACAATCCGGTGAGCTCCATCAAGTAAGGCGCTAGACTGGCTGGCATTATGACTGCTAAGCCACCAGCTGTACTTATTGATTGCGATCCCGGCGTCGACGATTGCCTCGCCCTTATGTACCTGGCGGGGCTGCATCATGCCGGGGAGATCGAGCTGGTGGGGGTTACCACCACGGCCGGCAACGTCGAGGTCCACCGGACCGCGGATAATGCCCGCTGGATTCTGGACCTGTGCTCGCTTTCCGACGTCCCCGTAGCCCCCGGCCTACCCCAACCCCTCAAGGTAGATCTCACCACCACCCCTGAGACCCATGGCCCGACAGGGCTGGGCTACGCACACGCCCCCGCTGCCGCCGCCAAGCTACAACAGCGCGATTGGCAGCAGGTATGGGAAGAAGCATTAGCCACCCATGACGATCTGCAGCTGATCGTTACTGGACCGGTCACCAACCTTGCGGCCTTCGAAGCAACCCATAGCGAGGCTGCCGCGCGCTTCGGTGCCATCACCATCATGGGCGGCGCGGTCAATTACGGCGGAAACACCACGCCAACTGCCGAATGGAACTTTTGGGTGGATCCGCACGCCGCCGCCCAACATTTTCATTCAAACGCCCCACGCGTTCTCACCACGCTGTGTTCCCTCGAAGTAACGGAACAGTTTCTCATTACTCCGCAGCGCCTAGACGAGGCCTTGGAATTGTTGGGGGAGCACCCCACGGCACAAATCCTGCCGGACGTGCTGCGTTTTTATTTTGAATTCCACCAGGCACAGGGGGAGGGATATCAAGCTCAGATTCACGACCTCTTGACCTGCATGATTGCACTCGGACGCATCAATTTCGACGCGATAGAAACCACCATGGACGTCGAGGCGGAATCGCCACTGCTGCGTGGTACGAGCGTCGCAGATTTGCGCAACCATTGGGGCCGCGCCCACAACGCGCGGCTGGTAACAAGCGCAGACATGGAGGCCGCACACCACGAATGCGCGCGGGCATTGACGCTATTGGTTTCGCATTAGTGGCTTTTAGCACGCAGAGCCTCTACTATTATCCGCGGCGCACGTGCCGTGCGAGCTCGCTTTCCGAGGTGACATAGGAAAGCAGCACCATCCGCGGTCGGCGTTTATTTTGCCCATTTTTCGGTATATGGATTTGGACTTTTACTGTGTCACAGCTTTCTCTCACCCCCGTCCGCAAGGCTATGGTCATCGCGGGTGCACTCATCGTCGCCGCAACCTGGATTTATCTGGTTCTTCTGCGTCCTACTGATTGGGAATCCGTTGCCGGCTCGACCGAGGCGCTCATTACCCTCGCCGGCTACCTCGTTGGCGCCGCGCTCCTTCTCACCGGCACCGTTCCGGCATTACCGGCGCGAACCATCGCCATCATCCCGGTAGCACTAGTGCTCAATATTGTTGTCGGCGAAATCATCGGTTCTATCGGTGTTCCGCTGTATATCGACTCCGTGGGAACGATCCTGGTAGCCGCGCTCGCGGGACCCATCGCCGGATTGGCTACTGGTACCTTGTCCTCCGTCGTATGGGGACTGTTGAACCCCGCCGCTTTGCCCTTCGCCGCCGTGTCCGCCGCCACGGGGTTCCTCTCCGGACTGGTAATCAAGAAGGGCGCTTTCACTAAGGTGTGGTGGGTCATTCTCAGCGGCGCCATCATTGGAATCATTTCCGGCATGCTCGCCGCACCAGTGGCTGCCTTTGTTTATGGCGGTACCGCAGGTCTTGGTACGGGCGCGGTTGTTTCGCTCTTCCGAGAATTGGGCAATTCCCTCATCGCCTCGGTTACGCTGCAGTCCTTTATTTCGGATCCCCTGGATAAGGCACTGGTTTTCCTCATTGTCTGGGCAGCGGTCAAGGCACTGCCGCAGCGCACCCGAGAATCCCTTCAGCCACGTTAATGCACGGCCTTCATCCCGCCACCGTTGTCACCATCGCGGCCTGCGGCTGGATCCTTACTTTGGCGCTGAATAACCCGGTGGCGTCGGCAAGCGTAGCGCTCATCGCCCTAGCCTGCGGTACTGCCGCTACCCGCAACGCTTCCGTGATTTTGACAACATTGGCGCTAAGCGCCCCAGCGGCCCTTTCCATGCTGGTCATTCACGCCCCCTACGGTGATGACCCAGTGCTGCCGCTGCTAACAAGCGACGGCCTGGTTCTCGCCGCCACCCTCACCCTGCGGTTCTGCGCCCTCATGGCCTGCTTCATCGCGGCCATGGCAGCCCTGCGCATTGCTGATATCGCCAAGTGGCTGCAAGTGTCGCGCGCTGGCCACAAGGTTGCCTATATCGTTGGAGCCTCGCTGCAAACCCTGCCCCAAGGTGCGCACGCTTGGCGTTGCGTGCGTGACGCAAACCAGCTCGCCGGCATCACCGTGACCTGGCGCAATACCATCTCGCGCGTCATTATTCCCGTCATCGCTCGCCTCCTTACCCAAGGAACCCAACGTGGCCAGGCCCTCGCCGCCGTCGGATTCGACCAAGAAGGGCAACGCACCCTACTGCGCCCCGTTGCTGATTCCATGGCCTCCCGCGTCGTACGCTTCCTCATTCCGCTAGTAACCCTTGCGGTGGTGATTGCTACATGGATCTAGCCCGCATTAAGCCCAATCCTGGGGCCATATATCAAGTACTTGTCGAGCCCGACACAGCCGTCGAAGACGTTGCCGTGCACCTAGCCGAGCACCTATCTACCGAAGCCATCATCGGCGCGGATGCCTCAGCACAGATTAGCTTCCTGCGGGAAACCTGTATCGAAGAAGTGGTTTTAGGCCTCGAAAATGCCGGCGTGCCTGCCCCTGAAATGCAGCGGCGCGGGGAGCGAATGCTTCGCGCTGTAGGACTGTCTGACTACTGTGAACATAACCCAACACAGCTATCCGGTGGCCAAACGCGCAGGTTGGCGGCAGCCTGCGTTGCCATTCGCGAGCCAGAAATCATGATTGTGTGCGAGCCCGGAGCCGGGCTTGATGCTGATTCGCGCACGCAAGTGGTTCGCCTCTTGCAGGCAATGCCGGAGACTTGCGTCATTTCCGTTTCTAGTTCCTCCTGGCCAGATTTGGGTGGCGACATCATCGGAACAGACCCACTCGTAGCGGCCGTCGACTTACCGCGGGTTTCTGCAAGCCCCCGGACAGGGAGTATCGGTCCGCTAACGGCTCGCCGGGGTGCAGCAAAGAAGAAATGGTGGCACTTTTCTCAGCCCCGTGGCACTTCCTTCAGCGTCGGACCGGTGGAAATCCCTATCACGGAATCCGCGGTTACGTGGCTGCGTGGCGATAACGGCAGTGGCAAGACCACGCTCCTGCGCGCCGCGGCTGGGCTCGATGGCGCCGGAGCTGTCCCGAATCCACCCGCTCTTGCCCTGCAATCGCCATTTGATCAGGCAGTGTTCCCAACAGTGGAGGAATTCGTCCCCAATGACACCTTGCGCAACCTGTTGGGACTAAATCCGGCGGATCATCCTCTCGATCTATCATCGTCTCGCCTGCGGCTTGCGCAGATTGCCCACGTGATCGGGCAGCAGCGACCGGTGGTTCTGCTCGACGAACCAGACACCTTGCTTTCAGCTGCCGACCGCTGGCTCATGCACCAACTCATCCACTACGCACTGCAGTCCGGCAGCGCCATCGTAGTTACCTGCCACGATTCTAAGTTTGTGGCAGAAATAGAAACCTATGCTGAAGTAACGGAAAAGACACTGCTGGCGCCGCAGCTATAAGCGCATACAAAACTGCTCCCGGCTCTCTCCAATATCAGTTAAGAAGCAGCCGGGAGCAGGATTGGATGTACGGGGGATTACTGTGGGCTCGCCTGAGCACCGCGGATGGATTGCTCTACTAAGTCAAGAACATTTTCTAGTTCCGCGGTATCGCCCAAGGCAAGCCGATTAATGAATCCATCCATAAATACCTCAAGATAGATGGCCAAGGTATCGATTTCTACATCATCCCGAAGGCGGCCCTTATCCGCATTAGATGCCAAGCGTGCGCGAACGGCTTCATCACGAACCGACTGGTTTTCCTTCCACCGAGCGGCGAACGAGGGGTCAGTGCGTAGCAGGGAGGTGATTTCCAAGCGTGTGGCCAGCCAATCGTGGCGCTCAGGATGTTGGAGCATTTCCCGCATGACTTCTACCAAGCCATTTTGAGCCACGACTTCGGCCTGACGAGCGGCATCTTCTTGCGCCAAGGCAAGGAATAGTGACTCTTTGTCACCGAAGTGGTGAAAAATTGCGCCACGTGACTTACCCGTAGCTTGTTCGAGTAGCCGAACAGTCGCTCCCTCGTACCCGTGCTCTGCAAAGCAGCGGCGGGCACCTACGAGAATGTCGTGCCGGCGGCGGCTAAGTTCAGATTCGCTCACGATGGGCATAGTAGGGAACTCTCCTTAATGGGGGATATCTAAAGATTGTTTAATCAGTAATTTTAAATAAGAAATAAAATCGACGTGACGAAACGCGGGGCCGCATTGCCCTTCCTGAGAGAGGGCGGTGCAACCCCGCGTTGTCGACTGAACTTAGTCCTTTAACCCATCGGTTGGGCTAAAGGACTGCGCGAAGACGCTTAGTTCTTGACCATCTGACGCAGAACGTACTGCAAGATGCCGCCGTGGCGGAAGTAGTCAGCCTCACCCGGGGTGTCGATGCGGACGTCGGCATCGAACTCGACGGCCTCGCCGGACTCCTTGGTAGCGGTGACGTGGACGGTTTTCGGGATGGAACCATCGTTGAATGCGGAGATGCCCTCGATGTCGAAGGTTTCCGTACCATCCAGGCCCAAGGACTCGTGGGACTCGCCCTGCGGGAACTGCAGTGGGATAACGCCCATACCAATCAGGTTGGAGCGGTGGATGCGCTCGAAGGACTCAGTAATAACAGCCTTCACGCCAAGCAGGTTGGTACCCTTGGCTGCCCAGTCACGGGAAGAGCCAGTGCCGTACTCCTTGCCGGCGATGACAACGAGCGGGATGCCGGCTTCCTTATAGTTCTGGCAAGCATCGAAGATGAAGGCCTGCGGGCCGCCTTCCTGGGTGAAGTCACGGGTGTAGCCACCGGTGACGTCGACCAACTGGTTGGCCAGGCGAATATTCGCGAAGGTACCGCGCATCATAACCTCGTGGTTACCGCGACGGGAACCCAAGGAGTTGTAGTCCTGGCGGGCAACGCCGTTTTCATCGAGGTACTGCGCGGCCGGGGTGCCCGGCTTAATAGCGGAAGCAGGGGAGATGTGGTCAGTGGTGACGGAATCGCCCAGCTTTGCCAGAACGCGTGCGCCCTTGATGTCCTCAACCGGGTTCGGCTCGGTAGGCATGCCGTCGAAGTAAGGAGCCTTGCGGATGTAGGTGGAATCCTCATCCCACTTGAAGGTCTCGCCCTCCGGCACGTCCAGGTTGCGCCAAGCATCGTCGCCCTTGAAGACGTCGGCGTAGTCAGCCTCGTACATCTCGCGGGAGATAGCGGACTGGATGGTGTCCTCAATCTCCTGCGGGGATGGCCAAATGTCCTTCAGGAAGACATCGTTGCCTTCCTTATCCTGACCCAGCGGCTGTGCATCAAAGTCAAAGTCCATGGTGCCGGCGATGGCGTAGGCGATGACCATGATTGGAGAAGCCAAGTAGTTCATCTTGACATCCGGGGAGATACGACCCTCGAAGTTGCGGTTACCGGAAAGGACCGCGGTGGCAGCGAGGTCGTTCTCGTTGATGGCTGCGGAAACCTCGTCCGGCAGTGGGCCGGAGTTACCAATACAGGTGGTGCAACCAAAGCCGGAGAGGTAGAAGCCCATGGCTTCGAGATCCTTCCACAGGTCTGCACGCTGGAAGTAGCCATCAACAACCTGGGAGCCAGGAGCACAGATTGTCTTAACCCATGGCTTGGACTGCAGACCCTTTTCTGCTGCCTTACGGGCGATAAGGCCTGCGCCCACCATAACGGATGGGTTAGAGGTGTTGGTACAGGAAGTGATGGAGGCAATGGCAACCATGCCGTGGTCCAAGGTGAACTCGCCACCGTTTTGGGACTCAACGGTAATTGGGTTGGAGTGACGGCCCTTCGCGCCAGTAGCCGAGGACTCGCCGTGACCCTCACGAGCCTTGTTCAAGCCGCCAGTGACGTCCTCCATAACTGGAGCGCCGCCTTCTGCGGACATGCGCTTTGCCTCGACAGAGGATTCGTCAACGCAAACCTCGTCGGTGGTGTAGTTAGCCAGATCCTTGCGGAACTGCTCCTTGGCCTCGGTCAGCAGGATGCGGTCCTGCGGGCGCTTCGGGCCGGCAATGGAAGGAACAACGGTGGACAGGTCCAGCTCGAGGTACTCGGAGTACTTTGCCTCTGGAGCGTCCTCTTCCAGCCACATTCCCTGTGCCTTGGCGTAGGCCTCGACGCGGTCGATCTGCTCCTGCGGGCGGCCGGTGAGCTCGAGGTACTTGGTGGTCTCCTCGTCAATCGGGAAGATCGCAGCGGTGGAACCGAACTCAGGGGACATGTTGCCGATGGTGGCGCGGTTTGCCAGCGGGACAGACTTAACGCCGTTGCCATAGAACTCAACGAACTTCTGAACAACGCCGTGCTCGCGCAGCATCTCGGTGATGGTAAGAACGACGTCGGTTGCAGTGACGCCGGTAGGAATCTCACCGGTCAGCTTGAAGCCTACGACCTTCGGGATAAGCATGGATACCGGCTGGCCGAGCATGGCAGCCTCTGCTTCGATGCCGCCGACGCCCCAGCCCAGAATGCCCAGGCCGTTTTCCATGGTGGTGTGGGAGTCAGTACCGATACAGGTATCCGGGTAAGCGAGGCCCTCGTTGTCGAATACAACGCGGGACAGGTACTCGATGTTTACCTGGTGGACGATGCCGGTTCCTGGAGGAACAACGCGGAAGTTGGAGAAGTTCTCAGCACCCCAGCGGAGGAACTGGTAGCGCTCTTCGTTGCGCTGGTACTCAATTTCAACGTTCTTTTCCAGCGCATCGGTAGAGCCGAAAGCCTCAACGATGACGGAGTGGTCAATGACCATTTCGGCCGGGTTGAGAGGGTTAACCTGATCCGGGGTGCCACCCAGTGCGGAGACGGCCTCACGCATGGTAGCGAGGTCAACAACGCAAGGAACACCGGTAAAGTCCTGCATGAGGACGCGTGCTGGGGTGAACTGGATTTCGGTGTCCGGCTCTGCCTCCGGATCCCAGTTTGCCAAGGCGTTGATGTGGTCCTTGGTTACGTTCTTGCCGTCCTCGTTACGCAGCAGGTTTTCTGCCAGCACCTTGAGGGAGTAAGGCAACTTCTCCAAGCCGGAGACGGTGTTGATGTCAAAGTAGTCATAAGACTTGCCGTTGACGTCAAGGGTCTTCTTGGCCTCGAAGGAGTTCAAGCTTTCAGTCACAGGGAGCTCCATTCCTTGTTAATAAACAGTGTGTTCTGTTTGGTACTCGCCGCCAGTCGTCACCGCGGGGCAGTGCTCGGCATCATTGGTCACTGGTGTGACGCGACGCGACCATGGGGCCCGCTGTGTTGAAGGCGACAAAGAACGCGATGGTTCACCTAGATATTGTAGAGGCTAAAACCTTCGGTCGCTGCCATTGTAACAGTACAAGCGTTCTGTTTTCACCTTTTCGAGAAATTCGGCGAGTTGAGGGGAAGGACGTCTGTGGCCCGCCCGTATCTTGGGGGAGAAGAAGTTTAGGAGCCCTATATATAAGGAAGAGATACACATGGTTCCCGCGGGCGTAGATGTAGCTGATTTGGCAGGCCAGCTGGAAGAGGATGGCGTGGCCTACACGTCCCCAACGCTCAGCCAAGATGCACAGCTCAACGCGGAGGTAGCTCAAGGCTTGCGAGACGGTGACGGAGTGGCCGTGGTTGATGTGGTGGCTGATCGGGCACCTGATGTCCGTGACATTGCCCAAGAGCTCCAGGATGCGACAGGCTTGAATACCGTCATCGTACAAACCCCTCGCCATGTTTCTTCCGTCAGCGACACTTATAGCCGTGCCGACATTGAGTCGGTGCAGGCACAGATCCCGCCTGGGGTTAAACAAGTAGACCTTCTGTCTGAGTACTACAGGGGGCTAGACCAAATCAGCTTCCCGGTCGGCGCAGTGGTGGGGGCAGTTGCCGTAATCGCCGTGATTGTATTGGTTGGCTCTTTCCTAGCGGCCGGCCGTCGCAAGCCCTAATGGTTGAAAAGGATCTACGGAACCTGAGGGTGCGAGACGGGCTAGTAATGAAAGTCGGGCGAGAAGCGTGGAACATGGCCTTCCAGAATTCGACAAATAGTACCTGAAAATTAAGTTTGTTCGAGAAAGTATCACGTTAGAGGGTGAAACTTTTGCGGGCCTTTGATGCGCGGAAAATTCGGGCAACTGACCCGAAGGCGTGTACTGAAGGACTCCGGGCGAATGTGGATGACGCAGTTTCGTTCACTCACGGGGTGCCGGGAGAGTCGGTTGCGGATTGGGGAGGCAGAAGTTCGGCCTGGACTTAACGTGAGCCGGATACCTAATTGGGGATCGTGGATGGGGCGGGGGAGTGGTCAAAGTAAACCCTTAGGGGTTGACATCCGGTGGGGGAGTGGTTGAGTTGTCCTGGTTATGGTCAGACTCGGGGCTAGTAGGGCGTATGGGGCTCCGGTTGTCTAGTGATTAAAGTCACAATAACGGGATGGTAACAAAATCATTGCAGGTTAGGTGCACATGTTGAGTCATGTGAATTAACTTGACTCACGTGAATTGCGGGAAAATTGTGCGAAACGGGCGTGTCGTGACGTAAGGTTCGGTTGTCGACTCAGGAGACATTCCTTGCTTCCTGGGTTCATGGGCTTAGCCTTGACTGTCACGAGAGAACTCGCACGGGTATGTGGGGAAGCACGCCTCAAGCGAAAGTTAGAACGTCGAGTGGCCGTTCTTGGAAGTCAATGAACCGGGACCTATCGATAACGATTGGGACGCAGGCAAAGAACTTGAGCGATTACAATGTTCGAAAAATTACACATCAACCCACCTTCCGTTTATGAGGTGAGACGGGTTCATTAGAACTCCACCGTGTGGAAATTTTGGTGCGAACCTTTATATGGCTAAGGCTGAAAGCCTGTTGTTACAGAAGGTGCGTACGGAGAGGTCCATAGGGATAGGGTCCGGGAACGCCGAATCACTCCACAAGGGTCAGCTTCGTGCGGCCTGTTCATGGTTTGTGGCTGCTTGCCCTCGACGGCTCGGTAGTGCTCAAAAGGTTAGACCTTTTGGACTCCAGTTGGCGCCGCGGCGAGGTCTGCCAGAACCCGTAGAGCAGTTCTCACGGTGCTCAGTGCAACGAAGACGTGATCGGGGCATACGGAATCGCGGGTTGTAAAACGCACCCTGGAGCGTATGTCGCGCGCAGCGCAAGAATAGAAGTGGATTTCACAGTCGTGGGACTTTGTTTGAACAGAGGATAGTTGTAGACCATCTGTGTCCGGCTTGGCGGACTCGCGCAAGTAGACCTTTAGGCTCTCTTGCCAGGGTACGAGTTGTCCGGATGTCGCTGTTGTGGGGAAACAGTAGCGATTTGAGGCGGCCAATATTTGGCGCGAAAAGTTCACAACTTTCTCTAGTTCCAACATGAAAGCCCTAAGTCTGCTGAGCGTCCACAGAATGTGCACGCCCGGAGTGAAGTCTCAGCCAATGTAGGCAGTCCAATACCAATTACCGCTCTAGTGTCTGCGGGCACCAGGGGATAGTTTCGCGTATCTATAAATAACTACTCGAGGCGAACCTCTAGGCCGCCCAATAAGGCATGCGATAACGCCTGTGTTTGTGCGAAATATACAGGCGGGGATCCCGGGCATACCTATGTCCGGAGTCTTCATGGACTCTCACTAAACGAGCAGCGTGGGCCCAAACTAGGAGTATTTCAGTGGCCACCATTCGCCTTCCGCGCATTCGACATGTTCGCGCTTTCATTGCTGCAGTAGCAGGTACCGCAGCTATTTCAACGCTTTCCACCGTAGCCCCAGCGGGCGCCGATGAAGTATCGACGCCAAACCCGGGTACGGTCCAGGATCAAAACTCAGACCACGTAGCAATTGACCGTGCGGTTGCCAATGCAGATTCACTGCAGGCCGCTGTAGAGGAGTCCCGGGCAGAGCTAGGTCGCGCGGAAGCGGATGTTTCCGGAGCGGAAGACCGTATTGCTCAGATTCGAACCCAATTGGAACAAGTGAATGGCGAGCCGGGCACTAATGAAGAGTATGTTGCCAGCTTGGAAGATGAGCTGCGCCAGGCGGGGGAGGAAAAGCGAGAAGCCGAGAGTCGGGTCGCGCAGGAGCGTCGAGAGCTGGCCCAGAATGAAGCTCGACTAAACGCTACCCAAAGGTTTGCGGAGGCCACTTTTGCCCGCCAGCAGCAGGCTGCGCCCCAAGAGGGGGCAGCAAGCGGGATACAGCTCTCGCAGCAGGATTCTCTTCCAACCTCGCCAAATCAAGTTGATAATCTTGATTCTGCAGCTTCGACTAACGCCTTTACGGTCAACTCTGAAGACTTGACTTCCGAGGACAAGTCTCAGGGCTTTACAGATGAGGTAGTAGATCGGGGCTCGCTTGAGGCTCCTGGCAGTGCGGACGTTGCCGATAATCCGGAGGCTCCATCCGTTGCTGAGCAGGAGAAGACTACTCCAGAAGCGGACTTCGGAAACGCCCTCAACAAGGGTACAACGCCGACGTTCCAGAACGTCGATTTTGGCACTGGATCCTCCGTGAACGATGCGCTCGGACTTGCGAATGATATCGCCGCAGCCGTTGATGAGGACGATGTGCGCACCCTCATGCAAGGTTCATCTGACTTGCTTGGTTTGGGCAGTCCGAACACTGCACCTGCCGCCAGTGTTGACGCTCCCGAGGTGGATGAGGTAACTGAGTCCGAGGAAACCACCACTGGTGCAGATGCGGGCCGAGACGCTCAGATCGAGGCCGTGATTTCTCGCGCCGAGTCCCAGGTTGGTGTCCCTTATGTGTGGGGTGGCGGCGATAATAATGGTCCTACTGGTGGGCTTCGCGATGGTGGCGTGGCTGACTCCTTCGGTGACTTCGGTCAGTCTGGCTTCGATTGCTCGGGGCTAGTCAAGTACGCCTACGCGGCAGCCGGCCTGGACCTTCCTCATTACACTGGTGCGCAGTACCAGCAGGGTAAGAAGGTTCCTCGTGCGAATGCACAGCGCGGTGACCTTATCTTCTACGGAGCTGGTGGAAGCCAGCACGTAGCTATCTACCTAGGCGACGGCCAAATGATTGAAGCGCCACAGTCTGGTCAGACTGTTTCAGTAGTTCCAGTTCGCTGGGGTGGCGCTACTCCCGATGTTGTGCGCCTTCTCTAATCTCCAACTTTTGGTTGGTATGGTTTAGGGCATGACTGACGCACAACAGAATGCCCAAAACTTCGACGCCCTCCTCGTTCTTTCTTTCGGTGGCCCGGAAGGAAACGAGGAGGTCGTTCCTTTTTTGGAGAACGTTACCCGAGGTCGAGGTATCCCTCGCGAGCGGCTAGAAGTGGTGGGCGAGCATTATTACCACTTCGGAGGGGTAAGTCCGCTCAATGCGCTTAACCGCGAAATCATCGATCACCTCGAAGTGGAGCTGAAAAAACGCGGACATAATCTACCTGTCTACTTTGGCAATCGAAATTGGCACCCCTTTGCCAGTGAGACTGCGGAGAAGATGTCTCAGGACGGGGTGCGCAAGGTAGCTGTCTTCGCTACCTCTGCATGGGGTGGGTACTCCGCATGCCGGCAATATGATGAGGATATTCAGCGGATGCGCGAGCATCTGGCGGAGCAGGGTCTGCCGGACATTGAATTTACTAAGATTCGCCAATTCTTCGACCATCCGAAGTTCGTGGCCGAAATGGCAGCCGCTGTCACGGAGGTCTGGGGACAGGTTCCGGAAGAAAAGAAGGAATCCACTCGCTTGCTGTTTACCGCCCATTCGGTTCCCGTCGCGCACGATAACGTGGGCGGCGCAGAAGGGGATAAAAACCTTTACTCCCGCCAGGTGGCAGAGGCGTCGCGGTTGGTGGCCGCACGGGCCGGTATTTCTGATTATGACCTTGTATGGCAGTCACGTTCGGGCAATCCACGCACTCCGTGGCTCGAGCCTGACATTATTGATCACACCACTGATATCCACCACAACGAAGGTATCGACACGGTAGTGGTGTGTCCGATTGGCTTCATCTCAGACCATATGGAGGTCATCTGGGATCTCGATTCCGAGCTGCAGAAGGCAGCCGAAGAGATGGGCGTCAAGGTCCTGCGCACTCGTACAGCGGGTCCGACTCCACGGTTTGCGGAGATGGTCGTTGATCTCATCGATGAGCTAGAGCAGGGCCGCGAGTGGGAGACCAGCGGGAGCGTCACGGTGCAAGGGTGCACAGTCAATGGTGAGCCGTGCGCGGCGGGGTGCTGCGATATCTGGTCGCGTTAACGGGCAAACTCTCCAAGCGCATAAGACACGCCCGTCATGCGGGCCTGGCGGATGTGGCGCCACAAGCGAAGCAATTGTGGATCAAGGCTGTGGTCATTGATGCGGTCAGTGACGGTTTCGATGATCGCGGCCACTCGGTCGGCACGGGCAAAGAGCTTGGCTGCTCGAGCTGGCGTTGAACGGGGAAGTCCGGGTGTGTCATAGAAGTCGCTCAGGGTTCCCACGGTGAGGCGTGGGTTGGGCAAGGCCTCGGTGCTATACCCGGTTGCGGCGATGAGATCGGCGGACTCATTGGTTGCCTGAGAGAGGAGGGCATCAGCTTCACCGGGGCTTAGCCAGGCGGGCGCGGGGAGCTGCTGCTTTTCGACGACCACTTGCCACGCTGTATGGCTGTGGCGAATGTGGGGGACGAGGACTAAGTTACGCAAGGGATCATTGGTGCGAACTATGATTGCCCCGGCAGAACTTTGTGCGGCCGCGCGATAGGACTCCGATCCTGCCGGCAATGCGGGTGGCTCGCCTGGCCCGGACAGTGCGAGGCGCACGATAGGTTCTGCACGTACACCGCGATGAGCGGTAAGCTCGGAGGTCTCCGCGCGCAGCATGGCTAACACATCGACGAAGGGGGATTCGTCCAAGCATTCTGGACGTCCGCCTAGTTCAGTAAGCGCGTCCAGCAAGTCATCGGTGGTTTCATGTCCCCACAGCCACGAGCCAAGCCAGACGGCGGTGTTTTGTAAAGGTGACCATACTTCGGCGCGCATATCCATGGCGAGCCAGTCTAGTAGATAGACTAACGGGCCATGAGTTTTGATCCTTATGGCGGAGATATTTTTGCTGGCCACTCGCGGTCGAAGCCGCGCCAGTACCCGGAAGTACCAGCCGAGCCCGGAATGGTAGTGGAAGTGCGCGGCGATGACTTTGTGGGGGCTGTTATGGGCGTGGATAAAACCGTTTTCGGTGAGGTGGTACGCCTTGAGGATCGCCATGGCGTAGAACGGGTCTTTAACCTGGTTAAAGGCGGGTTCCTAGTGGAAGGAAAGCCGGTAACGCTTACCCGGTACGTCGAAAAGCAGGCTCCCCGCAAATCCAACTCCGGCTCCCGCCGCGTAGAAAACGTGGAGGCAAAGGTTGCCGCGCCATCGCGCATTTGGGTGGAGGGCGTGCATGATGCCGCCATTGTGGAGAAAGTGTGGGGTCACGACCTGCGTGTGGAAGGCGTGGTCGTCGAATACCTCGAGGGTTTGGACAACTTGGAGGCGCGCCTCGCAGAATTTCAGCCAGGGCCGGGCCGCAGGGTCGGCGTATTGGCCGATCACTTGGTTCAAGGCTCCAAGGAAACCCGATTAACGGAAACCGTGGGAGAGCATGTCCTGGTCACTGGACATCCCTTCATCGATATCTGGGCGGCGGTAAAGCCGCAGCGCGTAGGCCTGCGCGAATGGCCAGATGTGCCCTACGGCGAGGATTGGAAAACCGGTATTTGCCGCCGCGTAGGGTGGAGCGACCCGAAGGATGGGTGGCGTCATGTCTATAACTCCGTGCATTCCTTCCGTGACCTGGACTCCAGCCTGATCGGCGCCGTGGAGCGCCTCGTGGACTTCGTTACTACATCTGAGTTGAGCAAGTCCGACTTGCTCTAGGGGTGGGCAAGGTTGGCGCGTTCAATGAGGTTGACGGCCAACTGCCACCCCGCCATCTCCGCGCTCCAGCCGGCCGCTTGGAGGCGTTGCGACATGGCTTGCTTGGAAATTCCTAGCTCTTCGGCGGCCTCATTCTGGTTGAGTCCTGCGCGGACGAGCGAGGTTGCTTCGCGCCCTTCGATGGTGCGCTTGTGCAGAACGTACCCAAGCAGGGCAAAGGTGGCTGCAATATCACTTGCCTCCGAGGCGCGCCCGCGCTTATTGAGTTTGGCGTAGACCTGCCCCATGCGGGCGGACTTCCGCAATGCAGCGGTTGCTACCTGGCGCGCGCCTTCCTCATCTTCCTGGTTGCCGGGGCTAATGCCGATGCCGATAGCCCAGTCGCCGTCGGCAAGCAAGGCCATGACCACGTCGCACACGGCAGTTGCTGAATCAACTACGGCGCAAATATCTTCCACGCCGAGCACGTGGAACTCGCCCACACCATTGAGGGTGGATAGAGCCGTTGCAGAACGTTGGACCAAATCTGCGCGACGCACGGAGCGGCCCCGGTAGCGGGCGTGGACAGCAAGCACAGAAAATCCTCCTTAAGGAACCAATTGCGAAATAGTCTACCGCTCGTACTTGACTTATGGGCGAGTGGGGAGACGCGAATCCATATACAGCCCGCCCATACCAATCGCGGCAAAAGCTACCATGGCGACAATGATGCCGGGCGACGTGTGGCCGGTGAGGGCATCGCCGAAGAAGACGCCGAGGGCAGTAGTCGGGATGGAACCGAGGAGGGTGGCCACGGTGAAATGGCTAAGCTTCACCGGAGTTAGGGCGGCAACATAATTCAGGAGACTGAAGGGGACGCCGGCTACCATTCGCAGCGAAGCGATGGCCAGCCAGCCGCGTCGCTCCAAGTGGGCATTGATTTTAAACACTGCGGGGTGGGTCAGGTGCGGACGGATCCAGTCTCCAAGGAGCGTGCGGACGATGAGGAGCGACAGGGCCGCAGACACCGTCAAGGCGCACAAGGAGAGGGCGAGGCCCTTCCATGGGCCAAAAAGTATTCCTGCGGCTACCGTCCACAACGTCCGGGGAAAGGGAAGCTGCGTAAATATGACATAACCTAGGGTGAAAAGGAGAGGAAACCACGCGCCATAGCGGGTGGAAGCGTCGCGCAGCTGGGACACGTCCGGCAGATCGAAGAAGTAAAGGAGGGTGACGCCGGTGACGATGGCGGCGAGGACGGCTACCCAACGACGCATCGACCACTGGAGAATTGACCGCCAAGCGGACCAGGCGAGCGATTTGAGGAAATGGCCGAAGCTGCGCGCCCAACTCAAAAGTGTGGTCATGGGGGAGATCGTAGTCCTTGTGGGAGTACTGAATAGAAAAATCCGGCGGCTACCTTAGTGGTAACCGCCGGTCCGGTTGTGCCCGAGGGGGTGTCTGGTTCCAT
>NZ_ACVP01000024.1 GCF_000175635.1 Corynebacterium tuberculostearicum SK141 | reverse complement strand
GGGTGTTGTGTCAGATACTGCATAGTGGACGCGGTCACGACAGTGACTGTTTCTTCTTCTCTTGTTGTTTTGCCAGTACACGTAGTGTGTTGGTGTTTGTTGTGGTCAATTAGTACCAGTAGCCTTCACACCTTACAGTGCTTCCAGGTCTGGCCTATCTACCCTATCGTCTTTAGGGGACCTTAACGAAACCTCATCTTAAAACAGGCTTCCCGCTTAGATGCTTTCAGCGGTTATCCCTTCCGTACGTAGCCAACCAGCGATACCCCTGGCGGGATAACTGGCACACTAGAGGTACGTCCGTCCCGGTCCTCTCGTACTAGGGACAGCTTTCTTCAAGTTTCAACGCGCGCGGCGGATAGAGACCGAACTGTCTCACGACGTTCTGAACCCAGCTCGCGTGCCGCTTTAATGGGCGAACAGCCCAACCCTTGGGACCTACTCCAGCCCCAGGATGCGACGAGCCGACATCGAGGTGCCAAACCATCCCGTCGATATGGACTCTTGGGGAAGATCAGCCTGTTATCCCCGGGGTACCTTTTATCCGTTGAGCGACACCACATCCACAAGTAGGTGCCGGATCACTAGTCCCGACTTTCGTCCCTGCTCGACATGTCTGTCTCACAGTCAAGCTCCCTTGTGCACTTACACTCACCACCTGATTGCCAACCAGGCTGAGGGAACCTTTGGGCGCCTCCGTTACATTTTGGGAGGCAACCGCCCCAGTTAAACTACCCACCAGGCACTGTCCCCAACCCAGATCATGGGCCAAGGTTAGATGCTCAATCCGATCAGAGTGGTATTTCAACAACGACTCCACCACCACTAGCGTGATAGCTTCCAAGTCTCCCACCTATCCTACACAAACCGAACCAAACACCAATACCAAGCTATAGTGAAGGTCCCGGGGTCTTTTCGTCCTGCCGCGCGTAACGAGCATCTTTACTCGTAGTGCAATTTCACCGGGCCTGTGGTTGAGACAGCAGAGAAGTCGTTACGCCATTCGTGCAGGTCGGAACTTACCCGACAAGGAATTTCGCTACCTTAGGATGGTTATAGTTACCACCGCCGTTTACTGGGGCTTAAATTCTCAGCTTCGCAGTCAAAGACTACTAACCGGTCCTCTTAACCTTCCAGCACCGGGCAGGCGTCAGTCCATATACATCAACTTAACGTCTTCGCATGGACCTGTGTTTTTGATAAACAGTCGCTTCCCTCTATTCTCTGCGACCCCACAACGCTTCCAGCCGCTTGGGCCTTCACGTCGTGAGGCCCCCCTTCTCCCGAAGTTACGGGGGCATTTTGCCGAATTCCTTAACCACAGTTCACCCGAACGCCTTAGTATTTTCAACCTGACTACCTGTGTCGGTTTAGGGTACGGGCCATACACACACATCGCTAGAGGCTTTTCTCGACAGTACAGGATCACCACCATCAACCCCATAGGGTCTACGCATCACGTCTCAACCAAATGTGCGGCGGATTTACCTACCACACGATCTGCACGCTTACACCACCAATCCAATAAGTGGCGTGGCTACCTCACTGCGTCACCCCATCACTTGAACCAC
The DNA here is from genome assembly GCF_000175635.1 of Corynebacterium tuberculostearicum SK141. GTDB lineage: Bacteria > Actinomycetota > Actinomycetes > Mycobacteriales > Mycobacteriaceae > Corynebacterium > Corynebacterium tuberculostearicum_C. The sequence continues at coordinate 1,232 of NZ_ACVP01000024.1, read as the reverse complement.
ACATCAGGCCCCACGACATCAACACCACCAACACTCAAAGAGTGTCAACAGTGCATCCGCGGTGGTTAGTATCAGTGCTTTATCATGGGCGCGCATGTACGGGTACCAGAATATCAACTGGTTATCCATCGACTACGCCTGTCGGCCTCGCCTTAGGTCCCGACTCACCCTGGGAAGACGAACTTGACCCAGGAACCCTTAGTCATCCGGCGGATAGGATTCTCACCTATCAATTCGTTACTCATGCCTGCATTCTCACTCGCACACAGTCCACGCCTCCTTACGGTAACGCTTCCACCCATGCACGACGCTCCCCTACCCAAACAAAATGTTTGCCGCGGCTTCGGCGGTGTACTTGAGCCCCACTACATTGTCGGCGCAGAACCACTCGACCAGTGAGCTATTACGCACTCTTTCAAGGATGGCTGCTTCTAAGCCAACCTCCTGGCTGTCTTCGCGATCCCACATCCTTTTCCACTTAGTACACCCTTAGGGGCCTTAACCGGCGATCTGGGCTGTTTCCCTCTCGACTATGAAGCTTATCCCCCACAGTCTCACTGCCGTACAACACAATTAGTGGCATTCGGAGTTTGGCTGACATTGCTAAGATTGTAGTCCCGCTCAACCAACCAGTCGCTCTACCTCCACCAAGCTATAATACGACGCTGCACCTAAATGCATTTCGGGGAGAACCAGCTATCACGGAGTTTGATTGGCCTTTCACCCCTACCCACAGCTCATCCCCGCAGTTTTCAACCTACGTGGGTTCGCGCCTCCACAACCTCTTACAGCTGCTTCACACTGGCCATGGGTAGATCACCCCGCTTCGGGTCCAGGACATGCCACTTTACACCCCATTAGGATTCGGTTTCCCTACGGCTACCCCACACGGGTTAACCTCGCGACATGCCGCTGACTCGCAGGCTCATTCTTCAAAAGGCACGCCATCACACACAAACGGTGCTCTGACGGATTGTAAGCACATGGTTTCAGGAACTATTTCACTCCCCTCCCGGGGTACTTTTCACCATTCCCTCACGGTACTCATACACTATCGGTCACACTGAGTATTTAGGCTTACCGGGTGGTCCCGGCAGATTCACAGCAGATTCCACGAGCCCGCTGCTACTCGGGCAACCCAACAACCCACATGCCATTGTCTTCAACTACAGGACTCTCACCTTCTCCGGCAGGCCATTCCAAACCACTTCACCTAACAACAACACACGAGC
>NZ_ACVP01000025.1 GCF_000175635.1 Corynebacterium tuberculostearicum SK141 | reverse complement strand
CCTCCTATAAGCATGTTTTAACCGTATTTGGGGGGCTATGGGGGGTAAATATTTCTCTTAACTTCATGAAGTTGACTGCCATCAGTAATAATTAGGACTATGAAAATCCTTGTGGTGGATGATGAACAAGCCGTCCGCGAATCGCTACGCCGTTCCCTACGTTTTAACGGCTACGAAGTGCTGACCGCTAACGACGGCCTGGAAGCCGTCGAGACGGTGCGCGCTGAGAATCCAGAATTGTTGATTCTGGACGTCATGATGCCCAACATGGATGGCCTTGAGGTGTGCCGCACCCTGCGCAGTGAGGGTTGGGACCGCCCAATTCTCGTTCTGACCGCGCGCGATGGCGTCTCGGATCGCGTGGCTGGCCTCGATGCCGGAGCGGATGATTACCTGCCAAAGCCGTTCGCATTGGAAGAGCTCTTGGCCCGCGTGCGCTCCTTGGTACGGCGTGCCTCTGCAGATTCCATCGCCGCTGAAGCTCCGGTGGAAAGCAAGCTTAGCTTCGAGGACCTTGAGCTTGATGCCGATACCCGCGAAGTAAGCCGCGGTGGCCGGGCCATTTCCTTGACGCGTACCGAGTTTGCGCTGCTGCAATTGCTGATGGAAAATCCCCGCAAGGTTCTCTCGCGCAGCAAGATCCTGGAAGAAGTATGGGGATACGATTTCCCTACCTCCGGCAATGCTCTCGAGGTCTATATTGGCTACCTGCGTAAGAAGACGGAGGGCGAGAGCGATGCTCGCCTCATCCACACCGTCCGTGGTGTGGGCTATGTTTTGAGGGAGTCTAATCCGTGATTTTAAGGAAGCCCGCTTCCCTTGCGGTGGCTTCCGGGAAAGCACAGTCCACCCCTCTTACCGAGTTCTCTGATAGTCAGGGGAGTTGGGCTTCACGGGCGCCACTGCGGTGGCGCCTTGCTACTGTTACTGGCCTTGTGGTGGCCGTAGCCGTTGCCTTGATGACGTTGGCAACGTATTGGGTAGTTTCTATGTCCCTGACCGCCTCCGTCGATGACCGCTTGGAGGCCAAGGCCGATGTCTTGTTGCGGCAAAGCCAAGACCCGCGGTTCATGGATAACGTGGACCAGGAAATCGAGGACTTTAAGTCCTATAACCCTGGCACCCGTGTAGCCCTATCACCGCCCTCCATGAGCTTTTCCTACGGCGACACCATTCCTGTGGGCGGGGACTTCCACCGGACGGAGAATTACACGGAAACTTCCGTGCGTACCGTCGGCGGCGAGCGGGTGTTGGCCAAGCGTCATGATCTCGGCTCTACCGTGGTCGTCGCTCAGTCTCTCGCATCTACGCAAGAGCTCATAGCCATCTTGGGCACGGTGCTACTGATTATCGTTGCCCTTGGTATCGTGCTCGCCATTTTTGCAGGCCTCATCGTGTCCAAAACCGGTATGCAACCCATCGCCCGGCTGAAGCGAGCGGTGGATTACGTGACGCAGACCAACGACCTGCGTCCTATTGAGGTCTCCAATAACGACGAGATGGCGCAGTTGACCACCTCCTTTAACCAGATGCTGGAGGCACTGCAGGAATCCCGTTCGCAGCAGTCTCAGTTCGTAGCCGATGCTGGACACGAGCTAAAGACCCCGCTGACCTCTATGCGTACCAATATTGAGCTTTTGATGATGCTCAATCGCGCCGGTGGTGGCTTTGGCATGAGCGACGAGGACCGCAAGGACCTCGAGGATGACGTCATGTCCCAGATGAACGAGCTCTCCACCTTGATTGGAGACCTCGTTGATTTGGCGCGCGAGGACGGCAATGAGCGCGAACCGGAACCGGTTGACCTTTGTGAAGTCATGATGGCTTCGCTGGAGCGTGCGCGCCGCCGCCGTCCCGATGTGGAGTTCTTGGTGCGCTTTATCCCGTGGGAGCTGGACGGCGACCCCTTCGCATTGGGTCGTGCCACGCTTAACCTCATGGACAATGCGGCTAAGTGGTCGCCGGCAACTGGCACGGTGCGCGTATCCATGGAGCAGCTATCCTCCCACGAGGTGCGCCTGCGCTTTGATGATTCTGGGCCTGGCATTGCTCCGGAGGAGCGGGAGAAGGTCTTTGAACGCTTCTACCGTTCGGCGGAAGCGCGTTCCATGCCGGGATCGGGCTTGGGCTTGGCCATTGTGAAATCGGTAATTGAACGCCACGATGGCACGATCAAGATCCGCGAGTCTAATGATGGTGGCACCCGCATGGAAGTCATCTTGCCGGGCAAGCCTGTGCCGGGTGAGATTTTCGTGGACGGTTTGGCAGACCCGCATGAGGGGCTGCCGGGTGGTAAGGAAGACCCAAGCGACCGGGGTGAAATCTTTGCGCAGCGTTGGTTTAATCAGGGCTAACGTACAAGCGTTTATACTGGTGAGGTAATACAGCAACCTTTCAGGAATTCCTAGTAGGTTGGCAGATCAGTATCAGTCTTGACCAAGCGAAGTGAGGCATAGTTTTCTCATGAACATGAGGAATGACGATTACCGCGGCTTTGATGGAAACTCCCCGGAGGGAGCGTCCCAGGAAGGTCCGGGTAGGGCCGAGCCGGTTCAGGGTGGTCCGAACTTTGGAGAAACCGGACAGCCCAACGCGGGCGCCGGAAATGCTGGTCCCTACAGCGACAGCACTGGTCCTTATAGCGGCGCTGGTGCGCAGGCATATGAGACCGGTTCCTATTCGCAAGGCTGGAATCAGCCGCGCGGCGGTGCACAAGGCGATGACCCACGAACACTAGGTTCGCTCGGGCCGTACCCGAACGGCCCACAGACCCAAAGCTTTAGCGGTCAGGGACAGGAAGGCCCGATGGTCACCCCTCTTCCTCCGCAGCCGGAGCAAAAGAAGAAAATCGGCTTGGGTGCCGCCACCGCTTTGGCGGCCGTTGCCGCCATCGCCGCAGGCTCGATTGCCGGTGCTGTGGTCGGTATGAGTTCCGGGGGAGGCAATAACGATACCTCTGTAGTCAATGAAGCCCTCAAGGCTGAGCCGGCCAACAATAGCACCGGTAAGGAACCGGAGCAGGGTTCCGTTGAAGAAGTTGCCTCTAAGGTTTTGCCGGCGGTGGTTTCTATCCAGACGATGACTCGTACTGGTGGGGCTGAAGGCTCCGGTTCTGTCATCTCCCCAGATGGTTATGTACTGACCAACCACCACGTGGTTGCCGGTGCTGAGCACGGTGGCATGATGCAGGTGACCATGAATGACGGCAGCAAGCATGAAGCTGACGTGGTGGCCTCGGATGCGAATACGGACGTAGCCATCGTGAAGATCAAGGACGTCAAGGACCTGCCCTTCTTGCAGTTCGGCGACTCCGATTCCGTTGCCGTGGGTCAAGAGGTGGTGGCCGTGGGCTCACCTTTGGGCCTGAACGCTACCGTGACCTCGGGCATCGTGTCGGCAAAGAACCGTCCCGTGCGCGCGTCCCAGGAGGGTGGCGAGTCCTCATTGATTGACGCCATTCAGACCGATGCTGCGGTAAACCCTGGCAACTCCGGTGGCCCGCTGGTGGATCGAGACGGCAATATCGTGGGCATGAACTCCATGATTGCTTCGCTGTCTAATGACTCCTCCGGCGAGGGCGGCTCCATTGGCTTGGGCTTTGCAATTCCATCCAACTTTGCCAAGCGCATGGCAGATGAGCTCATCAATGACGGCAAAGTTTCCCACCCAACCCTTGGCGTGAAGGTGCTAGCGCGCGACGACGGCAATGGTGCCCGCATCGCCGAGGTAGAGCCGGGCGGTCCAGCAGATAAGGCGGGCTTGAAGGATGGCGACATTGTCACCCGCGTCAACGATCGCCTGATTGAAAACGCTGATGCGCTCATCGCGGCGGCGCGATCGCAGGACTTTGGCGCGACGGTGACCTTGGAGGTTACCCGCGAAGACTCGGATGATTCTCGTCAGGTAGAGGTAACCCTCTCAGGCGAGTAAATTACTGTGCAAGACCTCATTAGGTGCTGAATGCGCCGTACCTCACCCCGCCATAAGGCCGTACTGCCTTAACTTAAGGAGAAAAATGCCAGATTCGCAGCACGATGTGACCGACTCCGCGCAGCCCGACAGCGCGAATAAGCGCGATTCCTTGATGGATGTTGCCGAACCCGATGATGCCTTCCTGCTGGCGAGCGAGCAGGAGGATAGCCTTGCCGCCCCGCGCCGCGGGCTCATCGTTATTGTCACCGATCATCCTGGTGAGCAATCCGATAGCACTTCGCAGCTGGTAAGCGAGTTGCTCGCGGAGGCCAATTTCCGCGTTGATGGCGCCATCGTGGTGCGTTCCAAGAAATCCAAGATTCGCCAGGCCATTGAGACCGCCGTGGTCGGTGGCGTGGACTTGGTTCTCACCGTGGGCGGCACCGGCGTAGGCCCGCGCGATAAGACTCCGGAGGCTACCCGATCCGTCATTGACAAGATGGTCCCGGGCGTGGCTCAAGCTTTGCGTTCTTCTGGCCAAGCCTGTGGCGCGGTGGATGCCTGCACGTCCCGCGGCCTATCGGGTGTTTCGGGCTCTACCGTCGTGGTCAACCTCGCTTCCTCGCGTGCTGCGGTCCGTGATGGCATGGCTACCTTGGCGCCTCTGGTGCACCACCTGATTGATCAGCTGCAGCAATCGAGCGTCCAGTAATAGCAGGGCATTTTCTATGACGTCGCGGAGAAATCGCCGGCGAGTATTCCGCCAATCCGATGCTGCCGGCTATGACCGTAGTGCTGATAAGCCCGGCGTACCCGCTTCCCACGGTGTTGATGAAGAGAGAATCGTTACCGTCGATGACGCGGATTCGGTGGCGGCAGAGGGGGAGTCTGGCCAGCGCGATGAACAGTTCTACCGAGAAAATCAGCCCCCACACTACGGCGGCTAGTGCCTAAGACAGGCTGCAGGTCTGCAGCCACAGAGGTACTTAAAAAGCCCGTGGTTTCTTCCGAAGAAGTGAAACCACGGGCTCTGTGCTGCGCAAGCAGCGAAGGGAACTAGGCCTGGTGGCGGCCGCCGCCGGTAGAACCGGAATCGGCGTCGGTAGCGCCGCGGGCGGAACCGTCGATGCCGGTACCCGGGATGTCCTTATCGGAGACATTCTGGGCCTCGAGCAGGTCGCGGATTTCCGCGAGCAGTTCCTCGGAGGTTGGGGCAGGGGCCTCAGGGTCCACACCGTGGCGGCGCTTAGCGGCCTCGGTGAGCTTGTTGATCGGCATGACGATGAGGAAGTAGACCACTGCGGCGATGATGAGGAAGTTAATCGCTGCGGAGATGACGGCGCCGAAGTCCACGAAGGTGTTTTCGGCATCTGTGATGTGGAAGCCAACGGCACCAACCTCAGCGGAGCCAAGGGAATTGATGATCGGCTGGATGATGGAATCCGTCACGGACTTGACGATTGCGGTGAAGGCAGAACCAATGATGACTGCGGTGGCAAGTTCGATGACGTTGCCGCGCATGATGAAGTCTTTGAAACCCTTGAGCATGGTGATATGCACAAACCTTTCTGGGAATAACTAAGGGTAGTTAAAAACCATGGACACCGCGAAACATTAGTGCAGCCGGTAACCAACCACAACTGCTGTGTCTGAAAAGGTCTAGCTCTGCTGTGGGTGGGCGCGGTCACCCACAATAACGACTGTGAGTGGTTGGCTTAACGACGCCGCGGCTACATCATTGGCGTGGTCATGGGGCAGCGCGAGCAAAACGGTCGAGGAAGAGGCCTCGCCTTCGGCGCTGGAAGTTGACACCACGCGCCCGCCGGTGGCGATAACGCGCGCGGTGGGTGCGGTGGGCGCCTCGCCCTCTCCAACATCAGAAGGGGAGGAGGCGGCATCGACGGCGGTTACCACGTCCACGGTATCGCCATGGTGCAGGTGGGGGATGATATCGGGCTCGGCGAGCTTGACTGGGATCATCCGCGCGGCCGCGGCTTCGGAGCCGCCCACCAAGCTAGAGACAAGTTCTTCTCCTAGAAGGCGAGCATCGGTAATCACTTCGCCCTTGCCGGCTGCGGCGGTAATAACGCGGCCGGTGAGTTCTTCTGGCTTTGCCGCTACTGCGGAATCGGGGATGGAAGAAGAAGGAAGGCGGGCCAAGTCGACGTCGGCAAGCGCCAGCTCCGCCCCTGCAGGCAGATCGCGGCTAAAGACGGGAACGCGCGGCAGTTCCTTAGCCGCAGATAAGGCCGAAGCCAGCGCGGCAATAAGAAGGGCCACCGCAATGGCGCGGCGCACTACAACGCCGCGGCGGTGGCCAGGGGTACGAAGGGTGGAAACGAGGCGGGGCATACGCGAAGTGGGCATACTCTTTTAGACTGCCCGAAACCGCGCATGGTTCCCGCACCCTAAAAACTAGAAGCGGGTGATGCCCTCTGCGGTGACGGCGGCATCAACCTTGCGGTCATGGTCCTCGGTAGGCAGCTCGTCTACAAACTCGGAGGGGTAGACCATGGCGAAAACCGGCGGCTTGCCGTGGGGAAGCGGCTCTAGCGCGCGGTCATAGTAGCCGCCGCCCTTGCCCATGCGGTTGCCCTTGGCATCTACTGCCATGGCAGGGGCGAGCACCAGGTCGCACTCGGCCAGCACGCTGCTATCAAAGCTTGGGCCCTGAGGCTCATTCAAACCCAATGGGCTGGTGTGCATGGCTTCCTTGCCGCGGTATTCGGCAAAGGTCAGCGTGCCATTCTCGCCGGAAATTGGCAGGAGGACGCGGGAGACATGGGCCTTGAGCCACGGCACAAAGTCCGCACCACCGGGCTCAGAGCCCAAAGGCCAGTAGGCGGCCACGGTCATGGACTCGGTGAGCTCGGATTCGAGATGCTTGCGCACGGCGGCGGTAAAAGCATCGTGGTCCTCGGAGGAAAGTTCGCGGCGGGCCTGGACCAAGCGGGCGCGCAGCTCGTTTTTGGCGGTGATGGAAGAGGTCATAAATAAATCATAACCCCGCGGCGTAGCGGTGCACGGGAAAATAATGTGGCGTTGTACGCTATTGTGCATGGCTATAGAACGCGAAGATTCCGCCCGCGGAATCACCACGGTTGTAGTTCCAGCGGCAGGTATGGGCACCCGATTTTTGCCCGCCACCAAAACGGTTCCCAAGGAACTACTGCCCGTTGTTGATACTCCCGGCATCGAACTCATCGCAGAGGAGGCTGCCTCTGTAGGTGCGCGCCGCCTAGCGGTGATTACCGCGCCCGATAAGCAAGAAGTCATGCGCCACTTCGAGGCTTTTCCCGAGCTAGTAGAGACCCTTGAATCCCGTGGCAAGGATGAGCAGGTGGCCAAGGTTAAGCGAGCCAACCAGCTCATTCACCCTGTTGCGGTGGAGCAGGAAAAGCCGCTGGGTTTGGGTCACGCGGTGGGCCTTGCTGAAGAGGTCCTTGGGGAAGACGAGGATTCCTTCGCCGTCATGCTCCCCGATGACATTGTGCTGCCCGCCACCGTCATGGCCGATATGGCGCGTGTGCGCGCGGCTTTGGGCGGTAGCGTGCTGTGCGCCTTCGAGGTCCCACGCGAGCAGACCTATAACTACGGCGTCTTCGACGTAGAAGATACCAATGCCCCCGGTGTTAAGAAGGTCGTGGGCATGGTGGAAAAGCCGGCGGTGGAAGATGCCCCGTCTAATCTCGTGGCCACCGGTCGCTACCTATTGGATCGCAAGATTTTTGATGCCCTCCGCCGTATTAAGCCAGGCAAGGGTGGCGAGCTGCAGCTTACCGACGCCATCGAGCTCCTCATTGAGGAAGGCGAGCCCGTCCACGTGGTAGTCCACCAAGGAAAGCGCCATGATTTGGGCAATCCTGGCGGCTATATCCCCGCCAACGTGGACTTTGGCCTGCGCGATGAAAAGTATGGTCCCACGCTGTATAAAGCGATTAAGCAAATCATGGCCGAGTATGAGGACGAGCACGGCCTAGCCTAGGGATTTTCCCAGTGGCCAAGGACGTGGAAGCGAAGAAAGGGCGGGCATAGACCTTATGCGTTCAGTTGATGACCAGTTGGCGCTGGTAACGGATGCGGCGACGACGCCGGAGCCGGTGCGCATCGGTATTTCCAACGCGCTGGGTTTGATGTGCGCCGAGCAGGTACAGGCTAATCAACCCCTGCCGGGGTTCCCGCAGGCGGCTATCGACGGCTACGCGGTGCGCGCCGTGGATATCGGTGGCGAGCGGGGCCTGCGGGTGCGTCGCCACAAGGACCAGGAAGAACAGTCCGCAGAGGGCGAAGAGGATGCGGATTCCCCGCAGCCGGAGGTAGAGCGTTCCTTGCCCGTGGTGGGTGAGGTTCCGGCCGGCTCCAAGCAGCCGCTGCGCCTGCAACCTAAGCAAGCGGTGCGCGTATATACGGGTGCGCCTTTGCCCACGCTTGCCGACGCCGTCCTGCCCCTCGAGTGGACCGACCGCGGCCGCAAGCGCGTTACCGCCCACCGCCCGGTGCGCTCTGGTGACTTTGTGCGCCGGGTAGGCGACGACATCCAGCCTGGCGATGTCGCCGTATCCTCCGGCACCGTTTTGGGCCCCGCTCAGATTGGCCTTCTAGCCGCGGTAGGCCGCTCAAAGGTGCTGGTGTACCCGCGGCCGCGTATTACCATTATTTCTTTTGGCCGCGAGTTGGTTGACTTGGACCAAGAACCGGCACTGGGCCAGGTTTTTGACGTGAACTCTTATTCCTTGGCCGCCGCGGCCCGCGAAGCCGGGGCGGAGGTGCACCGCGTGGGCATTGCCGAGGGCGAGCCGCGCCGCATCCGCGAAGCATTGGAAAAGCACATTGCCCGCAGCGAGGTGCTGGTTATCTCCGGCGCAGTGGGCGGCGCTGGCGCCGAGGCCATTCGCGAGATCCTCGACGATCTTGGTGATGTCGATACCTCCCGCGTGGCCATGCACCCCGGCTCCGTCCAAGGCTTTGGGCTGGTGGGAGAGGAGCGCATTCCTACCTTCTTGCTGCCGTCCAATCCGGTGTCCGCGCTTGTGGTCTTTGAGGTATATATCCGCCCGCTCATCCGCTTGGCGCTGGGCAAGCGCAATGCGCACCGCCGCGTGGTGCGTGCGCGCGCGTTGAACCACATCGATTCCCGCCCCGGCCGGCGCGGCTTCATCCGTGCTCGCCTGATGCGCGATGCCGAAACTGCGGACTATTTGGTAGAAGGCCTCGGCGGTGCCGCAGGTGCCCCAGCCCACCTCTTGGCCGGCCTCTCAGAGGCCAACGCCATGATTCGCGTGCCGGAAGAGGTCACGGAAATCCGCCCGGGCGATGTGGTTGATGTGTTGTTTTTGACCCAGCGCAGCTAATGCTCGATCCTTTCGGCAACGCGGCGGATAGGTTCCGCCATCCTGCTACCGGCCCCACCGATGACATGCATCCGGGGTGGCCGGAATCCACTCCTATTGTCCAGCTTCCCTCCTCTTCTGTCTTTCCCTCGGGGGCGCGGATGCGTTTGCGCCCCCTGCTGCGTTCCGACGGCCACGAGTGGCGGCGTCAGCGCATCGACGATGAATGCTTCCTCCGCCCGGTCGAGCCGACCCAAGCCGCACCGTGGGCGGCGGCGCATAGCCAGCAGGCGTGGTGGAATCACCTGATGTACCTGCGCACCGCCGCGCGTGAGGCGCTGGTGATCCCGCTTGTCATTGAGGTGGAGGGAAAGTTCGCCGGGCAGGTGACCCTAGGAAATATTCAGCATGGCAGCATTCGCGATTGCTGGATTGGCTACTGGGTCTATTCCGCGGTTCACGGCGCCGGGGTGGCTACGGCGGCCACCGCCTTGGGCGTGGACCACGCCTTCGGGCGAGTGGGTTTGCACCGCGTGACCGCCACCTATCTGGAGCACAACCCGGCCTCGGGTCGCGTCTTGGCTGCCAACGGATTCCGGCATGAAGGGTATTTGCGGCGCAATCTACATATCGACGGCGCGTGGCAGGACCACCACTACGTGGCGTTGGTGAAAGAAGACTTTGCCTCTACGGCGGTGGAGCGCCTGCGCCAAGCTGGCCGGCTGGCGTGAAATAGCGTCCTATTAGCTGGGAACCCGACCTCATTTTTCACATAAGTCACAACATTGTAATTTGCGCGAATTTGGGGTGCTACGGTGCGGTTTCACCGTTTAAGGTGGAGTAATCATCTGTATTCAAGGGGAAGGTCCTTTTCGTGTCGACAGCTGTGCCGATTATCGCGATCATCGTGGTGTGGCTCTTCGTGCTCGCACCGTGGCTATTGGGTAGGAATAACCGCCCAATGAGCCATACCGGTGAGGCCTTTGAAGATACCCGGGTCCTCTTTGAAGGAGATTCCGGCAAGGTCGCCGGCCGGCGTCGTCCGCGCCTGCGTGCCGGCGATGTCCACCGCCGCGACGATGAGGACGAGGCGGACTATGAAGTCGTCGAGGCTGCAGACGCTGCCGACAGTGAATCCGATACCGAGGCCACCAAGTCCTCGTCGCGCTCCGTAACGATTGCCGGTGCCGCACGCCGGGCCAAGTCCCAGCCCTTCGGCAGCGGTAGCCGAGCGTTTACCGGCGCTTCCGCCTCCACCGCTGGTGAAGATTCCACGGAGCGGGCAGAAACCATCGACGGCGAATTGGTGGAAGAAGCGGTTGCAGAAGAAAGCGAGTCTGCAGTCGAGCCACAGGCAGCTGCGGTTCCTGCCTCCCAGCAGGCTGATGCGGACAAGGAAGCCAACACCGCAGAGGCGGACGATGTCGATGACGTGCTCCTGGAGGACGAGGACGACGCCGCGGACGAGGCCACTAAGGACAATGCCTCCGATGTTGCTGCGTCCGAGGCTGAGGTATTTAGTGCCCCGGCAGTCTCTAGCGTGGCGAACGATGCCTATGCCTACGACGAAACCTATACCTCACCGGTAGACCTCATGTATCCGGGGGCCGTTGACAAGGCCGAGGTCGATGAGGATGACTCCGTAGATCCTGCCAGCGCGGACGAGGTAGACGAGGCCGAGGGCTCCGAGAACGAAGCCGCGGCCGCGGAAGCAGACGAAACCGGCATGGATACCGACTTGTCCGAGGACGAGGTCGAGTTCGCCCAGCGTCGCTTGGGCCGCGGTGGCTGGGACCCGGTAGCAGAAAAGGAAAAGTCTGCAACGCGCTACCAGCGCCGTCAGCGTACCCTGCTGGGGCTAGCCGTGGCCGTGGTACTCACGGTAGCCCTAGGAATCGTGGTCGGTGGCTGGACCTGGTGGTTGGCTGCCGTCGCCGGCGTGCTCACCGTGACCTACTTGATCGCCCTTCGCTCTCAGGTACGCCAGGAACAGGCACTAATGCGCCGCCGCGTGCGCCACCTGCGCCGCGCCCGTTTGGGCGTGCGCAACGCCGAGGACGAAGAGCTAAAGATTCCGCGCAATCTGCGCCGCCCAGGCGCCGTGGTTGTGGAAATCGACGATGAGAGCCCGGACTTCGTGCACCTTCCGCTGAGCTATAGCGATGGTGAGGACGGCGACTTTGACGGCCCGCACGCCGGGCCCGATGGTTATGGCCGTCGCGATGACCTAGCGGCCCGCCGCGCTGGATAAGCGCATGTGGCGGCCTAGCTAGCAGCACCGTGAAGCTCGTCGGCGCTCGCGGTCTGCGAGTTCGCGAGCGCGTTGTATTCCTGCGCTAGGCCATAATTCGGCACGCCGCTCTCCAGCCACACCCCGGAGGTACCGCGGCGATGGGAGCCGATAAGGTGTGTATCAATCATGCCGATGGCCTCCATGAGTGCGAAACAGGTAACCGGGCCAACGAAGCGAAAGCCCTTCTTCTTGAGTTCGCGGGACATGAGCTTGGACTCGTAGCTCTTTTTCGGAATATCTTCCATCACGGTGGGGTAGAGGTTCTCCGGAGGCTGGTAGGCCCAGATGAACTCCGCCAGCCCGCCTTCCTCGCGCAGAGCGATGGTCGCCTTGGCGTTATTAATCGCTGCGCGGATTTTGGTTTCGTTGCGGATAATGGAGGCGTCGCCAAGCAAACGCTCCACGTCTGCCTCGCCGAATTGGGCGACCTTGTCCGGATCGAAGTTACAAAAGGCCGCACGGAAAGCCTCGCGCTTCTTGAGCACCACCGCCCAGGACAGACCGGACTGGAAAGACTCGAGGCTCAAACGCTCGTAGAGTCCAGCTTCATCGAAAATGGGCAGGCCCCATTCGGTGTCGTAATACTCCTTCAACATCGGCGAGGACATCGCCCAAGGCGGGCGGCCCAGGCCATCATCGTCATAGACCAAGGTGGTGCGCTCTTCGGACTGCGTAGTTGGTTCGCTCATGGTGTGTTCTCCTTTTATCTTTTGTGCGTGGTTCCCATTGAAACAGCCCGCGCGGCCGTGTTCTTTTCCTTCCCCCGCCAAAGGGCGAATTTCCCAGGAGTATGGGTGTAGTCCATTGCCTTCGCATCGGGTGAGGGGTTCAGGGTAATCTGTTCAGCATGAATAGACCTGCCGTACGCGATGCCGCACTGCTTATTTTTCGAGCGGTCCTCGGATTAATCTTTATCGCACACGGCGTGGACAAGATGTTTATGACCGGCATGGATGAAACCGTGGGGCAATTTTCCGCCCTGGGGGTGCCGCAGCCACAACTTTCCGGCTATATCGCCGCCATCGGGGAGATGGCCGGTGGTGCATTCCTCGTTGTCGGTCTGCTCACCACCTTTGTCGCCGGGGCACTGGCTTTGCTTATGGGGTGTGCCCTGTATTTCGTGCATTTGGGCCACGGGCTTTTTGCTGCCGATGGTGGAATCGAATACCCACTGGTATTGCTGTTATCCCTGCTGATGATCGTAGTTTTTGGCTCCGGCAGAGCCAGCATGGACGGGGTGCTCAGCAATGTTGACGCATAGCCAGGTCCAAGCGGCTATCTCCGCGCACATGGATGGAGAGCACTCCGATCTATCTCAGGACGTCATTGATACCCACCTGGAAAGCTGCACCGAATGCCGCGCTTTCCGCGACAAGGCGGCCGCGCTATCGCGTTCATTGAGCTTTGTGGAGCCTGCGGATTCCGGCATGGCGCCGCCCACGGATCTTTCTGATGTCATCTTGGCCGGTGTGGAGCCGGAATGGCGGCGTACCTCCAGCGCTCGCCAAGCCAACCTCACGGTTGCGCGTGCCGCCATGGTTCTTATGGGGGTCATCTTTGCGATCTGGGCAGTGGTGCTCATTGTGCACGCCTCCGGGCTCGTACCGTTGGGCGCGGAAGGAAAGATTTTGGATCCTACTGCGGATCCGGAGCGAGCCAACCTGCTGATGGAGGGCGCGGCAGTGCGCTTCGGCATGGCCTGTGGTTTATTCTTCAGCGCCTGGCGCCCCGCGGCGGTCACCGGACTGCTTCCGGTATCGGCCACGATGTTTGCCTTCCTCTTCGGCTTTGGCATGCGCGATATAGCGCTGGGTACCGTAACCATTGAGCAGGTGTATTTCCTTATCGCCACCGCCCTGGCGACTCTGAGCTTGGCGTGGGCCTGGGCGGCAGAAAAGGGCTATCTGGTGCGCGCGTGGTGGAAGTCCCTCAACGCGCAGCCGCAATAAGCTTCGTTCAGTTGCGGTTAGGTCCAGCTCGGCAGCCACATCATGGAGTGGTACCAGGAATCTGGAATCTTGTAGCCGTACAAAATGGGGGAGAAGTAGAAGAACATCGCCACTACTAGGGCTAGGTAGAACACGGCGGCGATGGTACCCCAACGTACGGGGCCGCCGGCCAAGCTCTTCAGCCATCCCCACCGCACAGGCCTGCCATGCCCGATGAGCTGGCCTAAAGCTAACGCGATAAGCACGATGACAAAGGGGATGAAAGCCGTGGCGTAAAAGAAGTACATCTGGCGGTCGAAGGCCGCGAGCCATGGGAAGAAGCCTGCCGCAAAGCCCACCAAGGGGATAAGGAAGGCGCGGTTGCGGCGAATAATGAGCGACCACAGGCCCCACAGCACGGCCGGGATGACTAGCCACCAGATGGCCGGGGTGCCAAAGAGGTAGAGCATCTTGCGGCATTCGTTACTGCCATCACCGCACTGCAGGTCGGTGGAGGAGTAGTACAAGATGGGGCGGGCGGCAACGAGCCAGGCCCAGGGCTTGGAATCCCACGGGTGATGATGGCCGCCGGAGGAGGTTAGGCTGGCATGGAATTCCAAGACAGAGGAGTGGTAGTAGAACCAGCCGGCCAAGGAATCGGGCAGGTTCAGCAGCCACGATCCATCCTCGATGGTGCCATCCACCTTGGCATGGCGGTATACGGCGGTTTCGGAGGCAAACCAAGCCCGCCAGGTCCAGGCGTAGAGCAGTACCGGCACGAGCACGAGGGAGGCCAGGGCAGCAGGGGTATCGCGCACCAGGGTGCCGAGGATATAGCGGCGTACCCCATAGCGCTTGCGCAGGGCAAGGTCGCTAAAGACGGACATCAGGCCAAAGAACATAATGAAGTACAGGCCGGACCACTTCACGCCCAGGGAAAGTCCAAGGCAAACACCTGCGAGGAGGCGCCACCAGCGGAATCCAAAGCGCGGGCCAAAAGCGGAAGAGCCCATCCGGTCCTTCACAAATGCGTTGTGGAGGCGCTCGCGCATCTGATTGTGATCGCGGGCGAGCGCCCAGGCGGCGGCTACCACGAAAAAGACTTGGAAGATATCCAGCATGCCGAACTTGGAGGAGACCAAGAGCACGCCATCAAATACGGCGATGAGGCCGGCTAGGGTTGCTACCTGCCAGGATAAGGAGACCCGGCGGGCCAGGGACATCGTCAAGAGCACGGTGGCTGCTCCGAAAAGCGCCGTCATAAAACGCCAGCCCATTGGGGAATAACCAAAGACCCATTCGGCAAGTGCCACGATCTGCTTGCCCAGCGGTGGGTGAACCACCAGCCCGTAGCCGGGGTTGGTTTCAATGCCGCCGATAAAAAGGTTATCCCAGCTTCGCACCATGTCCCAGGCTTGGGGAACATAGTGCTTTTCATCAAAGACGGGCGTGCCCTTGGAAACGGGCGCAGTAAGTCCGACAAAACGGGTAATGAGCGCAAGGACGCCGACGACGCTAGTGCTTATCCAGTCAGCCTTGCCCCACTGATAGGCGCGGGGTGCTGGCGGAGCCACGGTGTCGTGCGTGGGGCGCGATGGGGCAGCGGTAGCAATAGTCACTTGGTTGAGTCTAGGCGACAACGTAGCGCAACCGCGCATTAGAGAGTATGGAATGCTAGAGGCATGTCTGTTTTAGGTCTGGATCCACTACCGCGCGGGGTAATCCTCGCCGCCACGCCGTTGGGAAACGTAGGAGATGCCTCCGCGCGTTTAATGCATGCCTTGCAGCATGCGGACGTCATCGCGGCCGAAGATACCCGGCGCGTGCGCAATCTGGCCCAGGCCTTAGGGATCGAGATTTCCGGGCGAGTGGTGTCCAATTTTGACCACAATGAAAAGGACCGAGCCCAGCAGCTTATCGACGCCGCCGCGGCTGGCACCGTCCTCGTCGTCACCGATGCCGGAATGCCGATTATTTCTGATCCGGGCCTGTCCCTTGTGTCCGCTGCAGCCGAGCGCGATATTCCCGTGACCTGTTTTCCCGGCCCCTCCGCCGTGCCGACGGCCCTGGCGCTTTCGGGCCTGGGCGTGGGGCACTTCCTTTTTGACGCCTTTCCTCCTCGCAAACCCGGTCCCCGCAAGGCGTGGCTGGAGTCACTGCGCAACGAAAAGCGAGCCATCGTCTTCTTCGAATCTCCTCACCGCGTGGCCGAAACCCTGGCCGAGGCAGCGGATATTCTCGGCGCCGACCGCCCGGCCGCGGTGTGCCGGGAGCTGACCAAGACCTATGAGGAAATCCGCCGCGGCACTTTAGGTGAGCTTGCCGAGTGGGCAGTAGACGGTGCTCGGGGAGAGATCACCGTGGTGATCGAGGGCGGTACGGCCGCTGCCGCTACCGCCGCAGACTTGGTACCCAAGGCGCTCGAGCTAGCGGAGGCGGGGATGCGGCTGAAGGACGCGTGCAAGCAGGTAGCCAAAGGTACTGAGGTTTCCAACCGCGAGCTTTACGACGCCGCCTTGGACGCACGCAAGGCCTAGCCTCACCGGTCGTTTCGATTACGTCACACCCCGCATCGTTCCTAGACGGTTTCACTAACGGGGCTTTGTAATTGAATTGTTATAGTGCTCGGGCGTGTAGGCGGCTTAAAGCGGTATTTACATGGGGAAATGAAGCGTAAAAACCTTTTAAATTATCGTGGAAAATCCCTGGGAAACGGCGTTGAGCAGCGAAGTTTCTACGTGCTTCGTTTGATAATTGAGTAGTTCCGCACCACTGTATAGCTCATGACAAACTCGGAAAACATGGGCACAGGCGTGCCAGAAGAAGGAAAGGAACCGGTCGGCGCTCAGGCGCAGCCGGCCTCTGCTTCTTCGAGCGGGCAGCCTATTGAGAATTATCAGACTGTAGACGAACAGCTGGACGCACAATCTGCCACCGGCCAGCTTCAGGATATGATTCACTCCGATGGTTTCCACCCGGAGCGCTATGACGATCCTGAGGTGGAAATCGCGGCCGATCGTGACAATATGCCTATCGATTGGTCCATCGTGGGCATCGCCGGCGTGCTGATTGCCGCGATCGTTGTGTGGGGCTTGGCCGCCCCAGACAACTTTGCCAACTTCTCCTCTTCGGCCCTGACCTGGGTCGTAGACAACTTCGGTTGGGCCTATATCCTCTTCGGCACCGTCTTCGTGGTGTTCGTTGTCTTTATTGCCGCCTCCAAGTTCGGCTCCATCAAGTTGGGCCACATCAATGAGGAGCCGGAATTTTCCACGCCATCGTGGATTGCCATGATGTTCGCCGCCGGTATGGGCATTGGCCTGATGTTCTACGGCGCTTCCGAGCCGCTGGCTAACTACCGTGACGGCACCCCAGGCCAGGGCACTGGCAACGTGGGTTCGTCCATGGCCTATGCCATGTTCCACTGGACGCTGCATCCCTGGGCGGTCTACGCCATCGTTGGCTTGGCCATCGCGTACTCCACCTTCCGCATTGGCCGCAAGCAGCTATTAAGCCAGGCCTTCGTGCCGCTTATCGGTGAGCGTAACGCCAATGGTGCGGTGGGCAAGTTCATCGATGTCCTGTCCATCTTCGCCACCGTCTTCGGTACCGCCTGCTCCCTGGGCCTGGGTGCCCTGCAGATTCAGGCCGGCTTGAAGGCATCCGGGATCATCGATAACCCCACCAATTCCGTGGTTATTGGCATCGTTCTGGTCCTTACCCTCGCATTCCTCCTGTCTGCGATGTCCGGCGTGGGCAAGGGCATTCAGTACATTTCCAACGCAAACATGGTCCTCGCCGCAGTGCTGGCCATCTTCGTGTTCATCTTGGGTCCGACCGTTACCATCCTCAACCAGATTCCTGGCTCCATCGGTAACTACCTCAACTACTTCACCGAGATGATTGGCCGCACGGCCGAGTCCGAAAACGGCGCCGCCGGTGAGTGGCTGTCCGGCTACACCATCTTCTACTGGGCATGGTGGGTTTCCTGGTCCCCATTCGTGGGCATGTTCCTGGCACGCATCTCCCGCGGTCGTTCCGTCCGCGAGTTCTGCCTGGGTGTCCTGCTTATCCCAGCCGGCGTATCCACCCTGTGGTTCGCTATCTTCGGCGGTACCGCTATTCATATGGAGCAAAACGGCGAATCCATCACCGGTGAGTCTGCTGAGGAGGAGCTGTTCAACCTCCTGCAGTCCATGCCGGGCGGCTTCGTTGCCGGTATTGTTGCAGCGGTCCTTCTGGCTACCTTCTTCGTCACCTCTGCGGACTCCGCATCCACGGTGATGGGCTCCATGTCCCAAAATGGTGCTTCTACCGCTAAGCCGTGGCTCTCCGCGGCGTGGGGTGCACTGACTGCCTTGGTAGGCCTGACCCTGCTTCTGGCTAATGAGGACGCACTGTCTAACCTGCAGAACGTCACCATCGTTGCCGCACTGCCATTCCTGTTCATCGTCGTTGGCCTGATGTTCGCCATCTACAAGGCGCTGAGCGAGGATGTTATTTACCTCGAGTACCGCGAGGCACAGCAGTTCCAGCGCAAGATGGCCCGCGAGCGCCGCCTGCACCGCGAGTACCAGCGCACGCAGGTACTCAAGAAGCGCCGCAACGAGCGTCTCAAGCACCCGATGAAGCGCAAGTAGCTAGCGCCCTTCACGGTTGCTTTCATAGCGCCCATCGTTTCCTCAGCAGTGGGGAAGCGGTGGGCGCTTTGTTCTGAAATTGCGGTTCACCTGCGGAGTAAATGTCTGCCCTAATCGTGTGGGCACGAGCTGGCTTCGATACAGTAGAACCCATGACTGAGTCTGTAGTAGTAAATGTTGCTTGGCCCTATGCCAACGGCCCGCGCCACATCGGTCATGTGGCCGGCTTCGGTGTTCCTTCTGACGTCTTTGCACGTTTCCAGCGAATGCGTGGCCGCAACGTACTCATGGTCTCCGGTACGGACGAGCACGGCACTCCGCTATTGGTTCAAGCGGACAAAGAAGGCGTGTCCGTTCGCGAGCTCGCAGACCGCTACAACCGCCAGATCGTCACTGACCTAGCCAACCTCGGCCTGTCCTACGATCTCTTTACTCGTACCACCACCCGTAACCACTACTCCGTGGTACAGGAACTCTTCAAGGGCCTGTATGCCAATGGCTACATGCTCAAAGAGACCACCCAGGGCGCTATTTCTCCGTCTACCGGACGCACCCTGCCGGACCGCTATATTGAGGGCACCTGTCCTATCTGCGGCGCGGATGGCGCCCGCGGTGACCAGTGCGATGAGTGTGGCAACCAGCTCGACCCGGTGGACCTGATCAACCCCGTATCCAAGATCAACGGCGAGACCCCAAAGTTCATTGAAACCGAGCACTTCCTGCTGGATCTGCCCTCCATCAAGGACGAGCTGCAAAAATGGCTGTCCACCCGTGAGGACTGGCGCCCGAACGTCTTAAAGTTCTCCCTGAACTTGCTGGAGGATATGCGCCCGCGCACCATGACGCGCGATATTGACTGGGGCATTCCAATCCCAGTTGAGGGCTGGCAGGACAATAACGCCAAGAAGCTCTACGTGTGGTTCGATGCGGTCATCGGTTACCTGTCTTCCTCCATCGAGTGGGCATACCGCACCGGCCAGCCGGAGGCGTGGAAGGACTTCTGGCAGAACCCGGAGGCCCGCCACTATTACTTCCAGGGCAAGGACAATATCACCTTCCACTCCCAGATCTGGCCGGCCGAGCTCTTGGGCTATGCCGGCAAGGGCAACAAGGGCGGTGAGCTTCACCAGTACGGCGAGCTGAATTTGCCAACGGAAATCGTCTCCTCTGAGTACTTGACCATGTCTGGCTCCAAGTTCTCCTCCTCCAAGGGCGTTGTCATCTATGTCAAGGATTTCTTGGCGGAGTTTGGCCCAGATGCCCTGCGCTACTTCATCGCCGTGGCCGGTCCGGAGAATAACGACACGGACTTTACCTGGGATGAGTTTGTCCGCCGTATCAATAATGAGCTGGCCAATGGCTGGGGCAACCTGGTCAACCGCACCGTTTCTATGGCGTTTAAGAACTTCGGTGAGGTTCCAGCACCAGCAGCGCTGGAAGAAAAGGATAAGGAAATCCTGCAGCTGGCGGAAGAGACCTTCGAGACCGCCGGTTCTTTGCTGGAACAGTCCAAGTTCAAGCAGGCGATTACCGCTATCATGCACGTCGTCGGCGAAGCCAACGCTTATATTGCAGACCAAGAGCCATGGAAGTTGGCCAAGGATGAGACCCAGCGCGAGCGCCTAGCTACCGTGCTGTGGACTGCTCTTCAGGTGGTCTCTGACTGCAATGTCATGCTCACGCCGTACCTGCCGTTTACCGCGCAGAAGGTCCATGAAACCTTGGGCCGCGAGGGCGTGTGGGCGGCCCAGCCGGAGGTCCATGATGTCAAGGATGATATCCCGGTAGAGCTCGTCGGTGCTGGCTTGCCGCCAGAGGGCCACGAGTATCCGGTCATCATGGGTGACTACACCCAGCAGCAGGCAAAGTGGGAGCGCATCCAGGTAGAGCCGGGCACCGCCTTGGCCAAGCCGAAGCCGCTCATCTCTAAGCTTGACCCAGAGCTGGGCGAGACTGGCCCGGAGTGGGCGCCTGTTACTAAGTAATAGCACCTAAAACGGCCGCGTTATTGCCTCTTTTCCAACAGAGAAAAGGGCGTAACACGGCCGTTTCTGTATTCCGGTCTGGAAGGAAGGAGTACGAAATACCCGAATCCTTGCCAGGAAGGGTGGTTTAGCGCTCGAAATCGCGCTGGAGGTGCACCAGGCCGAGGCGGACGCCATCCTTGGTATGGATATTTGGCATGCGGCCGGTCTCGGTGAAGCCGAACTTCTTGTGCAGGGCGATAGAACCCTCGTTGGTATCGACGATATAGGTGATCATCGTCTGCACGTAGGTATCGTCGGCGGCGACGTCCATGAGGGCGTCGAGAAGCTCGGAGCCCACGCCCTTGCCCTGAGCGGAGGGGGCAATGTAGACCGAATCTTCCACGGTGCCGTAATAGATGGCGGGGGTTACGAACTGGAAGTAGGCCGCCCAGCCAATGACCTCATCATCATGCACGGCTACGAAGACCGGGGAGCCGGCCTTAAACATTTCCTTGAGCCACTCTTCGCGGTCAGACACATCTTCTTGCCATGTGACCAGGTTAGCGGCGGGTTTCGCTGCGGAGCCGGCGTTGTAGATAGCGGTGAGCGCGGGGGCGTCGGCAAGCTCAGCAGGACGGATATGCATAGAAATTCCTTTACACCAGAAGTTGTAGGTGGGTGAGGCTCAACCAGTGATCGAACTTGTAGCAAACCTCTTTAAGAGTACCCACGTTTTCAAACCCGAACTTTTCATGCAACTTTAGCGATGCCGCATTGGTGGAAACGATGAGGGCGAGCAGGGAATGAACCTTTGTATCGGCGCGGGCCGCATCTACCAAAGCACCCAGCAACGCGGTGCCCACGCCCTGGCCCTGAGCGGTGGGGGAGAGATAGATGGTCGTCTCATAGCAGCCGGTCCACACCTGCGGATCGCGGTAAGGATGGTAGAGAGCCCACCCCAGGTAGGCACCGGAATCGGACTCCGCGATGAAGCACGGGCAGCCCTCTTCCCAGATGTGGCGCAGGTAGGCCTCGCGTTCTGCGATGCTGGCCGGGGTAGTGCGGAAGATAACGTCGGTGTGCTCGATGGCCCAGTTGAGGGTCTCAGTCATGGCGGGCACATCCGCAAGGCCGGCGGGTCTGATCAACATGGCAGCCAATATTACAATTGCCCGTATGGCTAAAAAGAAGCGACGTCCCACTCCCGTTCCGGCACCGGGCCTAAGCGGCCTCATCGATGCGCACACGCACCTGTTTTCTCACAAGGACACCGATGAGGTTCTGGTTAATCGCGCGCGCACCGCCGGTATTAGCCGCATGGTGACGGTGGGCGATGACCGCCGTGAATCAGCAGCGGCGCTGGCTACCGCGCATGTCTTTCCGGATGTCTATGCCGCCTGTGCTATCCACCCGGTACGCGCCAATGAGTTGGATGCACCCACGAAGGTGGCGCTGGAGGAGATGGTGGCGGATCCGCGCTGCGTAGCAGTGGGAGAGACCGGCCTCGATGCCTATTGGGTCCACCACGAGCCGGAGACCACCGCGACCATGGCCCAGCAGGAGGAATCCCTGCGCTGGCATATTGACCTTGCGGTGCGCCATGGCAAGACGCTGATGATCCACAACCGCGAGGCGGATGCGGACCTGCTGCGCATTCTTGCCGACGCCCCCTCACCCGACACCGTTATGCTGCACTGCTTTTCCTCGCCGCTGAAAGTCGCCGAGGAAGCCTTGGAGCGCGGCTACGTATTGTCCTTTGCCGGCAACGTCACCTTCAAGCGCAATGCCGAGCTGCGGCAGGCGGCGGCGAAGGCACCGGCCGGCCAGCTTCTGGTGGAAACCGATGCGCCATATATGACGCCAGAGCCTTACCGGGGCCAGCGCAATGAACCGGCTCTTATCGGGCACACATATGAATGCATCGCTCGCGTGCGCCACCAGACGGTGCAGGCGCTAGCAGCGGAGGTAAACGACACTTTTGATCGCGTTTACGGCCTGCGCTAATGCCTAGGTGACGGTTTTCACAAAAATAAAACCCGCTGGTCAGAAGTTGCGGGGGTGCTTAGTGTGGCGGTTGTGTGTCCAGTGAGGCGTGTGGTGGATTGGTCCTCGACTTTGTGGTGCTGTTATCGTATCGTTATTAATCGTTCGTTTAGGTTTTGGGATCCTGCAGCGCCACCCTCGGTGCGGCAGCAGCGGATCTTAGTAGGGCAAACGCCTGCGTGGACAACTCTGCTGGCCTAAACTCTTGTAATTGTTGAAACCTGCACTACCGGAGATTCATTCAGCATGTCACCTCATCAGATCAAGCGCCTCAATAACTCCCGCTCGCTGCCACTGCGTCTGGCAACGGGTGGCGTATTGGGCACCCTGGCCGTCGGCGGCGTGGTAGCCGTTGCGGCACAAAAGGACGTCACCGTGGACATCAACGGCGACAAGGTGGAGTTGGCTACCTTTGCCAAGGATGTCGACGGCGCGCTGGAAGCAGCCGGCGTGCAGGTGAGCGAGGAAGACATCGTCTCCCCAGCCCCGTCCGAGTCCGTGGGTGATGGCGATGAGATCTCCGTGCGCACCGCCAAGCCAGTAGCCGTGACCATCGATGGCGTGCAACAGCAGCTGTCCACCACCGACCTCACCGTATCTGACCTGCTGGGTAACCTCGACGGCGTAGTCAAGGGTGCTTCTGTGAAGTCCGGTGATGCCGACGTGGACGAGGACGCCCAGCTGGAAGAGGGCATGGACCTTGAAGTTGTGTCCCCGAAGATCGTCAAGATTAATGATGGCGGCAAGGTAACCTACACCAAGATTGCCGCTAAGACCGTTGAGGACGTCCTCAAGGCCCGCAATATCGACGTTGATGACGATGACCGCGTCTTCCCGTCCAAGGACACCAAGGTAACCGAGGGCATGTCCATCAAGGTGGACCAGGTGTCCACCACTACCTATGACTCGGAAGAAGAGTTTGACGCTGAGCCCAACTTTGTCGATGACCCGGAGCTGGAAGAGGGCACCGAAGAGGTCCGCGAGGAGGGCGTTAAGGGCAAGCGCGTTATTACCCACAAGCTGGTAATGAAGGACGGCGCGAAGGAATCCAATGACGTTATCAAGGAAAAGGTGACCGTCGAGCCTAAGGCTGCCACCATTGCCCGCGGCACCAAGAAGGCCGAGGAAGAAAAGCCGGAGGAGGGCGGCAACTCCGGTGCTGCTGCTCCGGCGGTGGCCGATGGTTCCGTATGGGATTCCATTGCACAGTGTGAGGCCACCGGTAACTGGTCTATTAATACCGGCAACGGCTTCTCCGGTGGCCTGCAGTTCACCCCATCCACCTGGGCGGCATTCGGCGGCACCGAGTACGCACCGGAGGCATGGCAGGCTTCCCGCGAGCAGCAGATTGCCGTGGCAGAAAAGGTGCAGGCAGCGCAGGGCTGGGGCGCTTGGCCGGCATGTACTTCCAAGCTGGGCCTGCGTTAAACCGCAGCGCTTCTTGGCCGCACACCCACTGTGGTGTGCGGCTTTTTTGTCTCTTCTACTAAGTTAGAAGGCATGACTGATTCCACCGGCGCCGCGCTTTTGGGTCCCGTAGAGATCCGCGCCCTCGCGGAGAAGCTCGACATCGTGCCCACTAAGAAGCTGGGGCAGAACTTTCTGCATGACCCGAATACCATCCGGCGCATCGTCGCCGCGGCGGAGCTGGATCCCACTGACCGCGTCCTCGAGGTAGGCCCCGGATTGGGATCGCTGACCCTTGGCCTCGTAGAGGCAGTGGGGGACGTTACCGCGGTGGAGATCGATTCCCGCCTGGCGGCGCAGCTGCCCGATACCGTGGCCGAGCGCGCCCCTGAGTATGCGCAGCGCCTGCGCGTAGTGGAAAAGGACGCGTTGCGCGTGACGGATTCTGACGTCACGGAGCCGACTGCCCTCGTGGCCAACCTGCCGTATAACGTCGCTGTGCCGGTTTTGCTGCACTTGCTGGAGACCTTCCCCTCCATTCGCCGCGTGCTGGTGATGGTCCAGCTGGAGGTGGCGGACCGTCTCGCCGCGCAGCCGGGCAGCAAGGTTTATGGGGTGCCCTCGGTCAAGGCGGGCTTTTATGGCAAGGTCTCCAAGGCCGGCACGATTGGCAAGAACGTCTTTTGGCCGGCGCCCAATATTGAATCCGGGCTGGTGCGCATCGACGTCTTTGAAGATGCTCCTTGGCCGATCACCGATGAGTCGCGGTCTAAGGTCTGGCCGGTTATCGACGCCGCCTTTGCCCAACGCCGCAAGACCTTGCGCGCGGCATTGTCCGGCCACTTTGGTTCGGGTGCCGCCGCTGAGGAGGCCCTGCGAGCGGCGGACATCGATCCGAAGCAGCGCGGCGAGAAGCTCGCCGTGGAGGACTTCGTACGATTGGCAGGAATCTAAATGAGTGCACCGCTAGATAACGAACCATTCGTTTACACCGCCCGCGCTCACTCCAAGGTCAATATTCACCTCGGTGTGGAGGAGCCGCGCGAGGATGGGTTCCATGAGCTCGCCAGCGTCTTTCAGTCTTTGGAGCTGCATGACACCGTGACGCTCACGGACTTGGGTAATCCCGAGGTGGATAAGCCGCGAATTCGAGGCTTAAAGGTTACGGGCCCTCATGCACAGGGTGTGCCAGAAGACTACACAAACCTGGCGTGGACCGCGGTTAACCGCATCATGCAGTACCTATACACCACCCATGGGCCGAAGGCGCTGCCGGAGGTAGCGCTGGAAATCCACAAAGCCATCCCTACCGCCGGAGGCATGGCGGGTGGCTCTGCTGATGCGGCCGCCGCGCTGCGCTTAGCCGAGCGCTGCTATGGCGGCTACTACGGCATCGACTCGGTGGGCGAGCCGATTCTGGACGCGCTAGGCGCGGCGTTGGGCTCGGATGTTCCCTTTACCCTGTTGGGTGGCACCGCACTCGGTACGGGGCGCGGCGAGCAGCTTACCCCGATGATGGCGCGCGGTACCTATCATTGGGCGCTCATCGCCTCGGACCGCGGGCTATCTACCCCGCAGGTCTTTCACAAGCTGGATGAAATGCGAGAAAAGGGTCGCGGCGGCGAACCGCACATGGATACCGCGGCAGTATCGCAGGCACTGATCTCGGGCGACCCGCACCGGGTGGCAGAGCACTTGCATAATGACCTACAGCCGGCGGCGCTTTCCCTGCGCCCGGACCTGCGCAAGACGCTGGAGGCGGGTGTGGCCGCTGGAGCCCTCGCGGGCATCGTCTCCGGCAGTGGTCCGACCTGTGCCTTCCTCTGCACCGGGGCAGAGGAGGCTAGGGAAGTGGTCTCCCAGGTGACGGTGGAAATTCCCGGAACCAAGGGTGTGGCTACCCATGGACCCGCTAGCGGCGCCGTGGTGCTGTAGCTAGAGCACCGTCATCTCGGTGGGCTCGATGTCGAGGTCGAAGCGGTTGACCTCCTTTTCTTGGAGGAGGTCAATGACCACGAGCTGCTTCTTTTGGGCGTCGGTAATAAAGGCGTAGCCATCGGCAGCCTGCAGGATGGGCCCCGGCTGCTGCCATTCCTTATTTTCCTTCCACCTGGAGATGGCATCGATCTGCGAGGTGATTTCGCCGGAATCTGGGTCGATGACATTGAGCTTGCCGTCGGTGGTGAGCACCAGCGCCTCGCCCAGCGGGCCGCGGGCCAGGGAGCGGAACCAATAGGAAGCATCGAGCTCAACCTTCTTCGCGGAAAAATCCTTGGTGTCCACCAGGGTCACGGAGGTGGGGCGCTCGAGTTCTGCATCCTTGTCGGTCTTATTATCGGCCAGAATGACATCGGATTCCTCCGAACCGGCAGCATTGCCGGAGCGCTGGTAGCCGCCCGCGCCGGCATAGGCGGAAGCGTCCACCTTGTGGAACTTTGTGCCATCGAAGACTACAGGGCCGTCCTCGCAACCGAAGAAGATATTGCCGTTACCAGCGGCGGCCTCGCCGTGCACGCCAGGGCACTTGGTGGTTTCAGTAAGGACCTTGCCCTCCTTATCCAGATGCTGGATGGTGTGGCGCTCGTCCTCGGTCCCCTTGGTGATAACTACCGAGCCGTCCTTGAGCGGTACGGCCACGCCGTGATGGGCGGCGCCGGTGTCTACGGTATTGACCGGCTCGGCATCGTCTTTGCCCATGTCTTCGGTCTTGTAAATCCGTGCTACGCCATCGCCATCAGAAAACAGTGCGGTAAAGCCGTCGTGGTGGACCACGTGGCCTGCATGCGGGGCCTTGATAGGGGCGTCGCCAAGCGAGGGCTCTGCGGTGTAGTAGTGGTTGTGATCGCCGTGGCCCTTGGTAATGCGCCCAGTGTCGTAGGCAAGAAAGCTATCGCCTTTGGTGACCATGACATGGCGATTATCGCCGGCATCGTTGAGACGAAGGAAGGCATTCATCTTGTCCTCGCCGATTACTTTGCCCGTTTTGGCGTCATAAGCGTTCAAGCCGTCTGCATGGGAGATAACGATGCGGGTGGGCAGCTGGGCTACCTCGGTTTCTCCCTCTTCGGCTTCAAAGCCTTCGTGCGAGTGCCCGGCGTGGTCATGGCCGTGCTCGTGGTCATGCTCATGGTCGTGGTCATCCTCATTGTGCGCGTGCTCGTGGGAGTGCAGAGAGTCCTTTTCTTCCTCGGTAGGAGCAGAGCAGGAAGCGATGGCTACCGCCGCAGCGGATAGCACGGCGCAGAGAGAAAGTGTGTAATGCTTCATACATTGGCAGAGTATTGGACCTGAAAATCAATAGCAATAGGTAATAGAAATGCGGGGGTATGTGCAGGGAGGTATTAAGATGGACACTCGTTATGGCAAACCTGATTAACCTCGAGCAAGTCAGCAAAACTTATGGATTAAAAACCCTCCTAGACGGGGTATCCCTAGGTGTGCAAAGCGGCGATCGCATCGGCATCGTCGGCGTTAATGGCGGTGGCAAAACCACCCTGCTGGAGGTGCTCACAGGCATCGAGCCGCCCGACGCCGGCCGCGTATCCCATACTTCTGATTTGCGCATGGCTGTGGTCACGCAGCGCTTTGACCTGCCCGATGAGCTGACCATCGCGCAGGTGATTATTGAGCCGCTGGAATTGGAGACCTATGAGTGGGCCTCCAATGCCAAGGTGCGCGATGTCTTAGGCGGGCTGGGCATTGTAGATCTTGGGCTCGATACTCCGGTGGGTTCGCTCTCCGGTGGCGAGCGTCGCCGCGTGAACCTGGCCGCCGCGCTGGTGCAGGATTTGGACCTCGTGGTGCTCGACGAGCCGACCAACCACCTCGACGTGGAAGGCGTGCAGTGGCTCGCGGACCACCTGCTCAAGCGCAACCTGGCCGTGGTCGTGGTCACCCACGATCGCTGGTTCCTCGATACCGTGGCCACGTGGACCTGGGAGGTACACGATGGCGTGGTCGATACCTACGAGGGCGGCTACAACGATTGGACCTTTGCCCGCGCCGAGCGTGCCCGCCAGGCCGATGCCATGGAACAGCGCCGCAAAAACCTCGCCCGCAAGGAACTGGCTTGGCTGCGCCGCGGCGCACCGGCGCGTACCTCCAAGCCGCGCTACCGCATCGAGGCCGCCGAGGCGCTGATCTCTGACGTCCCGGAGCCACGCAATAAGGTCGAGCTCATGGCCTTTTCCAAGCAGCGCCAAGGTCGCGTGGTTATCGAGCTAGAGGATGCCACCGTGCAGTCCCCGGACGGTCGCACCTTGGTAGATCACCTCACTTGGCGCCTAGCCCCCGGCGAGCGCATCGGTTTGGTGGGCGTTAATGGCTCCGGCAAGACCACCCTGCTGCGCACCCTGGCTGGCGAGTACGAGCTGGCGGCCGGCAAGCGCATCGAGGGCCAAACCGTGCGCCTCGGTTGGCTGCGCCAGGAACTCGATGACCTAGATCCGGAGCGCCGGCTTATCGACGCCGTCGAGGACGTCGCCACCTTCGTCCAACTCGGCAAAAAGGAACTTTCCGCCTCCCAGCTGGCCGAGCGCCTAGGATTTTCCGCCAAGCGTCAGCGCACCCCGGTAGGCGACCTTTCTGGTGGCGAGCGCCGCCGCTTGCAGCTCACCCGCGTACTGATGGCCGAGCCCAATGTATTGCTGCTGGACGAGCCCACCAACGATCTCGATATCGATACCCTGCAGGAACTGGAGTCCCTCCTGGACTCCTGGCCGGGCACCCTGGTGGTCATTTCGCACGATCGCTACCTCATTGAGCGCATCGCGGATAACACCTACGCGCTCTTTGGCGATGGCAAGCTCACCAACCTTCCCGGCGGCATCGACGAGTACCTGCGCAAGCGCGCCGCACTTGAGGCTCAGCAGAGTTCCGGTGTGCTCAACCTGGGAGAAAAGAAGGCAGACAACGCTGCACCGAAACCAGAAAAGAAGCTCTCGTCCCAGCAAGAGCGCGAAATCACCAAGAAGATGAACGCCCTCGAGCGCAAGATGCAGAAGCTGGAAAAGGCGGCCGCACAGATCAATGAGAAGATGGCCACCGCCGCGGAAAAGGTTGATACCCAGGCCTTGACCGAATTGGACGGAGAGCTAAAGGAAAACCGCAGCGCCTACGAGGAATTGGAGATGGAATGGCTGGAGTTGGGGGAGAAGCTCGAAGGGTAGAAGCCCGCATCGCCGATATTGTCAGCCACCTCGACCTGTGGGGCATTATCGGCGCCGCAGCGCTATTTACCCTGGGGCTTACCCCATCCATTCTGCCGCGCGATTGGCTCTACCAAGGGCTCGTTTCCGGCATTGCCGCAGGGCTCGGCTATACGCTGGGCATCGCCCTCAAGCTCGTGTGGTACCGGCTGGTGGTGCGCTATGTGGCGCCCCGGCATGCCTGGCTTGATGCCACCACGTGGCCAGCTCGGCGCTACCGCCTAGCCTCCCGCATCGCCACCGCCGCTTTTGTGGTGTGGATGATAGGCTTCGCGATCTTTGCCGTGCGGTGGCAACGCCAACTCGCAGACACCCTGTCCGCACCGGCACCCACCATTGCCAGCTACGTGCTGGTGGTTCCGTTGGCGCTTGCGGTATTTACCGCCTTCCTTTTCATCCTGCGCGTGCTGCGCTTTTGCGTGCGCTGGCTTTCTAGTCACTTCCCCCAGCGCTTCCGCGCCGCCTACCGCGTTGTGGGCGCGGTAATCATCGTGGCCTTGGTGGGCACCTATACCGTGGAAAACCTCATCCCCGGCGCCATTGTGGGCGTGGGCGAGAGGATCTTTACCGCCCAAAACGCCGAGCCTGATCCCGCAACGCAGCGTCCCACGTCTGCTGAGCGCAGTGGCTCCCCAGACTCCCGCGTGGACTGGAATGGGGTGGGGCTGCAGGGCTCGCGTTTCCTCTCCTCCGGTGCGCACCGCGCGGAATTGGAAGAGGTAACCGGAAAGCCCGCTAAAGAACCCATTCGCGCCTATGCCGGCCTGGGCAATCGCGCCTCCAATGAGGAGCGAGCGCAGCTGCTTATCGACGAACTCGAGCGCACCCATGCCCAAGACCGCAAGGCCCTGCTTCTCATTATGACCACCGGAACGGGATGGGTGTCGTCCTATTCCGCCCAGGCCTTCGAGCTGCTCTACGGCGGCGACACCGCCATCGCGGCCGCCCAATACTCCGCCATGCCCTCAGCCCTGCATTTCCTGTCCGGCGGTGGTCAGGTAGAACGCGCCGGGCAGGAGTTCATCAACCCCATCGTGGACTGGTGGAACGGACTGCCGGAGGACAAGCGCCCGAAGCTCTACCTGTACGGCGAATCCTTAGGCACCACGGGCATTGAAGCGGCCTTTTCCGGGGTGCGCGATATCGCCAATTCCGTTGACGGAATCCTACTTACCGGCCCGCCGCACTTCAATCGCCTGCGCACCCAGTTTGTGGAGCGCCGCGACCCTGGCTCCTCTGAGATTTCCCCTGAATACGCCGGCGGCCTCGTCGTGCGCTTTGCCAACGATGATGCGCAGGTGCGCCAATGGGGCACGGTGCCAGAAGAGGAGTGGGGACGCACCCGCATGCTCTATATCCAACACCCCTCGGACCCGGTGGCCTGGTGGTCGCCACAGATGGCCTTTAAGGAGCCGGATTGGATGCGCGAGCGGACCCCGTATTCTGCCGAGCGCGTGATGCAGTGGATACCCATCATCTCCTCCCTCCAAGTAGCCGCCGATCTGCCCGGCGCAAAGGAGGTACCCGATGGACACGGTCATAACTACGGGGCATCGGTGCTCGACGGCTTTGCCGCCATCGCTGGTCCAGACGTGGCGGGAGCCATTGACCCCGATGCGCTGCAGCGCGAATTTGCCGCGCTCGACGTCGGCATATATTAAGTGCGCTTTAGCCAAATAAGGCAGCGATGGCCAGCATCGCAGGAAGCGACAGGAAGGTAGTGAGAAAGACCGTATCTCGGGCCACGGTTTCTCCTACCTCATAGGTAGCGGCATAGTTATACACATTCTGCGCCGTGGGCAAGGCCGCCAAAATCAACGCCGCGTATAGCTCCGCGCCATTAAGGCCCAGCGCTGCGCCCACGGCCAGCGCGATTGCAGGCATGCCCACCAACTTCAATACCGTCGCGGTAATGGTGGGCAGACGGTCTTCTTCCAATAGCCCGTCGCCCTTTAACGAGGCACCAAAGCTCATCAGGATCATAGGAATGGAAGCGCCACCCAAAATCTCCAGCGGCTTCATCACCACATCCGGTACCTGCCACTGCGCTGCGGAGACAATAAATCCCGCCACCGCAGCTAACACCACCGGCGCGGTAACCCCCGAGACAACGGAGCTCCATATCGATCGCAGGCTCGTTCCCTGCGCATTGAGCCCTGCAATGATAAAAGGGGAGAGCACCGCCATCTGGAGAACCAATGCCGGAATGACGTAGGTGGCATCACCGATGACATAGGTGGCAATGGGCAGGCCAATATTGACCGAGTTGTAATAGCTCGCCGCCGCGGCACCCGCCATGGTTTCGGCGCCGCTGCGTGGAAAGAGTAGCCGGCTGCACAGCCAGTACACCGCCATGGTGGCGACGGACGCAGCGGCAATGACGGCCACCACTGGGGACGCAAACGCGGAGGTATCGGATGTAGCCACGCTGGAGAAGATAAGTGCCGGCGTGGCCGCCCAAAAGGCCGTGCGATTGAATTGCAAGCGCGCCTCGCCCTTGCCAATAACGCCCCTGTGGGCCAGCACAAACCCGACGCCGATGACTACGAAAATAATCGCAAACCCGGTCAATACGTCCAGCAACAGTCAACAACCTTTCGCAGTACTCCAAAAAGCGCGGTGAGGATATTGTCCCACCATCCGTATTTCCTCAAGAACACGGGGACCATAACAAAGTGGTATCGAATCTCCTGCGCAGCCCGGAAACTCCTTCCAGACTGCCGGCTACTTATGGCACGGTGGAGGGCATGAAGCTTTCTCACCGTGCAACCGTAGCCGCCCTGTCCACCGCTCTTGTCATTACTGGTACTTCCACCGTGGCCTCTGCTCAGCCGGCCTTGCCACCGCAGATTCAGCAGGCTTCTTCGCAGGCTCAGCAGCTTTCTTCTGATCCTTTCGCTGCTTTGCAGGATTTCCGCCTCACCTTGCCACCGCAGGCCTATGAACTGGCCGAGAAGTACAATATCTCGCTGCCAGAATTCCTGGCCAAGCCAGTGGGCCACGCGCCCAAGGTGGCTGGTGAGTTGGGGGCCGCCACCACCGCCCATCTCGAGAAGGCTGGGCACCGCAAGGATTCCCACGCGACCGCCATCGCCCAGGAATGGGCCAACCAGGGTGCCGCCGGCAAGCTCGACTACAAGGGCGGGGTAGCCCACGGCCTGAATCACAAGGACGAAGGACAGGGTTCTGTTCACCGCCTCACCGAGCAGCAAGCGCAAGACCGCCTGAACTGGTTCAACCGCGATGTACCAGTCAACGCTGGTTCCCCACACGGCTTCGGCGTAGCAACTGCTTATGACGGAACCTACATCTACGTTGCGGAGTTCTTCCTCAACTAAGCCTTTTCTACTAGCCCCGATTTCACCGCATTCGTGGCCTTCATCTGCAACGATGATGAAGCCGCACGGTGCCGGTAGAATCGGGGCATGATTTTGATCAACGTACAGTTCCACGTTAAGCCCGAATACGCAGAGACCTTCCTCGATGAAATCAATTGGTACACCGAGGCCTGCAATGCAGAGCCGGGCTGCATCGACTTCAAGTGGTTCCGCGATCCAGAAGATCGCCAGCGCTTCTTGCTGCTGGAGTCCTACGCAGACGGCAAGGACGTAGAGCATGTCCAGAGCGAGCACTTCCAGCGCTCCTGCGAGGAATTCCCGAAGTACCTCGTGGAGACCCCGGACATCATTAACGTTCACATCGAAGGCCGCACCGGCTGGGACAAGATGGGCGAATTCTCCGTCGATTAATCCCAACGAATAAAGCTCGCCCTCTACCGCGATGTAGAGGGCGAGCTTTTTCTATGCCTAGGCGCACCAGCGCCCTTCGCGCTCACAGCGGATGCTACTGTCAGCGGAGCACACCTTCCGGTGAGCGCGAAGGGAGGGGAGGGGAGGGAGCTAAGCGCTTTCCGACGACCCTCCTCGCACCCGCCGTTCCTTTACTGCGGCACGCACTGCGAAGACACGGTCTTGTCGCCATTCGAGTACTGCTTTAGAGCATCGTAGAAGGCATCCGAGTACTCGCCAGCGCGTTCCGGAATCGGGTGAACACCATCGGAATAGAGGATTGAGGGGTCGCTCTGTGCGTGTCCGCACCAGTCCGCGACATATACGTTGTCGTGTTCCTTGGCTGCGTCGAGAACATCCTGTTGGGACTGGGCCATCCATTCGCGGTCACCATAGGGGACAGCCATGACAACGGTGTGGTCTTCGCCGATGATGTCTAGAGCTTCCTTGATCTGGTCCGGGAAGGCAGGGCCGTTAGTACCAAACCCGAGGAAGACGGTATCGCGCAGCTGGCCGGAATCCTTGAGCTGCTGCAGAATCTGGATACCCGCAGTGTAGTGGCGGGATACATCTGCATCGACGTAAATCTGCGGGAAGCGCTGCTTGAGGGCGCCACTAGAACCCAGCATCACGGAGTCGCCGATGGCGGTGATGTCTTTGCCCTGCGGCATCGGGCGGGTCTTCTTATCCTTCGCGGCAGCCTTATCGTCGTTGTCCTCAGCAGGCGGCTGTGGGGCAGTATCATTCGGCTGCGCCGGGGCATTGTTGCTGCTCTGGTTCTGCTGCTGGAGCTGCTCCAGCTGCTGCTCCAACTCGGTCTTATCGCTGGAATTAACAACGCCGTAGACTACGCCGGCTATAGAGGCAATGACCAGGAATGGGACTACCGGCCACATGGTCTTGCCAAAGCCATCGCGCAATTCGCTAAATCCTGGGCGGGAGGACCAATAGGTCTTCCACGTCCTTTTATAGCCGCCGCGGCGGAAAGGATTCTCAATGAACTGATAGGAAATCTCGGACAGAAGCAGCGAAATAGGCACGGCTACAAGGCCCAGGATCCAGGATTTATCGGAGTTCTGGTTGCCCTCGAAAAGCGCCTTGAGCATCATGATGACCGGCCAGTGCCAGAGATACAGCGAGAAGGATCGCTGGCCAAACCAGCGCATGACCTTGGTCCTAAAGAGCGGGGTCATCGGGCCGTATTCGCGAACCACGCCCCACACCATCAGGACACCAAGCACGCTGGTGAGGAAGAGTCCACCCCGGTAGGTGATCTCCGCGTCATCCGGCATGAGGAATAGCTGGGCACCGTAGCCGATGAGCGCCAAAGTGCCGATGATTCCGGCGATGCGCGATTCGGCTTTGCCTGCCGCCGCCCACGAGTCCGCCTGTGGATCGGACTTGGTAGAGGTCATCAGCAGCGACAGCACGGCGCCAGTGAGCAGGCCGAAAGCATGGGTATCGGTGCCGTAGTAGACGCGCGTCGGGTCTTCACCCGGCACGTAAAGAAGCGCCATGGCCACGGCGGAACCGATAGCTAAGACTGCGGCTACGAGGATGGGAAGCCGGCGCGGCTTGCGGCGAGAAATCAGGAAAACGCCGGTGATAAGAAGCGGCCAGATGACATAGAACTGCTCCTCCACGGCCAACGACCAATAGTGAGCAAAGACCTGAATCTCATTGTCCGCAAAGTAGGACTGGGAGGTGGCGATCTGGGTCCAGTTATTGACAAAGAACAGAGTTCCCAAGAACTGCTGGCGCAAGCCGACCGCGAGGTCCCCGCCTATCCATGCCACCAAAGCGGTACACATGACCAGGACGGATACTGCGGCCGGGAGGATGCGTCGGAATCGGCGCACCCAGAAGTCCTTCAGGCTGATTGTGCCGGAGGTGCGGAATTCGCGCACCAGCAAAGAGGTGATGAGGAAGCCGGAGAGGACGAAGAAGAGGTCAACGCCCAAGTAACCACCAGGAAGCAGGGAAGGGAAGAAGTGGTACAGCACCACGGCAATAACCGCGAGGCCGCGAAGACCATCCAGCCCCTTGACCTGGCGCAGGCGGGCGTGGCGCTTCTTCTTAACGACCTTGCTCTCTGGCGGCGTAGCCAGCGCTTCAGGGTCCTTGGCCTGTTTTTGTAGCGGATACTTAGATTTAGTATCTACCTGCGTTGCCGAGGTCTTCTGTGATGCTGGCTTCTGCGCAGCTTGTTGTGGCTGGCTCGGTGCGGCCTTTTCCTGTGGCTTTTCGGGCGCTTGCTGTGGAGATTTAGACGGCTGTGCCTTATTCCGCTTCTGCTCAGCAGCGGCAGCGGCAGCGGCTGAACCCGCTCCGGCTGCTACAGCGCCTGTAGCAGCGGACTTTCCCTTCTGCGCAGGCGGCGTCTTTGGAGCTGCTTGAGGCTCGGCCTTCTTCGGCTGGGGCTGTTCAGGCTGCTGCTTTGCCTTGGGCTTTGGGGTAGCTCGGGACGGCTCTTGCTGCGCTGGGGTAGGAGTGCCCACCTGCTGCGATTTGCGTGCCAAACCGCGACTGATATCGGAGGGCTTAACCTGCGGGCGGCGCCCGGCTACCTTCTTGGCCTTGTTCTCAGGCGTCGCTTCCTTTGCCTTCGGCTGCGGCTGTTGCTTCTTCGCCTCTTGCTTAGGTTTTTCGTCCTTAGAGGAGGTGCCCTGCTTCGATTTCGGTGGGACTACCTTGTTTCCATCTTGGGCAGTCTTGTTCTGCGTCGACCGAGCTTTCTGCTGAGAAGCATCGGCTGCAGTCTTTGGCGCAGTCACCTTCGGCTTGGGGGCAGTGGTGCCCTTCTTCGGCTTTGGAGAGCTAGGCGTCGAGGCCTGTGGGCCAGCCTTTTGCTTTGCAGTTTCCGGAGTACGCGCTGAGTCTTGGTCCTTGGACGGTTGCGAAGGCTTAGACGGCTGCGCATCCTTCTTCGGTGTAGGTTGCGGCTGTGGCTTCTTCTTTGCCGAGTTTGCGGGCACGCGCTTAGGGGAGTCAGGCTTCTGCGCTTGCTGCTGGCCTGTGTCCGGCTTCGAATTAGCCGGCTGGGATTTTTGCGGCTGTGCCGGTTGTGGGGAAGCCTTCTTCGCGCTGGAAGAAGAGGATGGCTTGGGCGTCTGCTTCGGCTTCTGGGTGGTGGAGTGAGCCTGCTGTGCGGGCTTTACCGCGTCTTTCTGAGACGGTTGGGTGACAGGCTTCGCGGCCGGCTTCGGGGAAGTACTGCGGGCAGAAGGGGTCTTTGGGGAGTTCTTAGACGGGGTAGTGCTAAAGCTTGCACCGCGGCGCGGTCGTTGAACCGGTTCGTGCGCTTTGCGCTGTGGCTTCTTGTCCTGAGCGGGCGAGTCTTGTTGCTTTTTAACAGCTGCTTTGGGGGAGAATTCTGCCTTGTTTTGTGGTGCGGCGGATGGCTTAGTGGCAGATTCTTGGGCTGCTGGCTTGGCCTTCGGCGTCTTGGCTGCAGGCGATGGCGAGGTGGACTTAGGCTGCTGCGGTTTTGCGGAAGTGGCTTTGCTTGCCTGTGGTTTTTCGGTGCTGGGGCGAGTGGCGTCCTTAGCCGCGGGCTTGGCGGCAGGCTTTGCATCTTTTGGCTTCGCAGCAGCAGGCTTGGATTCGGAAGCCTGTGCAGGCTTCTTCGGAGTGGGCTTGCGCGCGGGTGCCTGCTTAGCCTGGTTCTTGGTCTCGCTGTCCTTAGCGGTGCGGTCCTGAGGCTTGCCCTTCGGCGCGGTGGATTGTGCACCCGTGGTGGATTCGGTGTTGGCCGATTTCTGGGGTGCAGAATCCTTTTTATTAGGGGTCTGGGGCGCACTGGTCGAGCCAGCTTTGGGCTGTACTGGCTGATAGACCGGTGTGCGTGGTTCGTTCGAACGCCCAGGTTTCTTCTTCCCCAGCAGTGAGCGCAAAATTTGCTTCACAAAAACTCCCAAAGCACTACGTATATTTTCTAAACGGACTATTTTAGCCTGCGCACCAGCACTTCTCCCCATGCGGGGGAGTGAAGGTGCGGCGCGCGGGGCGGAGGCGAAAATTCGAGTCTAGGACTCTTCGCTGTCAAAAAGCTGACGCAGAACTGTCATGACCCCATATTCGGTATTGGGTGGGGCAATGCGATCGGCGATTTCCTTCAACTTTGGGTGCGCATTTTCCATGGCGATGGCGGTGCCCGCCTCGCGGAGGAGCTCGTAGTCATTGAGGAAATCGCCAAAGGCGGCGGTGCGAGACATGGGGACCGAAAGGAGCTCGGCCATGGTTTGTAGTGCTACGCCCTTGTTGACGCCAGCGGCCATGACATCGAGCCATACGGCGCCAGAGATGGCGATGTTGTGTTCCGGTACGGCCGCAAGGAGGGGCTGGTGGAGGTGCTTTTCGCTGCCGTCGGCGCAGTAAGCGGCGATTTTAATGATGTCTGCATCCAGTAGCGCATCGAGGTCATCTACCCATTCCACTGACCTGTAGTACTTCGCTATTTCAGCACGGGCCTGTTCATTGGCGCCGTTGTGCACATAGGCGGTATCCGGCGTGCACAGCACTACGGTATGCGGGGTCTCGACAGACTGGAGTGCGGCCATGGCGGCGCGCACGGCTGCGCGGGGCAGGGTAGTGGCGCTAATGACGCGATTATCGTGCACGACGACGGAGCCATTTTCTGCAATGAAGGTGTCTTCGTGCGGAAACATCTCTTGTAGGGTGGCGAGCTGGCGGCCCGAGGCGGGTACAAGGGTCACGCCGAGCTGGTGGGCACGGGTGCTGATCGCGGCGAAATCTGGTGGAAGCTGGCCGTTGCCGTCCAGTAGGGTGCCGTCCATATCCAGGGCGATGAGCTGTGGGAGCAAAATTCCGAACCTATCTGTGAATTGGCTGATGGTGGATAGGTGCATGCGTTTTGTGTCACACTAGGGGTTATGACTAATACTGCACCGATCGTTTCCTCAATCCGTAACCATACCGGAGTCATTGAGCTCAACCGCCCCAAGGCTCTCAATTCCCTCACCCCGGAAATGATCGACCTCATTGCGGAGTCGCTGGCGCAGTGGCGCGACAACGATGAGGTGGAACAGGTGTTGTTTACCTCGACTAGTCCCAAGGCATATTGCGCCGGCGGCGATGTTCGCTACGCCCGCGAAGGGGTCAAGGAGGGCAAGGTGGATGAGGTCGATGCCTTCTTTGCCACCGAATACACGTTGAACGGTGATATCGCGGAGTATCCCAAACCCATCGTTGCGCTCATCGATGGCATTGCTATGGGCGGCGGTCTGGGCATTTCTGCCCATGGGTCCCACCGCGTGGTTACGGAGAAAACCTTTGCCTCCATGCCAGAGATGAATATTGGCTATGTCACGGACGTGGGCATGGCCTATGCCGCCCAGCGGGCGGTGGGAACGCGAGGGAAGGCCTCGGCCGAGTTGGCGAAGTTCTGGGGGATTACCGGCTACCGCATGTATGCCGCAGACCTTCTGTGGAGCGGGCTGGCCACCCACTATGTCGCGGACGGCGAGGCCTTTGCAAGTGCGGTTATTGAGCATGGACTAGCCACGGCGCTAGCCCAGCACACCAGCGCACCTAGCAGCGAGGCCCCCTTGGCGGAGCTTATCGACGCCATCGAGGACGCCTTTTCCCGCAACACCTGGCAAGACATCACCGCGGCCCTGGAAAAGTACCCAGAACTGAAGCAACAGGTAGAAAAGCTGACCGCGCAGGCGTGCCCGACCTCTATCGTGGCGGCCATGGAGTTATTCCGCGCTGAGCAGGAGTGCAGCAGCATCCGCGAGGCCCTAGATATGGAGACCAACCTGGGCGCCTATATGTACCGGCGCGGGGACTTTGCCGAGGGCGTGCGAGCGGTCTTGGTAGATAAAACCAACGATGCGGCATTTGAGCCTGCCGCGCTTGCCGACGTCGACGTGGACGCCCTCCGCAGCGCCCTACACCTCCACCCCGCGAAATGATCCATAGGCGGCGCGGGCGCGATCGGCGTTGATCCATGAAGGAGGGGGAACCGCCAAAGTAGCTTCGGTCGCGGCTGGCGTCGGCTCTGGGAGGTGCAGCTGTGGGGCATCGAGGAGGACGAGGCCCACGCGGGCGTCGGCAAGCGTAGTGCCCGCCAGCGTCCAGATCCCCAAAATGGGCAGAGCAAGGTGCGGTAGCTGGTGCTCGTGCGCCAGCTGAAGCGGAAGGTGCGGGCGAACCAATTCAGGCACGGCCTCGTCGATACCAAAGCGCGCTAGGTTTCCTGCCAACCGCGCCGCCGCGGTGTCTTTAAGCTGCGGATCCGCCCAAGCCCACGTGAATTCCTCGTCCGAAATGGTCGCGATAAGCACCGCATTGGCCGTCATCTGCCCGCCGCGATAGGACACCGTGGCGGTGGCCTTATCCACATCGAGATCTACCGTGGCATCTGGGAAGCTGCCTTGGAAAAACATCTGGTTTTCGGTGCTTAAGTAAAAAGCATCCTCCAGGACGCGCGCGGCCGCCAAGCCTGGGGTGATGCCGGAAATCTTGTGTACTTCGGGGCTTGCCTGCTCAAAACGCACCGTGGTGCCATCAGAAAAATGCAGGTAGGGCTCTTCCTCGGTGGACTCCATGTCCAGGTAGCGGGCAAGCGCGAGGGCCGGCCCCTTCTCGTCCATCTCCGCGCTGCTGTGTTGGAGACCGCGCAGCAAGGTCTGGCGAAAGTCCAGGTAGGGGTGGAAATCCACCGCAACGATGGCCACGTGATCGCCCTGCTGGGCGCGCAGCACCGGCATAGTGCCCACGATGAGGGAGGCATAAGCAACCATGCGGTCAATGTCTGCGCTGGCCGTACCTGACTGCGGAAGGTCAGCAAAATGCTCGGTCGCAGAGGTAGTCCAGTGCCAGGTGTCTGCGGCGATGACGGCTAGGCGCACGCCACGAAAATCCGCCACGTGCTGCGCGGAGCTTACCCGTACCTCCACGAGCTGGTCGGTGGCATAGCTTCCTTCGCTATCGCCATCCGAGGGCCCGAGGAAATTAAATTCCACATCGGTCGCCTCCCCGATGCGGTCTTGAAATGCGGCATTAACGCCCGCTTGAATGAAGCGGGCGTCTTGCGCGGTGCTCGATATAGGGGCTGTCTTATCCATAACTATTGCCGAGCATACGGATTAAAGCGCCCATTAGGCTAGCTAGTCGATGGCACGCACGGTGGCAAAGGCTGTGCGAACTATCTCATGCTTTGTGTGAGCGTCCAGTGATTCTTCGGCCTGGGAGCGGCGGTGGATTTCTTTCATGCTCATCGCACTGGCACCCGCACACGCTTGGAGAATGACCGCGATTTCAAAGCGCGACTTATCCGGGGCGCGTTGGTGGAAAGTTTCCAAAACTTGGTCAGCTGCGACTTGGAATTGTTGGCGCTCTTTCGAGGTATGGCTCAAGTTTTCTAAAGCCTCGCCAATGGTGAAAAGAGAGGTAAAAGAATGTAGCTCTTTGCCCTCGTTTTCGGTGGCATCGAGCGTTACTTGTTCGAGGAATTCAGAAATGGATGAATTAGGAAAGACAGTGGGTACTTCCTTGGAAAACTTGGCAAGCACATCGGTGCTAAAGGACAGTAGCGCATCAGCCACCGAGGAGAAGTAGTTGTGAAAGGTGCGCGGGGAGACCCCGACGGTCGCGGTGATGCCGGAGACCGTGGCGGCTTCGGCACCGCCGTCGAGGACGAGGCGCGCTGCCGCATCGGCCATGGCCTGACGCGTAGCTCGCTTCTTTTCTTCGCGCAGACTAGTCACGGTGTGCTTCGCCTACCTTCTCTCGTTGGGCGCGCAGGAGTTCCTCGCGGTCAGAGTGCAAGGCCTCGCCTTCGATGTCCATGTTAGGGGTGTTCTTATCCAACCAGTGCGGGAACCACCATGCCTTCTTATCCAGCACAAACATGGTGGCTGGGATGATCATCATGCGGACCACGAAGGCGTCGATAAGCACGCCCGCAGCCAGGGCAAAGCCCATGGTCTTAATGAACGGCTCGTCCATCAAGATGAAGGCGGCGAAGACGG
This sequence comes from Corynebacterium tuberculostearicum SK141, assembly GCF_000175635.1. Lineage (GTDB taxonomy): Bacteria > Actinomycetota > Actinomycetes > Mycobacteriales > Mycobacteriaceae > Corynebacterium > Corynebacterium tuberculostearicum_C. Next base: position 44,120 of record NZ_ACVP01000025.1, on the reverse strand, counting down.
AAATCATAATGAGGGCCGCGGCCGTGACCACGCGGGCGCCGTGCTTGAAGCCATTCGAGGTGGCGTTGCCGGCCGTCTTGCCATTGACAAATCCCTCACGCATGCGGGTCACCAAGAAGACCTGGTAGTCCATGGCTAGGCCGAAGGTAAGGCCGATGAGCATGATGGGCAGGAAGGAAAGCAGCGGCTGTGGGTCGTCGACGATGCCGAACATGCCTTCTTGCCAAATGGCCACGGTGATGCCGAAGGTCGCGGCCATCGACAAAGCGAAGCCGGCCGCGGCGATGAGCGGTACCCAGATGGAGCGGAAGACCAGCATCAAGACGATGAAGGCCAGGCCCAGCACGATGGCTACGTATGGGATGAGCACGTTATTGAGGCGCTCAGAAATATCATCGAAAATCGGGGTGATACCGGTAATGCCGTAGGAACCGCCGGTCTTTTCAAACTCACCCTGGTAATCGCGCAGGTGGTTAAGGGTTTCGGTGGTTTCCTCATCGGTTGCGCCGGTGGTAGGAGTGATCATGATCTGCGCAGCATCACCGTTGTCCGTGGTCTGCACGATCTGAGCGTTTTCCACGCCGTCGTTGCCATTGATCTCCCGCAGGAGATCCTGGAAGGCCGGCATGCGGTCCTGCTCAGGGACATCGGCCACATCAACGAACGCGATCATCGGGGCATTGCGGCCAGGGCCAAAGGCGTCTGCCGTGATCTCATAGGCCTCGCGCTGTGGGGTGCCGGGCTTTGCGGTGCCATCGGTGGGCATGGCCAGGCGCAGCTGGGCAAATGGTACGGCCAGGATGCCCAGCAAGACGACACCCGCGATAAGGTGCAGCCACGGGTGGGCGCGCACGCGGCGAACCCAGCGCAGGCCCATGGTGGGCTTTTCGTCCTCTGGGTCTGGAACCTTGGGGCCAGGCACGCGGCCGGCGAAGATCTTGGTGCCCAAGAGCCCCAGCAGGGCGGGGATGAAGGTATTGGCAACCAGTACGGCGATGATGACCGTAGCCGCAGCAGCGATGGCCATGGTGCCCAGGAACGGGATGCCGATAATGGTCAGCGCGGCCAAGGCGATGACCACGGTGGTGCCGGCGAAGACAACGGAACCGCCCGCGGTGCCCAGCGCCATGCCCATGGCGTGGGCACGGGTGGCCTTATCCATCTTCTTGAGCTCTTGGGCCAGTTCCTTTGGCGAAAGATCGTTGAGGCCAGAGGAGGTGATGAGCTCGTTGCGGAAGCGGTTGACAATAAACAGCGCGTAATCGATGCCGACGGCCAGGCCAATCATGGAGGCCAACGTCGGGGTCATATCGGAGATGGTATCCGTAAAGACCGTGGATACCTGCACGCCGAGGATGCCGATGCCTACGCCGATGATGGCGGAAATTAGCGGCATACCAGCGGCCACGAAGGAACCGAAGGTGATCAGCAGCACGATTGCGGCGACGATGAGGCCGATAATCTCGGCGCTGCCACCCATCTCTTGACCGGCGGAGCTAAAGGCATTGCCCTGGTACTTCACGGTGAGGTCGCCCTCGTCGTACTTATTGAGTACGTCCGTGACCTTGGCCATGTCCTCTTCTGGGATGTCCATGACGGTTTCCGCATCAAAGGTGATGGTGACGGTGCCGGTGGACTTATCCTCGCTCAGAGGGGAGAGCTGCTGCAGGTTCCTTTGAATCTGCTCGTCTGGCATGTGCTGGGCCTTCATCTTTTCGCCCATTTGCTTTTCCATACCGGCTGCAGCCATCACCGGGCTGACCAGTTTGCCCTGGTCCTTGAGTGCGCCAGTGTCCTTGAGCTCGCCAAGGAGGTCATCTATCTCGCCGGCTACCTGCTTATCGGCGAGGGTCTTTCCCTCCGGTGCTTGGATGACCACGGTGCCTTCGGGTGCACTCATGGCATCGGTATCTTGGCCGAAGCGCTCCATCATCTTGTCTTGGGTGGTGGTGGAGTCCATCTCCGGCATGGAGAAATTAGGGTTAGGGGACTTGGCAAAGCCGGCGGTAAGTCCCGCCATGGCCACCAAGACGATGAGCCAAAAGGCTAGGAAGGGCCACACCTTGCGGTAGGACCAGCTACCTAGCCGGTAGAGGAATTTAGACATAAAAGTGCTTTCTTGTGCAGTATGCGTACAGTGCTCTGCACGCAGGTGACAGTGAATATAGAATCCGCGGGGAGAAATTTGCACCCCGTGCGAAACATTGCATAGTGTACGCAAAATACGGAATGTGCGCAAAGACCTGTGCGGTGGACCATAGGAAGCTACTCGTGAGATATAGGTCTTGTGCCCTCAGGCGTATCGGCGATGGCGGCATGGGGCGGTAGACTGACCGGCATGCTCCACGCCGTTAGTTTTGCCCTCTTGGATTCCGTCAATGCCTTACTCATCGGAATCCTCGTGGCCATTGGCATCATCTTGCCCCGCGGCAAGTACCGGCGCATTGCCTCCTTAGTGGTGATAGGAGACTGGATGGGAGTACTCGCCGCGGCGGCCGTGGTGATGTTTGTGCTGCTGGGAGTAAAAGACCAGATCGAGGCCATTTTGAGCTCGCCCGTTGCCGGCTGGGTACTTGTCGCAGTAGGCATCGCGGTGGGGTTTGGCTCGTGGCGCTCTCAAGGCCAGCCCAATGCCTTGGTAAATCGGCTGCTCGAGCCGTTGCGTACTCCATCGCTACTAACCGCAATCATCGGTTTCATTATGGGCGTGGTGCAATCGCTGACTTCGGTGCCGTTTTATTACGGGCTCATGCACCTGGCTACCGAAGATATCGCTCCGGCCGCTCAGTACGGCGGTTTGGTGTGGTACGCCAGCCTGGCTCTGTCCCTGCCCACTATCTGTGGTCTTTTTATTGCGGTGGTGCGCGCCCATCCCGAATCGGCCGCCGGTCGTCTTTTTGCCGCGGCGCGCGCCAATAGGACCCAGGTGGCGCTTTTTGGCGGCTACCTTGTAGCGGTCTTCCTCATCCTCATGGGCGTGCTTTCCCTTTAATCAAAGGTGACCTCATCCAGGCTCAACGCCGCATCGGATTGGCTGCGCGCGCAGTCCACGTAGCGGGCAGCATGCGCGATGAAGGCCTGTGACTCTTCCGGGCTGAGCTCGCGGCGCACCTTCGCTGGCACGCCGGCGGCAAGGCTGCGTGGTGGAATGGCGGTTCCTTCCAGTACCACGGCGCCTGCCGCGATGAGCGAGCCGGTGCCAATAGTGCAGCGCGAGAGCAGCGAAGAGGACATTCCCACCAGGGAACCTGCCTCCACGTGCGCGGCATGGACCATTGCCATGTGTCCCACCGTGACATCATCTTCTAGTACACATGGCGTGTCCTCTTCTACGTGGAAGACGCAATTGTCCTGAATATTGCACCTAGAGCCAATGCGAATTGCGCCCACGTCGCCGCGCAGTACGCTGCCATAAAAGACGGAGGAATCCGGGCCGATTTCTACATCACCAATGATGGTGGCGTTAGGAGCAATCCACGCACTGCGGTGGATGCGCGGCTTCTTTCCGGCACAAGGCAAAAGCAGCATGTCAGTCCTTTCAAGGCAGCTATTCGACCACCACGGCTAGGGCGGGGGAAAGTTCATAGTCGCCGGGGTAGGGGAGGTTGTCTACGAGGGCGTCGGCAAGCGCGGGCGTAAGCGGAATGACCCAGCCGCGCCGGGGATCTTTGATGGGCAAGGCATCCTTTTTCACGGCGGGAAAATGCACCGTCGTGGTGGGAGAGGCCAATGTAACTGACTCGCGGGCGCGGGCTACCTCCAGCAATACCTCCGCGCCGGGTTGGTCAGTGACGACGATGATAAGCGGGCCGGCGGTGTGGATTTCCAGTTTTTCTACCCGTGCGGTGGGGGCGGTGAAATCGGGGTGAGCTAAGCGCGGGGGCTGCGCGCCGGTAAGTCGGGCGAGGGCGTCTTTTAATCCCATAAGTCCTTAGTCTAACCTGACTTAGGTCATGGGCGGGTGAGTAACGTCACTCTTGACACTGTTACCTGGTGGTTATGTTTGTGGGGTGGGATTTTTCCGCACTAAGTGGGTAGTTCCGGGGTGTTCAGTAGTCTGATTTTGGTGAGTCCTTATATTCGCACCGTCAAGACCGCCTCAGGACCGATAGCGGTGCACGTGGTGTTCTCTGAACGCAAAAGTGCGAAAAGAATGAAGCATATCGGCTCAGCGCATTCAGAGTCTGAGCTTGCGCTTTTGCGGGCTGAGGCTCAACGCATCGTCGATGGTGACCAACTCGCAATGGACTTCGGCGAGGTTACACACACCCCACCGGCAACAGGCAGTGTTTCCAACCCGCTGCCGGTAGCCGGTCAGCGGGCTGGATACTTGCTGGACTGTATTGATGCGTGTTTCAACGAGCTAGGCCTTGCAGCAGCAAGCGGCGATGATCCGGTGCTTCGTGTTCTGGTGCGTGCCCGGATCATCCATCCCAGCTCAAAGCTGGATTTCATCGAGACTCTTGCCGAGGTTGGCATCACCAGCGCAAGCTACCGCACCATCCAGAGGCGTCGTTCCTCCTTCGCCACCGAATCGTTCGGGGAGATACAAACTCAAGCGTTGGCCCATAATGCAGGTATTGGGCCAGGCGCATTTATCTTGTACGACGTGACCATCTTGTACTTTGAAGCCGATACTCCTGATGAGCTTCGCAAACCCCTATTTTCCAAAGAGCATCGTGTGGAGCCACAAAACCTTGTCGGGCTGCTTACTGATGCCACCGGGTTTCCACTGCATGTGGGTGCGTTTGCTGGCAACTCGGCATAAACCCACACGATGCTACCGATGATCACACGGTTCCAAGATGCCTACCAGCTCGACGAGGTTACCGTCGTTGCCGATGCGGGCATGGTTTCAGCGGCGAACAAGCAAGCACTCATCGATGCAGGTCTGCACTACATTTTGTCGGTGAAACCTCCACCGTGCCTGAGGTGATTGAAACCTGGCGGCGGGAAAACCCGGTGAAGACTACGCCCACGGCCAGATCTGGACACAAGCCTCGGCTGGGACAACGGCGCCCATGATTGGCGGCCAGCCCCCGTTGGCGCGGCGAGCCTGGCTGAGGTCGTAACGAATCTCGTGGCTGCCGGTGCTAGCCTGCTGGGGGTGCTGCCGCGTGGGGCCACTGAGATACGCCAGCTGCGCGCTTCCATCCTTCGCGCAACAAGCGGTTCCTCTGGACAATAGCGAAGGAATACCAGGACAACCCCAATGCACGGGGATACAATATTGCTATGAAAAAGTCTTCTTTCCTCGCAGCATGCGCTGCGTTCCTCGTCGCATCTCTGTCCGTACCCGCCGCCAACGCCGAGTTGACCCAGACAGAGCGGGACCAATTCCGTACCGACCCCGTTGGCGCTATTGCCTGGCAGGCCATCAAGGGCTCTTCCGAGTATGTGCGTGCCGATGGTGACACCATGATGGCCGCGTCCTTCTTCTCCATGACTTCGCCGGGCGACGACATCGGCCTGCCGGCCTTGCAGAACTGCGCCGAGCGGGTCGGCTCCTCTGCTCCGGTGGGTGGCGTGCGCTACGTGGCGGCTGCCCTGTGCGCGACCTTTGACCCGACCACACGCGGCGAGGTGCAGCGCGCGAACCTCATGTACGCGCCGCTGGGTTAAACCGCGCTTTATCGAGCCGCACGGTGGTTGCGTCATGTTGCGTTGAATCGCGCTGCGTCAGGCAGTGCGCAGCGCGTTCGATTTGGTGGAATGCTGCAAGGAGGGATGATGCGCAAGCACGTGGTGATCAAGGGAGTCTCGAGCTGCGGTAAGTCCACGGTCGGGGAGTTGCTGGCGCAGCGCACCGGCCTGCCTTTTCGGGATGGGGACGATATGCATCCGGCGGCGAACATCTAGAAGACGGCCTCGGTGCAGGCCCTTGACGGCGCCGTCCGCAAGCCCTGGCTCGAGTCCTTAGGTCGCTTTCTCGCGGACCAGGACGCCGGTGCCATTGTGGGCTGCTCCGCGCTCAAGCGCTCCCACCGCGACATCATCGATACGATCTTTGTGGGCCTGCACGGCTCTTATGAGCTGCTCAAGGAGCGCATGAGTCAGCGCTCTGGGCAACTTCATGTCGGTCGTCCTTCTGGACTCGCAATTCGAGACACTCGAGGAACTGCAGCCGGGGGAAGCGGGCATCGTGCTGGATGTCAGCGAGGCCCCAGAGGAACTTGCCGCCGCGGCGGCCGAATACTTACGGGGTTAGCTGGCGCTTCCCGACTTAGGTCATGTGTGGGTGAGTAACGTTTCTCTTGACACTGCTACCTGGTGGTATTTGACGGTGGGGTGGGATTGTTCCGCACTAAAATGGCCTAAGTCAGGTGGAATCGGGGCGCGCCAGGCGCGGGGACTGTGCGCCGGTTAGCCGGGCAAGTGCATCTTTTAATCCCATGGGAGCCCAGTCTAGTGAGCATTGACGGTGATGGTGCGGCAGCGCTCCAGGTCGAAATAGGCACGTTGGCCGGTGGCGGCAACGCGCTCGCGGGCCACGGACTCATCGTGGGTTACGGCCGTGGCGAGGAAGACGAGCGGCCCCTCCGGCTGGCGCCATGTGCCGAGATACCGCGCGCCGTGTTCCCTGGCTAAGGCCAAGGCCTTGCTCACCGCGGCCGGGGTAGGCTCCGTCACCCGCAGCAGCGCTTTCCCGGTGGGGTTATAGGCGAACCCGGTGCGAGGCTGCTGGCCGGTTTCGATATCGAAGGTGCCTTCTTCGTCCGCGAGCAATTGCCGGAAAATACGCTTCATTGGGCCCCAGCGTAGTATGGGGCACCATGATTGACGCCAGCAACACCGCACTCGTTATTGAAGGCGGCGGCATGCGCAATTCCTATACGGCCGCCTGCATGGTCAAACTCATCGAAGAGGGCGTGAACTTTGGCTGGGTAGGCGGCGTCTCCGCCGGGGCATCGCATACCGTTAATTACTTGGCGCGCGATGCCCGCCGCGCCGAAGAGTCTTTTACGGACTTTGCTCAAAGCCCCAGCTTCGGCGGAGTGGGTTCGCTGGTGCGTGGCACCGGGTATTTCAATGCCGAGTACATCTATGAGCGCGCCGCGGACAAGGATTTGCCCTTTGATTGGCAGGCTTACCGTGAGCATCCGGCCGATATGGTGCTTGCTGCAGCGCGCGCCGATACCGGCGAGTCTGTTTACTGGACGCGCGAGGACATCCACACCCCGGAAGATCTCTTCGTGCGCGTGCGCGCTTCCTCCACGCTGCCGCTGATTATGCCGATGCGAGTTATCGATGGCGCGCCGTACGTGGACGGTGCTTTGGGCTCTTCCGGTGGCATCACCATTGCGCAAGCAGAAGAGGCTGGATACGAGAAGTTCCTGTTTATCGGCACTAAGCCGCGTGGGTATGTACGCCCTGAGGTGGCGCGCCCAGCCTTTGTCCGCCGCGTCTTCCGCAGGTACCCCGCTATTGCCGACGCCCTCATAGCCCGCCCCGCCCTCTATAACGCGGCCAAAGACCGGCTTTTGGAGTTGGAGCGCCAAGGTAGGGCGCAACTATTTTTCCCGCAGGATATGCAGGTAGCCTCTACCGAACGCAACGTACACAAGCTGCGGGCGAACTATCAGGCAGGTAAGGCACAAACATATGCGGAGTGGCCCCGGTGGAGGGAATTCCTCCTCGACTAGTTCACTATGGGCGTTAGCTGTGAGATGTGCCGCTGCTGGGGGTGGGTGGCCCCTGGCGAAAAGGGTCTAAGCAGTAGCGATGCCATTGGTGGTCGTTAAAGAATGTGCCTTTCACGTGGCACTTTGGAGGAAAATGCCTAAAATATTCCAGCGTGTTAGCAATTTTTGATGGAAATATATGGCTGAGCATCTTTTTCATAGTGCTGCTCGGCACGCTATTTGGCATGATCCCCTTCGGTCCGCTGCGCTTTGGCGCGGCAGGCACGCTGTTTGTGGGCTTGGCCTTCGGCTCGTTTATTGACCTAGATAAAGACATCTTAAGCTCCCTGCAAGAGCTGGGCTTGGGACTCTTTATTTATATGCAAGGCCTGTCCGCCGGTGAGCGCTTCTTCAAGGGCTTTTCCAAGCAGATGAAGCACATGCTCACGGCGACCATTGCGATTGTGGTGGCCGCGGGCGCAGCCATCCTCTTTGGTGGCATGCTGGGGCTGGATACCTTGGCTTCCGTTGGTGTATTTGCCGGCGCCACGACCTCGACGCCGTCGCTGGCAGTTGCCCAGCAACAAACCGGTGAAGAGCTACCCGCCGTGGGCTACTCGCTGGGCTATCCCGTGGGTGTGGCGGTGGCCATTTTGGTCGTGGCCTTCCTGCTCAAGCAGAATTGGCCCGCCAAGCACGATAAGGACAATTCTGCCTCCAAGATCTTCCGTTCCCGCACCATCCGCGTTACCAAAGACGTGAACTACGATGATTTGGAAGAACGGTTCAAGGATCACTTTGTTATCGCTACCATTCGCCGCGGTAATAAAGTGCGCGTGGCAGGTGACCGCCCCGAACTGCGCAAAGGTGATATTCTGCGCGTGATGGTCACCAAGGCCAAGGCCCGTGAACTGACCCAAATGCTGGGCAAGCGCCAGCCGCAAACTCCGTTCGTGGATAAGCGCCTGGTCATCGAAACCGTGGCTATTTCTAACCAAGACATTGCCGGCCGCACCGTTGAGGAGCTCAACCTGTTCTCCCGCTATGGCGGTCGCATCGTGCGCGTGCAGCGCGGCGATGAGGAATTCTTGGCCAATAATGAAACTCACCTGGCTTCCGGCGATATCCTCGAGCTCATCGTGAAGTTTGACCGCTTGGGCGATATCAAGGATTACTTCGGCGACTCCATTAAGTCCTACTCCGAGCTGAACTGGGTGGCCTTGGGCGGTGGCCTCTTCTTGGGTTACCTGCTGGGCCAGGTCGTGGTACCGATGCCAGGTGGTGCTTCTTTCGAGCTGGGCTTCGCGCTCGGCCCGCTGATTACCGGTCTTATCCTCGGTGCGCTGCACCGCACCCGCCGCATTCCATGGCAGGTTCCGGCCTCCATTAATACCGCCTTCCAGCAGTGGGGCCTCGTCATCTTCTTGGCGTCTGTGGGCCTCTCATCCGGCGAGGCATTCTTGTCCACCGCCTTCTCCTGGATGGGTCTGAAGTGCATGATCCTCGCCGCCATTGTCACCGTGGTGGTTTCGGTCCTATTCGCTGTAGCGAATCGCTTCATGGGTCAGTCCGAAACCCGTACCTCCGGCGGACTCTCTGGCATCTTTGCTCAGCCGGCCGTGGTCAATTACGCCACGGGGCTGAGCTCCGACTCGCGCATCATGACCGGTTATGCGGCCACCATTGTGGTGGGGCAGGTGGTCAAGATTGCCGTTGTCCCTGTGATGTTGATGGTTTAACACGCAACGGAAAAGGCCGCTTCCCAGAACGGGAAGCGGCCTTTTTCTCTGCTGTGTGGACCTGTGTGGTTTCTAATCCGCCACGAGGGTTTCCATAGTGAGCTCTGGGTGTTCCTTCTCAATGAAGGCGAGCTTCCACTTATCGCCAAAGAGCGCGATGAGCTCGCCATCTTGGCGAGTAAAGATTTCCACGCCACGCTGACGGCCGAGCTCTGGGGCGGATTCGGCATCGGTGCGGCGAGCCACGGAATAGGGAATAGGCTCGGTAACGGTTTCCACGTTGTATTCGAACTCCATGCGGGCCTGCATCACCTCGAACTGCATGGGGCCCACCGCCGCCATGACAGGGGAGGCATCGCCACGCGCCTCGTTCTTGAGAATCTGGACCACGCCCTCGGCCGCCAGCTGCTCCAGGCCCTTACGGAAGGCCTTGTACTTGCCCAGCGACTTCGCGCGCAGAATGCGGAAGGCTTCCGGCGCGAACTGCGGCATGGGCTTAAATTGCACCTTCTTGCCGGAATAGATGGTGTCACCAGGGGCAAGCGAGCCAGCGTTGACCAAACCCACGATATCGCCCGGATAGGCGGTGTCCACGGTATCGCGCGTGCGACCAAAGACAGTCAGGGCGTACTTGGTGGAAAAGCTGCGGCCGGACTGGGCGTGGTTGACCTGCATGCCGCGCTCGAATTCACCGGAAACCACGCGCATAAAGGCCAAGTTATCGCGGTGCTTTTGGTCCATGCCTGCCTGGACCTTGAAGACGACCCCCGAGAAGTCATCGCTAACCTCGCGGACCTCATCAATGGCGCTGGTGGCAGCCTCGACTGCCTTTGGGTCGGATTCGCGCGAGTGCGGAGCCGGGGCAATGGCGCACAGGGTGTCCAAAATCTGGTGCACACCAAAGTTCAGCATCGCAGAAGCAAAAATGAGCGGGGAGGTCACGCACTGTTCAAAAAGCTCCTGATCGTGCAGGGCACCGTCGGCGGCGAGCAGCTCGGCTTCCTCGACTGCGGTCTCCCACACCTCTTCTTCCTTCTCACCGGCGGCATCCGGAGCAAAGTGTTCCTCCGGGGCGATGGTAGAACCACCGGCAGTGCGGATGAAGTGGATATACTCATCGGCCTCGCCATCATCGTTGATGTGTGCCAAGCCGCGGAAGTCACCGGCAATGCCTACCGGCCAGTACAGCGGGGTGGGCTGCAGTTGGATTTCGTTGACGATTTCGTCGACAAGCTCCAAGGGCTCGCGGCCCACGCGGTCCCACTTATTGATCACGGTAACGATAGGCAGGCCGCGGGCCTTGCACACGCGGAAGAGCTTGAGGGTCTGGGGCTCGAGGCCCTTGGCGGCGTCGATAAGCATGACTGCCGCATCCACCGCGGTGAGCACGCGGTAGGTATCCTCTGAGAAGTCCGCGTGGCCCGGGGTATCGACCAGGTTGATCATGTAGGGCTCGCCTTCGTGGCCCTCCGGTGCATACTCGAACTGCAGCGCCGAGGACGCCACGGAAATGCCGCGGTCCTTTTCCATATCCATCCAGTCAGACACGGTGGACTTGCGGTTGCCCTTGCCGTGGACCGCGCCGGCCTCATTAATAACGTGTGCGTGCAGCGCCAGCGCCTCCGTCAGCGTGGACTTACCAGCATCCGGGTGGGCGATAACGGCAAACGTGCGGCGGCGGGAGGCCTCAGAAACGACAGAACTCATGCGCCATAGTCTAGTGGTTTCGCGCTACCACTCCACATTGAGGCGGCGCCCCAAATCATCAAAGACGCGACGAGCCACCGACAGCTTCTTCGCAATGGGGCGCTGGAGACCAGGTTTGCGCTTGTCGTTGTAGTATTCGCCGGATTCAAAGTGGATTCCCTCGGTGCCCGTCAAAAAGTAGGCGAGGTTTTCGCCGCCGTCGGCAGGCTTGCCAAAGGTCTTGCCAATCAGCCCGGAATACAGCTTGGACATCATGCCGGTAGAGGACTTGGAAAAGTCAGTGGCAAGCACGCCAGGGTGGAAGGACACCGCGGAAAGCCCGTGGGCATCAAAATAACGGGTGAGCAGGATATCGCCCAGCTTGGCGTTGCCGTAGGCGCGCTCAGGGCTGAAGTGCTCCAGCGTATTAGGGTCGCTGAGGTCGAATTGAGACATGAGGAAATTGGCTAGGGAAGCCGTTTGAACCACGTTCGCCTTATCCGCGCGCAGCTTGTCCCGTAGCAGCGAGGTCAACAGGAAAGGCGCGACCACGTTGACCTGCCAGGTGCGCTCAAATCCATCGGCGGTGGTGGATGGGCCGTCAAAAATGCCGCCGGCATTATTGCCCAAGGCGTGGATGTGCTCTAGGCCCTCCAAGTTCTGTGCCAAGCGGCGTACCTGGCCCAATGATTCGAAGTCCGCCAGGAAGTACTGGCCTTCGACTTCCTCGGCCACCGCGCGGGTCTTTTCCGGATTGCGGCCGATGATAACCAGGTTGTCTTGTGGCCGGGTGCGGTGCAACTGACGAGCTGCCGCGGCGCCCAATCCGCCCGATGCGCCGGTAATCACAATGGTCTTGGCAGTGCTATTTGGCGAAGTCATAGCACCAATCCTAACCGCCCACCGAGGGCAGCGCCGGCTAGCAGTTTCCCTGGGCCGAAAGCAGGTCTATACTTCCGCTGGTGAAACACTTGCTTTCCATACGGCAGTGGGGCCCGGCGCGATTGACCGCGGCTGGCTTCCTCGTGCTGATTCTGGTGGGAACGGTTTTGCTCATGCTGCCGTTCGCCGAAGCCGGCACCGCCCGCGCTTCCTTCCTGTCTGCCCTGTTTACCGCTACGTCTGCGGTCTCGCTCACCGGGCTTATCGTGGTGGATACCGGCAGCTTTTGGAGCCCGGCCGGCCAGGTCATCATTTTGGCGCTGATCCAACTGGGCGGCCTGGGCATCATGTCGCTCGCTTCGCTATCGGGCCTGCTTTTTACCGGCCGGATTAGCTTCAAGGCGCGCAAAACTGGTGCCTATGAGGGGCGCCCCATTGCCCCCGGCGGAATCCGCAAGACGCTGATTTTTACCTTCGCATTTACCGCGGTGGCTGAGACCATCATCGCTGTCATTGTGGCCGCACGCTTGATGATTGGCTATGGGCACTCCTTTCCGCGCGCGGTGTGGGAGGGCATTTTCCATGCGGTATCTGCGTTTAACAATGCCGGCTTTAGCACCAATAGCGATAACCTGGTGCCCTTTGTTTCTGATGCCTGGATTTTGCTGCCCTTGGCCGCCGCATTGATTGGTGGCGGTTTAGGTTTTCCGGTGTGGGCGGAGTTGGCGCGGTTGGTACGCCGCGATCGCCATGTGGTCCACCGCATTTCCATTACTGCCCGCATGACCCTAACGGCCACAATGGTGCTCTTGCTCGCCGGCGGCGTCTTTTTCGCGTGTATGGAGTGGACCGGGCTTTTATCCTCCATGTCGCTGGGGGATAAGCTGCTCAACTCTTTCTTTGCCAGCGCGTCCCCGCGCACGGCGGGCTTTAACGCCATTGATTATGGGCAGGCACACCCCATTACGCTGATGGGTACCGATATTTTGATGTTCATCGGTGGTGGCTCTGCCGGTACGGCCGGCGGCATCAAGGTCACCACCGCCTGCGTGCTTTTGGCTGCCATGGCCGCGGAATTTACGGGCCGGGAAACCACCACCATCGGCCACCGCAGCCTTCCGCGCTCGGTGACCCGCCAGGCGTTGGCGCTGAGCTTTGCCGGGGTTCTGGTGGTCACGTTGGGCGTGGCGGTCCTGCGCTTTTTTGATCCGGAGTTTAGCGGTGATCAGGTGTCCTTTGAAGTGCTCTCCGCTTTCGCTACGGTGGGCTTGTCCACCGGAATTACCGCAAGCCTGTCTGCGCCCTCGCAGATAGTGCTGTGCCTCATCATGTACCTGGGCCGCGTTGGCCCAACTACCTTGGTAGCAGCGCTGGCGGCAAAATCCGTCAGCCGGCGCTATAGCTATCCCGAAGAAAGGCCGTTCCTTGGCTAATATTCTCAAGGCGCTGGGACGCTCCCGCGCCGGCATCGATATTCCACCCGTCGTCGTTATTGGATTAGGCCGATTTGGCTCTTCGCTTGCGCATGAGCTGATGGCCAATGGTGTTGAGGTCCTCGGCATCGACTCCAGCGAAAAGCGCGTGCGCGAAGAAGCGCCCTACCTCACCGAGACCATTGCGGCCGATACCACCGACCCAGAGGCTTTGCGCCAGCTGGGCGTGGAGGAGGTTGAGCGCGTCATCGTCGCCATCGGCTCCCATTTGGAAGATTCCATCCTCACCGCGTCCAATCTGGTGGAGTTGGGGGTCAAAGACATCTGGGCCAAGGCGGACTCGGAGGCACACGCGCGTATTCTCAGCCAGATTGGTACCCACCATGTCATCCGGCCGGAGCGCGATACCGGCCGCCGCGTGGCTTACCTTTTGGGCGGGCGGTTCCGTGATTTTGCGGAGATTGCCACCGATTATGGCGTGACCCAGATGGCCGTGCCTAGCTCATTGGTGGGCCGGCCGCTCGACCTGTCTGCCATCTGGCGCACGCACCGCGTGCAATTGGTTTCCGTGCGCCGCGCGGAAGGGGAGTGGGCCCCGCTTGCCGACGCCACCGAGCTCACCCCCACCGATTTCATCGTCGCCGCCGGCAGCCCCAAGGCGCTAGAAAAATTTTCCCAGTGCTAGCGCGAGTGGATCTGGTTCTGGGCCTTGCCTAGCCCGTCTGCCACGATGAGGCGGGCGGCCTCGGCCGCGGTGGCGATGGCGTCATCAAAGCCTGCGCCCGCATCCACGGGGCCCAATACGTAATCCGGAATGGACGAACCCTTGGGCGGCCGGGCAATACCAATGCGCACGCGCAGATAGTCGCGGGCTCCCAAGCGCTCGGTGAGCGACTTGAGGCCGTTGTGCCCGTTTTCATTTCCGCCCTGCTTGATCCGGATCTTATTGGCCGGAAGGTCCAGCTCATCGTGGAGAACAATGACGTGATCTGGGGCGATGCCTAGCTCCTGTGCCAGCGGCGCTACTGGATCGCCAGAAAGATTCATAAACGTGCCCGAACGCACGGCAAGTACTTTCTGTCCCGCCCAGCTAAGCGGCGCGACTTGCACATCCATCCCACGGACCGGCTCAAGCACGTCACCGCCTGCGGCTAACAGATCATCGACGGCCATATAGCCCACATTGTGGCGGGTAGCGGCATACTTCGCGCCGGGATTGCCCAGGCCCACAATAAGCCACTCCGCCTCTAGCTCGTCCGGATTGAGGCCTGGTGTGGGTTTATTCTTCGAGCCAAAGAACCGCGCGAAAAAATCTCCTAAAGGTGCCACTGCACTAGACTTCCTCTCTCAGTAGGGTGGGGCGCTATGAGTCAGGTTATAAGTTCCCTTTCCCGTAGCGTAATCCCCGCGCCCATGGCCGGCGGTCCCACCACCCCGGAACTGGTGCGCGCCGCCCATGCCGCCGGTTCCTTTGGCACTCTAGGCTTGGGCTCTGCCAGCCTAGACGCTGCCCGCACACAGATTGACCAGTGTGCCGGTATTCCGTTTGGAGTAAACCTCTTTTGCCCACAACAGCCGCTTTCCGGGGTGCAACGTGCCGCCGCACGCGAGCTGGCGCAAGCAGAAAACCAGCCACTGCCTGATCCCGATTACTCCTTTGGCTTCGAAGAGAAGCTGGACCTAGCGTTGCGCGGCGGTGCCCGCGTGGTGTGGTCTATGTTTGGCCCCTTCACACCCGAACAGATAGAGCGAATCCACGCCGCGGGCGCAGAGGCCTGGACCACCGTCACCACTTCTGCTGAGGCAACCGCGGCCGCACGTCGGGGCGTCGACGTGCTCTGCGTCCAAGGCCCGGCCGCCGGCGGCCATCGCGGAACCTGGGATTTAGCCGCGACTCCCGATTCCCGGGATCTGGAAGAACTAGTGGCCGAGGTGCATACAGCAGCCCCAGATCTTCCTCTAATCGCCGCTGGCGGCCTGCGCACCGCAGACGATATAGCCACTGCTATGTCCTGGGACGGCGTCGCCGCATGTTCCTGCGGTTCTGCATTTTTGCTCACCGAAGAGGCGGGAACGAGTGACTACAACCGGCAGCTACTGCGTCGTGGTGGGCAGACCGTGTCTACCCGTGCTTTCTCAGGCCGCTTCGCCCGTGGACTAGAAACTCAGTACACCCGCAGTCACCCCAACCTTCCCCCGGTTTATCCGCTCTTGAACCCTGTGCTTAAGAAACGCCGTGCGCAGCACGATGATGCCGTAGCCTACTGCCTCGTAGGTACCGACGTGGCAAAAATTAACGGGGGTACTGTGGCCAACATCCTGAACGAACTATGCCAAAACCCACAGTAGTAGGCGCTAATATTTATGTTTGAAGATTTAATGCCACCCCCGTGACAGAAAAGGAATGAATTACGTGACTGCGAACGCACATGTTGGCCATGATGATTGGAACGAGCGCCTCGAGCTGGCGCAGCAGATGATTCCGCTCATCCACCAGCTGCACCGCAACAATAACGTTGTCACCACCATCTTCGGCCGCCCACTGGTGGGGCAGACCGATATCGACATCATCAAGTCTCACCGCTACGGCCGCCGCATCGCGCAGCGCCACCTGTCCACGGCGGAGACCCTGCCTATCCTGGTGGAATTGGCAGACATGAACCTGGGCGCGGCAAGCGTCGACCTCGGCCGCTTGGTCCTCGGGTGGGAGGAATCCAACGAGGAAAACCTCCGCATGTACTTGGAAGGCGAGCTGTGCCAGATCGTCGGTGCTGGCGTTGACCTAGAGACCACTGACGTCGTCCTCTACGGCTTCGGCCGCATCGGCCGCCTTCTTGCTCGCCTCCTCGTCGCCCGCGAGGCAGCTTATGGTGGCGTTCGCCTGCGCGGCATCGTCCTGCGCAAGAAGGGCGACGGTGACATCCTCAAGCGCGCTTCCTTGCTGCGCCGCGATTCCGTTCACGGTGCTTTCAACGGCACCATCTCTGTAGATGAGGAAAACGAGGTCATCTGGGCTAACGGCACCAAGATCCAGATGATCTACGCCAACGATCCCGCCGAGATCGACTACACCTCTTATGGCATCAACAACGCCATCTTGGTGGACAACACCGGCGCATGGCGCGACCGCGAGGGCCTGTCTCAGCACCTCAAGGCCAAGGGCATCTCCCGCGTGCTGCTGACCGCACCGGGCAAGGGCGATATCAAGAACATCGTCTACGGCATCAATAACGACAACATCAGCGATGAGGATCAGATCCTCTCCGCTGCATCCTGCACCACCAACGGCATTACCCCGGTTCTTAAGGTCATCAATGACCGCTACGGTGTAACCCACGGTCACGTGGAGACCGCGCACTCGTTCACCAATGACCAGAACCTCATCGATAACTACCACAAGGGCGATCGCCGCGGCCGCGCCGCAGGCCTGAACATGGTGCTTACCGCTACCGGCGCAGCCAAGGCTGTGGCCAAGGCTCTACCGGAATTTGAGGGCAAGCTCACCGGCAATGCCATCCGCGTTCCTACCCCGGACGTGTCCATGGCCGTGCTCAACCTCGAGCTGTCCAAGGAAGTAGAGCGCGATGAGGTCAACGACTTCCTCCGCAACGTTTCCCTGCACTCCGACCTGCGCCAGCAGATTTCCTACATTGCCTCTCCAGAGGTCGTTTCCTCTGACTTCATCGGCAATACCCACGCCGGCATCGTCGACGGCGTTGCTACCATCGCCTCCGGCAAGCACCTGGTGCTCTACGTGTGGTACGACAACGAGTATGGCTACTCCAACCAGGTAGTACGCATCGTAGAAGAGCTGGCGCACACCCGCCCGGTTGTTCTGCCGAAGCGCGTATCTCCGTCTGAGCTTTAAGCTCATAAAGCTCTGGCCCGCGGTTTCCGCGGGCTTTTGCCGTTTTCCCTGCTCCAATCACCCCACCCCGAAAGCAGCCACGCTATCGGCCTGGAAGCACGCCAATGGAGTTGAAACGTGGCCGCTTGATGTGGTTAATCCGTTGGCTGCAGTGCCTTTGTCTGCAGCAGTCGTTTCGCCATCCACGAACCAACGGCGGCGATGAGCAGTGTTAAGAACGCTGCGACAGCGTAGCGTGCAGGAGTATCGGCATTTATTGGCCACGCCGAAAAGGCAACTAGCCACAGGTAAGTCTTGGCGAGGACATCACCGCCGAGAGTTACGGAAACAATGGTGCCCATGATGGTGAGGGCGAGTGCACTAATAATCCCGAAGCGCACCACGATGCACAGGGAAATCACCGCAATACTGAAACCTACACCTACGGCCAGCGGCAGTCGTCCCAATACAGCAGGAGCAGAAGTACCGGCGCAGATTGAAGCGAGCGAAGCAGCCGTGCACACGAATACTATTGCCCCAAAGATCCAGATGAGAAGGGCGTTTGGGCTATGTCGTGATTCGCTGTAGCTCAGCGGCCACGCCGCCTCTAGCAGTGGCCACACTATGCAAGGGAGGACTCCCGCGCCCACAGGCAGTAGCGCAAAGACGAAGAAGCCGTGGACATAATCGGCAGGGTAGGTGAGGGCAATGACGGCTAAAGCCACGATGCTCAGTACTAGACACCCAATGAGCAAGGGGCTCGATGCCGCACGGTGCAGCCCGATCAGCGCGCCAGGTAGCTTGGAGCGAGCGGCAGCTCTCGGTGTAGCAGTTGGGGTCCACACCCCACCAGTGGTGATTGCGGCCGCATCTTCAGCGGTACCGCCCTGGCGCAGACGCAACCTAAGAGGGCGTATGCGGCGAGGAGTAAAGATTGCCGCGCACGTACCTACAGCCGCTAGAACCAGGCACAGCAGTGCGGCAGGCAGTGGACCTTCTTGCAGTAGCGGATCACCTGGATCGAGAGGAACAGAGTTTTGATGGATCCGCAGGGCAGGAAGCATTAATCTCATCGGCCATGCAGGCGGGAATGCCCACCACGCATTGCCCTCGACAGTGCTCGGTAGAGTTCCAATTTCTTGCCAGACAATGCCTCCAGCCAACGCGGCGACGAGGCCGCAGCGGCGCGAACACCCTACAGCGAGTCCGGCGATCCCGATAGCCCCTAGGAAGGAATAGAGCCCAGCCACCACTAATAGTTGATGGTTGGCACGGCCCTGAAGAGCCACTATTGCCCAAGAAAGACCGAAATTGAGGACATGAAAGATCGCCAAGCTAGAAAGGACGGCAAGATAGCGCGAGGCCTGTTCATAGTGGGCATTGATCCGGCGCCACAGCGTACCGCCGCCGCGAGTACGGACTTCTCGGCGCTCGGGAATGGCGGCAAAGAGCGCGATGAGAGGTGCATACATGCCCGTGATGAACATGGACTGCCATCCCAAAACGCCGGTGGCGTCCTGCGCGGGAGAAGCCAGCGCGGAAAACAACGCTGTCAATACCACTAATGGTACGGCCAGTAGAGGGAGCCATTGCAGTGCGCTCCCGCGGCTGCGAAGGACCTCGGCAGAAAGGTAACGCTTAAACATGAGCTTCACCATCCGGGGAGGTCAAGCGGAAAAACTCGGCTTCTAGCTGGCCACTGGGAGCCAAATTCTTAAGAGAACCAGAATAGCGAATGGTGCCCTCGGCAAGGATGGTGATGTCTTGGGCTAAGTGGACAACCTCACCGAGCTGATGGGAGCTGACGATGACGGTATGACCGGCGCCAGCCAGCTTCTGCAGGAGCTCACGAAGCTCTACGATGCCCTGCGGATCAAGGCCATTTTGTGGTTCATCGAGAACGAGGATTTCGGGATCGCCAAGCAGTGCTTGGGCTAGGGCGAGGCGTGCCTTCATGCCAGTAGAAAATGACTTAGCCTTCTTCGACCCAGCTCCATTGAGACCGACGATGGCAAGCACTCGCTCTATCTCGGATTCTGGTAGACCAAGCAATCGCGTATGGACGCGAAGGTTGGCTGCTGCAGAAAGGTGCCCATAAAAAGCTGGACCGTTAACGGAAGCCCCCACGTGGTCGAGAACCTCGCGTGACCAGGGCGCACCAGCCACGCGAATAGTCCCGGAATCGGCGGTCAGCAGGCCTAGAAAGATGGAAA
The DNA here is from genome assembly GCF_000175635.1 of Corynebacterium tuberculostearicum SK141. GTDB lineage: Bacteria > Actinomycetota > Actinomycetes > Mycobacteriales > Mycobacteriaceae > Corynebacterium > Corynebacterium tuberculostearicum_C. The sequence continues at coordinate 24,698 of NZ_ACVP01000025.1, read as the reverse complement.
AGAGCGTAGATTTGCCGGCACCGTTTCGCCCTAAAAGAGCATGGACGCGACCAGGGGTGATGCGAAAATCTACGTCCCGCAAGACTGTGTGGGGGCCAAAAGACTTCGAGACGTGCTCAAAAGAGATGTCATAGTTCATACTGTGAAGTCTCGCGTGCCGGGGCGCGAGAATCTTCCGCCTACAAGACGGACTTCGCAGTGAATGTCTCCTACTGCAGTAGGAGACTAGGCAATTCCGGCGCGCTGGGCGAACAGCACCAGCGCCACGCGGTCGCGCGCCGCAAGCTTAGACATGAGCGAAGAGACGTGCGTCTTTACCGTCGTTTCCGCAATGACCATCTCGGCGGCGATCTCGGAATTTGTAGCACCGCGTGCGATGAGCGAAAGAACTTCCATCTCGCGCCGGGTTACCAGGCTAAGCCCTTGGCGCTCCTGCGCGCTCAACTGGCCGCGGGTAAGGGCGGTGCGATAGGCCTCCAAAACTGGTCCGGTGACCTGAGAGGCCAGCACCGATTCGCCCTTGGCGACGTCCCGGACTGCCCCCGCTAACACCTCCGGATCCGCATCTTTGAGGAGGAACCCATGCGCGCCAGCGGCGATAGATTGAGCCACCAATTCTTCTTCATTAAACGTGGTGAGCATGATGATTCGGCATTCGGGGACGCGGGAAAGGATTGCTTGGGCCGCAGCGATGCCGTCCATGCCGGGCATTCGGATATCCAGGATGGCTACGTCAGTGCGGTGGCTCAACGCTGCGGTGACGGCTTCGGAGCCGGTATTGGCGGTGGCCACGACCTCAATATCATCCTGAGCGTTAAGGATGGTAGACAATGCGGCAACTAGCATCGCTTGGTCATCGGCGAGTAGGACACGAATCTTAGGCACGGCTTTCCTTCTACAAGGGTAGTTCGGCGCGCAGGATGAACTTTGTTGCATCACCCGAGCACTCTAGTCTTCCACCCAGCGCGTGGGCGCGCTCTTCGACGCCGATGAGGCCAACTCCGCTGCCAGTAACTTCGCTGGGAGACGGGGAGGGATTGGTAGAGGTTAGGGTGATCCGGGCGGCGTCGGCAAGCGCGAGCTCTACCTCTACCTGCGTGCCGGGGCCTTGGTGGCGCATAGCATTGGTCAGGCCTTCAGAAATGATACGTACCAAGGCCAATTGCGTAAGTGCAGGCGCTTCGTAGGTCGCCGGTAAGTCCGCTGCAGTCTTTAAGCCCGCCGCGCGGAACCCATCGATAATGCCCTCGATGTGCTCAAGCTGCTCTGTCGGCTTGAGCGCGGAAGGACCGGTGCTTCGCAGTGCCGTGACGATGCCGCGAACCTCTTCCAATGCAGAATCCGCGCCATCACGAATAGCGGCCAGAGCTTCCTGGGCAGCCTCACTATTTACACGCCCGGCGATGATCCCGGCATTCGCCTGAACCTTGATCAAAGTTAGGGAATGAGCGAGTACATCGTGCAATTCCCTAGCAATGAGCAGGCGTTCTTCTTCTTGGGCTTGGTGGAAACGCTCCTGGGCCAGCCGCTCCTGCTGGCGCGCCAGGTCGAAGTAGCGTGCGGCGATGAAGTAGGTGCTGCCCAAAACTGCCCAGTGCACCACCAGCATGGCCAGGAAGCGGCGGTCTAGCTGGTAGTGCAGCAGGAAAGACTCCGGATCAATGCGCCACATGACGGGCGAGATGAAGGAGCCCAGAATCGTCAGCGCCAGCACCGTGCGGGGAATAATGCGGCGCCCCACGTAGCGGGAGGTCGCATACACCGCCATGGGTGCAGTCAGGGCCCAAGGGGTAAGCCCTAGATTGGTGGGCAGCTGGCTCATCCAAGCCATGGCCCATGCCGCGAGCAGCACAATGAAGCCCGTGGCGCTGAGCACGGGACGGCTCCGCCAGATCCACATAAATGGCAGGAATAGCAACGATAGACCTGCCTGAATAATCTCAATTATGCTGGGATTCTTCGCGGCAGAAATCACATAAAACAGCGCAATGAGCACCGCCACCGCGGTGAGGATTTTATCCCCTAAGCGCGCTCGCGCGGCGGTGTCAGTGCTCATAAAAGAAGATAGTAATACAGCCCTTGCTGCTACTTCTTCTTATCCTTCTTCTTGCCCTTCTTGGAGGTCTTCTTCGCTGTCTTCTGCTCGGACTTGCGCTCTAGCTTGGCAGCGACGTCCGGCACGTACCGGAACTCTTCGCGGGCAGGGCGTTCATAGGTTTCGCCATCGGAATCTGGGCGCGGCGGAATCTCCGGCATCTCGCGCTCGAGCTTCTCGTATGGAATGGTGCTCAAAAGGTGCGAAATGACGTTAATGCGCGAGCGCTTCTTGTCTTCTGATTCCACGGTGTACCACGGCGCCGTTGGGGTATCGGTATGGATGAACATCGCATCCTTGGCACGGGAGTAGTCCTCCCAGCGGGTAATGGACTGTAGATCCATAGGGGAGAGCTTCCAACGGCGCAGCGGGTCGTTGCGGCGGGATTCAAAGCGCTTGATCTGCTCCTCATCGGAGACGGAGAACCAGTACTTGCGCAGCATGATGCCGTCTTCGACCAACATCTGCTCAAAGGTGGGTGCTTGGTGGAGGAAACGGACATACTCCTGGTCGGTGCAAAAGCCCATGACGCGCTCGACACCGGCACGGTTGTACCAGGAGCGGTCAAAGATGACGATTTCGCCCTTGGTGGGCAGCTTTTCCACGTAGCGCTGGAAGTACCACTGGCCCTGTTCGCGCGAGTTCGGTGCGGGCAGCGCCTCGATGCGGCAGGTACGCGGATTGAGGTACTGGGTGATGCGCTTAATCGCGGAGCCTTTGCCGGCGGCGTCGCGGCCCTCCATGATGATGACTACGCGGGCGCCGGTTTCAACGACCCACTGCTGCATGTCCACGAGCTCTGCTTGGAGGCGCTCGAGCTCCTTCTCGTAGGCCTTCTTGTTGAGTTTCTTAGGGGCTTTACTGCTTTTTGTGCTCATTAATCCAGCTTAACCGGCGCAAGCGGCTGGGATGAAAACGGGACCGCCCACTTTGGAGTGAGAACCTGGGCACAGCTTAGGAACAAGTACAGCCGGGGCCGCAGCCGGGCTCTCCATAGCGGGTGGTATTAGAAATATGCCCCAAGCCTTCGATGGCGATGGTGACGTTTTGGCCATCCTCGATAAATTGCTGCGGGGTGCGGGCAAAACCCACGCCTTCTGGCGTGCCGGTAACGATGACGTCGCCCGGATTGAGTGGATAGAGCTGCGAGCAGAACTCAATGAGCTCAGCTACGGAAAAGATGAGGTCATCGGTATTATCGTGCTGCCTCTCTTCACCGTCTACGGTAGTGGTGAGCACAGCTCCGGACCCCGGTGACCACTCATCCGCGGTGGTAAGCCAAGGGCCGAAGCCGGCGGTGCGATAAAAGGATTTACCGGCATGGAACTGGCTAGTCTGGCGTTGGAAGTCACGCAGCGTGTAGTCATTCATGATGGCGTAGCCCGCCACATAATTTAGCGCCTCGTCGCGGCTGACACGGTGGGCACGCTCGCCGATGATGACCGCCAACTCACCTTCATAATCCAGCTTCTGTGTGCCATATTCGGGAATGAAGACATCATCATAGGGGCCGGTGAGGGCGTCGGCGAACTTGATGAACAAGGTGGGATGTTCGGGGAATTCGCGTCCCATCTCGCGAATATGCTTGGCGTAATTGAGCCCCACGCAGATGACCTTGCCGGGAGTTGGTACGACGGCTTCCAAATCAGCGTGGTCAAAGACCACGGGCTCGCCGGAAAGCTGGGCGGCCTTGCGCCAATCTTCGCTGCGCAGCAGCTGGCCCACGTCCTCATAATCCAACTCAACTCCCACGTTATCGCCGTCGATGCGGATAGCGGAAGTTCCAAAGCCAGTGCGTAGGGTAGCCAATTTCATGGCGACTATCCTACGCGCAAGATTTCCTCGACCGCGTCGGCGCAAAGGATGGGGATTTCTGCCTTTTCTTGCTTTGCCCAAGGCTTGAGCACAAACGAAGCAGGGTCCATGCGCCCCGGTGGGCGCCCGATTCCTACCGAAAGGCGCTGATAGTCTTTGGTGCCCAGGGACTTTGTGGTTGAACGCAACCCATTGTGGCCATGGTCGCCGCCGCCTTGGCGGAGCTTAATGGTGCCGAAATCGAGTTCTAGCTCATCGTGGACAACAATGATGTCGGCGGCGGAGAGATGAAAGTATTGGGCCAAAGCCTTGATCGGCCCGCCGGAGAGGTTCATAAAGGACCGTGGCTTTGCGCAGATAATCTTGCGGCCGCCGGCCATGCCCTCGGCGACTTCGGTGTTGGTCTTTTTGTGTACAGAAAAACCGCTCATGAGCTCTCCTGCGAGTTCATCTGCCACATCGAAGCCGATATTGTGTCGAGTGCCTGCGTACTTGGGGCCGGGGTTGCCAAGGCCTACTACGAGAAGTGGAGTCACGCGCTCAATTGTCTCATAGGCAGAGAGAAAAACGGCAAGGCCGCCGCGAGAAGCGAATCTCACGGCGGCCTATGCGTGTGAAGGGGAGGGGATTACTCCTCGTCAGAGTCAGCGGACTCCTCGGAATCCTCTGCGGACTCGGCGCCGGCGTCAGCGCCGCCTTCCTCAGCAGCCTCGGCTGCTTCCTCGAGCTCTTCATCAACCTCAGGCAGGGAGATGGAGACGATAACGGTGTCTTCCTCTGCCACCAGGGTGGTGTCTTCCGGCATGGTGACGTCGCCCGCGGTGATAACTGCGCCGTCCTCGAGGCCCTCGATGGAAACCTCGATCTCCTCCGGAATGTTCAGTACGTCTGCCTCAACCAGCAGTACGTCAGCATCCTGGATGTGCATGGTGCCTGCAGCTGGCTCGCCGGTCAGGGTAACCGGAACCTCAACCTCAACCTTCTCGCCGCGCTTAATGGCCAGCAGGTCAACGTGGTCGATGTCGAAGGTCAGGACGTTCTGGTCAACGTGCTTAACCATGGTCAGGTACTGCTCGCCGTCGATCTCCAGCTCCAGAACGGCGTTGACGCCGTTGTTGCGGACGAGGGACTGGATGTCCAGCAGCGGAACTGCGAAGTGGACCGGCTCCTGGTGGGAACCGTAGATGACGCCTGGAACCTTCCACTCGCGGCGCAGGCGGCGTGCGACACCCTTGCCAAATTCGGTACGTGCTTCAGCCTTAATTACTGGGCGCTGTGCCATGCTTCATTCTCCTTAGTTAAAGTAGTGCGGCGCGGCCAACGCGATAAAAACGACGAAAGCCTGCCGATGGACGTCTTGGACGAGTCATCGCAGGCGTATATAAAAAGCAACATGCTCTAACTTCAATCGCGTCGATAACGGCTTCCTCATCCTGAGGTCGCCCTCGCCGAGACTGAGTTAGATTAGCACGTGCGTCAGGGGCAAATCAAAAGCCGCCGAGGGAAATCTCGGCGGCCCTGCGCTTAGGCGCGGTCGAAAAGGGTGGTCACGGAACCATTCTCAAAGATCTCGTGGATGGTCTGTGCCAAAAGCGGTGCAATGGACAGCACCGTGAGGTTGGACCAGCCTTCGGTGGACTGCGGCAGGGTATCGGTGGTGATAACTTCCTCCGCGCCGCACTCGGAGAGACGCTCGCGAGCTGGGTCGGAGAAGACGCCGTGGGTGCAGGCGATGATGACCTTCTTCGCACCGGCGTCCTTCAGAACGCGCACGGCGCCGGCGATGGTGCCACCGGTGTCAATCATGTCGTCGAGAAGCACGCAGTCCTTGCCCTCTACATCGCCGACCACGCGGTTGGACACCGTCTTATTGGCCTCGGTGTTGGAGCGGGTCTTGTGCACGAAGGCCAGCGGGGCGTCGCCCAAGTCGTGGGCCCACTTTTCTGCCACCTTCACGCGGCCAGCATCCGGGGAGACCACGGTGATGTTATCGGTGGCGTACTTGGACTTGATGTAATCGGTCAGGATGGGCTGAGCGTGCATGTGATCGACCGGGCCATCGAAGAAGCCCTGGATCTGATCGGTGTGCAGGTCCACGGACACGATGCGGTCTGCGCCGGCAGCCTGCAAGAGGTCTGCCACCAGGCGGGCGGAAATAGGCTCGCGGCCCAGGTGCTTCTTATCCTGGCGTGCATATGGGTAGAAGGGAAGGATGGCGGTGATGCGCTTAGCGGAGCCGCGCTTCAAAGCATCGATCATGATGAGCTGCTCTACCAGCCACTTATTGAGTGGCTGGGTATGAGACTGCATTACGAAGCAGTCGGCGCCACGCACGGACTCCTCAAAGCGGATGAAGATTTCGCCGTTAGCGAAGTCGCGGGCGGTGGTAGGAACCAGATCGGTCTTGAGCTCCTTAGCCACAGCCTCTGCCAACTCTGGGTGTGCACGCCCAGAGAAGAGCTTCATGTTCTTGCTGCTACCAGTTACCTTGCCAGTCATGGGAGAATGTGCCCCTTACTTTTCGTTGTCCTGCGCACGGGCTGCGGCCTCAGCCGCGGGAGTACCCGGACGCTTCTTTTGAACCCAGCCCTCGATGTTGCGCTGTTTGCCACCGGAGACTGCGAGTGCTCCCGCAGGAACATCGTCTTTAATTACTGTACCCGCACCGGAGTATGCGCCATCACCGACATTGACCGGAGCGATAAACATTGTGTCAGAACCGGTGCGCACGTGGCTGCCGATGGTGGTGTGGTGCTTGTTTACGCCGTCGTAGTTGACGAAGACGGAGGAGGCGCCGATATTGGACTGCTCGCCCACGGTGGCATCGCCGATATAGGTCAGGTGCGGAACCTTGGAGCCGCGGCCAATCTGGGCGTTCTTTGCCTCTACGAAGCCGCCGAGCTTTCCGTCCTCGCCCACCACGGTCTTCGGGCGGATATAGGTAAACGGGCCGACCTTAGCGTTGGTACCAATGACGGAATCGCTGCCATGGGTGCGCACGACGGAAGCGCCCTCGCCCACCTGCATGTTGGTCAAGGTGGTGTCGGGGCCAATCTCGGCGTTATCGGCGATGCTGGTAGCGCCCCACAGCTGGGTGCCCGGGTGAATAATGACATCGGAGCCCACGGTGACGTTGACACCAATCCAGGTGGTCTCCGGATCCACGATGGTGGCGCCGCCGCGCATCGCCTTTTCTACCATGCGGCGGTTGAGCTCACGGCCGGCAGCGGCGAGCTGCACGCGGTCATTGACGCCCGCGAGTTCGGCCGGATCCGCTGCTACGTGCGCGCCGACGCCGTGTCCTGCGGTGCGGGCAATCTCGAGCACATCAGTGATATACAGCTCGCCTTGGGCGTTATTGGAGTCGAGCTTCTGGAGGGCGTCGGCAAGCACGCGCCCATCAAAGGCAAAGACGCCGGAGTTGACCTCATCGACCTGGCGCTGCTCTTCGGTGGCATCCTTTTGCTCAACGATGGCAGACACGCTGCCGTCCTCAGCGCGAATGATGCGGCCGTAACCGGTCGGGTCATCGAGGCGCATCGAGAGCACAGTGACCGCGTTACCCTGCTCGGTGTGGGTGGCGCGCAGGCCCTCGATGGTCTCTGGGGTCAGCAGCGGGACGTCGCCGTTGGTGACAATGACGGTTCCCTCGAAGTCCGGAATCGGCTCCAAGCCGCAGGCCACGGCATGACCGGTGCCCAGCTGCTCTTCCTGCACCGCCTGCAGTACCTCGCAGTCCAGCTCCTGGGCGATGGCATCCACGGCGGGGGAGACCTGATCGCGCTGGTGGCCCACCACCGTCACGATGCGCTCCGGGTTGATCCCGGCCGCAGCATGCAGAGCGTGGCCGAGCAAGGTGCGACCGCCAATCTCATGCAAGGTCTTCTGCTTAGTGGACTTCATGCGGGTGCCGGCGCCAGCCGCAAGGACGACGACAGCACACGAGGTTGTTGCTACCACGGGTTATTGAACTCCTGGGGTCGAGTCTGATTCTTATCCGGACTACATCCTATAGCCCAAGTGCGATTTATGTGTGAGAAACCTCTTTCAGGCCGCGGGCGCGCCACACACCGAGGAAACCAATGAGGGCAAGGAAGAGCAGCGCCGCCTCAGGTCCGGCCAGTGCCACCACGGAGGAAATGCCACCGACGATAAGCAAGATAACGCCCATCATCGTATTGGCCGCACCCACATACTGGGTGCGCTTGTCGCCGCCGGCCATATCCACCACGTAGGTCTTACGCGCCACGCGAATAGCCGTGTGCGCCAGGTTCACGGCGAAGAAGCCAATCGGCATGACCCAGGCATTGACCGCATCCGGTGCCCAGTGCGAGCTGGCGACCAAAAGCACCAGCACGACGGAAGCCACGGCCGCGCCCACGGCCATGGTGTTCTTAGAGGACTTATCCGAATACACGCCGGAGATGCGCCCGCCCACCAGGGAGGCTAGGCCGGAAGCTAGCACGAATCCGTAGAGCCCAGAAAGGTTGCTGCTGAGCAGCACAATAAAAGAGGTCGATAGCGCCGAAACGAGCAGCAGCGCGCGGACGATGACGAAGTTGCGAAATTGGCCGTCGCTGGTAAAAAGCTGCCAGGTATCTTGCCACCAGCGCTTATCGATGCCCCCTTCGGCTTCCTCTGGCACCGGCTCATCCACGTGCGAAAAGACCCACGCGGCAATGGCCCACGTGGCCGCACCAACGGCGAGGACCGTGCCCATCATGGGAATGCTGAGCTCGCCGAGAAAGTAAAGGATAATGCCGGTCAGCAAAGTGGCACCGCCACCGAGGGCTGCCGCGCTACCGGTCACTCGGCCGCGTGCGCCCTTAGAAATCGTGCGCGCTTGCACGTCCTTGCCCGCAATCGAGCACAGCGCGCGGAAGAGGGACAGCGCCGCCAAGGCCACCAGCACCACCACGCCCAATACCGCCCCGCGGGTAAAAAATGCCGCGAGCGCGATGACCGCGGCGGATACCGCTTGTCCCAGCGAACCGATAATCCACAGGCGCTTGCGGGCCCTATAGGTAGTCACCCACGGGGTCAGCGCCGCCTGCGGGAGCATCGAACCGGACTCGCGGATAGGGGTGAGCAGACCGGTAAAGAACGCAGGCACTCCGGCCGCACTAAAAAGCGCGGGAAGCACCGTCTTGGCAGCAACAATCTGATCGCCCAAATTTTGCAGGCCATTGGACCAGATGAAATACCGGGCGTTGGATTTAGACATGAGAAATGCGATCTTTCAGAGAAACGAGTTGGTTAAATAAGAGCCATGCTGACACGCCGGAGAGTAAAAGACGGCCGCAGTCACGCCGAAATTCTACCCGCGCGGCAGGAGGCCTAAGAATCATGCACGATGTCGATCCCCTCATCAATTCGCTCTACCAAGCCTTCGATCTTCTCGGCGTAGTTTTGAACGGCATCATTGGCGGCACCCTTGCCCGCCGCCGCGAATTCGACATTGTGGGCTTCGTATTCCTCGCCCTCTTTTCAGGGCTGGCCGGTGGCATGATCCGTGACATGCTCATCGGGGATGGAGCAGCGGCAGCGATCTCAGACCCGTGGTACCTCGGCCTTGCGTGCGGAGGTGCTCTCATAGCGTTTCTTATCGATCTCAAGGGCAAGGCGTGGGAGCTATTCCGCGAACACGGCGATGCCATTATTCTCGGCGTGTGGTCCACTACCGGCTGCGTCAAAGCGCTCACCCACGGCATGCCACTTATTCCCTGTGTCTTTCTGGGCGTGCTTACCGCAGTGGGCGGGGGAATGGTCCGCGATATTGCGTCTGGGGAAATCCCGTCCATCTTTGGTGGCAGCCCCCTGTATGCCGTGCCCTCTATCCTCACCGGCATCGTCATGGTTACTTTTGCCGATTACGGACAGTTTGCACTCGGCATGGTGGTCGCGCCGATCGTCGGCAGTGGCATGGCCATCGTGTCCTATTGGCGCGGCTGGGTCCTGCCCCGCGCCGGTGTAGCCCCCGTCAACTACACCGCCGCCCAAGTGGCGGCTATTGCGAAGAAAGCCGAGCTCAAAGGCTTTCGCCGCGGTAGGAAGAAAAACTAAAAAAGCTTCCCCAGGACTCGAACCTTGTTAAATGCTCTGCTCAGCTCGGCAAACCTCCTCATCTGACGATATTTTGACGACATAAAACAAAATAACTCGCACCCGCGGCCATAAAGATCGTTGTGAGAAAAAGACTTTGAATTGAGGTAAAATTGAGTCATAATCGATGCTTCACGAGAAACGAGGTGACATGTCCAGTGACAATCCGAATCAACCGAACGACCAACCCGATCCTCATCGGGATGGCGAGCATCCTCGATCTGCGGGGACTGAAAACAGTCAAAGCGACATACAGGATGTCACCGGCAACTCGCTCGACGAACTTCTCAACAGCGGCATTCCGAACGGGCAGGGAGTTTCAGACCGCACTCTCATCCAAGCGCTAATACCGCTTATCCACCAAGAATTCCGGCAATACTACCCAGACCCCGAAGTTGCTGAACAGTTGCGGGAAAGAGCTCCCGAAGTCTATGACGCATGGCTCGAGACTACAAAGTCCTCTATTGGCACGGACAATTATGTCCGTAGGCAAACAGTCGACAATTCCTACGAATTGGCTTCCCGCGGACAGATCCTAGGAATTATTTCAGTCGTCGCTGTCCTATTGCTAGCGGGCTGGTGCGCATACCTAGATAAGCCGTGGCTGGCTGGGTTCCTTGTCGCGATTGATGTCGTCGCTTTAGCTGCTGTGTTTGCGCCTAGTAAAGAAAAATCATCTTCAGATAAGGAATCAGCGTAGAGACGAAACGTTGGATGATGGTTTAGAACTGGAATCAGAAAACCATCGTTCAACGCTGTGCCACCACATCCAAACCATCATCAAACAGATCACTGTAGGTATCGAGGGTCATAGTCGCCGACGCATGACCCATCTGAGTCTCCACCGCTTTCACGTTCGCCCCCCGCATTCACCAGCAATTCCGACGCCACATGCCGCAAACCATGTGGCGTCACCCGCTCTATAGACGCATCCTTAGCCTGCGCCCGCTTCAACGCACCATCAAACCAAGAACTAAAACAGTCCAACTTTTGGGGGCCAGATCATCGCGGGGTGGGGTCTTTTCGTCGTTTTAGGGGGGTGTTTTGTGACGGACTTTTGACGGAGAGCGAGACGTTTCCGCAGGTAGCCAAACGTCGCCAAAGTAAACGGGTCTAGGTAGAAAAATAGCCCGCAACCAGCAAAAACACCAGTTAACGGGCTACAAAAATCAGCTTCCCCACCAGGACTCGAACCTAGAATGACGGTACCAAAAACCGTAGTGTTGCCGATTACACCATGGGGAAACACAGCAAAAGCTGTAGGCATAGCGTACCTGACGCCCCCGGGTAAATCACAAATTGCGGGGCAAAGGATAGGGTAGAGGGCATGGCTCGACAAAGGATGACCGGCCGGGAACGCCGCGAACAACTCATTTCCATCGGACGCGCTGCATTCGCGGAACTAGGCTTTGAAGGAACCAGCGTCGAAGAGATCGCGGCACGCGCCGGGGTATCCAAACCCGTTGTCTATGAGCACTTCGGGGGCAAGGAAGGCCTTTATGCGGTGGTTGTTGACCGCGAGATGCTGGCCCTGGAAAAGGTCATTACTGATTCCTTGAAGACCGGCAGCTGGCGCGAGCGCATCGAGCAGGCCGTCATGGCCATTTTGACCTATGTTGAGGAAGAAACTGATGGCTTTCTCATCCTGGTGCGCGATGCCAAGCCCGGTGACGAGCGCAGTTTCTCCACGCTGTTGAATTCCGCGGTGGGCCAGGTTTCCTATATTTTGAGCGAAGCATTTGAGCACCGTGGCATCGACCCGGATTTGGCGGATATTTACGGCCAAGCGCTGGTGGGAATGGTATCGACCACCGCGCAATGGTGGCTGGATGAGCGCAACCCGGATAAGGAAGTCGTCGCCACGCATATTGTCAATCTATGCTGGAATGGTTTGTCCGGTATGGAAGTAAAGCCCAAGCTAGGAGGCAAATAGATGGCGACCCCAATGCTGGCCGGCCTGCTCAAGGTAGCGGCCTCGGATCCCAAGCTCAAGGGCATGATTTCTCATGTGGGCGAAGACCTCCACATCACGGGCTTGGATCAGTCCCGGCCGTGGGCCTTGGGCACCTTGGCGCATCATGCCCCAGTGCTCGTGGTAACCGCTACGAGCCGCGAGGCTGAGGATCTTACGGCGGAGCTAACGGCGATGCTGGGGGAGAAGGTGGCCATGTTCCCCGCCTGGGAGACCTTGCCGCACGAGCGTTTGAGCCCCGGCGTAGACATCATCGGCCGCCGCGCTGAAGTTCTGCACAATCTCGATAGCCTGCAGGTCATTGTCACGGCTGCCCGCGGCCTGTCCCAGCCCATCCTGCAGGAGGTGGAGGGCCGCGCTCCCGTCCACCTCGAAGAAGATCATGAATATGACTTTGATGAGGTAGTCCGCGAGCTCGAGTTCCGCGCCTATAAGCACGTAGACATGGTGGCTAAGCGCGGCGAGTACGCTACGCGCGGCGGCATCATCGATATTTTCCCCACCACGCTGGATTATCCGGTCCGCGTGGAGTTTTGGGGCGATGAGATTACCGATATCCGCCAATTTTCCGTAGCTGACCAGCGCACCATTCCGGAAATCGAGGTGGGCCGCGTAGACATTTTCCCGGCCCGCGAGCTGCCTATTACGGACGCCATTGCCAAGCGTGCGGCCGATCTCGCCGTCAAGCACCCCGGCAATCCCGCCCTGGTGGAGCTTTTGACCAAGGTTAGCGAGCTCATCCCGGCCGAAGGTATGGAAGCGCTCCTGCCCGCGCTTTCCGACGCCCCCATGATCACCCTCCCCGAATTCCTGCGCCCCACCACCCACGTGGTGATGGTCGGCCCGGAAAAGATTCGCCGCCGTGTGGCGGATCTAGAAAAGACCGATGCGGAATTCCTCGCTGCCGGTTGGGAGGCCGCGGCCATGGGTGCCGATGGCCCGCTGGCTACCGAAGGGCTCGATACCGAGGCATCCAGCTATCGCTCCTATGAGTCGCTCGAGGTCTCCATCAGCGAGTCCAGCCTGCCTTTGTGGACTTTCTCCCCACCGGGAATGCTCGCCGCCCCGGAAGAGGAGACCCTCCCGCTCGAATTCGAACCAGGGCCCACCCCGCGCGGCAATATCGAAGAAATCGACGCCATGATGGCCCAGCTCCTCGCGCACACCAACGCCGGCGGCCGGGCAGCCTTCATCGCGCCGGCGCAAGGTGCCATCAAGCGCATGGTGGACCGCTTTGCAGAAAAGGGCATCCGCACCAAGGTGGCTACCCCTGGCTGGGAGCCCACCGCCGGTGAAGTTACCCTCTACCAAGCACTAAGCCACGCCGGCCTGGTATTTCCTAAGGTGAAAAAGCCTAAGGACGCTGAGCCCCTCCCGCTGGTCGTTGTGACCGAGACGGATCTGACCGGTAACCGCGTAGGCGATATCGCCGAAGCGAAGCGCCGGCCCGCAAAGCGCCGCAATAAGGTTGACCCGCTTGCCCTCAAGCAGGGCGATTTTGTGGTGCACGAGACCCACGGCATCGGCAAGTTCCTCAAGATGGCCGAGCGCACCATCCAGTCCGGCGATGAAACCAGCCGCCGCGAATACATCGTGCTCGAGTACGCGCCCTCCAAGCGTGGTCAGCCCGCCGATCAGCTCTGGGTTCCCATGGACTCGCTGGATCTGCTCAGCAAGTACACCGGTGGCGAATCGCCTCACCTGTCCAAGATGGGCGGTTCCGACTGGAAGAACACCAAGAAGAAGGCGCGCGCCGCCGTGCGCGAAATCGCCGGCGAGCTCGTCGAGCTCTACGCCAAGCGCCAGGCCGCGCCGGGGCACCAATTCTCCCCGGATAATCCGTGGCAGGCGGAGATGGAGGATAATTTCCCCTTCGTCGAAACCGAAGACCAGATGCTGGCTATCGACGCCGTCAAGCACGATATGGAGTCCACGGTGCCGATGGATCGCGTCGTCGTCGGCGATGTGGGTTACGGCAAGACCGAGGTGGCCATCCGCGCCGCCTTCAAGGCTGTGCAAGACGGTATGCAGGTAGCCGTCCTTGTACCCACCACGCTGCTGGCGCAGCAGCACTTTGATACCTTCAGCGAGCGCATGACCGGCTTCCCCGTCAAGATTGAGGTGCTTTCGCGCTTTACCTCAAAGAAGGAAGCCAAGGACATCTTCAAGGGCCTGGCCGATGGCAGCGTCGATATCGTCGTCGGCACCCACCGCCTCCTACAGACTGGCGTGCACTGGAAGAACCTCGGCCTCATCGTCGTGGACGAGGAGCAGCGCTTTGGCGTGGAGCACAAGGAACACATTAAGGCGCTTAAAGCCAGCGTGGATGTGCTCACCATGTCCGCGACACCTATCCCGCGCACCTTGGAGATGTCTATGGCTGGCATCCGCGAGATGTCCACCATCCTGACCCCACCGGAAGACCGCCACCCCGTGCTGACCTACGTCGGCGCTTACGAGGACAAGCAGGTAGCCGCGGCCATCCGCCGTGAGCTGCTGCGCGATGGTCAAACCTTCTTCATCCACAACAAAGTCTCTGATATCGAAAAGAAGGCCCGCGAGCTGCGCGACCTGGTACCGGAGGCCCGCGTCGTCGTCGCGCATGGCCAGATGAACGAGGAGGTGCTCGAGCAGACCGTCCAGGGTTTCTGGGATCGCGAGTACGACGTATTGGTGTGTACCACCATCGTGGAAACCGGCCTGGATATCGCTAATGCGAATACCCTCATTGTGGAAAACGCCCACCATATGGGCCTGTCCCAGCTGCACCAGCTGCGCGGGCGCGTGGGCCGCTCCCGCGAGCGCGGCTATGCCTACTTCCTGTACCCCAAGGGGGCCACGCTCACGGAAACTTCCTATGACCGCCTGGCCACCATCGCTCAGAACAATGACCTTGGTGCCGGCATGGCCGTAGCCATGAAGGACTTGGAGATGCGCGGTGCCGGCAACGTCCTTGGCGCCCAACAGTCCGGCCACATTGCCGGTGTGGGCTTCGATCTCTACGTGCGCCTCGTTGGCGAGGCGGTCGAGACCTTCAAATCGCTCGCCCGCGGCGAGGCCCCCACCGTTACCGATGAGGGCCCGAAGGAAATCCGCATCGATCTCCCCGTGGACGCGCATATTCCGGAAGGCTATATCGACTCCGAGCGCCTGCGCCTGGAGGTCTACCGCAAGCTTGCGGCCTCGCAGAATGACGATGATCTCAAGGCCGTCATCGAGGAAATGGAAGACCGCTTCGGCCCGCTGCCGCAGGAGGTCCTGCGCCTGCTTTCCGTTGCTCGCCTGCGCCACCAGGCGCGCCGCGCCGGCATTTCCGATATCACTGTGCAGGGCACCCGCGTCAAGTTCCACCCGGTGGAGCTGCCGGATTCCAAGCAGGTGCGTCTCAAGCGCCTATATCCGGGCTCCAGCTTCCGTGCGGCGGCGAAGGCTATCAACGTGCCGTTCCCCAAGGCGGGGCGCAATGTCACCTCCCCGAAGCTGCGCGATACCGAGCTCATTCAGTGGGCGGCGGACTTCCTAAGCGCGCTTTTCGACGTCGACCCCATCAACGTCAGCGGCGCCCAGCCCACCTCGAACGTGGTCAGCGTAGGGGAGTAGCTAGAGGGTGAGCCAGCCGGTGCTCAAGCCCCAAATGGCGGTGGCGGCACCGGCCAGGACAACGGCCACCACGCACCACTCGAAGGTGTTGAAGATGCGTTCCTTCTTCCACAACCGGGTGCCAACATACGGGATGAGGCCTGGAACCACGGCCAAAGCGCCGAGCAGGACGTAGACGAGGTCGGCCGCATAAATCAGCCACAGGGAATAGATAAACGCGAGCAAAGAAATGACCAAGTGCTTGCGGTTATCCTTGCGGCCTACCTCTGGTCCGGAAAGATCGAACTTGATACCCGCCTGCGGGTGAGACAGCCCCTTGCCCCGCAGTGCCAAGAGCAATAGGTACAGGGAAGAAAAGATATAGGGCAGCAAGTACATGATGGTTGCCAGCTGCACCATGGCGTTATAGGACGCCTCGTTGAGGTAAAAGACGATGATGAACAGCTGGATGGCCATCGTGGAAATCAGCTGCGCTACCCACGGCGCACCCGCCACGTTAATGGTTCCGATGCGGCGGGGAATGAGGCCGTCGATGGCCATCATTACGATGGGCTCGGCGCACAGCATCTGCCAGGAAACATAGGCACCCAAAACTGACAAGCACAGCCCAATAGACACCAGCGCGCCGCCCCAAGGTCCGATGACCTCGGTGAGCACGGAGGCCATGGAATTATCTGGCAATGCGGCTAGTTCTTCTTTGGTCATCACGCCAAAGCTCAAGGTAGACACGGAAACCAGCAGTGCCAGCACGGAGAAAAAACCGATGACGGTCGCGCGGCCGACGTCGGTGCGCTTAGAAGCCTGCTTGGAATAAACGGATGCTCCCTCCACGCCGATGAAGACCCACACGGTAAAGAGCATGATTCCCTGGACCTGCTCGAAAACGCTGGCCTCAGACGCGCGTCCCCAGAAATCCAAGGTGAATTTATCCCAGCTGAACCCGAGGAACGCAATGAGCACCACAAAGGCCAGGATGGGCACAATCTTGGCAATTGTGGTGATGAGGTTCATGAACGCGGCCTGCTTAATGCCGCGGGCAAGTACCGCAAAAATGCCCCAGGATAGGAGGGAGACGGCGATGGCGGAGGTCCAGTGATGGTCGGCGTCGAAAAGCGGCAGGTAATGGCCCAAGGTATTGAAGAAGAGGGTGGCATAACCCACCTGCGCCATAACGGAGCCCAGCCAGTAGCCCCAGCCGGAGGTAAAACCAATAAAATCGCCGAGGCCGGCCCGCACGTAGGAATAAACGCCAGAATCAAGGTGCGGCTTTCGGCGGGCCAGAATTTGAAAAACAAACGCCACGGAGAGCATGCCGATGCCCGCTACCAGCCAGCCAATGAGCATCGCGCCTGGGCCGGCAACGGAGGCAATGTTTTGGGGCAGCGAGAAAATGCCCGCGCCCACGGTGGAACCGATAATCAGCGCGACGAGGGTCCACAACGTCACGGAGTGGGATCTATTCTGGCTGGAGGTCATTGGCCTAAAATACCTTGAATAGCCCCATAATGGGAACTCGGGCTAGACTTTGTGCACATGACTGTGCTGTTGCTCGATGAACGCTGGCCCACCATGATCCCCATGCAGGCATACGGGAAGCTGCGTGGCCCCGTCCACTTCACGGGTGAGGTACCCGTGTCCGTACGGTGGAATTTTTCCGATCTGCTGGTAGGCGAGGACGCCACCGGCACCTTGGTAAGCACCGACGAACACGATCCGGACACTCGCGCCCGCCTCGCTAGCGGCGAGCCCGTCATTCGCGCCGAATCCCTCGCAGATCCCATCATGCAAGCGCGCCAGACCATGGCCACGGCGCGGCGCATCGGGGAGTGGGAGCGCGAGCAAACCCATACTTCCCTCTTGCCGTACCTCGAGGAGGAGTCCGCCGAATTCGCCGCGGCCGTGCGCAGCCGCGAACCGGAAAGCGAGATGCTTAAGGAATTGGGGGATATCTTCCTCCAAGTACTTTTCCATGCGGAAATCTCCACCTTTTCGCTTGACGACGTCGCCCAGAGCTTCCTCACCAAAATGCGCGCCCGCGCCCCATACCTATTTGATGGCACCACGGAGATTGTCGACGTTGACACGCAAGAGAGGCTGTGGCGCGAAGGCAAGGGAATGTAGGATGGCTTCTCATGAAGAGGCTGCTGCAGATATTCGGGGGCTGCGGGGTGGCCGTAGCCGTGATAATCGCGCTGGTGGCATGGCTGTTGACGGGGCACGGCACTTCACAGGAGCCCGTACCGGAGAACATTCCGCCCGTTGAGGGCAAAGAGGTCGCGCATATTGACGTCAATGCCCCCGGCCGCACCGCCGATAAGCTCACCTACTGGGCCTCTGACCTAGCTGAGCAGACGGGTATCCCACCGGC
This sequence comes from Corynebacterium tuberculostearicum SK141, assembly GCF_000175635.1. Lineage (GTDB taxonomy): Bacteria > Actinomycetota > Actinomycetes > Mycobacteriales > Mycobacteriaceae > Corynebacterium > Corynebacterium tuberculostearicum_C. The sequence goes on along the minus strand of NZ_ACVP01000025.1, from coordinate 6,746 downwards.
AGCCCTGCGCGCTTATGGCAACGCCGAACTCATCGCTCAGCAAAAATGGCCGAATTGCCATCTGCGGTGGAATACCCTTGCCGGCCTGGGCTACGTGGAGACCCGCCATGGCACCTACAACGGCAATTGGTTTAAGCCCTCCAAGCTTGACGACGCCGGCTACCCCCAACCACCCATCAACGGCATCGCCCTCGATGGCCTGAACAATACGGCGCACACCCCAGATACCGATAACGGCAAAATCGATGGGGATTCCGAATATGACCGCGCCGTCGGCCCGATGCAGTTTATCCCGACCACGTGGGAATCGGTGGGCGCTGATGCCAACGGCGATGGCAAGGCAGATCCCAATCAAATTGACGACGCCGCAGTTGGCGCCGCCGGACTTTTATGTTTTGGTGATAGAGATCTCTCTAACCCAGAACAGTGGGAGGAAGCAATCCTAAATTACAATCAGTCCAGCGAGTATTTGCATAAAGTTGCACACGCCGCCAATGCCTACTCGGTTCCGCAAAGTGCAAAGTAGTGTCACACAGTAAAGTTTTCTGCAACAATTGACAACGTAGCTGGGCCGGCTGGTCCAGAGCGAACTTTTTAATGAGGAGTGAAAAACAGCATGGCTGACATCATCCACACTTTCGCCCGCGAAATTCTTGATTCCCGTGGTAACCCAACCGTCGAGGCCGAGGTCTTCCTTGATGACGGCGCCCGCGGTGTTGCCGGCGTTCCTTCCGGTGCTTCTACCGGTGTGCACGAGGCTCACGAGCTGCGCGACGGTGGCGAGCGCTACCAGGGTAAGGGTGTTCTAAAGGCTGTTGAGAACATCAACGAGAAGATTGCCGACGAAATTGCTGGCTTCGAAGCCGACGATCAGCGCCTCATTGACCAGGCACTGATTAAGCTGGACGGTACCGATAACAAATCCGAGCTCGGCGCAAACGCCATCCTGGGCGTTTCCATCGCCGCAGCCAAGGCCGCTGCAGAGTCCGCTGCACTGCCGCTGTACCGCTACATCGGCGGCCCGAATGCGCACGTACTGCCAGTGCCGATGATGAACATCCTCAATGGCGGTGCACACGCAGACTCCGGCGTTGACGTCCAGGAATTCATGATCGCTCCGATTGGTGCTGAGTCCTTCGCCGAGGCTCTACGCATGGGCGCCGAGGTCTACCACGCACTGAAGGCAGTGCTGAAGGACAAGGGGCTGTCCACTGGTCTGGGCGACGAGGGCGGCTTCGCTCCGTCCGTTGACTCCACCAAGGCTGCTCTCGACGTCATCGTGGACGCCATCAAGAAGGCCGGCTTCGAGCCCGGCAAGGATGTAGCCCTGGCACTCGACGTTGCTTCCTCCGAGTTCTTCAAGGACGGCAAGTACCACTTCGAGGGTGGCGAGCACACCGCTGAAGAAATGTCCAAGGTCTACGAGGACCTCATCGACCAGTACCCGATCGTCTCCATCGAGGATCCGCTGCAGGAGGATGACTGGGAGGGCTACACCGCCCTGACCGCCGCAATTGGCGAGAAGGTACAGATCGTCGGCGATGACTTCTTCGTCACCAACCCTGCTCGTCTGCAGGAGGGCATTGAGAAGAAGGCTGCCAACGCCCTGCTGGTTAAGGTCAACCAGATCGGTACCCTGACCGAGACCTTCGACGCAGTCGAGCTGGCTCACCGCAACGGCTACCGCACCATGATGTCCCACCGCTCCGGCGAGACCGAGGACACCACCATTGCGGACCTGGCTGTTGCTCTGAACTGCGGCCAGATCAAGACCGGCGCACCGGCACGTTCCGAGCGTGTAGCTAAGTACAACCAGCTGCTGCGTATCGAGCAGGAGCTTGGCGACGGCGCAGTTTACGCCGGCCGCTCCGCTTTCCCGCGCTTTAAGGCTTAATCGCCTCCTTTCGTAGCGCCCTCGCATTGCCGCGGGGGCGCTTTCGCATGTCTAGGTATTGCTGCCAGGTTTGCTTCCAATTCACGGTTCGCGGCGCTAAAGGCCCTTGGGCACGGTCAATTTCGAAGGTGCCGTCCGAAAAGAGCCAGGCAACGTCCCCAGTGATGGGATCCATTATGTAGCGTGCCCTACCATCAGTCTTTACGTTGTGGTGGTGTTGACAGAGAGTGACAAGATTATCGACGCTCGTCGGTCCGCCGTCGGCATACTCCACCCGATGATCAAGCTGGCAGTAATGCGCCGGCATGGAACACCCCGGCCAACGGCACGTGGCATCGCGACCGTGGACCCATGTCCTGATTTGTTCGGTGGGAACGTAGGAGGAAGTTTCTTCTGGGCACAGCTCGCGAGTCATCGAGTAATTGCTTAAATGCTCCGTAAGAACGCACCATCCCGCCGACGGGATATATACCCGAGAAGCATCGTCACCCGCTGCATAGGTGTTGATAACTACTTTTGTCTGGGTGCGATTAAAGATCAGCGCTTCCAAAGCCTCTGGCTTGGTGATGTTCTTCTTTCGCGCGGCTTTATCGATGTGCCGTGAAATAGCACTGGCGGTAGCCTTATCCGTCTTCAGGGTAATGGTGGCTTGGCCTTTGGAATAAGAAATGGAAACGGAGCGCTCGATTTCCTTCTCAATATCTGGCTTGAGAATTCCGTCGATGTAGTCGCGCAAGAATCTACGGATTTCAGATTCCGTGGGGACATGCTGGGCAGGTTCTTTTGGGGTGAGGAAGTCTGCAAGGGCGGCATCGATTAGTTGGATGCCCTCGGCGTCGTCGCCAAGCGGGGCAAGCTCGGCATCAATGACGTGCAGCCGTGGGAGGTCGAGAATCCAATGTACGGTCTGTACCGCCGTGGTTAACGGCAATTCTCGCATGCGCAGGTGAGAGCGCAGCGCGGATAAAACGCGCCAGTAGCTCAAGCCCACCCGCTTAGCTAAAGCGGCGGTAGTGCATTCGACATCGTCTTCTAATCGCGGAAGTACGGATTGGTATAGCTGCCAGGATTGAATGCGTTGGAGCATACCCAGAACGCAAACCGTATCGTCGAGGTTATTGGTAGAAAAATAAGCTTTCTTTGGTGGTGCGTCGCTGGCTGTCACGGAAAGTTCCCCCTCTGAAATGAATCGCACACCCAATCGAATTTCTGCCCCTAGTATAAGCCGCCTTTCCGGCGTGCGCAAGGGGAAACGAAAGAGTGTGCGAAATTCCGGGGGTTAGTAACTGAAAACGTTGTCAGCTACTGCTTCGAGTTCCTTATCGTCATATTTGTCACCGCAGGTGGCGAGGGAACCCACGCCAGCCATGTACATGGTAAAAAGCTTGTCTAGGACGGGAGAAGCCGCTGATATTTCAAGCTTTTCGTAGACGGGAGCGTATTTCCTATCGAACTCCTCAAGGCTAGGGACGAGTTCTTCAAATGCGCTGTCGCCATGGGTTAGCAAATACTTGGCGTCGTCCAGGATTTGCTCATTCTCGCAGGCAACAGCTCCAGCCTTCTTCAGTGTTGTGGCATTGACCTCGTAGCTTGTTGGTCCGTCGGGCTCTTCGGAAGCCCCAGCGCCGAACAGGTCTAGGTAAAAGTCCGGGATAGTGCCATGTTCTTTTATATGGTAAATGAAGCCGCTTTTGGTGTTGAGGTCGTGTTTTCTGCTTGTGGTGGTGGGGGTTTGGCTGCTGGTAGGGCTTTCGCTAGTGGGGGATTCCGCTTTGGTGGCTGCTTCTTCTTTGTGGTCGGTCGAGCTGCACCCGGTAAGTAGGGTGCCTACGGCGGCTAGGAGGAGGAGACGCTTGAGTGGCATTACTATTCCTTAGGCAGGGAATATGGTTCGAAGCTCTAGCTGGAATGGATCGACTCAGCGACCTTTTCCAGTTCCTCATCGCTGAATTCATCACCGCAAGACATCACGGCGCCGAGTGAGCTCATCGCTGCAGCCATGATCTTGTCAGTGTCCGGTGCGTCATCGGGGATGTCTAGCGCTTCAAAAACATCACGGTATTTGTCATCAGAGCCGTCGACCGATGACATAACTGCTTCCCCAAATTTGTCGGTGTTTCCTCGGAAATATTCCTTCGAGATATCGAGCAATTCATCATTCTTGCAGGCAGCTTCGCCGGCCTTCTTGACGGAGTCCGCGTTGGTTTCAAAGCTTTCGGGCTGATCGTCTCCCTGGAGCTGGTCAGCATCATGGTTGATGTAATCATCCGGCAGGGTTTTGTACTCCTTGAGATAGTCGGCCATGCCGTCTTTGGTGTTCAGGTCGTAGCCGTCTCCGTAGACGGGGTATTCGCCGTCTTGGGCGGAAGGGTTGCAGCTGGCAAGGAATAGGGTTGCGGTGAGAACGGGGAGGAGGCGCTTGAGGGACATGAAACTTCCTTCCTGGGAGGGAGAATTTCTTTTAGTGTATCCAAATTGCGCGTGCCACGTCCCTGTTACAGGAGTGACGGCGCTAGGATTAGAGGCCTATGGCACGCGAAAAGAAGACGCAGCGAAACCGGAGTCGCACTAGGGTTCCGGTGGCCTCGCGTGCTGCGGATATCCGCAAAGCTCAACGTGCGCAACTGAAGCAGGAGCAGAAGCCGGACCGGATGAGTATTGCCGGAGTGGGCGTGATCGTGGCCATCGTGCTTGTGGTCTTGTTTGCTATCGCTATTCCGCTGCGCAATTACTACCACGGCCGGTCCGAAATTGCCCGCCTCAATGAGTCAATCGCCGCCAAGCAGGATGAGAAGACTGCTTTGCTGGAAAAGATTGATAGATATAAGTCTGATGAGTACATCAAGCAGGAGGCGCGGCGCCGATTCGGGGTCGTCGATGAGGGCGAGACCGCCTACCGCATCATTGACCCGCAGATAAAGCCGGATGACCAGCTCACTACAGATGGTCAGAAGGAAGAAGATTCCCGCGAATGGTACGAGGTTTTGTGGGATTCCGTGGCTGAGCCCCCTGAGGAGGAAGCTCCATCCGAGCAGGTAAATCATCTTCCGATTGAGCCGGCGCCGGAAGAGAATCCAGATGTGCGATAATTGTCCGCATGACCGTCACTGATGCAGATATCGCTGTAGTAACTGAGCAATTGGGCCGCACCCCGCGCGGGGTCCTAGAGGTTTCTTATCGCACGCCGGATGGGCAGCCCGCGGTAATTAAGACGGCGCCCAAGCTTGCCGACGGCACCCCATTCCCCACCCTCTACTACCTCACCGACCCACGGCTTACTGCCGAAGCCTCACGCTTGGAGGTTGCCCACGTTATGAAGTGGATGGAAGCCCGCTTGGGTGAGGACGAGGAATTGGCTGCCGACTATCAGCGCGCCCACGAATACTTCTTGGCCAAGCGCAATGACATCGAAGACCTTGGCACCGATTTCTCCGGTGGCGGCATGCCCGATCGGGTCAAGTGTCTGCATGTGCTCATCGCATACGCGCTTGCTGAAGGCCCACAGCATTTCCGGTTGGGAACTGAAGCGGTGGCCATGGCCGCCGACCACGGCAAGCTTCGAGGCTCTGCCATCCCGCAGGACTGGCCCACCGTAGAAGATCTGGGGATTGACCTAGCCCAGTTCGATTTCTCTAACGCGGAATAGGAGGGCTGCTATGACTCGCGTTGCTGCGATTGATTGCGGTACGAATTCGATTCGCTTGCTCATCTCTGAGATTCAGGATGACGGCAAGGTCCGCGATATTACCCGCACCATGGAAATCATCCGCTTGGGAGAGGGAGTCGATGCCACTGGCGAAATTGCCCCTGCGGCCCTAGACCGCGCCCGCGTGGCCTTGGAAGGCTACGTACGCCAGATGAAGTTTGAGAAGGTCACCCGCGTGCGGATGGTCGCTACCTCCGCTACTCGCGATGCCAAGAACCAGCAGGAATTCTTCGACATGACCGCTGAGTTGCTCGGCCAAATTCAGCCGGGCGCACAGGCCGAGGTCGTCTCGGGCGAGGAAGAGGCTCTGTTGTCCTTTAATGGCGCCGTAGCCGATGTGGAGCCAGACCGCGGGCCATTCTGTGTCATCGATCTGGGCGGCGGTTCGACCGAGTTCGTCGTAGGCACGGCCGATGGCGATATCTTGGGCACCCACTCTGCCCGCATGGGGTGCGTCAGGCTAACCGAGCGCATTATGCGTACCGATCCGCCTACCGAGTCGGAGATTGAGATCGCTTCCGAGTACGTCGGCGAGCGCACGGCAGAAGTGGAGAAGATAGTACCTATTTCTAAGGCCCGTACCATCGTCGGCTGCGCAGGCACGTTTACCACTCTTTCTGCATTGGCTCAGGGCCTTGAGCGCTACGACGCCGATGCCATTCACGGGTCTGAGCTCCGCTTCGATGCCCTGCGCGTGCTTTTGCAGCAGCTTATTGGCCTGCCTTCCGACGTCCGCGCCCTCAACCCCGTCATTCACCCCGGCCGTGCCGACGTCATTGGCGGTGGGGCGGTGGCCGTCGAAGGCATCATGCAGCTTATCGAGCGCAATTGCGATGCGCGCAGCTTTTTCATCAGTGAAAAGGACATTCTCGACGGCATTATCGCTGGTCTGGCTGCGGAGGGTACCCCTCGTTAACTCCCGCAGGGTGAGGTGGCCTAAAATATTCCTTGCCCTTGCCCCCATAGCCCAATCGGCAGAGGCAGTCGACTTAAAATCGATTCAGTGTGGGTTCGAGTCCCACTGGGGGCACCATGTGAAGTCTCGAGACATCGTTCCGGTCGATGCCTCGAGATTTTTCGTTTTCAGTTGCCCTGTTGGGGGTCAAGTTCGTTGTCTTTCTTGTTGTAATAGATTTTTTCTTCGGT
>NZ_ACVP01000026.1 GCF_000175635.1 Corynebacterium tuberculostearicum SK141 | reverse complement strand
GGCGGATTCTAGGGGTCGTTGCAACGATGATGGTTAGTTTGGTTTGATGCTACCGGTTTGTGTGAGGGCGTTGGTCATGACTTCGGCTGGGGTGCGCCAGTTGAGTGCTTTGCGTGGTTTGTGGTTGTGAATGTTGGCGATCATTTCTAGGTCCTCGGCGCTGTAGATGGACAGGTCGCTGTTTTTGGGAAGGTTTCTTCTGAGCCTGCCGTTGGTGTTTTCGTTGCTGCCGCGTTCCCATGGTGATCCTGGATGGCAGAAGTAGATGGGAATGTCAGTGGCCATGGTAAAAGCTTTATGGCCAGCCATTTCGCTTCCTTGGTCCCAGGTAATTGATGACCAGATAGCTTTATCGATTCCTGCAACTGCCTTGTGCAGGGCTGTGAATACTTCTTTGCTGGTATGCCTTCCCGGTAGGTGGCCAAGGACAACAAATCGGCTAACACGTTCTACTAGCGTGATTACCGCTGATTGGTTGTTTTTACCGAGGATGAGGTCGCCTTCCCAGTGGCCTGGCAAAATACGTTCACTTACCTCATCTGGCCGGTCGTCTATGAGGATCATGTCGTCGACGAAGCGTTGCTGGGCAGGTGTGCTGGAGCGGGTTTGGCGTTTCTTGCGTTTCTTTCTACCGGTCGGCAAGTCCAGGCCAAGGTCTTTGAGTCTTCCTTTGGCCTGCAGGTAAAAGGCGTCATAAATCGTTTCGTGACTAATGCGCATGTCCTTATCAGTGGGGTAATCGATGGGCAGGCGATTAGAAATCTCCTCAGGTGACCATTGTGCCCGCAATTGTGCGCATACATAGTCCCATAGTCTTTTGTTGGCTAGTAGTTTCGGTATTTTCGGCCGCAACCTCCGCGCACAGGCCTTTAACTGGGCTGTTTCTGCACGATACGGGCCTTCCGCACTGTGGTTTCTGCGTACTTCACGCTGAATTGACGATGCACTTCGCCCTAAACGGCGCCCAATCTCACGCAGTGGCACATCTTCGCGGAGAAGATCGGCGATGATGACGCGTTCTTCGAAGCAAATGTAGCGATTGCTGATGCGTTTATACGGATCTACCCCGCTAGGTAAGGCGGGAGGGGCAAGCCTTCCGGATTCGATGACATCATGGCGTTGGCGCAGCGCTTTCATAAGTCTGTTATACGTGCTGGCGTCTTCGCCGACGGGTATGAACTCTTCTCGTCGACCCTGGGATTTGGTGAGTCCTTTTTCGAAATCTAAACGCAGTCGACGATCAATTCCTACTGCCGTGCCAGCATCACCACCAGGCAGGCTCGCCAGCCGAAGGCGCAGGTATTCCACTCTTAACTGCGTCTGGCGGACTTTCCGAGCATACTGACTTAACCGGATATGGCACCCAGCTTCCGTAGCTACGGCATACGCAGCGGTAAGATGCATCCCACATCTTTTAGCAGCTTGGCGTACCGACAGTCCGCTTCGGACTAGCTCTACAAGCTGGACAGCCTGGCTGCCGCGGCGATCAACTCGTTTGGCTTTATACACGACTGGCAATCCAAAGGCATGGCAAAAATTCAAAGCATGCCCGTAATGACAGCCAAGCTCACCAGCCGCCGAACGGACACTACGCCCACTGCCAACCAAGGCAACTAAGCCACGACGATCCGATTCAGACAACGAATGAAACGGGCCAACAACCCCAGACACAACAACACCCTCCTAAGGGAAAGTGTTGCAACGACCCTCTGAACTCAAG
>NZ_ACVP01000027.1 GCF_000175635.1 Corynebacterium tuberculostearicum SK141 | reverse complement strand
GTACCACCGAGCTTGTTGGAATTGACATCGAAGTCTTGGAACAAGCCCTTAAAGTCGTCTGCTGACTCGGCATCTGCCGACGAAGCTTCTACTGCTCGCAGAGCTTTATCCAGCTCAATATTGAGATCCACATTGTCAGCTGCTCCCTGAACAAAAGTGCTAAAGAGCTGCGATGGAAGGATGTAATAGCCAACCATCTGTGTGTAATTCTCACGTTCAAATTCAGCGACCTCATCGCTTAACTCACTGTAATCGAACTCGCTATCACCGGCATCATGCTGTTCAGTGTTGATGATGTGAACGAGGTGGTCACACAAATAGCGATAAAACAGCGTTCCCAACACATAGGCTTTAAAGTCCCAACCATCGACCTTGCCGCGCAAATCATTGGCAATACTGTCAAGGGTCTTGTGGAGGCTATCCCGCTGAGCCTTTTTCGTTGAGGGTGACATCCGCCTTTGTGTCCTTCCTAAGAAAATAACGTCTTTGCCAGTCTATCTATGATCTCGCAGTCAATGTGGGTATTTACTATCTAGAACTCTGCGTCAAACTCACCCCCTCCCTGCATGTTGGGTCACACTTCCTGTTCGGAAATCTGAAGTGACTGACATCTAGTCTGAGGCTCTCATCTAACAAAATTTAGCTAGACAAAACCAGATCCGAAGACACGTGGGTGAGGCCACGCGGGACTACACGAGTTAGGTAACCCTAAGAAACGACATCACCCCGAAGACGCAAAAAGTGGTCAGCTAAACCCGTTGGTTGATTTGTGTTAAGTTAACCCGAATCTTGTTAACTTAACAAAGCACTTAACAAAATGGATTTCCCTGTGACCAGGCCTTTTATCCTACTTAACACGCTTAACACTTATTTTTGTGTTGAAGATGATGTACGAAGAGAGCAATATTCAAGGGTGGTAGTACATAGCTATATATCCTATATAAAAAGAGTTACGCGAAAACGTTGTTAAGTTGTTAAGTAGCCCCTTTTAGCGCGTCTACTGGGGGAAACAGCTTAACAAATCACTTGTTGAGTGGCTGCACTTAACAAGTTAACCTCCCAAAACCCCGTTAATGAACGCCTCTACCTACAAGACAGATAAGTACACTCGCACAATAGTCACCCCTCCCCGAATAATGTGATCAGAAACACATTGTAGACATACTAGACCACTGGTATACTGTGTGGTTTAGGCTCTTCTACCTGCTAACCCACCCTTTTTTCGGGAATCTACCACCCTCCCCGGCTTCCTACGCGTCTACCTTCCAGATGATTTCTACTGTCTTCGGGTCGAACTGCTTGTGCCCCCGGGGTGCTTTGTAGACCCGCACCTCCATCAGCGCGTCTATAATCGCCCGCTTTGTCACCATCGAACTGTTCTTAAAGCCCTCTGCGGGGTTGCTCATACCCGCCAAGACTGACTGCGTGGCTTCCGGTAGTGTTGCAATCTGCTTCTGTCGTAGCTGCTCAAGTTCAGCTTCCACTTTGTCGCGGTTACGCTTCAAGTCCTTTGCTGTAATGAGACCATCGTCGTAATCAGCCTCAACCCGTTTAATCTTGGCCTCTAGCTCGTGCCGTTGCTTATCTATGGCTCTAGACTCTTCGGTAGGCTCCTGCCTTGCCGTTAGCGCTTCCACCACGTCATCGAGGGCTAGTCGCCGCTCTATCACCGAACAGACCAGCCTGTCTATTGGCTTGCTCGTCCGGGCTATACCGCATTGCCTGCAACGGTAGCGCGGGCCTAATGTGGTCATGTGGTACCCGCATTCGCCGCAGACATAGGTGGCCGCACCTAGCGCCGCTCTACCGCTGCGGTTGTGCCTCCTCTTATCACGCCGGGGGTCGCATAAAATCTCTGAGACTGACCACCATAGGTTCTTATCCACAATCGGCTCCCATTGCCCTTGTACCGGCTCCCCGTCTTCATCCCTGACAATATGTAGCTTTTTACCCGGGGCCGTTTCTGACCCTAGTCCTCTATGCTCTGGCTTCATTCGCACTTCTTGGGGCATGTGTAGACGGTATCCAGCATAGGCCGGGTTAGACGCAATTCTTAGTACGCCATGCTCTACCCATTTCTTCTTCTTGGGTAGCGGTAACGGCTCCATACCGCGTTCCACCCGCCGCTCGTTGTCCCGCTCCCTCTTGAGTACCCCGGGTGGCGTACACGGGTTTAACCACGGTACCTCTGATTCCCTTGTTGCGTCGCCATTAAGCGCGCGCACAATATCAGCCATTGTTATTCCGGCCTGTATAGCCTGATAAATACCCCGTACCGTCTCCGCCCGGTCTTCTATCACATTGAAGTCATCATCGTAACCATAAGGCGGGATTCCTGCGGGCTTGCCTCCTTTACGCGCGTTCTGTAGTACCGCTCGCTTCTGGCGGGCTGCTTTAAGCTCAATCTCGCCGCGTGCAAATGCCGCCAAGACACGTACCAGCATACGTCCCTGTTCTGTTTCTAGATCGTAGTTGCCAGTACATGTAACTACTTGCAGATCGCCGTCTTCTGCCCTTGTAAGCCACCGCTCCATCTGCATTGGCTGGCGGGTAAGCCTGTCGAAGTGCCAGCAGATAATGGTATTAAATAGCCCCGCTTCATAATCAGCCTCCATGCGGTCATACGCGTGGCGCTTTACGTTCCTCTTACTCGCGCTAATTGAGTTATCTACGTATTCATCTACTACTTCCCACCCCTTGGCGGCGGCTAACCTCCGGCAATCCTCCCGCTGCCGCTCGATACCGGCTCCTCTACCGTCCGCATCGAGGCTCATTCGTAGATAAATTGCTGCTTTTCTAGTCATTGTTAGTCTTCTTTTCTTGTGATCTTGGGCACATAATATAACCCTCTGATGTATCATTATACTCTATCTTACCGGAGAAAGGCGTGCGGATGACGCGGCGCAAGGGCGGCCCGTCGACGCTTTCGATTACCGGCGATTCCGATTTCATCGCTGACCTACACGCCAGCATCAGTGAGGAGAAGCCGCTTGATTCCGTGGAGAATATCTTCTTCCGTGGCGGGGCTACGGCGCGGCCTGCCGCGACGACGAATATCATCATCCAGCTCGATGAATTAGATGAAATCTTAAGCGGCGGAGGCGAGGAAATCACGCTGCGGCTGACCAATGGTGCCGAAATCAGCGGCGCGAAGCTGGTAGAAAAGCGCCTTGCCGAATGCGGGCTTGTCACCCTCGTCCATCCTTATGAGGGAGCGGTGAACCTGTATCGCACCTCGCGGCATGCCTCGGATAAGCAGCGGCTCATGGCGGGCGCGGAAAACCCCACCTGCCCGTGGGCCGAGTGCAACTATCCGGCGGATAAGTGCCAAATCCACCACCTGCAGGCGTGGAAACACGGCGGGGAGACCAATATGGCGAATCTCAGCGTGGCGTGCCCGTATCACAACGGCGTCAACGACGACGATCCGCACGGTCCACCGGTGCGCGGCCGGCTTGAGCGGCGGCAGGGCCGAATAGTCTGGGTCCCACCCTGGGCCAATTCCAGCTGAGCGCCCTGCCTCGCTATTTACAAACGAGCCTCACAACAAAGCTCACCCTGCACAGTTTCGCATATGCTGCAGGGCAGCGAAGCTTGCCTAGGCTTGGAGGAGCGAGCGGCCGAAGAAGTCGGAGTCGTCAGCAACGCCGGGCAAAGCATAGAAATAGCCGCCGCCGTAGGGGCGGATATAGTCCGCGAGCGGTTCGCCCTCAAGGCGTTTTTGCACCGTGATGAACTGACGCTCCAAGTCCTGCTGGAAACAGATAAAGACCAAGCCGACATCGAGGGTGCCGTTGTCGCGCACTCCGTTGTCATAATTATAAGCGCGACGCAACATGAGCTGGTCGGAGGTTTCTGGCGTGCGCGGATTGGCGAGGCGAATATGCGCATCGGTGGGGATGACGTCACCGGTGGCGTCGTCGAGGTAGTTCGGCTCAGCGTGCTCGTCACCGCCGGAAAGTGGGCCGCCGGTAGCACGGTCGCGGCCGAAGATTTGCTCCTGCTCGGCAATGGAGATGCGATCCCAGAATTCGGTATACATAGCAATCAGGCGAACCACCATATAACTGCCGCCGGCGGCCCAATCTGGCTCGTCCGCGCCGGCCCACACCAGCTTGTCTTGATCCTTTTCGGCCGGATTGACGATGCCATCTTTGAACCCAAGATGATTTCTTTGGGTGCCAGAAGGCCGTGGCTCGTTCATGTAGCCGTTTTGGCGCCAGCGCACGGCGACGTCGCCGCGGGTGTGCCGAAGGATATCGCGCAACGCGTGAATGACGGTATCGTGCTGATCGGCGCAAATCTGCAAGGCGAGGTCGCCGTGGCACAGCTCGTCCTTCAAGGTGTCATCAGCGAAAGCCTGCATAGAGCTCAGGTGGACAGGCTTGTGGGGTTTTAGGCCAAAGCGGTCGTCGAAAAGCGAATCGCCCACGGCAAGGGTTATGGAAAGGCTATCGGTAGGAAGCTTTGGACCCAGCTCGCCGGAATCGCCGGCAGGATAGGCTATACCATCGGCTGCGGTGGCTCCGCCGGTGGTAAGAACGCGGGCGCGCTCGGTGATGGTACGAAACAGCTCTTCCAGGCGCGATTTTCCTGTGAACTGTACGTCGAGAGCGACAACCTCAGAATACTTTTGGGCCGGGTTGACAATACCCTGCTGGTGCTCGCCATGGAAAGGAAGATCGAGCGGGTCATCCGCATCGGTGCGCGGCGAAGACACAGCGGGGTCGGACGAAGAATCCTTGCCATGCTTTGAGGAACCGAAGGAGGAACCAGCAAAGCTTGACTGCCCGTTGGCGGCCGCGGCTGGGCCGGTTAGCGCAGCGGTTGCAGCAAGGCCAGAGAGAAAGGAGCGGCGGGAAAAATTAAACGGGCAGGGCACTAATCCATCCTTCTAATAACGGTCATCGTGGCGACAGGGGCAAGCAACTCATTAGCACGGGCAACGGCCGACTGCAGGCGCATCCGATCCTTTTGCGACCACTTGTCAAAAGCGGTGTCATACTTTTCATCGAATTCACCGGCGATCTTGTCGAGTTCATCGAGCTGGTCATAGATTGGCGCGGTATCCAACCCGCGGCCCTCAACGAGGGAGCGGACGGCATCCAGCGTCAGCCGAGTGGAGGTAACATTGCCGCGCAGCGCGGTGGGCAGGGCATGAGCGCCGAAGTCACGCTCCCCACGCATGTCGAAACGCTCGAATTCCTCCATCACCTCGTGGGTGCGCAGGCCGTAATCGGGCGCGGGAATAGCGAAGTGGGAGGACTCGAGGGCGCGGGCGGTTTTATCGACGGCGTCGGCAAGCGCGCGGGCGGGCTTGGCCGCATCCTTGACAGGGCGCTTGGACCACAGCAGCTTTTCAACCTCCGCGTACCCCTCTAAGTCCGGCCCAGGCCACATTTCGCTGGAATCGTCGAAGGAGCGGTAGGTCTCGAGGTAATCGAGGTAAGCTGCTCGGGCGGTCGGACGGTTTTTAGAGGTGGCATCGGCAAGAGCGTGAGCCTTTTTCTGCAGCTCAGGAACGCGCTTTTTCTGCTCCGCTGCCTGCTGGATAGCAACGGCTGCGACCTCGCGGTCAGTAATAGGTACCATCTTGGGGGCTTCGGTGATGGTGGAACCGGTGACCGTGAAATCATCAGACTTCACGGCCGAGTCATTGTGGAAGACACAGGTGAGGTGGTAGGTGCCGTCTTGCAGCTTCGGGGCCCACGCGCGCTTGGCTGGAGTACCCACGCGCTCTAGAACTTGGTAGGCATTGCCTGCATCGTCTGCAACGTAGACGGTAAGCGCCAGTCCAGAGGTGTTATAGACCTTCCACTCCGCTTGCCTCTGGACCTTGTCGGGCGTAGGGCACGAATACACGTCGCGCACATTTAGCTGCGGTTCTTTCGGCTTCGCGCTTTTGCTTGTCGACGGCGCCACCGACTGCGAGTCCCGGGAGCTGGAGCCGAAGGAGCTTAGGGAGCTTTGGGCTACAGCATGTGGGGATACGGCCGCGATGGCAAGCACCGCGGCGGTAGCGATGTGGAAGGTCTTCATGGGGTTAGAACGGGAGGTTAGGCAGTGGTGGGAGCTTGAAATCCTGCAGCTTTTTCAGGTCCAGGCCGGGGTGGCCATTCATGTACCAAGCTACGATGCCAGCGCCTACGCCTAGGGCAGTAAGGATAGCCGCGATGGTACCGGCCTTGGAAGAACCAGCAGAAGAGCTGGAACTCGAGTCAGCAGGCTTGTTTGTGCCAGGCTGCGGCTTGGACTCTTGGTGCAGCTTGGTGATGGAAGGCACGTCCTTTTCAGTAACCTTCGGGTCATCCATGCCTTCGACGACGTCCTTGAGGTTGGTGCCGGCACGAGAGGAATTATCCACCTTCTCAATGGACGCGTAATCCTTAGCGACGGTGCCGTCAGTCTCGTTTAGGAACAGCTTCGGTGCCTTCTTGGTGGTGTTGAAGTCGAACATGTTGTTCAGCTCTCCGGCACGCTCGTCAAAGGCGATTCCACCTAGGCGGCCGAGGCCCCAGTTGTCCTGGATGAACTTAGTGACGGAGGTCTGCTCGGTGTAGGTGGAATCGATGTGGTTAGTCTTTGCGTACGGGGAAATGACCAGCAGGGGCTGGCGGGTACCCGGACCGCACTGGCCGTGCTTATCGCCTGCGACGCCGACCTTAGCTGCGGCGGCGGTGCAGATTTCTTTATCTTGGTGCGGATCGTTGGAGCCGTTGCGGATTTCTGGGGCCTTGTGGTCGTACCAGCCGTCGGAATCGTCGTAAGCGATAACCACCGCGGTGGAATCCCACTCCGGGGAATTTTGCAGCTCGTTTATGTAGTGGGTGATAAAGGCCTGCTCGTCCAACGGATTCGAATAGCCGGCGTGGCCGTCTTGGTAGTTAGCGGCCTTCAAGAAGGACACGGCCGGCAGGTTGCCCTGCTCCAGAGCGGTATCGAAGTCCTGCAGATCGTATTGGTGGTTGGCGCGGTCAGTCTTGCCAATCATGTCATCGCTCGACGGCGCCAAGTGGTGCGGATTCGCGGTGGAAGCGTAGTACTGGAACGGCTGGTGGTGCGGGTTATAGTCCGTCTTGTTCTGGCCGGTCAGCGTGGTGTGGGAGGCGCCGCAGCGTGCGCGAGCGTCGTCTGTAGCTTCCTCGGTTGGCCGGAAGCCGCCTTGGAACCAGCCCCAAGTGACGTCCTTGTCATTGAGCTGGTCACCGATGTTCTTGGAGTGCATCGCGGTGACCTGGTTGGTGCCGGCGGAAGAGTTATTCGAGCAGTCGTCGTAAAGCGGATCTGGGTCGCCGACAACAGTGGCGGTCTTGCCATCTTCGGATACCCCAGCGAGGGCGTGGTTCTTGCCAGGTTCGATCTTCTTCTGCTCGCCCGTGGCTGGGTCATGCATGGTCCCGCCGGCCACAGTTCCGGAAATCAGATTCAGTGCTCCAGGGGTGGATGGGCCGAAGATGGTGGAGTAGCTATTGTCGTTCATCGCGAAGTTCTGCGCATAGTTCCACATGCCAGTGACGGTATTGCCGTCGTAGTAGCCCATGGTCATGCCAGGGGCGGCATAGTAGCCATTGGAGGACTTATCGATGTCGGTGGACACGGTCTCTGGGAACTTGTCCATCTTGCCGCCGTTGTATGCGGCCTGCTCATCGCCGTAGTGATGGTTCTGGTCCGTAGTCACGGCGTGGTCAGGCCCGATGCGGAAAGGCTTGACGGAGTTGGGGTTCTTCTCCCCCATTACGTCATCATTTTCGAGGTTTTTCGCCTTTGGGGTGCCTTCTTTTGCGGTGAATTTAGGGGCGCTCTTGCCGCTGCCCTGCAGCTTCTCACCGTCCTTGTTCAGCGCATTAGGGTAGGTTCCGAAGTAGTGGTCGAAGGAAATGTTCTCCGAGTAAATGACAACGACGTGTTCAATTGGAGTCGTGGTGGCTGCCTGGGCAACGCCGGGGACAAGGGACGTAGTGGCGGCTGCGGCGGCGCAAAGGGCCACAGCGCGAGAGCGAAGCTTCATTAAAAATCCAACCTTGGTCAAGAATTTGCGGGGCAGGTCGAAAGTGGCTGTGGCTCACCAGGCGAGTCATCGGTCGCTTTCAAATCGAAATTTAACGCCGCCAAAACACCGACTGCAACTAGATTAAAAGGGCGTCCCCGGCCGTGGGGACGCCCTATAGGAGCAGCTCACTTTGAACTTTTGCCGGCCGCACCCCGGGATCCGTTAACGAAATGTTAAGAATCTATTCGGCTCCACTTTGCCAATAGGGGGTGCGGGGTTAATCGTCGGCGTCGGTAGACAGCGCAGCCACGAAAGCCTCTTGCGGCACCGAGACGGAGCCCAGCGTCTTCATGCGCTTCTTACCGGCCTTCTGCTTCTCCAACAGCTTGCGCTTACGGGAGATATCGCCGCCGTAGCACTTAGCCAGCACGTCCTTGCGCATGGCCCGGATATTCTCGCGGGCGATGATCTTCGAACCAATGGCCGCCTGCACCGGCACCTCGAACTGCTGGCGCGGGATGAGCTCTTTAAGCTTCTTGGTCATCTTATTGCCGTACCACTGGGCGGAATCGCGGTGGACGATGGCAGAGAAGGCATCGACCGGGTCACCGTTGAGTAGGATATCGACCTTTACCAAGTCCGCGAGCTGCTCGCCGGCCTCTTCATAGTTCAGCGAAGCGTAGCCCTTGGTGCGGGACTTGAGCATATCGAAGAAGTCGAAGATGATTTCGCCAAGCGGCATGGTGTAGCGCAGCTCTACGCGGTCCTCGGAAAGGTAGTCCATGCCGCCCATCTGGCCGCGCTTGGACTGGCAGAGTTCCATGGTGGGGCCGACGAACTGCTCAGGAACGATGACGGTCATCTTCACCACTGGCTCATAAACCTCGGTGAGCTTGCCTTCGGGCCAGTCGGACGGGTTGTGAACCCACTTTTCTTCGCCGTCTTCGGCCACCACGCGGTAGGTCACCGACGGCGCGGTAGAAATCAGGTCGAGGCCGAACTCGCGCTCCAAGCGGTCGCGGGTAATTTCCATATGCAATAGGCCCAAGAAGCCGCAGCGGAAACCAAAGCCGAGGGCGACGGAGGTTTCGGGCTCGAAGGTCAAGGAGGCGTCGTTAAGCTGCAGCTTTTCCAAAGCATCGCGCAAGTCTGGGAAATCAGCCTGGGAGATGGGGAAAAGGCCGGAATAGACCATCGGGTCCGGGTCCTTGTATCCCTTAAGCGGGGTTTCGGCGCCGCCGTTGGACCAGGTGACGGTATCGCCCACCTTGGTCTCGCGCACGTCCTTTACGCCGGTAATCAGGTAGCCCACCTCGCCGGGGCCCAAGCCCTCACACTTTTGCATCGTAGGGGAAACGATGCCAATTTCGAGCAGCTCATGGTTGGCGTTGGTCGACATCATGGTGACCTTCTGGCGCGGGGTAAGCTTGCCGTCCACCATGCGGATATAGGTCACCACGCCGCGGTAGGTGTCATAGACGGAGTCAAAAATCATGGCGCGGGCCGGCGCATCGGCGTCAAATTCAGAAGATGGCGGCGGGACTAGCTCGCAGACCTTGTCCAGCAGCTCGACCACACCCTCGCCGGTCTTTCCGGATACGCGCAGCACCTCTTCCGGCTCGCAGCCGATGATATTGGCGATTTCCAGCGCGTATTTTTCCGGGTCGGCGGCCGGCAGGTCGATTTTATTGAGGACCGGGATGATTTCCAGGTCGTTTTCCATCGCCAGGTAAAGGTTGGCGAGGGTTTGGGCTTCGATGCCCTGGGCGGCGTCGACAAGCAGGATGGCGCCCTCACACGCCTCGAGCGCGCGGGAGACCTCGTAGGTAAAGTCCACGTGGCCGGGGGTGTCGATCATCTGCATGACAATCTGTTCCCCCTGCGCGGTGCCGGACTGGGGCACCCACGGCAGGCGCACGTTCTGCGCCTTAATGGTGATGCCGCGCTCGCGCTCGATGTCCATATTATCGAGGAACTGGTCACGCATATCGCGCTCCGCAACCACCTTGGATAGCTGCAGGATGCGGTCCGCCAGCGTCGACTTGCCGTGGTCGATGTGAGCAATAATGCAGAAGTTTCGGATTCGGGCGGGATCCGTAAACGTCGTGGCCGCAAAGTTTTCAGACATACGTCTACAATAGTCGACATGAAAAGCGCCATGCTCACCCGTCTGCGCCAAGCGCTGGGAATCAGCGAGCGCGAGCCAATAGACACCGGCCTGAGCCGCATTAATTCCCGGTTGGGGCTGGATAGGTCGGATGAGTTCCACGAGCCGCGTAAGGCCGCCGATATCCGGGTAGAGGCCACCGCCTCCCACCCCCGGTCTATATTTTTCTCCCCCGATATGGACGGCCAGGCCGATTCCGGCGAGGTGGTCTGGGTGTGGGTGCCGGCCGAGGGAAAGCAGTCTCCGCCGCGCGAGCGCGCCATTTTGGTCGTCGGCCGCACCCGCACCACGGTGATGGGTTTGCTTATCTCCCCCAACCCAAAGCACGCGCTTGACGACGCCTGGCTGGAAATCGGTTCCGGCGAGTGGGACGAATCCGGGTGCGATTGTTGGGTGCGCCTCGACCGCCTGCTCGAGGTATCCGAGGAGCAGGTGCGCCGGCAAGGCACGCTTTTCCCGGAACGCAGATTCGAACGAATCGCGAATAGGTTGCGGGCGCGCTACCACTGGGCCTAGCCGCCGCGCGGCCGGCGGGCGTGGGTCCGGGTTTTGGCAGGTCGGGTTCGGTACTGCTATTGTGTGTTGGTTACTTACTTGCCGGGCGCGCTGGTCGGGGCGGGCAGGACCTTGGGTTCGCTCTTCGAATACCAGCGCCGAGCGCGCCAGTAATTGCTGGCCGCGGGAGTAGTCCGAGTAAGTCGGTTTCTACGTCAATCACTTTCGATTACTAAGAGGTATTTTTCATGGCAAATATCAAGTCCAAGCAGAAGCGCGTTATCACCAACGAGAAGGCACGTCAGCGCAACAAGTCCGTTCGCTCCGCCGTCCGTACCGAGATCCGCAAGTTCCGCGAGACCGTTGCCGCTGGCGACAAGGCTGCTGCTGAGAAGCAGCTGCGCGTGGCATCCCGCGCCCTGGACAAGTCCGTGTCCAAGGGTGTCTTCCACCGCAACACCGCAGCCAACAAGAAGTCCGGCATGGCTTCCGCGTTCAACAAGATGGACTAAGAGCCATTGCACAGATCATCCCCCGGTCGCGCTCTACGGAGCGCGCCGGGGGATTTTCTTGGCTTACTTTGGCCGGCGGAACCGGCAGGCAGGGCCGGTGAGACTTAGGCGGGACGCGCGGGACGCTTAGGCCAGTTCATCGTTGAAGTAGTCTTCGAAGATGGCGCCGGCGTTGTGGAAGGCGTCGACAAGCGAAGTGCCGCCACGGGTTTCCACGAAGGTCTCAAAGGCGGTCAGGAACTGGGTGTGGATGATGTTGACGGTCGGCGTGAGACGCGGATCGGAGGACTTCCAACCCTCGCGAGCCTGCACCGCCTGGCGGACGCGCTGAATGATGCGGCTATTGCGCTGGCAGTACAGGGCACGCAGCTTCGTATCCTTAGCCAACGCCTGGGCCGTGAGCTGGGAAATTTCGGGGAAGAACTCATCGCCTACGGCACGGTTGAATACGGTCATGCCCATGATTTTGGAATCTTCGCGCAGGCTTCCGGTGGGCAATCCTGCGGCGAAATTTTGGAATTGGTTCTCCACTTCCTCCGACATTTCGGCGCCTAAAACTGCCGATTCTTTGTCTTTTATGTAGTTAAAAAGCGTACGGCGGGAAACGCCCACTTTGTGAGCGAGCTCCTCCATGGTGAACCCGTCATAACCATTCTCGATGACGAGGTTGAGCGCAGCGACTCGGATTTTTGATATACGCGGCATGAATGCCCCTTTCTGTCCCGACGCTCTTCAAGCTTCAGTATCTTTTCTTTCTCCCTAAGAAATTGTGAGGAAATTCTTTTTTGCCTACAAACTAAGGGATTTTGAGGCGATTTTATTACCTTATATTCGGTCAGGGAAACCACCATGCACTTCACGGGAATTCCCTGCCTGCGCGGCGACGCATTTACGCCCGTCATGGCACTATTTGGAAAAACTGTGACGTTGGACAACCAAGATGGCGCCGCCGCGCGGCCGCGCACCCGATTTACCCGCTCGCACGTTCGAAAACCCGATGGTGCTTGTGTCCGGTAGGACGGCTAAGATGAGTCAACGATGAAAAACGTTAAGCCACTGGTGAAATGGGCGGGCGGGAAGCGCCAGCTCTTGCCGCATATCCACGCCGCCCTGCCGGCGGAGGCCCCGCGGCGTTATTACGAACCCTTCATCGGTGGCGGCGCGGTGCTCTTCTCTCTGGAGCCGGCCAGCGCACGGGTCAACGATCTCAATAGTGAGCTCATTAATCTGTATGAGGTGGTGCGCGGCGGCGTCGATGAGCTCATTGAGGAACTCGCGGGCTACCCCAATGAGGCAGAGTTTTTCTATGCGCTGCGCGCAGTGGACCGGGATGCCCACAAGTTTGCCGCCCTCTCCCCCGTCGAGCGCGCGGCACGAACGTTGTATCTCAACCGCACCTGCTATAACGGCCTGTACCGCGTGAACGCGGCCGGCCAATTTAATGCCCCGTTTGGGCGTTATAAGAATCCCACCATCTGCGATGAAGACACGCTGCGCGCGGTGCACCGCTATTTTGCGGACAATGATGTGGCCTTCTCGCAGGGCGATTTCGCCGCGGCGGTAGCACAGGCACGCGAGGGCGACTTCGTGTACTTCGACCCGCCCTATGACCCAGTGAACGTGACGAGCTCGTTTACCGGCTACCAAAAGGGCGGCTTTGACCGTGCGGAACAAGAGCGTCTCAAAGAGGTCTGCGATGACTTGGATAGGCGCGGGGTGAAGTTCCTGTTGTCTAATTCGGCCACCGAGTTCATCCGCGAGCTCTATGCGGACTATGAAGTGGGCATCGTGGGGGCAACGCGGGCGATTAACTCCGTTGGTTCGAAGCGGGGCAAGGTCGACGAGGTCCTGGTGCGCAATTACGAGGTCCACGGTGACTAGCGGCCCGGAAGCGCAGGAGCTGCGGGCGCGCTTTGGTGTGCCGGAGTCGGTGAAACTCGGCGTCAATGACTGGGGCTGGCTGCGCATCCTGGCGGCGGGATACGACGCGGAGCTGGAACGGCGCGGGTATTTCTATATCGGCGCGCGGGAGCTAGAACGGCTCTCGGGCCGGCAACCGCGGCTGATGGCCAAGCATGATTTTTCTACGTCGCGGCCGTGGATTTTTCAGCGTCTCCAGCTGGGAATCGTACCGGTCAGCCGCAGCGAATATCTGGTGGGGCGATTCAACCTGTACGAGCAGTTTCCACAAACGCAGCGCGGCGAGGTACGCACGCTGGAGCTGCCGGCGGGTCTGGACACCCTTTCGTTGGAGGGGGTGAGCTCGGAGGCGGTGGCGTTAAATGGGGCGTCGGCAAGCGGGATGCTAGAGGATTTCCTGGGGTGCGGGCCGTTGCAGGCGACGGTGGCCGGGCGCATGTCCACGCGCGGGCTTAAGGTGCGGCTGCCGGACTTGGACGTGGATGTTGCGGTGGACCGCGCGCAGATGGAAATCGACGGCGGCTTTGAATCGCTCGAGCACCTGGTGCTGGTGGAGGCGAAGAATCACCTATCGGATGATTTCAATATCCGGCAGTTGTATTTTCCGTATCGCCGTTTCCAGCAGCGCCTGGCCAAGGATGTCGTGCCGGTTTACCTGGTGTATTCCAATGGTATTTTCCACCTGTACCGCTATGAGTTTCGGGATCCGGCGGATTTTCGCAGCATTGCGCTGGTCGATAGCGCCCGCTACGCGCTGTCCGCCTCGCACCTGGACACCCAGGCGGCGCTCGATATTGTGCGGGCGGTGGAGCCCGAACCCGAGCCGGCCGTGCCCTTCCCACAGGCCAATAGCTTCGAGCGGGTGGTCAACTTGCTCGAGCTCATCGCACTGCAGCCGCTAAGCAAGGCGGAGATTACCCAGCGCTATGACTTCGACCCGCGGCAGGCGGACTATTATGCCAATGCCGCGCGCTACCTGGGCCTGGCGGAGCCGGTGGAGGAAGCGTGGGAGCCGACGGAGCACGGGCGGCGGGTTATCGAGCAGCCGCAGCGCGACGCCCGGAATGCAGCGCTCATACGGGCGCTGGCGGCGCGGCGGGTTTTCCGCGAGGTGCTGGAGCTCAGCTTGGTCCGCGGCGCGGTGGCTAGCACCGCGGAGATTTGTGCGGCCATGGAGGGGCTGGGCCTGAGCTTGGCGACGTCCCGGCGGCGCGCCTCCACCGTCGCCCGCTGGACCCAGTGGGTGCTGGACACGGTGGCCGAGGGCACGCCGCGGCTGTTTTAAGCCAGCAGATTCTGCCCGCCGGAGATGATAAGGACGATGCCGGCGATGACGAAGAACAGGCCAGAGCCAATGTCGATCCACGGGCCGGCGGCGATGAGCTTGCGGCGCACGGCATTGGTGGAAATTACCGTGGCGACGACGAGGAAGAAGAGGAAGGCCGACAGCGAGAGCGAAAGTGTCAGCGCAATGGCCAACCAGACGGGTGGGCTAGCCGGAAGCAGCGGGCCGATCATCGCGGCGAGGAAGAGCACGATTTTCGGGTTGGACATATTCGTGGCCAGGCCGACCTTGAAGGCGGTGCGCAGGCGGCCGAGCTGGGCGGCGGCGTCTTCTAAGTCCACGGGCGGGTTGGCGCGCTGGGCGATGCCGCTGCGCAGCGCGCGCGTTCCCATAAACACTAAGAAGCAGCCGCCGACGGCTTGGACCGCGCCGAGGATTTCCGGGAAGGCCGTCAGCAGGGCGGCGGCACCAAAGACGGTGGCGGCGCACCAGAAAAGCACGCCGATCTGGATGCCAGCGGCCGCGGCAATGGCGTGGCGGCGCGAGCGGGTGGCGTAGCGGGTCACCAAAATGATGTCCGGCCCCGGCGAGGCGACGCCCACCAGGTTCATCAACAAGAGGGTGAAAAAGGATGTCCAGGTCACTCCCCCGCCTCGCTTTCGAGGCGCGGGACAAGGTCCTCGCGGCCAAACAGGCGGGCAGAATCCAGCGCAGAGGGCTGGCCGGCGGTGGGGTCGGCGTGGGCGGCAAGGAGGACGTCGATAACCGCGTCTTCCTTCTTGAAGATGGCGCCGGCCAGCGGGGACTGGCCGCGGTCATTGAGCAAGTTGACGTCCGCGCCGGCGCGGGCAAGTGCGGTAACCAGCTCGGCGTGGCCGTGATAGGCCGCGAGCATGATAAAGGACTGGCCTTCGTGGTTGACGAGGTCGATATTCACGCCGTGGTCGATATAGGCGAGGAGGTCTAGGTTGCCCTCGCGCGCCATGTCAAAGAGTCGACCGGCGAATTCTTGCACTTGCGTCTCAGACATGGTTTCTAGCTTATCGCGCCAGTTCCGCGACGCGTTTGACGGCCGCCTCAAGGGCGAATTCGGGCTCACCGCCTTGGCCTTTGACGGCGGCATCGAGCTCGGAGACGAGGATGACGGCCTTGGTGACATTATCGGCGGACCAGCGGCGGGCCACGGGCTGGGTCATTTTGACCACGTAGGGTGCCAGGCCGGTTTGGCTCGCGAGCGAGTACTGGTCCCCGCGCGCGGAGTAGAGGCGGGCGACGGCGCCGACCTTATTGGCCAGCGCGGCGGCAATCGCCACGGGGCTCGCGCCCAGCTGGAGGGCGCGGCGGCAGGTGGATACGGCGGCTTCGACGCGGCCGGCGACGGCGGCGTCGGCAATGTCCCAATTGGCCACCTCGGCCACGCCGACGTAGTAGTTTTGCACCGCCTCGCGGGTGACATTGCCGCCGGTATCGGAGACCAGCTGGGAGATGGCTGAGGCCAGCTCGCGCAGGTCAGAGCCTACGCCCTCGAGCACGGCGTGGATAACGTCCGGGGTGGGGCGCACACCGTGGCTGGAAAATTCGCGGGTGGCCCACTGGCCCAGCTCATTGGGGTAGAGCGAGAAGACCTCGTGGACCTCCGCAATCTTGCGCAGCTTGGCCACGAGCTCGGGCTGCTTCTTCTTTTTCTTCAGCGTCTTGGCCGTCACGGAGTAGATGATGACCATGGTCATGCCCGGCGCGGGGTTGGCACAGGCGCGCAGGAGGATATCGACTACTTCTTTGCCGGCACGCTCGCAGTCACTGATCACGATGACGCGGTTATCGCCAAACAGCGACGGACTGGTGGCCTCGAGGAGCTCTCCCTCAGAGACCTCGGAGGCCTTAAGCTTGGTCAGCTCGGGGCGGGTGCCGTTAGATCCGCTCTCCTCGGCCGCGGCGCGCTGAATCTGCAGGCGGGCGCGTTCGGTGAGGAATTCATCGTCGCCGAGGATGAGGTGTACTGGAGGCATGCCCGCCATTCTAGCCTGCGGCCAGGCCGAGCCAGGCGATGCCCGCCAGCGTCAGCGCCAAGGTGAGCCACGGGCGGTGATAGAGGAGGCCGGCGATAATCCAGGCGTAGGCAAGCAGCGTAAAAAGCGGGCTGGCGGGGATGGTGACCACGGGCAGGTGGGCCACGCCGTGGGCAATGGTATTAATCCACCATGAGAAGGGCTCGATAAGGCGCAGCAAGCCGGCACCCAGCACGTCGAGCGGGCCGAGCTGGGCAAAGATGGCGGCGATTAGCCCCACGATGGTAATCGGCACGGTGGCGGGCTCGACGAGGATATTGGCCAGCACGGAGACCACGGAGACCTCGCCGGACATGAGTGCCACCAGCGGCAGGGTGACGATATCGGCCGCGATGGCCACGGCAACCGCGCGCAGGAAGATGGCGGGCCAGCCGGTCACGGCCAAGTGCTTATAGATGAGCGGGCTCAGCGCCACGATGCCGAGCGTCGCCGCACAGGATAGGGCGAAGCCGAAGTGCACGGCGAGGTCGGAATCCACAAAGAGCAGCGCGATGATGCCGAGGCTGAGCGCATGGATGGGCTCCATGCGCGTGGAATTGAGCACGGCAAGCAGCCCCACTACTCCAGCGACGGCCGCGCGCTGGACGGAAGGTTCGAAGCCCACAAGCAGAACATAGGTGGCAAGGGCACACAGGGAGGCGGTCACGCGGGTGCGGGGACCGAGCGCGAAGGCGGCGCAGACCACGGCAGCGGCGGAGCAGACGATGGCCACGTTGGCGCCGGATACAGCACTCAAGTGGGAGAGCCCGGTGGCGATATACAGGTCGCGCTCGGTGGTATCTTGCAGCGCGGTATCGCCGAGCACCATGCCGGGGATAAGGCCCTGGCTGGAAGGACCGACGGTATCGAGGACCAGCGCGCGGAAATTCTCGGCCACCTCGGCCGCCCAGCCGGCCAAGCCTTCGGGCTCGGCGGTTACCTGCACGTCGGTGGCATTGGCGCTGAGCTTTCCGACGCCCGCCCTATCCGACTCCCCTACCCTCACCCTGGCCGTAAGCTCACTGCCGGCCGCCGCCGGGACCGGTTCCGGGCTAAAGACCGGCAGCTGGGTCGGGTAT
The DNA here is from genome assembly GCF_000175635.1 of Corynebacterium tuberculostearicum SK141. Lineage (GTDB taxonomy): Bacteria > Actinomycetota > Actinomycetes > Mycobacteriales > Mycobacteriaceae > Corynebacterium > Corynebacterium tuberculostearicum_C. The sequence goes on along the minus strand of NZ_ACVP01000027.1, from coordinate 54,797 downwards.
CCCGGAACCTTGAGCTTGAGCAGCCAGCCGCCCGTACTGGTCTGCGTTGGTGCAGTGACAAGGCGCCCGGTGACTTCAGTGCCGAGGTCGAAGGCGGCAGCACGAGCCTGGCGCACCGCGGCGACGAGCGCCGCACCCCCAGCGACTGCACCGCAAAAGAGCGCTTGGCCCCACTGACGAGCAATGAGGCACAGCGCGACGACGACCGTGATGAGTGCGATGGCCCAGCCGCGGCCGGCGAGCAGCACGGCGATGACGGACAGCCAAGCGGTGGCCGCGCCGGGGACGAGCCGCAGTTCTCGCATCGCACGCTCGAGTACGGGTTAGAGCTGGATTTGATCTTTGAGCTGTGCCAGCTTCGCCGGCCCGATGCCGGAGACCTCGAGGAGCTCTTCTACATCCTTGAAACCGCCGTGCTCCTCGCGGTAGGCCACGATGGCGTGCGCGGTCACCTCGCCGACACCCTTGAGTTCCGTGAGCTCCTCGGCGGTGGCGCTATTAAGGCTCACGCCGCTGCCGCTAGCGCTGCCGCCGGGGCTGCTGGAGTTGTCGCCGTATGGGGCAGGTTCGCCGGGTGCGGGAGCTGGGGCGGCGCCGGAGGGCAGGATGTGGAGCTGTTGGCCGTCGGTAAGCCGCTGCGCATGGTTGAGGACCATGGTCTCGGCGCTTGGTAGTGGCTGGGCGGCGGCGAGGGCATCGGCGACGCGCGCACCCGGCTCGAGTGTCTTCAGGCCGGGCTCGGCAACTTCGCCAATGACCGAAACGATGATTTCGCTGGGTTCCTCGCTGGGGGCCGCGCCTGGGCTCATTGCCGCAGGCTCGGGCATGCCGGAGGATTCATCGGAGCGCGCATTAATGCCGAGCCAGACCACCACGGCGATAACAAGAATGACCGCCACTGCGCAGGCCTGCCAGGGGCTGATGCGCAGTCGCGGGCGCGGGTAATCGACGGCGAGGAGTTCTTCCTCGCCGGTGGGTTGGGTAAATTCGCGGAGTCGTTCGCTGATCTTGGGTGCCGCCATGGCGCTGAGGCTAAGCGCAGGCGCACACCAGTGAAAGGTCGGGCGGAGGTGGGCTGTGGATAACTTGTTGTGGGCGTCAACGAACCCGGCGCGGTGGGGCTAGTTATCCACAGATCGGCGCGGCGGGAACGCGCGGGGTCGACCACGTGTGTGAGGATGTGCTGGTTCGGCGGGAGGCTCGGAGCTAAACACGGCGGAGACGCCGATGGCGGAGGGGCCGGCGTGGACAGAGAGGACGTCATTAAGCGGAGTACAGATGAAGGACGACCCCTGCGGCAACGCTGCTTTAATGAGCGCCTCCAGCTTGGCAGCCGCATCTTCGGCCTGGTTGTGCTGGATGGCGACGAAGGCCGGCTCGCCGTCCGCGCGGGAGGCGATGAGGTCCACCAGCTTGGTAAAAGCCTTGGTCTGGGTGCGGGTCTTGCCCACCAGCTCCAGCTTGCCACGGGTAATCGACATAATCGGCTTGGTAGCCAAAAGCGCCGTAGAAAGCACTGCCGTGGCCGGGGATAGGCGGCCGGATCGGCGCAGGTCCTCCGTGGAGTGCAGGTAGACCCAGGTGGCCGCGCGTTTAAGGGTATCGATGGCCGCGGCATAGCACTCATCCAGGCTGGCGCCGTGGGAGGCGAGCTTGGCGGCGGACATGGCGGCCGCGCCCATGGCCATGCCGGCCGAACCGGAGTCAATAACCCGCACCGTGTGCGGAAAGACGCCGGAGGCGGACACCGCCGCGGAATAGGTGGAAGATAGCTCTTTGGACAGGTGAATAGCCACCACGCCGTCATCCTGGGCGCGCTCCATCTCGCGGCCGTAGGCGGCGGCCAGCTCCAGCGCGCTCAACCCCGAGGTGGAGCGCTCCAGGCCATCCTTGCCGTGGCTTTCCATGAGGTGCAAGTCAATGACGGTGATGGATAGCTGCTCCGCCAGCTCTGGCGGCAGGCCCGCGGAGGAATCCGTAATGACGCGGACCGTCACTAGATATCCGCCCCGCCATCCCCGGTGACCTCGCCGCCCATATTCCAGCCGTCGAAATACCACTGGGCGCTGCCCACATTATCTGGGGTGAACTCCAGCGAGGACAGCGGCGTTTCCGGGTTAAAGTCCGGGCGGGCCGTCAGCTGCGACCAGTGGGTATTCTTCAGTCCGGAAAGGATTCCGTACTGCGCATGGTCAAGGCCCAGCAGGTGGCAGGTCAGCGCCGAGATAGCGCCGCCATGGGCCACGATGAGGACGGGGCCGTGGTCCCAGCCGGCGAAGTCTGCCATGAGCTCATCGACGACGGGCCGGGCACGCTCGGCCACATCCACGCGGGATTCGCCCTGCGGCGGGGCCCAAGTGGGGTCGTGGCGCCAGATGGCGCGCGCGCCAGGGAACTCGGTATCTACCTCGGCGGAGGTTCTGCCCTGCCACTGGCCTAGGTGCGTCTCGCGCAGGCGGGCATCCGTGGTGAAACCCACGCCGAGGGCCTCGGCGACCACGCGCGCGGTTTCGCGCGCGCGAATGAGGTCAGAGGCGACGATTTTAGACACGCCCTGATCCTGCAGCAGGCGCGCGGCGGCGCGGGCCTGCTCATAGCCCAGCTCGGACAGCTCGGTGTCCAAGTGGCCCTGCATGCGGCCGGTGGCGTTATAGGTAGTTTGTCCGTGGCGGATCAGGATCAGGCGGCGGCTCATGCGGGTTTAAAGCTCCTCGTCCTCACCAGGGACCTTATCGGCCAGGGGGAGCTCGTCGATGGAATCAACTTCTCGCGGGTTAACGCCATTGGTCCATTCGCCCGGACGCTCTGGGGCCTCGATGCCCTCGATCTCCAGTGCTGGGCAATCGTGGTACAGGCGGTCCAAGCCGTAGAACTCGCGCTGGTCATTGCGCTGAACGTGGACGACGATATTGCCATAATCCAGCAGCACCCAACGGTTCTCGCGGTTGCCTTCGCGGCGCTGCGGCTCGAAGCCTTGCTTGGTCATTTCGTCTTCGACTTCATCCACGATGGAGCCGACCTGACGCTCGTTGTCTGCAGAAGCGAGCACGAAGACCTCGGTGATAGCGAGGACATCGGAGACATCAATGGCCGCGATATTGGTGGCCAGCTTTTCTTGCGCGGCGTGGGCCGCGGTTTCTGCCATGCGGCGGGCGAGATCAGAAGTAGACAATGTGTAAAAATTCCCTTTTCGCGTCTGAGTATTTTCGGTATGAACTATCTCTATTGAGAGTCTATTCTTGCACGTTTAGCAGGCCCGTGCCCAAAATCTTGGGAAGGCCGCGGAAGTTTCTACAGGGGCTTATCTGGGTTGGGCCCATAGAGATTGTTCTTGGTGATGTACTGCACCACCCCATCCGGAACGAGGTACCACACGGGCTGCCCCTGCCCGGCGCGTTCGCGGCACGCCGTGGAGGAAATGGCCATGGCGGGAATGTCGATAAGATCGATGGCCTCTTGCGCATCGGCAGGTAGCATATCGGCGCTCAATTCATAGCCGGGGCGGGTCACGCCCACAAAGTGCGCCATCTCCAGCATCTCTTCCCAGTTATGCCAGCTCATGATGGAAGCCAGCGAGTCGGCCCCGGTGATGAAGTAGAACTCCGCTTCTGGGAAGAGTTCCCGCAAATCCCGCAGCGTATCGATGGTATAGGTAGGCCCCTCGCGGTCAATATCCACGCGGGAGACGGTAAAGCGCGGGTTGGATGCGGTAGCCACCATCGTCATCAAATAACGGTGCTCGGCCGCGGTGACGTCGCGGTGGGACTTTTGCCAAGGCTGCCCGGTGGGCACGAAGACGACGGTATCGAGGGCAAAGCGGTGGGCGGCCTCACTGGCCGCTACCAAGTGACCATTGTGGATGGGATCAAAGGTGCCACCCATGATGCCGATGCGCTGTGGGCTAGTCATGGGTGGTGATTATAGTCGCACTACTAAGGGCGGGTCTGACCGGTGCCCTGCAGAATCCACTTGGTAGAGGTCAGCTCCGGCAGCGCCATCGGGCCGCGGGCATGCAGCTTCTGGGTGGAAATGCCGATTTCCGCACCCATGCCGTAGACCTCACCATCGGTGAAGGCGGTAGAGGCATTGAGCATGACCGCAGCGGCATCCACTTCGTTGCCGAACTTCACTAGGACGTCGGCGTCTTGCGCGGCGATGGCCTCGGTGTGGCCGGTGGTGAATTCGGCGATGTGGGCAATGGCACCGTCGACACCGTCGACCACCTTGGCGCAGATATCCATGGACAGCGACTCCTCGCGCCAGTCCTCATCGGTGGCCTGTACGGCATCCTGGACGCCGAAGGCCTCAAGCTCGGCGACGTCGCCGTGGATGGTCACGCCCGCCTCCTGCAGCGCGGTGATGATGCGGAGCTTGGCGGAGTCGTCCAAGGCGGCGTCGATAAGCACGCACTCCGTGGAGTTGCATACGGAGGTGCGGCGGGTCTTGCCGTTGATGACCATGTCGATAGCCTTGTCCAGGTCCGCAGAGGCATCCACATAGAAGTGGCAGTTGCCGGTGCCGGTCTCGATGGCCGGGACGGTGGCGCCGGTGACCACGGCTTCAATAAGCTTGGCGCCACCACGCGGAATGACCAGGTCCACCAGGCCACGAGCGGTGATGAGGTCTTGGACGGAATCGTGGGTCTCGCACGGCAGGAGCTGCACGGCCTCGCGCGGTAGATCGAACTCGGCGAGGGTATCCTGCAGGATTTCTACCAGCTTAGCATTGGAGTTGCGGGCAGACTTGGAACCGCGCAGCAGCGGCACGTTGCCGGACTTGATGGCCAAACCAAAGGCGTCCACGGTGACGTTCGGGCGGGCCTCATAGACCATGCCCATCACACCGAGCGGGACGCGCACCTGCTTCATCTGGATGCCATTGTCCATGGTGCGGCCCTGCAGGATCTCGCCTACTGGGTCCTGCAGGCCGGCAACCTGGCGCAGGCCGCCAGCGATGCCCTCCACGCGCGCGGCGTCAAGGGAGAGGCGGTCAATGAGGGACTCGGACATGCCGCGCTCGCGGCCGGCCTCGATGTCCTGCTTATTTGCGGCGAGGATATCTTCGGTGTGGGCGATGAGGTTTTCGGCTGCGCGCTGCAAGATTTCATTCTTGCGCGGCGTGGACAGCTGCGCCACGACGGGCGCGACGTCCTTGGCAGCACGGGCTTTGGACAGAACTTCTTCGCGTTCAGTGTTGCTCATGTCATACCAGCCTAACGAAAGGCCACGCGCATTTCAGCGACCCCAGCCGCGGTGGGGTTGAGCTGGCCATCGTCAGCGCGGCTACCGGGGCTATCCATCAGTAGCCGGCTTCAGTATCTACTTCCGTAGGGATTTCCTCACCGGCGGCGAAGCGCTCCATGACCTTTACTGTATGCGAACCGATACGCCTGCGCACCGAATACGGCGGATTGGCCAGATGCGGGGTGATGACTACGTTGGGCATGTCCCACAGTGGGTGCCCATCGGGCAGCGGCTCGGGGTCGGTGACATCCAAGCCGGCGCCGGCGATGTGGCCGGCACGCAGGGCTTCGACAAGCGCATCGGTGTCCACCAGTGGCCCACGGCCGACATTGATAACCACGGCGTGGTTCGGCATGGCACGGAAAGCAGCGGCGTTAAAAAGCTGGTGGGTCTGGTCCGTGAGCGGCGCCAACGCCACGAAATAATCGGCGGCCGGCCACACGCGCTCGATATCGGCGGTGGCGAAGGTTTCATCGGCGCCCTCCACCGGATTGCCGGAGCGATTGACCGCAATGATGCGCGGGCCAAAGCCCTCGAGCATGCGGATAAGCCGCTTGCCGATGCCCCCAGCACCCACCACCGCAACCGTCTTATCCTCAAAAAGGAAGCTGGTGTGCGCCTCCACCTCATCGCGGTTATTCCAGCTGGTCCCCACGCGCTTGTGCGCGTGCAACTGCGCGAGTAGCAGCGCAATGGTGGATTCGGCCACGGTGGCGTCATACAGCCCTGCCGCGTTGGACCAGCGGGCGGTGGTATCGCGCATGACCTCGAGCAGGTGGTCCACCCCGGCAAAAGGAACCTGCACCAAGCCGACGCTCGGCGGCAGAGGTTGTGGGAAATCATCTGAACCGCCATTGAAAATGAGCACCTCGGCGTCGTCCAGCGAGACACGCTCATGGCCGGCGGCATCGACGGCCTGCAGGGTTTCCTCCCACGGGGTGGGCAGCATCGCGTACTTCATTAATAGCCAGCCTCCGCATCCACGCGGGTGGGCATGGCCTCTCCCCTCTTCCACGCCGCGGCATTGGCGTTGAAGATAGCGCCCAGGTGATACTGCGCCACGTGCGCAGAGGCGGCCATATGCGGCGTCATGGTGCAATTGGGTAGGTCATAAAGCGGATGGCCATCAGGCAGCGGCTCGGGATCCATAACCTCCAAGCCCGCGCCGGCGATGTCGCCATCGCGCAGGGCGGCCACGAGATCCTCGGTGACGACAGTGCTGCCACGGCCGACGTTGACAAAAATGGCGGAGGGTTTCATGGCGCGGAAGGTGGCGGCATCGATAAGCCCCTCCGTGTCTTTGGTGGCCGGGAGGATGCAGAAGATGAAATCCACCTCGCCCCACACGTGCTGGGCTTGGTCCATGGGCACGACCTCATCGGCGCCTTCCACCGCGCGGCCGGAGCGATTGACCGCAGTAATGTGCACGCCGAAGGGTTGCAGGAGCTTAATGAGCTGCTTGCCGATGCCCCCAGCGCCAAAGATCGCTACCCTCTTCGGCCCTTGTTGGTTATAGAGCCAGGCCTGGGACTCGTCCAGCTCCTTGGCCACGGACCAGGTAGCAGCTGTGGCGAAGGCCTTGTGGTGGTGCGCCTGGGAAAGGGCCAGGCCCAGTGCGGACTCGGCCACCGGCTGGGCAAAGGCGCCGGCGGAGTTGCACCATGGCACGCCGTCTGGGGTAATGACCCCTGCATCGATGAGCTGATTGACGCCGGTATAACAATGCTGCACCCAGCCGATATTCGCCGGCATCTCCGGGATGCGGCGCGGGTTGGGCGCATTATTGATATAGACCTCGGCGTCCTCGATGCTGCTTACGCGTTGGTGCCCGGCAGCCTCGATGTCTTCTACCATCGGCTGCCAGGTGTCCGGTCCCATGAAATACTTCATGCCCCAACCATACGGGGAATCTCGGACTCGGGTTTAGATGCGGGAGGCGAAGTTGGACAGATAATCCGCGTGGACGACGGAACGGCGCTGATCCTCGGGAAGCTCTTCCATCTTCTTGCCCTTGATGGCGTGGAGCTCCTCGGAGTCGAAGCGGACCTCGCCGCGGCCGATGACCTCGCCATTCGGGCCCAAGATGTCGATGATTTCGCCCTTGGTGAACTCGCCTTGCACATCGGTAATGCCGACAGCCAGCAGAGACGTTCCGCCCTTGGTCACGGCCTCCTTGGCGCCCTCATCGAGGCGGACGGCTCCGCCGGTATCGGCGCAGTAGAGCGCCCAGAACTTCCAGGCGGACAGCTGGCGTTCCTCGCGGGTGTGGAAGACGGTGCCCACGGAGGCGTCGGCAAGCGCGGGGCCGATATTATCCGTGGAGGTCAGCAGCACTGGAATGCCGCCGCGAGTAGCCAGGCGGGCCGCGGAGACCTTGGTGGCCATGCCGCCGGTGCCGACCTTGCCGCCATCGCCGGCGACAACGCCCTTCAAGTCCTTGCCGGTGCGCACCTCATCGATGAACTTGGCATCCGGCTCGGCAGGGTTCTTATCGTACAAACCAGGCACGTCAGAAAATAGGAAGAGTGCGTCCGCGCCCACCAGGTTGGCCACCAGCGCAGAGAGGCGGTCGTTATCACCGAAGTGCATTTCCGACGTCGCCACCGCATCGTTCTCGTTCACGATGGGGATGGTGCGCAGCTGGCGCAGGCGATCGATGGTGCGCTGCGCATTGCGGGCGCGGTCGCGGTGCCCCGTATCGGAGGCGGTGAGGAGGACCTGGCCGATGGTGCGCTTATAGCGCGCAAAGGACTGGCCCCACACAGAGGCCAAGTGCACCTGGCCAACGGACGCGGAGGCCTGCTTGGTAGCCAAATCGGTCGGGCGCTGGTGCAGACCGAGCGGGCCCATACCTGCGGCAACCGCACCGGAGGAGACGATGATGACATCGGATCGGCCCATGCGCGCATGGACGGCATCAACGATGTGATCGATCTTTTCTTGAGAAACGCGGAAATTTTCATCCGTGAGAGAAGAGGAACCAATCTTGACCACTACGCGCTTTGCCTGCGCGATGTCTCGGCGGAGATCCGATTCAAAACCGGACGCCACCGGATTTTCATCGAGCGGTTCCGGGAACGGGGTATCAGCGGTAGGTCCGTCAAAAGGCTCTACCGGAAGCGGAAGGATGTGCTCATTCTGTTGATCAGAAGACATGCCAACCGAGTTTACAAAGCCCACCCTCCAGCACACCCCAAGAATAGGGGGATCTGGAACTAGCCCTGCCACCTATCCTGATTAGCACCCTCCCGAGTGACCTCTTCATCGGTGCCGTAATCGTATTCATCGATAAGACCACGGCGTGCCTGAGAGGCGCGCTTGCGCTCCGCTGCAGAAGCACGGGCGGTTCCTTTAAGGCGAGCATCTTCGCCGCGGCTGGCCATCGTCGGATCACCGCCAGTCATCGGCTCCCACTCGAAGGTAATGCCGCCGATCGTCACCGGACAACCTTCCACGGCACCCTGCGCGCGCAGCTCATCCTCCACGCCGGCCTTGGCCAGACGGTCAGCCAGATAGCCCACGGCCTCGTCATTTTCGAAGTCGGTTTGGGTGATCCAGCGCTCGATTTTCTCGCCCTCGACAATGAAGCCGCCTTCGACTTCCGGATCGCGGGCGATGGTGAAATCAGCGAAGGAACCAGTGTTCTTCTTGTGCGCCTGTGCCTTCGGATGAATGATGCTGTGCTTCGGATCGCGCTTTGGCTTCGGCTGCGCTTTATAGTGTTCCGTCACCATCTCCATGAGCTTATACTTCAGCGGATCCAGCCCCTTGCGGGCCGCCGCGGAGATAATGAAGACGGGCCAGCCGAATTTCTCCTTGAGGTCATCCTTAACGAACTCCGCCAGCTCCTCCGCTTCTGGGACATCCGCTTTATTGAGAATAATAATGCGTGGGCGCTCGCGAAGATCGCCAAGACCGGTGTCCTCCTGGAGAGCTTCCTGATACTTGGCCAGTTCGTTTTCCAGCGCTTCGATATCGGATTCCGGATCACGGCCTGGTTCTATGGAAGCTGTGTCGACCACGTGAGCAAGCACGGCGGTGCGCTCAATATGGCGCAGGAAATCTAGTCCGAGGCCCTTGCCATCGGCTGCGCCGGGGATTAGTCCAGGGACATCTGCGATGGTAAAGGAACTATCCCCCATGTCCACCACACCAAGATTCGGCTGCAGGGTAGTAAACGGATAATCGCCAATCTTGGGCTTGGCAGCCGAAAGTACCGAAATCAGCGAAGACTTACCGGCCGAGGGAAACCCCACGAGTCCGACATCCGCCATAGACTTCAGCTCCAGAATGAGATCATGGGCTTGGCCCGGCTCCCCCTGGAGGGCAAAGCCTGGTGCCTTACGATTCTTGGAAGCCAGCGCGGCATTGCCCAGTCCGCCATAACCGCCTTCCGCGGCAACGAAGCGAGTGCCCGGGATGGTGAGATCCGCGAGGGTCTCCCCTTTTTCCGTGCGCACCACAGTGCCGGCGGGAACCTCGAGAATCAAATCCTCTCCGCGGGCACCGTTGCGCATATCACCGGCACCGTTGGCGCCGCGTTGGGCCTTAATATGCGGGCGGTAGTGGAAATCCATAAGCGTATGGATTTGCTCAGATACCTCGAGGATGATGTCGCCACCGTGGCCGCCATTGCCGCCATCAGGTCCGCCCAAAGGCTTAAACTTTTCGCGGTGGACGGACACACAGCCGTGTCCACCATCGCCTGCTTGCAGGTGCAGGACGACGCGGTCAATAAAACGTGCCATGTTCGCCTTCTCCTCGAAATATCATGGGATCTGAAGTCTATCAGTTACCTTCTAAATTCAAACTAAAACGGCGGCCAGCGAGGCTTAGTGCCCAGCCCCCGATCCACCTTCAGCATCTTCAACCGCAGACTGGTGCTCCTGTGCGGCTTCTTGTCCTTCCCGCTCTTTTCGCTTCTTTCGCCGGCATCGGTTCTTCCACAAAATGAGAGACAGAGTAAGTAAAACGATGAGCACGACAGCAATCATCCACCATGACCAACCGAACCCGGCGGGCGACGGTTCCGGATTTCCGGGATCCAACGGATAGCGCTCCGCATGAACTAATAACCTATCGGTATTAAGCCCATATGGGGTACACGTAATAAGCGTGATTTTATCGTACCCAGGTTCATAGGTAACGGCTTCATAATCATCGGGCTTAACTACTTCCCGGCTGGTCATTTTGTACCGCAAACGCTCCCCCATTACGTCGATGAAGATATCATCGCCTTCTTTAAGGGTAGGTAAACGGTCAAACATAGATGCATTGACCATGCCGGTATGCGCCGACAGCACCGCATTGGTCCCATCCCCACCCACCGGCAAGGTTGACCCAAACATGTGACCAGCCCCCTGGTACAGCACCTTTGGCGCGGTGGTATGGAACACCGGCAAATCCACATCAATCGATGGAATGCGTATGCGGGCAATCATTCCCTGGGGGCCATCCACATTCAGCTGCGACATATAGTCTTCCATCCCGGGATCCGTGTTCACCGGTGGCCGCGCGTGAGGCCCCTCTGCCAAAAGACGGTCATTGTATTCGTGGGCCCGTTGAAGCTGACGCTCCTTTTCGTCTTGGCTTAGATCAGCGACCTTTCCACTATAGGCTTCTGTTTGGCGCATCAGCTTATTATGGTTTGCCAGTGTTGATACCACTGGGTACAACAGCAGCAAAGCCCCCAGAAGCAGCGCGATGATAGACACTGCATTGCCCTTCTTGCGCTTCTTTTGCGTCGAGGCCGGCCTATCTTTCGCGCTTGTTGTCACAATTAACCCTCGTCCTTTTCGGTTGCTGTGGCTGAATCTTCCTCGTCATCTCGGCGCCGGATCAACAAAATGATACCTACGAGGATCAACAGCACTGCTAGAACTGTCACTCCAATAACGGAAGCACCCGTGGAAGCGAGGCTGCCTACAATACCGCCGTGTTCTCCAGATTCATCGCTAGTTTCGGGATCGCCTTCTTGGGGCGTCAACGGCCCTGTGTGCCCATCTTCATCTGGAGGCGTGGGGAAACCTGGAATGTCACTTGGCCTATCCGGGCGCGGCTGAGAGGAGCCTGGTTCTGCAGGTTCAGCGGCAGGTCGCAACGTGGAAGGTGACGAAGCAGAAGGCTCCGGCTCCGTATGCTGCGTTACCGCCGGAGTGGGTTTTGAAGTGGTGGTGCTTGACTCAGAGGGTGGAAAGCACGATTCAAATTTATAGATAGGAACGTTGGTGCTTGCCGACGCCTCTACCTCACTGCGCTGTGCATCCATGCCGTCCGTGGCTAATGTAGTTGTTGCACGCAGCTCTCCCGTAGCATCTTGCCTAGCCCGTGAACGAAGCGTGACCTTAACTGCGGTATTAGGGTCTAATTCACGAAGCTGCGCCAGCTTATCTAGAGCTTCCTTTTTAAGTTCAATAGTGACGCTCCCTTGTTTCTTTTCCACGGTGTAGCTCTTCGCATCAAGCTCGAGAACTTCCCCTGCGCCTACAAGACGTACGGACTCGACTTCAACGTAGGTAGCTGGCTCTGGCTGAGCCGAGTCCGTGTCGCCTTCCTGTGCCTCATGCATATCCGATAGCTCTGTAGTGAGCCGATAATGGCCAATCGACCCATCCGTGCTCGTATTCGGGGTAGCAGCAGAAATCTCGTATTTCACCACACCGCCAGGGGCGACCGCATAATGCTCACCAGGAATTAAGCACGACGTCCGCGGAATAATACTGACGTTGAGGACTTGTGCTTTCAATTCCACCCGATGCTCTTCACCATCACCAGTAATAGCTATAACAAAGGGAGCATAGGACACGCTCGGATCTTGGGAACCTGGGTTGTCTGCGATATCAATCAAATAGATCCCGGGCTTAACACCGCGGAAGGTGGCCTTGCCATCGGCAGTCACAGCCTCATATATGCGGACGAAGTCCTCCGGGCTGTCTTTGAGCAACCGGGGAACATCCAGGGCCGGAAGATCCTTAGTGCCCACGCCATTGATGCGCGAAAGCACCAGTTTTCTATCTCCAATTTTCTCAAACCACTCGGCCCCCACTGACTCAGTGAGATCGACATGTACGTCGCTGGTCCGGCCGTTTAACGTTTGAGCAGCTGCTACCGCAGTTTCTCCTGTACCGAAAGATGGCATTATCAATGGTTGTGCCGCGAAGCCCGTTAAAAGGCTAGCCGCAACAACTCCCGCGCGAAACATGCGCGGCCGTCGTTGTCCTTCACCCACCTTCAAGACCTTCCTTCGACAGGGCATCCAAGGGCACGCCTAGCCACGAGCCCTTGCTGCTCAAAAACTATTCCGACGCCGACTCTAGGCCGCGCCGGAATAGACAATAATCGCAGGCTAAGCGTTACGACGCTTCAGCTGATAAGCAGCACCACCGATGAACAGGAGGGCGCCAAGGCCCAAGATAATCAACATAGTGCGCATACCGGTGGCCGGGAGCTTGCCCCAGATATTATCCTTCACGTCATCCACAGTAGCGGTAAAGATGACACGCTCATCACGTTTGTCCTGCGAAGCCGTCAGGTGCTGTGGGTCTGGGTTCACCAGATAGCCTGCCGGTGCCTTAGTCTCAACCGCACAGTAATCCTTCTCCGGATCAAATTGCAGGAAGTAGCCGTCTGCTACCGCTGCCTTGGTCTGATCGGCACCTACAGCCTTAAGAGTGGCGTCCGCAGCAGCTGTGCCTTCGGCGTTGGCGCCCTTAATCGGGGCAGCACCATCAGCTACCGTCCACTTTCCACTTTGTTCGGTACATTCAAAGACCTGAAATTCAGCGCCGTCACCATTTTTACCGTCTTCGGTAGGATTACCATTCAGGTTCTTAGTAATGGAAACATCGTTGTAGTGGGTGACCGTCGGACCGTCTGTTTTATCAGTCGGCGAGGTATTGATGTCATTTCCGTTGATATGCTCAACAGCGGTGTTGGTGATCTGACCATTGGCTGGAATTTTCACAACTTTCGCATCGAACTTAATCTCCACTGCCAAATCTGGCTGGTCAGCTCGCGCCTGCGCCAGCTTTTGAAGTCCCGAATCCGTGAAATCGACCGTCAGATTCTTCCCAGAAATCTGTACAGTGTAGTCTTCGCCACGAACAAGATCGACGCCCTTGACTGCAACGGAAACTTGGTCTGCAGTGCTTGCGTACTCAAGATATTCGGACAGGTCATCCGTCACCTGCAGCTTAGGCAGGGTACGTGCACCATTTTTATCAACGTCGCCAGCGGGCACCGGTGCGGTGATGGTGTAGCCAATATTATCTCCCACGTTGGCATTGTTATTAGTGGAAGTCTTCTTTGGCTGAATGAGCTGGTTCTTTGGCGATACAGTCGGATTGTAGTTAATAGATCCGTCTTCTTGGGTCATAGGAATAGTGACCAAGAACGGCGAACCAACGGTGTACTTGGAGCCTTCTACTGGAAGCTCAGTAACCTTGTACAGGCCTACTGGAAGACCATCAAACTTAGCGGTGCCGCTTCCATCGGTGGTCAGCTCCTTAGCCTGAAATCCAGCGTCAATCGTTGCGTCGCCGGGACCTGCAGCGACTTTATCTCCGGCTTCCTTCCAGCCTGCAGCGGTATCGAGAGTATTGTCCATTTGAACTTTCTCGATCTTGAACTTCATGCCCTCGAGCTTGTCCTCGGAGCCTACTTCACCACTACGCTTGTCAATCGTAAGGGAACCCGTTGCTTTGGCATCAATGGTTTGGCGGGCCGAAGCAGAAGGAGCGGCAGCAGTTGTGGTGTCGCCAGGTGCAGCAAATGCCGCAGGGCTAGCAGCGGCCAATCCGGCGGCGAGTGCAATAGCGAAAGTCTTGGAAACAATACGAGACATATAAGGGTTGTCCTCTCGTTAATACCCATTTCGACTTTTCCAAATGAGCCGACAGAGTTGAGTGAAGGAAATTCTGAACAGAGTATATGTGAATACATAACCCCAGCACAAGCGGAAGAACCATTAAATCCAAGCATCGCAAAATAGTATCTAACAAATACTAATTCCAGATCCTCGCACGGGCGCTACTACCCATGGAGATACTTATTGCGAAGCTCCTCCCGCCGGCAAAGTTTTGGGTCATATTTTAGTTTTCTTGCAAACTAATCCTCCTTAAATAGGACTGCTATTAACCGAAATTCGGCTCTAATCGCCGCGAAATCTCGCGGCTATAAAACACGCGCTCTAGCCGTTCATATACCGAAAAGCGCTGCGCATTCTCTGCGGACCCTGCCCCACTGTTCCCGCCCCTTTTATTTCAAGGAGCAGGAACAGTGCGCGGCGCTTTAATCTTGAACGGTTGGACGATCTTCTTCGCCATCTTCATCTGGACGACGTAGATAGCGCCACAAGCCGAAGCCTAAGAGGATCAACCCAAGTACCAGTACCCACACCAAGGTCTGCATTCCGGTTTCTGGCAGTAGACCTCCGATGAGCCCAGAAGGTCGAAGCGCTCCGTGAGAATCACTAGCTGAGGTAGTGAACTGATGTCCGTCCTCAGAGGCCTGCGCGGTCACCTTAACTTCAGGCTGGCCTGAATCCGGATAGCGATAGGTCTCGTCCTTGTCTGCTGGGATTACAACGTCGAAGGAGCAAGTGAAAGATTCTCCCCTAGCCAGGGACTGTGACGGTGCGCATACGCTCGACGGAACGACTCCATCTTCGCCTAATTCTACCGATGTGCCGTCCTTAACCAGGGTTAGTCCTGCAAGAGAAGCATCTTGGATTCGGAAGTCGGACAGATCATACGCGCCATCATTGGCTACCTCGTAAGACATACTCATCTTCTCGGCCTCAGCAGGCAACAAGGTGGTTCCAAAAAGATCGCCGGTTAGGTTGCCCAAAGGCGTGCCCTCAATCGACTTCGTGACGCTTATGCCCGCGAATTTATTATTGGCGGTCAGCGTCCAACGGTCACCAGAGCGGGAAGTATCTTTCCCGTCTGTCACCGGCCGAACCGTGAACGATACCGGTCGGATCGGCTCAGAACCATTTTCCTTAGGGTTGCCAGGAATAGCCGCAGAGTGTTCAGTATCTGCTTCAACCAAATCGCCATGCTGCGAAATATGGAAAATCGAGTCATTGTTCTTCACACCGTCATCTACTTCATTAACGGTGCAAGGACTGTTCACCGGAATGTTTTTTATCGTATAACTTTGTCCTGCCTTAAGCGTGAAAGCGTTGCTCTGCGAAGAATCGCTCAACGCTGGATCACTACACGAGTGCTCGAACCGGAAAGTAGCATCCTTGCCCACGGCCCCATCTGTAGTCTTGGTAAAGGTGGCATCATAATGAGCCCTAGGGTGGTAAATATCCACACCGATTACTAGCTCCGTCTTATCCGAAGGAAGATTTCCAGCCGTAGCGAAAGAGTACTTGAGGTTCTTGTTTTCGGCAGATACGTCTTCGGAAGGAATATCCGAAAGCAATCCTCGTGCACCCTCACGCTCGCCTTGCGACCATTTGGTGTACTGAGTCAACGGGGTTCGTTCGCCGTTCGTCACCTCAAGTTCGCCGCGGGGTTGTAGTGCCGGACCGCTGAGCTCCAGTTCACAGTCAACGCCCACTGGCAGGTCCATAGTTTGGCCATTTGCCGGGGCCTGGTCCGATTGGGAAAGCTCTGTAGCAGCAACAGAAGCTAGTGGGAATTGTTGAGAGGCCGCCGAGTCAGCGGGATCCTTGCACACAACATTAGCTTCATATCCTTGGGAATCGGCACCCACCAGGTAACCAAAGTTACTCAAGACTAGTTTCACTGGAGCAGTCCGTCGCTCAACGCGATTGACAAAATGCAGGTCCTGAACGTCACTTGCGTCTGGGGCTGGCGCATACGCAGTCACGGTTCGCTCGTCTGGTGTAATCCGCAAAGTCTGCGGAGTGCTAGAGCTCTCTTCTTCAGCGAACCTGCAGTACGAACCAGCAGGCACGATAGCTTCGTCCGAAGCGAAGGACAATATGGACTCATCACCGTTTGAACCAGTGCCGTTAAACTCCGATTTCTTCAACGTCGACGGCAAGATATAACTCGACTGCGGACGCAGCTTCTCTGGAATAAAAGAGGTCTCACCAATATTATTTGTCTGATAGCCAATGGCCTTGCACTGCATAGTGAAATTGAAAGGATAATCCTCCGGAATTTCCTTCAGGTTGCCATCTTTGCCTACTAGATCCTTACTGATCTTTACCTTTGAGGTTTCGTACTCATAGTGGTTGTCGAGACGAATCTTATTGTCATTCGGTTCATCCACAGTAAGGAATGCTGGCGAGGTTGTCTTTTCATTATCCAGCTTCTGATCTGGGTAAGCGTTTCCACCTTGCCTATCCACCACCCAGTCAATATACGCGGGCCGTAAGTACGCATTTAGATCATCGCTGCCATCGTTCATGGTCAGCTTTAGGGAGCCAAAGTGGTCACCAGTAATTTGGCAATCCGCACCCACCGGGACACCGGTGAAGGTAGTCTTGCCTTCGCCCTTAATGGATCCGCTTTGGCTCTGCAGTACTGCCTCGTCTCCCGTTTCCGGATCACGGCATACTAGATCAAAATGGTGATCATAAAGCGCATCCTGCAGATCCTTATTGGCATTCTTGTACTGATCACGAATGCTGTCGCTCGGCAAAATTGCCTTTTTGCTGAGCTCAATATACGTGGTTCGACGGGAATAGGTATTTACGAAGGTTACGTCGACACTATCTGAATTGCCTACAGTAAACTTCGCCGTTCCTCCCTCTGTGGGGGTTCCGTTGACGTTAATCGACTTGTCCAGGGTGATGCCCACCGCTGTGGTTGTTTCTCCCTCTGAGGCAGTACAGTCGGAGCCCACGTTGACCTGAATAGGTTCGCTTGGCCGTCCTTGTTGAACGGTCGTTGTGACGTCAATGCCTGCGGAGCCATCTGGGTTAGTACATTTCAGTTCGACAGGGAAGATACGCTCCGACTTAATTTTGCGGCGTGCATCAGAGATCAAGGAATCAGGGTCGTTAAACTCCACCTGCTTGGAGTCCTCAACCGAAGCTTGGATGAAGTCATAGTGATGATGCACATCCATGGTTGATTGGTCCCCAATAGTGAACTGTGCCCCGTCGCCAATATCGTTACCTTCATTATCGTCTGCGGCGTACAAGTATTCTGAATCATTGCGAATCGGATATTCGTTGCCGCTTTCAGAGGTTCGTTTATTTGAGTCACCAGACTCTTTTAGCGAGCAATTAGTGCCCTTCGGAACTTTCTGGGCAGGAATGACTACCTGATCGCCGGATTTAAGGTCAAAATTGGTGGTATAGCCATTGTCACAACGCAATGAATACGACAACGATTCAGGCGCAAGAGTGCTCCGCCCGCCGGTACGCAAGGAAACCGTAAGGCCTTTTCCGGCAGCGGTGAATTTATTGGTTACCGTTGCGGTATTGTTCTCGGCGTTGACCGTTGTCTTTGCGCTATCAACATCTGTGCTGAAGATAATTCCACCAGCAACATTTGGTGTCTCTTCAGTGAAGGTGCAGTCATTGCCGTAGGGAACACCCAACTTTCCATCTTGGCTATTTAGCTTCGAGGCAAGGTCGGGATCATCAGATTCCAACCGCATCGTTCCATCACCTGGCACGACTACTTTACCGCTTAGCTCAACAGGCAGAACCTTACCGTTATCTCCCGCAATGTTTCGGGTTCCACATCGATACGTGAAAGTATAGGAATCGGGTAGAACACCCTCGACCTGTGAATCTACAACCTTATGCAGGTCCACGGTTCCCAGTTTTGGATCGTAGATGTTTGAAACCGTCACAAGGTTGCGGTCTGTGCCAGAAGCCTTGCGAATAGTGGTTATTTTTTGAGTTTTTGCGTCGGAATTATCCAGTTCCGTTACCTTGTCGCTAGCATCCGAGGCGCGAACCTTAGCACCTTGAAAGTGCGTAGTGGTGGTATCTCCTGGTTCATTTTCCCAGACTAAACAATCTGCGCCGATTCGTACTTCGCCGACGCTCTTTTCGCCATCCTCTGCGGTGATTGTAGTACTACCCTCACTTACGGTTTGTCCCTCAGCAGAGCAACGATAATTGATATCAAAGTTTAATGCCTTTAGCTCGTCGTTACCCGCGGCCAAACCTGTTATCTCTTTGCGGATAACTAGAGGCGAAGTTAAATAGGAATAGCTGGTTTCGAAGTGTAGTTCCTTTGTATCGCCTTGCTTATCCAAGGTGAAGTGAAAGCCATTGTTTCCATCAGGATCAAGGTGCTGGCCGTTTAGGGAACCGTCGCGCTTATCCAGTTTGATCATTTGGCGTTGCTGCTCAGTAAGGTCAGTCAACGGGGTTAAGACGCAGTCGCGCCCCACTGGAAGATCCGGAATCGTCACTGCGTTGGTGGGGTTGGATTTACTCAGATCAAAGGAGACTTCTCGCTGCCCCAAATTGGTGCCCTCACACCGCACGCCGAATCGGTAGGTTCCCCCTACCTTCCCGTCGCTGACAGGCTTTCCCAAAATGTGCTTGCTCAGTTTCAGCGAAGCTTTTTGATAGTCATACTTATTTAAGGCTTTTGCTGAACCCGCAACAACACCACTGGTGTCTCCTGCTGCGGGGCTAAGATCGACGTTTACGGGGCTATTAATATTTCCTGTTGCCTGTTGCCCATTCCAAGACAGGCTGAAATCGATCCCTGCACCGGGTTGACCACCATCCGTCAACTTCTCAGTTACAGTACAACTAGCGCCCTGAGGCAATCGGTCGATTACGGTGTTTGTACCACGCTCGAGCTGTACGTCATCTTCCAGCTTGATGTCTGGGTATGCAGTCGTGAACCCAGCAGGTGCAGTGCACTTATAATGCAGCGTAAATTTTTGTAGCTGCACATCACTAAAGTTCGCAGCTGAACCTTCTACGTTCTTGCCCAAGGTCAAAGAAGCGGGCTTAAATTTTGACTTCCAAACAACGCTACAATTAGGTTGTCTTGTTTCGCTTGAAGGCAACAGCAGCCGAGACGTTCCACTCGCAGTATCTTTTTCAAGAGAGTACCCATCAGGAACGCTACCCCCTTTAATTACCTTGGTCTCACTAGCTCCCTCGGAGGATTTAAGCGTACAGGTCCATACGGGGTCATACCGATCGAATGCCTTGTCCTTTGGATTAGTCTGCGACCGAAAGCCAAGCCGGTCCTGCGCAGTACCCGTCGTGTCCAACCTGCGCATCGCAGTGGTATAACCATTTTCTGGTGCCGGCAAATCGGTATCCGCATTCCCGTCACGTAGGAACGGAGTATAGCTAGCAGTTCGGGTTTGACCGCTCAGCTTTTCCTCGGTCGTGGATTCTACTTGGGCGAAATCCTTGGCGGAACCGAAATTGATTCGGCTCAATGCCACGCCCATGGCGACGGCTTGGGTACCGTTACGAAAAGAGCCCATGCTGATTTCCATTTTTTGCGGTTTATCCACTCCAACGATCCAGGAAGCGTGACTGCCGGTTTGCTTTGAATGGCAGACAAAACCGCGGCTCCTTCCATCGGCGGCTGAGCCCCACTCCCTCTCTATTGGTTCAGTACCCGCACCAAATTTGAGTTCACAGGCACGTTTCTCACCGGTTCCTGATTTGAGCTCGGTGGGTGCGCTTACTTGTCCTCCGTCCACGCTGATCATTTCACCGGGACCGCCCGCACCGGTTGATTCCGCATCGGCGACTGCGAACCGATAATTCGACACGGGAGAAGAGTTTTCCCCTCGTTTGACCACTATGTTATCCAACGTGAACCTAGTGAAGCTATTGTTGCCGCCCGTCATTTGCAGGACGTCCTTGAGATCTTCACTTTCTTTTTCAAAGAAGCCGGGCTTGCCAAAGACGGCTAGGTTCCACGAAGGATTGGGTTCCGCAGTATAGTTGGTCGCCGAGTCTTTAGCAGCAATCGAGAGATCAAATTCAATGGTGTAGTCGCCAATCTTTCTGGTCTTGTGACCAGGCGTGGTCATGTTGCTAACATCCAACCAACAAATTTGGCTCGCCCATGGCTCGGTTACGCCGGTTCCTTTTCGGAAGGCGCAGTCCCCAAATGGCGAGCCAGTGGTCGTCGAGGTAGTAGCGGCCTCAGCCTGAGGCTCATTATGAGGCACTACTAGGAGCGCGAACCCGACTAAAAGGATCGTTACACAGGCCATCAACCGCACGGTGAGCGGACTATGGAAACGATGCTGGCTATTGGCAGAAAAAGCCATATTTGCGTAATCCTTCCGGTTACAAAACCGCCGAAAACAATATGATCCGTTTACCGCATAAACGCACAATCTCAGCGCTATTCCTCAAGTATGTTACTCGGTAAATTAAACCTTTCCAACCGTGTGACAAGGATAAATGAAGAAATTTTTGGGTTCCCGTCCAGCTAAAATCAAGGAATTTATTGCCCCATAGAATCTATTCCTTCAAGTGCTCCATCACTGGCGTGTTGGAGGAACGGCTCTGCATGCGAGTCGGTTTTTGAGAAGCAAAACTTGAAGCGTTCTGAGCGAAATTACCCATAGCTATTCCAATAGCTCGATTACCCCGAAACCACTGCATTCCTTGGTATTCGCATATGCGGCACAGTGTCACCTAGGTGACGCCTACCAGATTCCTATAGCTCTACATCGGTAAGGCAGTTTATTTGCCCTCCCCCAAAGCCGACGTAAGAAGGGAGCGGTCTGTGGCTTCGCAGCACCACAACCAAGATCGCTTATAAAACGAGAATATCCCCGAACCACTCCCACTTTAAGTAAGAGCTTGTTCGGGGATATTTTCTCAGTCGGCCTTAGTTAGGCAGTTGCTTCTGCAGCAACCTCTTCAGCCGGAACAATGTTGACCATACGACGGCCACGCTTCATACCGAACTCAACGGAGCCAGCTGCAAGCGCGAACAGGGTATCGTCGCCGCCACGACCTACGTTCTCACCTGGGTGGAACTTGGTACCGCGCTGACGCACGATGATCTCGCCGGCATTAACCTGCTGACCACCGAAGCGCTTGACACCGAGACGCTTGGACTCGGAATCGCGACCGTTGCTGGAGCTGGAAGCACCCTTCTTGTGTGCCATGTGGTTTTCCCTCCTTTAGGGATAATTACAGCCGGTTAAGGCTTACTTGATACCGGTGATCTTCAAGGTGGTCACAGGCTGACGGTGGCCCTGACGCTTCTTGTAACCAGTCTTGTTCTTGTACTTCAGGATATCGACCTTCGGGCCCTTACCCTGCTCAACGATTTCTGCGGAGACAGAAACCTTCTCCAAGTCGGAAGCCTTGGACTTAACATCGGCGCCATCGACGAGCAGAACCGGGGTGAGAGCTACGGCAGAGCCTGGCTCACCCTCGATCTTCTCGACCTTGACGAGGTCACCTTCAGCAACCTTGTACTGCTTGCCGCCGGTCTTGACGATCGCGTACATAGAGGGTTACCCCTTATCTAAACTCGCTCGGAAGCAACCGGGGAGGCCGCGTTCCGAATGGACACTTACACATTGCGTTTAGTTCCCGCGCGAACATGCCCGCACAGCTCACCAAGTGAGTGTCGGACTGATCCAGCGCCGTGAGTACTAAACAGCGACTGTCAAAGACTACCCCGTAGCGGGCACAAAATACAAACCACGCTTTTTGTGCCCGCGTGGCGTAGCCCTAAGACGTGCTTCGCCGTGCTACGCGGCGTCGGCCGCGCCCAGACTTAGCGCGCGCGTTTTCCTGGTGTGCGCCGCGTGCGGAAGACTGCTTTTGAGCGGCGTTATCCTGCGCCTTTGGGGCCTTAGCGCTTGCCGACGTCCCCTTCTTGCGCACCGCCCTCTTCTTTCCGCGGCGCAGCACCTTGGTATCGCCCGTGGCCGCCCGCTGGCCAGCACCGGAACGATCCGACGAGCCATCCTGCTGCGTCGAACGGCCCGGGGCGGTCTTCGCTACCTTCGGATTCTCTGCTACCGCCTTTTTAGGAGCGGCCTGGCGCACGGCACGGCGACGCCCACGGCCCTTGCCACCGGCGCGCCCCGCGCGTGCGGCGCCAGCTGCCTTTTCATGGCGCTGCTCGGCGGACCCGCCCGCCTGCTTGTGTTCGTGCTCCTGCGCCTTTTCCTTGACCTCGTGCGGCACGCGCGAGGTGCTCCGGCGCTTGGCCTGCTGGGTGCGCACTGAGCGACGGCGGCCACGCCCGCGAGCCTTGCGCTCTTCGCGCGAGGTCTTCTCTCCGTGCTGGGCTTCAGCCCCGCTGGCGTTACCGTCGCCGTCGGCAGAGTCCTGCTCACCGGCGACCGCGAAATCCTGCGGCTGCGGGCGCCTATCGGAGCGCGAATTGCCGCGGGTGCGGCGCTTGCGGCGCGGGGAAGCCTCAAACTCGGCTACTGCCTCGTCATAGGTCTTTCCAGTTGCTTTCTCCGGAGCGGCTTTCTTTTCCGGTGCCTTCTGCTCACCGCCTACGGCCTCGCGGGTTACCTTCGACCGGCGCGTCGCCCGGCGCGGCTTCTTGCCACGCTTGGAGCGGGCCGCTGCACCAGGGTGTGCCTGAGCAACGGCACCCGAGTCCGCGTCCGTATCCGCATCGGGGACATAGGAATTAAATTCCTGCACCTCGTCGCTCTCGGCCGCATTATCCGCCGCGGCATACGCGATGGCCTCGATATCGGAAACCTCAGTCTGAGTGCGCTTGCGCGCGCGGCGACGACCGCGTCCACGTCCGCGCTCCTTGCTGCGGTCGTGGTCTCCGCTGTGCTCTTCCGATCCAGCGTGGGACTGAGCCGGACCGCGCTCATCCACAACAACGTTTGCTACCAGGTCTTCCAACGACGTCTTCGCAGATTCTCGCGCGGCCTCTTCGCTCTCGGTACCGTAGACCGGCGCCTGGGTTTTCTTAAAGCGCTTAGGTTTGGAGGAGCTCTCGGGGGCGTCGTCAAGCTCGTGCTTATGCATCGCCACCGCAGTCGGGTGCTGCTGCGGATCGTGGTGCTGCTTCTTGTGTGCCTTGGACTTGCGGCCAGAATGCTTGGAGCGCTGATCGTCCTCGGCCTCGTCCACCGGATACTGGTGAATGATAATGCCGCGACCGTTGCAGCATTCGCACTCGGTGGAGAAGGTCTCCACCAGGCCGGTGCCCAAGCGCTTGCGGGTCATCTGTACCAAACCGAGCGAGGTGACCTCGGAGACCTGGTGGCGGGTGCGATCGCGGCCCAAGGCTTCCTTCAGGCGGCGCAGCACCAAATCCTGGTTTTCTGGCAGGACCATATCGATAAAGTCCACGACGATCATGCCGCCGAGATCGCGCAGGCGCATCTGGCGCACGATTTCTTCGGCCGCCTCGAGGTTATTGCGGGTAACGGTTTCCTCTAGATTGCCGCCAGAGCCGGTGAACTTGCCGGTATTAACATCAATGACGGTCATGGCCTCGGTGCGGTCAATAACCAGCGTGCCGCCCGACGGCAGCCATACCTTGCGGGAGAGCGCCTTATGCAGCTGCTCATCTATGCGGTAAGCCTCGAAGGCATCCTGCCCGCCGTGGTCCTTGGCGCGGTAGCGCACCACGCGGTCCGCAAGGTCCGGCGCCATGGAATCCACATAGGCGCGGACGGTATTGAAGGAGCGCTTGCCATCGACGATGAGCTCGGTGAAGTCCTCGTTGAAGAGATCGCGCACCACCTTGATGAGCATATTGGGCTCTTCATACATGGTCACCGGCTTGGCGCCCTTGGAGGATTTCTCCTTCTTAGCGTGTGCCACGATGTCCTCCCACCGGCTGTGCAGGCGGTTGACGTCGGTAGCGATTGCCTCTTCTGGGACGTTTTCAGCGGCGGTGCGGATAATCGCGCCGCCATCGCCTGGAACCACGCGGCCGAGGATATCCTTCAAGCGCTTGCGCTCCGGAGCGGGCAACTTGCGGGAAATGCCGGCGCTGCGCCCGCCCGGTACGTAGACCAGGTAGCGGCCAGCAAGGGAAATCTGGGTGGTAAGTCGCGCGCCCTTGTGGCCGATGGGATCCTTAGCCACCTGCACCAGCACCTGGTCACCAGACTTCAGGGCGTTTTCTACCTTGCGGGCGCGCCCGTGCAGCTTGGTCTTGCGCCAGTCGATTTCACCGGCGTAGAGCACGCCGTTTCGGCCCTGTCCGATATCCACGAAGGCCGCCTCCATGGACGGCAGCACGTTCTGGACGCGGCCCAAGTAGATATTGCCAATGAGCGAGGCCTGGGACTCGGTGGTCACAAAGTGCTCGACCAGCAGGTCATCTTCCAGCACGCCCACCTGGGTGATGATGCCGGCGCCGTCCTCGCGCTCCTTATCGCGCACCACCATGGTGCGCTCGACGGCTTCGCGGCGGGCAAGGAACTCCGCTTGGGAAACGATATGTTGGCGGGAGCGGCCCTTTTCGCGCAATTCAGCACGACGGCGCTTCTGCGCCTCGATGCGCGTGGAGCCGCGGATCGCCTTCGGCTCTTCAATGTGCTCGGGCTCGCCTGCCTGCTCTTCACGCTTTGCACCGGCGCCGCGTCCACGGGATGCGCCACGGCGCCCACGGCGGCGGCCCTCAGACTTTCCGGAACCGCGGTCGGAGCCGGAGCCGGAGTGCCCACGGTTTTCGTCGGCGGAATCCGCTGCGCCCTCATTGTCATCGCGTGCGGAGTCGTCGGCAGCGAAGTCCTCCTCCTCTGCGTCTACTGCCGGTGCGAATGCCGCTGCTTCGTCCTGCTGCGGGGCCATGAAGATGGGCGCAAAGTCATAGTGCCCGGAGTCTTCCTCGGATTCCGCGCGCGGAACGATGTGCGGGGCGTAGTAGTCATCCTCGAAGTCCTCGCCGGCCTCGGCCAGCGCCTCGTGCAGTTTTGCCGCATCAACCGTTCCGGTATCAAAGCCGCTCGCAGGTGCTTTCTCCGCCTCCTCCGTGGCTTCTACTGCTTCGGGGGCTGCCGCTTCAGCGTCCTCAGGCTCCTCGGCGGCTGCGCCAGTTTCGGCTGCGGCCTGGGCCAGCGATGCCTCTACCTTGTCTTCGATCTGGGAGATCTCATTGTCTACGTTCTTGCGCACGCGGTGGCGCAGGTGCTCTTCATCTTCCGCGGACTGCTCCCCTTCCCCTGACTCGGCGGCATCTGCCGGCTCTTCAGGCGCTACGGCGGCGGACTTACGGGTGGCCTTGCGGGCGCGCTTGGCGCGCTTTTTCGCCGGCTTCTTTTCCTGTTCCTCGTCTGGGTTCTCTTCCGATTGTGCGGCGGCCTTGTCCTCGGGCTCTTCAGCCGGTACTTCGGTGGTGTCGCCCGAAGGGGCGTCGGCAACCGCGGCGGCGTTCGCTACAGTGTCCAGCACCTGGCCTGCTTCCTCGCGGGAAAGGGAGCTTTGCGCGCTCTTTTTCAGGCCCATGTCTTTAAGCTGTGCCACCAGCTCGCGCGAGGAAAGCCCCAGCTGCTTGGCCAGGGAATACACGCGGGTCTTATCCTTGAGTTGACCGCGGTCCAGGTTCTGGGCCAAAGACGCCGCCGCTTTGAGGCTTTCAGTTGTTTCTTGAGAGTTCTGTGCCACCATTTTTGGGCTTACTCCTGTACATCGTCTGTATTTGGCGCGGCCTCGGGCGCAGGCACGGCCGAAGACCGTACCGCCGCCGCACGAGGCATAGTGCGCGCTATAAAAGTTTGTGGGATATGAAGTTATGCCGCGTCTCGTACGCGCTATCCCCCATTGTGTCACAGAACCGCGGCCAAGCTGGCAGGCGGTGTTATGTTGGCGGGGTGGCCGAACTAGCACGAATCCCCGCGCGCGAACTCGCGCAGTACCGACAGCGTAATGAAGTCCCAGTGCGCTCCGCACTTTATTTTGGCGTGCCGGCCGGCTTTGCCATTGGCTTCGCCAACACGGGCGTGGATTATATGTTGATGGGAGCCGGTGTTTTTGCCGTCTTTGCAGTGCTGGGCTTGGTGCACCTCATCCGCAATTACCCGCGCGGCATCAACGCTGCACAAGAGGAATTCCGCGACGGCGACTATCCCACGATTGCCTATATTGCCCCGTTTATCCCGATCGCTGCACCGTTGATCATGGCGCCACTGAGCGCGGCCGGCCTGCTCCCAGAGGTAGAACTGGCCCCGCCCGTTGCCGGCGTCCTATCCGGCGCGTGGTGGGCCTTTGGTTTGCCGCTTGGCATATGGAGCATGTTTTCCCAGTCCTTCCGCATCGGTCGGCGCCGCATTAACAAGATTTTGGAAAAGGACCCGCTCGACGGGGTTACGGAGGCTCGCTTGGAGCTTGCCGACGCCCACTCGGACATCCTCACCGCCCTCGTCGCCGCCGGCGCGGTGCAGGGAAACACGATTAATTCCACTGCCCTCTCGAAGTTCATGAAGGTAGACCTCGACCCTCTATCCGAACAGCTCGATGCTTTAGCAAAGGCGGACCTGGTGAAGCTGAGCCGCATGGGACTGCGCACCGCGCCCGCAAAGTGGACCATCACCATCACGCCGACTGGGGTTCGCTGTCTGTATCAAGTGGGCCGGCGCTAACTTGGCAAGCTTTTGTCTCCTGGGAAGAGCTTCGGGCCTATCCAGAGCATTATATAAACGAGGCCCACGAGCACTGGGATTTCAATCAGTGGCCCGATGGTGCCGGCGAGGGCCTGTGCTGACGCGGCGCCAAAGGTGCCGATGGAAACTGCAATGGCTAGCTCGAAGTTATTTCCGGCTGCTGTAAAAGCCACGGAAGCAGACTGTGCGTAGTTCATTCCCCCGGCTTTTGCTACGCCCAAGGCAAGGAAAAACATTCCAACGAAGTAAATAACCAGTGGAATCGCCACTCTCACCACGGCTGTCGGCTGGGCTACCAGCTGCTCGCCTTGCAGTGAAAACAGCAGCACGATGGTGTAGAGCAAACCAATCATCGCCAAAGGCGAGACTGCCGGGAGAAAACGGTCTTCGAACCATTCGCGTCCTTTGACCTTTTCTCCCCACACCCGTGAGAGCACGCCAAGCAGCAGGGGGATTCCTAGGAACACAAGAACCGCTGTGACGATGGACCAGAAAGAAAATTCAACAGAGGTGGTGTCTAGGCCTAACCATCCAGGTAGAACTTGCAAGTAGAACCAACCCATGACGCCAAACATGGCTACTTGGAATACAGAGTTTATGGCGACAAGAACGGCGGTGGCCTCCCGATCGGCGCAGGAGAGATCGGACCACACTAGGACCATTGCGATACAACGGGCTAGCCCAACGATAATCAGGCCGGTTCGCAGCTCTGACTGATCGGCAAGAAATATCCACGCCAGGGTGAACATCAATGCAGGCCCCACCACCCAGTTCAGCACGATAGATATCACCATCAGGCGACCATCGGCAGCAATGTCTCGAGTCTTTTCGTAGCGAACTTTAGCCAGGGGCGGATACATCATAACTAGCAGGCCCAGCGCGATTGGAAGAGAAATACCGCCAACCTCTAGAGCAGACAGTGCTTCTCCAATGCCTGGCAGAAAGTGGCCTATCAATAGCCCCACAGCCATGGCCATGATGATCCACACAGGAAGGAATCTATCGAGAAATGACAACTTTGGGCGTTGCGTAACGGCCATGGCTCTCCTTGTACGCCGAGGAATTCAACTTTCGAACAGTACTTTAATCACCCATATTGATACTCGTCAATATAACGGAATGGGAGGCAGACTCCTTATACTGTGTGCATGGACTCCTCCCCTAGCAATGCCGATAGCACCCCGGATGCACAGTGCTGTTCCCTGAGCAGTGGCCCACTCAGCCAAGGCGACTCCCTCCGCTTTTCCCAGCAATTTAAAGTACTTGCTGACCCAGCCCGCCTGCGCCTGCTATCCATATTGTGCGACGAGGGCTGCGGCCCGATGAGTGTTACGGAGTTGACCGCGCTTTCCGGCCTGAGCCAACCGACGGTATCTCATCACCTCGGCAAGTTGAGGGAATCCGGTCTCTTAATCAAGCAACAATCGGGCCGTACCGTTACCCATCGAGTGCAAAAGGAAGCCTTCCGCACACTGCGCCAGTTACTCTCCTTCGATTAGGAGAACTCCAGTCCTAGTCTGAGAGGTGAATGACCTCGCGTGCATTATCCTCAGCAATGATCTGCCGCGTTAAGCACCTTCAGCCCCGAAACAAAACCCCTGCTCCAGTTCTGCTTCTCTACGTATTTGCGGCTTTGCCGTTTCAATACTTATTCAGGGTAGGGCCGGATACTCGGTATGCGGCTCTCCGCCTGGGCTTATGGATCAAGCAATAAATAAAGCCCGAGCCTACAGGCTCGGGCTGAATGATGCGCTAAGTGCGCAAAAGTTTAGAGGTTCGGGAACCAGATAGCGATCTCGCGCTCAGCGGACTCTGGGGAGTCAGAGCCGTGGACGATGTTCTCGCCAACGGTCAGAGCGAAGTCGCCGCGGATGGTGCCTGGGGTGGCCTTGGAGACTGGGTCGGTGCCGCCAGCCAGCTGACGCCATGCCTCGATGGCGCGCTCACCCTCAACAACACCAGCGATAAGCGGTGCGGAGGTGATGAACTCGACGAGGTCACCGAAGAATGGCTTGTCCTTGTGCTCCTCGTAGTGCTTCTCCGCGGTCTCGCGGTCAGCAACGCGCAGATCGAGCTCAGCCAGCTTCAGGCCCTTGCGCTCGATGCGGGAGATGATTTCGCCTACGTGGCCGTTCTTTACGCCGTCCGGCTTGATGAGAATCAGTGTACGTTCAGTCATGCCCCACACTGTACCGAAACCGCACGCATGCGTCGCGCGCTGGGGTATCCCGTTGGGGTAAAAATCTGGCGTCTAATGCTCTGCGAGCCGCTTGACTATCTCTTCAGCGCGCCCCTGCGAAGTCCCCCTGAACCACAGGCGTACCTGGCCTACTGCGGCGCCAAACTGGCCATTGGCCAGCAGGCGTTGCAGCTCTGCGCGCTGTTCCTTGTCCAAATCCTCGAAGGTGGCTTCTTTGGCCGGTTCGAAGTTGCTCCGCAGCGCCAAAACCAGAAAAACGCCGCCAATGATGAGGGCGACTAGCGGTAGCCACGGCGTTCCCGTAGCGGCGCGGGCTACCACCGCGGCGATGCAGGCGAGTGCGGCAAGGACGAGATAGAGAGTGCGCATGGGCGCTAGTCTATCGCGTCTGCCCCACCCGCCGAAGGTATCGAGCCTATTTCTCGTTGAGGTGCTGCGTGGTGAGGTAACCGCGCTTCATGCGGGCGATGAGGTTGCTGCGCAGGTAGACGGCCAGCAACCACTCCATGCCAAAGATGATAAAGATGGCGGCCACGGCCCAGTGGACCATAAAGCCCACAATGACGCACAACAGCTGTGCCCACACAATGACGGACAGCGCCCACTTCTTATTCATGAACGCGATCATCACGAGGTGGAATACCACTGCGGCGATGACAAAGCCGTAGTTAAAGGGGGTCCACAAGGTACCGTCATAGAGCTTGTAGAGCATCGGCAGTGCGAAGGATAGGGCGAGCGCCTCCATGGTCAGGGAGCTGGCAATGACCATCCCGTTGAAGCTTTTGAGCGGGTCCTTGACTGGGGCTTGGCCCATGCCGAGGGGGCCGATCTCGTTTTCCGGGATCTGTTCTTCGCGGCCGCGGCCGCGGGTGCGGCGGGGCGGGCGAGGCTGGTGCTCTCCGCGCGGGTGGTGATTGTCGCGGCTCATGCGGGTTCCTTTCCAAACATCGCGCGGGCATCACCAGCGGTGACGACCGAGCCGGTGATGATGATGCCGGAGCCGGACTGGACCTCGGCGTCCTCGGCAAGCTCCACGGCCTGGGCATAGGCGCCCGGCAGGTTATCGGCTACGTACACTCGCTCCTCGCCAAAGATATCGCGGGCGGTCTCTGCCAAGTCGTAGGCATCGAGCGCGCGCGGCGAGGAGTTTGGGGTGATGACTACCTCGGTGAGGTAAGGCTCTAGTGCGGTGAGGATGCCGGTGGCGTCCTTATCCGCAAAGATCGAGAGCACACCGATGAGGCGGGCGAAGTCGAAATCGCGGTCCAGCGCCGCGCCGAGCGCCTTGGCACCATGTGGATTATGGGCGGCGTCAATAAACGTCGTTGGTGAGGTGCGCACGCGCTCCAAGCGGCCAGGAGAAATTGCCTGCGCGAAGCCATTGCGCACGGTGGCAACATCCAGCGGGTGGCCGGCCGAGGCGCCGAAGAACGCCTCCACCGCAGCAAGAGCCACGGCAGCATTCTTGGCTTGGTGCTCGCCGTGCAGGGGCAAGAAGATGTCCTCGTACAGGCCGCCAAGGCCCTGGATGTTGACCTGCTGGCCGCCGACGGCGATGCGGGACTCGAGGGCAGCAAATTCGGAGCCGGAGCGGGCGACGCCCGCCTCCACGTCCACGGCCTGTTGCAGAATAACCCGCATTGCTTCCGGATCCTGCTCGGCGATGACCACGATGTTTTCATTCGGGGTCAGCGGGTCATCAGCGTCCTCGCGCGGCTTGATAATGCCAGCCTTTTCGCCGGCAATTTCAGCGAGGGTATCGCCCAAGTAGTCCGTGTGGTCCAAGCCCACCGGGGTGATGACGGAAACGTCCGCATTGACCACGTTGGTAGCATCCCAGCGGCCGCCGAGGCCGACTTCAACGACGGCTACGTCCACGGGGGCGTCGGCAAACGCGGCATAGGACAAGCCAACGAGGACCTCGAACTTGGACATGGGGACGTCCGACTGGGCATCGACCATCTCCACAAAGGGCTTGATCTCGTGCCAGATGCGCACATAGTTGCGCGGGTGGATGGGCTGGCCATCGATGCCGATGCGCTCGGTAACGCGTTGCAGGTGCGGGCTGGTGACAAGGCCGACGCGGCGGTGGAAGGCGCGCAGGAGCGAATCCACCATGCGCGCGGTGGAGGACTTGCCGTTGGTGCCGGCAATGTGGATGACATCGAAGGAACGCTCAGGGTGGCCAAGCAGATCCATGAGCATCTCGATGCGGTCGAGGGAAGGCTCAATCTTGGTCTCCGGCCAGCGTTCGTTGAGCTCGTCTTCTACCTCCGCTAGGGCGCGCAGCTCTTCGGCCGACACCTCTTGTGGTGCGGCCTCGTTGTACTCGTCCTCGCTGCCCATGCCCAAGTTGAGAGTCAGGCCGGACTCGGTGATTTCCACCGGGCCACCATCGGTGCCTTCTTTGAGGGCATCGACGATTTCGAAGTCCTCAGTCTCCTTGTCCTTGTCCGCCACTACTTCAGGCCCTCCAAACGGCTGGTGATGCGCTCGACCTCTTCGCGGGCGACCTGCTGGCGCTCCTTGATCTTATTGACCACTTCTTCCGGCGCCTTGGACAAGAAGTTCTCGTTGCCCAGCTTCTTGCCGGTCTGCTCCAGTTCCTTATTCGCCTTGGCCAGATCCTTCTCCAGGCGCTTGCGCTCGGCTTCTACATCCACGGCGCCGTGGGTATCCAGGGTGACCTCCACGGTGGCCTGGGAAAGGCGCACCTCGATGGAGGCGGAAGGATCGAAGTCCTCGCCCGGGGCGGTGGTATTGGCCAGGTTGCGCACCAGTTCCTCTTGGCCGACGAGATCCGCTGCGGCAAAGTCGAGGCGGCCCGGTACCTTCTGGGAAGGCTTTACGCCCTGGTCGGAGCGGAATCGGCGCAGCTCGGTGATGAGCTTATCGGCGTCCTCGATGCGGCGGGCGGCCACCTCATCCTTGGTGGCGCCACCATTGGTATCGGCAACGGTAGGCCATGGCGCCACGACGATGGACTCGCCGCCGGTCAGCGCCTTCCACAGCACCTCGGTCACGAATGGCATGGTCGGGTGCAGCAGGCGCAGGACGACATCGAGCACGCGGCCCAACACGATCTGGGTATTGCGGCCCTGCTCGCTTACGCCATCGCGCGGGATCTGGGTCTTGGCAATCTCCAAGTACCAGTCACACAGCTCGTCCCAGGTGAAGTGGTAGAGCAGCTCGTTGGCCTTAGCAAACTGGTAGTCATCCAGGTAGGCATCCACCTTGGCGCGGACTTCTTCGGCGCGGTCAAGGATCCACCGGTCGGCGTCGCTAAGCTCCGCACGGTTCGGCAGCGTGGCCGCTCCAGCGCCGTTCATGAGCGCGAACTTGGTGGCGTTAAAGAGCTTGGTAGCAAAGTTGCGGGCGGCCGCGGCGGCATCGGAGCCAAGCGGCAGGTCCACGCCAGGGTTGGCACCGCGGGCAAGGGTAAAGCGCAGGGCATCCGCACCGTAATCGCGCACCCAATCCATCGGGTCAATGCCGTTGCCCAAGGACTTAGACATTTTGCGGCCCTGCTCATCGCGGACCAGTCCGTGCAGGTACAGGTCCTTGAACGGAACCTGCGGGCGGCCATCGGTGCCCTCGCCCAACAGCTCCGGGGTGTGGGTGCCGGCAAAGGTGCCGAACATCATCATGCGAGCCACCCAGAAGAACAAAATGTCGTAGGCAGTGACCAGCACGTTGGTGGGATAGAACTTCTCCAGATCCGAGGTCTTTTCTGGCCAGCCCAGGGTGGAAAATGGCCACAGCGCGGAGGAGAACCAGGTATCCAGCACGTCCGGATCCTGCTCGTACCCTGCCGGTGGCTCCTCATCAGGGCCGACACAGACGATGTCTCGCTGGCCGTCTTCGCCTTCGGGCCCGTACCAGATAGGAATGCGGTGGCCCCACCACAGCTGCCGGGAGATGCACCAATCGTGCATGTCATCGACCCACTCGAAGTAGCGCGGCTCGAGCGACTGCGGGTGCAGGGTGGTATCGCCCTCGCGCACGGCGTCGCCAGAGGCCTTGGCCATCTTGGCCACGTCTACGAACCACTGCAGGGACAGGCGCGGCTCGATGGGCTCGCCGGAGCGCTCCGAGTGGCCCACGGAGTGGACGTACGGGCGGATTTCCTTAACAATGCGGCCCTGCTCGCGCAGCGCTTCCCGGATCTCCACGCGGGCTTCCTCGCGGGTCAGGCCGTCGAAGCGGGTGCCGGTATTAGCAATGTGGCCGGTGGTATCGATGACCGTGGGCATGTCCAAGTTGTGGCGGGTGCCCATCGCGTAGTCATTCGGGTCGTGCGCCGGGGTGATCTTCACCGCGCCGGTACCGAATTCCATGTCTACGTAATCATCGGCGATGATCTTGAGCGTCAGGTCATCGCGGAACGGGTGCGGCAGCTCCTTGCCCACCAAGTCGGCGTAGCGCTCGTCGTCGGGGTGTACGGCAATAGCGACGTCACCCAGCATGGTTTCCACACGGGTGGTGGCCACGATGAGGTGCGGTTCATTGTCATTGAGCGAGCCATAGCGGATGGAGACCAGCTCGCCCTCAACGTCCTTGTAAACGACCTCGATATCGGAGACGGCGGTCTCAAGCACCGGCGACCAGTTCACCAGGCGGTTGGCCTGGTAGATCATGCCCTCATCGTAGAGGTTCTTAAAGATGGTCTGGACGGCGCGGGAGAGGCCATCATCCAAGGTGAAGCGCTCGCGGGACCAGTCCACGGAGTCACCGATGGCGCGCATCTGGTTCTGGATGGTGCCGCCGTACTGCTCCTTCCACTCCCAGACCTTGTCAATGAATTCTTCGCGCTCATAGTCCCAGCGCTTCTTGCCCTCGGTCTCCTTGAGCTTGGCCTCGACCTTGGTCTGGGTGGCAATGCCGGCGTGATCGGCACCGGGCAGCCACAGGGTGGCGTAGCCCTGCATGCGCTTGCGGCGGATAATGGAATCAATCAGCGTGTGGTCCAGGGCGTGTCCCATGTGCAGCTGGCCGGTCACATTCGGCGGCGGCAGCACGATGGAATAAGGCTCAGCCTCCGAATTCGCATCCGGCGTGAAGTAGCCCTTTTCTACCCAGCCCTCATAGAGGTCCTTCTCTACGGCCTGCGGCTCCCAGGACTTGGGCAGCGCATCGGCGCGGTTGGTACCAACTAATTGCTCATTATTTTGCTCAGTCACCTGGCCGATTCTACCTTGCACGTCAACCGGCTCAGCCAGGCAGGGTGCGCACCGAGTATGAGGTGCGCCCCGAGCGGGTTTTAGAGCAGGTCCGCCACTGCCTTGCGCTCCTCGCGCAGCTCGGCCACAGAGGCCTCGATGCGCTCCTTTTGGAACTCAGTGAGCTCGAGCCCCTGCACAATCTCCCACTGTCCATTGCGGCTGACCGTGGGGAATCCGCAAATAAGGCCCTTGTCGACGCCGTAGGATCCGTCCGATGGCACCGCCGCGGTGCGCCAGTCCTCGGTGCCATGGATCCAGTCATGCATGTGGTCCACGGCTGCCGACGCCGCCGAAGCGGCCGAGGAGCTGCCGCGTACCTCAATAATCTCCGCACCGCGCTTGGCCACCTTGGGGATCATTTCCTCGCGGTACCAGTCCTGGTCCACCTCAGCGTTGGAGTAGGTGATATCCGGGAACTGGCTAGCGGAGTGGTTGCCCCAGACCGCCACCTTGGTGAAATCGGTGGTGGATTTGTCGGTCTTTAGCGCTAGCTGGCTCAAGGTGCGGTTGTGATCCAAGCGCATGAGGGCAGTGAACTGGGAATCATCCAAGTCCGGTGCATTATTCGCCGCGATGAGCGCATTGGTATTGGCCGGGTTGCCCACCACGAGCACGCGGACATCGCGCGCGGCGTAGTCATTGATAGCCTTGCCCTGCTTGGTGAAGATGGCGCCATTGGCTTCCAGCAGGTCGGCGCGCTCCATTCCCTTGCTACGTGGGCGAGCGCCGACAAGGAAGGCGGCGGAGGTGTTCTCAAAGGCTTCTTTCAGATCATCAGTAACCGTAATGGAGTTAACCAACGGCAGGGCGGAGTCATTGAGCTCCATGGCTACGCCCTTAGCCTTTTCCACCGCAGCGGGAATTTCCAGCAATGCTAGGTCTACCGGGGTGTCTTTTCCGTACACATCGCCGGCAGCGATGCGCCACAGCAGCGAATACGCGATGTTGCCGGCGGCGCCGGTGACAGTGATCTTGACGGGCTGAGTCATGATGTAAAAGCCTCCTCAATCAGGGCTGCGACAATGTAATTCATCCCCGAGCTTAGCCCCACCCCCAGCCTCCGCGCTGTGAATCTGGCCCCCTCTTTTGGAGGGAAAATCTAGGGCACTTGCGTTAAATTACCCCCATTCACCTCCAAATTAGCGCCCCCAATGGGCCAGAAACTCCCGCACGGGGTGATTAATCGGGCATGATAGGAAAAGGAAATGCGGGACACTCCCCCGCGCTGCACACCCAGAATGCATAGGGATTGCCTACTCCCGCACTACTAGACATCAGTTCACCGCGCCACCGCCGCGCCGCAAGGATTAAGGACTTACGCAATGAGCACTGAGAATACTGACCCACTGCAGGCTGCAGACCAGGCGGATTCTCCTCACGCTGCCCACGCGGAATCCGTCAGCATTGACTCCGTGGTGGACGTTGCGATCAAGCAGTTTTCTCGCTTTGGTTTTACAGAAACCAAGCTAGAGACCATCGCCCAAGAATCCGGCATGTCTAAGCGCATGATTCACTATCACTTTGGCGATAAGAAGGGCTTGTACCTGCGTGCGCTGAGCACCGCCGCGCAGCGCCTCAATCCGCCTGAAGATGCCCTGGAAATCGATACCGCAGTTCCGGTCGAAGGCGTGCGCAAGTTGGTAGATTGGCTCTTCCACGAGCGCGTAGCCAATCCAGAGGCCATCCGCATGCTGGTATGGGAAACTAACCAGCAGATTGTGGACCCGGCACAGCAGGCTATTGCCGACGTCGCCGGGGTGGCCCTCCACCTTGACCGCTTGCTGCTCTTGGGCCAAGACGCCGGCGCCTTCCGCCCGGGCATTTCCGCCAATGACATCTTCACCTTGATTTCCTCGTTGACGGTCTACCGCGTGACCAATCAGGTGATGGTGGAAAACATGCTGGGCGTGAACTTCAATACCCAAGAAAATATCGACGGCATGCATAGGCTCACCGTCGATGCTGTACTGGCGTTTTTGACCGCCAATATTCCGGACTCAGGCCACGAGTCCTACCTCACCTCGTCCTCGTTCGATACCAAGGAAGGCGACGAGGCCTCCCCGCAGGATATCTACAACGAGGAGTAATAGCGCCGGCTTAAGCGGATTCCTTTGCCTCATCCTTATAGCTAAACTGCGGCTCCGCTCCCTCGGTCACGCACTCCGACGTGATGTGTACCGTGGCAATATCCTCGCGGTCTGGCAGGTCGTACATGACTGGGACCAAAAGCTCTTCCATGATGGCGCGCAGGCCACGCGCACCCGTCTTGCGCTCCAAGGCGAGCTCCGCGATGGCATCCAATGCCGCAGGCTCGATGTCCAATTCGCAGTCATCCATCTCAAAGAGGCGGCTGTACTGCTTAACCAGGGAGTTCTTGGGCTCGGTGAGCACCTTGACCAGGGATTCACGGTCCAGGTTATCCACCGTGGCCACGACAGGCAGGCGGCCGATGAACTCTGGAATAAGACCGAACTTCACTAGGTCCTCAGGCCGTACCTGGGAGAAGAGATCGACCTTTTCGCGCTCGTCCTTGGTATCCAGGTTGGCTCCAAAACCCACGCCCTTCTTGCCCACGCGATCCGCAATGACCTGATCCAGGCCCGCGAATGCGCCGGCCACAATGAACAAGATATTGGAGGTATCCAGCTGGATAAACTCCTGGTTCGGGTGCTTGCGGCCGCCTTGCGGCGGGATGGCCGCCACGGTGCCTTCCAAGATCTTCAGCAGCGCCTGCTGCACGCCCTCACCGGAGACGTCGCGGGTAATGGACGGGTTCTCCGACTTACGGGAAATCTTGTCCACCTCATCGACGTAGATGATGCCGCGCTGGGCACGCTCCACGTCAAAGTCTGCGGCCTGCAGCAGCTTCAACAGGATATTTTCCACGTCTTCACCCACGTAGCCGGCCTCGGTGAGGCTGGTGGCATCGGCAATGGCAAAGGGGACATCGAGAAGCCGGGCCAAGGTCTGCGCCAGGTAGGTCTTACCGGAACCGGTGGGGCCCAACATCAAGATATTGGACTTAGAGATCTCCACCTCATCGCCCTCGGCCTTCTTGCGGCGGGCCTCCAACGCGGCCGACTCTTCGGCCTTGATGCGCTTGTAGTGGTTATACACCGCCACAGACAACACGCGCTTGGCCCTGTCTTGGCCAATGACATATTTGTCTAGGAAGGCGGAAATCTGCGAGGGTCGGGGCAGGCGCACCTCTGCATCAGAGGATTCTTGCGCCTGCTCTTGGCCCAGTTCCTCTTCGATGATCTCATTGCATAGCTCGATGCACTCGTCGCAGATGTAGACACCGCCGCCGGCGATGAGCTTTTTCACCTGCTTCTGACTCTTGCCACAAAAGGAACACTTGAGCAGGTCAGCGCTTTCTTGCATACGTGCCATTAAGTTCTTTCACACTCGCTTTTCGTACCGCTATCCACAGTTGGAAGGACGATTCTACCCTTCCGAGCGGCTTAATCTTCATCTGTTTCTACCTTAGTAAATCAACCCGACAGGCCCTTCATTCATTCCCTCCCGCGTGGCGAATTTCCCAGGCCCTTCCTGCTCCTGCGGCCTAAACTAGAAGGTGAAATCACCCTCATCCCACCCCTTTTAGGAACAGGAGCATCATGTTCGATCTCACAGGCCGGGTAGCCGTTGTCACCGGCGGCGCCTCCGGCATTGGCCGCGGCATCGTCGCCTCGCTGCGGGAGGCCGGCGCCACCGTCATCATCGCCGATATCGACTTAGACCACGCCACCGCTACCGCTAAGGAGTTGGGTGCCAGCGCCATTCGCGTGGACGTCACCGACCGCGCTTCGGTTAAGGACATGTATCGCCAGGTCACTGCCGAGCACGGCGGCTTCGACATTGTGTGCTCCAATGCTGGCGTCTTTCCCAACTGCCCGCTGGCAGAGATGACCGATGATAAGTGGGAGGCGATGTTTGCCATCAACGCCCACGGCACTTTCAAGGTGGTCCAAGAGGCGCTCCCCTACCTCAAGCAACGCCGCTATGGACGAATCGTCATCACCACATCTATCACCGGCTCGCACACGGGCTTTCCCGGTTGGGCCCACTACGGCGCCTCCAAAGCCGCCCAGCAGGGGTTTATGCGCTCGGCCGCGCTCGAGGTGGCCCGCGATGGCATCACCATCAACGGGGTCCTCCCAGGCAATATCCTCACCGAGGGCCTCGAGGCCCAAGGCCAGGAGTACCTCGATCAAATGACGCGCTCGGTACCGCTGCACCGCCTGGGCACCCCACGCGATATTGGCAACGCAGCGGCCTTCCTGGCTTCGGAAGAGGCAGGCTATATCACCGGCCAAACCCTTATTATCGATGGCGGCCAGCTCCTGCCCGAAACCCCTGAGGCCATCCTGCCGCCGCGCGATTAGCCGCGCTTACCGACGCCCCCGTGTGCCCCACGCAGCACAAAGCCCCCTGCTACACAGTGTGCGGCAAGGGGCCTCGTGGGGATTTCATTCAGGTGCTGCTTACTGCAGCCAATCGAAGTCGAGCAGGAAAAGTTCTGCATCGAGCATCTCGTGTTCATCCGGAGCATGACCGGTGACGGTTTCTAGTGCCTCTGCTACGTCCTTGGTAGTAGCAGGGGTCTTATCAGCGTCAAGCAGGGTTTCTGCCACCAAAGCGCGAACCGGAGCTTCTGAAACGGTGTCCAGGCCGGTTCCAGTGGTGGAGCCCTTGAACGCATCAGCGATGCCGTCCATCAAAGTACGCATCTTGTTCATTTCTCACACCTCCATGTGGCTTTCTCTCTGTTTGATAGAGAAGAATATACGCGGCACACTTCCACTAAGCAACCCCTAGGTCGCTTAAAGTTAACCTTTTGTTAACTTTGGAAAAGTGTGCCGCGCATCACACGGAAGGTTTGCCCTCAGGCAAGGGGATTCTTTATAGGTCACCGAACGGCGTAAAGCCGAAGTAGTGGTCCAGCGTATCGCGAGCAATCCACATGATGGCCACGAGAATGACTACGGCCAACACCGCATAGACGGTCCAGCCCAGTACCTTCATCTGCGTACTTGCCGGAGTATCGCCCACGACAACGCCGTTGTCGTCACGAATTGGATCACCGGTCATGCACCGCATGCCCAGGGAGAACAGGAGCGGAATGCCAGCGCCGAAGACCAGCGCCAAGCCTGCAACGTGAATAAGGGACTGGAAGATTTCTGCAGCAGTCATGGTTTAGCGCTCCTCTTGAGCAGTAGACGGCGCGGAGGCATCCTCCGCCTTGGTAGCGGACACTGGTGCGGCACCGGCAGCAACTGGCTCCTTGCGGTCAGAGCCCGCACCCATGGAGGAATCCACAGACTCGGAGTTCGGGTCCCAATCATTGTTGACGTTGGAAGCATCCACCGGGTTCATGCGGGAGCGAACCACGATGAGTGCGGCCATTGCCAGCAGCAAGACGAAGTCCACGATGGCGCCGGTTGCTACGTTAGTAAAGGAAGAGACGCCATGTGCCAACCACCAGGTAGCAAAGCCCACGAACGCAGCGCACGGCAAGGTAATGAGCCATGCGGACACCATGCGCATGGCCACACCCCAGCGAACCTCGGCACCGCGACGGCCCAGGCCGGTACCCAAAATGGAACCGGTGGACACGTGGGTGGTGGACAGTGCCATACCACCGGTAGCAGAGGTCAAGATGATCGCTGCGGAGGTAGCTTCCGCGGCCATGCCCTGCGGGGACTCAATCTCCACCAGACCCTTGCCCAGGGTGCGGATAACGCGCCAGCCGCCGGACAAAGTGCCGGCCGCGATAGCCACAGCACAGGAAACGATAACCCAGGTTGGAATGCGGGCGTCAGCAACCGCATGCCCGGAAGCAACCAATGCCAGGAAGATAACACCCATGGTCTTCTGCGCATCGCCAGCGCCGTGCGCCAGGGACACCAGGCAGGCGGTGACGATCTGACCGTGGCGGAAGTGCTCGTTCTTCGCCTTGTTGGGAATTGTGTTGGTAACCCAGTAGATAAGGAAGGTCGCACATGCGGATACCAGCGCCGCGATAATCGGCGAGGCAACGGCCGGGATAATAATCTTGCCGGCAATGGAGGACCACTCCACACCGGTAGAGCCCATCGCGGCGAAGGCGGCACCAATAAGGCCACCGAACAAGGCGTGGGAGGAACTGGACGGCATACCCAGCAACCAGGTGAACAGGTTCCAGATGATGCCGCCGATAAGGCCGGTGAAGACGACCATCAAAAGCGCCTGGCCGTCGGTATCAGCGGCGGCGCCAGACAGGTCGTAGGAATCAAGGTTAACGATGCCCTTTGCCACGGTCGCAGCAACGTTGACCGAAAGGAAAGCACCGACAAGGTTGAGGACTGCGGAGATTGCCACCGCAGTAAAAGGCTTCAAAGCACCGGTGGCAATGGACGTAGCCATCGCGTTGGCAGTGTCATGAAATCCGTTCGTAAAGTCAAAGGCAAGGGCGGTTACCACCACAATACCGAGGATAATCAGAGTCGCTGTCACAGCGTTGGCCCCTTGGAAAGAAAACAGATGAACACGGTACGCATCTACGGCGCCTTCACGCGTCGCGGACGAAATGCAGATTACTCCTGCGCCTATCCACAGACAATTGATTTTCTTTAATGTTTTCTTTGGTTAACCTTTAGTTAACCTACTGGGGCGTGTAATCAGCTCTCTCACTTTTTCTAATGAGAGGTTATCCGCAGCTAATGCGTTTATATTCCCCCGCCTCCCCCACTTAACCTGAGTGATAAAAACCACTAAGGGAGGTATGCCAACATCAAGCCAACATACCTCCCATTTAAGGGTGTTTTACCAAACCTAGCGGAAGGTGGAGAACTTCTTTACCACCCAACGGCTTAGGACAAGCAGGATCGCACCCAGCACGATGGATACAACACCAAGAGAGATAAAGAAGGTATTCTCCGCGCCTGCATCATCCGGGTTATAGAAGCTAGCCAAGGAGCCGGCCAGTGAGGTACCCATGGCCACCGCCATCATCCATACCGCCATCATGCGGGACGGGAATGCCACCGGCGCCACCTTGGTGGCCAGTGCATTGCCCACTGGCGACAGGAGAAGCTCCGCCATAGTGAACAGGAACAAAATGAGGATGATGACATACATCGGCGTGGAGTTCGCCGCCGAACCCGAGTACGGCAGGAAGAAGAACAAGGAAATGCCGATGACGATATTGGCTACACCGAACTTTACTGGGGTGGACCACTGCCTATTCCCTAGCTTCGTCCACATCGCCGCGAAGATAGCGGAGAAAATAACAATAAAGATCGGGTTAATGGACTGAACCAGTGATGGCGGAATCTCCCAACCAAACATGTGGCGATCCAAGCGCACATCCGCATAAATCGTCATTACGGTGAACTGCTGCTGGAAGATGCCAAAGAACAAAACACCGGAAACAAACATCGGAATAAAGCCCAACAGACGGTTCTTTTCCTCGCGGGTCACCAACTTCGAGGTATACATCTGCGCCCATAGATAGATTGCTGCAACCAGAGCAACCGCGGTGACGATATTGGACAGCCAGTCTACTTGAATTGCGCCGGTAGCCAATGCCACCACCATAATCACAATGATGGCTGCTACCACAACCCCACCCATGAGCAGTTGCTTCGAGCTAGCCGGGTTTGGAACCTCATGCCCTGCATCCTTGATGGTGGTCTTGCGCATCAGGGAATACTGAATCAGGCCGAGCGCCATACCAATTGCCGCGATGCCGAAGCCCCAGTGGAAGCCCTTCCAGCCCCACAACGCAGTAGTAATCAGCGGCCCGAAGAGGCCACCGATATTGACGCCCATATAAAAGATGGAGAAACCACCATCGCGGCGCGGGTCATCGCGGGAATACATGGAGCCAAGCACAACCTGCGCGGTGGTCTTAACGCCACCGGAACCAATCGCAATGAGGACAAGACCAATGGCCAAACCAGTTACCGCGGGGATAAACGCCAACGCGAGGTGGCCGGCCATAACCAGAACGGCCGAATAGAACAGGGTGCGCTCTGCACCCAAGACGCGGTCGGCAACCAGGGAAGCCAACAAGCAGGCCATGTACACCAAGCCGCCATAGGCACCCACGATGGACGTTGCGTCCGCGCGGTCTAGGCCCAGGCCGCCATCGGTCGTGGCGTAATACATGTACAGCAAGACAAGCGCCTGCATGCCGTAGAAGCTGAAGCGCTCCCACATTTCCACGCCAAAGAGGTTGGCCAAACCCCAAGGGTGACCAAAGAATGTACGCTCGCCGCTCTGCGGCGTGGGCGCAGCAGCCTGGGCCGCCGCCTCAGATGTGTGTTTCTCCATGAAAACATCTGACCACTTGGAGGCCTAAATCACAAATCGGCCATTATAAGTTTAGTGTCGCACGATAGAAATAAACCGAACGACCTGCAGATATTGCGCAGAGAGCATTACCCCATTCGGGTGCAGCAAGATTTAGCAGGGCTTTGCCCCTTCCCTGCCCCACAATGCCAAAAGCCCCTGCCGCGCAACCGGAATCCGGCTGCGCGGCAGGGGCCACGTGGAATAAGTTATTCCAAATTAAGCGTTGAGCTTGCGGTAATCAAAGACCGTATCGATGATGCCGTATTCGACGGCCTCCTGAGCGGTCAGAATCTTATCGCGGTCAGTGTCAATGCGGATCTGCTCAGCGGTACGACCAGTGTGCTCAGACAGGGTGGTTTCCATCAGCTTACGCATGCGCTCAATCTCGGCGGCCTGGATCTCCAAGTCAGAAACCTGGCCTTGGGTACCCTGGGTCGCCGGCTGGTGGATAAGCACGCGGGAGTTTGGCAGCGCTGCGCGCTTGCCCGGTGCCCCCGCAGCTAGGAGCACTGCTGCTGCGGAAGCAGCCTGGCCCAAGCACACGGTCTGAACGTCAGGACGCACGTAGCGCATGGTGTCATAAATAGCCATCAGCGCGGTAAAGGAACCACCCGGCGAGTTGATGTACATGGTGATGTCACGGTCCGGGTCTTGGCTTTCCAGGACTAGCAACTGCGCCATGATGTCATTGGCGGAAGTATCATCCACCTGGGTCCCCAGGAAGATGATGCGC
The DNA here is from genome assembly GCF_000175635.1 of Corynebacterium tuberculostearicum SK141. Classification (GTDB taxonomy): domain Bacteria; phylum Actinomycetota; class Actinomycetes; order Mycobacteriales; family Mycobacteriaceae; genus Corynebacterium; species Corynebacterium tuberculostearicum_C. The sequence continues at coordinate 11,567 of NZ_ACVP01000027.1, read as the reverse complement.
TCTTCAAAAAGCTTGGAGTATGGGTTGGTTTCCTTAGTGCCCTGTGCGGACTGCTCAATGAAGGACGGCAGAACGTAGCGGGAACTTGGCATCTGGGATTGATTCATAGTGATTTTCTCCTTATTCCCTAGTTGCTCAGCGGACCGTTAACGGACTCAATGACATGGTCAACAATGCCGTAGTCCTTAGCCTGCTGTGCGGTCATCCAACGGTCACGATCGGAGTCTTTGGTGATCTGCTCAAAAGTCTGGCCGGTGTGCTCTGCAATGAGCTCGGCCATCTCGCGCTTAGTCTGAGCAAACTGCTCAGCCTGGATCGCGATATCCGCAGCGGTACCACCGACACCAGCGGAAGGCTGGTGCATCATAATGCGCGCGTGCGGCAGAGCGTAGCGCTTGCCCTTGGTGCCGCCGGAAAGCAGGAACTGACCCATGGAGGCAGCCAGGCCCATGCCGTACGTGGCAATATCGCACGGCGAGTACTTCATGGTGTCATAAATAGCCATGCCCGCAGTGACAGAGCCACCCGGGGAGTTGATGTAGAGCGAAATGTCGCGAGTGGGGTCCTCGGCGGACAGCAGGAGGATCTGGGCGCACAGCTTGTTCGCAATCTCATCATCGACCTGGGTTCCCAGGAAGATAATGCGCTCGCGCAACAGGCGCTCGTACACGCTATCGCTCAGATTCATACCCGTAGACGACGAGTTCATTGAAATCTTCTCAGACATTAGTGGTTCTCCTTCAAGTGAAGAATGCTTTAACTGGCCCCACCTTACCGGCATTCCTCTCAAACTTGGCCTCTGTTCGCTATGAGCGTTGGGCCACAGCGCCAAAGGCGCACACGGAAGCTGGGTTAACATTTACTCATGTCTGTTTCCGAGCTGTCCACCAGTACCCAGAACTATTTGAAAGCTATCTGGGGGCTAAAGGAATGGTCATCCGAGCCCGTTACCGCCACGCTTATAGCGAAACAGCTGGGACTCAAGCTCTCCTCGGTTTCCGATGCAGTGCGCAAAATGGCGAAGCAAGGGCTCGTGTCACACACGCCCTATGGCTCTGTGGAGTTAACCGAACTTGGCAGGCAGTACGCATTGGTCATGGTGCGCCGTCACCGATTGCTTGAGTCTTTTTTGGTTCAAGCATTGGGCTACACCTGGGACGAAGTCCATAATGAAGCCGAAAATCTCGAACACGCGGTGTCTGACATGCTCATAGAACGTGTGGATAAGTTCCTTGATTACCCCACTAGGGATCCGCACGGCGATCCTATCCCTACGGTTGATGGACAGATCACCATCCCCAGTGCGCATCGCCTCACCGACAGCGGTGCACAATCGCAGGTGACCGTGGAACGCATTTCTGATTCCGACCCACAACTGCTGAAGTTCCTTGAAGAGCGCGGCATTGTCACTGGGGCTGTTCTTAGCACGCGCGAGGGAGCGCCCTTTTCAGATTCTCTCGAAATACAGGTGGCCGGCGGCACTCAGTGGGTAGCACTTGGACGCCCAGCTACCGACGCAGTGTTTGTAGCACACCACAACCTTTAGACATTCCCCTTTGCATTAATCCTGCTCTCACCTGCCCTTTTCAAAACTACGTTAGACCGTAGTTGCAACTACGGCATTGCGTAGTTAGTCTTTTCGAATATCACCTATCCCACTTATGGCTAAGGCCAGGATGAGCAGGATTGCTATGTCAGACTCACCAGATTTGGTGTACTTTTCCAGCGTTTCAGAGAACACGAAAAGATTCGTCGAACGCTTAGATAGACCCGCGGTGCGCATTCCACTGCGCCCCAAGAAAACCGGGATGATCCAGGTTTCACACCCGTACGTACTCATCGTTCCCACCTACGGCGGCGGCTCGCTCAAACGCGCAGTCCCCAAACAGGTCATCGACTTCCTCAATGACCCAATCAACCGCTCCTTTATCCGGGGCGTTATTACCTCAGGGAATACCAACTTCGGAAGTGCTTACTGCGTCGCCGGACGCATCATTTCCGCCAAGTGCCACGTACCGGAGCTGTATCACTTCGAGCTTCTCGGCACCCAGAAGGACATCGCCGCCGTAAAGCAGGGCCTTCAGAAGTTTTGGGAGCAGCAAAAGCAGCTAACGATGACACCCCATTAATCCCCCACAAGATGAAGAACACATCCGCATCACACAGATTGGAAAACACAATGTGGCCTCTTGATGCCACCCCCACACAGACTATTGGCGCTACGCCCCGCACCGCTTCAGCAGACAATGCCGGCGGTGTCGGCAAGCGCAAGAGCTACCACGCACTCAACGCGCAGCTGAACTTGTTCGACGCTTCTGGAAAAATCCAGTTTGACAAGGACATTCAGGCAGCACAAGACTATGTCACGCACCATGTCGCTCCCCGCATGCATCAGTTCGATTCCACCAAGCAACGCTTGGAATGGTTGGTTGATAACGAGTACTACGAGCGGGATTTCCTTGAGCTTTATGATGACGCCTTTCTGTGCGCCATGTACGACAGAGCACATCGAGTTAAGCATCAGTTCCGCACCTTCCTCGGCGCATTTAAGTTCTTCACTTCATATGCACTGAAAACCTTTGATGGCTCCCGATTCCTAGAAGGCTACGAAGAACGCGTCGCCACCACAGCTTTATACCTTGCACAGGGCGACGAAGAGCTCGCAGAAAAGCTGGTGGATGGCATCATGACCGGACGCTTCCAGCCCGCCACCCCTACTTTTCTCAACGCAGGCAAAGCCCAGCGCGGCGAAATGGTCTCCTGCTTCCTCCTGCGAATCGAAGACAATTTGGAGAGCATTGGCCGCTGCGTGAACTCTGCACTGCAACTATCAAAGCGCGGTGGTGGAGTGGCCCTGTTGCTGAGCAATCTGCGCGAATCCGGAGCCCCGATCAAAAAGATTGAGAACCAGGCTTCCGGCGTAGTCCCAGTCATGAAGATTCTCGAAGATAGCTTCAGCTATGCCAACCAATTGGGCTCCCGGCAGGGCGCTGGATCCGTCTACCTGCATGCGCACCATCCAGATATTCTTCGCTTCCTGGATACCAAGCGGGAAAATGCCGATGAGAAAGTCCGCATCAAGACTCTTTCGCTGGGGGTTGTTATTCCAGATATAACCTTCCGCCTGGCCAAAGAGAACAAGGATATGCATCTTTTTAGCCCGTATGACATCGCTCGCGAGTACGGCGTAGCCATGTCTGACATGTCCATCACCGAGTACTACGACGAGCTGGTTGCCAATCCGCGAATCTCTCACACGACCATTAAGGCCCGCGAGTTTTTCACCACGCTGGCTGAGCTTCAGTTCGAATCCGGATACCCCTACATCCTCTTTGAGGATACGGTCAACCGCGCTAATCCCCTCAAAGGACATATCAATATGTCCAACCTGTGTAGCGAAATCCTCCAGGTCAACACGCCATCGACCTACGGAGCTTCGGGTGACTACACCACCGTTGGCCAGGATATTTCCTGCAATCTAGGTTCGCTCAACATTGCGAAGGCTTTTGAATCGCCGGACTTCGGGGAGACCGTCGAAACCGCAGTGCGTGCCCTCACGAAGGTTTCAGACCTGACGAATATCGAAGCTGTTCCCTCCATCGCTCACGGAAATGCTTCCATGCATGCCATTGGTCTGGGCCAAATGAATCTCCACGGCTTCCTTGCTTCACAGCGTATTCCTTATGGCTGCGCCGAGGCACTGGACTTTACAAATATCTATTTCCTCACGGTGACCTACCATGCGCTCCGCGCATCCCATGCACTCGCGGTTGAAAAAGGGCAACGATTCACAGGCTTCGAAGAATCCACCTATGCCACTGGCGCCTACTTTGACAAATACATCGACCAAGACTGGGCGCCAACCACTGAACACGTAAAACAGCTCTTCCACGAAGCAGGCGTGCAGATCCCTCAACGCGAGGATTGGCTACGGCTCAAGAATCTAGTGATGCAAGACGGCATCTACAACGCCTACTTGCAGGCAGTTCCACCCACTGGATCAATTTCCTACATCAATGACTCCACCGCGTCCATCCACCCAATTGCCTCCAAAATTGAAATACGCAAGGAAGGCCGCTTGGGGCGCGTGTACTACCCCGCGCCGGAAATGACCAACGACAACCTGGAGTATTTCGATGACTCCTACGCCGTGGGATACGAAAAAATCATCGACACCTACGCCATGGCCACCCAACACGTGGACCAAGGGCTTTCCCTGACCTTGTTCTTTACCGCTGATACCACCACGCGGGACATCAACAAGGCACAAATCTATGCCTGGAAAGCCGGAATCAAGACCCTCTACTACATCCGTTTACGCCAATCCGCGCTCCAAGGAACCGAGGTCGAAGGCTGCGTCTCCTGTGCTTTGTAGGAGCACGGTCCTCCTCCTTGTCCACAACCATTCACTCAGAAAGAAAGAAGCTATGTCGTCAACATCGAATAGTGCTGAACTAACCAGCATTTCAGTTACTCCGCCGAGCTACCGGCATGATCCTTCAGCCCGCATCCGCGCCATCAATTGGAACCGGGTGAGCGATGACAAGGATCTTGAAGTGTGGAACCGTCTAACCGCCAACTTTTGGTTGCCAGAGAAGGTCCCGCTTTCTAATGATCTCCCGGCGTGGCAGAAGATGACACCCGAGGAACGCAACCTCACCATGCGGGTGTTCACGGGACTCACCACCCTGGATACTGTCCAGGCCACCGTGGGTGAAATCTGTCAGATTCAAGATGCCCGCACCGAACACGAGGAGGCCGTGTATACCAACATCGCCTTCATGCAGTCAGTCCATGCCCGTTCATACTCTTCAGTGTTTTCTACCCTGAGCAGTACAAAGGAAATTGATGAAGCATACCGCTGGGCGGTGAATAACGACCTTCTCCAGGCACGCGCCAAGAAAGTTCTCGCGCACTATTTTGGGCCGGATCCACTCAAACGCAAGGTGTCATCGACGTTGCTTTCCTCGCTGCTTCTCTACGCGGGTTTCTATCTTCCCTTGCACTTTTCTGTCCACGCCACCCTGACAAATACGGCAGACATGATCCGCCTCATTCTGCGTGACAAGGCAGTGCACGGCTACTACTCGGGTTACAAATATCAGCGCGGTCTGGAATCCACGACCCCGCTACGGCAGAAGGAGATGCATGATTTCACCATTTCTTTGCTAGAAGAGCTTTATGCACTAGAGCTGGACTATTCCGGCGAGCTATATGAGCCTTTGGGACTCATGGATGATGTAGCCGTGTTCGTTCGCTATAACGCCAATAAGGCACTCATGAATTTGGGCTACCCGGATTATTTCCCGCCCGAAGAAACGGAAGTGAACCCAGAAATCCTCGCGGCCCTAGCCCCCGGAGCAGATGAGAACCATGACTTCTTCTCCGGATCTGGTTCCTCCTATGTCATTGGTACTGCTGAAGAAACGAGTGATGATGACTGGGATTTCTAAACCTTTTCCGCGACCGGACCAAGGAAGCTGGCTTGAGACCATCGCGCTGTTTGAAGCCATCCGCGAAGGAAACCAACCCGCAGCCATGCGGCTGTTGAATACATCCGCCGCACGAGAGGCCGTCCTCGGGGGGCTTCTAGGACTCATCGAACTGTACTTCCGCCATGAAGAAGGAGACAAAGTAGATGGCTTCCTCACCGCCGCCCACGCTGCCGGCCCACCACCGGCCTTTGGCTGCAAGCCTTTTCTCCCTTGACCACGTCTCCCTACACCCAACTAAGAAAGAAGGTTTACCATGACCACCCCACATATCAGCGTTATCGTCGGCAGCCTGCGCCGAGAGTCATTTGCACGCAAGATTGCACACGAGGTGCTCACGATGATCCCTGAAGGCTACGAGGCAAACATCGTGGAAATCCGTGACTTGCCGCTCTATGACTTCGACTACGATGACCCCGCCGTCACGGACAAGCCCACTCCGGCTGAGTACACCACCTTTCGCGAGACCATCAAGAACTCGAGCGGGATCCTCTTCATTACGCCAGAGAACAACCGCACTATCCCTGCCTGCCTCAAAAACGCAGTGGACATCGGCTCTAAACCCAACTCAGATGTGGCGTGGAAGAACCTTCCCGTAGGTATCATTAGCCACTCTGTAGGCCGCATGGGCGGCTACAGTTCACAGAAGAACCTTCGCCTCGCTCTGTCCTACTTCGACATGCCGCTCCCTGGTCAGCCCGAAGTATTTCTGGGCCAATCCCCCACCCTTTTCGAAGAGTCCGGACATCTCAATCAACGTACCGCAGACTTTGTCAAGGATTACGTTATGCGCTTCCTGCAGTTGACCGACGAGGCCTTTAGAGCCAAGAACGGCTAGCGGTATCCCCAGCCAACACACATCATGCCCTCTTCGAAGTACTCAAAGACTCCTAGAGGGCGTTCACAATGACACAAACCCCGGATTCAGGCTCATCCTTGAGTTACCTGAATCCGGGGTTTCATGCGCGCTCGCCACCACACATGTGGCAGCAGCGCGTTACAAGCGGGAGATTACTTCTCCTCGGAAGCTTCTGCAGCGTCCTCTTCTTCGATTTCACCGAAGTACTGGTCAACGTCCACGTCGTTTCCCTCTTCATCCTTGACGGTGGTGCGGCAGATAGCGGCAGCCAGTGCCTTGCCACGGCGCACGTCAGAGAAGAGGTTAGCGATCTGGCCGTTGGACTGCAGCTGCTGGATGAACTGGTTCGGGTCCATGCCGTAGGACTGAGCGGTGAACAGGATGTGGTCGGTCAGCTCCTGCTGGGAGACTTCCGGCTCTTCCTTCTCTGCTACAGCGTCGAGGAACAGCTGGGTGCGGACGGACTCTTCTGCCTGCTCGCGAGTCTGCTTATCAAACTCCTCGCGAGAGGTGCCCTGTGCCTCAAGCAGCTGAGCCAGTGCCTTCTCATCGTGAGCCAGCTGGCCCAGGATCTGGTGCAGCTGGGAGTGAGCCTGCTCGTCAACTACGGACTGCGGCAGCTCGAATTCAACCTCGGACAGTGCGGACTTCAGAACCTCATCGCGGATCTGTGCAGCCTGCTCAGCCTTCTTGGTCTCCTCCACCTGGGTCTTGGTGGATTCACGCAGCTCGTCCATGGTGTCGAACTCAGAAGCCATCTGAGCGAACTCATCGTCCATAGCCGGCAGCTTGCGCTCCTTGGACTGCTGGACGTGGACCTTGATGGTGGCCTCTTCATCCTTGTGCTCACCGGACTGGATGGTGGAGGTGAACTCGTTATCCTCACCGGTCTTCATGCCGCGCAGGGCGGTGTCCAGACCCTTGATGAGGTCATCGTCACCGATGCGGTAGGAGAGGCCCTCGGTGGAAGCATCTTCAATCTTCTCGCCGTCGATCTCAGCGGTAATGTCGATGATGGCGTAGTCGCCGGTCTTCATCTTGCGCTTGGTGTCCTTGAGCTCACCGAAGCGCTCTGCCAGCTCCTCCAGAGCCTTGTCGACGTCCTCTTCGTCAGCCTTCAGGGCCGGAACGGTAACGGAGATCTTGGAGAAGTCCGGAATCTCGAACTCAGGGCGGATATCAACCTCGGCGGTGAACTCCACAAAGTCCTTGTCTTCGATCTTGGAAATGTCAACGTCCGGCTGGCCGATGACCTTCAGATCGTTTTCCTTGACTGCCTGCTCGTAACGGGAAGGCAGCATGTCGTTGACAACCTGCTCCAGGATGGGGCCGCGGCCGAAGCGAGCGTCAATAAGCTGGCGCGGTGCCTTGCCCTTACGGAAACCTGGAATAGAAACCTGCTGCGCGATTGCCGCGTAAGCTTGATCGATTTCCTGGTCCAGCTCCGCAAACGGAACGTTGACGGTGAGCTTAACGCGGGTATCGCTCAGCTTGTCTACGGTGGTCTTCACGAGTGAATCTCCCTGGCTTCATTGTTTTACGTACATAAACTTAAAGGGGGTCCGGAAATCCTTATTAGGGCATTTCCAGACCCCCATACGTCGGGGCGACAGGATTTGAACCTGCGACCCCCTGCTCCCAAAGCAGGTGCGCTACCAAACTGCGCCACGCCCCGTATGTAGGCCACCAAGTTGCCTTGGCTGCGTTGCATACCTGAGACAGTGTACCGTGTCCGTTTTAAATCTCCTAAACGGACCCCCACTTAATGGAATCAACGCAGCACAGAGGCCGCTTTTGACAGCCTAGCGGCTAGAAATCGAAATCAAACATTCCGTCAAAGAATCCGCCGCCATCGCCATCGCCAAGGCCATCAAATAGGCCGCCGCCGTCATCGCCGCCGCCCATGTCACCGACGTCGCCAGCATCTCCAGCGTCACCGCCCATGTCGCCAGCACCACCCATGTCATCGGCTCCACCCCAGTCGCCGCTTTCTGCGGCAGCTGCGGAATAGCCAATGCCGGACATGCCGGAGAACAGAGCATTAAACATCATGGAGTAGCCCACCATCCACACGCCGGTCTGCAATGCATCAGCCCACCATGGACGGGAATACCAACCCGCCGGAACCGGACGGCCGGCCACGGTTCCGCCTGGGTAGTAGTTCGGGGTATCCGCGGAAGCATACGGCGAGGCAGTAATCTGCTGGCCATTCGTTTCCACCGTGCGCTTTTCCGTCACCTTGCCGGCGGCGCGCTGCCCCTCGAGCGGCGGCAGTTCTGGGCCTGGGTTCATGCCCATAATCTCGCGCGCAGCATTCACATAATGCATGCCCTCCAAAGCGGACTCACGCGCTAGGTTTGCCTGCTTTGCGGTGGTGGCGCGCGAAATCGCCGAGTTAGCTGCCGTGAAACGCTCGGACGCATCGGCCATTGCCTGCTGGGAGGCAGAGTCTGTGCCAGAAATCTGCATTACTTGGCCGCCCAGGCGTTCAATCCACCGGCGAGCGTCAGCTTGTGCATCGGCCAATTGCTGTGCTTCTCGTTCCTCGCGGCGTTTTTGGGAGTTGTGCGAAGACATAAACCACGCGCCTCCGCCGACTGCCAGCACAAGGAGCAAAATTCCCACTACGATCATCGCTTTCTATTGGTAGGGCCATTCCTCTTATAACAACGGCTCAAGCGCCACCCTAGTTCCCTATTTTCATTTTTGCCCCCGCGTGCGCTAAAGTATGGCGCAGCGTTCAATAGCGCGCTGTGGGAATGTCGTATAGTGGCTAATACCTCAGCCTTCCAAGCTGAAGACGCGGGTTCGATTCCCGTCATTCCCTCCATTTTCGCTCATCGTTCAGGTGGGCGATTTTTTCGTTTTACCTACCCCAGACCCGCTCACCCGCGCTGGCCACGCTTGGTTTAAGGCAGACACATGCGATGATGTGTAGGGTGGCGCGCATGACTTCCTCGAATAAGTATTCCGAATTCATCCGCAGTCGCCATTCTCCCCGCGCGTTCCTGCCGGAGCCCATGCCGGTTGAAGACATCAAGCAGGTTTTGGAGGACGCTCAATCCGCACCGTCCAACTCCAATACCCAGCCGTGGAACGTGCACGTGGTGGGCGGAGAAAAGCTCAAGGAGCTTAGCGCCGCACTGATCAAGGAATTCGATACCAACGGCCTTAGCCCGGACTTCACCACCGATTATGGTGAGGGCATCCATCCCCAGCGTTCCCAGGAACTGGCCGCCAAAATGTACGGGCTGCTTGGCATTAAGCGCGAGGATAAAGAAGGCCGCATGGAGTTCATCCGCGAAAACCTGCGCTTCTTTGGCGCGCCCCATGCGGTGCTGCTTTTTATCCCGCCGATGGGCGACCGCATCCGCGCCGCCTTTGACCAGGGAACCTACACCGAAAACTTCCTGCTTTCCCTCGAGGCACACGGCTACCACGGCATCCCGCAGGGCATGATTTCCCTGATTGCGCCAACCGCACGTGAATTCCTCGGCGTGGACGAGGAATACAAGCTGGTCACCGCCATTACCTTTGGTACGGCCGATGAATCGAGCCCAGTCTTCAACACGGCTCCTGGCCGCGCGCCACTCTCAGAGACCGTGACGATGCACGGCATCGAGGGACTAGAGCTCGACTAGAACCGCGGCGGTGATTTCTGTGAGCAAAGTTCGCCGTAGGGGGCGTCGGCAAGCCTAGAATTGAGTCCATGGATATCACTCTTGCGACCTTTGACCATGCGCCGGAGACCGCACTGCGCGGCGTTCGTTTTAATAACACGTGGGTGCCTTCGGAAACCTATGCGGACTCCCGCCGCGGTACCCTGACCGGGCAGTACCCACAGCGCCAAGCCACCACGCGCATCAGCGAGGTTTTTGCTGGGGTGGGCTATGAGGTCCGCGAAGACACGCACCCTGCCGGTGAAGACGTCTTTCGCTTGCTAGAACAGCCCAGCTTGGAGGAACTCGACCAGGTTGAAGGCGTCATTGCCGTCTGCTCCCTGCTGGGCGGAAATGCCCCCATGTCGGTGCTATGGCCGGGCGTGGCGGAAAACGGGGAGAATAACGAGCTAGTCTCCCCTATTGACTTGGCTCCTACCCTCGCCGCCATTGCCGGGCTGGATGTGCGGCCCAATGCTCGCTTGTCCTTCGATGGGTTGAACTTGGTTCCGGTACTGCGCCATGGCGCCTCGGGGCACGCCGCGTTGTTCTTTGACAATGGCGTGCTCATGATTGATGCCGCGCTTATCGACGGCACCGCTACCCCACCCCACGAGCGCGCCCGCCTGCAAGATGAGTGGGAGACGTGGAATAAATTCATCACGCTCGGCCCACTGCAGTAGGCAGGTAGTCTGGGGCGCATGAGCGTACCTAACATCACCCTTAATGACGGCAATACCATCCCGCAGCTGGGCTTTGGCGTATTCCAAATGGATCCGGATAAGACCGAAGAGCTGGTAGCCGAGGCCCTGCGCGTGGGCTATCGCCATATCGATACCGCCGCTATCTATGGCAACGAGGAAGGCGTGGGCCGGGCAATTGCCAAGTCCGGCATCCCGCGCGAGGAACTTTTTGTCACCACCAAGCTGTGGAATGACCGCCAGACCGATGCCGCCGCAGCACTTGATGAATCTTTGGACAAGCTCGGCCTAGAGTATGTGGATCTCTACCTCATCCATTGGCCGACCCCGGCGAAGGGAACCTACGTCGAGGCCTGGCAGCAGCTCATCGAGCTGCAAAAGCAGGGCAAGGCAAAGTCCATCGGCGTCTCCAACTTCGAGCTCGAGCACCTGGACCAGCTGGAGCTCAAGACCGACGTCAAGCCGGCGGTCAATCAGGTTGAGCTTCACCCTTACCTGCAGCGCTGGCGCGAGCTGGACGCCTTCCGCGCCCACACCGTCGCTATTGAGGCATGGGGGCCTTTGGGGCAGGGTAAGAGCGATATTTTGGATGCCCCCGAGGTCACCGACGCCGCTGCGGCGCACGATGTCAGCCCAGCGCAGGTCGTCATCCGTTGGCACCTGCAAAATGGCGTCATCCTCTTCCCTAAGTCCGCCACGCCATCGCGCATCGCGGAGAATTTCGACGTCTTCGACTTTGAGCTCACCGAGGACGAGATGGCTGCCATCACCGCCCTGGATGAGGGCGAAGAGGGACGAGGCGGTCCGCACCCAAATGACATGAATGACACTTAAGCCTTAGCGCCTTGGCCGAACC
>NZ_ACVP01000028.1 GCF_000175635.1 Corynebacterium tuberculostearicum SK141 | reverse complement strand
AGCGGGGGCAAAGTCAATAATTCGAGTCTGGCATAAGTAGATAAGGATTGCCTAACCTAATACTGTTTCAAGTTATGTTCCCGATCGGGAATCGGCAACGGAAGCGAGGCGGCGACGATGAACAGAAAACGTGGATCGACCAGAGAACCCCTCTCCGGAGGGGGAGTCGGGGACGCGGGCCCAGACGGGACGGGCGACGGCGACGCCGTGGCATCGCAGACGGACGATGGGCGGTTGGTACACGTCGCACCGGTCGCAGCGGGTGGCCGACCATCCACCCGCGATATGCTCGGCGGCGCCATCGTCGAAGTGCGGCGCAACCCGGTGTCGTCGCAAAGCGGAATCGGCTACGAATGCCCGGACATCGACGTCGTACGCGAGGTGTGCCCCTCGATCCTCGGATATTCCTACCACGTCGCCTTCGATGCTCTCCCCGATGAGTCGGTGGAGAAGATCCGCACGTCGAGACTGTACGCGATGCCCGTCGTCTCCGGTCTGCTCGCCCGTCTCGGGGCGGCCGTGACGTCGCGGAAGGCGCGGGCGAAGGGCACTCCGCAACCCGCCGAGCTGGTCGTCGCACTGTCCTCCGCCGGCGCGGGCGATGCGGGGTCGGCGGCTGAGACAACCGTCGTCCGGGCGACCGGCCCGGGTTCCTACAAAATGACCGCGGCCATTGCCTCCGCCACCGTTTTGGCGGTCGCGGGGAAGCCGGTCGTGCCGGGTTGCCGGGATCTCGTCGGCCACCCCCGGCTCCTCGAACCGGTCCTCGCCTTCGCCCGCGATGCGGGCATCCATATCGAAACGCCGCATGACGATCTGACCACGGGGCCGCTGCCGGCAGTGGCCCACTGCGACACCGAAGAAAAGGGGAAACGATGACGGATCAAGCTGAACGGGGTGCGGCGATCGTCGTCCGCGACCTCACGAAGAGCTACCCGATTGCGGGCAAAGCAGGCACCGCGCCCGAAGGCGGGGCAGGTGCCCCGCCGGACGGCGGGCGCAAGGGAAAGCGCGGCGCCCGGATGCGCAAGCATGTGCTCGACGGCGTGAGTTTCACCGTGCCCGCCGGGTCGATCGTGTCGTTCCTCGGCCACAACGGCGCAGGCAAGACCACCCTCATCCGAATCCTGTCGACGCTCATCACCGCAGACTCCGGCGAGGTGAGCATCTTCTCGCGCGATGTGAAAGAGGATCCGGCGGGCGTGCGCGCCGACATTGCCACCACCGGCCAATTCGCGGCGATCGACGAGAACCTCACCGGCCGGGAGAACCTGGAGTTCTTCGGGCGTCTGCGCGGACTCGACCGCGCCGACGCGGCCGCCCGCGCGACGGAACTGCTCGCGCAATTCTCGCTCGCGGACAGTGCCTCGACGTTGGCGTCGGCCTATTCGGGTGGCATGCGGCGCCGCCTCGACATCGCCGCGTCGCTGTGCGTCGTGCCCAGGTTGCTGTTCCTCGACGAACCCACGACGGGGCTGGACCCGGTCAGCCGCGAAGAGTTGTGGGGCTTCATCCGGCAACTGCGGGACGACGGAATGACCCTGGTGCTGACCACCCAGTACCTGGAAGAGGCGGAGGCGCTGGCAGACCACGTCCATCTGCTCAAGGACCGCCGCATCGTCGCCAGCGGAACGCCGGAGGAATTGCGTCGCGACTTCGGGTCGCACGTGCTCCGCGTGTCCTTCGCCACCGCCGCCGGGGCGGAGGCATTCGCCCGCTGCCTAAGGGGAACGTGTCTGGACCGCGCCCGCGTCGCGGGGAAGTTGGTGTCCCTCGACGTCGACCCCGGACCGCAGGTCCTCGAGGCGGTGGCGCGGGCGATGGAGGCCTCGGAAGCGTTGCCGGATTCGCTGAGCGTGTCGCCGCCCACCCTTAACGAGGTGTTCATATCGATGAACGCGGGGGGTGCGGCGCGATGAGTGCGACGTCGGTCGCGGCGTTCCTCCGTCGGGATCTGCTGCTGTTGCGACGCAACACCGCGTCGCTGATCTCCATGTTCGTCGTTCCTCCCCTCTTCCTGCTGTGCCTGTACGCGGTGTTTGGGTACTCAGCAGGGCAATCCGGCTTCGGGTACCTGCGTTTCGTGCTCGGCGGCTGCCTGTTCCAGGCGGCGATGTTCACCGCCGCGGCGTCGGCGATGGCGGTGGGACAGGACGTCGAATCCGGGCTCGTCGACCGTGTGCGCGTGTTGCCCGGGGCCACGGGCGGCTATGTCGCCGGCAGGCTCGCCACCGATGTGCTGCGGATGTCCGCGTCGATCGCGGCGCTGCTGATCGTCGCGTGGGCCTGTGGCCTCGACATGGCTCTCGGTGACGTCGCGTGGACAGTCCTGTGGTCACTGCTCGCTGCCGCGGTCCTGTCCCTGGTCACGGACGGGGTGATCCTGATGGTGCCCGCTCCGGTGTCGACGGCCTCATCGATCCAGGCGCTGGAAATGCTGCTGCTCATGTTCTCCACCGCGTTCATTCCGACGACCGCTGTGGACGGCTCCCTGCGCGACATCGTGCGCCACATGCCTTTTTCGCCGGTGATCGAGGTGATCAGGGCGGCGTCCCCGGGCGCCTTCCCGAATCACGCCGGGGAAGAGGCCGCCCTGTGGCTCGGTGTCGCGACGGTCGTCGGAATCGTCCTGTTCATCCGCCTGTTCACCTCGAGGAGCGAATCATGATCGACGCCATTTTCGTGCATCTGCGGCGCATCGTCCACACTTGGCTGCGGCGCCCTGACTTCTGGTTCATGACGTTCATTGCTCCGCTCGTGTACCTGTTCATCGTCAACCGCATGTTCGGTAGCCTGGTCAGGCAGCTCACCGGAGAGTTCGAACTCCGGAACGCGGTCATCCTTGTCGTAACGGCGTGGGCGTTCATCTTGGCCATCACGGGATCGTCCACCGTGTTCGTTGAACGCAGCAATGGCCTCCACGAGCGGTTGATCACAATGCCGGCACCGTACGCGGCCGTGCCGACCGCACGGATAATCGCCGAGTTCATCCGGATCATGGCGATGACGATCGTCGTCGCGGCGGTGGCCGCCTTGCTTTCCGACGGCCCCCTGGAGGTGTCCTGGTGGTGGAGGATCACGGTGACCGGCGCGATGGTTGCCGCGGCGGCCGCATGCACCGGCACGTACATCGCGTTCTCCATCACCAGCCCCCAGGGATCCGTGGCCCTTATCCCGTTGATAATCGTTGCGATGTTCGTCAACACGGTGCTCATGCCCGCCGACCACTTCCGTCCCCTCCTGCGCGGAATCGCCGGGCACACCCCCGTATCCGCGGCCGGCGAGGCCGTCAACGGTACCGGGGCTGCGGGTCTGGTGGTCTGCGCGGCCTGGTTCTTTGGTATCGCCGTGCTCGCGGCGTGGGGCATCGCCGTGAAAACGAGGCCGGGGGAGTCTGCATGACGGCCCGCGAATCCGAGCATCTAACCCGAAACCGCCGCGTGGACGCGGCCCACACACCCGGAGACAGAACCAGATGAAGTCGATCGCCCAGATCGTCCAGAACAACCGCAGGCTCCTCGCGGCCTACGAGGACAAGGTCCAGCCGAGGTTCCTAAGCCGCTATGCGCGCGAACCGATGGACGCCGCCGCCGTGTACCGGAAGCTCCGTGCGCTGGATCCCGGGCCGGATGCGCCGGCCCGGGTCCTCGATCTCGGTTGCGGAACCGGGTGGCTCGCCCGCACGCTCGCCGCTGAGTCTCGCTATCGCAGGGCGAACATCGTCGGCTACGACCTGTCGCCCAATGCGATCCGCATCGCCCGCGAACGCGCCGCCGCCGACGGGCTCGGGGCCCGGACGGAATTCCACGTTGCCGACATCCTCACGCCGCTCGCGGGAGAGCCCGGCGGGGCCTGTGAAATCTGGGTGTGTGGCGCGCTCCACCAAATGAAGGATGCGGGAGCCGCGCTCGGCAGGGTCTCCGGGCTGCTCGCCGACGGCGGCATCGCTTACGTGCAGACGTTCGTCGAGGATCCCGACGTGAACGAGCGGGTCGACATGGCCGTCATGGCGAAGATGGGCCACCGGGTGTTCCGGGGCAGCGAGCTCGAGGACCTCGCCGAAGCCAACGGGCTGAAGCTGGACGGAGCCTCACGCGCCGGCATGGTGTATTTCTGCACTCTCGCGAAGAAAAGCGCGATCGGGGAGGCGGGGAAGTGAGCGCCGTGGACGGGACCGTCGGCCCGTGGTCGCTGCTCGCCCCGATCCGGACCCGGATGCGTGCGGTGGTCGCGTTGTCCGTCCTGTCGTCGGTGGCTACCGTCGCTTCGCTGGTCGGCATCATCGACATCGCGATGACGTACCCGGAGGCCCCGGTGCATCGGACGTGGTTGGCCGTGGTTGTCATCGTCGTCGCCGCGACGGTGCGAATGGCTGCGGACGGCGCCGCCGGCATGCTCTCGCACCGGGCGGATAACGACCTGCAGCTCTACCTCCGGCGCCGGTTGGTTGCCCATATCCGGAAGCTGCCGCTGGGTTGGCTGGACGCCCGGCGCTCGTCGGGGATCATCGGGTCGGTTGAGAAGGACGTCGCGGCCGTCCACCAGCTCATGGGTCACACCGTCGGCGAGACCGTGGTGGCGGTGCTGGTTCCCCTGCTTTCCCTCATCGCGCTCGTCGCGGTCGATTGGCGGATCGCGGCGGTGGCGGTCGTCCCGGTGCTGGTCACCTTCGCCCTGATGGGCGTGATGATTTCGCGCGGAGCCGGTCTTCAGCGCGACTACGAGCGAGCCTCTGAAAAAGTGACGGCTGCGGTCATCGAGTTGGTGCGCGGCATCCCGGTGATGAAGTCCTTCGGACGCGCCAGCCAGGGCGCGGGCCGCTACGATGCCGCGGCGTCGTCGTTCGTCCGCGCGTGGTCCGCCTGGTCCCGGCAGTCGAACATCTATCTCGGGCTCATCGACGTGGTGACGTCCCCGATCACGGTCCTCGCAGTGGTGTGCGGCGCTGGCCTCGCTTTGAGGGACACCGCGGGCGGCAAACCGGAGGGTCTCGTCGCCGGGCTGGTTCTCGGCCTTGGACTCTCCGCGGCGATCGTGAGGGTGGCTATGAACTCCGAACCCATCATCGCGGGGATCGCCGCCCTGAAGTCCATCGCGGAGGTGCTGGGCACGCCGCCGATCACCGAGTCCGCCGAGCCGGTGCCCGTGCACGGAGGCGCGCTCGAGGTTCGGAACCTGGTCTTCTCCTACGGGGATGGGCCGCGGGTCCTCGACGGGATGTCCGCGACGTTCGAACCGGGGACCCTCACGGCGCTGGTGGGGTCCTCCGGTTCCGGAAAGTCCACCGTCGCCCGGCTGTTGGCGCGTTTCCACGACCCTGTCGAAGGCTCGGTGCTGCTGGGCGGCGACGATCTTCGCGACATCGCCGTGCGCGACGTGCACCGTTCGGTGTCGGTGGTGTTCCAGGATCCGCAGTTGCTCACGCTGCCCTTGCGGGAGAACATCCGGCTGGCCAGGAGAGACGCCACCGACGGCGAAATCATGGCGGCCGCGAAGCTCGCGAACCTCGATACGGTCATCGCGGCGCTGCCGAAGGGCCTGGATTCGGTGGTCAACGTCGACGTGACCTTTTCCGGTGGTGAGGCGCAGCGCGTGGCCATCGCGAGGTCGATTGTCACGGACGCGCCGGTGCTCATCTTCGACGAGGCAACCGCTTACGCGGATCCGGCTTCCGAGGCCCTCATTCAGTCCGCAATTGAGCGTTTGGCTCGTTCGCGGACGGTGATCGTGATTGCGCACAGATTGAGCACGATCCGCAACGCCGACCGCATCCTCGTTCTCGATGGGGGAGCGGTCGCGGAGGCGGGCACCCACGACGAGTTGCTTGCGCGCGGTGGCCGCTACCGGGATCTGTGGCGCGCGTTCGCGCTCGACGACGAACCATCCGCCCCGCGGGGCACTGAAGCAGACGATGAAAAGGCAGGGAACCGATGATCCGGGACTTGTGGTCGATGACGGATCGGCGCTCGAAGATGACGCTGGCGTGGCTCATTGCGTTGGCCGCGCTTGCCGCGCTGGCACAGGGAGCGGCGTTCGTCGCGCTGCTGCCGCTGCTGTCGGCTCTGGCCGTGGGAGATGATGCGACGGCGTGGCGTTTCACCGGCGTTATCGCCGGCCTCGCGGCCGCCCATGCGGTGCTGTCCCTCGCCGCGGGGACGGTCGGCAGGGCGAATTCCGCAGCGGTGCTGTCGTCCCTGCTGCGTTCCCTGGGCGAACGCGTGCTGACGTTGCCACTCGGGTACGTCACCAAGTCCACGGCCGGCCGCTTTTCGGAGATGGCGTCTTCGGGCATGGCGTTCGCGGCGTCCGTGCCGCACGTGATCCTGCGGCCCGTCATCGCTGCTGTGGTTGCGCCGACCGTCATCGCTCTCGGAATTCTGGCGGTGGATTGGCGCGTCGGGTTGGTTCTCGTCGCGTCGGCGCCGGTGCTCTTCTTCGCCTACCGGGCCATTGGCCGAGTCGGCGGGGAGTCGGACGAAGCGCATGCTGACGCCGTCGCTGCCGTCTCCGGCAGGCTGATCGAGTTCACCCGCGGCCAGCAGGTGATTCGCGCCGCGGGCGACGGTTCGGCGGCGGACGCGATGGTGGATGAGGCGATCCAGGCCCAACACGATGCGTTCGCGAAGGCGACGTCGACGCAAGGCGCGGCCATCGGACGGTTGGGCTCGGTCGTCCATGCGGTGTTCACGGCGGCGGTGGTCGTCGCCGTGGCGGTCGCCGCGACGGGCGGGATGTCACCGGCGCATTTGGCGTCGATGCTCATTGTGGTCGTCCAGTTCACCGGACCGATCACCACGGCGGGAGCGTTGTCCGGCGGTTTCGGCGCGGGCCGCAATACGTTGGCTGCGCTGCGTGACCTGCGGGCGATCCCCGCCCTTCCCGAACCGGCCGCACCGGAGCTGCCCGACGGGCATGACGTGGAGTTCCGCGGCGTGAGCTTCGGGTACGGGGAGAAGAAGGTCCTCGACGGCGTCAGCTTCCGTGCACCTCAGGGAGTGCTGGTCGCCATAGTGGGACCTTCGGGGGCGGGCAAGACGACGGTCATGCGGCTGCTGTCGCGGTTTCATGATCCAGACTCGGGGGAGATCCTCATTGGCGGGGTGCCCTTGCCTCGGATCGGCACCGACGGCGTGAACTCGCTGGTGACCCCGGTGTTCCAGGAGACGTTCCTCTTCGACGCGTCCGTGCGGGACAACGTGGTCTTCGCCGACCCCGGATTCGGTTCCAGGCCCGGCGACGGAGACCGCTTGCGCGAGGCCGCCCGGCGATCCGGGGTGGACCGCATCGTGGAGCTGCTGCCTTCCGGGTGGGATAACCCGGTGGGGGAAGAGGGGACGCTGCTGTCGGGAGGCGAGCGGCAGCGCGTCGCCATCGCCCGGGCGCTTCTGAAGGATTCCCCGGTGGTGCTTTTCGACGAGCCGACGTCCTCGCTGGATGCGGCCACTGAGCGGGCGATTGTCGGCACGATGGAAGCGTTGCGCGGCGATCACACCGTGATCGTCGTCGCCCATCGCCTGCACACCGTCCGCGATGCCGACCTCATCGTCGTGCTTTCGGAGGACGGGACGGTCGCAGAACGGGGCACGCACGATGAATTGCTGGCGAAGGGCGGCCGCTACGCCGAGTCGTGGACGTGCCGGACGGGAGGCTCCCCGGGCGCCTGATCCTCGTCCGTCGAGGACTATCGCTCCGGTCCGGTACCGGTGCAGTGGTCCCGCCACGCCATCCCGGTCAGCGGGTCCTCGACGATGCCCTGGGCGACAGGGTCGTAATTGAAGCCGTAGTGCTCGGTGCGGTGGGCGGGGCACACGTCTTGGACGGTGATGTTGGTGACGCCGGGTTCCCGCACGAAGGAGTTTTAGTGGGGGAGCACGGCATTGTCGTGCCGCGTGCCCAGGAAGGTGTACCGAACGCCCGGTCGAGTGATGTCGCCGATGGTCAGCTCATTCAGCAGCATGGAACCGGAGATCTGCTGTTCCCAGGCAAGCGCGTTCGTTTTGCCGGCGTTTCGGGAGTATCCGTGGCGCATCTCGGGGTGGACGTCAAAGCGATCGGCTGCGCTGTGCGCCCGGGGCCCGTGGTTCGAGGCCCGGTACCGATGAGCTGTTCGACGACCCGGTCCCGGGAATGAGGATGACGGGCAATTCACCGTCCCGGGGCGGCACCGGAAGTCGTTGGCGCCGGGGGCACCAGACCGGGCTTGGCCATGGACAGGGCCCGGGCGGCCGCGGGTGAGGTTTGCCGGTGGCCGGGCCACCGGTCGGGAAACCGCCGTCCGACAGCGACGAGGGGATTCTCGTCACCTCGTC
>NZ_ACVP01000029.1 GCF_000175635.1 Corynebacterium tuberculostearicum SK141 | reverse complement strand
CCACGTGGGCTGGGACGGGCGCCGCGTGGCCGCCAGGATGCACAGGCCGAGGGTGAGCAAGCCCACGGCGCCGCCGAAGAGGAGGGTGGCGCGGTAAACCGGTTGGGCGCTAAAGGTCATGCGGAAGTCACCGGAGTGGCCGGCCGGAATGACAAAAGCTTGGGTGGCCGCATCGATCTCGCGCGGGGTTAGCTCTTCCTCGCCTAGGTAGCCGCGCAGGCCCTTATTGAAGGCGCGACCAGTGACCAAGAGGCGATCCTCATCAGCGGCTGCAATCGAGTACCCGGTGGGCTCGGAAGAGCCTGCTGGTTGCCAGCCCTCCTCGCGCAGGCTCACCCACGGCCCCGTGGTGCGCACGCGGTGCGTGCCAGGGCTGAGGGTGAGGGAATCGCCGGGGGAGTAGCGGTGGGCGTCGATAAGCACCGGCTTGGTGGAATCTACCTTTACCCGCATGGGGCGCGGCGCGGTGAAATCGCGGATGAGCACGCCGGTATCCTGCAGCATGCGCTGGAAGAAGAATTGGTGCACATTGGGGGAGGTATCCGGGACGGTCACCACACGCTCGACCGGCTGGCCTTCCACTCCTACCTCCGCGATGCCGGTGCGGTGGGATAGCTCCACGCGGATGGACTCGGTATCGCCGCCGGGAACGCGGACCTCCTGCGAGCGGAAGGGCTGTAAGTCCACGTCTACGGCCGCGCTGCCAGAGCGCACGGTTACCGTGGTGGCGCTGGTGGCCATGAGCTTGAGGCGCGGCTGGGTGAAAGAGCCGCGCAGTTCAATCCACCCGGAGTCATCGCCCGGCGCGGGCCACCAGGCGGTGGAGTTTTCCCCATCTACCGCGGCCGTGGCGGACTTTTTCGGCTGGGCCCCGCCGAAAGCCGTGGCATCGGCGGCCGAGGAGGAAACCGCCACGGAACCGCCGTGGGTTTCTACCTGGGTAAGCGGCCCAGTGGAGGGATAGTCGCGCAGGCGGTTATTCACGTGGCTGGGGTCGTCCGCGGCCAGGGGCGCGGAGATGGGACCATCGAGGGTGCCGTAGTTGCGGTCCGTGAGCGTCGGGGTATCGGTGACGATATCGGCGTCGCGATCGACGAGCTGGCGGGTGGTAGGGGTGGAGTGGGCGTCGAGAAGCGCCAAGGCTTCCCCGCCGCCGGCCACGCGCACTGGCTCTGTCGGCCCTAAGGACATGCCGGCGTGGTTGAGCAGAATGACATCGACCTCACCGAAGCGATGGACCTCGCCGCCAAACTTGCTGGCTAGAGCCTCGTCCTCGCCGGTGAAGAGATCATGGCGCACCATGACCGCGCCGATGCCCAGGCGCTGCAGGGAGCGAACGCCCGTGGCTGGGTCCTCCTTGAGTGCGGCCATCACGCCGTCGAGCCCGCGGATGGCCTCTGGTGGCACGAGCGGAATGGCATCGCGCACGGCCCAGGGGACATTGAGCAGCGGCTGGGCCGGCTCGTCGCGCGTCCATCCCCAGGTCTGCCGGGCAAAGGACGCCTCTGGGTAGATAAGGGTGCGGGTATCGGCAGCATGGGTATTGATAAAGTCCGTAGCCTCGTGCCAGTAGGAGGGCACTTCTTTATAGGCGCCCAGCGGCAGCAAGCGCTGCGACCATGCCGGGGAGACCACCGCGATGCACAGCAGCAGCGTCAGTGCACCCACCGTTTGCCTCTTGGTAGGGCGCAAACTTCTCGGTAGCGGAAGATGGGCGCAGGCGCGCGCCACGCCCAGAAGCAGCGGGATGCGCACCAGCGGATCAAATTTATGCAGGTTGCGCAGCGCGGCCAGCGGTCCATCGAGCGCATCGAGATACCACGCCACCTGGCAGCCCAGCACCGCGATGCCCACCACCAGCATGACGGACCACACGCGCGGCAGCTTGGTGAGCCCGTAGATACCCAAAGCCGCGATGCCCATGGTGACCAGCACAAAGAAAGACTCGGTGGCTAGCTCATAGCCGGCCACGCGCTCGGTATCGACAAACGGCGTCCAGCTCGTGGTTCCGCGCAGGATCTCGGGCAAGTTGAGCCAGCGAGTGGTTACGCGGGCGGATTCGATGAATTCCGTAAACGGCGGGGCATAGCGGCCAAGCACGACGAGCGGGCCGATCCACCACGCCGATACCGCCAGGCAGCCTAAGAGCCAGGCCGCGCCGGGTGTGAAGGCGCGGCGGTAGAGCAGGATTACAGCGGCCGGGATACACGCCGCGATGGTGGCGGTGGCATTGACCGCGCCCATCAGCGCCACGGGGATGGTGGCAGCGGCGGCATCGCGCCAGGTGAGCTTGGCATTGAGGAAGGGCAGGATAACCCACGGCGCGAGCATGACCGGCCAGGTCTCAGAAGAAATGGCGGTCAGCGTAGAAAGCGTGCGCGGCGAGAGCGCGTAGAGCATCGCTGCCACCCAGACCCACCTTCCGCGCAGGCCCACCTTGCAGGCGAGCTTATGGAAGCCGATGAAGCCGACGCTTAAGACCAGTAGCCACCAGAGGCGCTGGGCCACCCAATCGGGCAGGGGCTGGGTTAAAACGAAGAATGGTCCCTGGGGAAAGAGATAGCCATAGGCCTGATTCTGCAGCTGCCCCAGGGTAAAGGTATCCGTATAGGCGCTTAGCGCCCCGCGGAGAAAGTGCAGCGGATCGGCCGCCAGATCATGCTTGGTATCGGCGACCGTCAACCCCCACGGCTGCACGAGGAGGATGAGCGCTAGGGCAAGGATCCCCAGCGGGTAGGGGCGGGCAAGCCGCCCGCGGAGGGTACGCACACCTAGTTGCGGGATCCGTACTCAGGGCCGCCCAAAACCGCATCGGAAGCAGAAACCGCATTGCCTTCCGGCACGGTATCGGTGCCGGAGAATTGTGCGATGCCGATGATGGTGATGACGCCGAGCGCGATGCCCACAACAGCGCTACCGATGGCAGGGCCAAGGGTGCGCTTGTTCAAAGAATCGGTTTCCAGAGCCATGGCTAAAGATACTAGCAGCTATTTAGAAGTATTCTGCCTCATCATCGTCCGCGTCATCCTCGTTTTCCTGCGGCACGATGAAGACGGGAAGGCCGGCGTTGCGCACAATCTGGTCGGCGGTGGAGTTGGTCCACCACGCGCGGAAGCCGGTCAGGGCGCGGGTACCGGTGACGATGACGTCTACGTCCAGCTCATGCGCGGCATCAATGATGGCGGAGGAGATGGTGGTAGCGGATTCCACTAGGTGGGCGCGGCCGGCTAGGCCCAGGCTTTCGGCCAGCTCGATGCCCTGGCGGCAAATCTTTAGCGCCTCTTCATAGGCCGGATCCTCTTCGACGCCATCCGGGGAGACGGTGGACTGGTGTATTCCGGTGCGGCTGACGGCGCGGGCGGTCTGCCGGGCTACCGGCTCCCAGGCGGTGAGGATTTCTACCGTGGTGGGGCGCAGCAGCTGGGCCGCGTACTCGAGGGCGCGGCCGGCTCGTTCGGTGCCATCGTAGGCAATTAGCATTGTCTCGCCGTTACTCATGTCACTAGTCTACCCACCGCTTGCGACAGAACGCGAGGAATATTGCACACTAGAAGGCATGAAAACTCCGCGCATCCTTGCCAGCCTCGCCCTCGTGACGGCCTTGGGCGCCTGCTCTACCTCCACCCAGGAGGACAATGAGAGCCAGGACTCCACCACCGCGGCCGCGTCGAGCTCAGCTGCCGCGACGCACGAGACGCACGAAGAGACGTCGCAGGAAGAGGCCCCGCAGCAGGACATCCGCGCCATGGCTGCCTCGGTGCTGATGCCGCCGGTCACCAACTACGACGACGCTAAGGCCAAGCTGGAGGCCGGTGTGGGCGGAATCTTTATCCCTAGCTGGGCGGATCCAAACCTGCTGCAGGAAGAGGGCCGCGATATTAATGCCCTGCGCCAGGAGGTGGGCCGCGACTTTGAGGTCTCCATCGATTTTGAAGGCGGGCGGGTGCAGCGTTTCTCAGAGATCCTGGGCGAATATCCCGCGCCGCAGCAGATGGCAGCCGAGCGTTCCCCACAAGAGGTGGAGCAGCTTGCGCACGAGATTGGCACGAGCCTCAAGGTGCACGGTATCAACGTGGACTTTGCACCGGTGCTCGACGTCGATGGCAACGGCCTAGAAGTTGTGGGCGATCGATCATTTTCCACCGACCCGGTCCAAGCAGGCGAGTATGGCGCGGCCTTTGCACGCGGGCTGGATTCCGCTGGGGTCAAGGCCGTGTTCAAGCATTTCCCGGGCCACGGCCGCGCCTCTGGTGATACCCACCTGGCCGAGGCCGTTACCCCGCCGTTGAAAGAACTAGAAGGCCACGAGTTCATTCCTTTTAAAACCGCTCTTCCCCAAGCGCCCAATGCCGCGCTCATGATGGGCCACCTCGCCGTGCCCGGCCTGGGTGATGGTCAGACGCCTGCTTCCATCCTGCCGGAAGCCTATGGCCTAGCCCGCGAGACCCTGCAGTACGACGGGCGCATCTATACCGATGACATCGGCGGCATGAAGGCGATTGCGGATTCGCACCCGCTTGCCGACGCCGTCGTGACCTCCCTCAATGCCGGTGCCGACATGCCCCTGTGGTCCACCGAAGGCGACATTAATGCGGTGATCGACGCCGTTGTTGGCGCCGTCGACCAGGGCCGCCTGCCACTCGAACGCCTTGAGGACGCAGCCCGCCATGTCAGCGCTCCCCCGGCCGGCGCTGCACCCGAGCCCGCACAGGACTAGGAAAAATGCCACTAAAACCGTTAACCTTTAAGGCGTGAAAAAGGCAGAAGGAAAAAACGGTGCTAAAGGCTGGCTCATCGCGCTCGGCGTATTGGTCGGCCTTGTCCTAATCGCGGGCATTGCTTATGCCTGGGATGTCGCAGCAAACCAGGACAAGATTCCGCGCGCCGTTTCCGTCAACGGCGTGGATATCTCCGCCATGGATCGCACCGCCGCCGTGGAGAAGCTCGAAGACGAGCTTGCGGACGTAGAAACCGAGCCCGTGAGCGTTACCTCCGGCGACCTGCACACCGATTTCGTTCCCTCCGAGTCGGGCCTCGCCCTGGATAACCAGCGCGCCGTGGACAATATTGAGGAGCCTTCCCTCAATCCTTTTACCCGCCTGTATAGCTTCTTCCGCTCCACCCGGGATATTCCGGTGGAGACCAACGTGGATGAGGCCCAGCTGCAACCGGCCCTGGACCGCGTGAAGAAAGATCTCTCTACCGATCCAGTCGATGGCATGCTGGAGCTCAACAATGGTGAGCTCAAGGTCACCGACCCCAAGCTTGGCCAAACCGTGGATGCCGGCGCCCTGCACAATGCGGTTACGGATAATTGGCTCGATTCCGAGGGCGTAGACGTGGACCCACAAGAGGTAGAACCAGCCATCAATGATGAAGCTATCGAGGCCATGCGCACCGGCGATGCCGCCAAGGCGCTGGATAATCCCATTACCCTGAAGGCCAAGAATAATGTCAGCGCTACCTTGAATAAGCCGGAAATCTCCCAGTTCACCAGCATTGAAAAGAAAGACGGCAAGCTCAAGCTCGCCGTGGATACCAACCGCGCGCAGGAGCTGCTGGCCGAGCGCTCTGAGGGCGCCGATGTCCCCGGCGTAAATGCCAAGATTTCCTTCAACGGCAACGACAAGCAGATCACCCCGTCCGAAGATGGCGAGATCATCGACTGGGAGCCGACCATGAAGGACTTCGACAAGCGCGTGACCGGCGATGACCGCGAGTGGGATGCTACCTACAAGCCGGACCCGGCAGAGTTCACCACCGACGATGCCAAGAAGGCGACCTTCAACGACACCGTGGGCGAGTTCACCACTGAGGGCTACTCCGCTGCCTCCGGCAAGAATATCGAGCTGGTGGCCCAACAGGTCAACGGCGCCGTGGTCAACCCGGGCGAGACCTTCTCCCTCAACGGCCACACGGGCCCCCGTGGCACGGCGCAGGGCTACGTTGAGTCCGGCATCATTATCGATGGCCACTCCGGCTCCGCCGTGGGTGGCGGCATCTCCCAGTTCGCCACCACCTTGTACAACGCTGCCTATTTTGCGGGCATGGAAGACACCGCCCACACCCCGCACTCGTACTACATTTCCCGCTACCCCGCCGGCCGCGAGGCCACCGTGTACGAGGGCGCCATCGACCTGCAGTTCACTAATACCTTCAATACCCCGGTCCGCATCGAGACCGACTTTGGTGGCGGCAAGATCACCGTGCGCCTGAAGGGCACTAAGACCGTCGACGTTGAGTCTGTGAACAACGGCCGCTGGGCCAAGACGGAGCCGCAGCGCAAGTCGGTGAGCGAGGATTGCTCGCCGTCGTCTGGCGCGCCGGGCTTCACCACCTCGGATACCCGCGTGATCAAGGACCTCTCCGGCAAGGAGATCTCCCGGGAGACCACCACCACGGTCTACGACCCGCAGCCCATCGTTACCTGCGGTTAAGCCATGACCCGGCCGATGCACACCGCGGTGAAGGACCCGGCGGACATCGATCAGCTGGCCCAGCACCCGGTTGCCTTCCGCCGCGTCGCCGGCCTGTTTCGCCCGCACCGCGGCACGCTGTTGCTGGTGGTGGCACTCATCATCGCCACCTCCGGGCTGACGGTGGTGCAGCCTTTCCTGGTGCGCCGCACCGTGGATGAGGCCATTCCTGAACACGACACCGCGCTGCTGCTGTGGCTCGTCGGCGGCATGCTGGCCATCACCGTGGTCTCCCAGGCCATCGGCGTTATCCAGTCCTTTCTGTCGGCGCGGGTGGGGCACACCATCATGCACGAGCTGCGCACGCAGGTCTTTGCCAACCTGCAGCGCCAGTCGCTGCAGTTCTTTACCAATAACCGCGGCGGTGAGATTCAGTCGCGCCTGACCAATGACATCGCGGCGATGCGCGGCATGGTGACCACAACCGCGACATCCGTGGCCAGCAACCTCACCATGACTGTGGCTACGTTGGTGGCGATGGTGGCGCTTTCGCCTACCCTCTCGCTTTTGTCCCTGGTGGTACTGCCGCCTGCAGTGTGGCTGACCCGCCGCGCCGCCGTTCTGCGCCGCAGCCTCATGGAGAAAAACAGCCGCGCGCAGGCGACGCTGCAGCAGACCATTTCGGAGAACCTGTCCGTGTCCGGCATGCGCCTGGCGGCCACGCTGGGTGCGCAGGAGCGCGTCTATGACGGCTTTGAGAAAACCTCCCGCTCCCTCATCCGTTTGGAGCTGGAATCGCAGTTGGCCGGGCGCTGGCGCATGGCGCTGACGCAAATCATCTTCGGCGTGATGCCGGCCCTGATTTACCTGGCGGCCGGCTTGCGCCCGGGCATTACGATTGGCACGCTCATCGCCTTTTCCACCCTGCAGACCCAGATCTTCCGTCCCATTACCGGCCTGCTCAACGTGGGCGCGCAGTGGGTGGCGTCGATGGCGCTGTTTAGCCGCATCTTCGAGTACCTGGACCTGGAGCCCGAACTCACCGAGGCCACCCAGCCCGCCCAGCTTGCCGACGCCTCCCTCACCCTCCAGCACGTCTCCTACCGCTACCCCGGCACCGACACCGACGCGCTTTCCGACGTCTCCCTTTCCATCCCCGCCCACACCACCACCGCGCTAGTGGGGCATACCGGGTCCGGCAAGTCCACGGTGGCCGCACTTTTTGCGCGCCTTGCCGATCCGACCGAAGGCACCGTGCACCTGGGCGGGGTCGACCTGCGCGATATTCCACCTGAGCAGCGCGCGGAGGTCATTGGCGTGGTCTCCCAGGAGACCTACCTGATTCACGGCACGGTGCGGGAGAACCTCCTCTTCGCGCAGCCGAATGCGAGTGAGGAACAGATGTGGGCGGCGCTTAACGCCGCGCGCGTGGACGAGGTCATCGCCGCGCTGCCGGAAGGTCTGGACACAGTGGTGGGCTCGCGCGGCTACCGCTTCTCCGGCGGTGAGCAGCAGCGCCTTTCGCTTGCCCGCACGTTGCTGCGCCAACCACGGGTGCTCATCTTGGATGAGGCCACCTCCGCCCTCGACAACGAGACGGAGCGCGCCATCCAGGAGGCAGTGCTTGGCGCGAATGCTACCCGCTTGGTCATCGCCCACCGCCTGTCCACTATCCGCGATGCCGACCAGATCATCGTCCTCGACGCTGGCCGCGTGGTCGAGCGCGGCACCCACGCCGAGCTGCTTGCGTGCGGCGGTGCCTATGCGGCGCTTCTTCGTGCTGTCGACGAGGCTCAGAGTACGTAGAGAGCTCTTGTCAGGAATCTTAACGCTATTAACTCTTTGGTACGTGGGCTGTTGAAGGCTGAGAATCTAAATGAGTTCAGGGTACCTTGAGCGCTCTTGGTGACGCTTCCTTTTATGGGTCATCAAAGGGGATGTTCTACCTGGTGGTATTGGCAGCATATATGGTTCGTTTCGTCGTCGTTGGAAGGTGCTCTCTGGGAAGCTACTCTCCTGCGTGAAGCTTGCATTCTATGTAACGGGTGTAAAATCGAGCAGGCTTACCCCCTTAAAGGGGCAATGTGTTCAGTTTCACACAAAACTAGATGACGTCTCGAAAGCATTAGTTGAACTGCAGAAGGAGTCTTCACGTTTGGGTGGACCGTGCGGATTCTTGAGAAGTTTAGCCGGTTTTGCGGGGGAGGAGCTTTAGTCGGGGACTTTGCCCAACACGCTGGGGTAGAATCTAGTTATGTAATCCACAGGCTATCGTTAGTTAAGGTTGGGGCCTGCGTAGACGTTTCCACCTGAAAACTACTCCTACTCTCGGCAGGCGAAAGATTCTTAGCAACGAGTCAGGTCATGGTGCGTGAACCGTGGGGAATGGATTGCACACAGCCAATGAGGCGCGGTGCCTCATTTCAGAACTCGTGTAAAGGACCAGTTTCCGTGAACAAGATCTCTCGTACCGCTCGTTCAGTTGCCTTCGCTGCTATCGCCGGACTCGCTTTGGGCGTTTCCGCTCCGGGTGCACTGGCCCAGGAGAACCCTGGCGCTGAGCAGGGGGCCGTGAACAAAGCAAACATCGATTTCACTAAGAAGGGTTCGATCACCCTCTTCAAGAAGAAGGGTGCCGAGACCAATAGTCGGGCCACTGGTAAGGAAATGGCGGGCGTTCCGGGTGAGGCTCTGCCTGGTGTGACCTACAAAATCACCAAGCTTGATTACGACCTGCAGAACGGTGATTGGGCGACGTTCCCGAAGACCGCTGCCGATGCCAAGGGTCACGAAACCACAACGACTTTTGGGTTGACCACTGGTGACGACGGCAAGGTGGCCTTCGAAAACTTGGACTTGGGTATCTACTTGGTAGAAGAGACGAAGGCCCCGGACGGCATCGTTACTGGCGCTCCGTTCATCGTGTCGGTGCCGATGGTCAATGAGGCTTCCGATGCCTGGAACTACGACGTCATCGCGTACCCGAAGAACGCGGAAACCAAGACCGAGAAGACTGTCAAGGATGCAGATCAGAACATCCAGGACGCGTACACCTACACCATCAACGCGGATGCTCCGACCTGGGGTGCGGGTAAGAGCCTGACCGCCTTCCGCTTCGAGGATCAGCTGGACCAGCGTTTGGACTTCCAGAAGGTCACCGAGGTCAAGGCTGGAGAGACCGCTCTGGGTGCCGGTGACTACGAGGTCAACAATCCGGCTGAGAACGGAAACAAGCTCGTCGTTAAGCTGACCGACCAGGGCCTTGCCAAGGTTAAGTCCGGTGACAAGATGTCTCTGACCTTCGAGGTCAAGCGCAAGGAAGTGGGCGACAGCACTGAGCTGAAGAACCAGGCTGACGTCATCTTCAACAACCCGAACACCGGCAACGAGGTCAAGAACAAGACCAATGAGGTCGTGACCTATCACGGCAAGCTCAAGGTTGTTAAGAAGGACGGCAAGGAAGCCGACAAGGTCCTGGAAGGCGCTGTGTTTGAGCTCTATCAGTGCACCTCGGCCTCCGAGCTGGGTTCCAAGATCAAGATTGGTAACGCAGAGAATTGGACCACCGGCGCTGACGGTACCTTCACCATCGATGGCCTGCACGTCACCGACTTCGAGGACAACAAGGAAGCACCGGCTACCAAGAGGTTCTGTCTGAAGGAGACCAAGGCTCCGGCCGGCTACGCGCTGCCGGAGAAAGACGTTACTGAGATTGACTTCACCCGCGACAAGATCGCGGAGATTGGTGAACTGAACGGTGACGACAAGATTACCCTCGTGTCCGAGATCGACAACATTAAGCAGGACACCCCGAACCTGCCGATGACCGGTGGCGCCGGTGTGGGCATCCTGGCTGCTATTGGCGCAGCGATTGTTGCTGCTGGTGCTTGGTTCGCTCGTCGTACCGCGCGCAACTAATAGCCGGGCATAGTTCCGGTGGCGCAGACTGTCCATGATGGTTTGCGCTGCGGGTCGGGTAATCAAAATATGGTGCTCGACCCAGTGAGGGGACTGGGCTAGGTATAGACTTCAGTCCCCTTCATTCTCTTTCGTTGTAATCCCGGTCGCGCTGCGCTAGCGCGTGGGACATTCTTTTGGGTGGTGCGGGTCGTTGACTACGGTGGTAGGCCAAAATGCAGGCCGACGGCACAGGCGCCGTGGAGGCCTAGTCCTTCCGGCGGTAGTCGTTGTCGTCGGGTTGTTGGTGATGCTGTACCCAGTGGTCTCGACCGCATGGAACAATTGGAACGCCTCGAGGGTGGCGCAGGAATATGCGCGACTGGATAAAGCGACACCGGCGCAGGTTCAGGATTCGGTTTGGGATGCTGCGCATGCATACAACGAGGAGCATACGTCGGGTCCGATTCTGGATCCGTGGCTGAACCGTATCGGGGTAGACAATCCCGACTATGAGGCTTATCTGAAGCAGTTGGGCGAGAACGAAGCGATGGCTCGACTCGTGTTCCCAGCGGTGGACGTTGATTTACCGGTGTTTCACGGCACCGCGGATAAGACACTGCAGCGTGGACTGGGACATTTATATGGTTCTGATTTGCCGGTAGGCGGATCAGGAACCCACTCCGTCATTACGGGGCATACGGGTCTGGCAAATTCGACGATGTTTGATCACCTCGACTCTGCCACCGAGGGAGACGTGTTCTACATCCAGGTTGCTGGCCACAAATTGAAGTACGTCGTCGACAGCATTCAAGTGGTTCTGCCGAGTGAAGTTGATGGTCTACGGCCAGTCGCCGATCAGGATTACGTCACGCTGATTACGTGCACCCCGTACGGGATCAACACGCATCGCTTGCTGGTGCGTGGCCATCAGGTTCCTATGGAGCCTGGGGAGGAGTCGGTGTTTGAAAACTCCCATGGTCCGGGCTGGCAATGGTGGATGTACGCGCTGTTGGCTGCGGTGATTGTCATTGGGTGTTGGCTGGTGTGGTGGCTGCGTCGCCAGAAGGCGGCTACCGGGGTGCAAGAAGTTATTAATAAGGAAAGTAGCGTGCGGGAGTAAGGCGATGAAGAGGTTGACAAATGCATGGTCGGCCCGAGTGGTTGCCGTCGGAGTAGCGTGTGCGGTTGCGTTCGCAGGGCCGGGCGTCGTTGCTGCAGAAGCGGTGCAGGTTGCCGGGCAGCAGTCCACTGGTGCGGAACGCACTTCGGCTACGGATACAGTGACAATCCGGCTGACACAAGGCAATCCCAACGACGATGGCCAGCCGCCCTCGGGAAAAATCCAAGGTGTCACAATTCATCTGGACCGGCTTGCCGGCTTGGACCCGACCAACGCTGACGACGCAGCCCGCGTACGGAACGCGAATCTCGACGAGGTTCGTGATTGGCGCACCGATGTGCACGTGGATCTGGTCACCAATGCCAATGGCGAGGTGACGTTTGATGGTCTAGCTCATGGCTTCTATGTGGTGACGTCTACAGCGCCGGATGATTCCTACCGAGAGATAAACCCGTTTGTGGTGGCGGTTCCATTCCACACGGTGGTAGATAACCCGAAACCAGTACCAGGAGTAATCGTGGCTAAGACCCACAAACCGGGTGAAACGCCGACGCCACCCACGTCGTCATCTGCTCCGAGCGCTCCGCCGTCACGCCCGGATACCCCGCAAACACCTCCGAACTATCCACCGACTAAACCAGGGAAGCCACCTCACCAACCCGAGACAACGCCGCCGGGTACTCCAAGTGCCGGTAAGACCTCAACCCCAGTAACGTCGTCGGGCAATGGTGGCTCATTGGCGATGACCGGTGCACAGGTAATCGGTGTAGTAGCCGCAGCGTTGGCATTGATTGCCACTGGTTTCGTGATGATTGCCTTTAGCCGTAGGAAGAATTCAGAAAGCGAGGGACGCTAATGTCCTGGACAGATTCTCATCCGGTCGAGCCGGTTGTGTACCGCTGGCGTGCTCTTGCGGCGTTCATTGCTGCACTGGCTCTCGTTGTTGGTGTTGCTGCACCGGCTGCTCTGCCCGGAATCGTTGGTGCCGTAGCCGAAGCACAAACCACAACCCTGCGCACCAAGCTCGATTCCGCAGACCAACTGAGCCTGACTGTTGGCGACTCCGCAACATTTGAAGGCCACTTTGTTGACGCCGGAACCGTGGAGGAGTTGGAATTCACTGTTGAGACTGCAGGACTGGAGTTCGACGGCTCGGCCTACACACTGACTATCGACGGCGAAGTGATCCCCGTCCGCGAAGGAGACAACCTCGTTGTAAAATCAACCAGTTCTTCAGTGACTTTCCGAATCGCTGGCCTTTCTACTGACGTGCCAGCAGGGGCAGCTTTCTCACTGAAGATCCCAGCGGTCGCAGAGGAATCCGAACTGAGCGGGATGTCCGTCGACGTGCGTGGAGTAGCCGAGGAGACTACCAGCACGTCATCACCTGAATCCAGCGAAGCCTTAGAAGCCCCTTCGGAGGTGACTGAGCCGCTTGATATTGCTGACGTTGACGCGGCCCCAGCCCGTCTGATGGCGGCGCCGAACATTACCCCGTACGCTGCAGGCGACCGCACCATCACGATGGTAAACGATGGATACGTGCTCAAGGGAAGCCGCTATATCCCGAACTTTAAGATTCCGGCCGGTGAGCTTTTTGGCGGCCAGCTGTCCATTCCGCAAGGCACGGTGGTTACCCTCAAATCCAGCGTTAACAGTTATTTATCGACTAACCCTGATGACCTGACGATCTATTACACCGGTGCCAACGGAGGTTGGTATGAGGCGAAGGTGACCTACAAAAGGATTAGCGCCAAGGAATACCAAGTCATCCTGCCGCAGATTACTATTGGTGGCACCGCACAGATTCAGTTTAAGGGTGTTCACCGCGGGCCAGCCGATACAGTGTTTACAGCTTCCTTCACCGTTCCTGCGAAAGAGGAGTGCCAAGATCCGGTTACAAGCAGACAGCCAAAGCGCGATCTCACCCCAGCTGAATTTGCCGACGGTAGCCCTGTCTACGTTGTAACCAGTGAACCTAAGGATCTTCGCCGAGACACTTCCATTCTGAGCCGTCAAGTCAACCAAGGCCGAGACTTTCGCCAGGTGGGAGAGTCCACTCCCTGGGTATACAATGCTCTAGCCTTTGATTCGAGTGATAACTGGCTTTATGCGGTAAGCCAGATTCGCGGTCAAAATGGTGATCCCTGCTACCCTGCAGGAAATCTCCTGCAGATCAATCCGGCAACCGGTGAAGTATATAATCTTGGGCCTATTTTAAAGGCCGGAAGTACCGGTACCCCGTTTGAAACGAGCGGCGACCGGGATCTCCTCAACGCTGGCGTGTACACCAGCGAGGGATTCTTTGTGGGCAACACGTCCACTTCTGGTAGCCGTCACTTTTATAAGGTCGACGTCGACAAAGTCACGGCTCAACGCGTGCTAGGAAGCCAGAAGTCCTACTCGGAGGACTGGGCGGTGCTCCCGCAAGCCCAGAAGTATATGTGGGGTTTCCAGAGTAAGGCTCAGGCAGGCGACAAGCTTATCCTTGAACGCATTGACACACAGACCGGCGACATCAGGACCTGGGATCTCACCGGCATCAAGACCTTGGATGGGCGCACGATCTCGAACCCCTCTGCTTCTTGGGGCAAGGCGTGGACCTACTCCAATGGAAACCTGGGTTTTGGCTCGGGTAGTGCGAATGCGAATCAGCTGGGCTTTGAGCTAAAGATCACCAACCCAGATGATGATAGCCCGAAGTTCGAGCTGGTCAACATAATGAACAACCTGCCTGCTTCATTTAACACGGACGCGGCCTCCGACCTAGTTCCGCCGCCGCCAGCGCTGCAATCAAACATTGCGGTGAAGAAGCAACGCTCCGAGACCAAGGTGGTGGACGGTGAGGTGCGGACTTTTTGGACTATCTCCGTGGAAAACACCACGGATAACACCAGTTCGGGCGGCACATTCTGGGAATACCTACCAACGGATACTCACTATGGAGTGAACGCTTCCGGTCCCACTGCGAAATTCGAGGGCTTTGGTCCGGGATCTACCGTGGTCAACGGCCGTGGTCCGGGGCCCAATGAGATCAAACCTGAGAGCGGCATTTACGCCGGGATGGACGTGCCGTCAGCCACAAGTGGTGAGGTGGGGTACATGAAGGGTTACGTGGGTACCCTTCCCGGACACGCGAAGGTAGAGTATGTCGTCTCTGCGCCGGTGCGAAAAGATGAGAACGGCAACCTCAAGACGGTGTGTAGTCCCAACAAGGTGGCCTTCCAGGCCACGGACGGGGAGTCTAGCCCGGCTGAAGATGACAACGTCGCTACTGAAGCCTGTTTCAATAAGGTTGCCGTCGACAGCACACCGCAACCTGTTCCTGGTGCAGCGAATGAATATACCGCGAAGTACAACGTCGTAGTTGAGGCACCGGACGCACCTGGCTTCGACACCAACGACGTGATCTACGGCAAGCTCACGGACACCCCGAAGTTCGTTGGTGCTGCCACGGTGACTGGAGCCACTGTGGTCTTCAAGGATGAGTTCAACAGGACCAGTCAGCCGCAGTCGTACCTGGGCGCCGGTCCGTACGAACTCAACAAGAATGACACTCCGAAGATCATTAAACCTAAATCCAAGGGTGTTGGCGGAAGTACAGGGCAGCATGTCTACGAGGTGACGGTGCGTTTCAAGCTGGATCGTTCAAAGCTGGACAGCACCTCTGTACCCGCCGGGTACCCGAGCCAACCTGCAGGAAACACCCGCTGCTACACCAAGGATGGCCTGCACGAGCCCAACTTTGGACTCATGAACGAGGCAGAAATAGGCGGCTGGAAGGATACTGACTGTATCCCGCTGGAGACCAAGGAAACTATGGACGTCCTGCTCGAAAAGGCGAGCTATAATCCGGACAACCCGGACGAGATCCAAACCGACGGGTTGCTTGGCGGCGCGCAGTTCACCGTCCACCGCGGTGATGCTAACGGCAACCTGAAGCTAAACGCGGATGGCAGCGTCAACGCTGATGCTAACCCCGTGGTGAAGCAGTCCACGACCACCACCACAGGCCGCGTCAAGCTCGAAGGCTTGGACGCCCCTGGCGTTTATTACCTCATCGAGACCAAGGCACCGAACGGCTATAATCTGCTGCCCGCGCCGATCAAGTTCTCGACGGAGTGGGATCAGAATGGCAATGCAGTCATCAAGGTGCTCTCCGGGGGGACCGCGATCACCAGTAATAGGTGCGCTGAATCTGACACCTCTGCCAACTGTGTGAAGAAAATCGGCGTCCTTCAGGTCGCTGACATCACCAAGGGTGCACTGCCCAAGACCGGTGGTGAGGGCGTAGGCCTGTGGGCGCTCGCTGGTGGCGCGATTGTCGCGGCAGGGTGCCTCGCTTTGCGACGCCGCTGGGCATAGAACCACCGCTTGCCGCAACTTTAGAAAAGGCCCGCTTTTCCAATAACCAGGGAAGGGCGGGCCTTATTGCATGCTCATTGTCGGTTAGGAGTCCTGCGGGTCGTCGTCAAGCGCGGCGCCCTTGCCGTTGCCCACATATTTGCGCCACCAGTAGATGAGAAGAAGCACGATGATGGCAGCGGCAGCCAGAATGGCCCACATCCACCACTGCCAGTGAATACCAGAGCTGTTGAATGCGGCCTCGTCTTCCGGATCCATTGGCACTCGGTGGCCGGTGACGAGCAAGCGGTGGGTATTTACACCGTAGGGGGTGCAGGTAATGAGCGTAACGAGGTCCTGGCCTGGCTCACGGTGGAGCGAGCTGGTGTCCGCAGGCTCGACGACCCGAATATCGTGCACCTCGTACTTGAGCTTCTCGCCGCCGGCGGCGATGTAGAAAGCATCGCCCTTCTTGACCTTGGTGAGGTTGTCCCACAGCGTGGCATTTTGTAGGCCAGTGTGAGCGGAAAGTGCTGCGTGCCGGCCCTCTCCACCACCGACGCCGCCGACAGGTAGGTCCGTGCCGTAGAGGTGGCCAGCGCCGCGGGAGAGTGCTTTTTCTGAGGTGCCATGATAAATGGGCAGATCGGAATCGATGGAGGGGATAACAATGCGGCCCATGGCATCGGTCTCCGACAGCACAGACAGGTATTGGCGGTAGCGCTGGTACTTGGGGGAGTCTTCGTCATCGGTGGTGGTCCAAGCGTCTTCCACACTGATTTGGCCCAGCTGCGCGTTGTAAGACTGCGCCTCGTCCCACGCGGTGTGCAGTACCTCAGGCGGGGCTTGCTTTTCCAGCTTGGCGTATTCCTCCGCGGCGCGGGATTGGGTGTGGTTGTTCCACTGCGTGGCCACGACGGGGTAGAGCAAGACACCGAGGCCGACGAGGATCAGAATTAACGCAATGATGGCGTTGGGGTTGACGCGCTTCTTCTTGGGTGCGTCGATGATTTCCGCTGGTTCGTGCTTGCCCATTGTGTCCTGCCTGTGGGGTTTGTGACCGCACGCCCTGGTACTGACGTGGGGGTAGTTTTTGAATCTCAGGCTAGGGAAGATGTAGCTCTGAGAGAAAACGTGTCTGTCTAGTCGCCGATAACAAAGCACAGGGCTTCATACCGATTCAGAGTTGCCTCGTCGATGACCAAGATTTGATCAACCGCGCGCTGTTCGTGGAGCTCATCGATTGTGCGGGGCGCAAGATCTTGAAGTACATGCTCACGCTCAGCGCGAAGATCCGCTGTGGTTTTAGGCGTGAAGATAGGGGCTGTCATGGTCCATCCTGTAGGTATGAAATTAGTCCATGAAATGGGAAAACAAGTGGAGCCGACGACGGGAATCGAACCCGCGCTAGCAGCTTGGGAAGCTGCAGTTCTACCATTAAACTACGTCGGCACTGCGCGTTTGTACGCTCCGGCCTACTATACACCGCGGCCTTTAGCATGAGTAGAATTGGGGCCGTGCTTCTTTCAGATCGTGATATCCGTGCCGCCATTGACGCCGAAGAACTGGGCATCGAGCCCTTCGACAGCGAACTTATCCAGCCCTCGTCCGTAGATGTGCGCCTGGATAAGTATTTCCGAGTCTTCAATAACTCGCGGTACACGCATATTGACCCCAAAGAGGAAATGCCGGACCTCACCACCTTGGTGGAAGTAGAAGAAGATCAGTCCTTCATCCTGCACCCAGGCGAGTTCGTGCTGGGTGCCACGCTGGAAAAATTCACCTTGCCGGCAGACTTGGCCGGTCGCTTGGAGGGCAAGTCTTCCCTCGGCCGCCTGGGATTGTTGACCCACTCCACCGCGGGCTTTATTGACCCAGGCTTTTCCGGTCACATCACGCTCGAGCTTTCTAATACCGCCAACCTGCCTATCGCCCTGTGGCCGGGCATGAAGGTGGGTCAGCTGGCAATCTTCAAGATGACTTCACCAGCGGAAAGCCCATATGGCACCGGCTCGCTGGGCTCGAAGTACCAGGGGCAGCGCGGCCCGACGCCATCGAAGTCTTACCTGAATTTTCGATAGGCTTAAACCGGCATTCACATAGAGCCTCTAATATGGGGCTTTATGCGTATGACTGTAATCGGCACCGGATACTTGGGTGCAACCCATGCTGCCTGCATGGCCGAGCTCGGCCATGAAGTACTAGGCGTGGACGTAGATGACAATAAAATTTCCGCTCTTAAATCGGGCAAGGTTCCGTTCTATGAACCGGGCCTGCCGGAGGTTCTCGAGCGCAATATCGAGGCCGGCCGCCTCGACTTCAGCACGGACTATGAAGAAGCAGCCGCGTTCGGCAACCTGCACTTTTTGGGCGTAGGCACCCCGCAACGCCGCGGTTCCTATGCGGCCGATATGACCTACGTGAAGGCCGTGATCACGGATCTGGTGCCCAAGCTCAAGGGCGATCACATCATCTTTGGTAAGTCCACCGTTCCGGTAGGAACCGCGGCGGAGCTCCAGGAGCTGGCCAATGAGCTTGCCCCAGAAGGCACCACCGTGGAAATCGCCTGGAACCCGGAGTTCCTGCGTGAGGGGTATGCCGTCAAGGACACCATCACCCCAGACCGCATCGTTCTCGGTGTGCGCGAGGGCGAAAGCCGTGCCGAAGAGGTAGCGCGCGAGGTTTATGCTCAGCCGCTCTCGCAGGACACCCCATTCATCGTGACGGATTGGCAGACCGCCGAGCTGGTCAAGGTCTCCGCTAATGCGTTCCTGGCCACCAAGATTTCCTTTATCAACGCCGTTTCTGAGATCTGCGAGATTGCAGGCGCGGACGTTACCGCTCTTGCCGACGCCATTGGGCTCGACGAGCGCATCGGCCGCAAGTTCCTTGGCGCCGGCCTCGGCTTTGGTGGCGGTTGCCTGCCCAAGGATATTCGCGCCTTCATGGCCCGTGCTGGCGAGCTTGGTGCCGACCAGGCGCTGACCTTCCTGCGTGAGGTGGATGCTATCAATATGCGCCGCCGTGACCGCGTGGTGGACCTTGCCAAGGAAGCCTTCAATGGCTCCCTGCTTGGCCACCGCGTGACCGTATTGGGCTGTGCGTTTAAGCCGAATTCCGATGACGTGCGCGATTCGCCTGCCCTTGCCGTTGCCGGTTCCCTGTCGCTGGCTGGCGCGGCAGTAACCGTCTATGACCCAGAAGGCATGGACAACGCGAAGAAGGTATTCCCCACCTTGGATTACGCCGCGGACACTGACGATGCCCTGCGTGAGGCTGAACTGGTGATTTTGGCTACCGAGTGGAAGCAGTTCAAAGAATTGGATCCGCAGCAGGCGGGCCAGCTTGTGGACAATAAGCACATTATCGATGGCCGCAATGTGCTGCCTGTTGCAGACTGGCAACAGGCGGGCTGGAAGGTCGAGGCCTTGGGGCGCACCCTCTAGGTCCGCTACATCTGAGATACAAAGGCTGAGCAGCGTGATTATTGCGCTGCTCAGCCTTCTGCATAAGGGCCCTAAGCTTGTGCGCGCTGTGGCACTGTGAAAGCTGCAATGGCTGTAGTGATGGGAACCGCGAGGGTCAATGCCATCGCACCTACTCCGGAACGCAGCAGCTCCGTTGCGACGAGATCGCTGCTTAAAATCTGGCCTGCGGGGCGCTCCGCTGCGGTGATCAACATGAGCAGTGGCAAGGTCGCACCGGTATAGGTCAGAATTAGCGTATAAACCATTGAGGCAATATGGTCGCGGCCCACCTTCATTGCGGAGAGGAAAAGCTGTGAAGGGCGAGCATCAGGGTCCGCTCCGTGGAGTTCGGTAATGGTGGATGCTTGGGCCACGGCGGCGTCGGCAAGGCTGCCCAAGGCACCGACCACAAAACCGCATAAGAGCACGCCCACGATGGACACGTTGGGCATATAAAGAAGTAGCTTCAGGTTGTCCTCGGAACTATAGCCTTGTAGCTGCGAACTATCGATAGCGGCCCACGCTAACGCTGCTGCAAGAATGAGAGCGATAAGGGAGCCGCCCACCGCCGATGCCGATTTCCAATTCAGTCCGTGGACGAGAGGAACGGCGAACAGAATGATGGCGGAACAGGCAACAAGGGCGGACCAGAGGGGGTTATGGGCGTCGATAAGAGCGGGGACGAGGAACGCAAAGATCACGCCTAGGCTGAGCGTCAAGCCGATAAGGGCGCGCACGCCATGCCAGGCCGCAAAAGCGATAATGACGACGGCCACGATAACTGCCCACAGAGCTAGGCTTCTGGTGCGCTGATAATCAGCAAAAGCATAGGACGCAGCGCCGGAAGGGTCATCTGCTTTGGAAAGAACAATTTTGTCGCCCGGTTTAAGCTGCGGATCGCCGGCATTGCCGTAGGTGACCAATTGGGTCATGCGACCTTCGTCCTCGCCGGAGGTGATATTGACCAGGGCACGGTCGCACTGCACTTCCTCAGTCCCAGGAATAAGTGGCGGTGTATCGAAGGCCTGCCCAGTAAGTTCCGATTGGCAAGCCGAGTGGTCTGTCGTATCGACCGTGCCCTCGACCTGTGGGTGGTTGAGGGCATAAGTTTGCCGAAAATCGGTGGAGGTGTGCTCGGAGGCTGGACTCTGAGGCCACAGCAATGCCATGCCCGCAATGGTGGCAATAAGCGCTGTGACGAGCACGCCGAGCAAAGTTAATCGCCATGGATGCTGAGTTATCGAAGTAGAGAGCCGACCCCATGAACTAGGGGTCGGCTGAGGCTTAGGTGCCGCAGAATGTCTTCCCATGCACTATATTGTTATGGAATATCAATATCATTAGCAACTGGTGGGGGAGAAAGCTACTGCTTATAGCTCACCAGGAAGTTGCCAAGGCGCTCGATGGCGTTTTCGATCTGGGATGCCCACGGCAGCGTCACCACGCGGAAGTGATCCGGGTTCGGCCAGTTGAAGCCAGTTCCCTGCACCATGAGGATCTTTTCCGCCTTCAAAATATCCAGCATGAGTTTGGCATCATCATGGATTTCATACACGTTCGGATCCAGGCGCGGGAAGAGGTAAAGCGAGCCCATGGGCTTTACCGCAGAAACGCCCGGAATCTCATTGAGCTTCTCGTAGGCGATATTGCGCTGGCGCAACAGGCGCCCGCCGGTACCGGTGAGCTCGTAGATGGACTGCCGGCCGCCTAGCGCCACCTGGATAGCATGCTGTGCTGGGACGTTTGGGCACAGGCGCGTTCCGGCTAGGAGCTCCAGTCCCTCGATGAAGCCACGGGCGTGGTGCTTAGGACCGGTGAGCACCATCCAACCAGCGCGGTAGCCACACACGCGGTAGGCCTTGGACAAGCCATTAAATGTGATGGTGAGCAGGTCCGGGGCGAGCGAAGCGATGGAGATGTGCTTCGCGCCGTCGTAAAGAATGCGGTCATAGATCTCATCGGCCAAGATGAGCAGGTTATGCTCGCGGGCGATGTTCACAATCTTCTGCAAAACTTCGCGCGAGTAGACAGCACCCGTTGGGTTATTCGGGTTGATGACCACAATGGCCTTGGTTTTATCCGTAATCTTGGACTCGATGTCCTCGATAGATGGATTCCAGTCATCCTCCTCATCGCACAGGTAGTGCACTGGGGTGCCGCCTGCCAAGGAAGTAGCTGCGGTCCACAGCGGATAATCCGGTGCCGGGATGAGAACCTCATCGCCATTATTAAGCAGCGCCTGGGTGGTCATGCTGATGAGTTCGGAGACGCCATTGCCCAAGAAGACATCGTTGATATCGAAGGGCGGGAAATCTTCTAGCTCGTAGCGGGTAACAATGGACCGACGAGCAGGAATGATTCCCTTGGAGGTGGAATAGCCCTGGGAAGTAGGCAGGGCAGCGATCATATCGCGCATGATGACATCGGGAGCCTCGAATCCGAAGACGGCCGGGTTACCGGTGTTGAGTTTTAAGATGGTGTGCCCATCGAGCTCCATGCGTTCCGCTTCCGCAGAGACCTCGCCACGGATGTCATACGCGACGCCCTTGAGTTTGTCGGACTGGTCAAAGATGCGGTGTTTCGGAGAAGTCATGGAATTATTGTGCCACGATTCACAGCCACACAAAACGCTTTAACAGCGGCAATGACTATTTTTTATTCCACTCGTTGAACTTGCGCTTGGCCAGATCCATAGCCTGTCCGGTAATTTCGCCGGCTTGCATGCGTCGATCGGCCCACATCTTTTCTTCGATCATCTTTTGCTGTGCGCGCTCATGCGCCGTGAGCGCGCGAATCTCGCGCAATTGTTCTTTCTCAATCTGGCGTACAGATGGGGCGTGCCACGAGGAAGGGCCCACCTTGGCAACGTAGAGCAGAATCCACAGGATCGGGATGAGCGCGGCTGCTGCCGCTCCACCGAGTAAAAGCCATGGGTTGCTCAAGGTCGCGCTCATCACGATAAGCGTTGGGCTGGCAACGGCAAGCAGCATCGAGCCGGAAAGTGCGGTCGCAAACTTTGGTTTCTTGCCTGCATTATGGGCGCGTGTGACCTCACCGCGGGAATAGACCTTGACCTCGTGGGAACCACGCGCCGGAATGTCTTGAAAGACAGGCACGAGGTCTTGGTGGGTGTGGGCACGCATGACGTCGTCCGAGCGGTCCTCGAACTCCTCCATGGTTAACCGGCCTTCACCCACGGCGCGGGCGAGGTCATTGATGGCATCGTTGCGCTCGGAATCGGACAGGCGCATGGTCCGATTGATAGGGGAAGAACCAAAGTTATTACTCACGTCTCCCAGTTTAGGAAATTTCCTCCCTGCTAGGGGCGTGCTCTTAGCGAACGCTGCCTATAGGTCCTTTGTCTCAGCGGTGGAGTTCGCCTCGTCCTTCTTTTCCGGCTTCTTCTTTCCGCCCACCAGGCTGGCCAGGAATGGGAAGAGGGCGACGGTAAGTGCGCCGCCGGAGACGAAGATGGAGGCATTTTCGGGTTCCATAATCTTCGAGTTCACCGCCAAGGTGGTCACCGCCACGATGATCGGCAGACCAGTTGCGGAATACAAGCCCACTTGGAGGCGCTCGCGGAAGGTTTCAATATCGGAGCCGGTATGCGCTACATTTTCGCGCAGAAAGACCGGCAGACCACGCGTAACCAGAATAAGGGCTGGAATGCCCAGCACCTTCCACGGATTATTGGCGATGGTATCCCAGCTAATGCTCATGCCAGAGACCACAAAGAAGACTGGGATAAGCATCGAATAAAAGACCACATCAAGGCGGTGCTCTAGGCGGCGGTGGAACTCATCCGGGATGATGCGGTTCAAGATGATGCCGGCAGCAAAGGCACCGAGCACAATATCGAGTTCAAAGACTGCGGTAACGGCCATAAGAATGGCCAGAATAAGGATGATTAGACGCAGAATCGTTTGGTTGGTTGAGCCCGCACCAGAGATAAAAGCGGTCTTCACCCAAGGGATCGCTGATGCGATAGCCGCCGGCATGATGGCAACGGCTACAGCGATGATGATGAAGAACAATAAGATGATCATCGTCGTCAGCGTGGAACGAGTACCCAGCAACAGCGCCATAGCGGTAATGGGGGCGACCTCACCAATGGCACCATGAATCATCACGGAGTTGCCCACCTTGGTGCCCAGAATGCGGTCCTGTTTCAACATCGGTGTGAGCGTGCCCAGCGCCGTTGAAGTAAGCGCCAAGGCGACGACGATGGCACCGGGGACGTTATCCACCAAGAAGTAGGCGCCCACGCCACAGGCGAGGGCACAGATGATCCAGGTAGATAGTGCCGTGCCGGCTTCTTTGGTTTTGAGGGTAGAGATTTGAATCTCAAAGCCCGCGAGGAGGAACAGCGCGCCCACGCCGAGCTCCTTGAGCATTTCGATGCCTTCATCCTCGGCTGCGAGGTCGAGTACGGAGGGGCCAATTATCATGCCGAAAATCAGCAAGAGGGCCACCGACGGCAGGCGGTAGCCCAACATATAAGAGACCAGCGGCGCGAGTAGAGCCGCGGCCATAATCCAGGCGAAAGAGACGAGGGAATTTGTATTTTCGGTTGCGCCTGCCGCCAGCAGCAGGGCATCGGTGGGGAGTCCCGCATTAAAATGCATGGACTACAGCGTACGCACCAATGCCCCTGCGTGCCTACTCAGATTCAGGTGGCTTGGGCACGCTTTCCGACGCCGGTGGTGCCGGAGCCGCCGGCGGTGCTGGCGGGGTCGGTGCGGCTGGCGGCTCAGCCTTTGGCGGGATGGGCGCAGCAGGAGCCTGTGGAGGTTTCGGGGCTGCCGGCGGCGTTGGTGCTGCCGGAGCACTTGGAGGGGTAGGAGCGCTCGGTGCCGCGGGAGCGGTTGGAGCCGCCGGAGCTTGTGGTGCAGCTGGTGCGCTCGGCGCAGCAGGAGCTGCTGGTGCCTTTGGTGCAGGAGCTGCTGGAGCACTTGGCGGGGTCGGCGCGGCTGGTGCCGCCGGGGCCGCAGGCGTTGTGGGTGCGCTTGGCGGTGTTGGAGCTGCTGGTGCCTGGGGCGCTGGCGCTGCCGGAGCACTTGGCGGGGTGGGTGCGCTTGGTGCCGCGGGAGTCTGCGGTGCAGCCGGCGCTGCGGGTGCGGCTGGTGCTGCAGGAGCGGCGGGGGTTGGTGCTGGTGCCGATGCGGCCGGGGTGTGGGTGGTGTTTGGGGTGGCGGAAGTAGGGGCGTCGGCAAGCGGGGCGTCAGTGGTGCCCTCGGACTTTTGGTGGCGCACAGGGGTGGCCAGGAACGCCTTGGGGTGGGGC
Source organism: Corynebacterium tuberculostearicum SK141 (assembly GCF_000175635.1). Classification (GTDB taxonomy): domain Bacteria; phylum Actinomycetota; class Actinomycetes; order Mycobacteriales; family Mycobacteriaceae; genus Corynebacterium; species Corynebacterium tuberculostearicum_C. Next base: position 56,470 of record NZ_ACVP01000029.1, on the reverse strand, counting down.
TCCGGCAGGGTGCCGGACTCGTCGAGCGCGATGGAATTGCGCAGCATAACCGCCACGTCATTGACCTTGGTGGTGGGGGTGGAATCCTGCGCCAAGGACTTCACGCCGCCGGTCATCATGACATTGCAGAAGGGGCAGCCGGTGGCGATTTCTTCCGCGCCGGTCTCTAGAGCCTGCTCGGTGCGGAAGTCATTGATGCGGGTGCCGAGCTTTTCCTCCATGAACATGCGGGCGCCGCCGGCGCCACAGCAGAAGGCTTCATCGCGGCTCTTGTCCATCTCGCGCAGCTCCACGCCGGTGGCCTCGAGCAGCTCGCGCGGAGGATCGAAGACCTTATTGTGGCGGCCGAGGAAGCACGGATCGTGGTAGGTAATGGGCTTGCGATTCTCCGGCGTGCGCGGCACCGGCTTGAGCAAGCCCTCGCGAACCAGGCGGTTGAGCAGCTGGGTGTGGTGGAAGACGTCGAAATGCCCGTCAAAATCCGGGTACTCGTTGCGGATGGTGTTAAAGCAGTGTGGGCAGGTGGTGATGATCTTGCGCTGGCCCTCTGGCACACCGTCGAAGGCGTTGTTGAGGGTCTCTACGTTTTGCTGCGCCATCATCTGGAAAAGGAACTCGTTGCCGGCGCGGCGGGCAGGGTCACCCGTACAGGTCTCACCCGTGGAGAGCACGCCAAACTTCACGCCTGCGGTATGCAGCAGGTCTACTACGGCACGAGTGGTGCGGCGGCCATCGTCATCATAAGCGCCAGCACAGCCCACCCAGAGCAGGTATTCCATATCGGAGAAATCGGCCTCGTCTTCACCGATGATGGGGACGTCGATGCCATCGGCCCGTGCCTCATCGATCCAGGCGCGGCGCTCAGAGTTATTCCGGCCCCACGGATTGCCCTTGTTTTCCATATTCTTAAACAGGCCGGTGAGCTCGGAAGGGAAGTCCGATTCCGCAAGCACCTTGAAGCGGCGCAGGTCCGCGATGTGATCGATGTGCTCGATATCGGTAGGACACTGATCCACGCACGCACCGCAGTTGGTACATGACCACAGCACGTCATCATCGATAACGCCGGCCATGGACAGCACATCTAGGCCTTCGTGCGGGTTGTAGTTATCCAGTGCGCCCTGGCGCAGGTCCATCATGACCTTTTTGGGGCTCAGCGGCTTTTCGGTATTCCACGCCGGGCATAGTTCTTGGCAGCGGCCGCACTCGGTACAGGAGGTGGAATCCAGCAGCATCTTCCAACTACCCGGGGTGATGTCTTCTTCTAAGTCCGGGGTGGGCAGTTCTTGCAATGCCTTTTCACCGGTGGCGTTGCGCTGGAAGAAAATATTGAAAAAGCTGGTGAAGCGGTGCCACATCACGCCCCACTGGAAATTGCGGGAGATGAAGACGATAAACAGCATGCCGGATAGCAGCTTGAACAGGGCGAAAAAGCTCACCAACGCCGGGGATTCGGGGAAGAGCTTGGCCAAGTGGATGCTCAAGAAATCCGCCCAGGCGGAGCCGCCGCCGTAGGTGGCGATCTTGGTGGATTTCACCAGGATCATGCCGAGTCCCTCAGAAAAGACAATGAACTCTACCCAGCGCGCCGAGGCGGTCTGGGAGTTGAAGAAGCGGCTGCCGCGATCGGTATCGCCAAGCTTGAGACGCACGCCGATGAGGAAGCCGATGCCTAGGACCGTCGCGATGCCCAAGACTTCCTCAACGAAGTGGTAGACCGGCCAGTGGCTGAGCCACGGCCAGCCCTTATTCGGCGCGAAGGTTTGGATATAGGCCTCGAACCACACCAGGATGCCGAAAAGGAATCCCACCATCACCAGCCAGTGGGCGGCATTGACCAGAGGTTTGCCCTTGAAGTGGGAATGACCAAAGACTTCCGCAATAACGCGCCATAAACGCTTGCCTAGGCTATCGGTGCGCTTGAGCTGGGTGGGTCCGCCGGAGCGGATGAACTTAAAGAGGGCCCATACGCGGGTGAAAAAGTACAGCCACACCGGAATCGATGCGGCTATAGCGATCCAACCGAACACGGTGGTCATGCGTGCTCCTTTAATACTGATGCTCCACGTTGTTATCTACCTTAAAGCCTAGGGGTGGAAATCAGAGAGTCTGCATTCAGTGCGGTATCACGGCGGGGTGGGCTGTACACTGTCAAGATGAGAAACTCGGCCGCCATATTCTGCTAAACGTGCTGTGCACGGCGGCGGAATAATACAGTGTCGGCGTCCGTAATGTGGCCGGGCAAGAAGAAGACCGAGACTGCCGCAGAAAGGGTAAACCGCCATGGGCAAAACCAATATCACCAAGGCCGCGGTGGCCTTGACCGCAGGCCTTGCTGCCTTTGGGGTTACTGGATTCGCCGTGGCGCAGGGCGGCTTGACCGCGAACCTGGCCCTTTCCGGTAGCTTCTTTAAAATCACCATGGGGCACTTGGATGGAGAGGGCTTTTCGCTTTTTGTTGATGATGATCAAAAGGCCGAAGAGCACCTTCCCGTCGCGCGTATCAAACTGGAGCATGCGAAGGTCTCTGATCTCTGCCTTTCCGTGACGGTTCCCAAGGTGCCCGGCGTTGGTGGAGAAGCCACCCTAGCTTTGAAGGCCGAAGGCGAGGGCAGCGTGGAATCCGATAGCCTGCTGGTCGGCGCGACCGACGTGGATGGTTCCTTGGTGATGCAGGATGTCAACGTGGGCATCGATGCGAATCAGCTCAGCGATACCGCCGATCCCGGCGCGTGGGGCCTCTATTCCAAGCAAGTTTCCCTCAAAGCGGATGATGTCAAGGCCACCTCCGTGGGTGCACAGAGCCTTTCTGCCAAGAACGTCGGAGTAACGGTGCGGAGGGGTTCGGATAATGGCTGCTGAGTCGACCGCGGAAGACACGCAGACCCTCCCGGTGGCGGAGGCAGCGGACGAGGAGGAATCTAAACCCAGCGTCTGGCAGCGCTTCCGCCGCTGGCGCAGTGGTCGGCCCTTCTTTCCCGGGCTTTTGCTCATTTTGTCCGGCATCATCATTGCCGCGCCGGCCTATATCACCATTCGGATCTCTGACCTTTTGGTCATGATTTCCACCATCTCTGGCGTCTCTACGCTGCTTATCGGCGTCTTGCTAGCCATGTTCGGCCTTGGCGCGTGGTTCCAGCCGGCAACCTCGAATTATGTCGGTGTGCTGGGCATTATCGTGGCCATTATCGCCTTGCCGACGTCCAATTTGGGCGGCTTCATCATCGGCTCCCTGCTCGGCATCATTGGCGGGGCCTTTACCTTTGCGTGGCAGCCGGGGGAGAAAAAGCGCCGCACCAAGGAAGCGGCGGAATAATGACGAGGGCGATGCCGCGGGCGGCGCGTAGCTGCTTGGCCGTATTGGCCTGCGCATTGGTGGTGTACGGCGCGAGCGGTTCCGAACGGGTTAATGCGCAAAATGCCCCGGCGGTTCCGTATTTCAGTACCGTCTTTGCGGATAAGGTGACGCTGACGAAGAATGTCACCGTATCTTTGGGTACTTTCCCCACCGCCAGCGGTGATGTGCGGGTCCTGGAGCTGAAGGGCGAAAACCTCGACATCGACAACCTCGCCATTACGCTGCCTGGCCGCTATGGCGATGGCATGTTGACCACGGGCGGGGATACCACCGAGGTACGCGGCGGACCGGTGACCATTATGGCTACCGAGCTTAAGGCCACCCCGGCGGTGGGTAAGGTTTCTGCACCCCGGGCGGAAATCGATTTAAGCCGCGACGATATCAATGCCGTGTTGGACAAGCTCGGTGTTCCAGAGTCGCACCCCGTCCCCGATGCGGAGGTGCCCGACGTAATCATGGACCACATTGAGCTGCGCGATGTCACCCTTGAGCTGGTGAACCTCAAGGGTGCTCGCTTCAACGCGCCGACCGTGACGGTAGGGCTGGAATAGCTCACCGCCAGCGAAGACCTACCCTTGAGCGAACTGGGACTGATACAGGCACCAGTACGCTCCCTGAGCCGCAAGGCGCTTGTGGTGCGAGCCTTATCGAGTGCACGCGCAGGCAGCTCCAAACCGGGTAATAAGAATGTGAACCAGATCCATGGACCTGCGCCCTCTGACATGCTTTGGTTGGGGAGCTGGTCGGTGGATGCTGCTAAATCCCCACGTGAGCCAGCTGCGCGCGGGTGATGACGCTGTGCCAATCCTCAAAGTCTTCGAGGGGAGCGCACAGCCCTTCCCAAGTGGTAACGGCCACGCCCCGGGCCTTGAGCTCGAGCAAGAGCAGCTCGCGGTCGCCAGAAGAAGCTAGGCGGTGGATCTCGTTATGGGTGATATCGCCATCGGCGCCTACATGCACGTTTCCTATCAGGCGGAGTCGGGGAGTGGTGCCGGGGCCACAGTGGGATCCTGAGACGGCGTCGCCCAGCATGCCTGCCAAGCCCGCAAAGCGGCGGAGTAGACCGAATGGTGCGGTGCACTGGGTAATGAGGTCCACACACATGCCAGCGCTGATAAGCTTCTCGGCGGTGGATAGGGCTGCCGGGCCCTCCCCGATGATGGCTATACGCTGCATGAAAGTGCCTCCTTGTGCAGGGCGCGCACACCCGCAATAGACTGTCTTGTCTGTAAATCTAGTCCGCTTGGTACGGATTGGAAACTTTTTATTCGCACCTCCCGCCAAGCTCAGCGGCTTTTCGCCCAAAATCCGCTGCGCCGCCTCGGGGTTTTGCCTAATGTGTGACGGCATGAACCCAACGACGAACCTGCTGGACGGTGGCAAGAACTACCGCGACCCCAGCATCTCCCCGGAAGGCACGCGCGATACCGCGCCGCTGGACGCCGAGGTAGCCGCGCGCAACCAGCAATTGGTGGACCAGTGGGCGGATAAGCTTTATGACGCCTCAGCGGAAACCATTACCGAATGGGCCGCCGAGCACGCACCCGGCCGCTTGGCCGTGACCATGTCCATGGAGAATACGGTCTTGGCCGAACTCGCCCACCGTGCTGGGCTCGATGCAGACCTGCTTTTCATCGATACCGGCTGGCACTTTCAGGAAACCCTGCAGGTAGCCGACGAGGTAGAAAAGCGCTACCCGGACCTCCCACTTGTTCGCGTGCTGCCTTTGCTCAGCCCAGAAGAACAAGACGAGGTATACGGCCCGCGCCTCTACGCCCGCGATACCGCGGCCTATAACCGCATGCGCAAGGTCGAGCCGCTGAACATGGCTATGGACCCTTATGCCGGTTGGGTTACCGGCCTGCGCCGCGCCGATTCCGAGCACCGCGCCACCGCCCCGGCGCTGAGTCTCGACCGCACCGGTCAGCTGAAGATCTCGCCCATCATTACCTGGGATCTAGACGATACGGACCGCTATATCGAGGACAACGACCTCATCATCCACCCACTCACCCTGCAGGGATACCGCTCCATCGGCTGCGCCCCGCTGACCTTCCCGGTCGGTGAAGGCGAAGATGCCCGGTCCGGGCGCGTATTTGCAGACGGCAAGACAGAATGCGGGTTACACGAATAATGAGCACACTTTCTCCACACTTAAAAGACCTAGAAAACGAGTCCATCCACATCCTGCGCGAGGTGGCCGGGCAGTTCGACAAGGTAGGCATCCTCTTTTCCGGCGGCAAGGACTCCGTCGTTGTCTTCGAGCTAGCCCGCCGCGCCTTCGCCCCGGCCACGGTGCCGTTTGAGCTGCTCCACGTCGATACCGGCCACAACTTCCCCGAGGTCATCGATTTCCGCGACCGCCTCGTGGAAGAATCCGGCGCTCGCCTCCATGTCGCCCGCGTCCAGGACTGGATCGACCGCGGCGACCTGCAGGAGCGCCCCGATGGCACCCGCAACCCGCTGCAGTCCGTGCCGCTGGTAGAGACCATCGCCGAGCGCGAGTATGACGCCGTATGCGGTGGCGCCCGCCGCGATGAGGAGCGCGCCCGCGCCAAGGAGCGCATCTTCTCCATCCGCGATTCCTTCGGCGGATGGGATCCCCGCCGCCAGCGCCCCGAGCTGTGGGACCTGTACAACGGCGGCAAGATGGCCGGCGAAAACGTCCGCGTCTTCCCCATCTCCAACTGGACCGAGTCCGATATCTGGGAATACATCGGCGCCCGCAAACTGGAGTTGCCCTCCATCTACTACTCCCACGAGCGCGAGGTATTCAAGCGCAATGGCATGTGGCTAGCACCTGGCGAATGGGGCGGCCCGGCCGAGGGCGAGGAGCTGGAAACCCGCACCGTGCGCTACCGCACCGTGGGCGATATGTCCTGCACCGGCGCCGTGGAATCTACCGCGTCGACCCCGGACGAGGTGCTCGCGGAGATCTCCATTTCCACCCTTTCCGAGCGCGGCGCCACCCGCGCCGATGACAAACTTTCCGAGTCCGCCATGGAGGACCGCAAGAAGGAAGGCTACTTCTGATGACTACGACCCTCACGCCGAATGTCGGCGCCCTCAAGCAGCGCGATACCCTGCGCCTGTGCACCGCCGGCTCCGTTGATGACGGCAAGTCCACCTTCGTCGGCCGCCTGCTCTATGACACCAAGTCCGTGCTCGCGGACCAGGTCGAGTCCATGGAGCGCACCTCCACGGACCGCGGCTTCGACGGCATGGACCTTTCCTTGCTTGTCGACGGCCTGCGTGCCGAGCGCGAGCAGGGCATTACCATCGACGTGGCCTACCGCTACTTCGCTACGGATAAGCGCACCTTCATCCTCGCCGATACCCCCGGCCACGTGCAGTACACCCGCAATACGGTCACCGGCATGTCCACCTCCCAGGTGGTGGTGCTTCTTATCGACGCCCGCCATGGCGTTGTCGAACAAACCCGCCGCCACCTCAACGTGGCCGCCCTCCTCGGCGTGCGCCACGTGGTCCTCGCGGTGAACAAGATTGACCTGGTGGACTACGACGAGCAGGTCTTCCGCGATATCGAGTCCGAGTTCAACCAAATCGCCACCCGCCTGGGTATCACCGATACCACCGTGGTACCGATTTCCGCGCTCAAGGGCGATAACGTGGTCGAGCGCTCCACCACTATGCCGTGGTACACCGGCCCGACCGTCCTCGAGGTTCTCGAGACCGTCCCCGTGGCCACCGGCCGCGCCGATGAGCTGGACTTCCGATTCCCCATCCAGTACGTCATCCGCGAGCACGCCTCCGATTACCGCGGCTACGCCGGCCGCGTGAAGGCGGGCTCCATCTCCGTGGGCGACGAGGTTCGCCTCCCTGAAGGCCGCACCAGCACCATTACCCAGATAGACACTGCTGACGGCCCCGCCGACTCCGCCGCCACCGGCGACTCCGTGACGCTCCTGCTTGCCGACGACGTCGATCTCGCCCGCGGCGATCTCCTCGCCGGACCCCAACGCCCCGCGGCCACCCGCGAATTCGACGCCACCGTTGTGGGCCTGACCGAAAAGGACATTAAGCCCGGTCAGATGCTCAAGCTGCGCTACGGCTCTTCCTTGGTCAAAGCCCGCGTCGCCGCCGTCGCCCGCACCCTGGATCTTGATGGCGTTTCCGATGTCGAGGACCCCGAGTCCGTCGCCATGAACGACATCGCCCACATCAGCATCCAGACCCAGGCCGAGCTCCCCGTCGAGGACTATGCCGCCCGCGGCGCGGTGGGCAACTTCCTGCTCATCGATCAATCCTCCGGCAACACCCTTGCCGCCGGCTTCGTAGGCCACCGCCTGCGCTAGTCACTCTTTGCGCTGCTGCTGCTCTTTTCACCGCGCATCATTAGGATGCCCGTGATGCCGAGCAGCAGCGGCGTGGAGATACCGAACACCGTAGGCCCTACTACGGTCAAGTTCACGATCAGCAGGACAACCGCCGCCACCAGCGCGAAAGCCCCGAACTTCTGCTGAAACGTCTTCTCGCTCATTCCTATCTCTCCTTCGGCTATGTTACGGCCACGATAACCGCCCCTGGCTCCCCACGAAAGCCTAGAACGCGGCCATTTCTTGGCTTCCGCACGCCCTTGGAAGCCCCGCACCGCCACACGGTGACCGCCCTTCGAGCAAAACAAGCACGTTTCGCTGCCAAATCGGTGAAAATTTAGCGAAACGTGCTTGTTTGTTTCTCTTTGGCTAGGTACCTATGGGAAGAACACTTCTCCAACAGCGGTGCCCAGCTCTGAGAAAAATTCTGGAGTGTCCTCAGTGACCTTTTCCTTCCATTGGATTTTGTCACCTTGGTTGTAATCCAATGTGCTGGCCAGCGTATCTCCAGCTAATTGGTCCAACCAGCCTTCTATAGCGGTTTCTTCTTCCGACGTTGCGGAACCTGATCCAGGAATGACCGGCACTTCCAATCCCACATACGCAATCCCTTTCGGAGCCGAGACCGTGAAAATGGCGTAGGCGAGTCCCGCTGTTCTCCACACCGCCCGAAGTTCTACTGCAGCCGGAGAAAGCCCATTGTCTCCTGCGTAGTATCGCTTTAGCAGGCGGTTCATCTTCTCTGCGAATTCTGTTGAATTCCAGCCATCAGTCATCTTCATCAATCTTCTGGGATAAGGATTTGGTATTCACGGCCGCGATTAACTGTTTAAAGCGCCCAGATTCTTTTCTATTTTTCTGCATCCCAGAGCTTGTTATATTCGTCCGCAATCAAAGGCCACATAAAAGAGCATGCTTCGTCGTAAGAGCGGGCATCGGTAATGGCATGGCCGCTGATAACTAGGTCGTGGTAAATCAAGCGGCCTGACTCATCGTGGCGCTCCTCTGGATCTGGAAATCTTAAAGCTAAGTGTCCATTGCAGCGTTCAAACACGCGGCGGGAGTTTTCAAAGCCCGAAAATGCCTCAAGATATGGTGGCAATGGGTCCTTATAGCCGCCATCGAGTAAGAACTTATGGCCCCAGTGTTTGCCTCGCGTAGCCCAGATTATTTCCATCGCGGCGACCTTTCGAGAATGTCGTTGTCGATGCTCTCGCGCAATTTCATGACGAAATCTGTAAGCAACAATTCCTTAAATGCATGCTTTTCCACCGCATTCTTTCGGGCTTCAGCAATCACCGGAATGGCCGCAGACATGAGTGGGTCAACAAGGCCAGCGATACCTTGAGCCTTCGCTAGGAAATTGAAAGGCATCTTGTTCACCTTGCCAAGCATCGCAAGAGCCGTTTGGGCTATGCCAAGCCCCCTCTTCACGATCTTTTCGTCCGCTAGACCAGCCGGGAGAAGGCGCAATACATTCCACCGCTGGTAGCGCTGGATAGGCAAAATCGTAGATAGCGGAAGCAAGGCGTCGACGCCTTTATGCTTTTCTAGATCAATAGTGCCGTTCTTGAACTCAGCTGAAGAAATGACGATGTAGTCTTCTCCGACGGATAGAGCCTCGTCGCCGTTGACGAAATCAGCCAGAACTTTGCGCAGCGCGTTCAGTTCATCTGCGGCATGAAGTACCACGAGTTCATGGAGCCTGTGTGCATCCAACTCCGGCATGAGGTCGGCTTTAGAAAGCGCGATAACCCAGATGCGGGGAAACTGCTCCAGCCGTTCATTGTCAGCAATGATGTCGGATTTAATGCCCAGCAATGTGTTCCGGAAGGTGCCGAATAGAGACTTGAGGTAGCGCTCTTCGTCGCCTTGGTGGTCGAGCAGCTTTTGTGCGTCAACTAAAACTAGTGCGACATCTGATTGGATCAGTTGGCGGAAAGTATGCGCCCGATTATTTCTTTCGCTTTCAGAGTTGACTTCGGACTCAAACCATTCGCCTGGATAGTCATGCCAAGTAATGCCAATGTGTGAAGTCTTCCTTTTCGCGTCCAGAGGCTGGGACTCGGGGTCGAATTTAAAATCGAACGGAGAGGAAACAAACTTATCCTGCATCGGAGCTTGGGCTTGCTTCTTCATTCCCAAGTATTTTTGGAGCAGTTTGTTTCCCCGTGCGGAGTCTTCCGCAAGGAATCTGTACCCGTTCTTTTGGATAGTCGATGGCTCGTTGAGGCGGCCAAAGAGTGAGGAAAGAAGGACTGTCTTTCCGCTTCCAGCCTGACCAAAAACTGCGATGTGCTGGTGAATTTGTTGTTTGCTCATAGTGCGAAAATACATCAGCGGAAAAATTCGCGCCCAATGCGTGCAAGAAATTCTTAGTAAGGCAAGGGCCGGGTAAAAGCAACGGATTGACCACGCTGCAAGCTACCTTAATACGTCGGTGGAACGTCCCCAGACATGACTACCTTTTGGGCACCTTCATCCCAGCGGAAGCCGGCTTGTGTTGTCCCCGATGCTTCAGCGTTGCCCTCACCTTCCTTTGGCCAGCGGTAGGTAACTGCAATCTCGGAATCATCCACTCGGCTGACCTTTGGCGAAAACCCGTATGCCTTGGCGGTGGCCGTTCCTAGGTATTCGCCATTGTGGAAAAGCAGGATGTGATATGGCGAGGAAGCGGTCGCTCCTTCAAGCGTGACGGTTATCCACGAAAGATCTGCGCACGGGTCAAAATTGGAGTCAAAAGGCCTCCACGGCCTATCAAGTCCTGGATATGGTTCGACCTGAGCGATTGCCTTTTCATAGGCACTCTCGTCGTTGTCGGAGCTGCACTCAGAAGAGCCACCATTGCCTTGACCCCGGCTAGGTGCACTCTCGTCCTGCTTCTTCTCTGGAGGAGTTTCGACTACGGTAGTGGTCTTTTGCGCGGGCTTTTCTTCAGTATTTCCGTCGGCGGAAGAGGGAGCTTGATTCGCTTCTGGAGCGCTTTCCTTTGCAGCAGAGAAAGAAGGCGAATCTTCTGGATCCGCAGAATCACTTCCACAGGCTGCTAAGGAAAGGCAGAGAACACCGGCGCTAGCCACTGCTGCTGCGGGACGCAGTTGAAGCAAGAAACGGTCGAGGCTGTTCAACATGGTCGAGTTTCCTTTCGCGGGACTATTAGCAGGAAGCCGAGTCAAACCCGACAATAGCAACAGCGCTGGCCAAGACAAGCCGAAATGACGATCCTAGACTTCTTATCCCGTTGGCGGTACGTCGCCGGACATGATGACCTTTTGCTGTCCTTCATCCCACCGGAAGCCTGCGTCGGTTGTGCCTGAGCGGTTGGCATTGCCTTCACCTTCGCGCGGCCAGTGGTAGGTTACCGCGATCTCGGAATCACTCACGCGCTCAATAGTGGGGGCGAATCCATAGGGCTTTGCCGTTGCGGTGCCTAAGTATTCGCCGTGATTAAACAGCATGATGTGGAAAGGCGAAGAACTAGTTCCTCCCTCAATCATCAGGGTTTCCCACGATAGGGATGCGCAGGGGTCATAGCCGGAGGAATCGAAAAGCTCCCATCCGATGGTGCCCCACGGAGCGACTTGGGATATTCCCTCGGAAAATGCTGTTTGGGCATCAGCTGCGCCACACGACGAAGTGGTGTCGGCTTCCGGGCTCGGCTGCTCGTCATCCATCACGACGTTCGGGGGCACCGGCCGAGTAGTTTCTTCTTCCGTCGCAGCTGAGTCAGTGGGCGATTCTTTCGGCTTGGCATCGCTGCTTTCTTCTGTAGCGGACATTGTCGGCGACTCCACTGAAAACTCCTGTGCGGTTGTATCCGACGTTTCGTCATCGCAGGAAGCCAAGGAGAAACTAATGAGGGCGAGGCTTGTTGCAATGCCTATACGACTTATTCGTCCTAGGTGGGCAGATGATTTAGGCATAAGATATTGCTTTCACATTGAGGCGGTAGATGAAAGGTCAAAGGGGCGCACGCTGCGTTGTAGCGGGGTAGGGAGTCAACGCAGCAGAAGGGGAGTGACAGGGAATTGAGCGCGGAATCTGGGTTAGCAGGGGTCAGAGAAATCCGCGTCGTTATTGAGGGAACGGGCATTGCCGCCGTACTTGGCCTTAAGCTCGCATACTTTGTCCACGCTGTGGCCGGCTTCGTAGATGATGGCATAGATAGGGCCGCTTTCAGTGTGGCTGCGCAGGGAACTACATGCGCCGCCCCGGATGATCTTGGAGCCTGGGTACTTCTTGTGCACTCGGTAGGGCTCAGAAATCGGATCAGTTGCCGGCGGGATGATGACCGATTCCACGATGAGCACGTAGCTACCATCGCATTCGCCATACCAATAATCTTCGGGCGGAAATTCCTCCTCGGCGGTAATAGGCTTGTCGCGGACCTTGGGGGTTGGCGTTGCTTGAGAGTCGCAGAGTTGGAGCTGGTTGGTCAGCTCCCTCGGAGCGCCTGCCTTGTCCAACTTGCCCTTGTCGTAGCACTGATTGACGGAGTCTCCAGTCGTATTGTCTGACCGGTACAACTTCCACTCATTATCGGTCCAATAGAAAAGTCGGTAATTCGAGGAATTCTTTTGCGCGAGGTACTGCCAGGTGCCGTCGCAAAACAGCTGAAGCGTGCCACCAGGCGCGTCCATTTTGTTATTGGCTAGAGTTCCGCACTTCTCCTCTGTAGAGGGGCCAGTGCTAGCGCCCTTAGCTTGTGTAGTCTTAGCTTTCTTCTCAGGCGTGGATTCTTTCTCAGAAGTTGCCTCTTCGGTGGTTTCCTCGCTGCTGTTTTCTTGAGAATGAAAATTCGGTTCAGCGCTGCTCGATTCATCAGAATCTTTGTTTCCCGTTAGTGCCCAGGCACCACCGCCAATAAGCGCAATAATGGCGAGGGCGGCAACGACAATAATGGCGGTGCGCGTGCCTTTGCCCGAAGATTCTGCGTTGGTTTCAGTACCGGAGTCCTGCATAGGGGATGCAGGTCCGTTCGAATCTGAATATGGGGTTGAGTCAGATGAACCCCAAGAATTCTTGTCGTTCAAAGGGGAGGCTCCTTTGTGCGCTGTCCAGAAAGAGAAATGCGAAAGAAAGGGAATGATTAAGAATCATTCCGCGTCATACTATAGGCATAAGAGTTGCAAGAATTCTCTCGAATGAGACTATGAAAGGGGGTATTTGTAACGCGCTACTTTTCTTCGATGTAACTCGTAGGGATTAAGCACGTCATCAGCTGCGTGACCGAGAACCAACAGTGACGAAGTTGAGGAGTCCCAAAATCTCCTAGAAGGGCTTCTATCTGATGCCCTTTTCCGCGACAAGACTCCAATGAAGGACACCGGGTAAGACCAATGTCCGGCTTAATCCCAAGCATGACCAAGAATTAAATCCCCGATGAGGGGGAGAAAGGAGCCCTCGTGGGCCTGGACCGCAATCTCAACGCCGCGGAATTGCACGCGACCCGCAACCGGGTGAGCGTGTCCCCGGATCTCATCCGCCGCTTGGGCAGTGCCCTGGGGTATGACGCAATTGAGGCTTTTGGCTCAGAGGCGCATACAGAATTGAGCAAGGTCTTTGATTTGGGAGACATCATCGATTTGATGCTGCTTAGCCAGTTGCCGGAGATGGAAGTCGCGCCGGGAATGGAGCAGCAGGTAGAGGGGGACATCGCTAAGCAGCTGCTGCGGCGCATCAGCGCGGGTGATTATCTGACGCGCGAGCAGGTGCACGACCGCCTGCCGCGGGCGACGGTGATGCTGTACCGCATGGGACATCCGCGCCTATGGGCTTTTGCCGCCCGCCAGCGCCTGCCCCAGGACGCGGAAAGAGCCGTGCCGGATTCCTTCCACCGTGATATCACCGGCCCGTACACCACTCCGGAGGAAGCGTGGCTGGGCATGTACGTGGCCGATGCCACGCGGCTCGGGGAGCTAAAAACCCAGGTAGATGGTGCTGGGTTGGACGAAGACAGGCAGCAGCGCTTGCGTCTGGGCATGAGCTTGGCCGATACCTACCGCCAAGTCTGGAGCTCCGCGCGCGGCCATTGGCGCGTCAGCCCCCAGACGCGCTATATCGTGCCTTCGCGTTTTGGCTATTGCCCCTTTGTCTTCCGCGTGGCCGAGGGTGGGTGGCGCCGCGATTCCTTCGAGGGGAGCCACGATCGTTTCATGGCCACGGAGGGCTATTGGATCGACGTGGAGCGCGAACGGCTCATTCACCTCGGCGCGCCAGACCCGCACGATGCTTGGCTGCCTACGGCGCGGGTCGCGGCCGAGGCCCCGACGGAGGAAGACCTGGCCGTCGCCCGGGTTCTCAGCGGGAAAATCATTGCCCTTGGCGCCGGACAGAAAAACATTACGATTCGCCTGCGCCAGAAGAACCGCACATTGAACTTTGACTAGGGCGGGCAGGTATTCTCGCAGGCATGGAGAATCTCAACGGACGCACCCTTTTCGTCGCCGCTGTGGACGCGGAAGCCGCCCACATTCCGGAAGGCGAACCCCTGCTCATCACCGGAATCGGTACGGTTCCGGCGGCCATTGCGCTGACGGAAGCTCTTGCCGACGCCCGCGCGAACGGCGCCCTTCCCGATCGCGTGGTCAACATTGGCACGGCCGGCGCGCTTGTCGACGGCATGGCTGGCGTCTTCGAAGTGGACAAGGTCACCAAGCATGACTTCAAGCTAGAAGTGCTTACCGATATCAACCGCTACCTGCTGCCAGAGGCTATCGAGCTCGAGACCTCCGGCCGCCTGCCGGTGCGCGGACTGGCCACGGGCGACATGTTTGTCTCCGATACCGCCCTGCGCACCGAGCTGGCCAAGAAATCGCAGCTGTGCGACATGGAAGGCTATTCCATCGCCGCAGTATGCCAGCGCTTCGATGTGCCCTGCACCCTGCTTAAGCAGGTGTCCGATTCCGCCAATGAGGAATCCAAGGGCACGTGGGCCAACGTCCTTGACCGCGGTGCGCGCCAGCTCGCCTCGGCAGCTACGGACCTAGGCTTTCTGCGCTAGAACTTGATACCGAACTGCGCAGCCATCTTACGCAGCTGTGCTTCAGCCTGGCGGATCTGCGCTTCAAACTGTGCCTGCAGTTGAGCGATGGTCGGCAGGCCGAACTGCGAAGACAGCTGAGAAATCGGATCCTTGGCGCCAGCGCGCAGGCAGGCGTTCATATCATTGCGCTGAGTCTGCAGCTGACCGCGGAAAATCTTAATGCGGTCGATGCGGCGCTGCTCGTCAGGGGTTACGCCATTGCGCTGGTAGGCAGCGATCTGCTTATTGGACCAACCGATGAGATCGTCGTGCTTGCTAATGTTCCAGCGCATGTAATCATCACTGAGGAAATTCTTTTCCTGATCTTCGCCCCACTCGGTGGGCTGGCCGACCAGCTCCTCGGGAACTACGAATTCATCGTTCTCCGAAATTGCCCAGCAGCCGCCGTCCGCCCGCTCAAACGTAGCTGCTTGTGCGGCAGGGATAGCGATGGACGATGCTAAGAGAGTGGCGGCGAGAGCGCCTACAAATTGCTTACGCATGAATACTCCTTGATAGGAAATAGAATGAGAAATGGGCGTCTTCTTGGGCCCGTTAACAATGCTAATTTCACGGGAGGCGGCCGCAACTGCAAGCGGAGGAAATGTCTTGTGCGCAGCCCAATTGCACTCTTTTAGGGGTAAGTGTGTCGGGGAAAATAAAAACGCGCCGGGGGAGGGCCGGCGCGCTGCTAGTGGTGGCTGAGTCTTAGCTCAGCGGGCTCATGGACTGGTAGAGCTGCTCTACCTTGTCGCGTGGGGTCTGGGCGTGTTCGTAGGCGACGTCGCTGAAGTCTTCAGGATCGTCCTTGGAGCCGGTGATGATGTCTATATCGGAGGGCTCGACTTCGCCGGAGCGCAGCGCGGCCATCTCGGCGTGGTAGCGCACCACAACAGCGATGGTTGCGGCCACGGGGACGGCGAGGAAGGCGCCCACGATGCCGGCCAGGGTGGAGCCGACGGTCACGGAAAGCAGGACGATGGCGGCGTGCAGGCCCATGGCCTTGGACTGCAGCATCGGCTGGAGGACATTGCCTTCCACCTGCTGGACGATGATGATAAGTGCAAGCGCCAGCAGTGCGTTGGTCAGGCCATTGGAGACCAGCGCGATGATGATGGCGAGGGCACCGGCGGTGACCGCACCGATGATCGGGATGAAGCTGGCGAAGAACGTCACCACGGCGATGACGAGCGCGAGCGGAACTTGCAGCACCCACAGGCCAAGGCCAATGAGGACTGCGTCCACCATGGCCACGGCGGCCTGCGCCTGGATAAAGCCGGACAAGGTCTTCCAGATGCGGGCACCGAGTTCAGTGACGTGCCAGCCGGTGGAATTGCCGGTGTACTTGCGCAGCCACGGCAAGAACTTGTCGCCGTCTTTGATGATGAAGAAGGTGACAAAGAGCATGATCAGCGCGGCCACGACGATGGAGCTGGCCATCGAGAAACCAGAGATAACGCCGGTGGCGATGGTAGAGGCTTGGCCCTTGGCAAACTTGACCACGTCTTGCAGAACGGACTGTAGCTGGTCACTTTGGATATCGATGGGGGACTTTTCCACCATCTCCGTGATTTGGTTAATGCCATCTTCGGCTTGGTCAATGAGCGTTTGGCTCTGGCTGGTGACTACGGGGGCCATGGCGGCAAAGACGCCGCAGAAGATGATGATGAGGCCGAGCAAGGTGCTTACCGCCGCGAGCGAGCGCGGGAATCCCTTACTGCGCAGCCACGCGCTGATGGGGTAGAGCACCGTGGAGACGAGAATGGCGAGCAAGACCGGCAGCAGGCCTACCCAAATGAACTTGAGCAGGTAGCCGGCCAGCGCTAGGCCGGCGACGATAAGGATAAAGACCACCGAGACCTTGGCCATGGTGCGGAAGTCCTTGGCCAGTACGGCGGATTTATCGTCGCGCTCGGCAGGGTGCTCGCTGGCAGCCTCTGCACCAAGGTGCGCGTCATCATAAGCGACGAGGGTATGAGAATCTTCCTCGCCCGGCTTTTGGATTTGTGTTGCGTTGCCCTTTTCCTGCGCAGACGGGCGCTTGGCCTCGTCGCGGGAAGACGAATTATGTGACGTAGACATTGCCTACCACTATGCCACATAAAACTCGCAGCGCATATACGAAAAAGGAGGTAGCAGCCCACGGGCGGGGCGCTACCTCCCTTCAGTACCTTTAACGCGTCCTTTAACGCGTCCGCTGACGCGGCTGGGAATTACTCGTCGCGCAGGTTACCTACGTTGCGGATAATGCCGAAGCGGTGCATGGTAACCGAAACTGCCTGCTCAAGGAGGTAAGGCATGAGCTCACGGCGGCCGTCGGCAAGCACGGGCTGGTCCAGCACCACGGAGTTGGAGCGCACCGCGGCCTCGTAGATGGAATCCGGCACGGTGCCCAAGGCGCGCACGCGGGAAGAAGCGTCATTTGCCACGTCGGTAGCAAAAGCCTCGTCGGTGATGGCCTTGACGTCGAAGCCCAAGTCCTGCAGCTGGGTGGCAACCTCCGGGGTGGCGGAGATTTCCGTGGCGGTGCCGGTAATTGCGGCGGCCAGCACCTGACGAGCAACCTCGCGCAGTTCGTAGCCTTCGCCCACGCGCACGCGCAGCTTGGTCAGAAGCGGGCGGTAGCGGAAGATATTGGCCTCAGAGACCAGGCCGGTGCGGTCGTGGTTGCGGCCGAACTCCTCTTGCCAAGCCACCTGGTCCAGCTCAGCGGCGCGCCACAGCCAGGTGATGTCCTCCTCGGTGAGCTTGCCAGAGAGGTTATCACGCAGGCGGTGCAGCGCGGCGAGGCTTGCTGGGGCGATATCCACGTTGCGCGGCTTGAGCTCGCCATCGGCCCACTCACCCATCTGTGCCACGTAGTTCGGACCGCCAGCCTTGGCGCCCGGTCCCATGACGGACTTCTTCCAACCGCCGAAGGACTGGCGCTGGACAATCGCACCGGTGATGCCGCGGTTGACGTAGGCATTGCCCACCTCAACGTTGTCGATCCAGTACTCAATCTCGGCGTCGTCAAGCGAGTGAATGCCGCCAGTCAGGCCATAGCCGGTGTCGTTCTGCCAGGCAATAGCCTCCTCCAAGGTATCGGCGTACATGATGCCAAGGATGGGGCCGAAGCACTCGTTCTTGTGGTACCAGGAGCCTGGCTGCACATTATCGCGGATGCCCGGGGACCACAGGGTGCCTTCCTGGTTGAGCTTTTCCGGCTTGAGCAGCCACTTCTCACCCGGCTCGAGCTGGGTCAAACCGCGCAGGAGCTTCTCGCTCGGCTCTTCCGCTAGGCCGTTCATGGTGGTGGTGATATCGAAGCCCGGGCCTGGCTTAAGGGTCTTGACGGCATCTAGCAGCTGGGTGCGTAGGCGCTCGGACTTACCAGCCGCACCGACGAAGATAACCAGGGATGCCGCCGAGCACTTCTGGCCGGAGTGGCCAAAGGCAGAGTTGTAGAGGTCATCGATGGCCAGGTCTGGGTCGGCCGCAGGGGTGATGATGAGCGCGTTCTTGCCGGACGTCTCCGCCATAATGTTCATCTTCGGCTTCCAGGAACGGAAGAGCGCGCCGGTATCGGAGGCGCCGGTGAGGATGACATTGTCCACGTCATCGTGGGAGAGCAGTGCCTTGCCGGCCTCGGCTTCATCAGTAAGCACGAGCTGCACCAGATCCTGGTCCAAGCCCTGCGCCTCCAGAGCGGTGCGGAACGCTTCCACCACGAGCTTGCCGCAGTGAACCACCTGCGGTGCAGGCTTGACGATGACCGCCGAGCCGGCTGCTAAGGATGCCGCAATGCCACCGGTGGGGATGGCAATGGGGAAGTTCCACGGCGGGGTCACCACGGTGACGGTGTGCGGGGTGAACTCGGAGTAGGACTCTTCCAGTAGGCGTGCGGACTGGCCGTAGTAGGTGCAGAAGTCAATCGCCTCAGAGACCTCAGGGTCGGTCTGGGTAACAGTCTTATTGGCCTCATACGCAGCCACGGAGATGAACTTGCCACGCTGGGACGCAATCTGATCCGCCACGGCCTCCAGTGCGGCGGCGCGCTCGGCAGCTGGGCGCTTGCCCCACTCGGTGCCCAGCTCCTTAGCGCGAGCGATGTGACCTTCGACCGCGGCAGGGTCGGTAACCTCCGCGATGCCGTGCTCGCCCGGATTGCGCTTGAGTGCTTCCTGCGCCCACTGGCGGTTCGGCGCGAGCGCCGGGTCAGTATCTGCCTCGTTGGTAAAGCGGCCGGTGCGCGGTGCCTGGCGGCCGTTTTCCTCAAGGCGGTTCTGCGTGCGACGGGCACCAGCGAAGGTTTCCCAGCGCTTGGCGACGGCCCGACGGAACGTCTCTTCCTGGTCCGCCAACGGCTCCTCCCCCGGGGCGAAGAGAGCGTAGAGGAAGTTCTGCGGCGCGGAGTTCTCCTCTAGGCGGCGCACCAGGTAGGACACGGCGACGTCGAAGTCATCTGCGTGGACAACCGGGGTATAGAGGATTTGCCGGCCGTCAAAGACCTTGCGCACCGCTGCCTGCTGGGCAGGGGACATACCCTGCAGCATCTCCGAATCCAGCATGTGCAGCACGCCGCGCTTCTTGCCCAGCTCGTAGGCCATGGCCGCGGTGTATAGGTTGTGGGTTGCTACACCGATGCGGATACTGCCGGCGTACTCCTCGCGCAGGATGAAATCCAATAGGCGGTAGTAGTTAGCGTCCACGTCGAGCTTGTTGGTGTAGGTAGCCAGCGGCCAATCGTGGACCTCGCCCTGCACGTTTTCCATGGACAGGTTTGCGCCCTTCACGATGCGTACCTTGACCTTGCCGCCGCCCTTAGCCACGCGCTCCTTGGCAAAATCGGCGACATCCTTGAGCGCATCAAAGGTATCCGGCAGGTAAGCCTGGAGCACGATGCCGGCGTCCAGGGTGAGGAATTCCGGCTCGCTGAGCAGCTCCTTGAACAGGCGGATGGTTAGGTGGAGGTCGTGGTACTCCTCCATGTCCATGTTGATAAAGACCTTGTCGGTACGGTCGGCCGCAGCCTGGTACAGCGGGCGCAAGCGCTCCTTGAGGCGCTCTACCGAGCCATCGATATCCCAGTGGTTGAGCTGGGCCACCATGGAAGAAGCCTTAACCGATACGTAGGTCACGCGGGGGTTTTTGATGAGCTTGAGGGTGCGCTCCGCGCGGGACTTCGCCTCTTCCTCACCGAGCACAGCCTCACCCAGCAGGTTGAGGTTAAGCTGCTCACCGGATTCGGCGGCCTTGTCCAAGATCTTGTTGAGGGCATCAGACTCGGCGTCTAGAACTAGGTGGCCAACCATCTTGCGCATGTACAGGCGGGCCACCGGCATGACCAGGTTCGGCAGGATGGGGCCGAAGAAACCACCGGCGCCAACCAGCGCACCATTGATGCTGCCGAGGAACGACGGGTCATAGTGGGAAGAAATATCCTTCAGCGCGTGCGCGGCAACCTTGTCATCTTCTGGGCGCATGACGCGGTCGACGAAGTCCATGGTGAACTTCACGCCGTCTTCGTCGCGCAGCAGGTCCGCGAGCTGTTCGGTGGCCTTATCTTCTTCGTCCGCAGTGGACTTCAACCAGTCGTGTGCGCGGCTAATTGCTGCGGGCAGGACTGCTTCCACATCATCAGAGATGGGCAAGCGGGTATTAGCAGGAGAAGTCATATGGGTTCTACCTCTTCTTCAAACGGGTCACATCCCCATAGCCGCTAGCAGTATTCGTGCCGGACAGTGGGCTGCCAGGCGATACGGGCGGCTGGGACGTAAGCGGTGAGCTATGGGTTGCTGCAGGGGCAGCCGGGTGAGGAGCGAACACGCGGGTGCGCGCGACGCAATGTGAGGGTCGCAGGGATTCGGGGTGAAGTGCGATGTTCAGCGGGCCAGTATGCGGGCCGAGTGCGGACGGGAGGCCTATCGCTGCTGCGACGAACGCGCGCCAGGTTGGTGTTCAACACTCACCTGCTTTCTATGACGTGACTGTGTGGGGCTAGAGGAATACGCGAGCGCTATAGCGCTCTGACGTGCGGCAACCCTGCAGGTTCAGGTTCCAATTGTTGCCTGGGAAATACTATGAACTTTTGTGTTGCCGCAATTATAGGAAAGCGGTAAACGTGATGCTAGTCTCCTTTCAAAAACGGTAAGCGGGGGTAGAAAAACAAAAAATAAACCCCAGCATGTGGGGTTTAGAGGGGGTATTGACTCATCCGGGGGTAATCTACCCCCGAATTGTCCAACAATTAGGTTTTAAGAACCGTAGCCGGCCTTAAGCGCCTTCACTGCCAGCTCGAGGCGGGACTTGGCATGGAATTCACTGAGCAGGGTGGACACATACTTCTTCACCGTGCCCGGTGCATAATGCGTGCTCTTGGCAATCTCTTCGTTGGACTTGCCCTGGCAGACCAAGTCCAGGACCTGCTCTAGCGCAGGGGAGATGTGGTGATTGTCCTTGATCTTCGCGGTTGCGGCAGCCGCATTGGCGCCTGCTCCCTCGGCGTTCCAATCAGGAAGCTGCTCAAACAAACGGGTAAGCGACTGCGGGGTGACTACCGTGCCACCGCGCACGGCCTCGCGTACGGTATCCAAAATGTAGACCGGCTTGGAGCTTTTCAAAATATAGGCCGCGGCCTTGTTGGACATGACCTCTTTGAGGGTCTCGTCATTGTCCATCGCGGTCATCGCAACAAAGACCGGTGGATCTTCCAGCTTGTTGACCTCACGCAAGAGGGTAGTGCCATCCATCTCGGGCATATGGATGTCCGCGACAATGACGTCAAAGTCCTGCTCTTGCAATAGCTCGAGGGCGACCTTGCCATTTTCTGCGGTGGCGCGCACCTCCATGTCCTCAGCCGAGGCGAAGTAGCGCCCCAGGGCTTCAAGAACAAGTGGGTCGTCATCGACGACCAAGAGGGATATTTTTATTTCGGGCACCATGGAGATGGGCAACCGAAGACCAGATCGACTGGCGACTGATACTCAGTAGTCGGTGAGAGATCGCCTGGGGCTAGTCCTCCCAGAAGGGAGGAGGACAACAAAAATGGAGCGAGAAAGCTAGCAAGTGCGGCCTGCATATGCGGGATCCTTTAATAAAGTCTGTTTTAGTCAGAAACAAGCGATAGCTTAGTGCACGCCCTTTAGGTTTGCTAGGCGACGTGTCGAAACTAACTAGCCTTTTGGGCGGAGGGCGGGAGCGACAGGGTAAGTTCCCACTGATTGCGCTCAAGCTTCGTATCGACGCGTGCGTCAATTGTTGCAGCAATTCGTGACATCGAGGCCATGCCGATACCCGAAGACATGTCAGCATTGGTGCTCGTGGGCTTCGATACTGGATTGCTAATCGTTATAACGGTCCATCCGAGGTGAGGCCGCACCGAAATCATAATTTCTGCTCCTGGTGGGGAATACTTCACTGCATTCAGGCAGGCTTCGGTAGTGATGGCAGCGATGGAATCCAGCGTCTCCGGAGGGAAATGCGGCGCGAAATCTTCGGCGCCTACGTCCATAATTGGCTTCCGATTGAGTTTGGAGAGTCGAGATTCTTCCTGAGAAAGAAGCTGGGCAAAACTATCAGGCTTCGTGGTGGAGCCAAAGCTCATTCCGTCGTTAATGCCCTCGATATTGTTCCGTAGAACCTTAGTTAGCGCACGCACTTCCGACATGGAAGAGCGCATGGAATCGCTAAGCTCATCTAAGCGTTTAGTGAGCTCCGGATCTTTGGAATATTCGAGGCTTAAAGCCTCCAGCTGCATTGTGTTGACAGTAAGGCTCGAAACCACGGAGTTGTGCAGAGTTTCGGCGAGGTCTGACTGTCTTCGTTGGACGTCGGCGTTCCACTCGACCATGGCTGTTTTGTATCGCTGTGCAGAATGGGCGAAAGTGGCTCCAATAACTGCACCGACGCTAATGAACATTGCCCAAGCAAAAGCGGCCGCAGGATTAACGCTGATCCTCGCACTGCTGGGATCGATAAGACCAGCAGCCCAAAAGACGGCGCCTACTGCAAAAGTCTGCCAATTTTTCCCGTGGTAAGCGATGACGGCGATGAAGATTGGAGTTAAGAAGATGTAGCAGAGGTAAGGAGTGCCTGCAGCGAATGTAGAGCTCATCCACACCGTCACAAAAAGCACAGACATCACGAGCGGGTGACGGAATGCCAATGTCGTAATGACAGTCAGTATTACGCCAAAGATGGCGGCAGATAGCTGGCGTTCAGTGGGCGTGAAGAATGCGCCAAGTAATGTCAGCGCCACGCAAATCACCGCAGTTAAAGCGGCTGTTCGCTGCAGGGTCATGGCTGCGCGGATGCGTTGGTGAAGGGGCGGCTGTGAAGGTTTCGACACGGTGCGGTCCACGCTTCCTGGATGCTAAGGCTCAATGGGTTTTATCTCCCTAGTGTAGGTACAGCGAACGTGAAACAGCGATTGAAAACAGCGAAACCCCCGCACCTTCGTGCGCGGTTCCTTGTGGTGGGTTCCGAGCGGAGGAAGAAGGTGAAGGGGTTTAGCTGGTCTTCATGAAGGAGTACAGAAGGCTAATTACTTAGCTTCTGCAGCAGCCTCTGCGTCATCCTTGGAGGACAGGCCCTCGAATACGGAGGACAGGCCCTCGGAGTCGGTGTTGGACTCGGAGGAAGCCTCGATGAGGCCCTTGATGCCCTTGATGAGTGCCTCGAAGTCGATGGCGGAGCTGAGGTCTGCGAGGGAATCGAACATATACATTCCTTTCGGATCGGCGGAGTAAAACTACAATCTCTCTCTGGGGTAGCAGCTCTTAACTGCTGTGATTCCTAGTATGCGGTAGCGGGGGCGGGCTGCCAATCCTCTTTTGGATCCTTTCTGAGGTGACTTTTGGATCCTCTTAAGGTTATGTAAGGAGCTCCGTTTGGGTATGGGGCTGTGTTGAGCGAAGGGGATAATTGTGTGGAGGGTGAGGGGGTGGGCGTCGGCAAGAGCTGCGCTGAGCTGCACAAAAGGAAAGTTTAGAAGAAAAGTTGAGTCGCGGGGAATAACTTTTGTAGGCTACCTGTTGTAGAGATTGAGTGACACGGACTCAAGGTTGTGTGACCGGACGTAGAAGTTCTGTTACAGTAGCGCTCGGGCGCAACGAGAAGTTGAGTCACTGACAGTCAACTTTATTAATTACCCCAAGATAAAAGGAGAAGAAATCATGGGACGCGCAGTAGGTATTGACCTGGGTACGACGAACTCTGTCGTTTCCGTACTGGAGGGTGGCGAGTCCACTGTTATCGCTAACTCTGAGGGTTCCCGCACCACGCCTTCCGTCGTTGCTTTTGCAAAGAACGGCGAAATCCTGGTCGGTCAGTCCGCTAAGAACCAGGCGGTAACCAATGTTGACCGCACCATTCGCTCCGTCAAGCGCCACATCGGCACCGACTGGAAGATCAACATTGATGATAAGGATTACACCTCCCAGGAGATTTCCGCTCGCACGCTGATGAAGCTGAAGCGCGACGCAGAGGCTTACCTCGGTGAGGATGTTACTGACGCCGTTATTACCGTTCCTGCATACTTCGAGGACGCACAGCGCCAGGCCACCAAGGAAGCTGGCCAGATTGCAGGCCTGAACGTGCTCCGTATCGTTAACGAGCCAACCGCAGCTGCTTTGGCTTATGGCCTGGAAAAGGGCGAGCAGGAGCAGACCATCCTGGTATTCGACCTGGGTGGCGGCACCTTCGACGTCTCCTTGCTGGAAATCGGCGATGGCGTCGTTGAGGTTATGGCCACCGCCGGCGATAACGAGCTGGGTGGCGATGACTGGGATCAGCGCATCGTCGACTGGCTGGTAGACCGCTTTAAGACCTCCCAGGGCGTTGACCTGACCAAGGATAAGCGCGCCGTGCAGCGTCTGCGCGAGGCTGCAGAGAAGGCCAAGATTGAGCTGTCCTCCTCCCAGCAGGCCAACATTAACCTGCCGTACATCACCGTTGACTCCGACAAGAACCCGCTGTTCTTGGATGAGACCCTGACCCGCACTGAGTTCCAGAAGATCACCCAGGATCTGCTGGACCGCACCAAGGCTCCGTTCAACCAGGTCATCAAGGACGCTGACCTTTCCGTCGGCGATATCGACCACGTTGTTCTCGTTGGCGGTTCCACCCGTATGCCAGCCGTATCTGACCTGGTTAAGGAACTGACCGGCAAGGATGCCAACAAGGGCGTTAACCCGGACGAGGTTGTTGCAGTCGGCGCTGCCCTGCAGGCAGGCGTGCTGCGCGGCGAGGTTAAGGACGTGCTGCTTCTCGACGTCACCCCGCTGTCCCTCGGCATTGAGACCAAGGGTGGCGTGATGACCAAGCTCATCGAGCGCAACACCACCATCCCGACCAAGAAGTCCGAGACCTTCACCACCGCGGAAGACAACCAGCCTTCCGTACAGATTCAGGTCTTCCAGGGCGAGCGCGAGATGGCTACCGCCAACAAGCTGCTCGGCTCCTTCGAGCTCGGCGGTATTGCTCCGGCACCGCGCGGTGTTCCGCAGATTGAGGTCACCTTCGATATCGATGCCAACGGCATCGTCCACGTGACCGCAAAGGACAAGGGCACCGGCAAGGAAAACACCATCAAGATTCAGGATGGTTCCGGCCTGTCCCAGGAAGAAATCGACCGCATGGTCAAGGATGCTGAGCAGCACGCCGAAGAGGATAAGAAGCGCCGCGAGGAGCAGGAGCTGCGCAATAACGCAGAGTCCACCTCCTACCAGACCCGCAAGTTCTTGGATGACAACGCTGACAAGGTATCCGAGGATGTTAAGACCAAGGTCACCGAGGCTGCTGACGCCGTTGATGAGGCTCTAAAGGGCGATGACCTCGAGGCCATCAAGTCCGCAGTGGAGAAGCTGTCCACCGAATCCCAGGAGATGGGCAAGCAGATCTACGAGGCACAGGCTGCTGAGGCAGGCGCTGAGGGCGCTGCCGATGCAGGCGCTGCGCAGGGTGACCCGAACGTCGTCGACGCTGAGGTCGTTGACGAGGACGAGAACAAGGATGGCAACAAGTAATGACTCAGGACAGCGGAATGCCGCACAACCCAGGCGACCCGGAAAACACGGATCCGGAGGCTACCTCGGCTGACCGCGCTGAGGCTGCTGCCGAGCAGGCCGAGGAGGCCCAGGCTGCGCAGGAAGCGCAGGCTGACGCCACCGAAGAAGCCGAGCTGGATCCCACCCTCGATGCTGACCTCGAAGAAGCGCTGGCAGATGTCAACGCTGATGAGGTAGAAGCCGAAGCAGCGGGTGAGGAGCCCGCAGGCACCGGCGCCAGCGATGTGGAAGCACAGTTGGCAGAACGCACGGAAGACCTGCAGCGTCTGAATGCGGAATACACCAACTACCGCCGCCGCACCGAGCGCGACCGCCAGGCCGTAATCGAGACCGCCAAGGCCAAGGTCATCGCAGATATGCTGCCTGTCCTTGATGACCTGGAACTGGCTCGTGAACACGGCGACTTGGAAGGCCCGCTCAAGGCATTTGCGGATAAGTTCTACAGCACGCTGGAAAAGCACGACCTCGCTGCCTTTGGTGAGGAAGGCGATGCCTTCGACCCTGAGGTCCACGAAGCCGTGCAGGACTTGTCCTCCGGCGATGAGCAGGTGCTTGGTACCGTGCTGCGGAAGGGCTACCGCGTAGGCGACAGGCTCGTGCGCAATGCCATGGTCATCATCGCGGACCCCAGCGATGAGTCCGGCAGCTCGGAAGATTCCGAGTAAATAACATAAAGGGCGCCCTGGGAATTGATAAGTGACCTTCCCGCGGCGCCCTTTTACTTAACTTGTATCGATTCTCTTTGAAAGGAGGAGATGCCCAGTGAGCGCTAAACCCGAATGGGCAGACAAAGATTACTATGCGGATCTGGGGGTCTCCTCGTCCGCAGACCAGAACGAGATTAAGCGTGCTTACCGCAAGCTAGCGCGCGAAAATCACCCCGATACCCACCCGGACGACCCCGCGGCAGCGGAACGGTTCAAGAAGGTTGCGGAAGCCTACGACGTGCTTTCCGACGCCACCGAGCGCAAGGAATACGACCAGTTCAAGGCCATGCTCCGCAATGGAGGCGGCTTTGGACGGATGGGAGGCGCCGGATTTCCCGGCGGGTTTCGATCCACGCGCATGGGTGGACAAGGTGCGCAAGAATTCGACCTCTCGGACCTCTTCGGAGGATCCGCTGGAGGATCGGCTCAAGGCGGCGGTGTTGGGGATATCTTCGGTAGCGTTTTCAACCGCGGCGGTAGTGCTGGCCACTCAGCTAAACCGTCGCGGGGGGCCGACGTCGAAACGGAAATAACCCTCGACTTCCGCGAGGCCGCTAAGGGAACCACCATTCCCCTGGCACTCAGCGGCAATGCGCCGTGCACCACGTGCCACGGCTCGGGTTCCGCTTCCGGCAAGACCTCTACTTGTGGCACCTGCAGTGGTACCGGTTTTACCTCGGAGAACCGCGGCGCTTTCGGTTTCTCTGCCCCGTGTCAGGACTGCGATGGTACCGGCCGCCGCATCACGGATCCGTGCAAGGATTGCCACGGCACCGGCACGGTTCACCGCACCCGCAATATCACCGTGCGCATCCCCGCCGGCGTCATCGATGGGCAAAAGGTCCGCCTCGCCGGTCAGGGCGAAGCAGGTCCCAACGGCACTCCCGCCGGTGACCTCTTCGTAGCGGTGACTGTAAAGCCGGACAAGGTCTTTACTCGCGAGGGTGATGACCTCCATGTCACCGTTCCGGTTTCCTTCACGGAGCTGGCCTTGGGCGATACCATCGCGGTTCCTACTTTGGATAACCCGGTGCGTGTGAAGATCCCCGCTGGAACGCCGGATGGACGCACGCTGCGGGTGCGCGGAAGGGGCATCGCCAAGCGCGGTGGCAACTCCGGTGATCTGCTGGTTACCGTGCAGGTTACCGTGCCCACCAAGCTCGATGCCGCTGCCTCTAGCGCCCTGCGCACCTATGCTCAGGCGGAAAAGGACTCCGGTTTCAACCCGCGTGCGGGTTGGGCCGGCGCCGAGAATGCTTAAGGCAGGAGGTGTGTTAAGAAATGAGCACTGGAAAGGCAGAAGATTCCGGCACCGCGGTTTACGTCATCTCCGTAGCTGCAGAACTATCCGGAATGCACGCCCAAACCCTGCGCACCTATGACCGCATGGGCTTGGTCTCCCCGGCCCGCACTCGTGGCGGTGGCCGCCGCTACTCCGACCGGGACATCGAGCTGCTGCGCAAGATTCAGGCGCTGTCCCAAGACGATGGCGTCAACCTTGCCGGCATCAAGTCCATCATCGAGTTGACCGAAGAACGCGATCGACTCGAGGCGGAGCGCGACGCTTTAGCTGAAGAGGTCCGGGCCCTGCGCGAGCAGGCCGCAGGACGCCGCCCGCGGCGCAGCGGTGAGCTTGTCCATGTACCACGGTCCACCTCCGTGGTGATGTGGAGCCCGCGCACCGCGCGTGAGCGCAAGCGCGCCCGCGGCCGTGGATACGGCCAAGACTAACTCTCGCTCTGCAGACGAGTACACCCAACCCCGCAACCAGCTTCCCCGCTGGCTGCGGGGTTTTCTTCTACTCGCGTACTCGCGGCGCCATGTGAATTTTTGCAAAGGGGGTAACCGTAATCAGTGCGCATTGCAAAGTTTAGAGTTAGGATGACTAGCAAGCAGGTGACGCACAACACATACATAGGAAATAGTGTGGTACAACACCTTCACCTGTAATTTTCTCTAGGAAAGGACACGCACCATGACCCTGTATGCAGCCCCCGGAACCGAAGGCTCCATCGTTGACTACCGCGAACGCTATGACAACTACATCGGCGGCCAATGGGTGGCGCCCGTCGATGGTGAATACATGGACAACATCAGTCCGGTAAACGGCGAGGTATTTTGCCAGGTAGCTCGCGGCAAAGAAGCCGATATCAACTTGGCTATTGATGCCGCGGAAAAGGCCTTCGAAACCTTCGGTAAAACCACCCCGGCCGAGCGTGCGTTGCTCCTGCACCGCATTGCGGACCGCATCGAGGAAAACCTGGAAAAGATTGCGGTCGCGGAAACTTGGGAGAACGGCAAGGCCGTACGTGAA
Source organism: Corynebacterium tuberculostearicum SK141 (assembly GCF_000175635.1). GTDB lineage: Bacteria > Actinomycetota > Actinomycetes > Mycobacteriales > Mycobacteriaceae > Corynebacterium > Corynebacterium tuberculostearicum_C. The sequence goes on along the minus strand of NZ_ACVP01000029.1, from coordinate 27,682 downwards.
ACTCTGGCCGCTGATATTCCGCTGGCCGTGGATCACTTCCGCTACTTTGCTGGCGCCATCCGCGCCCAGGAGGGCCGTCTGTCCCAGCTCAACCAGGACACCGTGGCCTATCACTACCATGAGCCGCTCGGCGTCGTAGGCCAGATTATCCCGTGGAATTTCCCGTTGCTCATGGCCGCCTGGAAGATTGCGCCAGCACTGGCTGCTGGAAACTGCATTGTCATGAAGCCGGCTGAGCAAACCCCAGCATCCATCCTGTTGCTCATCGATATCATCGGTGATCTTCTTCCTGCCGGCGTGCTCAATATCGTCAATGGCCTAGGTGATGAAGCCGGTGCGGCACTATCCGGTTCTGACCGCATTGCCAAAATCGCCTTCACCGGCTCTACCCCGGTGGGCAAGATCATCAACAAGGCTGCCGCTGACAAGGTCATCCCCGTCACCTTGGAGCTGGGTGGTAAATCCCCGTCCATCTTCTTCAAAGACATCATGGATGAAGACGATTCCTACTTGGAAAAGTGCGTGGAGGGCTTTGTCATGTTTGCCCTTAACCAAGGCGAGGTCTGCACGTGCCCATCTCGCGCACTGGTGCACGAAGAGATTGCAGATAAGTTCTTGGAACTGGCCGTTGAGCGCGTCAAGAAGATTAAGATTGGTCACCCGCTCGATACGGAGACCATGATGGGCGCGCAGGCCTCCCAGGAGCAGATGGACAAGATTAAGCAGTACCTGGAGATTGGTCCACAAGAAGGTGCGGAGACTCTTGTTGGCGGCCACGTGAACAAGGTGGAAGGCCTAGAAAAGGGCTACTACATCGAGCCCACCGTGTTTAAGGGAAATAACGACATGCGCATCTTCCAGGAAGAGATTTTTGGCCCGGTGCTCTCCGTAGCTACGTTCAAGGACTATGACGAGGCGATCGAAATCGCTAACGCCACCAACTTCGGCCTTGGGGCCGGCGTGTGGTCGCGCAGCCAAAACATCTGCTACCGCGCAGGCCGCGATATCCAGGCCGGCCGCGTGTGGGTCAATCACTACCACGACTACCCAGCGCACAGCGCCTTTGGCGGCTACAAGGAATCTGGCCTTGGCCGTGAGAACCACTTGATGATGCTGGGCCACTACCAGGAGACTAAGAATATGTTGGTCTCCTATTCGGATCAGCCGGCTGGTCTCTTCTAAAGGCCGTTCCCTTCGGACTAGTTCGCGCGTGCCACTTGGCCTAGGCCGCGCAAGAACCGTGGGTCCTCCCAATAGGAGCCATGATCGCCAGGGAGGCCATCCGCGCCGGGAAGGGGAGTGGCGCCAAAGGCATCAATGGTGGGATCGGGGCCATGGATGCCGCCGTTAGGCCCCGTCGTAATAGCGATGGGGTCGTTGGCGTTTGTGGCCGCCCAGATGCGGCCATGCAGTTCTGAGGCGTGGCCAGCGCCCGTGCCGGGACTGCCGACGAGCACTACGTCCTCAGCAATCCTTTCTTGCTTTGCGGCGTGCCCGGTGACGACAGAACCATAGGAATATCCCACTACGGTGCGCTTGGCCTGCGGATAGCGTCTACCGAGCGAGCGCTGAAACCGGGCGAGTTCTTGACTGGCAGTGCGCGCGGGAGTGGCGTGAACCGCACGGGGCAGGGAGGATGGCGCCTGGTAGCCTAACCACACCACCGCCGGCCCGCCGCTGGCCTTGGCTAGATTGCGGCCGCGGTCCACCGCGCGCTGCCAGGTTTCTGGATCGGAAGAGTGAACACCTTCCACAAAGGTGGTAAGCGATGCCGGCGTAGTCCGGAAGCCGCCGGGGTCCACCATGGCTACGAGCCGTCCGTCGCTAGTTTCTAGGACTCGCATATCTGGGTTCTGCGCGGCTAGCTGAGATACGTGTTCGCTGGCGTGGGCAAGATTTATCTCGTGGACGGTATCTACTGGAAGATCGGAGAAGTCTTCCAAGCGAACGGGTGGAGCCACCCCGGCAGGCGTACATAGGGCATCGATTTCTTGGGCGCACAACCAATCGAGGGAATCGCCCAGCGCCCGCACCTGATTCAACAACAGCCCAGCCGTGCTGGCAGCTACCCCGCTGCGCTCATCCACCTGGCCGAGGAATGCGATGATGCGGTCCTCGAGTTCCTCGCGGCGGGCCTGCAGGCTGGCGTGGAGTTCAAGGGTGGTGGCAACCTGCTCCATCTGGTGCAGCGGCTGGGCCAGCCAGTCGGTGTAGCCTGCCAAACTGGTGCGGGCGGCGTCACCAGCGGGGCCTCCCAGTGATAGGCTACGCCAATCCTGGTGTGCATCTAAAAATCGAAAGCGCAGTTCAGCGCGTTCGCTGTGCAACGTACTGGCGCCATTTCTTAAGGTCACGGATAGGGTCATCGTGCATCTCCCAATGCCTGGCCCAGGCGGGAATCCACTCCGGCGGCAGTTCCTAGGAAGGCCGCAATGGAGCGCAGTTGCTCGGCCGTGGCGTCTTCCGTTGCGGCCACGGCGCTGGACCAAGTGGCACGGGCTCGCTCTAGTGCGGCCGCGGTGCGGCAGGCGGTATCGAGCGCGGCCGTCGGCGGTGGCAGCGGAGGACGCGCCATGAGGGAGCGGACGTAATCGGGCAGGTGCGTGGGAATTTCTACATAACTCATGCCCCTAAGCCTGATGGACTACACAACGCCGCGCTAGGGGTAAAGGCGCAGCCTGTGGATAACTCCGCCCTGCTTCATTATTTTGGGAGGTATGAAGGTAGCAGCAGTGCAGTTAACATCCACCGGAAATATCACCGAAAACCAGGAACTGGCGCTTGCCAAGATCCGTGAGGCGGCCGGAAACGGGGCGCGGTTAATCGTGCTTCCGGAGGCCACGGCGCAGAATTTCCGCTCCGGGCGCCTTGATGAGCAGGCACAGACGCTCGAAGGCCCGTTCGCCACGGCTATCCAAGCGCTCGCAGAGGAGCTCGAGGTCACCGTCGTGGCCGGCATGTTCTGCCCAGCCGATACCGTGGAGCGCGAGGGCAAGACCATTAATCGCGTGACCAATACGGCGCTCATTGCAGGTCCTGGCGTACTGGGTGGCTACGACAAGATTCATACCTATGATGCCTTTGACTACCGCGAATCGGATACGGTCTTGGCCGGTGAATCGCTGGTGGCCTTCGACGTGGATGACCTTATTGTGGGCGTAGCCACCTGCTATGACATTCGTTTCCCGGAGCAGTTTAAGGAGCTGGCCAGCCAGGGCGCGCAGCTCATTGTTGTGCCCACGAGCTGGGCGGATGGCCCCGGAAAGCTGGAGCAGTGGCGCCTGCTCACGGCCGCGCGTGCCTTGGATTCCACCAGCTATATCCTCGCGGCCGGCCAATCGCGCCCGGGTGGTGACGCTGAGGCGGGCAATCCTTCCGGACCAACGGGCATTGGCCATTCCACCATCGTTGATCCGAATGGCGTGCGCATGGCCGAGGCCGACTACGAAGATGACATCCTCTATGCCGACATCGATCCGAATGAGGTAGCGAAAACCCGCCGCGCCCTGCCGGTTGTGGCCACTGCGGACTAGGTCAGCGCCGCGTAGTCTTCCGGCTGCCAGCGCCCGTCGCGGCCCCAGCTAAGGACGTCGATCTGCTGCTTGCCGACGCCCCTTTGAACCAACCTTTCCGCGCCTTCCATAACCTCTTCAGCCGGCCCGACGAGTAGGAAGCGCGGGGGAGTGCCTGTGGATAACTCCACCTCGTTGACTACTACATCGGTCGGTTCCCCGGAGACTACGTAGTCAGCGCCGGCGGCTAATTCGCGGGCATTGAGCAACCACGGGTCTTTTTCTTCCCGCACGATGCGGCGCACTGGGACGCCGAGGGCTGCCAGGTTCTGCTGGAAGTAGGTGTCATAGTGGGCGCCGGGGCTGCCCGCCACGGCAAAGAGGCGCGGTACTCGGCTGCGGTCTTTATCGTCAAGCGCGGCGAGCACCGCGCAGCGAGCCGTGGCCCAGCCGGTGCCGTAGGCGATGATGACCAGTTCTCCTGCGTCCGCGTTCTGGAGGCTAATGCCGCCGGCGGGCTGGCCCAGGGTCCACCAGTCTCCGGGCTGCGCGTGCGCGAGGGACCGGGACGCCTCGCCCGCGGTGGAGACGTGAAAGACCACCTGGCCGGTTCCGTCGCTAGGCTGCGCAGGAGTGAGCATCCGCCATTGCCCGGGCAAGTACTGCGTGGTCACCGGAAAGTGCTGCCCTGGTTGATAGGGCACAGCCAGGCCAGCCTCCACGCGGATGATGGACGTCTCGCGGGTGGGGTGATCCACCGCCACCACTTGCGCCGAATGCGCCGGTGCTTCGCCGGCGGCGTCGGACTCCCGTGCGGCGTCAGCCATCGTGGCGCATATTTGGTGGATGACGTCGCAGGCAAAGTTGTATTGATACTGCGTCAGCGCCAAAACCCGCAGGCCCGCTACGAGGGCATCGTCGAAGCGGGAATAGATTTCGGCCGGAAACCCATGCCGGCGGTGATCGCGGGCGAGCTGGGTGAGTTTTGCGGAGACGTCGGCAAGCAGGGGCTCCCTAGGCTCCGTATGCTCAATCACCCACGCCAGCGCAGGCACCATCGAGGTATGGGTATCGCGCATCGACAGGGCAAAAATCTGGCGGGATTCAGGCACCGCGTTAAAGAAATGCTCGTGCACCGCATCGCGGTACTCGTCTGCGTAATTTCGAAAATGCTCGCCCAATTCCCACATGTTTGACCATCCTAATAGTCAGCGCCCAACCGGGGGTCGAGCTACCTACTGAAAGCTGTAGCGGGGGTGAAAATGGGATCCTATGTTGTGGCTCACTTGGTGGCAGGTATTGTATTTTCTATCCGTCTGCCCTCTAACGGGGGCAAGCCGCCATAATTGCACAGCTAGAAAGGGTCCCCATGGAAGATTTTTCCGCTTATACGCTCATGCTGGATGTGGGCTGGATTTCTTTGCTCATGGTCATCGGCAATGTCCTGCGTCACCAGGTGAAGTTTATCTTCCAGGACCTGCTGCTGCCTGCCCCGATTACCGCCGGCCTCATCGGCCTGCTGGTAGGCCCAAACGTGCTGGGCTGGATCAACTTCTCCGATAATTTGGGTGACTACACCTCCATCCTCATCGCGGTGGTCTTTGCGTCTATGGCCTACTCCATGGAAGTGGGCGGCAACATGGGCAAGGGCGCGCGCAATATGTGGGGCTATTCCACCATGATGTTTACCGGCCAGTGGGGCCTGTTCATCGTGTTGGGCCTTTTCCTCTTTGCGCCGCTTTTCGATACCCCGAATTGGTTCGGCATGATGCTGCCCGTCGGCTTCACCGGCGGCTTCGGTACCGCCGCGGCCGTGGGTGGTGCGCTCGAGGGCGTGGGCGCCGATGCCGCCTCCTCGCTGGGCTTTACCTCCGCGACCGTCGGCACGCTGGCCGCAATCATCGGCGGCGTGATCGCCGGCAACTGGGGCATCCGCAAGGGCAAGGTCTCCCACGTGCCCAAGGAACTACCAGAAGAGCTGCGCCGCGGCTACATCAAAAACATCGATGAGCGCCCGTCGCTCGGCCGCGCTACCACCAACCCCTCCTCCATTGAGCCGCTCGCGTTGCACTTCGGCTTCATCATCCTGACCGTGATGACCGCCTACGGCATCAACCAGGGTTTGAGCAGCATCTGGGAGAATGTCTCCGTGCCGCTTTTTGCCATGTCCATGGTGGTGGGCCTAATCTTCCGCGCACTTATGAACTTCGTCGGCGCTGAGGACTACCTGGATAAGGACTCCATTTCCTCCATCTCCGGCGCGGCCACGGACTACCTCATTGCCTTCGGTGTGGCCGCCATCGTCCCGGCCGCCATTGCCTCCTACTGGCAGGCACTCCTCCTGCTCTTCGTCCTGGGCACCATCTTCTGCGTATTCTTCTTGCTGTGGTTCCCGGCCGAGTTCTTTGGTGAGCGCTGGATTGAGCGCGGCATCTTTGGCTGGGGCTGGGCCACCGCCACCGTGGCGACCGGCATCGCCATCCTCAAGATTGTGGATCCCAAGCTCAAGTCCGGCACGCTGTCCGAATACGGCATGGCCTATATCGGTTTCGGCCCGTTCGAAATCTCGTGGACCATCATCGCGCCCATGGCCGTCATGTACGGATTTACCGGCGCCTTCGGCGCCATTTCCTTGGCGATTTCCATCGGCGTCTACATTGCCTTCAAGTCCATGCGCCTTATGCCACCGCGCGGCACTATCTTCCAAGAGGGCATCGGCCATGTAGGACAGAAGCAGGCATAGCCGCGCTTGCCGACGCCCCCTCGGTCAACCTTAAAAAACTATGAGATTGGCCGCACTAAAGTTAAGAAAATAATTCGCCGGTGGGGCGTGATGAGAATACTCGCGGCCGTGACCTTGGCCTATCGGTCGCACTACCACCGTTAACATCGGTGAGAAATGGCTTTCTCGAAAAGAGCATTCGATTGGGACTATCCCTGTACCTTAAATTTTGTTAGAATCAGCGGGTATCAATCTCTGTCTTGATGAGGAACTAAATGTACCAGTTGGATGGGGCTTCCAGGCGGGTGATCATCCTGGAAGCCGCTGTTTATGTAGCGGCCTGCGAAGGCGAGCGGGCCGTTGCCGTGGAATCTGTGGCGGACCAGGCTGGTCTCTCGCCACAGGCGGTGGCTGAGGAATTCGCCACCGGTGCCGACATGCTCGCGGAAATCCCCGCCTTCTTGGATCGTCGCATGTCTGAATACATGGTGGAAGCGGCGCGCCACCTGCCGGAGGATAATTCCGGCGGCGATGTTCTCATGCAGCTGGCAGAGGCCTATTTTGCCTACGCGCAAGACGAACCCGCCATCTACCACTATCTTTTTGAGCAATACGATGCCCTCGATGAGGAGCACGTTTGCCAATTCGCCAAGGGGGAAAAGTCGGGGACTCCGGGTGCGGACATGGCGCTGGACGTCGTCAAGCGCTTTGCCGAAGAGCAAGGTGCCGTCGTGGCCCACGACGGAGACATCTCTCCCCTGCAAATCGGCCGCATTACCTTGGCGTGTTGGTCGGTCATCCATGGCATGGGCCACTTGAGCGTGGTAGGTATCCTGCGCCTGCAACATGCCGTTATTCGCGCGGCCAACCTCAAGCAGGTCGATCGGCTCGTAGTCGATGCCCTGCAATATTGGTTTAAGAATAAGCAGATCCCACAGCGTCGCCCCATCATGAACGATGCCCGTGCCATCGTAGAAGGGGTCATGGGCAGCGAGCGCGAAAAGCCTTTCGTAGCTCCGGAAAACCTCGAGCAGATGGATCCGGAGGAGGCCAAGCGGGTCGTCATCGAGGCTTCCTTGCGCGTCGCCGGCCGCCGCGGTGTTGACCGCCGCTTCTTTGATCACGTGGCCGACAGGCTCGGAACTTCCAAGGATTTCCTGGCCACCATCGTGGACAATGACTTCGCGTTGCGCGAGGCGGCCGAAACCCTTACGACCATGGAGATGGCTCAGGTCTTCGAGGATTGTCTCGCCGCGCTTCCGGAGGACACCCCCACTGTAGACCAACTGCAGATTGTTGCGGCTGCCTATTTTAATTACGCGATGATGTACCCAGAGCGTTTCAGCTCCATTATCGCGCTGGCCAGCGGTTCCATCGTTCCGCACAATGGTGATGGCAGCTCGCACGAGGGCATGACTAAAAACTTCGCCATCATGATGGACCTGTTGCGCAAGTTCGTCATCGAAATGGGCATTACCCCCACCGACCAGCTGGTCTATATCAGCACGCTGGCCGTGTGGGCCGGTGCCAACGGCATTGCACACCTGTGCAGCATTGGCGATTTCAAGAGCTTCAATGAAGATCTCAAGTGGGCGCTTTTTGTCCAGGTAGTGACCGTGTCCTTCTTCGCCATCGCCCATAGTCTGCAGATTCTGGGGCACGAAGATGAGGAGTCCAAGCAGGTTTAAGAACCCTGTGCAAAGTTGAGCGGCCTACGCTCAAAAATGTTTAGGTTGAGTGGAATAGGCTCAACTCTGGGTGCGTTGTGCTAAGTGAAGCCCTACAGTGGGTGAATAAATCTTAGAAGGAGCAACGCACACATGAACTCATTTAACCCCACCACTAAAACTCAAGAGGCCTTGCAGGACGCCCTGCAAACCGCCTCCTCTAATGGCAACCCGGATATCCGCCCGGCCCATCTGCTGGCGGCCATTCTTAGCCAAGAAGGTGGCATTGCCGCCCCAGTTCTTAAGGCCACCGGCGTAGACCCGGATACCGTGCTCAAGGAAGCCCGCGAGCTCGTTGATTCTTATCCCAAGGCCGAGGGTGCCAATATGGCCAACCCGCAATTTAACCGCGATGGCCTCAACGTCCTGACTAAATCGCAGGAGTTGGCCGGGGAGCTGGGCGATGAATTCGTCTCCACCGAGGTCCTCCTCGCCGCGATTGCCGGCTCTAAGACCGACGCCGCCGAGCTACTTACCGGCCGTGGTGCTACTTATGACGCCATCAAGGGTGCCTTCCCCTCCGTGCGCGGCGCTGCCAAGGTGACCTCCGAGAACCCAGAGGACCAGTTCCAGGCCCTAGAAAAGTACGCCACGGACCTCACCGCGCGCGCCCGCGAGGGCAAGATCGACCCGGTCATCGGCCGTGATCAAGAAATCCGCCGCGTGGTCCAGGTGCTTAGCCGCCGCACGAAGAATAACCCAGTGCTCATTGGCGAACCCGGCGTGGGCAAAACCGCCATCGTGGAGGGCCTGGCCCGCCGCATCGTGGCTGGCGACGTCCCCGAGTCCCTCAAGGGAAAGACCCTCATCAGCCTGGATTTGGGCTCCATGGTCGCCGGCGCGAAGTACCGCGGCGAATTCGAGGAACGCCTCAAGGCCGTGCTCGATGAGATTAAGTCCTCCGAGGGCGAGATCATCACCTTCATCGATGAGCTGCACACCATCGTCGGCGCCGGCGCAACTGGCGACGGCTCCATGGACGCCGGCAACATGATTAAGCCCATGCTGGCCCGCGGCGAGCTGCGCTTGGTTGGCGCTACCACCTTGGACGAGTACCGCAAGTACATCGAAAAGGACGCCGCCCTCGAGCGCCGCTTCCAGCAGGTCTACGCTGCCGAGCCTTCCGTGGAAGACACCATTGGCATCCTGCGTGGCCTGAAGGAGCGCTACGAGGTCCACCACGGCGTGCGCATCATGGACTCCGCGCTGGTCTCGGCCGCCGAGCTATCCAACCGCTACATCACCAACCGCTTCCTGCCGGATAAGGCCATCGACCTCGTCGATGAAGCAGGCTCCCGCCTGCGCATGGAGATCGACTCCTCGCCGCAGGAGATCGACGAACTCGAGCGCATCGTTCGCCGCATGGAGATCGAAGAGCTGGCGTTGAAGAAGGAATCTGACGCGGCCTCCCAGGATCGCCTGGCCACCCTGCAAGGCGAGCTCGCGGACCAGCGCGAGAAGCTTGGCGAGCTCAAGGCCCGCTGGGCCAACGAGAAGAAGGCCATCGACGATGTCCAAAACATCAAGGAAGAACTCGATGACCTGCGCCGCCAAGCCGAAATTGCCGAGCGTGACGGCGACCTCGCACTGGCCTCTGAGATCAACTACGGCAAGATTCCACCGCTGGAAAAGGATCTCGCGGCCGCGGAGGTCAAGGCCGCCGAGCAGCGCAATACGATGCTCGATGAGGAGGTAAGCCCGGACACCATCGCGGAGGTCGTTTCCGCCTGGACCGGCATCCCGGCCGGCAAGATGTTGCAGGGCGAGACCGAGAAGCTGCTGAACATGGAATCCGTGCTGGGCAACCGCGTGGTCGGCCAGAAGGAAGCTGTCACCGCGGTTTCGGACGCCGTGCGCCGCTCCCGTGCGGGCGTGGCCGACCCCAACCGCCCGACTGGTTCCTTCCTCTTCCTCGGCCCCACCGGTGTGGGCAAGACCGAGCTCGCGAAGGCATTGGCAGACTTCCTCTTCGACGATGAATCCGCCATGGTGCGCATCGATATGTCCGAGTACGGCGAGAAGCACTCCGTTTCCCGCCTCGTCGGTGCCCCTCCGGGATACGTCGGCCACGAGGCCGGCGGCCAGCTCACCGAGGCCGTGCGCCGCCGCCCTTACACGCTCGTGCTTTTCGACGAGGTAGAAAAGGCCCACCCCGACGTCTTCGATGTCCTCCTGCAGGTCTTGGATGAAGGCCGGCTTACCGACGGCCAAGGACGCACCGTCGATTTCCGCAATACCGTCATCATCCTGACCTCCAACCTGGGCGCCGGCGGCACCCGCGAAGAGACCATGGATGCGGTGAAGAAGGCCTTCAAGCCCGAATTCATCAACCGCCTCGATGATGTGGTTATGTTCGAGCCCCTGTCGGAGGATCTCCTGCGCGGCATCGTCGACATCCAACTGCGCGGCCTGTCTGAGCGCCTCGACGCCCGCCGCCTGACCCTGCAGGTCTCGGATTCCGCCAAGTCCTGGCTGGCCGAGCGCGGCTACGACCCGGCCTATGGCGCCCGCCCGTTGCGCCGCACCATCCAGCAGGCCATTGGTGACAAGCTCGCCAAGAAGCTACTGGCCGGCGATATTGTCGACGGCGACACCGTCCATGTGGACGTCGCCGATGGCGGCGCCGAGCTAGACATCGCCGCCCGCTAGTTGGCCGCGCAGCGCCCGCCGCGCCAAATCCTGCTCATGCCCCTAGACTCGGGGGCATGAGCATTTTGGTCTCCCCGCAAGAACTCCGCGAATCCATTTATCACGGCGAGCGTTTCACCCTCTTGGCCACCCACTGGCAGCCCCAGCTGCGCCAGAGCTACAACGAATTTACCTCCCTGCACATCCCGACGGCGTTGTTTAGCGATACCGCCAATTCCTTCGCCGGCCTGCCCGGCTCCCAGGTAGGCCGCAACCCGCTGCCGGATCCGGATAAGCTGCAGGAACACTTCCGCCAGTGGGGAATCCGCGAGGACCGCCCCGTCGTGGTCTATGACGAAGGCCGTGGCCTCTTCGCCGGCCGCGCCTGGTGGACCTTGCGCTGGGCTGGCTTGGACAACGTCCGCATCCTCGACGGCGGCTTGGCCAATTGGCGCCACCTGGGCTATACCACGCTGACCGGCCCTGGCAACTTCGCCGTCGGTGCCACCGCCGAGGTCAACCCAGGCCAGATGCCCGTGGCTACCATCGATGACGTGCGCAATCACGATGGCCTGCTCATCGATACCCGCACCCGCAACCGCTTCGCCGGCCGCCGCGAGAACCTCGACCTCAAGGCCGGCCACATCCCTGGCGCCGTCAATGTGCCGGAGCGCCTGTTCCACAACGATGGCCTGCGCACCTGGAAGTCTGCGGGCGAAATCCGCGAAGTGCTTTTCGACGCCGGCCTCACCCCCGACAACGTCCAAGGCGCCATCATCTACTCCGGTTCCGGCAACCACTCCGCCCTCGCCCTCGCCGCCATGGAAGACGCCGGCTTCACCGGCCTGCGCCACTATGTCGGCGGCTGGTCCCAGTGGTCCGCCAACCCCCACAACCCGGTGGAGCGCGGCGACCGCCTCACCGTCAACGGCTAACTGCCCCAGCCCGCCCCCTCGCCTTCGCCCTCAGCCTCGCGCGTCCGCGCGCCGAGCGCTGGGGGCTTGCTCGTTCCTACTACTATCGTGGGGTGATGGCTTTTCTAATCCTTGCTCTCGCGGTTCTTCTCGGCATTGCTGGCGGTGCCCTGCTGCTTTACGACGGCAAACAGCGCACCTCCACCCCTACACCCGCCACCGACGCGGACCCCAGCACCGCGGCTCCCACCCCCGCGGATCCCACTCCCGCGGACACCGAGCGCGCGGACGCCGAGCGCGCGGACGCCGCCCCCGCAGATCCCACTCCGACGGACTCCGCATCCACCGACGCCGCGCCCGAAAGCGTCGCCGCGGCCGAGCCTGCCGATTCGGCCACCCCAGCCACCGAAGCAGCTGCGCCAGCTCCCGCGCCGGAACCCGCTCCCGAGCCCGCGACCGAGACCCCGGCCCAGCAAGAACCTGAGCCAACCGACGAACCCGAGCCGGCCCCCGAGCACGAACCGACCCCCGAACCGGAGCACCGGCCGAGCCACGAGTCCGCGAGCGAGCACCCCGTGCTTTCCAAGCCACACGCACGCCACCGGCCGATCCTGCCAGGAACCATGCGCCGCGAGCGCCGCAATTGGGCGGAAGCCAAAGGTTTTGAATTCATGAAAGCCGACCCTTACCTCGTAGACGAATGGACTAGGGGAGTGGCCTCCACGGGCGCGGCGCCCAAAGACATTGTCGCCGGCAACGTGTATGGCCACGAGATGCTGTTGATGGATATCGATGGCGTCAACGTCATGGCCATGCGCACCGGAGCGGCTTCCGACATGGTGGTGGACTTCCGCCGCTTCGACCGCGACGACGCTAAGGCTTCCGAGGACCTGCTGTTGGCGATGACCATCGAGGGTTTCGATGTGTATTCCTCGGATAGCGCCGTGACCGAGCGCATGGTGGATGAGCGCGTCCACGTCGCCCTGCAGCAAATGCCCGAAACCGTTACCGCACTGTGGATGGAAACGGAGTGGGTCTTGGCGCAGACCACGAAGCAGGCGCGCTCCGCGGAATGGGACGCGATGCTGCCGCCTCTCGCCCTGCTTGCCGACGCCGCCCGCGTCCTCCCACCGCGTTCCTCGGCCACCCACGTGGTGCGCCTTGAGGAATTGGACCCAGCGCGCGAGATTCCCGCCCAGCCCATCGTCGAGGCCGTCGGCGGCACGCCGGCCGCAGGCGCGCCCGAATTCGAGCGTCCCGTCATCCAGCGCCCGGAAGAGCCGTTGCAGATGCCGTCTCGGGCCTACTCTGAAACCCGCGGCCCAGTTGAGCACAGCGCCCTCGGCGGCGATGAGGTAGACGCCATTGCCGACGGCCGCGAGCGCCCCACCCCCGATTCCCATACCGCCCGCCTGCCGCGCCAGCAGTTCCGCCCCGCCTCCATCTTCGACAGCCCCTCCGCCGACTCCACCACCGACGGCCCCCGCGCGGCCGACCCCAACCCAGTCGACCCCAACCCGGCCAGCGAGTCCGCGGCCGAGGAATCGGACCCGCGCCGGGGAGAGTAGCCTAGAGTCCGATACTGGCGGCCGGTCGCCGCCCACGAACCACGACAAGGAGCAGATGACTGTGGATTCTCACACCACCAACGCCCAGAACGCGCATGCCCAAAACCTGGACGCCGAGAAGAAGGCCCGCCTCGCTGAACTGGTCAAGGAACTGGCCGTCGTCCACGGCAAGGTGACACTGTCTTCGGGCAAAGAAGCTGACTACTACGTGGATCTCCGCCGCGCTACCTTGCACCACGAGGCCTCCCGCCTCATCGGCGCCCTGCTGCGCGAGCTGACCGCAGATTGGGATTTCGCGGCCGTCGGTGGCCTGACTCTCGGCGCCGACCCGGTTGCTACATCGATCATGCATGCCGAGGGCCGCGATATCGACGCCTTCGTCGTGCGCAAGGAAGCCAAGAAGCACGGCATGCAGCGCCGCATCGAGGGCGCCGACGTAGAAGGCAAGAAGGTCCTCGTCGTAGAAGACACCACCACTACCGGTAACTCCCCGCTGACCGCCGTGGCCGCGCTACGCGAGGCCGGCGCCGAGGTCGTGGGCGTGGCGACCGTCGTGGACCGCGAGACCGGTGCCGGCGACGTCATCGCCGCAGAAGGCCTCGAGTACCGCTCCCTGCTGGGCCTGGACGACCTTGACCTCGCCTAAACCAGACAGCGCGGCCGACCAGACCAAGCCGGACGAGGCCAAGGGGCCGACCGAGTGGAACGAGGGCCGCCATGGCGTAGGCCCCTGGGAAGGTCCGCTGCCGCAAGGGCCGGAGGCCGCGAAATACGACCCGGAGCTGCTTGCCGAAGGCGACCGTCGCAACGTCGTCGACGCCTACCGCTACTGGAGCAGGGAAGCGATCAAAGAGGACATCGATAAGCGCCGGCATAGCCTGCACATTGCCATCGAGAACTTCGAAAACGACGCCAATATCGGCACCGTCGTGCGCACCGCCAACGCCTTCGCCGTCGATACCGTGCACATCGTCGGCCGGCGGCGGTGGAATCGCCGCGGGGCAATGGTCACGGATAGGTACCAGCACTTGATGCACCACGAGAGCGTCGAGAAGCTTATTGCGTGGGCGGCCGAGGAAGGGCTTACCGTCGTTGCCATCGACAACACCCCCGGTTGCGTGCCCCTGGAAACGGCCGAGCTACCGGAGCGCAGCCTGCTGCTCTTCGGCCAGGAAGGCCCCGGCGTGACGCAAGCGGCCCAGGATGCCGCGGTGATGACCTGCTCCATCGCCCAATTTGGCTCCACCCGCTCCATTAACGCGGGTGTTGCGGCCGGCATTGCCATGCACGCCTGGATCCGCCAGCACGCCGATCTGGCCAACTCCTGGTAGGAAGATCGTTACACTAGCTATATCTACCCGTGCGACTGGAGTGATTGAGGAACCGTGGAAGAAAAGTGGGCCCACCGCGCCGAACTCGCAGAGGCCGCCATCAACGAGCGCCACGCGCACTCCGTATGGGGCCTGCCGCGCACCAATCTTGCCGTGGTCAGCTGGCCGCCCACCACGAAGGAAAAGCTCTTTGTCCACTGGCACTACTGGTGGCAGGCCCACTACCTGGACTGCCTCGTTGATGCGGCGCTGCGCAATAACACCAAGGTGCGCCGCCACCGCATCTATGACACCTTGCGCGGCATTCGCATCCGCAACCTCGCGCAGCTGACCAAGAATAAGTACTACGACGACAAGGCCTGGCTCGCGTTGGCCTTCGGCCGCGTGGAAGGACTGAAGAAGGCAAAGACGCCGAAGCGGCTGGCGGCCCTGCAGCGCAATATCCACGAAGGCCTCGATGAAACGCTGGGCGTGCTGCCGTGGCGACTGGGCGAGAATTTCATGAACGTGCCCTCCAACGGCCCGGGCGCCATCATGCTCGCGCGCATGGGGCGCATTGAGGAAGCGCGCCACATCGTTGACTGGATTTATGACCACCTGCTTGACGACGACGGCTACATCATGGACGGCGTCCGCATGCGCATGGACGGCCCTGAGGTGGTAAAAAACATCCACCCCTACTGCCAGGGCGTGGTGCTCGGCGCGTGCCTGGAAATCGTGCTGGCGCTGCGGGAAAAGGCTGGCGTGGGCGATTTGGAACAGATCGACAGCGTGTACGAGGCCGAGATGGCTTCCGAGATGATGGATTACATCATCCGCATCCGGGGCTTGGTGCAGACCGTGGCTTCGGGCATGGCTACGCCTTCGGGCGTGGTGGACTGGGAGACCGGCGATGGTGACGGTGGCCTGTTTAAAGGTATTTTGATGCGCTATCTTGCCGACGTCGCCGTGCGCCTGCCCGGCGATTCCCCCG
Source organism: Corynebacterium tuberculostearicum SK141 (assembly GCF_000175635.1). Taxonomy (GTDB): domain Bacteria; phylum Actinomycetota; class Actinomycetes; order Mycobacteriales; family Mycobacteriaceae; genus Corynebacterium; species Corynebacterium tuberculostearicum_C. Next base: position 12,307 of record NZ_ACVP01000029.1, on the reverse strand, counting down.
CCAACCGTGCGACGAAGAAGCTGGCCGCGCGCATGGTGGTGGCCTCGGCCGAGTCGGTGTGGGAGCACCGCCTCGAGGTCGACGGCCTGCCGATTTTCGGATCCGACTGGTTGTCTGACGCGCGCCTGCCGCATAACTACGGCTTCGGCCGGCGCACCATGAGTGAGAAGGTCGGCATCATTCGCGTAGATGAGCGCGATTTGTCCGTGCAGCTTTCCGGCTGGATGCTGATGGAGGCCTGCGCCCGCGTGGTGCGATATTTGGCTAAATAACCCACGCTTGTCGGAGTGGATTGGTCCCGGAAATGACTGGGTTGAAAATGTCACATGGTTTTTGCGGCAGAAATTCCGTGAAACGGGCATACTTGGCTGTTGGAACGTGTTTGACCACAAACCCACTTTTTAAGGATGGAAACTCATGCCAATTGCAACCCCTGAGGTCTATAACGAGATGCTGGACACCGCGAAGAAGAACGGCTTCGCGTTCCCAGCAATCAACTGCACCTCATCTGAGACCATTAACGCAGCTCTGAAGGGCTTTGCTGAGGCCGAGTCCGACGGCATCATCCAGTTCTCTACCGGCGGTGCCGCCTTCGGCTCTGGCCTGGCACTGAAGGACAAGGTCAAGGGTGCTCAGGCACTGGCCGCATTCGCTCATGAGGCCGCCAAGCACTACGGCGTGAATATCGCGCTGCACACCGACCACTGCCAGAAGGAAGTACTCGATGAGTTCGTCCGCCCGCTGCTGGCCATCTCCCAGGAGCGCGTCGACCGCGGCGAGAACCCACTGTTCCAGTCCCACATGTGGGACGGCTCCGCTATCCCCATCGACGAGAACCTGGTCATCGCCCAGGAGCTGCTGGAAAAGGCTAAGAACGCGCACGTCATCCTCGAGGCCGAGATCGGCGTCGTCGGCGGCGAAGAGGACGGCGTCCAGGCCAAGGCGGGCGCTAACCTTTACACCTCCCCAGAGGACTTTGAAAAGACCATCGATGCCCTGGGCACCGGCGAGAAGGGCCGCTACCTGCTGGCCGCAACCTTCGGCAACGTTCACGGCGTCTACAAGCCAGGCAATGTGAAGCTGCGCCCAGAGGTCCTGCTCGAGGGCCAGAAGGTGGCACAGAAGAAGCTCGGCCTGGGTGAGGACGAGTACGCCTTCGACTTCGTCTTCCACGGTGGCTCCGGCTCCGAGAAGGAAAAGATCGAAGAGGCGCTGGGCTACGGCGTCATCAAGATGAACGTAGATACCGATACTCAGTACGCCTTCACCAACCCGATCGCTCGCCACATGATGACGAATTACGATGGCGTCTTCAAGATTGACGGCGAGGTTGGCAACAAGAAGGCCTACGACCCACGCTCCTACCTGAAGAAGGCAGAGCAGAGCATGTCCGAGCGCGTCATCGAGTCCTGCCAGGACCTGCACTCCGTGGGCAAGTCCATCTCCAAGTAATTGCCCTTAGCTGCTCCACACTGCTTTGAGTTGAGGCAGCCTCGTATATAGGCATGCCGAATGAGCCGCTTCCCCGCGTGGGAGGCGGCTTTTTCGTACTTCGGCCTGGGCGGTTACGGGCGACTCCGGGCGGGGAGGCGGCGATCGGCCGGCGCAGTTAGGGGTTGTGTGTGGGGCTAGGGCTGGGGTTGTGGTTGGGGTTTGGCGGCCTAGCGGGGCTGGGGACGAAGCGTGGGGTGTTGCTCCACGGTGGTATCCAGGCGACGCGGCCATCGATGCGCACCATGCGGCCGCGTTCCGTGGGCCGAGCGGGGTCATCTTGGTTGACGGCATTGTGGTGCGCGCACAAGGTGACCAGATTTTCTTGGTTGGTGGGCCCGCCGGCGGACCAGGCGATGAGGTGGTGGACTTGGGCGTCGTCGGCAGGCGTATTGCAGCCCGGCCAGGCGCACACGGGATGCTCGGCCGCGGCGAGCATGCGCTGTTTCCACGTGGCCATGCGCTCGGTGCGGTACAGGTTCACCGGACCGTGCTCCGGGTGGACCAGGCTGACATAGCCGCGCTGGGCTAAGGCGCGAGCGACGAGCTGCGCGCCGGTCATGCGGGCGCCGTTGGTGAGCTGGAGGGTGATATCGGCGTCGTCGGCAGGCGCGGCGACGATGCGGTCGAGCTGGTCCAGCGTGAGGATGACGTTGGTATGTACGGCCGGCAACGCGCCGGGATTGCCCTCGAGGAGGACCTGCTTGGCGGCGGCGAGGGGATCGTCCTTGTTGACCGAGGAGAGCACGCCCTTGATATCGGCGATATCGGCGGGATCGGCCGTAATTGAGATGGTGTGGGGACCGTCGGGGCGGCGGGTATAGCGCACGCCGGGCTCGGGGCGACGGGGCGGATTGAGCTGCTTAAGGAGCTTCTTGGCCACAGAAGGGATGAGGCGGGCCTCGGTGCGACACAGTTCTAGGCGCAGGTTCCAGGCGCGGTTGGTATCGCGCACGCGGCGGGTATAGGACTCGATGCTATCGAGTGTGGCGAGGTCGTGAGCGCGGGTTCGGGCGGCGTCGCGCGCGAGGCGCTGCTTGCGGCTATTGGACGTGCGGCTGAAGTAGACGTGTTGCAGGCGGGCGAGCTGGGCAGCCAGAAGGGGGCTGGCTCCGGCCTCGAGAAGCGAGTCTTCGGAGCAGCCCTGAAATTCGGCGACGAGATCGACGCCGCGGCGGCATAGCAAGAGAAATTCGGTGTTCACACGGCCGAAGCTAAAGGGGGCTCGAGGGCCCAACAAGCGGTGCGCGGCCGGGAAGGTCGAAATTGTGGATAGGTGGGGGAAAAGGGGGCGTCGGCAAGAGCTATCCACAAGCCAGCCGACGGCCGAGATGCGCGGGGCCGGCGGCGATGGTAAGGGCGGTCTTCTATGCTGGAAGGCATGTCGGAAGCGAAGGAAAGAGTCTCAACGCGGCAAAAGCTGCGGGTGATTGACCGCTCGGTGGTCTCGCGGGTCAACCGCATCCGCTCGCGGTTTGTCTACATCATCCAGGCGACCATTGGCGCGGCGCTTGCGTACTGGGTGGCCGGCGATGTGGTGGGGCACCCGCAGCCGTTCTTTGCGCCGATTTCTGCGGTCATCATTCTGGGGATGTCCGGTGGGGACAGGATGAAAAAGGCGCTGGAGATGTCGATTGGCGGCATCATTGGCGTGGCCGTGGGCGACCTGCTCTTCCAGATAGTGGGGCAGGGGCCGTTCCAGATTTTCTTCATTGTGGGCGCGGGCCTGGTGGTGGGCTCGTTTTTGACCAAGTCGCCGCTTGTGACCAACCAGATTGTCTTTGGCGCGATTTTGATTGCCACGATTTTCCCACCCACGGAGGGCCCGGGCGGCCTGCACCGCGCGATTGACGCGATGATTGGCTCGGGCATTGGCCTGATAACCATTGCGTTGATTCCCAATTCCCCGTTGGTGGAAGCGAGGCGCGAGGTGTCGAAGGTGCTTAAGGTTGCCTCGAGCATTCTTGCCGACGTCACTTATGGCATCCGCCACCAAGACCCCGGCGTCATCCGCGACGCGCGCGAGGCGGTGCGCGGTACGCAAAACAGCGTCAATACCCTGCTAAGCGCGGCGCAATCGGGTAGGGAGGCCTCGGAGGTTTCACCGCTGTTGTGGGCGTCGCGGCGCAGCATTCGCTCGCTGGAACGCATCTTGTTGCCGGTGGATAACGCGGTCCGCGGCGTGCGCGTGCTCTCCCGCCAGGCGCTGGGCCTGACGGAGGACCGCGATAAGGTTTCGGACGAGCAGGTGGAGTTGCTCGATGAGCTTTCTGAAATCATGCTCGCGATTAGTGAGCTCTACGGCCAGGGCAAGAAGCATGGGCACGACGAGGCGATTGAAATTCCGGACCTTGTGCAGCGCCTGCGCATCGTGGGCGGGCGCGCCGGGCTGGACATCATTGATAGGGAAGGCACGCTGTCGGCCTATATGATTCTGGGTCAGACGCGCTCCATCGTGGTGGACATGCTGATGGTCTGCGGGCTCTCGCGCGAGTCGGCCGTGGCGCACCTGGTGCCGACCTCGCAGCACCCGGCCTACCCGCCGGAGGTGTGGGGGCGCGAGGACTAGCGTCCTCGCGCGGAGGCAAGGACCTCGCGCGGAGTTAAGGGCGGACGATCTGGAGGTCGCGCAGGTGGCGGTAGAACGTCACACGGGTTACCGGGCGCTTGTGGGGGACGGAATCGACGATGACGCGCAGCTGTGGGCCGCCGGCCTGGACGGCGCGGCCGGTGCTGACGGATTCGGGGTCGAGCTGGCCGGGCTTGCGCAGCAGCGAGCGCAGGCGGCCCTGTGACTCGACGGGGGAGGTGGCGCGGGCGGCGAGGATGCCGGGGGCGTCGGTCATCGGGACGAGGCGTGCGCCGAAGGTTTTGGGGGAAGTGGCGGCTAGGGTGTGGTCGTCGATGATGACTTCACCGGTGAAAGAGCCGTTTGTGGCGTCTGAGATGGTGGCGGAGCCGGCGACGGCGAGGCCGGAATCATTGCGGATGAGTGGCGCGGGGCGGACCGGGGCGGTGCGGGCGAAGTCGAGGGCCTCGGCCGGGGAGGTGGGAATTCCCCAGTTCTGCGCGGCCGCGGACGTGGTGGAGGCTGCGGACGAGGGGACAGGGATGAAAGCGACCTCGGCCCAGAGGCGGTCGGAGCGCATGAGGCGGGTGAGTACGGCCGAGAGGGCGGCGTCGGAGCCGGCGACGACGATTCGGGCGGGCTTAGCTAAGTATGGGGCCTGTGGGGCGGGTGCGGGGGCGCCGAGGTGGCGGACGTCGGGTTGCGCGGCGATGTCATCGAGGGAGGGAGTGGGGTCTGTGGGAAGGAGGGGGTTGAGGAAGGCGTCGATAAGCGAGAGCTCTTTGCGGGTAGGGATGGGGGAGAGATCGTGGGCGTCGGCAGGCATGGCCACGCCCGGGGCGCCGCAGCGGAGGAACAAAAAACGCATGCGGACAATGCTACGCGGGCTTTTTGTGCCGGGAAAGTGTAAGGTTGGAGAGTATTTTGGCTTCAATAATGAGGAAGTGACTAAACAATGGCAGCGATCGTCATTGTCGGCGCCCAGTGGGGCGACGAAGGCAAGGGCAAAGCGACCGACATCCTCGGCGGCAAGGTTGACTACGTGGTCAAGCCGAACGGCGGTAATAACGCCGGCCATACCGTCGTGGTAGGCGGCGAAAAATACGAGCTGAAGCTCCTGCCGGCCGGCATTTTGTCTGAGAACGCCACCCCGGTGCTGGGCAATGGCGTAGTGATCAACCTTGAGGCACTCTTTGATGAGATTGATGGCCTTGAGGCCCGCGGCGCGAATGCCTCGCGCCTGAAGATTTCTGCCAATGCGCACCTAGTGGCGCCGTACCACCAGACCCTAGACCGCGTGCAGGAACGCTTCCTGGGCAAGCGCGCGATTGGTACTACCGGCCGCGGCATTGGCCCGACCTACGCCGATAAGGTGGCGCGCATTGGCATCCGCGTGCAGGACATCTTTGATGAATCCATCCTGCGCCAGAAGGTGGAATCCGCGCTGGATATCAAGAACCAGATGCTGGTGAAGATGTACAACCGCAAGGCCATCGAGGCCGACCAGATTGTGGAGTACTTCCTAAGCTACCGCGACCGCCTGCGCCCGATGGTTATCGACGCCGAGCTGGAGCTCAACCAAGCCCTCGAAGCTGGCAAGCACGTGCTCATGGAGGGCGGCCAGGCCACCATGCTCGACGTGGACCACGGCACCTACCCGTTTGTGACCTCGTCTAACCCGACGGCCGGTGGTGCTTCCGTGGGCTCCGGCATTGGTCCAACGCGCATCAAGACCTCGCTGGGCATTATCAAGGCTTATACCACCCGCGTGGGTGCCGGCCCGTTCCCCACCGAGCTCTTTGATAAGTGGGGCGAGTACCTGCAGACCACCGGCGGCGAGATTGGTGTGAACACCGGCCGCAAGCGCCGTTGTGGTTGGTATGACTCCGTTGTTGCGCGCTATGCCACCCGCGTCAACGGCTTTACCGATTACTTCCTGACCAAGCTGGACGTTCTTACCGGCATCGGCGAGATCCCGATCTGCGTGGCTTACGACGTCGACGGCAAGCGCTACGACGAGCTGCCGCTTACCCAGTCCGAATTCCACCACGCCGAACCCATCTTCGAGACCATGCCGGCCTGGGATGAGGACATCACGGAGTGCTCCACTTTTGAGGAGCTGCCGCAGAAGGCGCAGGATTACGTCCTGCGCTTGGAAGAGCTGTCTGGCTGCCGAATCTCCTATATCGGCGTTGGTCCGGGCCGCGACCAGACCATCATTCGTCATGATGTGATGGAAGACCAGTAAGGCCGTAGTCCTCACCGAGGTGGTGTGAGAGCCCCACCCTCTAGCACAGCTGAACTGGCTCTCTGCACGATGTTTTTCTAGCTGCTCCTAGCAGACAACAAAGGTTCCTATCCCCACCTAGCTCTTGGTCCCTCTAAGGGATTTAGCCCTAATTGAGCGAAAGCGCCCGTGTCCCGTCATTGAGTCGGAGCACGGGCGCTGTGGCATTTCAGTGCCCTTTAAGCTGCCCGCAAGACCGTGACATGCCAGCATAGGTCCTTCCCTGTTGAACATAACCAAAAACTCATCTAAAGTTAAGTTCGTTTTAAGTACAGAGAGTTTTTCAGCTTTCGCGGGCCCAATTCCCGCGTATTTCAACACAGGGAGTTACTTCAATGATCATCAAGCTTTTGAGCGGCCTGCTTGCCACCATTATGGGATTCTTCGGCCTAGGCACCCCGGCACAGGAGGCTGCGCCGACACCTGAGCAGGAGCAGGTTGCTGTTGCTGAGCAGGGCAACACCGACGACGTGCAGGCTCTTATCGACGCCGCTCATGCCGAAGCCGGCTACGAGTTCATCAGCGTCCGCTACGAGGGCGACACTGCCAATATTGCCCTGAATCCGGAGACCTACAACCCAGACAAGGACGGCGATACTTTTGAGGCAGTTTCCCAGCTCCTGCAGGAGAAGGGCTACCAGGTCACTGCCGTTCTTTAAGGCCTAATTCATTCCAGGATCCGCACTGCGGCCTCGGTAAAGCATCCGCTTGCCGGCGCTCGTGCGGATTTTTTCTTTGCCCAATTCTCCCGCACTCCCTATTCGAGGGCCCTAAGTGTGATTGTGACTACTCTGTACAGAGTTTTCGCTCACACTTCCCTTCTTGGAGATGGATGGCAATAGGGTTAAGGGTTACTACACCTCCAGGGTATCGAACGTGTGCCCACTCCTATTGAGTGCTCTCCAGTCACTCCTGCAACACCAACTTTCTATGGACGGCCCCGGAGTAACGCGAAGAAATTGCACGCAAATCGAACCCTTGAATTTGCACGAAATTAGACAAAACGCAGCGCATGGGGTTGTTTACACGGCTTTTGTTAACACTAATCTTAGTATTGAATAAGTCATTGGTGTGGTATCCCGACCTTAAGAAAGGCCTAGAGAACATCGAACATATGTATTTAATACTAGGTTGGCCGTGGAAATAAGCGCATCTACCTGTGGGTGTGAAATTAGAAATGCTGCATAACGTGCGGTTTTTAAATCTTCCTGACTGGCGCCTTAGATTTTCCCGTGATATTATCCTGAGAGCACAATAAGAGTTAATCCAGATTTGGGTTCAAAACCCTGATTAACCGCAGTGTGTTCAAGTCTCAATTTCAGGTTCTGTTCAGCGAAAACACTCGCCGTGCAGGAAAACGAATGTAAGTATTTGTACCGCTCGAAGAGGAAAGAATGAGTAAATTAAGAAACATATCCCGAGAGGGGTGGATGGTCTTTACCGCAGTGCTTGCTGCAATTGCGGTAATTGCGGCCATGGTCACCGTTCCGGGAGGCAAGGCGGAGGCTGCTGAGCCTACCGACTTCAAACCCGATTTTGAAATAGGTGGAGCTCCGAATACCACCCAGGCTAAGCAGTGGGGAACGCTCACCTGGGCGGGTCCAAATATTTCAGGCGTTAAAGCTAACCCTGATAATAACGTGGGCTGGGCTTGGTGTATTGACCCGATGAAGCACTACCCAGTCACGACCACCGGTACCTTGTATTCGACCGATAATGCTGAAAAGCTCGATATCGATCCGGAGTACCGAGATGCGGTTATTCGTCTGGGGCTGAAGTGGCAAGAGGCTATCAAAAATGAAGAGAAAGCTAAGGCTGCTACATATGTGATTTATATGGCGGCCATCGTTGGTAGGGATCCTATCGATAGAACTACGGCTGCCTATACCATTAACGGTGAACAGCCTGCCTATAATAATCCAGATGGAAAGCGCAACTTTCCTCAATTCGAAGGCTCGTTGGAGGAGTTTACGGAGATTACCGGCTTTGAGCTGGTTAGCGCCGAAAACCCAGGAACGAACGCAACTGGTGCAGGTCCACACTTCAAGAAGGTTGCTGAAGTTCCAAAGCAGCCTGATGAGTACTTTATTACCGTGGTGATTCCGGCTAAGGGGGCTGCTAAGGGCGCGCAACGTGTTATTCCGCCTAATCAGCCTGGTCTGCCGGATACTCCGGACAATGGAGGTGGCTCTGAAGGGCCGACTACTTCTCCGGAGAATCCAGATACTGAGGAGAATACGACCGAAGAGACCACCTCTGAGAATCCGGAAGGTGAGACTTCTTCTAGCGAGACGACTACCGATTCTGAGCCAACTGACTCTGAGGAAACCACCACGGAGGACACCGAAGAGACGGTCCCGAGCGAGAGCACTCCTGTAGTTCCTAATCCTGATCCGACTCCGACTACGGAGGAGCAGGAGAAGGACCTTAAGCCGGAGATTAAGACTGAAGCTTCCTTTGATGGCGACAAGCAGCAGGTTGTTGCTGGCGCCACTGTTAAGGACAAGGTTCACTACGAGGATCTTGTACCGGGTAAGAAGTACACCCTGAAGGCTCAGCTGCGTAACAAGGCTGCTGACGCAAACGGCGACCACGCAATTCTTGGCACCGGTTCTAAGGACTTTGAAGCTACGGGTGAGACTGGCGACGTTGAGGTAATGATTGACGTCGATAAGCAGCTGGAGAAGCCAGTTGCTGCTGCCGTTGCTTATGAGAAGCTGTACTCCCACGAGGTGGACGAGAACGGCAAGGATGCCCCGAACGATTCTGAGGACGGAAACCTCATCAAGACCCACGAGGACATTGATGATGAGGCGCAGACCGTCAATACCAAGTGGAACCCTGAGATCCACACGCAGGCCAAGATCAAGGATGGCAACCGTGTAGAGAAGGGCGCCACGGTTATTGACACTGTGACGTATAAGGACCTTGTTCCGGGTAAGAAGTACACCCTGAAGGCAAAGCTGATCTCCAAGGCAGATGGCAAGACCGAACTGGGTGAAGGCTCTGCGGAACTGACTCCGAAGGAGTCCGCCGGTGAACAGCAGGTTGAGATCACCGTCAACGAGAAGGCAGATCCTGCTGTTGACGCTGCGGTTGCCTTCGAGAAGCTTGTATCTACCGAGGTAGACAAGGAGGGCAACGAGACCTCTGGCTCCACCGATGAGAACGAGATTGCTACTCACGAAGACATCAACGATGAGAAGCAGACCGTTAACACCAAGTGGAACCCGTCTATCAAGACCAACGCTGACTTTGACAAGGCTACCCAGGTAAAGGCTGGCGTCACCGTCAAGGACACCGTTACCTACACCGACTTGGTTCCGGGTAAGGAATACACCCTGAAGGCTGAGCTGCGTAACAAGGCTGAGAATGACAAGGGTGAGCACGAGGTCGTCGGCAAGGGCGATGTAACCTTCACTCCGAAGAAGTCTGCTGGTGAGCAGGTTGTTGACATCAAGGTCAACGACGATGTTGAGGGCGTCATCAAGGCTGCCGTCGCATTCGAGGACCTCTACTCCAAGCAGGTTGATGAGAACGGTAAGGAAACTCCGAACTCTGATGAAGAGAAGAAGATTACCGATCACCGTGACATCGACGATGAGAAGCAGACCGTAACCTCCAAGATGGAGCCAACCATCGGCACCAAGGCTGAGAAGGCTAAGGGCGATGAGATCAAGGCTGGCACCGTCATTACCGATACTGTCGAGTACAACGACCTGGTTGCTGGCAAGGAATACACTCTGAATGCAGAGCTGCGTTCCAAGGTCAAGGACGAGACCACTGGTGATTACCCGGTAATCGGCCACGGTAAGAAGACCTTCGTACCTTCTGCTTCTAAGGGCGAGGTAAAGGTTGAGATCACCGTTGATGAGGGTGTTACCGAGGCTGTTGACGAGGCAGTTGCTTTCGAGTACCTGACCTCCACTGCTGTTAACAAGGACGGCGAGGATTCCACCACTGGTGAGAAGAATGACATCGCCGAGCACACCAATATCGAGGACAAGGAGCAGACTGTAAAGTCTGACAAGCCTTCCGAGACCACCACTCCGTCTACGACTACGACTGACGTCGTGCCGGGTAAGCCCGATGACGGTGGCGAGGGTGAAACCTCTACGCCTTCTTCCTCTGAGGACTCTTCTACCCCGAAGACTAGCGAGACCTGCGAGTCTGAGGAGCCGGGTGACTCTGAGAGTGAGCAGCCTTCCGAGTCTGAGGAACCGTCTGAGTCTGAGTCCAGCGAGCCTTCTGAGTCCGAGTCTGTAGAGACCACGTCTTCTGAGGCTTCCGAGACCTCTGAGTCTGACGAGCCTTCGGATTGCGGTTCGACCACTCCGGAGAAGCCGGGCGAGCCTTCTGAGTCGACTGAGCCTAACGAGCCGGGTACCCCTGGTGGCGACGACGAGAAGGACACTCCGAAGATCTCCACCAACGCTGACTTTGAGAATGGTTCCAACGAGGTAATCGCTGGCGCTAAGGTCAACGACACCGTTGAGTTCCACAACCTGGTTCCGGGTAAGGAATACACCCTGAACGCTGAGCTCATCTCCAAGGTGGATGGCAAGTCCGTCTTGGGCTCTGGTGAAAAGACTTTCACTCCGGAGACTGCTGACGGCGAGGTAGTTGTTGAGATCACCGTTAATGATGATGTGAAGGAGCCTGTCCAGGCTGCGGTTGCCTTCGAGGAGCTCACTTCCACTGAGGTCAACGACAAGGGTGAGGACACTCCGGATACCACTCCAGAGAAGCCGAACCACATCGCTGATCACAAGGAGATCAACGACGATGACCAGACCGTAACCTCCAAGCCGCGCATTTCCACCAATGCGGACTTTGCAGACGGCTCCAAGGAAGTTGTTGCTGGTGCTACGGTCATCGACACCGTCGATTACTTCAACCTGATTCCGGGTAAGGAATACAAGCTCAATGCTGAGCTGATTTCCAAGAAGGACGGCGAGACCGTTCTGGGCAAGGGCGAGGCTACTGTTAAGCCTGAGTCCGCTAATGGTCAGGCCAAGGTTGAGATCACTGTTTCTGACGACGTGAAGGAGCCGGTTGAGGCTGCGGTTGCGTTTGAGGAACTGTCCTCTACCGACGTCAATGACAAGGGTGAGGACACTCCGGATACCACCTCGGAGAACCCGAATGACATCGCTGAGCACAAGGACATCAACGACGAGAACCAGACCGTAACCTCCCACAAGAACGCGATTGTTTCTACCAACGCGGACTTCGAGGGCGATCTGCGTGAGGTTGTTGCTGGTGCCGAGATTGTGGACCAGGTTTCCTACGAGGGTCTGGTTCCGGGGAAGGAATACTCCCTGGATGCCCAGCTGATTTCCAAGGATGACGGCAAGACCGTTCTGGGTGAGACTAAGGGTCATACCTTCAAGCCGGAAGCGGCTGACGGTACTGAGGCTGTCACCATCACCGTGAGCGATAAGGTTACTGAGCCGGTTGAGGCTGCGGTTGCCTTCGAGACTCTGACTTCCAAGGTTGTCAATGACAAGGGTGAGGACACCCCTGACAATGACAAGCCGAACGACATCGGTGAGCACAAGGACATCGAAGACGAGGATCAGACCGTAACCTCCGAGGATGAGCCGGAGACCTCTACTCCGGAGACCACCACCACTCCGAAGGACGACGTTCCGGGTACGCCTGATGATGGCGACAAGACTTGTGAGTCTGAGGAGCCGGGTGACTCTGAGAGCGAGCAGCCTTCCGAGTCTGAGGAACCGTCTGAGTCTGAGTCCAGTGAGCCTTCTGAGTCTGAGTCTGTAGAGACCGAGTCTTCTGAGGCTTCCGAGACTTCTGAGTCTGATGAGCCTTCGGATTGTGGTTCGACCACTCCGGATAAGCCGACCGAGCCTTCTGAGTCGACTGAGCCTAATGAGCCGGGTACGCCGGGCACCCCTGGTGGTAACGACGAGAAGGACACCCCGAAGGTTTCCACCAAC
>NZ_ACVP01000030.1 GCF_000175635.1 Corynebacterium tuberculostearicum SK141 | reverse complement strand
CTTTTTGTATGAAAGAAAAATCCCCGCACCAAGGCGGGGACATACTCTAGCGATTGATGCGAGTATAAGGGTGAACGTAGTTCAGCTTCTCTGCCGGCATCGGCAAGATCAGATCATCGCCGTAGGGGCTGGACGCACCAGCAAAAGGCGCAGAGATTTCCGTGATTGCGTGCTCGCGATTTTCGTTCTTCGGCCAAGCCGGGGAAACGTGACCCTTCTTCTGATTCGACATAGCCCTTATTATTTCAAACCTTGCGCAAAAACGTAACTCAAACGATAACTAAACTGGGGTGACATCATGACTAAGTCTTCCCACCTCCCGCATTTCCGCACGTGGCTCGCCTCCCTTGAGGAAGAAGAGCTCGCCACCATCCTCCGCAACCGGCCGGATGTGCTCAATCCGCTACCCCCGAGCATCACCGCGCTTGCCACTCGGTTACTGCTGCGCACCTCGATCGCGCGAACCCTCATGGACTGCTCCGCGGAGTTGCTCGCGGAAATCGAGGACATCGCGCGCCGTGGTGGAGAGCTCGAGGAGGTAGAAGACCTGCGTCCAGAGATCACCCGCCGGCTCAAGGAGCGCGGACTAGCGTACGGCAACGTCCTAATCCCACCCGAGGTCATGCCTGCCCTTCCCACGGGCTGGTCCCTCCTCGACCAGGTCCAAGTCAGCCCGGAGGACATCGCCGAGCTGCCGGACGAAGAACGGAAGGTCCTCGAGACCCTATCGCGCTCCAATGGCCTGGGTACCACGCGAGATGCGGCCATCGATGCGGATCCGGCCCGGCCGATTCCGCGGCTCATTGCCAAGCAGCTGCTCCAGCGCGTGGACGCCACCACCGTCCGCCTGCCGCGCCCTGTGCACCTTGCACTGAACGGCAAGCCCACCGCGCCGATCCCGGTGGAGGGAATCACCGAATCCCCTGCCCCGGATTCCAAGGCCGATGATGCCGGTACCGCGGCCGGCCTTTCCGCCGTGCGCGGCATGCAGCGCGTCATTGACGCCCTAGGCGCGCGGCCGATAGAACTGCTCAAGGACAAGACCGTCGGCGTTCGCCAGCTCACCAACCTGAGCAAAACCCTCACCATCGATGAGGAGGAGTTACGCCGCCTCATTGGCCTGGGCATGAGCGCCCGCCTGCTCAGCCGCGGCGAGCCGAAAAACTTCGAGGGCAATTTCCTCGCGCCAACGGAACTGGCTCAAACCTGGCTCGATGCGAGCCTCGCCGAAAAGTGGCAGGTCCTGCTCGAGGCGTGGACTGCCTCCCCATGGACCAAGGAAGGCCGCACGCTAGCGCACACCAATGACCGGCTACCTAGCTTCAGGGACAAAGTCCTGCAGGTCTACCTGCGCGGCGCGAAGCCCAGCTTCGAAGAATCCCTGCGCTTCCACTTTCCGCTCTTTGCCACGCACACCTCGGACGAGACCATCGCCGAACTCCGCGCGGAAGCCGAGTGGATCGGCGCCATTGCCCTTGAGCGTCCCACCAGCGTGCTTATCGATGCCCCCGACGCCGCCGCCCGCCTGACCCCCGACACGGTCGATTACTTCCTCATCCAAGCGGATATGACGGTCCTGGTTCCCGGCCCGCTCGATCCGGAGACCCACCAGCGGCTCGAAGCAGTCGCCGACCTCGAGTCCCCCGGCCTAGCCAGCGTCTATCGCATCTCGGACGCTTCCCTGCGCCGCGGCCTGGATCGCGGCATGACTGGGGAGGAAATCCTGGACTTTTTCGCCGCCCACGGGGAGGTGCCACAGACGCTGGAGTTCCACATCGGGGACGTCGCCAAGCGCCATGGCACCCTGCGCTCCGGCCCGGCGCTGTCCTACCTGCGCAGCGAGGACCCGGCTCTCCTCCAGATTGCGCTGAAGGCGGCGCCCTTGCGCCTGCTCGCACCCACCGTGGCGGTGTCCCAATTGCCGGTGCATGACCTGCTGGAGCGCCTGCGCGAGCACGGACTCTCCCCCGCGGCAGAGGACGAAAACGGCGCCAGCCTTACAGTCGCGCCCGAACCGGCTACCCTGCCGACGCCCACCGCCCGCCGAGTCACCGCTTCCCCGGACATCGCGAAGGCCATGCGCACCCTGCGCGACGACGGCGCGCCTTCCACGCCCAGCCTCGACATAGTCCACGCCGCCGCGCGCACTGCCCGGCCGATCACCATCGGCTATGCGGATAAGAACGGCAACGAAAAGAAACGCACCGTCACCCCGCTGACCGTGGCGGGCGGGCAAATCGACGCTCGCGCGGCCGATGGCTCTACCATCCGGTTTCCTTTGCACCGGATCACCTCCGTTACGCTGGAGCCATGAATGGACCATTGATTGTGCAGTCGGACAAGACCGTCCTGCTCGAGGTGGATCACGCCCAGGCCGCCGAGGCCCGCGCCGCGCTCGCTCCCTTTGCGGAGCTCGAGCGCGCCCCCGAGCACGTGCACACCTACCGCATCACCCCGCTCGCGCTGTGGAATGCCCGCGCGGCCGGCCACGACGCCGAGCAGGTCGTCGACGTCCTAGAAAACTACTCCCGCTTCCCAGTCCCCCAAGCCCTGCTTGTCGACGTCGCCGAAACCATGTCCCGCTACGGCCGCGTCCGCCTCCACGCCCACCCGGCCCACGGCCTCATCCTCGAGTCCGACGATCCGCCCATCCTGGAAGAACTTACCCGCGGCGCTACCGGAAAACTCCTCGGTGCTCGCATCGATGAGAACTCTATCGCCGTCCCGCCCTCCGAGCGCGGCCGCCTCAAGCAGGCCCTTCTCAAGGCCGGCTGGCCGGCCGAGGATCTCGCCGGCTACGTCGATGGCGAGTCCCATCCGATCGCCCTCAATCACGACGGCTGGCAGCTGCGTGACTACCAGCAGTACGCCACCGAGGCCTTCTGGTCCGGCGGCTCCGGCGTCGTCGTACTCCCATGTGGCGCTGGCAAAACCATCGTCGGCGCCGCTGCAATGGCCAAGGCAGAATCCACCACGCTCATCTTGGTCACCAATACCGTCGCCGGCCGCCAATGGCGCGACGAGCTCCTGCGCCGCACCACCCTGACCGAAAACGAAATCGGCGAATACTCCGGCGAAAAGAAGGAAATCAAGCCCATCACCATCGCCACCTACCAGGTGGTCACGCGCAAAACCAAGGGCGAATACCGCGCCCTCGAGCTCTTCGATTCCCGCGACTGGGGCCTCATCATCTACGACGAGGTCCATCTCCTTCCCGCCCCGGTGTTCCGCATGACGTCGGACCTTCAATCGCGGCGTCGGCTAGGGCTTACCGCTACCCTCGTGCGCGAGGACGGCCGCGAGGGCGACGTCTTCTCCCTCATCGGTCCCAAGCGCTACGACGCCCCGTGGAAAGAGCTCGAGATGGCCGGCTATATCGCCACCGCCGAATGCATCGAGGTCCGCGTGGATATGGACGCCGAGGAACGCATGCTGTACGCCACCGCCCAACCTCGCGACCGCTACCGCATCGCCGCCCAAGCCGCCGCCAAGCTCCATGCGGTAGACAAGATCTTGGCCCGACACCCACAGCAGGCCCTCATCATCGGCGGTTACGTCGACCAGCTCAAGGAGCTCGGCGCACATCTCGACGCCCCGGTTATCGACGGCTCCACCTCCACCGCCAAACGCGAGCGCCTCTTCCAACAATTCCGCGACGGCACGCTCCCTGTTCTCGTGGTGTCCAAGGTGGCCAATTTCTCCATCGACCTTCCCGAGGCGGCCCTAGCCATCCAGGTCTCCGGCACCTTCGGCTCCCGCCAAGAAGAGGCCCAACGCCTCGGCCGACTGCTGCGCCCCAAGGAAGAGGAAGCTCTTTTCTATTCGCTGGTCACCCGCGATAGCCTCGACGCGGACTACGCCGTGCACCGCCAGCGTTTCCTCGCCGAGCAGGGATATGCCTACCGGCTTATCGACGCACTAGACTTGGAACAATGAAAATCTTCAAGTTCGACGTAGACGAGTCCTTTGCCAAGGCCAACAACGAGCTCTTGCGCGATTCCAACCGCCTTCGCATCTCCGGCCTCGTGCTGGGCATCCTGCTCATCATCGGCGGCGCGGCCATCTGGTGGGGATTTTCCTGGGGCATTACTATCGGCCTCGGCATGATCCTTTTCGGAATCATGGTAGCCATCGTCGGCTTCGCCGCCGCCCGTAAGGTTGGCACCGCCCAGCAACTCTATGACTCCTATCCCCTCGCCCCGGCCGTCATCGCTGAGGTCAACGAACGCGACATGGTTCTCCTAGCCTTGGTCAACACCAACGTGGATCCTTCCCTGCCTCCCCGCTGGGCCGCTTGCCTGCGCACCGTGACTGCCATTCCCGGCATCCAGCGAACCGTGGGCACTAAGGTCCCCGTCGCCGCTGTTTCCGGCCGCGCGGACAACAACCACTGGCAGCAAATCACCCCTATGCCCATCGCATGGGGCACCCCTGACGCCGAAACCGTCACTATTGCCCGAAAGTCCATCCCCCAGGAGGAATGGCAGCGCCTCGAGCGCGCCCGCAAGCGCCTTTCCGACGTGAAGGCCACGAAGTTCGACCTTCTAGTTCTCTAGGACTCCATAAACCTTTCTGGGTACAGCATTACTTCTAGGAGCGGGTCCGGCCACTTGTTGAGAACTATCTGGGCGACCTCTTCCTCCCCTTCGGGGAAATGATCCCTCGCTAGTTCCACCCAGAATTGCCCGCAAGACCGCGCCTGCCAATCTGGATCAGATTCGGTTCCACGCTTCGCGTACTCCCACGCAGCGTCATTCTCACCGATTTCTTCTAAGGCTTTAGCTGCCTCTTCGAAATAAACCGCGTAGCTACCCTCAGCCAAGTGTGTACGAATAATTGCTTCGACGTCTTGATCTAAAACCGCAAAGCGCTTCTCCATATACTTACGGCGGATAACATCTGCGTTTTCCGCCCAAGCGCGCACCCGAGCCAGGCCGTCTTCTCCGAGGACCGTTGAATATGCAACAGGGTCAAGATCGAAGTAATCAACCTCGTTGCTCTCATGGAAATCAATGAACCACTCGGCCAGCTCCATTGGCGCAGGCTTGGCGCGCTGTGCGCTCTTAGCGTGGAGCTCGATAAGCTCTTCAACAACCTCACTTAACATACCAAGTGAGTCATCCGCATTGGCTATCACATCTACGGCAATCTCCAGCGCTTCTTGCACAACCGAGAAGACTTGGGCTGGATCCTCCGAAGGGTCCTCCACGGCAAAATCGAGCACGCCAATTCCATCTTGCATTTTCAGTGCACGTCTAGCTGCCCGATCCTCATCAAGAAAGGATCGGGTCCTACTCTGAAAAAATGGCAAGGCGATGACAGCCTGTGGGCTCATGAGACTAGCCTCCTCGGTACGCTATCAGCCCATTTTAACGGCGTCCCCTACCCTGTGGAGGTCTTCCTTTCTGTTCGTTGTTGTTGGTGTGTGAGGTACTGGGCCCAGGTGTGGTTCCAGTGGGTTTGGTGGGTGGCTAGTGGGCCGGTGGGGTGGTCTAGTTGGTAGGTACCGTCGTGGTGTAGCCAGGCGATGGTTCCGGTGATGGGGTCGAGGATGTAGTGGATTCTGCGGTCGGTTTTGATGTTGTGGTGGTGTTGGCAGAGGTTTACTAGATTGTCTGGGCTGGTAGGCCCGCCGAGATGGTATTCGATGCGGTGGTCGAGTTGGCATCTGGTGGCGGGGACGGTGCAGCCGGGCCAGCGGCAGGTAGCGTCTCTGCCTTGGGTGTAGGCGCGGATGTCGGTGCTGGGGGTGTACGAGTCTGCCTCGTCGGCTAAGAGTCGGCGGATGAAGGTGTTGTCTGTGGGGGCATGGTTGAGGTTTATCCATCCGGCACCGGGGTGATAGACGAGGTTGGTGTCGGGGTTGGTGGTAAACGTGTTGATGGCGACGCTGGTGTGGGTGTCTTCCAAGATGAGGTCGATGAGTGCTTGTGCGGCGGTGGTTTCGGCCTGGTTGGTGTAAGCGTCGATGTGGCGGGCGATGATGGTGGCGGTGGCACTATCGCAGGTAAGCGATAGTGTGGTGGTGTTATCGGGGTTGTAGTTGATGCGCAGTCGCGGTTCGGGTTTGTCTTCTTTGTCTTCGGGGCGCAGGTGGGTGTCGATGAAAGTGCGGATAAACCGGCGCAGATCCGCATCGGTGGGGACTGTTTGGTTGGGTGTGGTGGGGGTCAGAAAGTCTGCGAGTGCGGCGTCGATGGCTTCGAGGTGGTCGGGGTTGTCTTCTAGGCGGGTAAGTTCTCGGTCGATGATGCGCAGTTTGGTCAGGTCGAGTATCCAATGGTGGCCTTGGACTTCGGTGACGAGGGGTAGTTGGCGCATGCGGAAGTGAGCGCGCAGGAAGCCTAGAAGCTTGTGGTAAGAGATGCCGAGGTCTTTGGCGAGGCTGGTGAGGCTCAGGTCAACGTCGTCGTCTAGTTGGGGGAGGATGGCGCGGTAGAGGAACCAGGAGATTTTGCGTGTGTAGGTGCCGGCTTTGCCGATGTGGTTGCCGGGTGCGTTGGTGGTGTAGAACACTTCCGGCATATCACCATCGTCTAGGGAATCGGTGTCGTGTGCGTTTGCGGGGTGGTCACCGATGAGGAGGGTGTCTGGGTAGTCGAGGGTGGTATCTGGTTCGGGCGGGGCAAGTGTGGCAGTCATGGACGGGACACTCCAGAAGAGAAGAACAGGGTTCGTATGTGTTTTCTAACGAGCGTCCTTATAGTATCCCAGCTGGTGGACATGTGCCTTGTGTGGGGGTGTTTATGTTCGAATAGGATACCCTAAATCCGCAGGGAACCCCAGAATCGCACCCCACACATTGGCAGGGGTAAAAGCAAAGGTTTAGGGTTGGGCGGCGTCGGCAAGCTGGTTGCTAATTTCAGGGCAGTCAGCAAACTTCCGCTGCAGGCGACCTAAGAAGTCCTCAAATAAAGCCGGCTCAGCTGCTTTCTGAACTTTCCCGAGCAACCCATACGCTTGGTCGCGACCATAGGCATCTTCTGTTTCCAGCTTCTTCTCAATAAGCTGCATAAGAACGGGAATGGTCTCGTCCGGCAGGTACGGAAGAAGTCGTTCTGCCACATTGCGTTGGAGCCCGGCGTCCGAGGCTGTCGCCCATGCTCGTTGCGGATCGCGTAGGCACTGATACTGAAACATTGCAAGATCCCAGGGCTTATCGCGCAGCCGAGCCTCGATGTGCTCCACTGCGCTATCCCCCACCGCCGCAAAAAGACCTTTCGCTCTCGAAAGCGTTGGAAACGCGTCGAATACTCGCTCATTGACGTAAGGGCTGCGGTGAGGAAAGTGGACGTCGGTAATCGCGGCCCAACCACCAGCAATGTTGAACGTTTCCTCAGCGGGGAGGATTCGCATCGCTTCTTCCGAGTACGTGTAAGCAAGGTCGAACCGGCCGATCTCCGAAAGCCCGCTAATGAGCTGCTCGTATCCGTCCGTGTGGGTACGAAATACCTCCTCGACAGAACCGGAAAGCACCGCTAACCGACGACCGACATACTCACCCTGCGCACGCTCGCGCAGCTCTTTGACGCCTTCAGGCCCTAAAGCCTCCGCGTACTGTACGGGGTCGATATCGACCTGCTCCGCATACGGCGACTCAAGAACGCCCAAGAGCCACTCGGCTAAGCGCAGCCCGTCAACCTGGGCCAATTGGGCGGCCTGAGGTAGTTCCTGGGCCAAGCGCCCCGCGCACCAGATCACGGACCCAACCGGATCATTAACCAGCGGCAACTGTAGCAGAACCTCTTCTAGCGCCCGTTGCGCGACCGGGAAGATGTCGCAAGGCTCTATTGACTTGACGCCTTCGCTGGTCAGGTGTTGAGGCTCATCAATTGCCACATTCAAAAGCACACCCGCCTGCCACACCTGGTCGGCATACGCCCGTGAATCATCGGGGTCAGTCAGATTCAAACCTAAGGGGTTTACAAGGGTGTTGGTTGCTTCGTCAAGCGTCTGCACTACTTCTGGCATTCCTTTAGACCCGCGAGAAATTCCTTAAGCGCTTCCGTGAGCTCCCATATCTGGTTACGCTCCTCCTCAAACATGCGGTCAACGAGGAAATCCACGCCGGCCAAATCATCCGGATGCAGGCTGTCCAAGTAAGCCAGCAGCTTATCGACGCCTTCGAGGCCAAGAATTCCTTGCTCGACCTGGTCCGCAACATAAGAAATTTGCTTTTGGTCCATAGTGAGGAGAATAGCAAAACATAAAAAGAAGGAGACGGTCGTTTGCCGTCTCCTTCTTCTTGTTTCTGTATTTTGTTGTTTGTTTT
>NZ_ACVP01000031.1 GCF_000175635.1 Corynebacterium tuberculostearicum SK141 | reverse complement strand
TAAAGTCTGAGAAGCCTTCCGAGACCACCACTCCGCAGACCACCACCACTACCGAAAAGGTTCCAGGTACGCCTGGTGATGGTGGCGAGGGTGAGACCTCTGCGTCTTCTTCCTCGGAGAAATCTTCTACCTCGAAGACCAGTGAGACCTGCGAGTCTGAGGAGCCGGGTGACTCTGAGAGCGAGAACCCTTCTGAGTCTGAGGAACCGTCTTCGTCTGAATCCAGTGAGCCTTCTGGAACCGAGTCTGTAGAGACCACGTCCTCTGCAGCTTCCGAGACTTCTAAGACTGAGGAGCCTTCGGAGTGCGGGTCGACGACTCCGGATAAGCCGGAGGAGCCGGGTACCCCTGGTGAGGGTGACGAGGAGAAGACTCCGAAGATCAGCACTAATGCTGACTTCGAGGATGGTTCTCACGAGGTTGTTGCTGGTGCCAAGATTGTCGATGAGGTGACCTATGAGGGTCTGGTTCCGGGTAAGGAATACACCTTGAAGGCTGAGCTCATTAACAAGGAGGACGGCAAGTCTGTTCTGGGTACTGGTGAGAAGACCTTCACGCCGGAGAAGTCCCACGGCATGGTTCCTGTGACCATCACCGTGAACGATGATGTGAAGGAGCCGGTTGAGGCTGCGGTTGCATTCGAGGAGTTGACCTCTACCGAGGTTGATGAGAACGGTAAGGATAAGCCTGCCGATTCTAAGACCCCGAATGAGATTGCTGATCACAAGGACATCAACGACAAGGATCAGACTGTAACTTCTGAGGAAGGCCCGAAGGTGTCCACTAATGCGGACTTCGAGGGCGGCCTGCGTGAGGTTGTTGCTGGTGCCAAGGTTGTGGACCAGGTTTCCTATGAGGGTCTGGTTCCGGGTAAGCAGTACACTCTGGATGCGCAGCTGATTTCCAAGGAGGACGGTAAGACCGTTCTTGGTGAGACCAAGGGTCACACCTTCGTTCCGGAGAGCGCTAATGGTACTGAGGCTGTCACCATCGTTGTCGATGAGAAGGTAACTGAGCCTGTTGAGGCTGCGGTTGCTTTCGAGACGCTGACTTCCACCCAGGTGGATAAGCACGGTGAGGAGAAGCCGACCGATAAGGACAACCCGAACCACGTCGGTGAGCACAAGGACATCAACGACAAGGATCAGACTGTTCCGAAGGAGGCTTCTGAGAAGACCCCGAAGATCACCACTAACGCTGACTTCGAGAAGGGTTCCCACGAGGTTATTGCTGGTGCCAAGATTGTTGATGATGTGACCTATGAGGGTCTGGTTCCGGGTAAGGAATACACCTTGAAGGCTGAGCTCATTAACAAGGAGGACGGCAAGTCTGTTCTGGGTACTGGTGAGAAGACCTTCACGCCGGAGAAGTCCCACGGCATGGTTCCTGTGACCATCACCGTGAACGATGATGTGAAGGAGCCTGTACAGGCTGCGGTTGCCTTCGAAGAGCTCACCTCCACCGAAGTCAATGACAAGGGCGAGGAGACTCCGGGTACTACTTCGGAGAAGCCGAACCACATCGCTGACCACAAGGACATCAACGACAAGGATCAGACTGTCACCTCTAAGAAGGATGGCGGAAAGACCCCATGGTGGCTCATCCTGATTCCGGGCATTGGCCTGGGCAAGATCATCAAGGACCACTTCGATGAGGTCGGCCACCAAGAGGAAAATCCGAATGATAGCCATGGTGGCAAGGGCCACCAGCCTAACCACCAGGATGCTCCTGAGGGTGAAAACTCCGGCCATGACAACGGCAGCAGCGATGCTGAGGGTCAAGAACCTGGAGAGGTTGGCAATGCACTGCCTGCCGACGCCCCGCGTGCCGACATTAAGTCCGTACCTTCCGGCGCAACTGAGCTTGAGCCGGGCATGCAGAGCTACATTAAGTAGCCTGTATCGCTGACGCGACTTAATCACTGCGAATCCCCTCCAGCGTGTGAACGCACACGCTGGAGGGGATTTCTATATGACCCGCCGTATTTATGAAATTGAAGCAGCTGTCCTACCGCGAAGAAGTGTCGCTACGTATCCACGATGTGTGGGTAACCTCGTAGTCCTTTAATCCCGTATCCATATTCGTGTTGAGGCGTGTTCCAGATCCAGCACATCGCTCCATGTAGATGGAACGAAATGTTTGCTATCAGTTTTGAACCAAATAATTCGATCCGGATCATCAAAATCAAGGTTCTTGAGGAGCGATTCTCCGGCAATGTCGTATGCCCATAAGTCATGGACATTTTCATACTCGACCGAGTATTTGTGAAAAGTTCCCCTAGGCTGAAAGACGGCTTCAAAGCCTACAAAGGCCGTTCCACTAGGTGTTTCCATTTTCAGAACGATGTATAGGAATTTATTAATCCACGTGGCAACGCCATGAAATTTCGGCAAGGAAGCGGCAGGTTCCATTCTGAACCTATTCTCACTCAAGGCATCCTCAGTGAGGATTTCTGCCAAATAGAATGCAGCGTCTTTTAAATCGAAATGATCTTTTGGGCGTAATGGCATTGTCCTAAATCCAAGGTGGGCATAACTCTACTGAACTAGCTCCCGAAGGCTGGGCTAGTTTAATTCTAGGTGGTTAGGGGGTT
>NZ_ACVP01000032.1 GCF_000175635.1 Corynebacterium tuberculostearicum SK141 | reverse complement strand
GCCGAAGAAAAGATCTATTACAACAAGAAAGACAACGAACTTGACCCCCAACAGGGCAACTGAAAACGAAAAATCTCGAGGCATCGACCGGAACGATGTCTCGAGACTTCACATTGTGCCCGAGGGGGGACTTGAACCCCCACGTCCGTTAATAGGACACTAGCACCTCAAGCTAGCGCGTCTGCCATTCCGCCACCCGGGCAGGGTGTTTATCAGCCTCTCGGCTGGGCACTCCGATACTGTATCCTGCTCGAGGCTTGCTTTACAAATCGCCAGCGTGTGGCGTGAAAGAGCTACCGTTAACGGCGTGTGGAAATACATGGTTGTAAGTCTGGTTGGGGGCTTTCCACGTGTGCGGCAAAATATATGCAGGGTGCGGCGGTTACACCACATCGACAGCGGCTTGTGAGGTGGGGTACAAAGGGGTCTATGACTTCTTATGCAGATGATTCCCGCTTTCCTGGACCAGATCCTTACGCACCGCTACGCGATGTTCCTTCCTTCGTTCTCTCGTCTACCGATGTGGTGGAAGGAGACGAGCTGCAGGAAAAGCTCCGCGCCCCGGAGAGTGTATCGCCTCAGCTAGCGTGGTCCGGACTGCCGGAAGGCACTAAGTCCCTGGCCGTAACTTGTTTCGACCCAGATGCGCCAACGGCGTCTGGTTTCTGGCACTGGGCGGCGTTCAATATTCCCGTCGAGGTAAGCGAGCTGCCTACCAATGCCGGTGCTGCAGAGGACTTGGGCATTGACGGCGTCATCAGCTTGCGCAACGATTCCGGCGAGCGCACCTACTTCGGCGCTAACCCGCCTGCCGGACACGCCCCGCACCGCTACCTCTATGCCGTCCACGCAGTTGACGTAGAAAAGCTCGACATCGACCCAGATGCTTCGCCGACCGTGCTTGGGTTCAACCTGCATTTCCACGCCCTTGGCCGCGCCATTTTGTGGGGCTGGTACGAGGCGAAGTAATGGCGAGTAGCTCTACTTCATCGCAGCCTAGTCCGCCGACGGCGCTGCGGGTGGGCGGCGCCTTCATGGTGGTCGCATTCGTGCTGGTGCTCTTTGCGTCAATCTCCGTCTTCACGGATGGTTGGGGTGCCGATTTCGAATGGACGTATTCCAAAGTGGCGATTATTGTTGCCGCGGTCATCGTCGGGGCCTTTAGCACCATGAGCAAAAGTCAGGCGGGAAGTCGCGCGCAGGTTGCCGCATTGGTCATCGCCATTGTGATCATTGCAGCCAGCCGCTTTGTACCCGGCGATATCCTATTCACTCAACCACAGTATTGGGTCGTGTTCTACGCCGGCTTTGCGGTGTTGTGCGCACTGGTTCTCAGGCGCAGCGTTATGGCGCAGACCTAGTCAGCACAGCAAAGACAAAGGGTCCGCCTACTTCCTCTGCGTGCAGCAGGAGAAGTAGGCGGACCTTGTGTTGAAAAGCCTTGGGCTGGACTAATCCAAGGGCTTCCAGGGGAGGCCGGAGCCTACGGCCTGGGAAATATTGCTCAAACCGTGGGCACGGATTTGGGCGGCAATGCCGCGGTGGATATTGCGGATCCAGTCCGGTCCGCCGTAGATGAGACCGGTGTAGCCCTGCAGTAGGGAAGCACCGGAAGTGATGCGCTCCCATGCCTGTTCTGGCGTGGAGATGCCGCCCACGGAGATGAGGGTGAGCTGGCCGCCGACTCGCTCATTGAGGCGGCGCAGTACCTCTAGGGAGCGCTCGGCTACCGGAGGGCCGGATACGCCACCGGCACCCATGTCCTTTACCTCGGCAGCTGGGGTCTTAAGGCCCTCGCGGGAAATGGTGGTATTTGTCGCTACGATTCCGTCGAGCCCGAGTTCAAGGGCTAGGTCTGCCACGGCGTCAACGTCGGCATCGGAAAGGTCTGGGGCAATTTTCACCAGCACCGGAACCGCGGTGCATTCTTGCACGGCGGAGAGAATGGGGCGCAGCGATTCTACTGCTTGCAGGTCGCGCAGGCCCGGGGTGTTCGGCGAGGAAACGTTGACCACCAAGAAATCTGCCAAGTCGCCCAACACCGACGCGGAGCGGCGGTAGTCTTCTACAGCATGCTCGGCAGGGGTGACTTTGGTTTTGCCAATATTGATGCCAATGACATCGCTGTAGCGACGCTTGCGCAGGTTTTCCGCGGCGGCCGCTGCACCTTTATTGTTAAAGCCCATCCGGTTCAAGATGGCCTTATCGGCCTTCAGGCGGAAGAGTCGCGGAGCAGGATTGCCGGGCTGTGCTTGGGCGGTGACGGTGCCCAACTCTGCATAACCAAAGCCAATGGGAGTCCACGTATCAGCAGCCGCGGCGTTTTTATCAAACCCGGCGGCAAGTCCCAGCGGGCGGGGGAATTCTACTCCGAAGACCTCTTGGCGCAGCACTGGATCGTTGACCGGCAGGATCTTTGCCAGGGCTCGGTTGGCTGGCCCGGCGGCTTGGAGTCCGCTGAGCGCAGTGTTGATAATCTCGTGGATGCGCTCCGGGCTCAGTTTAAACATGCCCCGCAAGGCAAGCTGGTAAGCCTGCGCGCGCAATTGGTCAATAGTGCTGGTCATAGTGTTAAGACTCCTTCTTCAGGTGCGGGGCGTCCACGAACTGCAGCCCGTGGCCGGTGGCGGAGGCGGCGACAAAGGTGCCGTCGCCAAGCAGGGCAATATTCTGCGCATCCGGCACGGTGGAGAGATCTCCGCGCAGCTCTGGTACGCCTTTGCCAATTTCATAGGCATAAGCCTTATTGGTATCGGTGGCGCTCACCCACGCCAGATTGCGCTTATTATCCCAGGCTACGCCCCATGGGGTGCCCTCAACGTTGCCGTATTGATGCAGGCGGACGACGTCATCTGAGGTGTAGACGGCCAAGCGGCCGCCCTCGGTATCGGAGGCGAGGACCACGCCGTTATCGCCCACCGCGATGCTGCCGACTCCCTGGCCAACGCGCAGTCGGCCGCCCGCGCGATCATTCGTCCAGTCCACGTTCTGGATGGTGGAATCCTCTCGGTGGATGCGCACCACTCCGTCATCGCCTGAGGAATTGGGCACGGCCAATAGCTGGTCCGAGCCGGCCTCTACCTCGATATCTCCGTCGCGCTTTCCGTCTTTATAGATGCCTACCGTGGTGGAATCGGCCGAGGTGGCAAAGATCTCGCCGCTGGATAGCTGGGTGGCGGCGGTAACGGGGGAGTCCTCCTCCATGTGGACCTCCTGGGGAGAATCCGGGGATGCAGGATCGATGAGGAGAACCTTATCCGGGCAGGCGAGGACGAAGCCCGACTCCGAAGAACTGAGGTCACCACACTCCGCAGAAATGTCTAGCGAGGTAGCCTTCTTCTCTTCAAAATCCTTTTGGCTACCGATGAGAAGCTCGTCCTTGGTGCGCACTGCCAGCCAGTCATCAAAGGCGACAAGGTCAGTGATGTCTGCCTTAAGGTCGACCACAGTGCCTTCCGCATCCGCCTTAGCCGGGGAGGCCGCTGGGGTGGCATTGCCCTTGACCGCGGTCTCTGGATCGGCGCCCACGCCCACGTCGGGCTGGCAGGCAGCCAACGCGGTGGCGCTCAGCGCCAGCAAACTGGAAAGGATAAGTGCGGAGCCAGATTGAGATTTCACGGCTACTAATCCTAACAGCGCGCGTTGTAAAAACTCGAAGCCCAGCGCGGCTGTAGTGTGAAGCGGGTGATTTCTAATACCGCAACTGACGCTGTTTCTTGGGCGCAGGTCATTGTTTTGTCCATCGTGCAGGGGCTTACCGAGTTTCTTCCGGTAAGTTCCTCCGGTCACCTGCGCATTGTTTCCGAGCTTTTTTGGGGCAACGACGCCGGCGCGTCCTTCACCGCAGTTATCCAGCTGGGCACGGAGCTGGCTGTGTTGGTCTATTTCGCCCCAATGATTTGGCAGATTCTCTCCGGCTGGTTCCGTGGCTGGACCGATAAAGCCTCTCGTGGCCAGGACTGGCGCATGGGGTGGATGGTCATCGTGGGTTCCATTCCCATCGGCATCATCGGCTTCGCATTCGAGGACGCTATCCGCGGCGCCCTGCGCAACCTGTGGATCACCGCCGCTATGCTCATCCTCTTTTCCTTCGTCTTCATCGCCGCAGAAAAAGTGGGCAAGAAGGAACGCGGTTTTGACCAGTTGACCATGAAAGACGCCATTATTATGGGCCTGTGCCAATGCTTGGCGCTCATTCCGGGCGTTTCCCGCTCCGGCGGCACCATTTCCGGTGGTCTATTCCTGGGGCTGGACCGCGAGGTGGCCACTCGCTTTAGCTTCTTGCTCGCCATTCCAGCCGTGCTGGCTTCGGGCCTTTTCTCGCTTCCCGACGCCTTTTCTCCCGAATCAGGCCAAGCCGCCTCCGGCCTGCAGCTTCTGGTCGGCACTGGCATCGCCTTTGTACTGGGCTACGCCTCCATTGCGTGGCTGCTGAAGTTTGTGGGTAACCACTCCTTCTCTTGGTTTGCCGCTTACCGCATCCCGGTCGGCGTGCTCGTCATGATCCTCCTGGCATTGGGAGTCCTGCAGCCGCTCTAAGGCACGCCGCGTTAGTATGGTGGCTATGCATTCTTGGCCAACACCTTCCTTCCGCCCTGTGCCAGGTGATGCGGCACAGCTGCGCTTGTACGATTCCGCGAACCAAACCATCGCTCCCGTAGAGGTCGCAGGGGATACCGCCACCATGTACGTGTGTGGCATCACGCCCTATGACTCCACCCACTTGGGCCATGCCGCCACCTACCTGACCTTTGACCTCATCTACCGTGCGTTCCTGGATGCCGGGAAGAAGGTTCACTACGTCCAAAACATCACCGACGTCGATGATCCGCTTTTCGAACGTGCCGAACGCGACGGCGTGGATTGGCGTGAGCTCGGCACTTCTCAAATTGACCTCTTCCGTTCCGATATGGAGCTGCTCTCCGTTTTCCCGCCGCAGGATTATATCGGCGCCATGGAAGCCGTCGATGAAATCGTGGAAATGGTACAGAAGCTTCTCGATGCCGGAGCGGCCTACGTCGTAGACGACCCTGAGCACCCAGATATCTACGCCTCCATCGAGGCCACCGAGCGCTTTGGTTATGAGTCCAATTACTCTGCCGAAGAGATGCGCACCTTCTTTGCCGAGCGCGGCGGCGATCCCGACCGCCCAGGGAAGAAGAATCCGCTCGACGCACTCATCTGGCGTGCCCACCGCGAGGGCGAGCCGGCATGGGATTCGCCCTTTGGGCCTGGTCGCCCGGGTTGGCATATTGAATGTTCCGCCATCGCTACCAACCGCTTGGGATCAACCTTTGATATCCAGGGTGGCGGCAGCGACCTGAAGTTCCCACATCATGAGTTTTCCGCTGCCCACGCCGAGGCCGCCCTCAACGTTGAGCGCATGGCACAGTTCTACGTGCATACCGGCATGATCGGCCTCGACGGGGTCAAGATGTCTAAGTCCTTGGGCAACCTCGTCTTCGTCCACAAGCTCGTAGGAGCGGGTGAAGATCCCTCCGCTATCCGCTTGGGCGTCTTCGCAGGCCATTACCGCGACGAGCGCGACTGGTCCGACGAGGTGCTCGACGCCGCTAAGCGCCGCCTCGCCGCATGGCGGGAGGCCCTGGCGCAGCCGGGAAGCATGGCAGGGGCCGAAGGGGTCGTCGCCAAGCTGCGTGCCGCAATCGCGAACGACCTTGATACCCCGGCCGCGCTCGCTGCCGTGGATGAGTGGGCAGAGGCCGACCGTGGCACGGACGAGGACGGCGCGGCCGATTTGGTTCGCACCGCACTAAATTCGCTCCTCGGCGTGCAGGCTTAGGCAAGATAGGGCAGTATCTACAGCATGAGCATTCGCGCCGATTTCCAGCCCACCGTAGATGAGTTCATTAGTGACCTGAAGTCCTTCGCCACCGGCGATTACCTCAAGGAAGAGGAAAAGGAGTTCTGGGAGGCACCGTTTGACGCCAACGTCCTCCCAGAGCTGCGCGGCCACCTTGAGCAGATGCTCGATGGGCTGGATGCTCTTCCGGACGATCCAGACGGACCACAGTTGGTCACCGTCTTGTCCAAGACCGTTCGTAAGTTGGCAGATTTTAATCGCGCTCAGCACGATGCCGTTCTCGAGCCAGAGGAAAAGGAAGAGCTCTCTGAGCTTATCTATAACGCCAGCGCGGCCACCGGAGCAGACGACGAAGCCCTGTCGCAGATTCCGGAACTGGACTTCTAGGTCCTTTCCTTCCGCATTAGTGAGTGCTAGTTTGCGCCATCCGCGCAGCCTAGCGCTCACCGCCGTGTGCCTCCAACGTGGACGGTGCCACTTTTTCCTGATAGAGAAAGCTAGCTTTATTCCCGTGTCGAACTCCACCGCCGCTTCCAGCCGGACTAAGCCCGCCGCCATCTTCTGGGATATGGATGGTACCCTCACCAATTCGGAGCCCCTCTGGGCGGAGGCAACGTTTTATCTTTCAGAACTGCTGGGCAAACGGCTCACTCCCACCCAGCGCCTGGCTACTGTGGGCGCGACCTTTGATACCACCTTGGGAATCTGCGCGGATAATGCGGGAGTGACGCTGCAACCCGGTGACAGCGAGCGTTACCGCACCCAGATGTTTGACTATGTCAAGGGTCTTTTTGCTCGCAAGTTGGAGATCTTTCCGGGAATTCCTGCCTTGCTCCAGGAGCTGAAAGCGGATGGGGTGCCCATGATGGTCACTACCAATACCGAGCGCAATGTCGCTGACGCTGCCATCACTGCGTTGGGGCGGCAGTATTTCGTCGATACTATCTGCGGGGATGAGGTTCCTGCCGGCAAACCAGCACCGGATATGTACCGCGAAGCCGCCCGCCGCATCGGAGCAGATCCCGCAGAGTGCTTAGTTTTCGAAGATTCCGCAACCGGCATGCGCGCTGCAGTTGATGCCGGCTGTGCGGTGATCGGGCTGCCAGATGATAACCAGGTTGAGATACCGCCAGAGATCACCGAAATTTCTCGCCTCCGCGATTCGCGGCATCTCGCTGGGGCTAAGGCCACCGACGTATATGAGTGGTTCGCTAAGATTTCGGCGGGGCAGTAGAAATTCAGAGTTCCCCTACATTCTCTAACTACCTGTGGAACAATAGGTAGGCGTGAAGAACTTTGAGACTCTTTTTACCGAGTTAGCCGAGAAGGCCGACCAGCGTCCAGCTGGTTCTGACACCGTTGCCGCGCTGGATAAAGGCGAGCATTTCATCGGTAAAAAGATCATCGAAGAAGCCGGGGAAGTATGGATCGCCGCCGAATATCAGTCCGACGATGAGCTGGCGGAAGAGATGTCCCAGCTGCTTTATTGGACTCAGGTCATGATGCTTAAGCGCGGACTTACCCCTGAAGACCTTTATAAGTACCTCTAGGTAACTCCCCACAGGATGGAAGGATCCGCATGATCAAGATTGCTGTACCGAATAAGGGCACGTTGTCAGAAGCTGCCGTGGAGATCCTTTCAGAGGCCGGTTACAAGGGCCGCGGGCATTCCAAGGCGCTCAACGTAGTGGATTCCGATAACGGGGTCGAGTTCTTTTTCCTGCGGCCGAAAGATATCGCCATCTATGTTGCCCGCGGGGTCTTAGACCTAGGCATCACTGGCCGAGACTTGGCGCTTGACTCTAAAGCGAGCTTTGATGAAGTGCTGCCTTTAGGCTTCGGCGGCTCCACGTTCCGGTACGCAGCCCCGCAGGGGGAGGAGTGGGATATCTCTCAACTGGTTGGGCGGCGGATCGCGACGTCGTACCCCAATCTCGTCCGCGCCAACCTTGCCGCACATGGGATTGAGGCCGATGTTATTCGATTGGACGGCGCCGTAGAGATCTCCATCCGGCTAGGCGTTGCCGATGTTATTGCTGATGTCGTGTCAACTGGTACTACTTTGCGTCAGCAAGGCTTAGCGCCGTTCGGGGAGCCGATCATTGAGTCCGAAGCTGTAGTCATTAAGCGCACAGGGGTAGAAGTTACCGAGGAAGAGCAGGTAGTGCTCGACCGCATTCAGGGAATTCTGCACGCTCGCACCTATCTGATGATCGACTACAACATTGCTCAATCCAACCTCGACGCAGCCACTGGTATTACTCCAGGATTAACCGGTCCTACGGTGTCGCCGTTGGCGCGTGAGAACTGGGTGGCAGTGCGAGCGATGGTTCCGAAGAAGCAAGCCAACCAAGTCATGGACCGACTTTCCCAACTTGGCGCGGAAGCAATTTTGGCTTCTGATTTACGTATCGCCCGCTTTTAGGGGGAGTGATTTTTCTGGGTCGGCCCAAATAGATTCAGTCGTGGCTAACATTAGCGGTTGAGGTTACTCATTCGAATATAAGTCTCGATAGGCAAAGGAGCCGAGCCATCATGGCAAAGTCCTCTAAGAAAGAAGAAAAGGACACCAAGTCTGCAGCAAAGGACGTGAAGAAGAAGGAAGCTGACACTTCCACTCACGCCGCACAGCAGAAGGTGGCCGAACAAAAGGCACCTAAGAACTCCAGCAAGAAGACTCGTACCGAGACCGACCTTCTTGGCTCCTTGGAAGTTCCCGCTGACGCTTACTACGGTGTGCACACCGTACGCGCCATGGAGAACTTCCAGATCTCTTACGTGACCATCAACACCATCCCGCACTTCATCCGCGGCATGGTCCAGGTCAAGAAGGCGGCCGCCATGGCAAACCGCCGCCTGCACGTACTGCCCAAGAAGAAAGCTGAAGCCATCATCTGGGCCTGTGACCAGATCCTGGAAGAGGGTCGCTGCATGGATCAGTTCCCGCTGGACGTTTTCCAGGGTGGCGCTGGTACCTCGCTGAATATGAACACCAACGAGGTTGTTGCCAACCTCGCGCTGGAGTACCTCGGTGAGGAGAAGGGCTCCTATGACATCATCAACCCGAATGATGATGTGAACATGTCCCAGTCCACCAACGATGCTTACCCGACCGGCTTCCGCTTGGGCCTGCACGCAGCAGTTGATCACCTCATTGAGCGCATGGATGGCCTGCGTGCCGCATTCCAGGTCAAGGGCAATGAGTTCCAGGACATCCTGAAGATGGGTCGTACTCAGCTTCAGGACGCGGTTCCGATGACCTTGGGTGATGAGTTCAAGGGCTTTGCCAATAACCTGAACGAGGAGCAGGCATTGCTGCGCGATGCACAGCGCCGTCTGCTCGAGATCAACTTGGGCGCAACCGCAATCGGCACCGGCGTGAACACCCCGGCCGGCTACCGCCACCAGGTCACCGCAGCTCTGTCTGAGGTCACCGGCCTGGAGATGAAGACCGCCCGCGATCTCATTGAGGCAACCTCTGACTGTGGCGCTTACGTGCTGCTGCACGCCACCATCAAGCGCGCAGCGATGAAGCTCGCCAAGATCTGTAATGACCTGCGCCTGCTGTCTTCCGGTCCGCGCGCTGGCCTGGCTGAGATTAACCTGCCTGCGCGTCAGGCCGGCTCCTCCATCATGCCGGGTAAGGTTAACCCGGTTATCCCGGAGGTTGTGAACCAGACCTGCTTCAAGATCTTCGGCAATGACCACGTCGTCACCATGGCCGCTGAGGCTGGCCAGCTGCAGCTCAACGTCATGGAGCCGGTCATCGGCGAGGCACTGTTCCAGTCCATTCGCATCATGGGCAACGCCGTCGATGCCCTGCAGGAAAAGTGCGTTACCGGAATCACCGCCAACCCAGATGTCTGCCGTGCCTACGTGGAAAACTCCATCGGTATCGTCACCTACCTCAACCCGTTCATCGGCCACCACAACGGCGATCTGATTGCCAAGGAGTCCCTGGAGACCGGCAAGGGCGTCAAGGAACTCGTCCTGGAGAAGGGTCTGCTCGATGAGGCAACCTTGAACAAGGTTCTGTCCGTTGAAAACCTCATGCACCCAGAGTTCCGCGGTCAGCTCTTCATCGACGAGGACTAAAGTCGCGGCTTTTGAGAAGCAGTAGGGCATAGCGCCCCGCATCTTAGGCCCCCGCGGTCTTTGCCACTTTCACTTCATGAGAAGGAAAACTGGCGAAGGCTGTGGGGGTCTTTTGACTGCATGGAATTGGCGGTAGCTAGTTTCCTTTTACGTCCCTGTGCTGGGCGAATGCGGAGAAGGATACCGACCATCTTATAGCGAGACGCATAATACATGTGGGAATCAACACAAACGGACAATTCGAGTGAATAAATCGACGTGACAGGTGCAAAATAGAAGATGTTGAGGACGGCATGCACTCTGTGTGGAGATGCGTGCCCTTAGTTTGCATACAGAGCGTATGGAGTATGTCCATGGTTATTGTTCATATAGTCATCGTTCTCGCCGCCATTTTCTTGGGCGCGAGGATTGGTTCAATTGGTATCGGCATGGCCGGCGGCCTCGGTGTGTTGGCCCTTGGTCTCACCGGTGTCCCCATTACTAGGGAAGACATCCCGTTCGACGTCATCGGTATCATCATGACCGTTATTGCCGCCATCGCCGCAATGCAGCGGGCTGGTGGCATGGACTACCTGGTGCACATCGCAGAAAAGTTTCTGCGCAAGAACCCGAAGCGGATTACGTTCTACGCGCCCATCGTTACGTGGTTGATGACGGTGCTGGCCGGTACCGGCCACACTGCGTTTTCCACGCTGCCGGTCATTGTTGAGGTAGCTAAAGAAGGCAAGGTTCGCCCTTCACGCCCGCTTTCCATTGCGGTAGTTGCCTCTCAGATGGCAATTTGTGCCTCGCCTATTTCTGCCGCAGTGGTACTCCTAGCCAGCCTGTTGGAACCATCTGGAGTGGGCTATTTGCAGGTGCTAGCAGTCGTCATTCCGGCAACGTTCCTGTCTATCTTCCCAGCTGCGTGGATTGCTAATAAGTTTGGCAAGGAACTAGAAGATGACCCGGTGTACCAGGAACGCAAAGCGCAGGGCTTGGTTAAGGAACCATTAGGCGCTGAAAACTTCGCGCCGCAGAAGGGTGCCAAGGCCTCTGTTCTGGTTTTCCTGGTAGCCATCGTCATCGTGATGGCCTGGGCCACGCTGACCTCGGAGCAGGTCGGTCTCATTGCAGAACCAACCCTGCCACGTAATGAGGCCATTATGACGGTTATGCTCACCGCGGCCACCATCATCGTCATGATGACGAAGTTCCCGGCGGGGGATGTTCTCAATACGCCGGTATTTAAGTCTGGTATGTCCGCATGTATTTGTGTGCTTGGCGTTGCTTGGTTGGGTACCAGCCTTATCAACCACTACATGGACGATATTCAGTCTATGGCTGGCAGCGTTATTGAGTCCTCGCCGTGGCTGCTCGCGGTGGTCTTGTTCTTCGCCGCAGCGCTGCTGTACTCGCAGGCCGCTACGACCAAGGCCCTGATGCCAGCAGCCCTGGCTCTGGGCGTAAGCCCCCTTACCGCAGTCGCTGCTTTCCCAGCCGTCTCGGCACTATTTATCCTGCCGACCTACCCAACGCTGCTGGCAGCGGTGGAGATGGACGATACCGGCTCGACTCGAATCGGCAAGGCCGTATTCAACCACCCATTCCTTATCCCAGGCACGGTCAGCATCGTGGTTTCTGTCCTCTTGGGCTACGCATTCGGCTTGGTCATCCTTTAAGAGATAGACGACAAGTCCACCTGCAAGGCGCCCTGTAGGGCGCCTTTTTGGATCGCAGCGTGAATAGGAAGAGTGATTCACTTCACTTTCTTGGAAAACTGCGGGTTATTTAACTTTCGAGCTCGGTAGGCTAAGAACATGACTACTCAGCCATCCGATGTTGAAATTGCCCAAGCCCACCTCTTGCAGCCGATTGGGGAGATTGCTGCCAAGGCGGGCATTCCTGCCGACGCCGTGATTCCCTACGGCACCACCAAAGCCAAGGTAGATATCACCAAGGTGGACTATTCCAAGGAAAACCAGGGCAAGCTGGTGCTTGTCACCGGCGTATCGCCCACACCTGCCGGCGAGGGCAAGTCCACCGTGCTCATCGGCCTTACCGACGCCCTGGATCAGCTGGGCAAGAAGGCCATCGTTGCCTTGCGTGAGCCCTCCCAAGGACCAGTCATGGGTATTAAGGGCGGCGCGGCTGGCGGCGGCTATGCACAGATTGTCCCCATGGAAGACATCAATCTTCATTTCACCGGCGATTTTCATGCCATTACCTCTGCAACCAACACCCTGGCCGCCATCATTGATAACCACATCCACCAAGGCAACGCCCTAGGCATCGACCCGCGGCGCGTGACATGGCAGCGGTGCATGGACGTCAACGACCGTGCCCTGCGCAACGTGGTGACCGGTCTGGGCGGGCCAGCTCACGGTGTGCCTGCAGAAACCGGTTTCACCATTACCGCGGCCTCCGAAATCATGGCCATCTTGTGCTTGGCCACGAACCTCGAGGACCTAAAGAAGCGCCTCGGCGATATCACCATCGGCTTCACTTATGATCAGCGCCCTGTTACTGCGCGTGATTTGAATGCGGAAGGTGCGCTCACAGCGCTCATGCGTGATGCCCTCAACCCCAACCTTGTACAGACCCTTGGCGGCGTGCCGGCCTTGGTGCACGGTGGGCCATTCGCCAATATTGCGCACGGCTGCAACTCCCTGCTGGCAACCCACACCGCGCTCCAATTTGGCGATATCGTCTTAAGTGAGGCCGGCTTCGGTTCGGACCTAGGTGGCGAGAAATTCGTCGACATCAAGGCGCGCTTTGGGGACCTAGATGTTGCCGGTGCCGTGGTCGTTGCCACCATCCGCTCGCAGAAATACAACGGCGGTGTGGCCAAGGATAAGCTCACCGAGGAAAACCTGGATGCCCTCAAGGCGGGCATAGTCAATCTAGAGCGCCACGTAGAGAACCTGCGCAAGTTCGGGATCAAACCGGTAGTAGCGCTCAACCTCTTTTGGTCCGATACCGAGGCAGAACGCGAGTTCATGCGGCAGTGGGCCGAAGATTTCGGCGTGGCCTTGGAGGAAGCCAACGTGTGGTCCGAGGGCGGCGCGGGCGCTACCACGCTGGCAGAGACTTTGCTGGAGAACCTGCAGGGAGGCGCCACGCAGCTCTATGATCCGCAAGAGGGAATCGAGGCCTCCATCGAGACCATCGCGCGCGAGATCTATCGCGCAGACCGTGTGGAATACGGGGCAAAGGCGCTCAAGGATCTTAAGTACATCCAGGACAATGGCTGGGACAAGCTGCCCGTGGTGATCTCTAAGACGCAGTACTCCTTCAGCGACGATGCCTCCGCCCTAGGGGCGCCGGAAGGCCATACGCTGCACGTGCGCGAATTGCTGCCGCGCACCGGTTCGGGATTTATCGTCGTGCTCACGGGCAACGTCATGACGATGCCGGGGCTGCCGAAGAAGCCGGCGGCCAATAATATCGACGTCGATAAGCAGGGCACCATTTCGGGCCTTTTCTAGGCAGGTGGGGCGCTAGTCCTTTGCGTCCGCCGCGGAACCCGGCCAGCCCGGGTACTGCGGTGGAGTGCCGCCAAACTCCGGACAGAGATCCTGGTGGGCGCACCAGCCGCAAAGCTTAGAGGGCTTCGGGCGGAAGTCCCCGGCGCGCCCATCCGCCTCAATCTTGGCCCACAGCTCGCCGAGATCGCGCTCGAAGTATTCGAGTTCCTCACGGTTCGGTGTAAGAAACATCGAGTCCAACACCTTGAGATACATCAGGCGCAACTGGTGGGGAATGGTGCCTAGAATGCGCCAGTAGACCAGCGCATAAAAGCGCATCTGGAACTGTGCATCGTGGGAATAGCGGGGCAGGGGCTTCTTGCCTGTTTTATAGTCCACGACCCGGACCTCGCCGGTTGGTGCGCGGTCCACGCGGTCGATGAAGCCGCGGACGGGGACGCCATTGGGCAGGACCGTGTTGACGTACATCTCGGTTTCTTGGCAATCAAAGCCTTGTGGATTTTCCATCTGGAAATAACCTTTGAGCAGTTGCCTGGCAGCGACGAAGAAGTCGTAGGTGTCTTCTTCTGGCACGAGCTCAAGCAGCTCATCATCCTTGGAGGTCATCTCTGCCCAGGAGGGCTTAATCATCTTCACCGCAGCGGGATAGGTCCGCTCTTCGCGCGGCAGTTTGTGCATCTCTTCCAGGACGGCATGCACGAGGGTTCCTTTGACCTGCGCGATGGTCTTGGGCTCGGGCAACTTGTCAATGGCGCGGAAGCGATAGAGCAGCGGGCACTGCTTATAGTCGGAGGCGCGCGAGGGCGACAGGGCGAGTGGGCGGGGTGTAGATGAAGTAGCCATGGTGTATCTAGCCTATCGCCGCGCGATTCGTGGCAAGCTAGAAGGTATGAGTTATACCGCAGATTTCCTAGATTTCATTGCTGCTTCTCCTTCTTCGTACCACGCTGCCGATGAGGTATCCCGCCAGCTGAGCGCGGCGGGTTTTGAGGTACAGGATGAGGGAACGCAGTGGTCCGCTGCGCCTGGCGGCCACGTCATGGTGCGCGGCGGCGCGGTAGCAGCATGGTACGTGCCAGAGGGTGCAGATAAGAATTCTGGTTTCCGCATCGTGGGGTCCCATACAGATTCGCCGGGCCTGGTGCTGAAACCCACGCCGGACTTTTCCGCGGCCGGCTGGCAGCAGGTGGCAGTAGAGGTCTATGGTGGCGCGCTACTGCATACCTGGTTTGACCGGGAGCTGACCGTGGCCGGGCAGATTGTCACCAAGGATGGCACACGACACCTGGTCAATACTGGCCCGGTACTGCGCCTTCCGTCCCTTGCCATTCACCTCTACCGCAAGGATGAGTTTAAGCCGGATCGTCAGCACAACATGCAGCCGGTTCTGAGCGTCGGTGACCCAGAGGCATCGATCTTGCAGGTAGTGGGGGAGAAGGTGGGCGTCGCCAAGCAAGATATTGCTTCCTTCAACTTGATTACGGCTGATGCTGCTCGCGGCGAAGTCTTTGGCGCCGGCGAGCAGTTCATCGCGGCCGGGCGCATGGATAACCTTTCTTCCGTACATGCCTCGTTGGAAGCGATGAAGAAGGCCGCCGAGGAATATCAGGGCAAGGATATCTTGGTCATGATGGCCTTTGACCACGAAGAGGTAGGCTCCAGCTCGCGCTACGGTGCAGGCGGTCCCATCCTGGCGGATGTTCTTACCCGCACGGCGCGGGCGCTGGGGGCCAATGAGGAGGAACGCTTCCAGATGTTTTCCCGCTCGAGCTGTGTCTCGGCCGATGCGGCGCATTCGGTGCACCCTAATTACGTGGGCAAGCACGATCCCACGCACCATCCGATCATCGGCAAGGGTCCCGTGACCAAGATCAATGGCAACCAGCGCTATGCCTCCGATGCCACCACGGTGGCGTTGTGGGAAGCAGCGTGCGAGAAGGCAGGCGTGCCGGTGCAGCGGTTTGTGGGCAATAATGATGTGCCCTGCGGCTCGACCATTGGTCCCATTACGGCGACGCGTCTGGGCATCGATACCGTGGATGTGGGCGTGCCCATGCTGTCCATGCACTCGGCGCGAGAAATGGTAGGCGAGCGGGACCAAGTATGGCTCGCGCAGGCACTTGAGGCATACTTGGTGGGATAGTAACCGCAACCTCGAGGAGTCTTGAGACATGGCTTATTCCGGCCCCTTTGCCTATGGCGACCGCGTGCAGCTTACCGACGCCAAGCGGCGCCACTACACGGTCATTCTGGAAGAAGGAGGCCAGTTCCACTCCCACAAGGGCATCATTAACCATGATGACATCGTGGGTATGGACGAGGGCTCGGTTATTGAGTCCACGCTTGGCTCCTCCTTCCTCCTTTTCCGCCACTTGATGGTGGATCACGTGCTGTCCATGCCGCGCGGTGCTGCGGTGATCTATCCCAAGGATGCGGCGCAGATTTTGGTAGAGGGCGATATCTTCATGGGCGCGCGCGTGCTCGAGGCCGGCGCCGGCTCCGGTGCGCTATCCATGTCGCTGCTGCGCGCCGTGGGCCCAGAGGGGCATGTGTATTCCTATGAGGTGCGCGATGATCACCTCGAGTATGCGGTAGATAACGTCAAGGAATACTTTGGCGAGCAGCCCGAGTGGTGGTCGCCGCGTCTCGGCGATCTGGGCGATGTCACCGCTGAGGACTTGGGCGGTCCGGTCGACCGCGTCATTCTCGATATGCTCGAGCCCTGGGAGCACCTGGAGACCGTGCGCGATCTCCTGATCCCTGGCGGAGTGTTCATGACCTACGTGGCAACGGTGCCGCAGTTGATGAAGGTCATGGAAGGAATTCGCGAGCTCAAGTGCTTTACCGAGCCTAAGGCCTGGGAATCACTGGTGCGCGAATGGAAGGTCGAAGGCCTGGCTACCCGCCCGGAGCACCGTATGAATGCGCATACCGCCTTCCTTATCTGGACCCGCCGCTTGGCAGATGGCGTCACTCCGCCGCGCCCGCAGCGCCGCGCCCGCAAGTAAAGCTGGAAATAGGCTCACCTCAGCGCCCAGAATTTAAAGCGCAACTGCCCTCTTTCGCCGACTGGGCCGCGTTAGAGTAGTGGGCATGGATGAAGCCACGGACTATAAGCGGCAGATCAGCCAGCTTGCTGCCCGCAATCAGAAGTTGGCGGGCTTATTAAAGGAATCGCGTGGGAAGCTCGAACAGCTTTTTGCGGAGCTTAACGCGCTGGCTGAGCCGGCATCGACCTACGGCGTTTTCCTCGGCTATTCGCCTACCCACAGCGAGGTGGGAACCACCGCGGAGGTCTACACCAACGGCCGCGTCATGCAGCTTAAGGTTTCGCCCAATGTGGAACCAGGCAGCCTAGTGGCCGGCCAGCAGGTTCGCTTGGGCGACGGCTTCGTAGTGGTGGAAGGGTGCGCACCCGAGCGTACGGGCGAGCTCGCCACCGTGGTAGAGCGCCTAGGAGATCAACGCCTCATCGTGGCCAACTCCTCTGGCGAGGAAAAAGTGGTGCTGCTATCGCAGACATTGCGCGAGGAAGCCCGCGTGGCAGCAGGCGAGATAGTGCTAGTCGATCCCAAGGCTGCCATCGCGCTGGAAAAGGTGGAAAAGACGGAGGTCTCCCAGCTCTCCCTTGAGGAGGTCCCCGATGTGCGCTACGAGGACATCGGTGGCCTGGACGAACAGATTTCCCAGATCCGCGATTCCGTGGAGCTGCCGTTTATCCATCCCGACCTCTATCACCACTACGAGCTGCAGCCGCCTAAGGGTGTCCTCCTCTATGGCCCGCCTGGGTGCGGAAAGACGCTCATCGCCAAGGCCGTGGCCCATTCCTTGGCGCAGCAATTGGGCAGTGATGGGCCGAGTTACTTCCTCAATATCAAGGGCCCAGAGCTGCTCAATAAGTATGTAGGTGAGACGGAACGCCGCATCCGCCTCATCTTTGAGCGCGCCCGCGAACTAGCCCAGCTGAGTTCTGACCGGCCGGTAGTCATATTTTTTGATGAGATGGAATCCATCTTCCGCACCCGTGGCTCAGGCGTGTCCTCGGATATGGAAACCACGGTGGTGCCGCAGCTGCTCACAGAACTCGACGGAGTAGAAAGCCTTTCCAATGTGATCGTCATTGGCGCGACCAACCGCGAGGAGCTCATCGATCCCGCCATCATGCGCCCCGGCCGGCTGGATATCAAGATCCGGGTCAACCGCCCG
Organism: Corynebacterium tuberculostearicum SK141; assembly: GCF_000175635.1. GTDB lineage: Bacteria > Actinomycetota > Actinomycetes > Mycobacteriales > Mycobacteriaceae > Corynebacterium > Corynebacterium tuberculostearicum_C. Next base: position 72,514 of record NZ_ACVP01000032.1, on the reverse strand, counting down.
AATAAAGAGGGCGCCCGCGAGATCTTTGCACGCCACTTTGCAGAATCCGTGCCGCACCAGGGCACGCTAGAGGAACTCATCGGCGCCGCGGTGGACGAGCTCTATGCCGATCGCCCCTTTGTGCAGCTGCACTTTTCCAGCGGCGAGCGCGAGGTATTGCACTACCGGGACTTTGTCTCCGGCGCGATGATTGCCAATATCCTCTCCCGCGCCAAGAAGCTGGCTATCAAGGACGAACTGCAGCAGCGTGCGGGCAGTGAGCAGGGGATAGGCGGGCGCCACGGGGGCATCGCCAAGCAGCATTTGCTCCAGGCCATCGCGGCCGAGCGCGCCGAATCCGAGTACGTGCCCACCTCCACCAACCCCGAGGAGTGGACCAAGATCATCTCCCAAGACCATGCTGGTGCCCGCGTTGAGCGGGTGGAGCTACTGACCGCTAGGAGGAGCGCATGAGCCGCGTTGTAGGAACAGAGACCGAGTACGGAATCGCCACCCCGGAGCTGCCGGAGTATTCGCCCATCATTTCTTCCACGCACGCGGTGGTAGCGTATGCCGCGCTGCACACTGGGGCGCGCTCGCGGTGGGACTTTGCCGAGGAGCACCCGCTGCGCGATTCGCGCGGATTCGATCTCAAGCGCTACCACACCGTGCCCGTGGTGGATCCCAACGCCATCGGGGTGGCCAATGTGGTCACGGCTAATGGCGCGCGCTTCTATGTCGACCACGCGCACCCAGAATATTCCGCGCCGGAATGCACTAATGCTTGGGACGCCACGCTTTACGACGCCGCAGGTGATGCCACGCTCCTGCAAGCCGCCGCGTCCGTAGCGGGGCTCAGCGCGCAAGGAAAGTCCGTCCTTGCCAACCATGACCCGTGCCCTGCCTTGCGTTTCTATAAAAACAACGTGGACGGCAAGGGCGCGTCTTATGGCTCGCACGAGAACTATCAGTACTCCCGTGCCACGGACTTTGACACCATGGCGCAGGCCCTTATCCCGTTTTTCGTGGCCCGCCAGGTAGTCATCGGCGCCGGGCGTATGGGGATCGGCGAGTTTGGCGAGGAGCCGGGATTCCAGATCTCCCAGCGCGCTGACTATATTGAGCAGGAAATTTCGCTGGAGACCACCCTTAATCGCGGCATCATCAATACCCGCGATGAGCCGCATGCGGTGCACGCGGACTTTGGGCGCCTCCACGTCATCATTGGGGATGCGAATATGTCGCAGACTTCCACGCTGCTTAAACTGGGCATGACCTCGCTGGTGCTCGATGCGATTGAGCAGGGTGTGGACTTTAGCGATCTCCGCTTGCAGGATGCCGTGGCGGAAGTTCCGCGCGTCAGCCGCGATCTCTCCCTTCAGCATCGCCTCGAGCTTGCCGACGCCCGCCAGCTCACCGCCCTAGAAATCCTCGCCGAATACCGAGACCGCGTCACCCCACGCACCGACGCAGAGCGCAAGGTGCTCGCGGCCTGGGACGAGGCAGTCGCGCTTCTTGCGGAAGATCCGATGCAGGCGGCGCACCTTCTGGATTGGGTGGCGAAGTATCGCCTGATCAAGGGCTACCTCGACCGCGGTATCGATCCGGCAGACCCAAAGCTGCGGCTCATTGACCTGCAATACGCGGAGATCGATCCTGCCAAATCGCTCCATCACGCGCTGGTGCGTAAAGGTCAGATGCGGCAGCTCTTTAGCGCTGCAGAGATTGAAGACGCCGCCAGCACCCCTCCGGAGGATACCCGCGCGTATTTCCGCGGCCGAGTGACGCAGAAATTCGGCGAGGACATCATCGCCGCGAGCTGGCAAAGCCTCACCGTTCGGGTAGGCGAGACAACCGCGGCACCCTGGGCCACGGTTCCGATGGATGAGACCACCGGCCTGACCCGCGCCCAGTGCGAGGAGATCATCGACACCGCACGTACGGTGGAGGATCTCCTCCAGGGACTCACTGACAGCGGTATCCAGCCCGAGTACCGTAATTGATAACCAAGCAATTAGGCAGAAGCCAAAGAAAGGACTTCCTCCCTATGTCTACTCACCAGTCCCAGGTCACTGGCGGCAATGGCGGCGATGACTCCACCGGAGATGAGGAATTTACCTCTACGCAGCTGAGCATCAACACCACCGGCACCGATGAATTGCTCGATGAGATCGATGGCCTGCTAGAAAACAACGCCGAGGAATTCGTGCGCTCCTATGTCCAAAAGGGCGGGCAGTAAGGGTGAGTGACCAGCGTCCCGTCTTCGCCCGTCGCATCATGGGCATCGAGACGGAATATGGCTTAACCACCAGCGCGGGCCCAGGAGAACGCGCCCTGAGCCCCGATGAAGTGGCGCGCGTGCTTTTCCGGCCCATCGTCCAGGAACATTCTTCCTCTAATATCTTTTCCACCAACGCGAGCCGCCTGTACCTCGACGTCGGATCCCACCCCGAGGTAGCCACCGCCGAATGCGATAGCTTGAGCCAGCTTCTAGCCTATGAATGCGCCGGCGATGCAATAGTCAACCGGCTGGGCGAACAAGCAGAGCAGGCCTTTGCCGCCGAGGGGCACCCGCGCACGGTGTACCTCTTGAAGAACAACGTGGATTCAGCCGGAAACTCCTTTGGCTGCCACGAAAACTACCTCATCAGCCGCCACATGGTGCTCAAGGATTTGGGGCTGGCGCTCCTTCCGTTCCTTATTACCCGCCAGCTCATTTGCGGCGCCGGCATGGTGCAGCCCGCAAAGGGCGATAAACCCGCCCAATTCCTGCTCTCGCAGCGCGCGGACCAGGTGTGGGAGGGCGTATCTTCGGCCACCACCCGCTCGCGTCCGATCATCAATACCCGTGATGAGCCGCACGGCGATTCCAAACGCTTCCGCCGCATGCACGTCATAGTGGGTGACTCCACTATGGCCGAGCCCACCATGGCGCTAAAGGTTGGCTCCACGCTCCTCATCTTGGAAATGCTGGAGGCCGGATTTGAGTTGCCGGAGTTCGACATCGAAAAACCCATTCACCATATCCGCGCCATCGCACGTGATATGACGGGTTTGACCGAACTACCACTCGCGGGAGGGGGATCCGTCACCGCCCTCGAGGTCCAGCAGCAACTATGCCAGCGCGCAACCCAATGGTTGGAAGAACGCGAAGACGCCGGTACTCCCACGGCAGAAATGCGGCGCGTGGTGGATCTCTGGCAGCGCATGCTGCACGCCATTGAGACTCAAGACTTCTCCGGCGTGGACCGAGAAATCGACTGGGTCATTAAATTGGGACTGCTCGAACGCTACCGTGCACGGCTGGGTGGTCACTGGGACCACCCCAAGCTCGCCCAGATTGATATGACCTATCACGATATCCGGCCGAGCCGCGGGCTCTACCATGTCTTGCTGCGCAAGGGCCTTATCGAACGCTGGATCACAGACTCTGAGATCGAACGAGCCATGGACACAGCGCCTGCCACCACCCGTGCTGCGCTGCGCGGCCAGTTCCTTGCCGCTGCGCGTAGCCTCGGGACCAACGTCACCGTTGACTGGACGCGCCTCAAGGTCAACCGCCCAGAGCCACGCACCGAAGAGCTCCTAGACCCCTTCGTGGCCGACGATGATCGGGTCGAGGCGTTGCTAGACTATATGCGTCTACACCACAGCTAGAAGCACACGAGCCGTACCAGGGAGACAACACAACACGTGGCAGCACACAACCCCGCGCCGAAACGGCATGATGAGGCGGTAGAAAGACTCACCAACCTCTCTTTCGCGCTACAGGGCGCCGCCAACTCCGGTGGTAGCCCGGACCGCACCGCCTCTTGGATTCGCCGTCATGTAGCAGGATACGGCGATAAATCAGACGAAGCCTTCGCCAAATCTCTGGCACGAGATATCGCAACCCTCCAGCGCGCCGGGGTGCCCATTGTTCATTCCGGTAGCGAAGATGGTGCGCGCTATCGCCTTGACTCGAGCAGCTACCAGCTTCCTCCGGTGGAGTTTTCTCCTGAGGAGGCCATGGTTCTAGGTATTGCAGGAGGCGTGGGTACCACCGGCGGCTTAAGCGATTTTTCCCTGTCGGGATGGACGAAGATTGCTGCCAGCGGCGCCTCGCGCAACCTCGCAGGCGCACCGGTTTACACGGCGGTCAATGACATCACGCGACTCGCCCCAGAAATCATCACCGCGGTGCTCGCTGCGGTGCGCAATCAGCTGCGCATTACGTTTTCCTACCGTGCTAATCCGGCTACTGAGCCGGTACGCCGTGTCATGGACCCGTGGGGAGTGGTCAACCGGGACAGTCGCATCTACCTCGTGGGATTCGATGTGGACCGCAACGAACCGCGCGTCTTTCGCGCCCTCCGCGTCTCTGACATCAAACGCTCGCACGATCCCGCGGAGCACCCCAATCCAACTGAAGATTTGCAGGTATTGGTAGAGCGTGCACTGCACCGAGGGGAAAAAGTCGATGCGCGCCTTGTCATCCCAGAGGGGCAGGCGAGGGAGCTCATGGATGCTGGCGAGAAACAACCCGATGGCACGGTGCTACTGCAGAAGGTAGATAAGGATTGGGTCGTGCGCACCGCGGCCGGCTACGCCCCAGAAGTACAGGTGCTCGAACCAGTCGGGGTACGCCAAGAGGTCATCTCCCTTTTACGCAGGGTGTCGCAATCGCAGGAGGAAGGCTAGACATGGCTGACGGATCGCTAAAGCTCCAAGCGCTGGTGCGCTCTTTGAACCTGATTCCCTACTTTAAAAACCATCCCGACAAGACGCCTATGGAAGCGGCCAAAGATTTGGGTATGGATCCTGGCGAACTGAAGGATGCTCTTGACCGGCTCTTTTGTTCAGGCACGGGGCGCAATACCGAGGATCTCATTGATCTCACCTTCAGTTATCGCGATGGGGTAACCATTCACAACGATCAGGGCTTGAGTCAAGCGCTGCGCCTTACCCCGACGGAAGCCGGTGCTTTGCTCCTTACCCTGGAGTCCTTGCAGGCGATGCCAGGGCTAATCGACGCCCGCGCGGTCGAATCCGCCGCCACTAAGCTGCGCGACATCATGGATGAAAAGACAGTCGCCATCTATGAGTCGCTGTCTACTCCCGCCCCTGAAGAGACTGATATCCAGGCGCTTTTGACCCAAGCCGTCAATGAAAGAAAGCGGGTACGGCTGCGTTACTGGAGCGCTTCCTCAAATGCAGAATCCGAGAGGGTGGTGGACCCAGCCCGCATTTTCATCGTCGATTCCGAGCCTTACTTGGCCGCTTGGGAGGAAGCAAAGCAAGCGCATCGCACCTTCCGCATCGACCGCATTAGTAAGGCTCGCATCGTGGAGGAAAAATCCCAGCCGCATCTGAAAGATCTCGACTTTGATGCCGCATCACCCTTTAATTTGGGCGATGGGGACACCGTGCAACTAGCAATTAACCAAGAATTCACGTGGCTGGCTGAGTATTACGATATGCGCCTGGGTGAAGACTTAGGAAATGGGGAAGTAGCTGCAACGATGCCAATGGGATCAGTGGATTGGCTTATTCGCTTTGCCCTTGGTCAAGCTGATAGGTTGCGGGTAGTGGCTCCTCAATCCGTGGTAAACCTCATTGCGGAGCGAGGAAACACCGCGTTGAGCGGCTATACTCAGTAGCCAGTTACTTGCCCGTTTACTGCGCCTGCCCGCCGGCAGATAAGTTGGCGGTGATGCTTCCCGGCATGCTGGTGCACTAGTTGAAAAGAGGTTTCTCCATGAGCATAGGGCCTATGGAAATTGGCGCAATTGTTCTTGTCATCGTCTTGCTATTCGGTGCAAAGAAGTTGCCGGAATTGGCACGCTCTATTGGCCGTTCCGCGCGCATCTTCAAGTCTGAGGTCAATGAGATGCATTCCGAGGATGCCCAGCGTTCTCAGTCTCAGGCGCAGCTAAACCAGAAGCAGCAGTCCGATGAGGAATTCTGGAACCGACCAGACATGCAGCCGGGCCAGCAGAGCAACACCAATACTCAGCAGTAAACGCCCCTAACCTGTCGTCGCGCGAACACCCCTGCAGCGGCGGATATGCACCCGCAATCCGCGCAGTAGGGAAGTGTTCGCTTCTTTGCGTTGAAAGAGCCACACTGATGTCGTCACAGTCACAGCCTGTACCTGCCCAGAAGGCAAGCAAGAGCGTGAAGGGAAAGCTGCGCTTTTCGCGCAAGCAGAAGAACCCTACCGGGGAGATGACCTTGGTGGAGCACCTCCAGGAGCTGCGCCGCCGCATCATTATTTCCGTGTTAGCGGTTGTCGTCGGGGCCATCATCGGGTTCATTTGGTACCAACGAGCACCATTCGGGCTGTCTCCGTTAGGTGAAATTCTACGAGAGCCGTATTGTGCACTGCCCCCAGATAAGCGCGCCTCTTTCAGTGCCGACGGCGAGTGCCGACTATTGGCCACCAGCCCGTTTGAAATGCTCCTATTGCGCCTGAAAGTAGGCGCCTTGGCTGGCACCGTATTGTCCTCGCCGGTGTGGCTGTATCAGGTCTGGGCCTTCGTTGTGCCAGGTCTCCATAAGAACGAGCGCCGCTACACGTTGAGCTTTGTCAGCGCCGCGGTGGGTCTGTTCGTTGCCGGCGCAGTGTTGGCGTACTTCATTTTGTCCGTTGGTCTGGAATTCCTCATGGGAATCGGCGCCGAGTATCAAACAGCGGCCCTGACCGGTGAGCGATATTTCTACTTTCTCCTGGCCCTGCTGCTCATCTTTGGCATCAGCTTTGAAATCCCACTACTTATCGTGTCCCTGAACCTGATTGGCGTGCTCGAATATGAACACGTCAAAGACAAGCGTCGCATCATCATTGTCGTCGTGATGATTTTCGCCGCCTTCGTCACCCCAGGCCAGGATCCTTTTTCGATGGTGGTACTGGCTGGCTCACTGATCTTGCTCATCGAGTTCGCATTCCAGTTCTGCCGCCTCCACGACAAGCGCATACAACGCGAACGCCCCGAGTGGATGGATCTCGATGATGAGACTGCTTCGCCGCTTGGCGCTGCACCACAAGCCGTTGGAGGGCCAACTCCAGTCGAGGCGCCGAGCCGAGTCAGCCCTTCGCCGGGGCCCTCTCAGCCCGTTTCACAGCCAGTACAACAGGCACAGCAGCAGCCGCAGCAGACGTGGACCACCGGTGGCAAGGACGCTCCGTCGACAAGCGGCGGCTTTTTCGACGATGTCCTCTAGGCACGGGTAGCCTGGGGAGTCATGACTGAAACTCATCTGGATTCTTTTACCGCAGCCCTGCCATACCCGTTGGATGAGTTCCAGGTAAAGGGCTGCCAGGCCGTGGAAAACGGTCACGGCGTACTGGTCTGCGCGCCGACCGGCGCCGGCAAAACCATCGTGGGCGAATTTGCTGTCTCTTTGGCGCTGAGCCGGGGAACCAAGTGCTTTTATACGACGCCGATTAAAGCCTTGAGCAACCAGAAGTACCACGACTTGGTGGAAGAGCATGGCGAAGAGGCCGTAGGCCTGCTCACCGGTGACGTATCGATCAACTCTGATGCAGAGATCGTCGTCATGACCACCGAGGTGCTGCGCAATATGATTTACGCAGAATCCGCGGCCCTCGATCGCTTGACCCACGTGGTCATGGATGAGATCCACTTTTTGGCCGATGCTTCCCGCGGTGCTGTGTGGGAAGAGGTCATTCTCAACCTCGCGGATCATGTCTCCATCATTGGCCTATCTGCCACCGTGTCCAATTCGGAAGAATTCGGCGACTGGCTGTCAACCGTGCGCGGCGATACCACCGTCATCGTTTCCGAACACCGCCCAGTTCCTCTCGACCAGTGGATGATGCTGGGGCGCAAGATTTATCCGCTCTTCGAGCCAGAATCTGGCGGACAGGTCAACGCTGAGCTAGAGCGTAGGATCCAGCGCCTGGAAGCTGGCGATACCGACGATGGTCGCGCGGACTATAAGTCCGGCAAAGGTTTTCGCGCTCGCGCCCGTCACAAGGGCGGCGGGCGCAGCGAATTCCACGGTAAGGGAAGGGGACGATCCGGTGCCGCCCGGCAGCAGGATCGCTACCGCCCCTTGGGCCGCCCAGAGGTATTGAAGGTACTGCAATCGCAGGACATGCTTCCGGCGATCACCTTCATTTTCTCCCGTGCAGGCTGCGACGGCGCTCTCTATCAGTGCCTGCGCAGCCGCATGGTGCTTACCTCCCAGGAGGAAGCACAGCAGATTAAAGACATTGTCGATGCGGGTGTGGAAGGTATCCCTGAAGAAGATCTGCAGGTTCTAGACTTCAAGCGCTGGCGCGAAGCCCTGTCCCGCGGCTTTGCCGCACACCATGCGGGCATGCTGCCCGCCTTCCGGCACATCGTAGAAGACCTATTCGTACGCGGCCTCGTCCGTGCCGTGTTCGCTACTGAAACGCTTGCTCTTGGCATTAATATGCCGGCGCGCACCGTGGTGCTAGAAAAGCTCATTAAGTTCAATGGTGAGGCGCACGTCGATCTCACCCCAGGCCAGTACACGCAGCTGACTGGCCGGGCAGGACGCCGTGGCATCGATACGTTGGGCAATGCAGTTGTGCAATGGGCACCCGCCATGGATCCGCGTCAAGTAGCTGGCCTTGCTTCTACCCGTACGTATCCTCTCATTTCCACTTTTGCACCGGGTTACAATATGGCGATCAATTTGCTGGGCATGCTTGGTTTCGAGGAATCTCTGCGTTTGTTGGAAAAGTCCTTCGCACAGTTCCAGGCCGATGGCTCCGTCGTGGAGGAAACGCGCGAGATTGAACGCGCCGAGCATCGCGTGCGAGAACTGCGCAACCAGCTCGATGATGCCGTGTCGTCGCTTGCACCGCCTGCAAAGGACGGGGAAGATCCCGCCGAGGTTCTCATGGACTATGTCCGCCTGCGCCGCGAGCTCACGGCCGAGGAAAAGCAATCAGAAATCGATAGTGCCAACCAGCGCAACCAAGAGGTGATTGCGGTACTGGGACGCTTGCAGCTGGGCGATGTTATTGCGATGCCCGGCAAGAAGCGTCCTATTCTCGCTGCGGTTGTTACTCCCGCGAACCAAACTGCGGATCCCCGGCCGTGGATTACCACTGAGTCTGGGTGGTCTGGCCGTATCGATGCAGCCGGAATCAATAACCCTCCGATCCAAGTCGGTAGCATCAAGATCCCCAAGCCGGTGCGCAAGAATCCACGCCGCAATACCCGATATGTGCAGGATGTTTTGCACCGCGAACACTTCGACCGGCCCAAGCGCATGAAGTCGCACACCCGCGCCCGGCCTAATAAGCGAGTGGGGCAGTTGCGCGACGCACTGCGTGCTCATCCAGCTCACGATTGGCCGGCTACTGACCGCGAACAGCTGGCGGGCCTGGCACAAAAGCTTGCACGGCGCGAGCGTGATCGGGACAAGCTGCAATCCAAGGTCAATAAGGCTACGGATACTTTGGGCCGCACTTTCGAGCGCATTGTGGATCTCCTCGCAGAGATGGACTACGTCGAGTTCACCGGGGTTGGCGCGGACCGCACGCCGGTCATCACCGAAGAAGGTGAGCGCCTTGCCAAAATTCACAGCGAATCCGATCTGCTCGTGGCCCAATGCCTCAAGCGCGGAATTTGGGATGAACTGGATCCCGCAGAGCTTGCCGGTGTTGCCTCCCTGTGCTGTTTCGAAAACCGCAAGGCCACCAGTGGGCAGCCTGAAGCGGCCACCGAGCGCATGGCTGACGCTATGAATGCCACCTGGCGCGTGTACACCGAACTGACCGCAGATGAGCAACGCCACCGGCTGCCGCCTACCCGCGAACCGGAAGCCGGGTTCGCCTTGGCGGTACACCAATGGGCGGCTGGCGCGCCCTTGGGCTATTGCATGGCTGCGGCCAATGAGGCTGGAGCTGAGCTCACCCCGGGTGATTTTGTCCGTTGGTGCCGCCAAGTCATCGACCTGCTGCAACAAGTGGCTAAGACGGGGTACGACGGCGAAATTCAGCGCAACGCCCGCCGGGCCATTGACGCAATTCAGCGCGGTGTCGTAGCCATTGGCGCCTAAAATCCGCGGCGCGGACGAGTAGACTCTGGGGCATGACTGATACTCAGACTTTTTCCGCTGATGTCTACGCCCAGCGTCTGCACGCCGCACAAAAGGCGGCTGCAGACAAGGGCATCGATTTGCTCCTCATTGGCACGGGATCAGACTTTGCCTACCTCACCGGCTCCTGGGTCTCTTCCCACGAACGCTTGACGGTCTTGGTCGTGCCGCAGCGGGGCACTGCATGGATCGTCGCGCCTAATACCGATATCACCGATATCAAGGCTGCACCGGTAGGTCAGCTGGATGTGGAGCTGCGCGGTTGGAACGATGGTGAGGACCCGTACGAGCTGGCACTGCGTGGCGCAGGCGACGGACTAGGCAAGGTAGCGCTGGGACAGTCGCTGACGGCAGACCACGTGCTGCGTTTCCAAGATCTGCTTCCACACGCCAGCTATGAACTGGCCACTTACGCACTGGCCGAACTCTTTACCCGCAAGGATGAGGCTGAGATTGCTGAGCTGCGCAAGGCTGGCCATGCCATCGACGCAGTCCACGCGCAAGTTCCACAGCTTTTGCAGGCCGGTCGTACTGAGGCCGAGGTCGCCCACGAACTGGAAAAGCTCATCCTGCAGGAGCACTCTGTTATCGATTTCGTCATCGTCGGCTCGGGCCCGAATGGCGCCAACCCGCACCATAGCTTTTCGGATCGCGAGTTGGCTGAGGGCGAGCCAGTCGTCGTCGATATCGGCGGCACTTTGCCTTCCGGCTACCACTCCGATTGCACCCGCACCTACGTAGTGGGCGGGGATATTTCCAAGGCTCCGCGGGATTTCCAGGATGCCTATGCCGTGCTTGCTGACGCCCAAGCCGCCGGCCGAGCTGCAGCCCACCCCGGCAGCACCGCCGCAGACATCGATGCCATCGTCCGCCAGGCGATCTCGGCGGCCGGCTGGGGCGACTACTTTGTCCACCGCACCGGTCATGGCATCGGCCTGTCCACGCACGAGGAGCCCTTCATTATGGAAGGCAACGATCTCGCCTTGGAGGAGGGCATGGCCTTTTCCATTGAGCCGGGTATTTACTTGGAAGGCAAGTGGGGCATGCGTTTGGAAGACATCGTGGTGCTGACCAACGATGGCTACGAGTCCCTGAACCAAGCTCCGCGTGACGTCCGTTAATGGCTGGCGTACTGATTCTGGGCGGCCGCAGCGATATTGGCGGAGAAATCGCTAGGCGAGTAGCCCCTGGCCAAGATATTGTGCTCGCCGCTCGAGGCACCCACGGTATGGAAGGCGTGGAAGGCCGGCTCCGGGCGGCAGGTGCGCGCAGCGTTCATCTGCTCGATTTCGACGCCGCAGATTTTCCGTCCCATGCCGGTGTGGTCGATCGCGCCATAGAGTTGGCAGGCCCCATTGAGCTTGCTGTCGTCGCCTTCGGCATCCTTGGTGACCAGCAGCGGGCAGAACGCGATGCGTCCCACGCGGTCGACATCGCCACAATCGATTATGCCGCGCAGATTTCACTGCTTACGCTGGTTTCCCAGCGCATGCACCGCGGTCATATCGTCGCATTTTCCTCGATAGCAGGCTGGCGGGCCCGCCGGGCAAATTACGTGTACGGATCTACCAAGGCCGGTCTTGATGCCTTCTGTCAGGGACTGGCGGACAAGCTGCACGGCAGCCAGGTAGGCCTTATTACCGCGCGTCCTGGCTTTGTCATCGGCAGCATGACCGAAGGAATGAAGCCGGCGCCGCTTTCTGTGCGTCCGGCAGATGTGGCCGAGGCAGTTGTCGGTTGTATTGACCGCGATGCACGGCGCGGTAAGCCGCGTTCGCGCACCGTGTGGATTCCTCGGGCTCTGCAGGGCCTAGCGTGGGTCATGCGGCTTGTACCGCGCCCAATATGGCGGCACATGCCGCGCTAAACCTTGCGCTCTTTCTACTCTGCGCGCAGCAGGGGAGAGTTGATATCGAAGATAAAACCGCGTGGGGCGAGTACGCGCAGTACCACTTCGGCGTCGCCCTCGGCAATATTGTGAAAGACTAATCCGCCCCACGGGGTGACGGTGATGTCTACCTCTAATTGGCCGATGAGCTGCGCAAACTCAGCAGGGATGGCGCCGCGGTGCACGCCCGCGCCGAGGTCAACTACGCCCGCAGGCAAATGATCATCTAACCAGCCAATAGGGCCTGGTTCTGCCAGGGCGGAGGCATCATGCTCTAGGGATTCGGTGCCTTGGAGCGCCTCCTCATAGTGGTGGGCGGCAGCGTGCGGAGTCAGTGGGGCCGAGGGGGCGTCGCCAAGCGGGGAACGCTCAAGGCGCAGGGCACCGTCCCCGTCGATGCTAAGGCTGACTGCGGCCGCGCCGGTCGGTACGTCGTCGTGGGCGATAACGGCCAGTCCGGGACCGCCTTTTGCCGCTCCTAGCTCAGCCGCGATATCCTGGGCCGTTTGCTTGGCCTCCGCCGACAATGGCGAAGCCAGCACCGGCATCGCCGTGGCGCGCAATTGCAACTCCTGGAGCTGCTGAATGAGTGCCTCCGCATCCTTAATGCCGCGCAGCTCGATTGCGGAGAACCGGTCGATGTAGACATACCCATCCGCACAAGCACTGGCGCACTGCGCCAAAGTGACCCAATCCTGGGCGTGGGTGCTGCCGCCGGCAACGTAGATGCGGATGCACGTGCCGTACTGGGGGTCTTCAAAAAGCGCAGGAGTAAGCATGCGCACTAGTTTAACCTGCCGCGGCTGCAGCCTCGCGCATGAGTGTTGCCAGCACTTTATCAGTCTGCCTCGTTAGACTGAGGCCATGCCGTTTATGTATTTTGCTCTCTACATGGTCGCAGAGACCCTGACTTTTTGGGCCGTCTCAAAATGGATCGGCGTTGGCTGGGCGCTTATCGCACTCTTTGTCACCATGTTCTTCGGAATGTCCATCGCTGGCCTTGAAGTGCGCCGCTTGATGGGAAAGCAGGTCGAACGCACAGGGGACGGTACATACGTCGTTCACGCCGGCAATGTGGGCAAGACCGCCAGCAATGTGGGCCTTACCTTGGTAGGCGGCATGTTGCTTTCTTTGCCGGGCTTCTTGACGACGATCCTCGGAGCCCTCTTTATCTTCTCGCCGACCCGCGCCGTCTTGCGCACGGTGCTAGCGGCCTCCTTGTACCGCAAGATCGAAAACATGGGCGTTAAGATCTACGAGGCCACCCCAATGGCACAGCAGCACGACTCTTATGGCGACTTTGGCTCCTTTGGTCGTGGCCAAGCAACACAAAGTGGGCACCCCAGCATGCAGGATGCTGGCCCGCATGAAGTGTTGGATGAGGAAGAGATCCGCCGTTGGAGCGAGAACCTGGATCCAGATGACTTCGGACCCTCCGGTGGCGAGTCCAAGGGCGGAAAGAGCTAGTGGTGCTAACTCTTGCCCGCCTCGTAGTGGCGGGCCTTTCCGGTCTGCTCACATATGCCGCCATAGAGCCCCGTGGCTGGTGGTGGGCTGCCATTGTGGGCGTGGGCTTGCTGTACGCGAGCTTGCTGCCGTGGGGAACTAGGCACGTTACCGCCCGTGTGGGCGCGCTTCTTGCAGTCGCGCATTCGCTCGTGCTGTACCTGCTGACGCTGCCATGGATCGGCGAATTAGTGGGCAGTGGGCCATACATCGCTTTGGCTATATGGCTTTCGGTATACGCGATTCTACTGGGCATTGGCGGCGCGGCAGTAGCGCGGTGGAAATACGGTTTTATTGCCTTCCCGTTCTTCTACCTCGCGGTGGAGGTGTTGCGTTCTTCGGTACCTTTCGGCGGTTTTTCTTGGGTGAAATTGGCTTGGGGACAAATCGACGGACCGCTAGCCAACCTGGCTCCGTGGGGTGGAACCTCGCTCATTACCGCAGCCACGGTTCTGTGCGGTTGCGGTCTCGCTGCACTGCTGATTCAACGCGGATGGAAAGCCAAAAGCGCCGCATTCTTAGCAGCTATCCTTCCCCTTGCAAGCGCAACGGTGGCAGGTCTGGGAATCAACCGAGACGATTCCACTGTCGGGGAAGCAAAGGTTGCCGCTATCCAAGGAAACGTACCACGCATGGGCCTAGACTTTGCCGGGCAACGCCAAGCGGTCCTTAACAACCACGTGGCTGAGACAAAGAAGCTGGCCGCACGCGACAAGGACATTGACCTAGTCATCTGGCCCGAAAACTCCTCTGATATCAACCCATTCCGTGACGGCAAGGCAGCCTCGGCGATCAGTGGCGCCGTCGATGCGATAGACGCACCTGTTTTGGTTGGCACCGCTACGCGGGATGAGGTGGGAGCCCGCAACACAATGCAGGTCTTTGCTCCCGGGCATACGGTAGGAGACCACCACTATAAGAAGTACCTGCAGCCCTTCGGTGAAACCATGCCCATGCGGGACTTCTTTGCCAAATTTTCTGACTATGTGAATCTAGCCGGTGACTTCAAACCCGGCGACGGCCCAGGCGTTGTCTCCATGGCGGGAGTGCCGGTAGGCGTGGCAACGTGCTACGAGGTCTCCTTCGATAACGCCTTTAGGGAGTCGGTGAAAAATGGTGCACAACTACTGACTACTCCCACCAATAACGCCACCTTTGGCTATTCCGATATGACCTACCAACAATTGGCCATGAGCCGATTGCGCGCCATGGAGACGGACCGAGCCGTGGTGGTGGCGGCGACCTCTGGAGTATCCGCCATTGTTCACCCAGATGGCCACGTTAGCCAGTCCACGGAGATTTTCACGCCGGACGCGTTAGTAGAGCAGTTGCCCTTGCGTAGCGGAGAGACCTTTTCCGTGAGGTTTGGTTCGCCCCTGCAATGGCTCATGGTTATTATTGGAACAGTCTGCGCACTGGTAGCTTTGCGCACAAACCGCCTGCGACGCACCCCGCGCCGCTCCGGCACAGATACATACGTAGGAGCATAAACACTGTGAGCACGCTTGAATCCTCGACCTTGGTCATCATCCCGACCTATAACGAGATCGAAAATCTTCCTCTCATTACTGGACGCGTCCGTGAGGCCGTCCCAGAGGTCCATATCCTCATCGTGGACGATAACTCTCCCGATGGAACTGGTGACAAGGCCGATGAGTTCGCAGCACAGGATGACCACATCCACGTTCTTCACCGCGAGGGCAAGGGCGGTCTGCTAGGCGCTTATATCGCCGGCTTTGAGTGGGGATTGGAGCGCGACTACCAGGTGCTGTGTGAGATGGATGCAGACGGCTCCCATGCGCCGGAACAGCTTCACCTGTTGTTGGAAGAGGTGGACAAGGGCGCGGACCTAGTTATCGGCTCCCGCTACATTCCGGGTGGCGAGACCGTCAACTGGCCGGCTTCTCGTGAGTACCTCTCCCGCTTGGGCAATATTTACATCTCCGTAGCGCTGGGCGCTGGGCTGTCCGATATGACCGCCGGCTACCGTGCGTTCCGCCGCGAGCTGCTCGAGTCCATCGACTTTGATGAGCTGTCCAAGGCCGGCTACATCTTCCAGGTCGATTTGGCCTTCCGTGCCGTCAAGGCTGGCTTTGACGTTCGCGAAGTTCCCATTACCTTCACCGAGCGCGAATATGGCGAGTCCAAGCTGGATGGTTCCTTCGTGAAGGATTCTTTGCTCGAGGTCACCAAGTGGGGCGTTGCTCATCGCGCTGAGCAGCTGCAGGACTTTGGCGGCGCGGTGTCCAAGTTGGTCAACCGTGAAGTCAAGGACGGCTCCATTCATGACCTAGGCGTTCAGGCCCGTAAGGGCGCCGGCTGGGTTTCTGACTTCGCCAGCGAGATTGGCCATCTGGCAAAGCACCAGATTGCGCAGCTGAAGAAGTAGGCGCCACCGCAACGCATAAGGCCCGTACCGTCCCTTAGTCAGACTAGGGAGGTACGGGCCTTTTTGCTGCCGCAGAACTTTAAGAGTTATTTTGCTGCTGCTCCTGCTGTTCCTTCAAGAGGCGAGCTGCGGAACGGCGGCGGGAGCGCAGGTGGTTAATGCGCTCTTCAAGCAGCTCATCGAGCTCCTCGATGGAGCGGCGCTCACGCAGCATATCCCAGTGGGTGCGTGGTGGCTTAGCGGGCTTAGACTCAACGCCTTCACCTTCTACTAGGTGGCCCAGCTTGCCGTTCTTGCACATCCATTCTTCAGGGATTTCAGCATCATCCGCGAAAGGCACCTCATAAATCTCGCCGTCTTCGGTGCGGTACTTCACCATCTGGCGCGGTGCGAGGTCGTGGTCGCGGTCGGTTTCGTAGCTGACTGCGCCCATACGGCTGCCACGGAGTACGCGATCTGCCATGCAACATCATCCTTTTCAAAGAGATCCCTGATTGAGTGCGAAGCAAAACTTCGCCTAAGAGCTACTAATTATAACGAACACCCACGCGTCTTTGTTCCCAGCCCGCCCAAAATGGACTAAAGTGTATCGGGTGATCCGTACAGCTAGTCGTGAACGCAACGTCGGTTCCTGCCAATGGTGTGGGAAGGACATTGACCAAGGCGGTAGGGGACGGCCACGGAAGTTTTGCAGCGCCTCCTGCAAGCAGCGCGCTTATGAGCAGCGAAATAACGTCAGTGGCACGGGGATTCCCGCCAATGCCGTGATCCTTACTCCAGAAAAGGCAGAGAGTTTGCGCGACGGACTTTTTGAACTACGTTGTTCCGCAGAAGATATCAATACCGCCGCGGAGGAAGGCGCTAGTGCGCAGGAGCTTGCCGGTTTGTGCGAAGAGCTTGTTGCCCTGGCGCGACGCCTAGAAGGACTTCGATAGCAGATGAAAAAGCTTTTTTATAACCGCAAGCTCGTCATCACCATCTTTGTGGTGCTGATTGTGTTGCTCACCGCCGTGGCCATTGGCCCGATGGTGTATTCGCTCCTCAAGGGCGCCGGAGTAAAGACCGAACCAGTTTCCGCCGACGGCGCAAAGGCCGCATCAACGGAGCTCGATGGCACCTGGGAGGTAGCCAAGGGACGCGCCAATAACCATACCTCGGTTGGTTTTACCTTTAATGAGGTTCTACCTGCGGAAAAGACCACCACATCGGGTTCAACCACGGAGGTCACCGGCCAGGCGGATATTTCTGATTCCACCCTGAAAACCGCCGCGGTCACTGTTGATATGGACGAGCTGACCACGGACAAGAAGGTCCGCGATCAGAACATGAAGTCCAAGCTCTTTGAGACCCAGCTTTTCCCAGAGGCATCCTTTGAGCTCACCGAGCCAGCCTCGCTTGCCGACGTCCCGGATGACGGCACCATTGGCACAGTCAAGCTCACCGGAGATCTGACTATCAAGGATGAAACGCACGAGATTTCCCAAGACTTCGACGTTCTTCGCGATGGCGATCAGATCGTCATCGGCGGCACCGTGCCAGTTGATCGCCTTGATTATGGCGTGGAGACCCCGGAGATGCTCGCCGCGAAAGTCGAGGAAAAGGGCGAGGTAAATCTCCGCATTTCCTTTGAGAAAAACTAGCGATGGTCAAGCCAGTGAATTCCCGTCAGATTATCCCGTTTATGTGGCTGCGCCTCGTCGTCGTCATCGGCTTTACCATTTTCGTAGCCGTTCAACAGATGTGGGTCATTGTGGCCATCTCATTTCTTTTGGCGCTGTTGACTATCTGGCAGCTGTGGAGCGCTTACCGGAATCGCTAATTAGACCTTCACGGTTTTGGGGAAACCTCCTCGAATAACGTCAGTGTGACGTTATATAGTGGTGTAGTTGCTCCCGCCAGTAGGGCGTATTTTCGCCCGATATCAGGTTTTTCGGTCACCGAACGAAACACCGCCGCCAAAGGTTGGCCCCGGAATGAAGAAGTCCCGAAAGATGGATGGGCCCGGCCGCTGCAAATCCGGGCTCCAATAAGCTACAGCCGGAATCGATACCTGCGCCTAAGTCTGGCGGCCGGCGGATGGTGCGGCAAAGACCGCGGGGCGTCGCCAAGCAAAGCGCCGTAACATCGCGTGGAGGTAACCGGGGCCCAATATATGGGCTGGGAGGATGGGAAGATGAGTTAGCACTAAGGCGCTTAAGGAGGCGCCGCACGATGACCTCCCGATATCAGTAGTTGTCCGATAATGTACATTATGTCATTTTAACCAGGGGTGGCATTCCCCCTTTTAGCTCCTGACTCCATACATCGATACCTGCACCTCGCTTCTGTCGTTCGCTCCTGACAACACGCGCCCGAATGAAGCTTCCCAGATGTGCCATTCCTTCACGACAATTGGGCTCTCGTCATTTCTCATACGGCGGATGACTTCTTTCTCGGCTAGGCCTCTCGTAGCACATGCGGCCTTAAGCTCTGGATCGAATTCAGCGTTCGACGGATCCGATCCCTGCGCGTGTCCACCGCTAAATACGATATAAACCACTTCCGGATGGTGTTCTACATCCAGTGGACCTTTCCACCCACGCAGGTGTGCCTCTTCAGTCCAACAGGTTACCCCTGAGCGGTCTACACATTGTCCCATCGCTTTTTCTTGAGCGCGCGTCAGCGCAACTCCTGCAAAAGACTCATCATATGAATCGTCATTCCGCGCAAACAATACGAAGAGCCGCGCGGTTCCTTTTCTTCTACTTCTTCGTATCCATGTCCACATCTTCTCACCCGGCTATCGGTTAGTTTTCAACCAAAATGCACACTAGCGCATATAACGGCCAAGCAGGTCTCTATCAGGAGCGATTCCAAGCCGGCGAACGTACCTCATCTCCACAGGGTGCGTAGAATCGACAACATGACGATTCAGCACGTAGTAGATAAGCCTTCCCGCGCAGCTCTCTTCCTCGTCCTTGAAATCAAGGACGGTGGCGAGCAGGCCACTCGCGATATGCTCACGGGGTTTGCCGGACTGTTTAAGTCCGTTAACTTCCGCTACAACGAAGGCGAGCTTTATACCGTAGTCGGCATTGGTGCTTCCATGTGGCCGCGTTTGACCAGCGCGCCTATGCCGGAACGCCTGAAGGAATTTGAGGCAATCGATGCCGCGCATAAGGCCCCGGCCACGCCGGGCGATATTCTTCTCCACTTCCGTGCGAATACCTATGACCTGTGCCATGAGATGGCCCGCCAGGTACTGGATCAGCTGGGCGATGCCGCCAGGGTTATCGATGAGACCCACGGCTTTAAGTACTTGGACCAGCGCGATTTACTAGGCTTTGTGGATGGCACCGCCAATCCCCTCGCCGAAGAGGCCTTAGATACCGTGCTGCTTGGCGACAACGCCGACTACCCTCGTGGCTCCTACGTCACCGTCCAAAAATATATCCACGACCTGGCCAAGTGGAACGAGCTGAGCACCGAGGAGCAAGAAAAGGTCATCGGCCGCACCAAGGCCGACGATATCGAGTTGGATGACGATACCAAGCCCACTAACTCGCACGTCGCCCTCAATGACCTAGAGGAAGGTATTTACCGTGAGAACATGGTCTTCGGCTCTTTCGCCGCGGGTGAGATGGGCACTTACTTCATCGGCTATGCCAAGGACCCCGAAAACGTCATGGAACGCCTGCGCAATATGTTCATTGGCAAGCCGGAGGGAAACTACGACCGTATCTTGGACTTCTCCACCGCGCTTACTGGCACCAACTTCTTTGTGCCCAGTGCGGATCTGATGAAGAACTTCGACGAGCTGCCGCCGGCCTAAGGGCCGCCGGCCTAAGGGCCGCCCGCCTTACGGCCGGCCGCCTAACGCCGGCCCCCGCGGTTGCGGTGAGCCAACCCAAATTGCACCGAGTCAATCATCCCGAGCGTCATAAGGGCCTCACGGAGGGCAAATTGGAAGGTCCATAAGCGACGGAAGACTGGGTCGAACCCAGCGGCCGCTGCTTCTCGCAGGTGCCCGTCAAAAAAGGATCGCTGCTGACGCAGGGATTCCAAGTAATGGGTGCCTACGTGTGTTTCGGACACGATGCGCAGGTTAGAGTTCTTATCCACTAGCTGGTGCATCTCCGTGGTGCGCGGATAGTCCAACCCCGGCCACACATAGGCTCGCAAGGCCTGAAGCGAGGCCTTACCGGCCTCCGTCATCGACTCGGTCGCCACGATGGACTGGATTCCCGCCCGCCCATTAGGCGTCAAAAACCGATCGACTGCGCGGATATATTCTTTGCGCTCGCTGGCGCTGAGTTGTTCTACCTTTTCTACAGTGACGATTGCGTCATAGTGCCCGTGCCATTGCTTAGGGTTCGGGACGACACCGGGAATGCGCTCGACATGGATGGAATCGTCTGCCCCCTCTAGTACGAGGGCCTCGCGCATGTGGCTCATTTGGTCCACATCACTGGTCAAAACGTCCACCGTAGCGCGTCGCTTAGTCGCCCGCATCGCTGGCTGCATTCCGGCAGCCGGGTACACCAACAGGTGGGTTCCGGCGCCGGTGCGGGTGCCGTCAAGCAGCCAATCCGCTGCGCGGCGCTGCGCATCTCCCAGGTCATCCCTGTCCACACTCGTGGGCTCACTCAGCGTCGTGACATCGACGAAGTGGCTCTTCGGCTCCTTGCGGCCGGCCTTGGGGCTATAGCTTTCCACCGTTTCCCTAATGGTGGTCGGTACGCCACTGGAAAAAATCCCACCTACATGGCTTAATCCATCGCCGGCATAGAGCCGAACCAATTCCAGTGGCAGCTCCCCTGGCTCCGACTTACCAGCACCAAGCATTTTGGACTTGGGGAGGTAGCCTGCTCCCAATAGGCGGCCGAGCACCTTTACCAGCTGCGAGGAGGAAGTGACGGTCCACTCTCCTGCCATGTAGCTTTCCGCAAATCCCAACCAACCGCTAGCGGCAATGCGCTCAAACAAGGCATCATGCCCCACCTTGAGATCTGGTCCATCTTCGGCTTCGAGGTCCAGTTCTAGACCGGCATCATCGCAGGCCTTGGCAAATTCAGCCTCTGCCCGGCGGGCTTTCATTCCAGGCCAACGAGGTGCGGGAACCGTAGCCACATTGGGCCAGGATTCTGCATCGATAGAGCTCAAATACTCAGGGCGGGTAAAAGACATAATGCCAGGTGCGCTCCTTGGTGGGCGGAGGAAGTCACTATCCGGAACAACCTTAGTCAGCTTTGTGCGCACCCCGGTTTAGGCGCTCCGCACAGCCGCGCCGGTTCTTCCCACGGAATCCGCAACGCAGGGGCGGAAGTTTATCAGTCATTAAGTATGCGCGTTCTGTTTGAAGTGTTTAGACTGTACAGGTACAAAACATTAGCTTTCTTAAGGAAGGTCGCATTAAATCCATGACTGATACCCCTTATCGCCCCAACGGTGGCCGCCACCACGTCGTCGTGGTTGGCGCCGGCTTCGGTGGTCTCAACACCGTTCAGAAGCTGAAGAACGCCGATGTGGAAATCACCCTCATCGATAAGAAGAACCACCACCTGTTCCAGCCGATGCTGTACCAGGTAGCAACCGGCATGATTTCCGCCGGTGAGGTTGCCCCTTCCACCCGCCAGCTGCTGCGCGATCAGGACAACGTCCACTTCGTCAACGCTGAGGTAACTGATATCAATCTGGCGGACCAGACGGTGACCGCCGAGCAGGACGAGTTCTCCCGCACCTATGCTTATGACTCCCTGGTTGTCGCCGCGGGTTCCGGTCAGTCCTACTTTGGCAACGACCACTTCGCCGAGTTCGCCCCCGGCATGAAGACCTTGGACGATGCCCTGGAGCTGCGTTCTCGCATCATCTCGGCCTTTGAAAAGGCTGAGCTTACTGACGACCCCGCAGAACGCGAGCGCCTGCTCACTTTCATCATCGTTGGTGCCGGCCCAACCGGCGTTGAGCTCACCGGCCAGATTGCCGAATTGGCAAACCGTACCCTCAACGATGTCTACTCCAACTACGGCACTACCTCCGCCAAGATCTACCTGCTCGATGGCGCCCCACAGGTACTGCCACCATTTGGCAAGCGCCTGGGCCGCAAGGCGCAGCGCACCTTGGAAAAGGAAGGCGTACAGGTTCACCTCAACGCCATGGTGACTGATGTAACCGCAGATACCGTCACCTACAAGGACATGAAGACCGAGGAGGAGACCACCCTGACAGGTGCTACCAAGATCTGGTCGGCTGGTGTGGCCGCTTCCCCACTGGGCAAGATGGTTGCAGAGCAGGCTGGCGTCGAGGCAGACCGCGCAGGTCGCGTCTCCGTCAACGAGGACCTGACCGTGGGCGAGCACAACAACGTCTACATGATCGGTGACATGATCTCCCTCAACCGCCTGCCGGGTCTGGCACAGGTTGCTATCCAGGGTGGCGCGCACGTCGCAAAGCTCATCCAGGCCAAGGTGGACGAGGAATCTACCGCAAATGAGAAGGAAGCCTTCGACTACTTTGACAAGGGCTCCATGGCCATCGTCAAGCGCTTCAACGCCGTCGTTAAGCTGGGCAAGACCGAGTTCGGTGGCTTTGCAGGCTGGGTTGCATGGCTCGGCCTGCACCTGACCTACGTCATTGGTCTGCGCAGCCGCTTGGCCGTGCTGGTTAACTGGGCAACCAATATCCTTTCCCGCGATCGCGGCAACCTGGAGATCACCACCCAGCAGCGCATCGCACGCAACATCATTAACAAGAACGAGAAGTAGTACCTCCTCGCTCGCATCGCCGCCCCACCTGCTGCAAAGCAGGCTCTGGGCGGCGATTTTTATTTTCCTCGGCTACCTGCTGCTAGCGCCGGCGATTCCACTACTGGGGAGCCCGGACATCGATTTTCGCACATAGTTTCCGTGACCTTTGTTAGGCTGAGACACGCAACATGGGGTGCCGCACGCGGTGCGGCTGAGAAATACCCATCGAACCTGCACTCAGTTAGAACTAGCGAAGGGATAGTTGTGGATTATGCTTTTCTGCGCGCACACGACGCTGTGCGCGAGTCCACGCCGCTTATTCAATGTTTGACCAATAAGGTCGTCAGCAACGTCACCGCCAATGCCCTGCTGGCCATCGGGGCTAGCCCGGCGATGGTCGATACGCCGGAGGAATCGCGCGAATTCGCCCAAGTAGCCAGCGGCGTACTCATCAATTGCGGCACGCCCAGCTCAGAGCAATACGGCGGCATGCGCGAGGCTATCGCTGGGGCGAACTCCGCCCACACCCCCTGGGTACTCGATCCGGTAGGCGCCGGCGGACTGAGCCACCGCACCGAATTCATGCGCGAGGTGCTGCCACTCGGCCCGGGCGCAATTCGTGGCAACGCCTCAGAAATCATCGCCCTCGCAGGTACTGGGCAGGGCGGCCGTGGCGTCGAATCTACCGATGGCGTGGAAGCCGCCCTGGATTCGGCAGTAGCACTTTCCCGGGATACCGGAGCCGTCGTGGCCATTTCCGGCCCGCGGGACCTTATCGTCCACGTCGGCGATACAACCCGTGCCGTCTACCTCGAATCGGGACACCCGATGCTCCAAAACGTCATCGGTACTGGCTGTTCGCTTGGTGCTATCTGCGCCGCATATCTGGCCGCGTGGGAGGATCCTTTCGAAGCGATCATCGCTGCGCACGCGCACGTTGGCGCGGCGGGTAGCGTGGCTGTCGAGAAGCACCACGCCCCCGGCTCCTTTGCCGTTGCATGGCTGGATGCCCTCTACGATGTCCCGACGGCGGATATCGAGGGCCTGGTCAAGCTCACTGACGTGGAGGAGGTTTAAGTGTCTATTGACTGGACGCTCTACCTGGTCACCGATCCTGATCTGGCTGGCGGGCGAGACAACGTGGTCCCCATCGTGCAGGAGGCTGTACGCGGCGGTGTTACCGTTGTCCAGCTCCGGGACAAGGAAGCTAGCGATGAACAGATCGAGCGCACCGCACGCGAGTTGCTTGATGTACTGGGCGATGTCCCACTATTCATCAATGACCGCGTGGAGGTGGCCGCAAAACTCGGCTGCCACCTGCACATTGGGCAGGATGATATGGCCTTTCGCGAGGCCCGAGAGAAACTGGGTGAGGGCCAGCTTATTGGCTTATCCATCGGCAGTAACGAGGAGCTTGCTGCTATAGCGGACGATGCGCGCCCAGATGTCATTGGCATCGGGCCCGTGCATTCGACTGCAACGAAGAAAAACGCCCCGGCCGGCATGGGTACGGCTGCGGCCGCAGCACTCGCTCACGCCGCACGTGAGCGTGGCATCGAATCCGTCGCCATCGGCGGAATCAAGACCCATAATGCGCACGAGCTGGCGGGCAGCGACTTTGCCGGAATTTGCGTAGTCAGCGACATCATGGCGGCCGAGGACCCCGCAGCAGCCGCCGCCCACCTTAAGGAGGCTTTCCATGGCTAAAGGCATCTATCCCCGAGTACTATCCATTGCCGGTACTGATCCCACCGGCGGAGCAGGAATTCAAGCAGATCTGAAATCCATCTCTGCCGCAGGCGGCTACGGCATGAGCGTGGTGACGGCGTTGGTGGCTCAAAACACCCAGGGTGTTCGCAGCGTCCACGTACCACCGGTGGACTTTCTGCAGGAGCAGCTAGACTCCGTCATCGATGATGTGGAGATTGATGCGGTAAAGATTGGCATGCTTGCCGACGCCGCCATTACCGCCAAGGTCGCAGACTTCCTGCGCCGCCTGCCGGACGATGTTCCCGTGGTACTTGATCCGGTCATGGTGGCTACCAGTGGAGATCGTCTGCTGGAAAACGACGCAGAACAGGCCGTGCGCGATCTCTGCTCACAGGTGGACCTCATCACTCCCAACTTGAAGGAATTGGCAGTCCTTACTCACACGAACGAAGCGAGCGACCTAGAAGAGGCCATTGCCACGGCGAAGGAATGGGCGAAGAGTGCTGGTACCGCGGTCGTCGTCAAGGGCGGGCACCTCGATGCTGACATCGCCGACAATGCGGTGGTTAATGCGGATGGGGCTGTGCACCGCGTTGCTTCCAGCCGTGTGGACACGAAGAACACGCATGGAACTGGGTGTTCCCTTTCCTCTGCCCTAGCCACCCGCCTGGGAGCCGGCGATAGTCCCGCGGCAGCTCTGGTTTGGTCCACTCAGTGGCTGCATGAGGCCATTGCCCATGCGGATGCGCTTCACGTGGGCAAGGGACACGGCCCCGTGGACCACCTGCATCGCTCGCAGCGCCTTATGCAGGCGGCGTCTACCCTGCCCCGGCCGTATTTATCCGGCAGTTTGGAAGAACCGGAAAACGTTGACCAGCCGCGCGTTTCCGCGGCCGGCCCGCACACGCAACGCCTGTGGAACCTAGCCGGGGATCACTGGGAGGCCATCAAGGATCTGCCCTTTATTCGGGCCTTGGGCACGGGAGCGTTGGAAAAGGATGCCTTTGGCTTCTACCTCGACCAAGATGCTCAGTACCTGAATGCCTACTCCAAGGCGTTGGCTCGCCTCGCCAGCCAAGCCCCAGAAGCGGCACAGCAACTGCATTGGGCTGAGGGAGCGCATGATTGCTTGGCAGTGGAGGCCGAGCTGCACCGCGGCTGGCTCGAGAGCGATATCACGACTGCAGCCTCCCGGGTAACTAGCGCCTATACGGATTTCCTCATCCGCTCGACGCATACGGATGACTACGTAGTGGGCGCTGCGGCGGTACTGCCCTGCTACTGGCTATATGCAGAGGTAGGCCTCCACCTCGCAGAATTTGATTCCCCCGAACACCCCTATCACTCATGGCTCTCCATGTACGGCGGCGAGGACTTCCTCAACGGGGTTCGCACTAGCCTCGACATCGTCGAACAAGCCCTCGCCGGGGCGGATGAGCGCACCCGCCTGCGGGCCGAGCGCGCCTATATTACCGCCAGCCACCATGAGGTTGACTTCTTCGACCAAGCCGATAGGCGCTTTTAGGCCAGCAAGTCCGACCCAGGGCGCGAAAGAACGGCGACGAGGAAGGTGGAATGCTCCGAGAAGAGCTTCATGTCCCACGAGGAGAAAGTGAAGTCGACTCGGTAGCCCACCTTCTGCGCCATGTCGAGGAAATCAGCAAATTCCCACCCACGGCCCTCGCCAAAGCCGGTGACGAGGCGACCACCGGGCTTGAGGGAATCATAGATATTGCGCAGCGCGGGCTCGCGGCCGTCCTTTGCTAGAAAGCCCATGACATTGCCTGCGGACACGGCGATATCAAAGGGGCCTTCGGGCACCTCTTCCTCGCACAGATCTCCCACGAACCATTGCCCCTCTGGGAAATCGTGCTCTGCGTGCTCGATGAGAATGGGGTCTACGTCGACGCCCACAACGCTGTGGCCACGGCGAAGCAGCTCGCCGCCGACGCGGCCGGTGCCACAGCCGGCATCGAGGATGGTGGAGTTGCGTTCCACCATGGCGTCGATAAGCCGGGCCTCGCCGTTGATGTCTTTACCCTGTGCGGCCAGCACCTTCCATTTGCGAGCAAAGTTATGGGAGTGCTCGGGATTAGCGTCGGTTACTTCTTTCCACGTAGGCATAGATTCGATTATATTACCCGCCTTCGGTGTAAGATTTACCCGCTGCGTAAAATCGCCGCCTGCCCATTGGGAAAATATCCGCACTACCGCGCAAAGGAGGCTGAAAAGATGCCATCCGTACCTTCACCCTTTAGGGGCCGCAAGAAACCCGAGCCTCCTAGTAAGCCTACTTCCCTGCCGGTACCACCAGAGCGCGCCATCGAACATTGCCGCGTCTTTGTGGATGGCGAGGCGCTTCCTGGAGAGTATTCCACCAGCTCCGCGCTGGAAGCCATTGAGGAGTACGGCCGCGGATTTATTTGGGTGGGCCTGCACGAGCCCTATGAATCCCAGATGACCAAGGTGGCCTCCCAGTTTGGGATCCACGAACTTATCGTGGAAGACGCCGTTATGGCCCATCAACGCCCTAAGCTCGAGCGCTACGATGATCAGCTCTTCGTGGTCGCACGATCCGTGAACTACCGCGATCATGATGAGGTCACGGATAAGCGCCAGATCATTTCCACCGGTGAGATCCAGATGATCATGGGCTCCAACTTCATCATCACCGTCCGCCACGGCGCAAAGCTGCCCAACCTGGCTTATACGGTAGAAGATGAGCAGGACTTGGTAGAGCTTGGCCCAGTGGCCATGGCCTGGAAGATCCTGGATATGATGGTGGACCGCTACTCGGAGATTTCCCGCCTCATTAGCATCGAGGTCGATGAGCTAGAAGAAGAAATCTTCACCCCTAACCTCAAGTTTGATGTGGACCGCATCTACATGTTCAAGCGTGAGGTGCTGGAGATGAAGCATGCCATTGACCCGCTCTCGGTGGCACTGAAATCCATGGTCTCTGACCACAAGGATTTAATTTCCAAGCAATTGCGCTCCTACCTGCGCGACGTCAACGACCATGAGCTTGTGGTCAAGGACCAAATATCCAGCTTCGATGAGCGCCTTACCTCGCTTATCGACGCCTCCGTGGCCAAGGTAACGATGCAACAAAACTCGGATATGCGCACCATTTCCGCGGTCGTTGGCATGTGGGCCGCGCCTACTTTGGTGGCGGGTATCTACGGTATGAACTTCGATATCATGCCGGAGCTGCACTGGGCGCAGGGATACCCCATGGCTATCATCATCATGATCTTGGTCGTTGTGGGCCTGTGGGCGTGGTTCCGAAAGAACCACTGGCTCTAAACCCTCCGGTACGCTCGTGCACTATGAGCGATATCACTGTTTACGGCGCTACCGGGCTGGTCGGCCAATTGGTGGCGCGCTACCTTGCCTCGATTAACGCGCCCTCTGTGACTCTGGCCGGCCGGAACCGACCGGTGCTCGCCGCGCTGCGCGATGAACTCAATCCGCACTGGGACATCGCCATCGCCGCCGCCGATGATGCTGACGCTGTGGAGCGCATGGTGAAAGGTACCAAGGTGCTCATCACTGTGGTCGGTCCCTATAGCCTGTATGGCGGCCACGTCGTTGCCGCTTGCGCGCGCCATGGCGTGGACTATGTTGACCTATGCGGCGAGGTTCCCTTTATTCGCCGCAGCATCGATTCTCACCACGCCACCGCCCAATCCACGGGTGCGCGCATCGTCCACTCCTGCGGTTTTGATTCCGTTCCCTCGGATATTGGCATGCTCAATCTCTACCAGGCGGCAGGAAAGCCGTTTGCACGGGTGCAGATGGTCGTCGACAAGCTCAAAGGCGGAATCTCACCGGGCACCATCGAGTCTTCCCTGCAGGTCTCGCATGCCGCGCACGCGGATAAAGAGGTAGCCCGCAACCTGCACAATCCTTACTCACTGGACCCGGACCCCAAGGCCGGTCCACGCTTAGACGGCCTCCAGAATGACTTCGAAATCAAAGAAGTCGACGGCGTGGGCTGGGTAGGCCCCTTTTTCATGTCCATGTTCAATACCCGCGTGGTGCGCCGCTCTAACGCTCTGCTGGGGCGCGCGTGGGGCACACGCCTGTTTTACAAGGAAGCATGGTGGGCTGGCACCGGTCTTCCCGGGCGCGCCCGCGCCTATGGGCTGGCGCTCGCCACCAAGCTACTTTTTGATGGCACTCAGTCGCGCCTGCGCCCACTGGTGGAAAAGGTCCTGCCCACCCCCGGACCTAGCGGTGCACATTTCCAGGTCAGCTACCACGGCATTACCGAAGATGGCCAACGCTGGCGGGCAACTGTTTCTGCCGAGGGTGACCCAGGATATGAAGTCACCGCAATGATGCTGAGCCAGGCTGCGCTCTGCTTGCTCGAGTCGCGCTCTAATGCCGGCCGTGCAGGCGGCGTACTCACCCCGGCCACCGGGCTTGGAAAGCCCTATCTTGAGCGGCTAAACTCCCACGGCATGTCTTTTACCGCCGCTCGGGTGGACTAGCGCAGAATCATAGTGCGCAAGGTGGTGCGGGCGATAAGCTCGCGGCCTTGCCGCATCTCGACGCTCCACACGTGGGTGCGGCCGCCTAGCTGCACGGGCGTAGCCACGGCTTCTAACTCGCCCTTTCCTGTGGAGCAAATGAAGTCGCTGGAGTTATTGACGCCGACTGCGGGGGCGTCGGCAGCCGCAACGCTGGCAATGGAGGCCACGGTTTCTGCGATGGAGCAATACAACCCACCGTTGGCTACTCCCCAGGGTTGGTGATGCTCCGGCCGCACCTGCAGTTTCGCACGGGCCTCGCGCGGGCCCACGTGGGTGAACTGCAGTCCTAGCAATTCCGCAAGGCCGCCGTTTAAGGCGTTGAGAGACTCCAGTTCTTCTGCATTGAGCACTCGCGTGTGCGCGAGGTGGAGCAAGTCATTGAGTTTCTGCGTATCCGACATAGTCCACCAGCCTAGCCATTGATGCCAGCCTCGCATCCTAGTGACGTAGGATAGGCAGCATGATTGAAAAGAATGAACTTGCTCAGATTGGCGTCGTGGGATTGGCGGTCATGGGCTCTAATTTGGCCCGTAACTTTGCCCGCAACGGCAATACCGTAGCGGTGTATAACCGCAGCCCTGAAAAGACTCATGCGCTCATTAAGGCCCACGGTGAGGAAGGCAACTTCGTGCCCTCGGAAACCATCGAGGACTTTGTGGCTTCCTTGGAGCGCCCGCGCAAGGCAATCATCATGGTCAAGGCTGGCAAGGCCACCGATGCCGTCATCGATCAGCTGGCCGAGGCCATGGATGAGGGCGATATCATCATCGACGGCGGCAATGCTTTGTTCACTGACACCATTCGCCGCGAGAAGGACGTAGCCGCCCGCGGCAAGCACTTCGTCGGCGCCGGAATCTCCGGCGGCGAGGAGGGCGCGCTCAACGGTCCGGCCATCATGCCCGGCGGCCCCAAGGAGTCGTGGGAGACCCTCGGCCCGATTCTTGAGTCCATCGCTGCGAATGTGGACGGCACCCCGTGTGTAACCCACATTGGTCCAGACGGCGCCGGCCACTTTGTCAAGATGGTCCACAATGGCATCGAGTACGCCGATATGCAGGTCATCGGCGAGGCTTATCAGCTGCTGCGCTATGGCGCGGGCATGGAACCGGCCGAAATCGCAGAGGTATTCCGCGAATGGAATTCCGGCGACCTTGATTCCTACCTCATTGAAATCACCGCCGAGGTTCTGGCCCAAAAGGATCCGGAGACTGGCGCCCCGCTTGTCGACGTCATCGTGGACGCTGCCGGCCAGAAGGGCACCGGCCGCTGGACCGCCATCAACGGCCTAGAGCTCGGCGTTCCGATTACCGGTATTGCCGAATCCGTCTTCGCCCGCGCGCTGTCCTCCTCCACCGCGCAGCGCAGCGCCGCCCAAGAAGGCCAGCTTCCCGCCGGCACCATCAAGGCGCTGGACGTGGACAAGGCAGATTTCATCGAGGATGTGCGCCGCGCGCTTTATGCCGCCAAGCTCATTGCCTACTCCCAGGGCTTTGACGAGATTAAGGCTGGGTCCGAAGAATTCGGTTGGGACGTTGACCCGCGCGATCTAGCAACCATCTGGCGCGGCGGCTGCATCATCCGCGCCAAGTTCTTGGATCGCATCCGCGCAGCCTACGACAATAATGCGGACCTGCCCGCCCTCATTCTCGACCCCTACTTCAAGGGCGAGCTGGAAGACCTCATCGACCCTTGGCGCCGCGTGGTCGTCGCCGCTACCCAGCTGGGACTTCCGGCACCGGTCTTTGCGTCCTCCCTCTCTTACTACGACAGCCTGCGTGCCGAGCGCCTGCCGGCCGCTCTCATCCAGGGCCAGCGAGATTTCTTCGGCGCCCACACTTTCAAGCGCACCGACAAGCCGGGCACCTTCCACATTGAGTGGTCCGGTGACCGCAGCCTGACCCAGACCGACTAGATTCGCATTGACTTGATTGGGGCCCTTCGGGGCCCTTTCGCCTTTTCCAAGCAGGTCTTTCTCATGGAATGCGGCGATCCGCCGCGCTGCCGATAGGATGGGAAAGCGATGACTACCTTTGCCGATCTCGGCCTTCCCCAGCGCCTAGTACACGTTCTGCACAACGAAGGCATTACGGAACCGTTTCCTATTCAAAAAGCCGCGATTCCCGACGCCCTTGCAGGCAAAGACGTACTCGGCCGCGGCCCTACCGGGTCGGGTAAGACCTATACTTTTGGCTTGCCCATGCTCGCCCGCCTTGCCGGAACTGGTGCTTCCAAGCCTGCTCATCCCCGTGCGCTTATCCTCGCCCCGACCCGCGAGTTGGCTACTCAGATTCACCAGCGCCTTGACGAACCTGCGGCAACGCTGGGCTTAAGAGTGCTTGCCGTCGTGGGTGGGGTAAATATTAATCACCATATCCGCTCCCTCGCCCGCCCCGTTGATGTTCTTGTCGCTACCCCTGGCCGTGCCCAGGATCTAATTGATCAGGGCAAGCTGCATTTGGATGCGGTCCAGATCACTGCGCTGGATGAAGCCGACCAGATGGCCGATATGGGCTTTTTGCCCCAAGTACGCAAGCTTCTGCGCCTAACTCCGGTTCAAGGCCAGCGCTTGCTGTTTTCGGCGACGCTTGACGGCGACGTCAACAAACTGGTGGAGCAGTTCCTCCATGACCCAGTGGTCCACTCCACTGCCCCGGTGCAAGCTGCAGTGGATTCCATGTCCCATCACCTCTTTTTCGTCGGCGAGCGGACCGCCCGCAACGAGGTGGTGCTGCGCATTGCTGCCCGCCAAGGCAAAACCATCATGTTCATGCGTACGAAGCACGGCGTGGACAGGCAGGTCAAGAAATTGCGTCGCTCCGGCATCAACGCTTATCCATTGCATGGCGATAAAGGCCAAGGCGCGCGTACCCGCGCAATCGAAGGCTTCGCCGATGGCAGCATTCCAGTCTTGGTCGCCACCGATATTGCCGCCCGCGGTATCGATATTGCAGACGTTTCACTCGTTGTTCACGCCGACCCGCCCGCGGAGCACAAAGCCTATCTCCATCGCGCCGGCCGCACGGCACGCGGCGGTGCTGCGGGTACCGTGATCACTTTGGTCATGGATGAACAACGCAAAGAAGTAGACGCTCTAATTAAGAAAGCCGGGGTCACAGCTACGGAGCACGATATTTCTCACCGTGACAATCCTGCAGGTGCGCCGGTACTTAAGGAGATTACGGGTGCTCGCAAGCCCAATGGCCCTGCCCTTCCCCCGCCCGGGCAGGCCGTACCCCAGAAACCAGCGAAATCTGTCAAGAAATCCAATTTCCAACGCCGTCGCTCAGGCGGCAAAGTCGCCCGCCGCCGACGCCGCTAAGTCAAGGAGGTTAACTCTCATGCGTATCTTGAGCCCTGAGGAATGGAGTGCTCAACAGCATGAACACGAAAAGCAAGCCACCGACCGCTTGGAGCGCTTCCGACATCCTGGCAGCTACCACCCTGTTTTCGATTTTCTCTTTGAGTACTACCCCGTACGCCCTTCTCACCTAAAGCGCTGGCACCCAGGTGTAGGAACTGCGCTAACGGGCACTCCTCCGCATGCCGAATGGCGGGATTACCACGCCACCTCAGACGGCATCACCGTCGACATCGGCAGCTTTCTAGAGCGTCGTGGTGACTCGGTTCGGTATATTTCTAATCTGCTTCGGCGTTCCGCTACCAATCCGGCCCACTTTGACTGCTTCGGTCTGCATGAATGGGCAATGGTCTACCACACGGATTCCCCGCGACATTCGCTGCCCTTGCGGCTTGGTGCGGACGGGACCAATCGGGTTGTCGATGAGCACTCAATTAAGTGTTCTCATTATGATGCCTTCCGGTTCTTTACTCCTCCCGCTCGCCCTCTTAACCTCACTGTCCTGCATCGTGAGGATCAGCCCGACAATGACCAGGCAGGCTGCGTACACGTCACAATGGATTTATATAAGTGGGCCTGGAAGCTGGGACCACTGGTTCCAGGCGAACTTTTCCTTGAGTGCCTGGATCTGGCGATTGAAGCGCGCATCCTTGACATGGAGGCGTCCCCTTATGACTGCCGTGATTGGGGACTTGGCGTCGTGCCCATCGAAACACCTGAGGGCAAGGCCGAATACGTCTCGAGGCAAAGAACGCTGGCGCACAAAGCTGAACCACTGCGAGAACGGCTTGTCGCTGTGATAGATCAGGCACTTGCCCCGCTAGAATGAGCCACTAACAACGGCAGTTTGCTTGGGAGGAAAACACCACATGGCACGGCATTCAAACGGGAAAAATAGCTTCGCAGTAGCGGGATGGGTTATTGCGGTGGCTATTATCGCGCTGCTGGCCATAATCGCCCTGGTTACCTTCCTTTTACGCGGCGCGGGCAACGACGACGGCGAAGACTCCGCCGCACCCGCCGCAGTGGAAACCAGCACCGAGGCTGCACCGGAAACCAGCACGGCAGCTGCTTCCAGTGCTTCCACGTCCGATGCGCCCACGAGCTCTTCTTCCTCGAAGAGCTCCGCTCCAGCGACGAGTTCCGCAGCAGCTCCCAAGCCCGATGTGACGATGGCGGCAAATACGCTCCTGCTCTTGGATACCTCTACGGCCATGGCGCCGATGTACGGCCCTGTATCCAAAGCCTTGGGCACCACTGCTTCTGACCTAGCCGCTGACGGCGGAGCAGTTTCTTTGTGGAACTACTCCTCTCCTATCTCTGAAACCGCCACGGTTGGGTTCCGACAAAACCTGGGCTTTGGCGATGGCAACGCTGTATCCGGCACGCTCAGTGGCTTTGGAACTGGCGGTGTTCCGCAAACGCGCAGCGCAGTGGTAGCGGCAGTAGCCAATGCCGCCGACCAAGCTGCAGGCAGCGGCGATAAGGCACGCGTGCTCGTCGTAACTACTGGCACCGAGCAAGACATGGATGATGCTCAATTCACGTCCGCTCTTGACGACGCCGCCTCCAAGGACGTTTCTCTCAGCGTCGTTCATGTCGGTGAAGGCAATGTCGATGCCGCACTGAAGTCCGCGGCTGATAGCTTCACTTCCGTTGATTCCACCGATGAGACCCAGCTTTCGGGAGCAATCAACAAGGCCGTCGGCATTTAACGAGGAACCGATTTTTCCCAGCACCGTACGAAGTCTCGTGCGGTGCTTTAATTTTTTGCCCTTAAAAAGACTAGAGCTCTCATACACAGCCCACCCACGGGCACTCCACCCAATTTAAGCTCAAGGCCGGCACGGGTTCTAAGGCAGAGCTCGACCTCGATCCCGCGAGCCACACAGCGCGGAAAAGGACTGTCTTGCATTGTTGTCTCAAGACGATAGAGATCAAAAATCCACCCTTCTTCCCCGTGAGCTGGGAAGGAGGGTGGATTCTATGTGGTCGAGCTTAGGAGCTCTTGCGCTTGCGACGAGCAGCCAACTCGTCGAGGCCGACCACGTTGTCCTCGGCGAAGTCATCGATGCGCTCCGAAGGGAAGGAAGAAATGGTGCCGGACAGCTCCTTCAAGATGCCCGGAACCGCAATGCCAAAGACGCCCTGGCCGCCAGCGAGCAAGTCAATGACCTCATCGTTGGAACGGCACTCGTACACGGTGGTGCCATCGGAGACAAGGGTCAGCTTTGCCAGGTCATTTACGCCACGATCGCGCAGGGATTCAACTGCCAAACGGATATTCTGCAGGGAGATGCCGGTATCCAGCAGGCGCTTCACGATCTTGAGTACCAGCACATCCTTGAAGGAGTACAGGCGCTGGGAGCCGGAGCCGCGCGCCGTGCGGATGGAAGGGTTGACCAGGTTGGTGCGAGCCCAATAGTCCAGCTGGCGGTAGGTGATGCCGGCTACCTGGCAAGCGATGGGAACGCGGTAGCCCACCTCTTCGTCGGGTCCGACGTCGAAAAGCGATTCCTGCACGTAGGTGGTTTCGGACTGGGAGTCCTCGTTATTGCTCACGTAATTACTCCAATGGGGTTTGTTGGAAGTTCTAAAGATCAATTAAAAGCCAAGCGAATACGCCCGTCAAGCGCTGCTTGCTCAACTGTCAAGTACAACTTTAGACTTCTCAAACCCCATTGTCACCATTAGTCACACGCGTGTCATTAACTTTTTTCGTCGTCATCCCCCGAAAGGAAATCCTTTTCGTCCATACCCAAAGACCTCATCATGGCTTCAAAATCTGCATCTGCCTGCGCATTTCCCGATGCCGAGGTCGAGGATTCGCTGTTTTCGCTGGTCTGCACATCATCGCCGGCGCCGGGGGTGGAAATTTCCAGGTCGAAGTACTCTTTCACATCCGAATCGCTGGCATAAACGGACACCTGGGCAAGTAGATCTGCTTCGGCTGAAATCGGAACGTTGAAATATTCGGACACTGCAAGTGCGTCGCTTAACCGAGAATCATAAACCTCTCCATTCGGGGCCTTGATATCTACCATGAAGGTTCCCTGGTGGTAATTGGCAATTTCAATCGCCTCTACCCCGCCGGTTCCTTCCAACACCTCGCTGATCAGATCGTGTGAGGTGGGACGGTTTGGCTGGTGTCCGTCTAAAGCGGCAGCTAGTTGCATGCCTTCAATCGGGGAGATCCACACGGGGATCAACCGGTTCTCTTCCGGCCAACGCAGCACAGCGCACACATCGTCTTCGGGGCCGACCTGGTGAATACCGTGGAACTCTAGGGATACATCACTCATAACTACCACTCTCCCACAAAGACGGGAGCGCGTGTGTATTAGGAGTGGTATTCGTCGCGCAGATCCGACTTCACTAGCGTTGCGTGCAAGGACACCACGAGCGCGGTCATTTGCTGGGAGATTTCCTCCGCCTTCTGATGCGCGGTATCGGAGTTGGAGTGCGCCACTGGAGCCGCTGCCTGGGAGATCAGGTCTGCCTGTCGGCGGGCGTTATTGCGCAGGGACTTGAGTTCACGGGAGCCGAAACCAAATGCCTTAAGCGCCACCGCGGCCGAGACAATGGCTACGTCGTCGGTATTGAAAAAGCCTGCGACATCCGGGCGGATGAGGCCATATTTAACCAAGGAGGCTACATCATCTTCGCTGGCACTAGCTTGGGTAGCCACCTCTACATCGGTCAGGCGGGTGACCACAGGGGCCTTAAACTGCTGCGGCGAGAGCAGGGTTTCCGCATTTCCTGCGGAAACGATGGCGGTCACCTGGCCGGAATCCATGGCTTCTAGCTGCTCGCGGATAACCTTCAGCGGCGTATAGTTATCGCGCTGAGTGGTGAGAATATACCGCAGTCGGTCCACGTCCTCCTGGGTGAAGCGGCGGTAGCCCGAGGCCGTGCGCTGTGGACTGATGAGCCCCTCAGATTCGAGGAAGCGAATCTTGGACACCGTGACGTCAGGGAATTGCTGATTCAGCGTCTCCAAAACCACGCCAATGGACATGGTCTTTGGCTTCTTAGCTTTAGGGCTGGTGCGGCGTACTGCTGCGGCCGAGGAATCTGCTGCGCTCACTGTGTCTATCTCTTAGGGGTACTGAAAGTTCTTATCGTGACATAAGTAGACGACACCGCCCCTCCTTGTAAGGAAGTGCGGCTAGTCTACGAAAATAATTAGCTCTGGTTAGCGATGAAAACCAGGCGGAACTTGCCAATCTGGATTTCGTCTCCTACCTCGAGCACCTGGGAGTTGCGGGGTTCGCGGTTCACGTAGGTTCCGTTGAGGGATCCCACATCAACTACCTCGAACTTGCCGTCATCATTCTTGCGAAACTCCGCGTGGCGGCGGGACACCGTAACGTCATCGAGGAAGATGTCTGCCTCGGGGTGGCGGCCGGCGGTAGTAGTCGCCTGATCCAGCAAGAAGCGGGCACCCGCATTCGGGCCACGCTTTACCACGAGGAGGGCCTGACCTTCCGCCAGGTTGTCGGTGCCGGCAGCGGTAGCATCATTGCCATTCGCGCCGTTTTCCATCTCCTTGAGCAGGTCTGCGCGGAATACAGATGTGGTCTCTACCTGTGGTTCCGGGGTTCCGGTGTTCTCGCTCATTGTTACCTCCGGGGATTAGTTACGAGTTACTTATAACAATACTAGCGACTCATGTGAGTCCATGACCCCTTCGCGGGGAATAATTTCACCGGAAAATGTTTCCGATGCCGCTCAGCACGGAATTTCCCTTGCCGGCAAGGGGGTTATCGGAGACCATGTAGGTCCATGTAGCACTCGGACGAGCGAGGCCGGCGTCATCGAGGTGTGCCCCGGCGGCGTCGATAAGCACTGTGCGGAAAGTCTCCACAGACTTGTCGACGGCCCGCTGGGCCAAGTCCTTAAACTCCCTCACCGCAATGCGGTGGTACTCATCGATGGGCGTCTCACGTGCGATGGCGCGCAGGTGGATGGACTCGCGCACATCGTCCATAAGCTCCAGGTGGTCGGCCCAGGCCAAGTCCAAGTGATAGAGCATGATTTCGCGCGCGGCCTTGATGCGGGCTTCCTCAGGAACCTCCGTGAGCTCTGCTGCGCGCTCTGCGGCGCGCTGGGATAGTTCCTGCCAGGCTTGATCAGTATCCAGTAGTTTGGCTCGGCGCTCATCAATAATAATGCGCTGATCCGCCAGGAGCTGGTTATACTTCCAGGTCTGGGCATGAATTTCGAGTAGTTGGCCCTCGGTCACGCGCTGGCAGTGGGCCACGAAATCGCTCACTCGCTTGGATTCAATGCGCCCGTCTTCTGCTGGTTGGGCACGCACAGTCTCGCCGTCGCCGCCTTGCTGGACCACATCGTCTTCAAGGGAGACGAAGAATAGAGACAGGCCCGGATCGCCCTGCCGGCCTGCACGGCCGCGCAATTGGTTATCCAAGCGGGCGGTGCGGTGGCGGGAGGTACCGATAACCGCCAAGCCTCCCAGCTCCGCTACGTCATCGTGGTCAGCTTCGTTAGCACCGCCCAACTTAATATCGGTGCCGCGTCCGGCCATCTGGGTAGAGACGGTAACGCGTCCAATATCGCCGGCCTCGGCCACGATCTCTGCCTCCTGCTCATCGTTTTTAGCGTTGAGCACATTGACGTCGATGCCGCGCTCGCGCAACGCATCCGCCAGATCTTCCGACTCGGCTACATCCTGCGTGCCCACCAGGATGGGCTGACCCGTAGCGTGAATGGTGGCTATTTCCTCCACGATGGCGGCGGATTTATCATCGACTGTCGCGAAAATGCGGTCTTGCTCGTCAAAGCGCTGCA
The DNA here is from genome assembly GCF_000175635.1 of Corynebacterium tuberculostearicum SK141. Classification (GTDB taxonomy): domain Bacteria; phylum Actinomycetota; class Actinomycetes; order Mycobacteriales; family Mycobacteriaceae; genus Corynebacterium; species Corynebacterium tuberculostearicum_C. Next base: position 34,530 of record NZ_ACVP01000032.1, on the reverse strand, counting down.
GCGGCTTATTGCGGTCGATCACGGATACATGAAGATCATAGAACTGCCGCAGCTGATCGGTCGCCTCCACCGCGGTACCAGTCATGCCGCACACAAGTGGGTAACGCCGCATTAGTTCTTGTAGCGTGATGGTGTCGAGGATACGCCCGCCTTCGGAAACTTCTAGGCCTTCCTTGGCTTCTACTGCAGCTTGGAGTCCGTCGGGCCAGCGTTGGAGGTCGGCAACGCGGCCCCGGGAGGCGTCGATAAGCTGCAGCTTGCCATCGACCACGATGTAGTGGATGTCCCGGATAAGCAGGGCCTTGGCATGCAGGGCGAGGTTGACCTTCACCAAGATGGTGCCGATATTCTCCTCCGAATAGAGCGAATCAATGCCCAATTCCTGCTCCACGCGGCGTGCACCAGTCTCGGTCAGCTGAACGGTGCGGCCGTCCTCAGAGATGGAGTAGTCCAGCTTCTCGCGCAGGCGGGAAACCACATTGGTGATGTGCCCGGTGGGGGCCTCACCCGGCCGATTACCGGCCAGCACTAGGGGCACAAGCGCCTCATCCACCAAGACGGAATCGGCTTCATCCACGAGGGCAACGTCGCCGGCAGCCTGCACCGTGTGGGAGCGGTCGGTAATTTGATTATCGCGCAACAAATCAAAGCCCAGCTCGTTGACCGGTGCGTAGATAATATCCTGCGCGTAGGCAACGCGGCGCTCGTTCGGTGACATGCCCTCCGTCACCGAGGCGACGCTTAAGCCAAAGAACTCCACGACAGGCCGCATCCATTCGGCGTCTCGGGCGGCAAGATAGTTATTGACGGTAACTACATGGACGCGCTTTCCGGTCAGCGCAAAGCCGGTGGCAGCCATGGCACCCACCAGGGTCTTGCCTTCACCGGTGGCCATCTGGATGACGTCTCCGGTGAGTAGGCGCAGCACCGCTTGTGATTGCACGTTAAAGGGGTTCATACCCAGGGTGCGTTCGCAGGCCACTGCCAGGGCCGCGAGGAACTGCGCCTTGTCCACTATCTCACCGGACTGAACGGCATCGCGCGCGGCCTGGGCCACAGCTGCGTCATCGTGCTGGCTCAATGTCCGGGCAGCTTCGTCTGCTGAACCCACGATGGCCTTGGATTTCTTATCATTACGCTCGCTTTGCGAGCCCATTGCCTTCCAGAACCAATCAAACGCGCCCATGACTCATCCTCCTTAAATGGATTGCTCCTATCGACTGTAGTCAACCTCGTATGGATTGCGGGAAAGAGGCCCGTTATTCTAGTTCTCATGCAATCCGTCAATGTAAAGCTGCCTTCGAGCCGGGGTACTGAGATGGCTGGAACCATCGACTTCCCGGATTCTCCTCCGATCGCCTATGCCATCTTTGCCCATTGCTTCGCCGGCTCCCGCCATACTCCCGGTGCTGCCCGCACCGCGAAGCAGCTCACCGAGTTCGGCATCGCCACTTTGCGTTTCGATTTTCCCGGCCTTGGCCAGTCCGCCGGTGAATTTGGCGATACTACTTTTAGCCAGAACGTTGAAGATATTCATGCCGCTGCCGCCTGGCTGACGGAGAACTACTCTGCCCCACAATTGCTCATGGGCCACTCGCTGGGCGGAGCCGCCGCTTTGAAGGCAGCTACGACCATGAAGTCCCTCAAAGCGGTAGCTACCCTCGGCGCCCCGTTTGATCCAGCCCACTCCGTGCTTCACTACGCGGATAAGATTGGCGAGGTCGACGCCAATGGTGAAGTAGAAGTCGTCCTCGGCGGCCGCGGGCTCATCATCTCCCGCAAGTTCTTGGAGGACTTGGCAGATACCAATCCCGAGGAATATCTGCCTAAGCTACGCAAGCCCTTGATGGTGTTGCACTCTCCCATCGACCAAACCGTGGGTATCGATAATGCGCAGAATATCTTCCTCCTCACGCGCTACCCCAAGTCCTTGGTCTCCCTCGACAAGGCCGACCACCTGCTCACCAAGCAAGGTACGGCCGCGCGTGCAGCGGATCTCATTGGGGCGTGGGCCGAGCAGTTTATCGTTGCCGATTACACGCCGGAAGAAGTAGGTACCGACGCCGCCGTTGCGCAGCCGGCCACCGGCACCAAATTCGGCGTGGTCGTGCGCCACAATGACCATAGCCTTAGCGCTGACCGCACTAAAAAGAACGGCGGCAAGGGCAAGGGGTTTACCGCCGAGGGTCTTCTTATGTCCGCCCTCGCCACGGCGTCGACCCAAGCTATCAAGGAGGCTGGCAAAAAGCTCGCGCTTGACGACGTCCATGTGAGCATCACCCAAACCGGCCCTGCCAGCTTCGAGCGCCGTATCGAACTCGCCGGTAATCTCTCAGCGGAAGAGGTATCAATTTTGCACTCTGCCGCGAAGGATACTGATGTCGAGCGCATGTTAGGCAACGTCACCATCGTGGACGCACACTAATGCCTGCTTATGATTCCTCGCGCCGCTGTCCTTGTGGCACCGGCCTTTCCTACGGCGAGTGCTGCGGCAAGTACCATGCCGGTAGCAATGCGCCCACCGCAGAAGCGCTCATGCGCTCCCGGTTTAGCGCTTTTGTTACCGGCGACGAGGAGTACTTGCTGCGCACGTGGGATCCTGTCACTCGACCTGAGGCCCTCGACTTGGCAGATTCCCCCATTAGGTTCTACCGCCTCGATATCCTAGATACCCAAGGCGGCGGCCTTATGGATAGTTCCGGCGTGGTGGAATTTGAGGCGTTTTATAAGGGAGCAGCTGTCGGTTCGCAGCGCGAACGTTCCTCGTTCCGCCGCTTCGACGGTACGTGGGTGTATTCCACCGACGAGCTTTAACGCAGGTTACACACCAAATTTCACAGTAGAATCCTACTGATGTAATCTAGATGAGTCGCACAGTGCGACGGCGGGCTATGGCGCAGTTTGGTAGCGCACTACACTGGGGGTGTAGGGGTCGCAGGTTCAAATCCTGTTAGCCCGACAAAAAGCAGCCAGCACCTACACGGTGCTGGCTTTTCTTATACTGCAAACAAAATCGCGATTCCCAGCGCAATGAGCACCACGGGAAAGAGCACACTCTCCCACTTCTCCAGCGCTTCGGCGATTCCTGGCCGAGTTGCCACAAACCGCGCCGCCAAAACAAGTGGGGCTACAAGCGCAAGAAAGACGGCACAATAAACTGCTACTTCGGCCGGCGTAGAGGTAGTAAAAACGGGCACGTATACGCCGATATTGTCCCCTCCATTGGCAAAAGTGACTCCGGCGACCGCCAGCGTGCTCAGCTTTTTGCCGGAAATATCCTCATCGTCATCCTCACCTCGGAATGTTTGCCACGCCGCCCACAGGCCCAGCAACAACGGGATGAGGCCAAAGTAGCGAATGAGATCGGTCGGTATAACGGCGTTGAAGCCCAATCCGACAACGGAAGAGGCCACCAGTATGCCAAGGAAACCGAGATACTGGCCCATCAGTATCGCGGCAGTTGTGCCCTTGCGCCCAGCACCGCGGGCGAAAAAGAGGGATAGAACTATAATGTCATCGATATTGGTGGCCACAAATAGCCCAGCGGCCGCTGCGAGAGTAGTAAGCACTCACCCAGCCTATCGCGCCATGACACTTGTCATGAAAATTTCATGACAGATCCTATTCACCATTCTGGCTGGCCCCGAATACCTTTTAGGTATGAGCACGACAGACCTTAGGGCGAAACACACGCCAGCCATAAAAGTTTCCGGAGTCAGTAAAACTTTCACCACGAGAGGCTCAGAGCCGGTCCGTGCGCTGAGCGAGGTTTCATTTAGTATCTCCCAGGGCGAAATCGTAGGACTTTTAGGCACCAATGGTGCCGGCAAAACCACCCTCTTTGACCTCATCCTTGGCCTCACCACCCCCACCACAGGCAGCATTTCAGTCCTTAACCGCACGCCGCGAGCTGCCGTACAAGGCTCGGAGATCGGCGCCGTATTGCAAACCGGCGGCCTCCTATCCGAGCTCACAGTCCTGGACACCCTGCAGATGATGTCCGCCACCTTTCCACATCCCCTGCCAGTCGGGGATATAGCCGCACAAGCCGACCTCACACGGATCCTTCACCGAAAGGTGGGCAAATGTTCTGGCGGCGAGCAACAGCGTGTGCGATTCGCGCTCGCGCTTTTAGGCAATCCCCACGTTCTCTTGCTCGATGAGCCCACTGTAGGAATGGATGCTAATGCTCGCCACGAGTTCTGGACCACCATGCGCCGCCAGGCAGAGTTGGGACGAACTATTGTCTTTGCCACCCACTATCTGGAGGAGGCGGACAATTTTGCGCAAAGGATTATTCTCCTTCATGAAGGCAAACTATGTGCGGATGCGAGCGCCCAGGATTTTCGCGAGCAGTCGGCCCAGCGCATTGTCGAGGCGAAGTTCGCAGGGCCAGTCCCCTCTACAGACGAGCTACCGATTTCTACCGAGATTTCCCAGTCTGGCGACTACGCCCGCATGGTAACCAGTGACTCTGATGCGCTTGCAAGATACCTCCTTAACCACACCTCGGCGCGCAACATCACAATTCGGAATCGCTCCTTAGAGGACGCATTTTTAACGATGACTGCGCCCCAACCTTAACCAGCCACTTCCAGTAAACCTTTGCACAAGGAATCTCCCATGACGATAAAATCTGCAACCACCACTGCACGAACCCTGCGGTTTGCTGCCCATAACCTGCTGCGCCTGCGTCGAAACTTCACTCCGATATTTTTCAGCACCATTTTGCCGGTGCTTTTCTATCTCCTCTTCGGCGCCATGATGGACTTTGGCGATACCCCCTTTAAAGAAGGAAATTTTGCTGCCTTAGAAATGATCAGTATGGCTCTCTACGGTGGCGTCGCCGGTTCCGTTGCAGCCGCCGGCTCCGCCGTCACCGATGCCAAGACTGGGTGGGCACGCCAACTAGCGCTTACTCCATTACGCTCACGCCAGCTGCTGTGGGCAAACCTCATATCCATCGGCTTTCAAGCCCTGCTACCCATTACGGCAGTATATTTGACTGGCGCCGCTACACATGCGGAAATGCAGCCACACCAGTGGATCTTAAGCTTCATTTCCTGCCTCCTAGTTTCCATTCCCTTGGGCTTTTATGGCTTGGTGTGGGCAATGGCGTTGCCCACCGACAACTCCGTCGCAATCGCCTCGACGTCTGTTGTTCTTTTTCTTTTCGCGGCGAATGTGTTCACACCGCTGACCAAGCCGCTAATGGAGTGGGGCCGCTTCACTCCCCTTTTCGGTCCAGTTGTACTAGCCCAGTGGCCTCTGGCAGAAGGAAGCCAGTTCCTCAACGGGGATGAAGGCACGATTACGCACCCGTTGTGGATGGCGTGGCTAAACTTCGCGGTATGGACGACAATCTTCCTGACCGCGTGCCTCCTGCTACGCTCCCGCGACAAAGCTCGGCGCTGATGTCATCTCTCCGAGAGCCATTCCGCGGGTTCAGCCTCAAAAGTGCGCTTTTTGCCAGTGTGTGGTTAGTCTTTCTCATTCCTGGACTGGGGACCACTTTTGCCGCGCCGGGGATGACCCTTACTAATCAAATCGGGGCCCTTTCGTGCGCTCTAGTGTTCGGTCTTGTCTATTTCTTCGCTTTCGGCGCTGGAGGCTACTACCCCCGCGGATGGCGGGTAGAGCAGCGAATCGGGCTGTATTGGTTTGCACTTGCAGCCATCGCGGTATTGTCGACTGTCTTCTTCGGGAGCATTGCCGTCATTTTTGCGCCGTACTTGGCGGCATTGCTCGGCTTTAACCTTCCTTTGCGCCACAGCTTAGCGTTCACCCTTCTTACAGGGGCGGTGGTGGCTGCTGCCACTTGGTACCTTACGCCCAAAAATATCGGCTGGGTCCTCATCGTCCTTTTCGCTTGGCCAATATTTTTAGTGCTGCTCGGCACCTTTTCCCAGCGTCAAGATAGTCGCGCAAAGCTAGAACGCCGATTGGAGCTGGCACGCCAGCGCGAGGATATTGCTACCGATGTTCACGATCTCTTGGGGCACTCTCTTACCGTGATTAATCTTAAGTCCGAGCTGGCGCGCCGGCTAATAGATACGGATCCACAGCGGGCAAGGCAGGAACTGCAAGAGGTAAGTGAGCTTTCTCGCCGAGGTCTGGCGGAAGTCCGCTCCACAGTGACTCGGATGCGCATGCCCACTTTTGAAGGCGAAATCCACGCCGCCCGGAGGGCGCTCGAAACCGCGGGTATTGCGCCCTATTTGCCTTCGGCTACCAAGGCCGCTGGTCTTTATGACGCCGAATTTTCCTGGGCTCTGCGCGAATTGACCACCAACGTGGTCCGGCACTCCGGTGCCACCCATTGCTGGGTCCAAGTGACAGACCACCAACTGCAGGTAGCAGACGATGGCTGCGGATTCGGTGCAGAAGAAAGCCTGTTCCGTCCCCAAGGAGGGCTTAGTGGTCTGCGCAACCGCGTGACAAAAGCTGGCGGGCAGCTGCTTTTTGCGCGCCGCAATGACTGCACGCTCGCCTTGGTTACTATGGACGGAGACAACGACTTTCTTCCTCTTAACACCGACGGAGGTGTAGGCGATGCCTGAAACCATTCGAGTTCTCATTGCTGAGGATCAATCATTGGTGCGAGGGGCGCTAGTTGCTCTCTTGGAAACAGAGCCAGACATTAGCGTTGTAGCACAGTGCGCAACGGGTGTGGAGGTTGCGGGGCTCGTCGCCAAGCATAGCGTCGATGTTGCTCTGCTGGATATTGAAATGCCCGGCAAGAACGGGCTAGATGCCGCCGTTGAGCTGCAAGGCACGGGCTGCCGCAGCCTCATAGTCACTACCTTCGGCCGCGGTGGCTACGTGAAACGGGCGCTGGAGACCGGGGTTTCCGGGTTCGTAGTCAAAGATACCCCGCCAGAAAAACTAGCCGAAGACATTCGGCGGGTGCACTCCGGGCTTAAGGTCATTGACCCAGCACTCGCCCAAGAGACCATTTTCATTCGGGAAAATCCACTGAACGCACGCGAACAAGAAGTCGCACTTCTCGCCTTGAAAGGTAGTAGCACTCACCAGATCGCCCGCAAGATCCACCTGAGCAATGGAACGGTGCGCAATATTATATCTTCGCTCATCGCCAAAACTGCGGCTGGAAATCGCTTTGAGGCAGCAACCATAGCGCAGACGCAAGGATGGATTTAGAAAACGCGACGCCCAGTGCCGAAATCCCCTTGCTGCTTGTGGATGCTTAATCGGGCTTTTTAAGCTCAAGTACATTAACCATGCCCTGAAGGAGTATGTCCATCACCTTAGAAGCTAGGCCAAAGTAAAAATTGGCCGAGTGATAGCGCAACGCACCTACGGTACTTAGCTGCGAAAGGCCGTGGATAGAAGCCCACAAAGCTGCAATCTGGGTAAAAAGAATCCACGGCGAACGTGGTCCATTCGACTCAGCAATGGCATCGCGCACCAAATTCATGATGAAGGTAAATGCCTTGCCCATATCAAATGGTTGCTCAGTATCGCCGGTCTCGTCGAAAGAAACGGGGACGATCGAGCGGCTAGAGACCTCAATGAGGGCAACAAAGCCGACGGGATCTTCCAGCGCATACTCCAAATAACCAAAGCCGGTTGCCTTAATATAATCCAGTCCGTGAGAACCTTCTGGCACGGCCTGGTTCTGGCGCATGATTGCTAGCGTATTGGCTTCATCCAAAGATTCTTCCAAAGAACGCAGCAGGTGAGAATTACCGTCGAAAAGATGCTCCGCATCTGCCAAATCTACGCCTGCTCGTGCGGCAGCAGAGCCGAGATGCAAGCTAGGAAGACCGTTATAGACAATCTCTTCGGCCGCACCACGGAAGACGGCTGCGCGCTTTTCCTCAATCGTAGACTTTGGCATGTCCTTCGCTGCTGTAGTAAACGGTTCCGCTGGATCGCCAACGAGTGCTCGCGGTTCAAAGGGCGCAATCTCCCCGTCACGCAAGCTAACTTCCAAACCAGAGAACAAAGTCTCAATGCAAGCATTAAAGGTCTGCTTCTTCGCCGTCGGCGAAAGATGCCGCATAATGCCGAACGTGGCTAAGTGGGTGATACCTTGCAACTCAGACAAAAAAGTAAGAGCTTGGGTCACTACCAAACGGTGATCAAAATCGCCGCGTGCTGCAATGGCTGCTTCCCGCATCTGTTCAAGCATCCAGCGGAAAGTGGGCGGAAAGGCATCAAAGCTTTTCGCCTCTTCGATGCCTTCCTCAAAGTTGGGAAAACTCGTTGCCGTCTCGCAGTTGTTATAAGCGGCGAAGTAGGTGGGATTATCAACAGCTAAGTTGAAGTAAGCCTTGGCAGACTCGCGAAGTTTCTGAATCGCGGTCACACCATCCGGCAATTTATCGAGTGCCTCGTAGGCAGCTACTCGGAGACGCTCGTCCAAGAACCGGCTGGTTTGAATATAAAGGTCGTGGTCGTCTTCAAAAAAGGACTTAGCTTCATCGACTGGCACATCGATTTGTTCCGCGACAGCACAAACCTGTAAAGCGTCGCGCCCACCCTTGGCCAGGATACGAGCACTCTGCTCCAGCAAGCGTTGCTTAGCGGAGCCCGCGTGGGAGACGGTGCCTTCAAGATTGTTCACGCAAATAATCCTAGCGATTTCCTGCAAAAGTTCAGGCGGATCCGCCCATTCTATAGCGCATTTCACCCACAAATAGGTGATATCACTGGTATAGACCTTTAGCAGCCCATTGGGTTGAACTGGGATACCATTTTGGCCCCCACCCTGACGGGTTGGGGGCCAAAATAAAAACTAACTGTTCACCCGTCTAGCGGGTGAAAGCTATTTACTCGTTGCCGAGCTTACCATCAGCAGCTTCACGAGCCTTGTCGATCTGGTCTGCCTTGTCCTCGCCCAGCTTGCCCTTAGCTGCGTCAGCTGCCTTGTCCAAGCCCTTATCGGTGATCTCTTCGCCCTTGTCGGAGTTCAGTGCATCCTTGGCCTTATCGAAGATACCCATGTGGTTATCCTTTCTTCTAGTTCTAGCTTTGTCTAATTATTGCCGTGTCCGGCAACACATCCCAACGTACCGATACTTCTAGCTCCATGCCACCAAATCGAGCGATTGAGTCACTAGACCAAACATTGCCTCCGCTAAATCAAAAGCAATTCCGCTCTGTAGCGGAGTTCTTCTCAGAAGCATAAATGGAGGCCCCCACAGCCTGACGACCATGTAAGGCCACCGGCTTAGCCGCACTCCAAAGCCCCAAACTACTAGGCAGCGGCGGCATTTTAGCTAAGGCCAACTGTCCTAATTCTTGCGAATGCTAGCGTTAGACGATATTGACGTTTCCCCCTCCTGACAAAGGCTTTGCACCATGGCTACTGCTAACCCACCGCACCCATCACACCCGGATACGGGCAGGGAATTTTTTGGCTTAGTTTGGCCAGGCAAAGACGCAGCCCGAGAAGCTGCAAATCAACCCTTAACACGGAATTTCCCACCCGATTATGCTCTCAGTACACCGGGTGACTCCCTCAATAGGATCTTTGCCGCAGATAATCTTCCAGTTTTGCAAGAGCTAGCCGCCCGCCGAGAGGTCTTTGACGTCATATATATCGATCCCCCTTATAACACGGGCAAAGACTTTGTCTACCGCGATAACTACCGTTTACGTCGCCAGCTGCGTTCAGGAAGTTATGCGGAATGGCACTCGGAATGGCTATCGATGATGCTCCCCCGGTTGATTTTGGCTCGAGAAGTGCTGTCTTCTGAGGGGTTCATCTTCGTCTCCATTGGCGAAGACGAGGTAGCCAATACCCGCAAGGTACTCGATGAGGTGTTTGGCGAGGGATGCTTTGCCGGCCAATTGATTTGGAAGAAGGCCGGCACCGGCAAAAATGATGCAAAATACGCCGTGGTAGAGCACGAATACATCCTGTGTTACGCCCGAACTTCAGACAACCCCGGTTTCAATATCGATATCCAAGGTCATACCTCCACCAAATATAACCATGAGGATGACAAGGGAAAATACTCCTTGGTACGCCTAGATTCTAAAACCCTTGGGTACCTTCCTTCTCTAGATTTTCCTATTTCAGGGCCCGATGGAAAGGAGTATTGGCCAGACCAACCGGTGGGAAAGAAAAAGGTCGCTCGCTGGCGATGGAGCCTCGACAAGGTGGAACAGTTCTACGATGAGCTGGTTTTCCGTCGCGGGTTTGTCTACACCAAGAACTACCAGAAGGTAGGAGCACGCCCACGTTCGATCCTGGACGGCGAGCGCTTTGGAGTGACCCGCACCGGCCGACGCGATGCGGAGGAAGCAATGGGTATAGAGGGCATCTTCGATTTTCCAAAGCCGGTACGCCTGATTAAACACCTTCTGTCCATTGGTGGTGGCAAGGATGCTCGCGTCTTAGACTTCTTTGCTGGGTCCGGCACCACAGCGCAGGCGGTTATAGAGCTCAACGCCGAAGATGGGGGGTCCAGGACTTTCCATCTAGCGCAAATTCCGGAGCCTACCTCCCCGCGTAGCACGGCTCACCGCGCCGGCTTTTCTACCGTTGCAGACATTTGCATAGAAAGGGTGCGCAAGGTTCCAGGTGCTACCTTTCAGGTCTTTAAGCAGAGCTAGGTTTGTGCGGTACCGGACGGACGTCCAGGTATTCCGAAGAAATCTAAGACGCGATCGGTAGCGAAGAACCTACCTACCTCGTTATGCGCGTCCGCCGTGCCTCCAGGCCACACGTGCGAACCCCCGGCGATACGGATATGCTCGAGCGGTGCGGTACAACCACTCCACCTCATATCGAGCGCATTATTGACCAAGCGGGTGGTATCGACCTTGGTCGAACAACCATTGCGTTTGCGGTCCTGTTCCAGCACGGACTCCACGGAGTAGTACTTGGTCTTGTGGCGAGTGCCTCCGTAATAGCCCACCACAGGGTCTACGGTGCCGTGCATATCCAACCGCCCGACGGGAGAGTGCGCACAGTTTTTCAGAATGTCTTCATAATAGGCAGCGGAAACGGTGGCAACGGATTTGAAGGTATCGGGCATCTGGCAGGCCAGATAGGCAGCGAATCCGCCGCCATTAGACATGCCGGTGGCAAAAATTCGACCATCATCGACATGGTAAGTAGCGCGGACCGCATCAATTATTTCCCGCACAAACTTCTTATCTTCCGTTGTCGAGGTCTTGGCATATGGAGCGGGGCTCCACGCCTTTTTCTTGCCTTCTGGGAAAATCATGATGGCATCTGCGGCATCCAGGCGAGAATAACCACGGAGATTTTCGGCAGACTGACCCCACCCGTGAAAGGCGAGGACGATAGGCCATTTTTTATCCCCAGTATAGTCTTTGGGCACACTGAGGATAAAGGAACGCCCGGAGGGCAGGTTGATCGTCCTATAAGAGCCGGGCTCAGGGCCGTTCAAGGGTGCGGAGGTAGGGATTCCTAGGTTAACGGTGTTGGTGGTCTCTGCCGCGTGCGGGGACTCTGTTGATTCGCTAGAACACGAAGTGCCAGCAGCGGCAAGGAAACACACAGTTACCGCACCGAGCACGGCCCGAAGTGACCTCGCGTTCATCCTTGTCGTCCCTTCTGCCATGCGTCCCATAAGTGCTTATAACGGCCACCATAATCTAGCAGGTCGTGGTGACTTCCCTGTTCAACCACGCGGCCATTATCCATCACGATGATTCTATCCGCCCGTGCTGCTTGGTCGAGCCGATGCGCCACGACCAACGCCGAACGCCCACGGGTGACTTCGATGGCGCCCTTTTCGAGGGCTTCGGCTCCCACCGAACCCGCCTCCGCAGTGGCCTCATCCATAATGACGATTTTCGGGTCCAAAAGCAATATTCGTGCCAGCGCGAGTTGTTGGGACGCCACAGGATCTAATTGGACTCCCTGTGAGCCGATAACCGTATCCAGGCCCTCGTCTAGGTGCGCGAACCAGCGTGCGCCCACCCGCTCGAGTGCTTGAAGCATCTGTGCGTCGCTTGCCTGAGGGGCAGCCAAAGAAAGATCCTCGCGGAGGGTGCCTGAGAAAACGTGTACCTCTTGGGAGATCATGGCTAATCGCGCCACGCGCTCAGCGTCCGAAAGAAGTGCTACCTCTACCCCGTCGACCAAGACCTTTCCTTCTTCAGGAACCCGCAAGCCAGCCAAAAGTGCGGCAACGGTAGTCTTACCCGCACCGGAGGCCCCAACTAAAGCCACCGTATGCCCGGCAGGAATATTGAGGCTGATGTCTCGTACAGCCCAGCCGCCGTTGTCGTAGCTAAAACTCACATTTCGCATTTCGGCTTCTCCGTATGGGGCTGGAGCGCCGTAATCCGGCACCGCCCGCGGCGGGTCAACGACGACCCCGACTATGCGAGACAGCGAGGCGTAGCCGGATTGTACGGTGTCGATTACCCGCATCAATCCCATGAGCGGGCCTCGCAAACGGATAAGCAGAAGCATGGCTGAGGTTACGGCGCCAACCGTGAGTGCTCCCGTTTGCACCGCCCAAAACTCACCCCAAGACCACAGCACAGCATGGTGAGCTCGATGCCAGTCATCCACAGCTGTAGAACCATCATGGTTTTACGCGCTGCGTAGCCATCCTTTACCACTTGCGCGGAGGCACGTTCGATGCCGGCATGCATCTGTCCTTCCAGTCCAAAGGCGCGCACGGTCTTTCGCCCTCGTATTGCCTCAAGAAGCCTGCGCGCCCGCTCAGCCATGGCCGCACGCTCGTCGGCATAGCGGCCAGGGGCTCGGTGCAGGTACCTGCGAGCGGCGACTACATATAGCGGCGTAACTGCAACTATTACCAGTATGTATTGCCAATTGAGGCTAAGTAGCGCCACCCCGGTGGTGGCGATGGCAAAAGCAGATTTGGCCAACACTGGTGCGGTCTCGGTGACCGCTGCCGAGAGCTCTGCTACATCATCGGTGGAGCGAGAGACCAAATCCCCGGTGCCCGCTTCCTCCACACGATGAGTGGGCAAGCGCAAAGCGGTAGACACCATGTCTTCACGCAAAGCCGAAATCACCCGCTCTATAAGGCGGGAGAGAAGAAAGAACCCCGCTGCGGAGAGCGCTGCGGAGACCACGGCTACCACTATCAACGAAAGGCCAATGGTAGAAATTGCACTTTTGGTGATGACGGCATCAACAATCTTTCCCAGCAGGATCGGGATCGCTACATTGGCGCTTGCGCCCGCGGTGAGTAAAGCAAGGGCCACGGCAGCCTGCGGCCGCGCACCGGGGACGTCGGAAAGCTGCCGGCCAATTTCTTCGCGCACCTGGCGCCACGAAGCCGTAGGAAACCGCATCATAGGCTCGATCCCACAGCAGTCCATGCCGGCGAAGCGGTATAAACGAGCGTTGGCTTTATACTGCGGTGGTGTGCTACCCGCTGCGCAATGACTTGCTCAGTCACCGAGTCCACGGCGGTAGTGGGATCGGCTAAAACAAGGACCGCAGGGTCCGCCGCAATTGCTCGTGCTAGCGCCACGCGCTGCTGTTGTCCACCGGAAAGATTCCGGCCGCCCTCCCCCACCTCGCGATCTAAACCACCCGGGATATCTTCCCCCGCGGCCGTGTAAAGCGCCCGTTTGGCAACCGCGCTATCGGAAGAAATATTGTCCTGCACGGTTCCCTCAAAAAGCAGGGTATCGTGCGGAGCAACAAGGAAACGCTCCCGCGGCAAGAAAACCAGATCATCTGGGGCAGGCTCGGCCACCACGCTCACTCCGGGGGCGAGGGCCGGAAGCTGCGGTTTCCGGCCTTCCACGCTGGGAGCGGCAAGGACCGCTGTAATGCGCGTAGCGCTTGCCTGCGCGGCCGCCCAGCGCGAGGCAATATTTCGCCCCAACATCGTCATCGGCGTGATGACGAACTGCGTCAGACCAATAACCGTAATAAGCTCACCCACACTGATCGTGGAATGCATTGCCAGCGTACCTGCCCCAATGCCCACCGCAATGACATACACCGAGCCCAAAATCTCCGTAGCAGCATTGAGGCGCGCTTGGGAGGCATTGGCGTCTACCGTTCGCTCATAGGCAGTGTCAGAGGCCTGGGCATAGCGCATACTGACGGTGGATACCGCACCCAAGCCTTTTAGTATCCGCAGGCCGTGCACCACATCGGTGGCCATCGCACTGGCCTTGGCCAACGCCGCCTGGCGGATTCCTGAGCGGGCGCGCAGTGGCTGTGCCGCGCGCACCGAGCCCCACACCACGAGCGGGCCACCACACAAAATGGCAATGCCCAAGGGTAGATTGATGCGGCTGGTCATAATAGCCACATACACAATGGCGCTAATCTCTGCGACGGGGAATACCGTCATCATCACCGCATTCTGCACCCGCCTAGCGTCCGTGGAGGCGATAGCCAGCAACTCGCCGGCGCTGCGGGGCTTGCCCGCCATTCCACGCGGGTCTTGAATCCTATCCGTGATGGCCATGCGGACATCGTGGCCAACTACCAACATGGCTCGGGCATTAAGCCCGCGCCCGTACCAGGCGGCTAGGGCATTAAGACCGAATGCGGCTACTAATACCGCTAGCCATAGCCCCAGCCGGTGGATGGATCCCTGCGCCACAGCTTCATCGATGGCATGGCCCACTATCACTGGGCTGGTGGCGTTAAGCAGAAAGGATACAGCCATGCAGAATGCTGCCGGCACGGTGAGAGCGGGACGAGAAAAGACGGTCTTCAGCAGCCACCTGGGATCTGATGCTGCGGGAAGTGTCCTCATAGGCAGCCATTCTAATTCGCGGTAGGTTAGATGAGCTATGTCGACTCGCCGCCCAGATCCCTGTCACTTTCCTAGCTACCGCAAGGCCTCCACGAAGCAAGGCCCCGGTTTCCGCACTGCCGCGCAACGCACCGCCTCCGCCCAAGCCTTCCGCCGCGGCGCTAGCACGTACCACGATGTACGCCCTGGCTATCCGGACGAAGTCACTGCCCTTATCGCCCCTGCCCACACCGTAGCTGATATAGGTGCAGGTACTGGAAAGCTCACTGACTCCCTTCCCAATGAGCGGGTTATAGCCTTGGAGCCTTCCGCCGATATGGCGGGAGTTCTCGCTTCCCGTCTACACCTGCCGGTCCTGCGTGCTACGGCCGAAAACACCGCGCTTGCCGACGCCTCCTTAGACGCAGCCTGCCTCGCCCAAACCTGGCACTGGGTTGATGTGGCAGCCGCCTGCGCAGAGCTTGACCGCGTCCTAGCGCCGGGCGGAAAAATCCTCTTGGTCTGGAATACGCTCGATGTCAATGCCGACCCATGGGTTTTGCGGCTTTCTCGCATTATGCACTCTGGTGATGTACATAAACCGGGTTTCTACCCGGACTATACGGCGCCGTGGTCTTTAGAGCGAGAACTCCGCCTGACCTGGGAGCACGAACTTACCCTGGAACAACTTCACCAGCTAATGCATACCCGGTCTTACTGGCTACGCAACGGCGAAGCCATCCATGAGCGCATGACCCACAACCTGGACTGGTACCTCTACGAGCACTTGGGATATACGCCCGGACAAAAACTGCACATCCCGTACCGCACGGATGCCTTCGTGCTGGTACGGGAGTCGGATTAAAGCAGGATCTGCGCTAGGAGCGAGCCCACGACGCAGGAAGTAAATACCGAGATGGCGCCGGGAATCAGGAAGGAGTGGTTGATGACGAACTTGCCAATGTGCGTCGTTCCCGTGCGGTCAAAGCCGATGCAGGCAAGGTCCGAGGGGTAAGTGGGCAAGATGAAGTAGCCGTAGGCCGCGCCGTAGAAACCGACGATGATGGCAGGGTCGATGCCCAGCTGCAGTCCAATCGGAGCAATCGCAACCAAGGCCGCGGCCTGCGAGTTCACCAGCTTAGACACGATGACCAGCACCACGGCGTAGGCCCATGGGGCGGCCTCCACTACGGAGCCCAGGTTGGATTCCAAAGCGTCGATATGGGCTTCGAAGAAGGTATCCGCCATCCAGGCCACACCGAACACGGAGAATACTGCGGTCATGCCGGCTTTAAAAACCGGGGTGGAAGCGATCTTTTTCGGGTCAGCCTTGCAGCTGAGCAAGATAATTGCGCCAGCAACCAGCATGACCATTTGGATAACCAGGTTCATAGACAGCGGGCTCAGCTCGCCATCATCGCCCGGAACAAGCGGGCGAAGGAATTCAAAGGCACCGAGGGCGACCACGCTGGCGATAGCGACGAGGAAGATAACTACCGCACGCTTTGCCTCCGGTGAAAATTCCTCATCCATAAGCGACCCAGTGGATTGGTTGATGCTTTGGGCAAACTCAGGATCCTTCATTCGCTCCTGGAATGCCGGATCCTCGTCCAAGTCCTTGCCGCGGCGCAGCGACCACAGTGCGGCAAGAATGACGCCAGAAAGTGACGCTGGAAGAGCCACCATCAGGATCTGCGGGATGGAATAGGCGTGGTCGATAGCGCCGGCATTTTCCGCGATGATAGACGCCAAGGACACGGTGGCCACAGACACTGGAGAGGCCGTAATACCCATCTGCGCCGACGTCGAGGCGACAGCCATTGGGCGCTCTGGGCGGATGCCCTTCTTCAGGGCAATATCCTCAATGATCGGAAACATCGTGTACACCACGTGGCCCGTACCGCATAGGACCGTCAAGAACCAGGTAGTAAGCGGCGCGAGGATGGTGATGCGCTCTGGGTGGGCGCGAAGGAACTTTTCGGCAAATTGCATCATCACTTCCAACCCGCGGGCCTGTTGCAAGGTAGCCGCACAACCAATGACTGCGATGATGGTCAGCATCACTGACACCGGAGGCTCGCCCGGGGCGAGGCCGAAAACAAAGACCATGAGCATCAGACCGATGCCGGAAATTAGTCCCAGCCCGATGCCACCATAGCGAGTGCCCAAGAGCAGGGCGCTAAGGATGATGATGATCTGGAGCACGATGGCCAGAATTGAATCTGGCGCGATTACGCTGGCTAGCATACTAAGCCTTCCATCACGAGAGGATCTATAACTGGTTATATCCTATCGATCCCCACATGAACGGACATAAACGGACAGGCGAGCTAATTCTCACACCGTTTCCAGTGCAAAAATCGCTCGCCTAAATGCTATAATCCCAGCGTAACGGGCATACTGCTAGCGCTTCTTGCCGCGCCTCTCCCGCACTCGCACTGCGATGCGGATGGGCGTTCCATGAAAGCCAAAACGCTCACGGAACTTGCGCTCGAGGTAGCGGCGATAGGCCGCATCCAAAAACCCTGTCGTGAACAAGACAATCGTCGGCGGCTGCGTGGATGCCTGCGTGGCGAACAAAACGCGCGGCAGGCGGTTATTTTTCATCGGCGGAGGATTAGCTGCGATGGCCTCACGCAACCAGTTATTCAACTGACCCGTAGACACGCGCTGGTCCCAGCTTTCCAGCGCCTCGATCATGGCAGGTTCCAGCTTCTGCAGGGCGCGGCCCGTTTCGGCGGAAATATTCACACGCGTAACCCACGGTAGGTGGCTCAGCTGCTGATCGATCTCGCGGTCTAGGTAGTAGCGGCGGTCCTCATCCATGAGGTCCCACTTATTGAATGCGATAACGAGGGCTTTGCCTGCCTCTAGCACCATATTAAGCACGCGCTGATCCTGCTCAGAAATCTCCTCAGAGGCGTCGATAAGCATAATGCAGACCTCGGCAGCATCGATAACGCCGCGCGTACGCAAGGAGGCATAGTACTCATGTCCCTGCGCGTTTTTGACCTTCTTGCGCAGTCCGGCAGTATCAATGAACTTCCACAGCTGCTCATCCAGCTGTACCAAAGAGTCCACCGGATCCACGGTGGTGCCCGCGACATTATCCACCACGGATCGCTCTTCACTGGTCAGCTTATTGAGCAGGGAGGATTTACCCACATTAGGCTTGCCCACCAAAGCGACGCGGCGCGGACCAGAAGTAATCGCGGTCTGCCGCGGCTCTTCCGGAAATACCCGCAAAATCTCATCGAGCACATCCGCACCGCCGCGGCCGTGCTGAGCAGATACCGGCCACGGATCGCCCAGGCCCAGCGCATAAAACTCGGCCATATCCGCATACTGATTATCGGAATCAAACTTATTCGATACCAGAATCACCGGCACGGGGGATTTTTGCAGGCGGCGGGCCATGACCTCATCCGTCGCAGTAATTCCCACCTTAGTGTCTACCACCATGACGATGACGTCAGCAGTTTCCATCGCCACCTCTGCCTGGCGAGCGATTGCACCATGGATGCCCTTGACATTCGGATCCCAACCGCCGGTATCTTGTACCAAAAAGCGCTGCCCATTCCAGTCCGCTACATAGGAGATTCGGTCACGGGTAACGCCCGGGTGATCTTCTACCACTGCTTCGCGACGGCCAAGGAAACGATTGACCAAAGAAGACTTGCCCACATTAGGGCGACCCACGATGGCTACCGTGCACAGAGCTTCTTCGGTGTGATCATCGGACTCAACACCGAAAGCACGGGAGAGTTCCTCCCATTCCTCTTCGCTTAGCGGCTCTTCTCCTTCTGGTTCTTCACCAAAATCGGCCTCGCCGAATTCCGAGTCAACGAACTCATAGTCAAACTCCTCGGCATTGAAGTCATCAGCGGCCCAACCAGGAGAGGCTTCTACCACCTCATCATCAAACTTTCCGGCCGGGTAATGGAACTGAGTCTCCGACTCTTCCTGGGGATCATGCTTAGTCATTGACCGACTCCTTTACCACGTTAATCAGGGCCTGTATGACATCCTCAGGGCTCATATCCGAGGTATCGACTAAGGTTGCATCGTCTGCTGGGCGCAACGGCGAGGTTTTGCGTGAAGAATCTGCCGCATCGCGGCGCTGCACGTCTGCGAGTACCGTCTCGTAGTCTGAAGCGATTCCTGCCCTTTCGTTCTGCGCCTGACGTCGGCGGGCCCGGACTTCAGCAGAGGCGGTCATGAATGCTTTAGCAGGGGCATCAGCAAGCACAACGGTGCCAATATCGCGCCCTTCTACAATAGCGCGATGCGCCTCGCGGGCTAGTTTGCGCTGCAGGGCTACCAGGTTTTCCCGAACTTCCGGAATAGCAGATACGGTGGAGACATTGCGAGTGACTTCGTCTTCCCGAATAACGCGCGCGACATCCTCGCCGCCGAGAAGAACCTCGGTGGAATCTGGATCATCGGAAACTTCCAATGGCAGATCGGCTGTAGCAGCAATCACCGCGGACGTATCCGCAGGGTCCACTTCCTTACGCAACACGGCAAGAGTTGCTACACGGTACATGGCACCAGTGTCGATGTACTTTGCATCGAGTTGTTTGGCTAGGGCGCGGCACGTGGTCGACTTACCAGTCCCAGAAGGGCCATCCACAGCCAGGATGAGGCCCTGATTCGGCATATTAGAAATCATTACATCTCCACCGCCTTATACAAACTAGTCAATTCGCTGGAATTGAGAGCTCGCAGACCACCGGGCTTCATATCGCCCAACTGCACCGTATGAAGCTTGGTACGCACCAAACGCTGCACGGGGAAGCCCGCCTCTTTCAACATGCGGCGCACAATGTGCTTGCGCCCCTCATGCAGCTCAAGACGAACCAAAGAATATCCCTGGTTGGTATCTACAACCTGCGCAAAATCTGCCTTTGCCAGACCATCCTCCAACTCGATTCCTTCCTTGAGCTGTCGCACAAGCTTCCGATCGGCCTCACCCAAAACAGTGGCGAGGTAGGTCTTCGTCACCTCATACTTGGGGTGCATCAAACGGTTAGCCAACTCGCCGTCATTGGTGAGAATAAGCAGACCTTCGGTATCGGCGTCGAGGCGGCCTACGTGAAAGAGACGCTGGCCAGCAGCTACCTTTTCCGAAACCACGTCGCCTACGCACGGGCGGCCCAAGTCATCAGACATAGTGGACTGCATGCCGCGCGGCTTGTTGAGCACAAAATATTCGTGCTCCTCGTTGACATTGACGCGCACACCATCTACTCGGATGACGTCAACAGAGGGGTTTACCTTAACGCCCTGCTTGGAAATGATCTTGCCGTTGACCTCAACACGGCCGGCATCGATGAGGATTTCAGCGTGGCGACGTGAAGCAACGCCTGCCTTAGCGAGCACCTTTTGGAGACGTTCCCCCTTAGGCTTGTCTTCATCGACCAGCCAATCGGCGCCCAGTTCTCGGGCTACGGATTCTGCAGTAGCCTTCTGCTTTTTCTTTGACACATGCTGGTGACGGGCCGGCTTAGCATTAGAGACAATGATGTCACTGTCTCGCTGCTTCTTATCCGGTGTGCCGTCACGGCGAGCGGGAGGAGTCACGTACGTGTCCTTTTCTCTCGAAGATATGAAATTACCTGGGCAATCTTACCCCACGCTAGTACTCCTCGTCGATCGCCTCCACGTCAGGCAATAGCGGCGCCAAGTCCGGCAAGCGCTCCAAAGAATCAATCCCTAATAACTCGAGGAACAATTCCGTCGTCTCATAGCGGTGCGCGGCACCTTCAAAATCATCCTGCGGCAGCTCCCGCACCAATCCGCGCAGGCTTAGGGTCCGCATAACACCATCGACATTGACGCCGCGAACAGCGGCAACCTGCTGGCGGGTTATGGGCTGGCGGTAGGCTACCACCGCCAACGTCTCCAGGGCCGCACGCGAGAGCTTTGTCTGGGCGCCGTCCAAGAGGAATTCTTCTACCGCGCCTGCGTTTTCGGAACGCGTATAAAAGCGCCACCCCTCTTGGGTCTCGCGCAACTCGATACCAGAACCACGATTATTCAGCTCGCGCTGGACAGCGCGCAGGCAATCACTGACGACGTCCCTTTCCGCCCCCAAAGCACGCGCCAAGGACTCCACCGAAGCTGGGGAATCGAGCACGAGCAAGATTGACTCAAGGCGGGAACGGAGCTGCGAGATGAGGGGAAGGTCCATAGACGCCAAGCTTACTGCAGCGGAAAACGACGCCTGAAATTTCCTAAATCACTTTCGCTTCTAAATGTGAGTCGGGTAACATATTGCCATGGAAACTATTACCCGCACTGACAGACTCATTCTCATCCCACTGTCCGCCGCCAATATCGAAGAGACCCACAAGGTCTACAGCGACGGACGAATTTGGAGCCACCGACCCAACGGGCGCTTTGCTGATATCCGCACCACCCGTGCACTCGCGCAATCCTCCTCCCAGTCGTGGGACGCCCACCATTTTGGACCATGGGCCGCCTACATGCGCCATAATCCTTCTGAGTTCGTCGGAGTTGGTGGGGCCATTTTTGTCGAAGACGGAAATTTCTGGGACATCAAATACCGCCTCCGCCCTGCTCACTGGGGCTCAGGATTTGCTACAGAGATCACTTCGGCGACGCTAAAGAGCATCCGCCAGGTTGATCCTGAATCCCCCATCACCGCCCGAGTGACGACCAACCACCCAGCAGCGATCCGGGTCATTGAAAAGCAAGGACTCCAACAAGTGTGGGAAGGCCGCCGCGTGGGCACCGAGGACAACCCAGATGAGCCTGACGTACGCGTCTATTCTGATCGCGAGCTGGCCCCTGAGACCCTGAAGTTTATCCAGCAGCGTCCTTAGTCCCAGTTCGCGGCGGCAACTACCGCTGGGTCAACGTCCAAACCCGTCCACGAAAGGTCCAACTGGCCCAGCGCTTCTTCCTGTTGTGCGTCAACCGCCTTGGCCTTGTACAACTCCAAAAGAGCCAAGAAACGGCCCACAACTTGCATAGAAACCGTGCAATCGCGGGTCAGGGAACCAAAACTCATCCATTGACCGGCGCCCAGTAGCTTTAGGGTTTCCAGGATCTTGCCGGCTTGCTCTGGAACCGATACCGCCACAGAGTGCACGTGGCCGGTGGCCACTTCTTCCGGCGGCTTTGGGCGGAAGACTCCCGCGGCGAGCTCTGCGAAACTGGCTGGCGTATGGCCGAGGGAGACAGGAGGCAGTAGTTCCGCAAACTTCTCCTCGATAGCTACCGCCCGCGGATAGCTCCGCTGGGCCTCGCGCTGCCACTGCGCAAATTGGTCCGCTACTAGTTTATAGGCCTTATATTGCAAAAGACGAGCAAAAAGAAGGTCCCGCGACTCCAGCAGCTCCAAGTCTTCAATCTCGTCGACATCACCGCGAGGAAGGAGCCGCGCCGCCTTTAAGTCCAAAAGCGTCGCTGCCACCAGCAAAAAATCAGTGGTTTCATCCAAATCCGCAGACTCGCCCAGCTGCCGCGTATAGGCGACAAACTCGTCCGTTACCTCTGAAAGCGCAACATCAGTCACGTCCATCTTTTTGGACTGGATAAGCTGCAAAAGCAGGTCAAATGGGCCCTCAAAATTTCGCAGTGCAATGCGAAAGCCCGTAATCTCCGGCTGGGTCACGATACCTTAAACGGTCGAGCGCTCAATGACCTCTTTGGCCAGGTTGCGATACTGCTGCGTAGCAGGAGAGTTTGGCGCCCACGTAGTAATCGGCTCTCCGGCCACTGACGTTTCCGGGAAACGAACGGTCCGAGTAATTACGGTGTCAAAGACTTTATCGCCAAAATAGTCCACCACTCGGGACATAACTTCCCGAGCATGCTTCGTGCGGCGATCAAACATGGTCACCAAGATGCCCATGACCTCAAGATCAAAGTTGATACGGTCAGAGACCTTTTCCACCGTGTCAGTCAATAGCGCTAAACCACGCAGGGAGAAGAACTCGCACTCCATTGGGATGATCACGCCCTGGGAGCAGGCAAGCGCGTTGACGGTAAGCAGCCCCAAGGAGGGCTGGCAGTCGATGATGATGAAGTCATAATCGCGCCGCACTGGGCGCAGGGCCCGAGCTAGCGTGTGTTCGCGGCCTACTTCATTGACCATCTGAATTTCCGCAGCAGAAAGGTCAATATTAGCCGGTACCAAATCCAGGCCTGCTACCCCAGTGTGCTGGATAGCGGAGTGAATAGAAGTATGGCTATCGAGCATGACGTCATAGATAGTGTCCTCGATATCGTCATGTGTGAGCCCCAAACCTGCCGAAAGCGCACCCTGCGGGTCAAGGTCAACCAAGAGGACTTTACGCCCATACTCAGCGAGGCAGGCTCCCATATTAATGGTGGAGGTGGTCTTACCCACGCCACCCTTTTGGTTACACATCGAGATAATGGTGGCCGGCCCATGCTTTTCCAAGGGTGCGGGTTCTGGCAACTCGCGGATAGGACGACCGGTCAGCCCCACCTCTACATCAGAGGCAGAAAAGAGACCCTCTTCGCTCACAGTCACACCTGCTTCCTTGACGCCAAGTTCCGGACCATGACACTT
This sequence comes from Corynebacterium tuberculostearicum SK141, assembly GCF_000175635.1. GTDB lineage: Bacteria > Actinomycetota > Actinomycetes > Mycobacteriales > Mycobacteriaceae > Corynebacterium > Corynebacterium tuberculostearicum_C. Next base: position 11,274 of record NZ_ACVP01000032.1, on the reverse strand, counting down.
GGCTTAGGGTTGATTACAACGTTGTCATTAAAGCGTACCCGCTACAGCAAGAAAGTACCGAGACTTAGTTTATATCAAGCTTTTAGCGTTGACTAGAACGTCGTTTGAGCGCGGCCACGAGAGCGATCAGAACGATAAGGATCGCCGCAGCTGCCCCTCCGATAATCCAGCCCATATGCGAGCTCTCATTTTCATCTTTGGGTTCTTCCTGTTGCCGCTTATCGAGGTTCTCCGACTCAGATTGATAATTAGGGTCCTGCAAAGTGACGATGAGGGCGGCACCAGAGCCATCATTGCGCAGCAACTGCATAATGAAGGGATTATCAGGCGCTTCTCCCTCTGGATACGTCAGAGTGAGGGTGCGTGATGAAGCATCCACGTCGCGCTTTACGCCTTGGATAATATTTCCTTCACCATCAAGGTAGCGCAGCTTAACGTCGTTTTCTTCCGTGTCCTTAAACTGCTGGTAGAGGTCATAGGCCTGCTTGAGCCCCATCTTCGCGGTAATAGTATTGCCTTCAATATGGGATTCAAGGTTGACGTATTCCGCGCCTTCTAGATTGGCCTCCCCTGCAGGCTTACGTTCCGGTTTTTTACCTGGCACTACCGGGAGATTTTCCTTCCCCTTCGCCGGCGCGGGCTTGTCCGCCCCACCTTCGTCTCCCTTGCCTGCCGGGGCATTGCCGCCTTCATCCGACTTATTCGGCGCCGGGCCAGGCGCTGGAGCTGGAGCGCCCTCTGCACCGTCGATTTCTTCCTGAACGTCCTCCTGCGCCACCGAACCATCGGCCACGAGCGTGAGAGTCGCATTCATACCTTGGGCGGAGACGGGAACAGAGATTTGGCCGCCATCTGCCGGGGCGGTGATGGTAGCGGAGGTACCTGAGGCGGAGACGTTCCACCCATCGCCGGAGTAGTTGGCTTCGGCCGGCACGGGCAAGCTTACAGTCGTGGTCTGGCCGGCAGGAACCGAAATGGGAGCGGCAATAGCAGCCTCTACTTCCGGCGGCAGCTGGGCGTGTGCCACCGCTGGGAAAAACAATGCGGCAGAAATCGCCGCACCAACTACACGAGTTGAAAACATATAGGTCCTTTCTTAGGCACGGGGGTGCGCAGTGCGCCAGACCTCGCGCAAGGAGTCGGCAGTGACGTGAGTATATATTTGCGTTGTTGTCACCGAGGAATGTCCCAGTAATTCTTGCACGGTGCGCACATCTGCGCCGCCTTCAAGCAGGTGCGTCGCAAAAGAATGCCGCAAGGTGTGCGGAGAAATGGATTTTCCCAATTGCGCCCGCTGCGCTGCAGTCTTCAACACAGTCCACGCACTTTGACGGGATAAAGCGCCGCCACGGGTATTGAGAAACAACGCCGGCGTCTTACCTTTGCTCAGCGCCGGTCGCGCCCGCACCAGGTAGGCATCGAGAGCCTGGCGGGCATGCGAGCCCACTGGCACAATCCGTTCTTTGTCTCCCTTGCCCCGCAAGCGTATTACTTCCTGCGCGGAGGACACGTCATCAACGTTGAGGGAGACAATTTCCGAGATTCGCGCGCCGGTGCCATAGAGCATCTCCAGCAGGGCGCGGTCGCGCACATCTACCGGGGTCTCAGTAGGAGTCGCTTCAATGAGGGCGGTGACCTCATCTACCGATAATGTCTCCGGCAAATGCTGCCCGGTTGACGGAGGGGTTACCTCAACCGCAACATCAACGTCCACTACGCCTTCTGACACGGCAAATTTATGCAGTCCGCGAGCAACGATGAGCGCTCGGTTGGCTGAGGACACAGCCATGTGTGAGCGCAGGTCTTTAAGATAAGCCTCCACCATCGGTCGCGTCACCGACCGCAGATCCTCTACCCCGTTATCCCCCAGCCATGCAAGGTAGCGGCGGACATCGCGGCGATAGTTGCTCAAGGTGTTGGCGGAAACGCCGCGCTCGACTGCTAGATGATTAAGCCACGTCTGCGCTATGTTTTCTAGCGCACTCACAGCTGCTTTAGGTCCGCGCCCGTGCGGCGGGAGCTCATCGAGGTCGGTCGAAGGTCGAACGGCTCCTCCACGCTGCGGGTCTGCTTGCCGCCGCGCAGCACAGCGTAGGCGGCCAAGATACCGCTGCAGGCAATGGAATTGACGATGTCACCGCGCAGCACCTTGTCGACGGCCTCGTCGAGGCCCACCCAGGCGACTTCCATATCGGCTTCTTCGTCACCGGTAGCCTCCATCCGGGGGACGTCGGAAAGCTCCGAGGCAAGGAATACGCGAACCGCTTCTTCGCAGAAACCCGGCGAGGTCACAAGGTCCGTCAGCACGGACCACGTCTGTGCGCTCAGGCCGGCCTCTTCCTGCAGTTCACGCTGGGCGCCGGTTAGCTCATCCTCACCGCGTACGTCGAGCAATCCCGCCGGCAGTTCCCACAGGCGCTTTCCCACGCTGTGGCGGTACTGATACACCATCGCAATACGCTCGTCTGAGTCCACTGCCACGACGGCCACAGCACCTAGGTGCTCGACTACTTCCCGGGAGGCAGAAACGCCGCCGGGCATGACTACCTCGTCGCGGCGGAGGGCGAGAATGGGGGCTTCGACAAGCAGCTGCGAATCAAGCACCTTGAAATCATGCGCCATGGGCTATTCCTTTCCCGGCAAGGCGGAGTCAGCAGTTTCGGTGGCGCCATAGTCGCCCTGGCCACCATCAAGTTGTTCCTGGGTGGCCAGAATGACCGCAATGCGCTCCACTGCCCGTTCGGTGCCATCGACCGTAGACAGCGCCGCGTCCTGATCACGCACCTGAGCTAGCGCCTTATCATCCTGGGTCTGCTTGGTGCGCCCGCTCAACACCACGGACCCATTGACATCATCCAACCCGGTGGCAAATTCTGCCAGCGCGGTGGACGGGTAGCCTCGCAGGCCATTTCCAGAGACCACGATGATGGCCTGGGCAGGCACGATGGTGCCATCTTCGTAATCAATAAAGCCCTCGTCGCGCAGCTTATGGAGCACATCCGCACGCTCTTGTACCGATGCCATGGGCTTCGTGCTCTCAGGATCCATAGACAGCGCAGTACCCAGGACCTCACCGCTGATGGCTCCGGCCGAATCCAAGTCCTTGATATCTGCCTTCTTGGGCGCAGTATCTTTCAATATGGGAAGCAGCTTGTCCTTAGTTTCGGGGCGCAAGAAGTCCTTGGTCAGCTTAATCTCACCGGCCTCCGTGGCATCGGAAGACTCCAAGAGCTTCCGGATCGCGTCTACATCGCCGCCATTGGCGTCATCGGTGGCGACGATGAGTACTGGGCGCTGCGACAAGACTCCATCAACCATTTCCGCCCCAGAATCGGCCACGATCTTGTCGCTGGCGTCATTTTGGGTCTGCAGAATCTTATTGTCCTGGACCACCTTGCGGTGCTCTTCGCGGATGGGATCGTCGTCTGCCATGCTGGTGGTCAGGTTTGGCGCAATCACCAGGGCGCCTAAGGCTACGCCCACGGCCGCGCCGAAGCCCAAGCCTGCTACAAGTTCAGTCTTGGCCATGGCCTATGCGCCCCCAAAGAGGCTGGACCAGGTTTCGCTGAGGTTGCTAGCAAAGTCCTGGCTGCCGCCGAAACCGACGATGAGGATGACAGCCGCAATGGCAACCAGGATTCCCAGTACTGCCCACAGCCAGCCAAGGTTGGAGGAAGGCGCACTGTAGAGATTAATCACCGCATCGGCGTCGACCACCTTGGTACCGGCCTTGAGGCGGGAAAGCACGGCAGAGGGGTTGGTGCGGTCAGCAAAGATATCATCGAGGTCCACCCCGCCGCCGGCCTGCACAATGAGATCGGCGCCGTGGTAATCAGCAAAGAGCAGGCCCAAGTCGGTACCGGAATGCGTTGCTGCGGGGAAGGTCATCGCACCAATGCCCAGGTCCTGGATGCGGTCGAGGCCTTCTACCTCGCCCTCCGGGTCCGCAGGAACGATTACGCGGGCGCCGCAACGCAGAGCTTCATCGCTCACGCTATTCGGATCCCCAATAATGAAATCCGGCTTATATCCTTGGGCCAGCAAGGAATCTGCCGCTGCTCCCACTGCAATCAGCAGCGGCTCATACTCACGGATAAAGTTGCGCAGCTGCTTGAGCTGTTCGCGGTGCCGATCGGTAGGTGAAAAGAGCACAACCTTGCGGCCGGCGATTTCGGAGCCGGAGGCGGGGACGCCGAGGCCGTCGATAAGCAGCGGGCCTTCCGAGTTAATAAAGTCAATGGAATTGCCAAAGAAGGATTCCATGTGGTCAATCAGCGCGCCCTGCGCCGCGGTGAAGTTCTTTTCTGCTCGCTCACGGGTTACCACGCGGCCGGTGCCGAGCGCCTTATCGCCGCTAAAGACGGTGCCGTCCTCCCCGATACGCGCCTTCTTGCCTTCTTTGAACTCGGAAACAAAGGATTGGCCAACGCCTTCAAGGAGGGTAATGTCGGCGTCAAGCAACATGTGCGGGCCATAATTAGGGACCGTGCCGGTAGAAAACTCCGCCACATTAATGACGGCGGAGGGCTTAAGGTCTACGAGAGTTTGAGCCTCGTGGCGAGAGATATTGGCCGCATCAATTACGGCGACATCGCCTTCACTAAACTTTTTCATCCCCTTAGCGCCTGGAGTGCAATCGCGCAGTGCACCAGGCTGCTCGGGGTTACGGGAAAACAGAGCCATGGCCCTATTGTGGCGTGATTATGGTTTCGAGTGGGCGAGGCGCGCGGAAGCTTCTTCCTGTGCGCGGTCAAAAAGCTCCTGCGCGTGCGCGCGGCCGGTCTCGGTATCGTCCAACCCCGCCAGCATGCGAGCCAGTTCCTCCACGCGCTCCTCCTGTGACAGCTCGGCCACGCCAGAGGTAAATTTCTCCTTCGATACATGCAGGTGAGCATCAGCATACGCGGCCACCTGCGGCAAGTGGGTCACCACAATCACTTGGTTGTGTACCGCCAAGCGCGCCAAGCGCCGGCCGATCTCTACCGCTGCGCGGCCACCCACGCCTGCATCAACCTCATCGAAGACCAAGGTGGCGCCGTCCTCGTCCGCCAGCACGACCTCCAAGGCCAGCATGACACGGGAGAGTTCGCCGCCCGAGGCAGCAGAGGCAATCGGCTTGCCATTCAACTGCAGCTCGGCCGCGTCTGCGCCGGACTTAGAATATTTCGCCTGCGTGAGCTCGACCGTCAAGGTCGAATTTGGCATGGCTAGGCCGTGGAGCTCCTGCGTTACCTGCTCGCCCAGGGCCTTCGCCGCTTTCCGACGCCCCTTTGTCAGCTCCCCTGCCCGCTCAATCATTACCGCTTCAGCGTCTTTGACCTGCTGTTTCAGCTCCTCCAGGGCTTCTGTGGAGGTATCCATAGACTCCAGTTTTGCCGCTGCCTCATTGCGCCAAGCTACAACTCCATCAATATCCCCCGCGTATTTTCTGGTCAACGTGCGCAATTCCTGCTGCCGCTGGAGGGACCTTTCCAACAGGTGCGGATCCGCCGGCAGCCCGGCTAGATACCCACCGAGCTCGCCGGAGATATCGCCCAACTGCGTCGAGATCTCGCTGAGCCGTTCGCCCAAGGCCGCCAGTTCCTTATCGGTGGACCCCGCCAAGGCAGAAACCGCCCGGCCTAGCAGTGCCGAGGCGGCCTCTTCCAGTTCCTCGGTGCCGTCGATGGAAGCCAAGGCAATTTCCGCGGACTCGCGCAGCCCATCGACGTCTTGCAGCTTGCGAACCAGCTGCACCAGTTCCTCGTCCTCGCCGGGTTCTGGGGCAATACCATCGATCTCATCGACGGCGAATTGCAGGCGGTCAACCTCTTGCGCCAGCTCGCGGCGCTGCTCCGTACGCCGCTTATAATCCTTGGCGAGGCTCCGCCACTCTTTGAAGGCCTCGGTATAGCGCTCTCGCACACGCGCCAATTTCGGATCCGCACGGTCTACCGCACCCAGTTGTTCCTCGGGCGCGAGCAAACGCAGCTGATCATTTTGCCCGTGGACCGTTATAAGCTCGCGCGCGAAATCGCCCAGAGTTGCAGCCGGCACCGCACGGCCGCCTAAATAGGCCCGCGATCTTCCGGCGGCAGAGACCGTGCGTGAAACGATATACTCGCCATTTTCGTCAGCATCGCCGCCGACCGACTCCACCAACTCACGGATGGATTCTTTCGACGAAGAAAAGTGCCCCTCCACTGCAGCCTTCTTCGCGCCATCGCGCACTCGAGAGGCGTCCGCGCGACCACCGGCTAAGAGCCTTAAACCAGTAACCACCATGGTCTTACCCGCACCGGTTTCACCGGTAAGCACGGTAAGGCCCGCGGATAGTTCCGCAGAGCTCTGGCTAATGACGCCAAGATCATTGATGGAAATATCGACGAGCACTACTTCTCCTTCGGCCCGCGCCACCCTTCTACGGGCAGGCGCAGCTTCGAGACTAAACGGTCAGTAAAAGGTTGGTCATCCAAGCGTACCCACCGCACCGGACGCTCGCCTCGCACTACTTCCACACGTGCCCCTGCTGGCATCGCAAATTCGCGGAAGCCATCTAATATCACGGTGGCGGGAGTCGTGCGCATCGTCGATTCGACGGCTACTAAAGAATTGGGCGATACAACCAATGGCTTGGTAAACAGCGCATGCGCATTATTCGGCACTACCAAGATTGCATCCAGAGAGGGCCACAACACCGGACCACCTGCGGAAAACGCATAGGCGGTCGATCCAGTGGGCGTGGAAATCAGCACCCCATCGCAGCCAAAGGACGACACTGGCCGGCGGTCGACTTCCAAGATTGCATCTAGCACGCCGGAGCGGTTTTGGTTTTCTACCGAAGCCTCATTCAAAGCCCAGCTGCGATTAAGAAGGGTTCCCTCCTCATCAAAGATGGACACATCAATGGTGAGGCGATCTTCAATGCGGTAGCGTTTTTCAATCACGCGCACCAAGGCCTGGTCGAGGGACTCGACCTCCCACTCGGCGAGGAATCCCACGTGTCCTAGGTTGATGCCAAGCACCGGAATATCTACGGCACGCGCCATGTCGGCGGCGCGGAGGAAGGTTCCATCGCCGCCTAAAACCAGTACCAATTCGCAGCCCGCGGCCGCATCTTCGGTGTGAGGTACATGCTTCAATCCCGGCAGTACCTTTTCGTCCGCGCACACTCGTACGGTAATTCCCGCATCTTGCAAAAGCTCTGCCGCACGCGAGGTCGCTTCCAGGTTCTGCTGGCGGTTGGCATGAGGCACCAACAGGATCTCACGTGTCATTGCGGGCCTTCCTCGACTGCGCGGTCAATCATTTCTTCCACTTTAGCCGGATCTGTGGACTGGCCGTCCTTTTTCAGCCACAGGAAGTACTCCACATTGCCGCTTGGCCCAGGCAGCGGTGATGCCACAGCCCCATGCATACTAAGCCCCAGCGACAACGCAAATTCAGCGACTTCCTTGGTTACTTCTTTGCGCAGCTCCGGTGAACGAACCACGCCACCGCTTCCAAGGCGCTCTTTGCCCACTTCAAACTGAGGCTTCACCATAGGCAACAACCAAGCGCCGTCCTTCAGGCAATCCACAATGGCCGGCAATACCAAGCGGAGGGAAATGAAGGACAAGTCACCTACCATGCCGTCGCAGGGGCCGTCGGTAAGCTCCAGCGTTAAATTCCGGATATTGGTGCGGTCTAAAACGGTTACGCGGTCATCGTTTTGCAGGCGCCAGAGCAGCTGCCCATAGCCCACGTCGACAGACAGCACTTCCTGCGCACCATATTCCAAGCACACGTCCGTAAAGCCACCGGTAGAAGCGCCGGCATCGAGGATGCGACCGTTCATGTCAACGTCGAACGCCGCCAAGGCGCCCAAAAGCTTGTGGGCGCCACGTGAAGCCCACTTGTCTTCTTCGGCTTCCTCTACCTTGATGGAAACCTCGGGCTCTACAATCGACGCCGGCTTTTGCGCCTTGAAGCCACCAACCGTGACACGGCCAGATTTAATCATCTCCCGAGCCTGCTCACGTGACCGCGCAATCTTTCGGCGCACCAGCTCCGCATCTAACCTACGACGTTGTGGGGGCATTAATTCTCCTGCAATGCATCGCGCAGCACATTGTGAGCGCGATCAAGCTGTTCTACTTCAGCGGCCAAATCCGCTGCATCTTCTCCAAGGATCTCCGCTACTTCCGCATCGATCTCTGCCGGCTCCTTGACGGCTCGAAAGTCGTGCGGCTTTACCGCCATTGCGCAACAACCTTTTCCGCACGCTCGCTACGCGGCTGAATATAGCGCGGCGGCGACGGCATGGCCCATGCAACTTCCAACACGGTGCGCAATGCCTGAACGGAGGTAGACTTTTCGTCGCCGCCCTCGAGCAGAAGGTCATGGCCATCGCACCGCGCCGTAAATCCACCCTGTGCTCCAGGACGAGCGACAGAGACAGGAAGGGCCAGCTCGTGCATTCCTGCGCCGATAAAGTTAGGGCGTGCCTCCACGGGTGCCTCAATCAGCTCCAACTCACCAGAAACGCCGGTGAGCACATGGAAGGTATCCATTGCTGCAGAGTTGCCACCTGCAATATCAGTATCCAGACGGTCGCCCACAGCAAGTGGCTTCTTCGCGCCGATTTGCTTTGCGGCAAAAGTAAACATGGCCGGCTCAGGCTTGCCAGCAGATACCGGCTCTACACCAGTGGCTGACTGGATGGCAGCAACCAGAGAACCATTTCCCACAGCAAGACCTCTCTCAATTGGCAGAGAGGTATCAAGGTTAGAGGCAAAGAACTTGGCTCCCTGGCGGATGGCCAAGGCACCTTCAGTCAAGTGTTCCCAGCCAACCGAGCGGTCAAAGCCTTGCACAACGGCAGCAGGCTTGTCATCGGCGCTGGAGACTACCTTGAAGCCCATCTCCCGGGCCAAGTCACGGAGGGAATCGGCACCGATGATAAGCAGCTTTGCCCCAGCTGGGACCTCTTCGGCTGCTAGTTGTAGAACCGCTTGCGCAGAGGTAACGATCTGTTCCGTACCCGCGGTGAGACCGATGTCCGCTAGCATCTTCGCCACTGCCTGTGGGCTGCGCGAAGCATTGTTGGTCACATACACTGCCGGCACTCCGCAGGTGTTGATGACGTCCACCACGTTAGAAAGCGGGCGACCGCCTTCCCACACAGTGCCATCGAGATCAAGAAGAAGAGCGTCGTGCTTGCTGAGAACCGTCACTACTTGCACTCCTCAAGGCGCTCGGCAGCATCAGTCCAGTCGCCTTCATCAATAGAAACTGCGTGCTCAAACCAGTCCCGAGCCTCGTCCTTTCGGCCTGCTTCAAGCAGAGCATTACCGTAGGCATAAGCAAGACGGCACGCGCTTACCCCGCGGGCATCGCGATCAGGATGTGCGCGCTGAATGGTGACAACCGCGGACTCGGCTTGCCCCATGTCTAGGCGGGCGCCGGCCAGAACAATCGCCAGCTCAATCTTGGACTCTTCATCAAGTTCCGATGCTTCCTCCGCACGACCTAGCTCCAGCGCCTTCTCCGGGCGGCCCAAACCGCGCTCGCAATCCGCCATTACTGCAAGCATTCCGGGGCCACCGGAAATGCGTCGCGCGGCACGCAGCTCAGCAAGGGCTTCCTTCCACTCGCCCGCACGATACGCAGCAATGCCATTGACCTCACGAGCAATTGCGACGCGGCCAGCGCGGTCCTTGGCGGCACGCGCATGCCGCAATGCGAGCTTAGGATCATCTTCCATCCACGTCGCGGCCATGATCATATGCTTAGCGACGGCCTCGGAGTTCTCCTTCGATAGCGACTTCAGGTCCTGCAGCACCATCGGGTCCAGGTCGTTGACATCTACCTCTGCCGGGATGTCTGGGTCACTCATGCGACGGTTAATGCGTTCCTCACGGTATCCGGAGCGCTGCGGCGAAAAAGACTTCTTCTTCCGAGAATCGCCCTTAAAATCACGGCCCTTGTTATTGCGTGGCTTGCGGTCACGTCCGCCGCGCCCATTGGGATTGCGCTCCGACATTCAGCCCTACCCTTTCTTGGTTGGAACTAGCACAGAAATACCGGCCCTATTCTACAACCCGCAAACAAAAAGCCGGAATTTAGATCCTGACGGGCTGCCGCAGCGCTACCCAAACATTACTCATCAAACCAACCCAGAGGCACACCGTGACGAAACGGATGCTACCACCAAGAACAAGTAGCGCGCCTAGCGCCCCGTAGACAACAAATAGCAGGCCCCACAGCGCTTGACGACGCACCGCCTTCCTCAATGCAGCCCAACCGAGAAGAATCACTGCGATCAGAATCAAGACCGCGCCAGTCGCAGCGTCCCACCAGCCCTCACTGCCACCTTCACACGAAATAGACAAGAGCAAAGATCCCAGCAGCGCAGTGCCGATACCGAATAAGACCCTAGTCCCAGAAACATCTAGCGGTCTTTTAGAAGAGAAATCAGACACCCCTAAATCTCCTTAAGCCGCTGCGAAAAATATTCACGGTTAAATTCTTGATTCTCAGCGAATTCCCTGAGCACGCCCGGCCAAGTCGGATACGCATCGATGAGGTTCTCTGCGACATTCAATAGTGGTGAGAATGCAATCTCTCCCCATCTAACGCCTATGCCTACCCGTTCAGAGTATGGTGTGCTGCTCAATGGGCCTAGAGCCCACTGGCTACCGGACGCAGCATTCATCCATGTACCGCTGATAGCCAGTATTCGGGAGCCCTTGTCTTCGTAGCTGTGCTTGGAGTTTAAGACGTCTAGCACCGCGCCGAACGGAAACTCTTTAGAGCCCTGGGTGACTTGTTCTTCCTGCTCCGGCGATAGCTCCGCGAGCATTGAAGGAATCGCAACCGCGTGAAACTCTTCTAGGCGTTTTCCAAACTGCCGATGATAGCCGTCGAACCACATGAGTTTCCCCCCCCAAACTATTGAGTGGATAAGTGTAGCGAAGATGCAATGAAAAGTTTGCTCTTCAGGACATTATTCGGAATAGCCCTCAAGATGGCATCACAGACAATCGCGGTAAAACGACAAATGAAGCCGAAGAGACTTTGCCACTTAGCGGTCCGCTGTCTTCTACGGCTTCATCATTACGGTATTCAATTGTTTTTGTTGTTTGGTGTCGGCGGTGACTTACTCTCCCACAACCTCCCGGTTGCAGTACCATCAGCGTGTGCAGGCTTAGCTTCCGGGTTCGGAATGGGACCGGGCGTTTCCCTGCAGCTATTGACCACCGACAAACATGCGAAGCACATACCCTTACTTTTTTGGGTGCCCACCTAAGGGGT
>NZ_ACVP01000033.1 GCF_000175635.1 Corynebacterium tuberculostearicum SK141 | reverse complement strand
CGATGTTGGACGGGAGCGGCATCTACAAGGTTGCGCGGCAGCGCGCCGAAGAGATGCTCGGCTCGCAGGTACAGCATCCTTTCGGGCCCGACTGGGAAGTATTCAAAGTACGCGGCAAAATTTTCCTGTTATTGACAGCGGTGACAGGTCAACAGCAAATGATCATTAAGGCCGAGCCGGAGGATTGCCAAGCGCTACAGCAGCAGTATCCGTTCATTGCGCCGGGCTACCACATGAATAAGCGGCATTGGGTTTCCGTTTACTCACACGCAGAACTGCACCAACAGTTGATAGAGGAGTTAGTCACGGATTCCTATCGTTTGGTGGTGGAGAAGCTGCCGAGAGGGCGGCGGCCGATCGATCCGTCCTCTGGGCATTAAGGCCTTGGCGTTTAGGACAGTGACGAGTCACTTTAGATTTAAAGCCTTGTTGTTAAGATAAATCCCATGACCGAGCGCGATGACTACTGGCTAAATGATGAAGAGCTCGCATCATTTATGTCCTTAATGAGCGTAAATATTCGCTTGACCAATATTTTGGATGCTCAGCTGCGTGATGACGCAGGTCTGAGCTTTTTTGAGTACACGGTGCTCTCGCGGCTATCTGAGGCGGAAAGTCGCGAGATGCGTATGCGCGATTTGGCGATTACCGCCAATGGATCTTTGTCCCGCTTGAGCCAGGTCGTTACGCGCCTAGAAAAGCAGGGGTGGGTCGTGCGCCAGCCGTGCCCGACTGATGGCCGCACCACCATGGCAAAGCTCACGGATAGCGGCTGGGACAAAGTAGTAGAGACTGCGCCTGGACACGCTAAGCAGGCGAGGAGGTCCGTAATGGATAGCCTGACCCGTACGCAGATTCGCCAGATGCTGCAGATTAATCAGCGGATCATTAAGGCCATCGAGAATGATGAGCGCTACGGTGGGCGCTATTAGCTAGCGAAACGAGCAGGGCTATTTCTTGGGATAGCCGCGGCGGCCCGAGACGGTTTTATCGAAGGGGATCCAAAACCGGAGGGCCGCTTCCTGGTTTTTGGAGATACCGATACGCGGTCCGCACACCCATTCTGGTTCGGTGGTTCGCTCGACAAGCTGTATTGGTTGGTGGTTGTCTTCGAGCGTGAAGCCGAGGGCTTTGCCGAGGTTTCCCGGTCCGCGGGCGAGGTTATGAAAATCAGAGGTGCCACGGCGGGCGAAGGCGATGTCGGCACCCTCGATGATTTCACCGCCACGCAGCAGACAGCCCTGGCCAGTGCCTTCAGGGGCACAGACGATATTGACGTTGCGGTGGATGCCGTAAGAAATATAGACGTAGAACCTGCCCGGAGGACCGAACATGGCCGCATTACGCGGGGTTTTGCCATTGAAGGTGTGTGCCGCGGAGTCCTCGGCGCCTAGGTAAGCCTCGACCTCAGTGAGGCGGATGCTCACCCCGGCATGGGTGAGGGTGCAGCCGAGGAGTTGGGGAGCGACGGCGTCGGCAGTCAGGGCAAAATCAATCATTAACCACGAGCGTAGTAGCGCTTACCTGCCACGGGGGTGCGCAGGAGGCGATCCAGGCTCACAGGTTCGAGGCCCTTGGCGCGTAGGCCATCGATGACACAATCGGCGGCGTCCACGGTGGTGGGGTGGATATCGTGCATCAGCACAATGGAGCCGGCGCGGGCGCCTTGCACAGCCGCGGAGCACACATGGTCGGAGTTGCGGTCCTTCCAATCCACGGTGTCGACGTCCCACAGCGCTTGGGAGACGCCCTTATCGCGGGTGGCCTGATCCACGGTGGCGTTGGTCGCGCCATAGGGCGGGCGTACCCAGCGCGTGCCTTGGCCGGTGGCCTTTTTGATGGCGGCATTGCCGGCGTCGATTTCCTGGGATACCTGGTCATAGGACAGGGTGTTGAGCTGGCGGTGGCTCTTGGTGTGGTTGCCGATGGTGTGGCCCTCGGCCTTCATGCGCTTGAGCAGCTCAGGATGCTGATATGCGTTGGGGGCTAGCACCATGAAGCTTGCGTGCGCGTTCTTTGCCTTGAGCTTGTCCAGTAGGCGGTTGGTCTCGGCACCGGGGCCGTCGTCATAGGTGATAGCTACGCAATTGGCACAGTCGACGCCACCTTCGCTGCGCGGCTGCGGCTTCTTTGGAGCTGGGGCGGCGGGTGCCTTCTTCCCGGGGGCAGAGTGTGGAAATGCCTGGGAGCTGAAGTCTTCGACCTGTGCGCGGGCATCCTCGAGGCGATGGTTGATTTCTCCTTGAATATCCGCGCTTGAAGACGCAGGCAATCGTGGGATTTGCGGTAACTGTGCATGAGCGGCTGCTGGCATGGCGGCGGCAATAAGCACGGTGAGTGCAGAGGTGAGGATGCGGCGCATAGTGATCCTAAAGGTCAGGGATAGTGGACATGATGTGCCCATGACCCTAGCGCCTGCATGTTACTGACGTGATAGGACATGCCTAAAGTGTCCAAAGTGATTTGAGTGGTTCAGGTTTTAAGCGGTTTGTGGTTGCTTCGGCTGCGGTAGTAAAGTGTGTAGGCACTGGGGCATTAGCTCAATTGGTAGAGCATCTGCTTTGCAAGCAGAAGGTCAGGAGTTCGATTCTCCTATGCTCCACAGCATGAAGTCCGGCTTCCTCTTCGGAGGGCGCCGGACTTTTTCAATGCAATGGGTGGATATACGTTTATGTCGCGCCTTTTGTCCATCTAAACCAGCAAAACCGTCGACGAAAAATGGGGTTTAGATGGACAAAAGTCCTGATCTTCGGAAGTCCGGACAGATAGTGCAAGGTCGCGGGGAGGAAACTTTAAGTACAGTAAGTGGGGAATTATTACTATTACGCGAAACCATTAGGAGACTAACCATGGCCGCCAACGTTCGCTACAACGATCCCTTTACCTCCACAGAGAAGAAAGTTTCGGCGCCGGAGGGCGCAGAATACGTTGTGGTGCGCAAACGTGGCGAGGCCGCAGTGGATGGCGAGGTCATGAGCTTTCACGGCACTCGTGAAGAGGCGCGCGAGGCGGTTATGGCCGGGCTGACCGAGGAATTTAAGACGGCCGTGGATAATGAGCCGATTTACGTTACGCACGCCCGCCTGCGCTCGCTTTAGAAGCGTTTTAGCATCACAAAGTGTCCCTCGTGGCTGCCCACGTGTTCAAAGCCGAGGTGCTCATAGAGCCCCTTCGCGCGGGGGTTATCGGGGTGGACGGCTAGCGAGATGCCGGGGGCATGCAGGGTGTGGGCGAGGGAAATAGCGGCGTCGATAAGCGCGGTGGCAATGCCCTGTCCCTTATAGCGGGCCTCAACCGCGATGGCGATCTCCGGAATGGCGGGCTCGACAAAACCAAAGCCGTGGTTGTCCTCCGTTCCCCAATTGAGCCACACGCCACCGGCCGGGACAAGCTCCTCCCAGGCGATGAAGCCGCCCTGGTTGGGATCCCAATTTTCCACGTAGAAGGCAAAATCATCGGCAAAATCGGGGGAAAGCTCGCCGTGCTCGTCACCGAAGGTATCGGTGAGGAAGTTGAGGCGGGCGAGGTAGGTGCGGTCAGATTCTTGGGTTGCGCGAAGTTCCATGGAATCCACGATAGTCGCCAGTGGTGCACACGGGGTACGCATGCGAAAATCCCCTCCGCACAGGCCAGTGACCTGTGGGAAGGGATGCGGCTGCCGCTTAGGCTAGGTGGTAATTGCGGACGTCGTGACCGTTAAACTCGCGCTCGATACCGGCCTCGTCTACGGAGTGGAAAGTGGTTCCGTTATCGATGGCGAAGCGCAGGTTATCCACGCGAGAGGAAGGGTCTTTAGACACCGCACCCGCTGGGAAGTAGTACGTTGCGCCGTCTTTGAGCTTGACGGTAAGGGTCTCAAAGCTCATTGTTCATCTCCTTGTAGAAAGATCCCTAATGTGGGAATTCAATCAAGAGATTTTTGTCTAAGCAAAGAAATGAGATCTAGGCAACGCTGAATATACCCCCACGGCGGGGTGGAAAGCGTATTTATTCTTTGACCTACAGGCGGTGCTTGCCCTCGTTTTGGTGGTCATCGGTAATGCGGGTGGTATCGGCTGGCTGAGCTTCTTCTTCGCGGTGCTTGGCCAGCTGCTCGTCGATGGAACCCAGCAGTTCCTCATCGCGTACAGCGCCTTCCTCAACGAGGTCAGACTGGGTGTCATTCTCGCTGGTGGAGGTGTAGACCAAGGTGGACTCAGGGGCGGTGTGGGAAGCGGACTGGAAGTCATCCACGCGCGGTGGGGTCTGGGATGGCTTGTCGTTGGAGCGCAGCCAGTAGTAGGCGGCACCGGCCGCGGCGGAAAGCACAGCGATAATGCCGGCGAAGATCCAGCCCTTGGAGGACTTCTGCTTCTTCTGTTTCTTGGCTACCTTGGCGGACTTCTTCTTAAGGTTCTTCTGCGCCTTCTGAGAATCCTTTTTGGCCTGCTTGCGGGCCTTCTTAGCCTTCTTGGTGGCCTCTTCCTTGGCGTCACTAAGGCGCTCGGTGGCGTCCTCGCGGTAGTTGTTGAACTCATCCAGGGCGCGCTCGAGGCGGGAGTGCGCGGCGCGGGTGACGGCGCCTGCCTGGCGGCGGGACTCGGCGAAGCTGCCGTTATCGCGCTCGTCCATCTTCTGCGCGGCCTCCTCTAGGGCGGTGTAGGCTTCGCGGGACTTTTCTTCGCGGTAGTTGTTGAACTGGCTCCACAGGTTCGATGCGGTCTTGAAGGCCACGTTCAGTGTCGTGGGGTTCATGGGGTGGAACACTCCTTAACTCAGATTTATCAATTCGCTTTCACCCAGCATAGTGACGTGTCGGGTGGTGTACCACCGTGAGCGCGAAGGCGTGCAGGGGGAACGTGCCAGAAATAGACCGCTTGGTTCAGAATATACGATTATTATTCAGCCAATTTTTCGCCAACCTCGCAGTTTGCAGGCTTGCAATGGTAATACCATTGCACAATCGCTACCGCGCAAACTGAACAGCTTGGTACGTTTTTGTCAACGCACCGACGACGACCAGCAAAGGAGGTGACCATGAGCCCGCGACTTTCGGCTTCCGCGCCCTTGGATTATGAAAGCGAAGAGGAATCCCATGTGCCTGAGCGCCTCGCCCTTTCCTTCGAGGTAATCCCGCCGCGCCACGATGCCGATGCCGCCAAGATCGACCGCTTACTAGAAGTCCTGGAAAGTTATCACCCCGATTACATCGCTGTGACCAGCTCTCAGCGCTCCGGTTGGTTGGAGGGAACCGCGGCCTTCATTGAGAAGATTTCGCATAACACCTCTATGCGCCCCCTGGCGCACTTAGCGTGCACGGCCGGGACGCGCGACGAGCTCATCGGGTGGATCAATCGCTTGGTAGATGCCGGAGTTCGTGGCCTGCTGGCTCTGCGGGGTGACCTCCCCGAAGGGGGCATGCCAGAGCACTACTTCCAGCATGCCGATGAACTGGTTCGCCTCATCCGGGAATTGGAAAGCCACCAAGCGGCCCGCTTTGCTGCCGGCCGACTCGCTGTAAGTGTGGCGTGCTATCCCAGCGGCCATGCTGAATCCAAAAACGAGGACGAGGACTTCGACGTCCTGCTCAATAAGCAGCGCCTCGGCGCGGACTTCGCCATCACCCAACTCTTTTTTGATGCCGAGGATTTTCTCCGCTTCGCCCAACGGGCGGAGTTGGCCGGGGTGAAAATCCCCCTCATTCCGGGGATTATGCCCATGACCAGCCTGCGCCGGTTGGAACGAATGGGGCAGCTGTCCGGGCTGCCCGTACCCGAAAGGGTGCGTACTCGGCTCGCGGCAGCGAAAACCCCAGAAGAGGAATACGAAATCGGCATGGAGCTTACCGCCCAATTGGCCCGCACCATCGTGGCCGGGGGCGCAGAAGGCCTCCATATCTATACCCACAACAATCCCGACATCACTCAAGACCTGTTATCTCGAATCGGAGTAAGCAATGACGAACACTAATTTCCCCAAGGCGACGATTGAGGGCTACCCTCGCGTCGGCACTAACCGCGAGCTCAAGCGTGCGCTGGAATCCTACTGGGCCGGCCGCATCGATACAGAGACCTTTGAGTCTGCCGCTCATTCCCTGCGCCTGGATACCTATAACCGCTTGCGCGACCTCGGTCTTACTGAGGACTATGCCATTCCAGCCGACGTCGCTTACTACGACCAGGTGCTCGAGACCGCACTGACCGTAGGCGCCGTAGCCGGCGAGACCCTGGATGATGAGTTCACCTTGGCCCGCGGCAATAAGGACACCGCGCCGCTAGAGATGACTAAGTGGTTCGATACCAACTACCACTACATTGTCCCGGAAATTTCTGATGACCAGGACTTTAAGGCGCGCCCACAGCGCGTTATCAAGCTGGTGGAAGAAGCCCGCGCAGCAGGCCACACCGTGCGCCCATACCTCGTCGGCCCGGTTACCCTGCTGGCCCTGTCCAAGCAGGCCGAGGGCGCGACCAAGTCCCCGCTCGACCGCTTGGATGATGCCGTCAAGGCCTACCAGGAGGTACTGGCCGAGCTGGATAAATCCGGCGTGAAGTGGGTACAGCTGGCCGAGCCTGCCCTGGTAGCGGACCTGACCGTTGCCACCGATGAGGAGCTTGCTGCTTACATTAAGAGCGCCTATGAGGCCATCTTGGGTGCGGACAACCGCCCGCAGGTCTACCTCACCACCCCTTATGGCTCCGCGCGCAAGGGCCTTGACGTTCTGGCGGAACTTAAGCCAGAGGCCGTCCAGGTGGATCTTTCCGTGGGCACCCTGGCACTCGATGAGGGCTACCTTGAGCGCGTGAAGAAGCTGAACTCTCACGTGGTTGCCGGGCTTATCGACGGCCGCAATGTCTGGGCCGCCAACCTACGCGACCTGCGCTCCAAGTACGAGGACCTAGAGGGCAACCTCGACTCCCTCTCCGTATCGACCTCCGTTTCCCTGCAGCACGTGCCACACACCGTGGAGGCGGAAACCAAGCTGCCGGCCGACGTCGCTACCTGGTTCTCCTTCGCCAACGAGAAGGTCAAGGAAGTCGTCGCCCTGTCCCAGGGTCCGCTAGAGGCACCGGAGGCATATAGCATCAGTGACCGCGCAGTGCGCACCCGTGCCGAATCCGAGCGCATCCACAACGCGGCGGTGAAGGAGCGCATCGAAAAGCTGCCGGCCGGCGAGGTTGAGCGCGAGCCTGCCTTTGCTGAGCGCAACGAGGCGCAGAAGGAACTAGGCCTGCCGCAGCTGCCAACCACCACCATCGGCTCCTTCCCCCAGACCAAGGAGATCCGCCAGGCGCGTGCGGCGCACCGCAAGGGCGAGCTTTCCGACGCCGACTACAACGCCGCCCTCAAGGACGAAGTCAAGTCCGTCATCGAGCTGCAGGAGCGCCTCGGCCTCGACGTCCTCGTCCATGGCGAGCCGGAGCGCAATGACATGGTTCAGTACTTTGCCGAGCTGCTCGATGGCTTTGTCACCACCGAAAACGGCTGGGTCCAGTCTTATGGCTCCCGCTGCACCCGTCCGCCAATCGTTGTTGGTGACATCTCCCGCCCGGCTGCGATGACCACCGAGTGGTCCAAGTACGCGCAGTCGCTCTCGGAGCACCACGTCAAGGGCATGCTCACCGGCCCGGTGACCATCCTGGCCTGGTCCTTCGTGCGCGATGACGTACACCAGTCCGTCTCCGCGGATCAGCTCGGCGTCGCGCTGGCAGATGAGGTGCATGACCTGGAAGAGGCCGGCATCGACATCATCCAGATCGACGAGCCCGCCCTGCGCGAGCTGCTGCCGCTGCGCGAAGAAGACCGCAAGGCCTACCTGGACTGGGCCGTGCGTTCCTTCCGCCTGGTAGCGCTCGAGGCCAAGCCGACCACCCAGATCCACACCCACCTGTGCTACTCCGAGTTCGGCCAGATCATCGATGCCGTTGCCGGCCTGGATGCCGATGTCACCTCCATCGAGGCGGCCCGCTCCCGCATGGAACTACTGGAGGATATCGACGAGACCTTCCACTCCGAAATCGGCCCGGGCATCTATGATATTCACTCCCCGCGCGTGCCTTCCGTAGCGGAGATGGCCGAGCTCATCCGCGCCGCGCTCAAGCACGTGCCGGTCGAGCGCCTGTGGGTTAACCCGGACTGCGGCCTGAAGACCCGCGGTTACGAGGAGACCGAAGCCTCCCTGCGCAATATGGTGCTGGCTCGCGATGAGGTGCGCGAGTCCCTCTAAATCCTCCCTAATCGCACCGCAATCCCGGCCGGGTAAAGAATAAAAGTTGTTATTTGGCCGGGATTTCGCGCTGTGCCTTGCGGCGCTTATTGATCCAGCCGATGATCATCGGCAGCACGGAAATTGCCACTACGATCAGCATGATGATGTCGATGGAGTGAGCAATACCCGGGATGCCGCCCAGCAGGACACCGACGAGCAGCATGGAACCGACCCAGCCCACGCCGCCGAGGATATTCCAGCGTAGGAACGAGGAGTAGCCCATTTCTGCGGTACCCGCGGCGAAGGGGACGAAGGTGCGCACAATCGGCACGAAGCGTCCCAATACTAGGGCCACCGGTCCGTGGCGCTGGAAGAAGTCTTCCGCGCTATCGAGGTGTTCGGTGCGCAGGACGCGGGCATCGTCCTTGAAGAGCTTGCGGCCAAAGCGGCGGCCTAAATAGAAGCCCACCTGGTCGCCGGCAAAGGCGGCCACCGCGGCCACGACAAAGAGCAGCCAGGCGTTGATATCGAGTTCGTGGCGCAGGATGGCCGCGGTTACGAGCAGTGAATCGCCCGGCAGGAATGGGAAAAGCACGCCGGACTCGATGAAGATGACGACGGCGACGCCGAGGAGGATATAAGGTCCGAAACTCTGGAGCAGCGAGCCTGCGTCCATGAGGTTGTGGAGGGAGGACAAGAAATCCATGTGCGGATCCTTTCTTAGTAGTTCTTTTAGTATCCTCCGCAAACTGCAAAGTAGCTGCGAATCCGCTGGGTGTCCGGATGGAACCGGTATGTTTCTTTTCTCCTCCTAGCTTCCGGGTAAGAAACATCACTAGCGTGGGAGTATGAACCACTCCGCATTCCGCAATAGTCAAGACACTTTTCTCTCCGACGCCCTCGCTGGGCTCATCGCCAACCACCCCGATGCTCGTTGGCATGACGTCGGTTTCATTGGCCGCACCACGCCGCTGCGCACCGCGGACGGCGATCCGGCAGTGGCGGTGATTTCCGGTGGAGGTTCCGGTCACGAACCGATGCATGCCGGGTTCGTCGGCCAGGGCATGCTCGCCGCGGCCTGCCCGGGACTGCTGTTTACCTCCCCGAACGCGGTCCAGGTCAGCGAGGCCACCCAGTGGGCTGACCAGGGCAGGGGAGTAGTCCACGTGGTGAAGAACTACACCGGTGACGTCATGAACTTCACCGTCGCCCGCAACGCCGCCGAGGCGGTAGATACCCGCACGGTGCTGGTGGCTGATGATATTGCCACCGATGGCAACGAGGACGGCCCCGGCCGCCGCGGTACCGGCGCGACCATCCTGGTGGAAAAGGTCGCAGGTGCCGCCGCCTACCGCGGCGATGACGTGGACACAGTCGCTGAGTTGGGCAAGCGTGCCACGGAGAATTCCCGCAGCATGTCCGTGGCGCTGGGCGCCGGCTTCATGCCGACTACCGGCCGCGAAACCTTCGATCTGGAAGCCGGCCAGATGGAGGTGGGCGTGGGCATTCACGGCGAGCCGGGCACGCACACCGAGCAGGTAGATAGTGCGAGCGCCATTGTGAACCAGGTCCTGGAAAAGATCGTGCCCGCCCTCGAGCTGGGCCAGGGCGATGAGGTGGTGTGCCTGGTCAATGGCCTCGGCGGCACCACCCCGCTGGAGCTGAGCCTGCTCTTTGGCGAGGCCTCCGCGCAGCTGGCCCAGCGCGGCATCACCGTCGCCCGGTCGTTGGTGGGCTCCTACGTCACCGCGGTCAATATGCACGGCGCTTCCTTTACGCTGCTCAAGGCAGATGCGGAGTTGCTCGAGCTTATCGACGCCCCCACGTCCGCCCCGGCCTGGCCCCATACCCTAGGCGGTGCGAAGGCGGTGGAACCGGCCACCATCACCTTCCAGGATGAACTGCCCAGCGAGGGTGAGGAGAATCAGTGGCTCACCGCCTTTGTGGAACGCCTCCAAGCCTCCTTTGAGTCACTTACTGAGCTGGATCGCAAGGCCGGCGACGGCGACTTTGGCCAGAATATGGAGGCGGCCTTCGGCGGCATCGAGCTTCCCCTGCGCGGCACGGATACGGAGATCCTCACTGGGCTGGCCAAGCGCCTGCTCGTCCTCGCCGGCGGTACCTCCGGAGCCGTCTTCGGCACGCTCTTTACTGAGCTGGCCCGGGCGGAGTCGCTGGCGGATGGGCTCAATGACGCGGTCGACCTCATCCACGAGCTTGGTGGCGCGAAGCGCGGCGATCGCACCATGCTCGATGCCCTCATCCCTGCCGCAGAAAAGGCCCGCGAACTGGGTGCGAAGGAACCGAACGCGGAGACTTTGCAGGCCCTTTTCGACGCCGCCCATGCCGGCGCCCTCGACACCGAGGATCTCGCTGCAAAGAAAGGACGTGCCTCCTACCTGGGGGAACGCAGCAAGGGAGTAATCGATCCGGGCGCGATCGTGGTCAGCTGGCTCTTTGGGGGAGAACCTCTCGCAGCGCACTAAGCGAGCTCAGATCTCCCTTACCGGCGCGGTCGAGGTGGAGCGCATGCAGCCCCGCCGCGCGAGCTCCCTCCACATCATTGGCCAGGGAATCGCCCACCATGAGCGTGTCTGCGGGGGTCACTCCGAGCTGGCGGCAAGCAGCGAGATAGGCCTCCCGTTGTGGTTTGGGGCAGCCGAGGTCGACGGTGGGGATAAGGAGGACGTCGGCAAGCGCAAGGCCCGTTGCTTCCAGCTTCGCCTGCTGCATCTTGCGCTCGCCGTTGGTGAGCACACCCACCTGGAAGCCGGACCCGAGGGCCCAGGTGAAGGTGGGCAGGGCGTCGGCAAAAGCGCGCCACTGCTCCCGGTAGGCGGAAAGATAGCCGTCATAGGCGGCCAGCGCCTCGGCATCGCTCATCTCCCGGCCGAGGAATTCGCGGCAGCGCGCCGCCCGCTGGCCATGGTGGGAGACCTCGCCGCGCTCATAGGCTTGAAACCACTTTCTTTCAATGTCCGCGAACCGCGCATGCTGGCCCTCGGGCAGGCCGAGTTCGCGGCACCACTGATCCACTGCGTCTCGGGCCGCGCCGGTGTGGTCGAGCAAGGTGTCATCCAGATCGAAAAGTAGCGCGCGAATCATGCCTTCAGGCTAGCGCGATCGCTGACAGCGTTATGTCATGCGCGGCAGGCGCGCGTTAAATTCTTTACAATGGCTGGCATGACTCAGAAGACCGCAACTGCAACGATGCATACCAACTACGGCGACATTGTTATCGATCTCTTCGGTAACCACGCACCGGTAACCGTTGAAAACTTCATCGGCCTAGCCAAGGGCGAGAAGGACTACTCCACCCAGAACGCAAAGGGCGAGCAGTCCGGCCCGTTCTATGACGGCGCAATCTTCCACCGCATCATCGAAAACTTTATGATCCAGGGCGGCGACCCTACCGGCACCGGCCGCGGTGGCCCGGGCTACCAGTTCCAGGATGAATTCCACCCGGAGCTGCAGTTCGACCGCCCATTCCTGCTGGCCATGGCCAATGCCGGCCCAGGCACCAACGGCTCCCAGTTCTTCATCACCGTGGCGCCGACCCCGCACCTGAACAACCACCACACCATCTTTGGTGAGGTTACCGATGCTGCCTCCCAGGAGGTTGTATCCAAGATCGCCAAGGTTGATACCGACCGCATGGACCGTCCGCACGAGGACGTTGTTATCGAGTCCATCGATATCGCGTAATCGCCTTTTCCCTCGGGCCCGTCACCGCATTATCCATGCGGCGGCGGGCTCGTTGCAGTTTTACCCCAAGCAATCTACCGCTAGACCCGCCCCAAGGACTGACAACTTTATGACCATGGTGAGAAACTATATCCGCGCTACCCCGGCGACCGCGCTCATCGCCGCCGTCTGCATTATCGCTTGGCTGATTACCGCGGTGCAGGCCCGCACGCTAGGAGCCACCTTCTATGAATCCGACCTCGCGGTGGACTGGGGCCTGTGGGGCCCGCAATACCCGATTGCACCGCAGACGGCGCTGTCCTCCGCGTTCATGCACCTGGATGCGGGCCATTTGGCGGTGAACATGATCATGCTCGTGCTCATCGGCAGGGAGGTGGAGCGGGCCCTTGGCACCGGGTTGTACCTCGCCGCTTATCTCATTTCATGCCTTGGCGCGTCCGCCATGATCCTGACATTCGATTTCGAGACCCCCACCGTCGGCGCCTCGGGTGCGCTCTTCGCGCTCATGGCCATGCTGGTGGGTGCTTACCGCCAGCGCGGGCTCGATCTCCGCGCGCCCATCGCCCTCGTTCTGGCGAATGTGGTCTATACCTTTCTAGCCGATGGCGTATCCCTGTGGGGACACCTTGGCGGGTTGTGCACAGGCATCGTGTTGAGCCTTTTCCTCTATCGAAAAAGCCCCACCCTCCGCTGGGGCGGCGTTGCTGCGGTGGCCGCGGTGGTCCTCGCACTATTAGCCCACCAAGCTGGGGTTTGGGGATAACTGTGGAATTTGATCACCGGAAAGCGTGTGCGAAAGAATTCCACAATGGTTATCCACAATGTGGATAACTACATTTTTGTAATTTACCGAACGCCTTTCCGGAGTTTTCCCTGATCACGCTGGTCTGGACCGTGTGAAAGCGTGAAAATCAGCTTGTGGAAGCCCGTGAAAACAGTTATCCACAGGGTGTTAATAATTGTGTGAAATTCACATTTCACAGGTTTTCTCCACAGCCTGTGGATAACTTTCTACCCATTGTGTTAACAAGACTGATAAATTTGGGCATTGACCTGCATAAGGAGCATTGTGGATTATCAACCTCGCGCTGTGATCGTCGGCGCAGGCCCGAATGGGCTCACGGCCGCGGCTCGGCTGGCTATGGCCGGATGGCGGGTGGATATCTACGAGCGCGCCGGCCGGGCCGGTGGTGCAGCGGCATCCTCCGCGGAGATTTTCCCGGGCACGATTGTGGATCTCGGCGCGGCCGGGCACCCCTTTGGCGTAGCGAGCCCGGCCTTTCGCGCCCTCGACCTGGAAGCCCACGGTCTGCGGTGGCGCACTGCGCCTTATCCCATGGCCCATCCGCTAGAAGGCGCGCCGGCCGGGATCTTGCACGGTTCCTTGGCGGACACGGCGGCGGAGTTGGGAGCCGATGCCCAGGCGTGGAGGCGGCTACACGGGCACATCGTCCGCCACATCGATGAGCATGTGGATAACGCGCTTACCCCGTTGGTGCGGTGGCCCGAAAGACCCGTGCGCTTGGCGCAATTTGGCGCGGCCGGAGTCTTGCCCGCCAGCAGCTTGGCGCGGGCGGCCTTTCGCACACCCCAGGCCCGCGCGCTCTTTTCCGGCAGCGCGGTTCACGCGATTACCTCGCCGACCACGCCTTTTACCTCAGCGTTCGGCCTGCTCTTTGGCGGGCTAGGCATGACCCGCGGCTGGCCCGTGGTGGAGGGTGGCACCGGCGCTCTTATCGACGCCCTCCTTAACCTCCTGCGCTCCCACCACGCCCGCCTTCACACCGGATGCGAGGTCACCGATCTGCGGGAGCTGCCTCCGGCCGATGCGACCATCCTGAACCTCACCCCGCGCCAGATAATGCGGCTGGGCGGTCTGGAACTGCGGGACGGCACTCGGCGGAGCCTGGCCCGCTGGCGCTATGGCAGCGCCGTCTTCAAAGTGGATTTCCACCTCAGCGAGCCCGTGCCGTGGACCGACCCGCGCGTGGGCCAGGCCGGCACCGTGCACGTGGGAGGAACGCTGGAGGAGATATGTGGGGCTGAGGGGGACGTCGGCAAGCGGCGCATGCCTAAGCGCCCCTTGGTATTGGCATGCCAGCAATACGTGGCAGACCCATCCCGAGGGCACACCCTGTGGACCTATGCGCACGCCCCCCGCGGCTATGTGGAGCGCTATCCGGGCGAGGTCACCGAGCTGATTGCTGCCCAGATCGAGCGCTTTGCCCCCGGATTTCGCGATACCATCCTGGCCACCCACGCCACGAGCCCGGCCGATCTGGAGCGATGGAATCCTAATTTGGTGGGCGGCGATATCGCCGGCGGTTCCATGACCGGGCTGCAAACCCTCCTGCGACCACGCCTGTCGGCCCATTCGCACCGCCTGGCTCCGGGAGTATTTATGGCTTCTAGCTCGGCCGCTCCCGGCGCTGGCGTGCACGGTATGCCGGGGTGGTGGGCCGCCGAAGAAGCGCTTAGCGCGTGGAACGACGCTGCCAAATAAAGAAGCCCGCGCCGATGAGCCAGAGAGTCGCGGCGGCGAAGTACCCAGGGATGGTCGTGGTGCGGGGCAGGTAGGAACTGCCTGGGACGAGCCCGGCAACCACGGGCTCGAGGAGGAAGCCAAGGACGGCGAGGTAATCGAACCAGCGCAACCGTGCCGAGGCCGCGCCGGCTAGCCCCAGAACGGGTCCAGAGATGAGTGCTAGGAAGAACCACTGGGCGTTGTACTCGAATGCCTCGCGCCAGTTATATACACCGAAGACCACGAGCAAGGCGTAGTGCACGGCCAGCATGATAACGATGATTCCCGTACCGGCCATGAGTGCTTTGAGCCACCGGCCCGGAGAATCCTTACCCATGAGATAGCTAAAGATTCCCCACACCATGCCCGAACCCAAGACGTTGCCTAGGTAGTTGCGCACGGAAAGGCGGAGGGGAGCGGCGCCGGTGAGGAGGGTGGTGTCGGCAAACGCGATATGCACGGCCGCGTAGGCAACCGCAATGATGAGGCCAGCAGCAAGAATATGGCGAGACATGTGGCTCCTAGATATGAAAAATCCTCGCCACCTACAGGAAGTAGGAAGCGAGGGAACAGGCTGGGAGCTCTAGCTTAGCGCCAACCCATGGTCATCAGCAGGCCAATGATGGCGAGCCCGAAGCCAATGCCATAGTTCCAAGGGCCGAGTTCCGCCATGAATGGGATGTCCTCGCCAGCGAGATAATTGACCACAAGCCACAGCAGGCCGATGACCATCAGGCCCAGCATGATGGCGACGTACCACTTCGGGGTGCCCTCAGAATTGATCTTGACGGGCGTGCGGTTGCTAGCAGAGCTCGAGGTAGGGACGGAGGAGCTCTGGGAAATCTTTGACTTTGGCATAAGATACCTTTTCTAGATTTAAAGTCTTATCTAAGTTCGTACTGAGGCCTTAGGATACCAGCAGTTATGGCTGCGGCAGAAGTGCAGCGGGGTCGAAACTCCACAGGCGGATATCAATATTTTGATCCTTGCGCATGGTATCGCCCGGGTTCACAGACGCCCAGCCAATCTTATTGGCATCCACCAAGGCACCGGTAGGAGCCGGCTCGCCGACGACGAACTGGCCGGTCCAGCCAGCCTCCCGCAACGCGGCCTCGGCCTGGCCTTGATTCTTGCGTACCAGGTCAGGGGCCTTAAAGAGCATGCCATTGGATACCTCAACGGTAACCGGCTTGCCCTTTTCCAGCTCCGCGCCCTGGTTGGAGACGCTCAGCACCGTGCCCTTCGGCTCCAAGGAATCCACCTCGCGGACGTCTACATCAAAGTCATTCGACTCGAGACGGCTCTGGGCATCCTCGACGTCCATGCCGGCGACATTGGGCACGCGCTTCTTTTCGACGCCCTTAGAAACCGTTACCCGTACCTTCGATCCCTTGGACAACTGCGTGCCGCCGGCCGGGTTCTGCTTGATGATTTGGCCGGCCGGGGACTCATCGTTTTCCTCCGAGACATCGGAATTGAGCACCAAGCCTGCTCCTTCGAGGGCTCGAGCGGCCTCATCCAAGGTCATGCCGGTGATATCCGGGACGTCCGTAATCTCCTTGCCGGAGGAAACGGTCAGGGTCACCGAGGCATTCTTTTGCAGCTCGGAGCCTGGGGCCGGATTAATGCGGATGGCATTATTGCGTGGAATATCCGGGTTGGCCTCCTCATTGACGGTGACCTGCAGACCCATGTCTTCCAGTTCCTTAACCACCTCGTTGCGCGGGCGGTTTTCCACCTCGGGCACGGTGATTTTGTCCTCGCGGGCCGATTGGGTCTGGCGTGGCTTATCCTCAGAGTCTTTATCGTTGGAGAAGAAATCCCAGGCGAAGTAGCCCACGATGGCCACCAAGAGGGCGGCCAGGAAGGCTGCCAGCCACTTCATCCAGCCGCCACCCTGATTGTCATCGTCCTCGGTGGGGCGGGTGGACTGGATTGGCGCGCGGTGCGCGGCCGCAGCTGGTGCGGCGGCGCCGACCATTTCGGTAGGCTGCTCGTCTTCTTCCTCGTTGACGTGCATGCGCGCTGCTGCGGTGACCTGCCCGTTGCGCAGGCGCTCCAGATCGCCGGCCATCTCCCAAGCGGACTGATAACGATCCGCCGGGTGCTTGGCCATAGCGGTAAGTACTACCGCATCGATATTGACGCGTTGGGTAGGAGTCAGCGAGGGATCCGCGATGAGCTCCGACGGCGGCGTCGGCTCCTCCTGCACATGCTGATACGCAACCGCAAAGGGGGTTTCGCCCTCAAAAGGCGTATGGCCAGTGAGCGCCTCATAGAGCACGCAGCCCAGCGCATAGACATCGGAGCGGGCATCCGCGTTCTTACCGCGGGCCTGCTCCGGGGAAAGGTACTGGGCGGTGCCGATAACGGCGGAGGTTTGCGTCATCGCCGAGGTGGAGTCATCCAAGGCACGGGCGATGCCGAAGTCCATCACCTTCACCTGGCCGGTGTTGGTGAGCATAATATTTGCCGGCTTGATATCGCGGTGGATAATACCGGCCTCGTGCGAGGCTTGTAGTGCATCCGCTACCGGTTTGAGGATATCTGCGGCCTCTTGGGCGGACAGAGCGCCATCCTCGCGAATGATATCGCGCAAGGTGCGGCCGTTGACCCGCTCCATGACGATATATGGGATGGTCATGCCATCCAGCTCGGTTTCACCGGTGTCATAAACCGCCACGATATTGGGGTGATTCAGCTTGCCCGAGTTCTGGGCCTCGCGGTAAAAACGCTCGCGGAAGTTGACGTCGCGCGCCATTTCCGGTCGGAGCATCTTCACCGCCACTTGGCGGCCTAGGACGGTGTCTTCGGCAGCATAGACCTCAGACATGCCACCGGCGCCGATGATCTCGCCTCTCCGATAGCGGTCATTGACCATCGCTTAGTCACCCTCCTGTGTAAGTAGATCGGCCAAGTCTCCGGGGAGCTCATTAGCCTGCGAGTTTACTGGAGTATCCAGCTCAGGTGTAGTTTCAACGTGCGTATCCTGCGGATTCTGTTGCGTTGGTACGGCCGGGGGCTGTTCCTGGCGAGTAGGCGAGTGGCGCGTGGGTGCCTCGCGGTGAGTCGTGCGCGGGGCTTCTTCCAGATTGGATTCCTGCGGCTCCGTCTCTGTCACCGTCACCGGTTCTGGGGCCTCTTCCGTATCTTCGTCCGGGGTGTCCTGCGGGGTGGTGGTGGGATCGCGATACTCCGTAACCACCGAGGTCTCCGGCGTGCTGGAGGGCTCGCTTTTTCCCTCGTTATCGCTCAAGTTGTGGTAGGCAGCGTAACCACCACCGGCCACGGCTGCGAGGAGCAGGGTGATACCCAGGCCCTTCAGGAAGGAGGAGCCACCCTTGGACTTTTTTGTGGGAGCGGTTCCTGCAGCCGGATGGATGGTGGTGGGTTGGGCAACGTTTCCCAGCATCTCCGTCGATGCTGACGGTGAGGGCTCGGGTGCGCGTTGCGTTAGCGGGGCGGACTTAGGCTGCGGCGGGCGCTTGCCCAAGCGAACTGCGGAGATGGCCAGGGTGAACTCATTGCCATCGGCATAGCGGGTGGCCGGATCCTTGCGCAACGCAATGCGAATGAGCTCGCGCGCAGGGGCGCTGATATTCGTCGATAGTGGCTCCGGCTCCTGGTTGATGTGGGCCAAAGCGATGGATACGGAGGAATCTCCGGTAAAGGGACGCTTGCCGGCGAGCATTTCATAGCCGACGACGCCGAGCGAATAGACATCGGAAGCCGGCGTGACGTCCTTGCCCTGTGCTTGCTCAGGCGATACATACTGTGCGGTACCCACCACCATGCCGGTGCGGGTCAGCGGCACGGCCGCGGCCGCCTTGGCAATGCCAAAGTCCGTGATCTTGACCTGGCCATTTTGCGTAATGAGGAGGTTGCCGGGCTTGATATCGCGGTGGACCAGCTCCATGCGGTGAATGATGGATAGGCCATGCGCCGCTTGCTCGAGAACGTCGAGAGCGAGCTCTTCTTGCAGCGTATTTTCGCGCGCCAAAAGGTCCGCGAGGGATTCGCCGCGCACATACTCCAAGGCCATGAAGCAGAACTTGCGGCCGTTATCCTCTAGCTCGCGGTAGTCATAAGTGGCCACCACGTTCTCGGACTGAATGGATTCGGCCGATTTCGCCTCGTTGCGGAAGCGCGAGAGGAACTCCTGGTTATCGGAAAATTCCGGACGCAGAACCTTGAGCGCTACCTCCCGATCATTGCGGGTGTCATCAGCCAGCCACACGGTGGACATTCCGCCGTGGCCGATTACCCACTGCAGCTCGTAGTCGCTGCCAATCAGTGCTTGGAGATGTTCCTTATTCTCGGCGCTATTCATTACTGCTCCCCCTGGTATGCGCGCAGGATGGCGCGGCCAATCGGGCCGGAAACCTTGCCGCCCGTCGCGGACTCACCTAAGTTACCACCATTTTTCACCACGACGCCCACTGCAATATCCCGCTCCGGATCGAAGGCGACGTACCACACGTGCGGGGCCAGCCCCTCGCCGTGCTCGGCGGTGCCGGTCTTCGAGGCAAAGCCGTTACCGTCATATCCGGCGGAGGAACGCTCGGAGGCGTACATCAAGTCAGTGAGCGTCGCCGCAGTTTCCTCATTAACCGCTTGGTCCGCCTTCTTTGGCTTGGTGGTGCGAACGTCCTTCATCTGGGCGTCGGTAATGCGATTGACCAGGTAGGGCTGCATGCGGGTGCCCTTATTGGCTACGGTGCCCGCCATGACGGCTGCCTGCAGCGCGGTCATGGTGACGTCGCGCTGGCCAATGGCGGACTGCGCCGTGGCCGCCCCATCCGGCAAATCGCCCAAGGTGCCGGCGGAGGTAGACACGCCGAGGTCATAGTTTTCGCCTACGCCAAAGGCCTTGGCGTACTTGCGCAACTCATCAGCGCCGAGCTGCTCCGACATCTCCACAAACGCGGTATTGCAGGACAGCGCGAAGGCGGTTTGCAGGGTCACCGCATCCTGACCATTGCACTTTTGGTTGGCATAGTTAGTCAGCTCCGTCACCGTGTCTGGCAAGGTAATGACATTGGAACCGGTCAGGGTGGAGGAAGGATCAAAGCCATTGTTAAGGCCTGCTGCGGTGGTAATGATCTTGAAGATGGAACCCGGAGGCAGCGTTTCTGCACCGGCGTGGTTGACCAGCGGCTGTCCCTCTTGCTCCTGCAGGTTGGCCCAAACATCCTCGGCGGAATCACCCATTAGATCATTGGGGTTGTAGCCGGGGTTGGAGGCCATAGCTAGAATCTTGCCGGTGGAGGGCTGAATGGCAACCGCCGAGCCCTCGTAACCTGGGCCCACAAGCTGATCGTAAGCCGCCTGCTGGAGTGCAGGATCGATGGTGACCTCTACATTTGCACCCTGCTTCGGCTTATCGGCTAGAGCATCGAGCCAGTTTTGCTTCATTAAAGAATCATCAGTGCCATTGAGGATGTCATTTTGGGAGGACTCTAGTTCCGAGGCCCCAAATTGGCTCGACAAGTAGCCGGTCAGGTTGCCAAAGGCCGGTGAATCAATGGGGTAGGAGCGCGAGTAGGTCTCGTCTGGGTTCTGCGTCGACTGTGCCAATACGGTATTACCCGCAAAGATTTGGCCGCGCGGGGTGGTCTGCATTTCCATGAAGCCGCGCATATTCCGCGGATTATGGGCATATTTATCTTCAGAAAAAGCCTGAATCACCGTCAAGTTGACCAGCAAGATGGCCGTCAAAATGATGGCGAACAGTGACACTAGGCGGATGGATCGATTCATCGGTGAGCCTCCTGGACCGACGGGAACATGGAGGTATCGCTCGGAGCATTGCCCGAGGTCTCCTGCATGGGGCGACGAGCCGCGTTAGAGATCCGCAGCAGAATCGCCAACAACACGTAGTTAGCCATGAGAGAGGAACCACCGGCAGACATGAATGGCGTGGTCAGGCCGGTCATCGGCAGCAGGGCAGAAATGCCACCGGTGACCACGAAAACCTGCACGGCCAAGGTAAGAGAAAGACCAGATGCCACCAGCTTGCCGTAGGTATCGCGGGTGCGCAGCGCGGTACCGAAACCGCGGGTGGCCAGCATACCGAAAAGCACCAGTACGGCGGCGAGGCCAATGAGACCGAACTCCTCACCGATTGCGGCAAGGATGTAATCCGAGTGGGCCACCGGAACTAGTTCTGGATGCCCCTCGCCCAAGCCGCTGCCAGAGATTCCGCCTGAAGACAAGCCGAACAACGACTGGGAGAGCTGGAAACCCGTGACGTCATAGTTTCCCAGAGGGTCGAGGAAGTTAGAAAAGCGTTGCTGGATCTTGGAGGAAATCTGGTAGATGCCAAAACCTCCGACGCCGACGAGAACGACACCGATAAGCAGCCAGCTCACCCGGCCGGTGGCCATGAATAGCATGCCGAGGACGGTGCTAAACAGCAGAAGTGCCGGGCCGAAGTCATTGGAAATGCCCATGATGACGATCGCGATGGCCCACACGATCAGGATGGGTGCGAGGTCGCGAAGGCGCGGCAGGGAGATACCCAGTACTCGGTATCCCGCTACGGTAAACAGGGAGCGCTTTTGCGTCAGTAGCATGGCAAAGAACAAGATCAACAAGATCTTGGAGAACTCACCCGGCTGGATGGAAAAGGGGCCCAAGTTTATCCAGATGCGTGCCTCCACGTCCTCAGGCTGCGGCCATACCAGTGGCAGGGCCAGTAGGACAAGGCCTGTGGCGCCCAAGATATAGGAATAGCGCGTCAGCGAGCGGTGATCCTTCAAAATGGCTAAGACCAGCACAAAGAGCACGAGTCCGACGATGGTCCACATGACCTGACGCACCGCAAGCCCGCTTTCTTTAACCAGATCCAGGCGGGCCAACATGATGAGCCCGATACCATTGAGGATCGCCACAATCGGCAGCATGATCTGATCGGCATAAGGCGCTAAAAAGCACATCACCAAGTGGGCAACGGTGAAGACGCCGATGAATCCGCCGATGAGATAAACCAGGTCCATCGTCAGCGCATTGTCTTGGGATAGCTCCAGGCTGATCAAAGTGATAGCGAAGACAATGGCGGCTAGGATGAGCAGGCCGAGTTCGGTGCCTCGGCTAAAAAACTTTTTCACAACCTACACCTCCCGGCAGGTAACGCCAGGCTTGTTTTTCTTGGCATCCTTTTTATCTTTTTGGCTCGGTGCAGTGATACATGGCTTGAGCGCTTTATCGCCCAAATCATTGATCTGTTGCTGCACCTCACCTAGATCACCAGTGGAGAGATGGTCGACGGCGCTGCGTTCAGATTCCGGCAGGTCCGTGACCTTCAGCGGCGTGAAGTCGCTCTCGCACGGCTGGCTGGAAAATAGCAGCGAGTTGCTGTCATTAATGCACACGTTTTGGTGCGTGGAGTGTAGTTCCTTGCCAAAGACGGAGTAGTCAGCACCCTGTTGGATGGTGATTTCCTGTGCCTCGTTGGTGGCCACGTAGTAGTTATTGGACAAGAAGTTCTTCGCCCACAGTCCGGCACCGATGACCAACGCGAGGACGATGAGCAAGGCAAGGAGGACCTTCCAGCCGATCTTTCGGCCGGAAGTTTCGTCCTCCGTGTCGTCGTCGGCATGCTCGGGGCGCTCGTCCTCGCCCTCGGCCATGACGGCCGGTGGAATTACTTGCGGCTTGCGGGAGAGCTGTGCCGCCCGCGAAGCAGAAGAATCCGGATGGGTGGGCTCTTCTGTCGGGCCGGCGAGCGCGCCCACGCGGAACGGCTCATGTTCCTTGGGCTTTTCTTCAGTTACTTCACCGATAACCACGGTGACATTATCCGGGCCGCCGGAGCGGATAGCCAGGTCCACCAGGGTGGATCCGGCCTGCTCGATGCTGCCTTGACCCAGCGCGGTTTCAATGGTGGAGGCTGTTACCGGATCAGAAAGCCCATCGGAGCACAACAGGATGCGGTCGCCGGGCTTGGCGTCGAGGGTAAATAGCGTTGCCTCGACCGGGCGGCCCGTATAGGCCTTTAGAATGAGGGACTTTTGCGGGTGCGACGAGACGTCGCCCGGGTCCAGCTCGCCCTTATCCACCAAGGATTGCACGTAGGTATCGTCCTTGGTGATCTGCTTGAGCTTGCCGTCGCGCAGCAGGTAGCCGCGGGAATCGCCCACGTGGCACACGCCGAAATCCGTGCCGTTAAAGAGCATGGTGGACAGCGTGGTGCCCATGCCTTCGGTTTCTGGATGCGCCTTGACGTGGTCACTGATGGCCTCATTGGCCTGTTCGGCGGCCGCTTCTAGCAGGGCCTTGGTGTCTTCCTGGCCCGGATCTTGGTCCAAGATTTCTAGGTGGTTGACCATCAGCTCGGAGGCAACCTCGCCTGCCGCGTGGCCGCCCATACCATCGGCCAAGATCAAAAGGTGAGGACCGGCGTAGCCTGAGTCCTCGTTGTTATCGCGAATGAGGCCGCGATCGGACTTAGCAAAGAAGTTCAGCTTCAGTGTCATGCGTTCAACCTCACGGTGGTGCGGCCCAGCTTAATTTCGGAGTCCGCGCCGACTACCTCGGGTTGGTCGATGCGCACGCCATTGACAAAGGTGCCATTGCGAGATTCCAAATCTTCCACGACCCATTCGCTACCGCGGCGGAATAGCCGAGCATGGTGGCCAGAAGAATAATCGTCACCCGTGACAAAGTCGCAGTCAGAGGCGCGGCCTAGCGTGCAGTCCTCCAATGTGCCCAATTCCATATGGGATCCCTGCAAGGGACCCTCAACGATGGACAGCTGCTTAATCGCTTCCCGACGCCGCGGTGCCCCCACCTTCTTCGACTGCTGGCGGATAGCGCCGGCGGACTTATTGGTATCGCGACGCATGGCGTTTAAGGCCACCAGGATAAAAATCCAAAGCAGAGCCAACAAGCCGATGCGAAGCGCCAGCATGATGACTGCATCCATGGCGACCTCCCTTCCTTAACTGAACTTAATAGCTGTGCGAATCAAGGCCCGTGATGCGGACTTCGATGTGGGAATGGCCCATGGTGATCACATCGCCATCGGCCAGCAGCCAATTATCAATCGGCGTCTCATTCACCGTGGTGCCGTTGGTGGACTGCAAATCCACCAGAACCGCATCTTGGCCGTTCCAGGTGATTTCCGCGTGCTGGCGGGATACGCCAGTATCCGGCAGGCGCAGGTCGGCGTCGTTGCTGCGGCCGATAATATTGGAGCCTTCTTGCACGTGATAAACGCGCGAAGAGCCATCCTGCAGCATCAGGTTGACTGCGGGGCCCTGCGGCTGCGGGGCGGGTTGACTATCTGGAGCAATGAAAGCGGTAGTTACCGCGTCATCAGCCGTATTCTCGTGCTGCTCGGTCATCTGGTCCTCCTGACCATCAAAGTCGTGGAAAATAGCCTCAAATCCGGTCTCTTCCGTGGGCTCGTGATCAATAAACGAGGACACGCGAAGCTGACCCGTACGCAAACCAGATTCCTCCGCCACCCGCACGATCACGGGGCCCGCAAGGGACCATCCGCTATTGCGAATAAAGCGCGTCAACTGGTCTGCACAATCGGCCGGCAGGTTGCGATCCTGGGACAAGTTCTCCAAATCCTTGGAGGAGACACCTACAGTCATCACGTTTGGACTATAAAGATTGTCATCGTCGCCGCGCGCAAGATTGTCTTGAGCCTCTTGCTTCAAAAGCTCATCAATTTCCGCGGGAACGACCTTGCCACCGAAGACAAGTGCCATGCCGTTATCAAGGCCGCGTTGCATGGCGGAGTCCAGCTTCGCCAGCTTTTCCAAAAACGCCACGAGCCATTCTCCTTTCCACCATGCAGCGATCAGTAGCGATCAGTATAGTTTGTTCACTCCCTCGAAACGTAGATGGCGACGCGAAAGTTCCCAGAATTTTCGCCGCTGCCTCCCCGAAATAGTCTAGTTTTCCTGCAGATTTGTAGTCCAGTGCGCTCTTCGTGGTATCTTTATCAAGTCGCTAAGACAACCACACCCTGCCCGGGTGGCGGAATTGGCAGACGCGCTGGCTTCAGGTGCCAGTGTTCGATAAGGACGTGCGGGTTCAAGTCCCGCCCCGGGCACCATGTGAAGTCTCGAGACATCGTTCCGGTCGGTGTCTCGAGATTTTCTGCTTTTGGTTGCCCCAGACTCCCGAAAACCAGGCATTCGCAACGTCGCGAGTACTGCGAGGGTCAGGCGACTGTGCGGGCCAAGATTGTGCCCCGTTTGCGGGTTTTCAACACGATAACCGGGACCTGGTTCTGGCTTCAGTTGTCGTTAGTTGTTAGCGACACACACCTAGAACTGCTCCTGAAGGCGCTAGAAGTACCAGCGCTGGGCCTAGCACGGACATACTCTCAGAATCCCCCACTTCGGAGCAGAAAGCCACAGAGGATCGATGTCTCGAGACATCGCTTTTCGTCGTGTCTGGGCAGTTTTAGCTTCAGGGTTTTCAACCGGATCGATGTGGTGAGACATCTGAGCTGGTAGGACCGGAACGATCTCATGAGACATGCGGAACGATGTCTCCGAACCAGACACCGCCCCGGGCACCATCGAAATCCGGAGATGGAAACCACAGAAGTTTCCACTCCGGTTCTTTTTATTTTTCCTAGTCGCTGTTCTTCTGCTTAGTGCGCAGCATATCCATGCTCATCAATCATGTACTGGGTAGCAGTATT
>NZ_ACVP01000034.1 GCF_000175635.1 Corynebacterium tuberculostearicum SK141 | reverse complement strand
GTGTTGGCAGGGTGTGGTTGGGGTGTTGTGTGAGAACTGTATAGTGGACGCGAGCATTAAACACAGATGAATAGNCCGTGTGGTTTGTTTGTGTGTGTTTGTGTGATTTCTTTTTTCTTTAATCAATTTTTTGTCAAGTTCACTTGTGTGGCCACCTGCGCTTTTTGTGTGTGGGTGGTTTGTGTGTTCGTTATTAAGGGCGCATGGTGGATGCCTTGGCATGCTGAGCCGATGAAGGACGTGAAAGGCTGCGTTAAGCCTCGGGGAGTTGTCAATTGAGCGTTGATCCGAGGATGTCCGAATGGGGAAACCTGGCCCTGGTTATGTGGGGTTACCCTTCAGTGAATTCATAGCTGTTGTGGGGGTTTACGCGGGGAAGTGAAACATCTCAGTACCCGTAGGAGGAGAAAATAATAATGATTCTGCTAGTAGTGGCGAACGAACGTGGATGAGGCTAAACCGTGTGCATGTGATACCTGGTAGGGGTTGTGTGTGCGGTGTTGTGGG
>NZ_ACVP01000035.1 GCF_000175635.1 Corynebacterium tuberculostearicum SK141 | reverse complement strand
CCGTTTAGGCTGAGGTCATGCTTTTTGATTCGCTGCCGCGACCGAGTGTGCGTGTGGCTCCGGGGGTGGGGCATGTGCCGGAATGGGTGGGCGTCGAAAAGCAAAAGGCTTTGGTAGAAGAGATGCGCGGCATTGCGCGCGAGTATGCGGGTACGCCGATGGCGATGGTGCGGCCGCGGCTGAAATCCGGCGGGCAAATGAGCGTATTTCAGCTGCATCTGGGCAGGTATTGGCATTATCCCAGCTATCGGTATGTGGACAATATGGATGGCACGCGGGTTCCGCCGGTGCCGGAGAGCCTGCGGCAGATTGCTCCGGGAGCGCTGCGCGCCGCGGCTGAGGTAGCGCCCGAGCTAGAGCCGTGGGTGGAGAACTTCGTGCCGGAAATGGCGCTAGTTAATTACTATCCGCCGGGCTCGGCCATGGGCATGCACGTGGATGATTCGGAGGAGTCACCCGCCCCGGTGATTTCGCTATCTATTGGGGATGAGGCTCTTTTCCGCATGGGGCATACCGAGTCGCGCACGCGGCCGTGGGATGATATCACCCTGTGTAGTGGGGATTTGGTGGTCTTCGGTGGGCCAAAGCGCTTTGCCTACCACGGGGTGGTGCGCGTTAATGACGGCACGTTGCCGGAGGGGTGCGGGTTGAGTGAAGGACGTATCAACATCACTATCAGACAAGTATCTGCACGGGCGGTAAGCTAGGGATGTTACATAAAGCTTGAAGGAAAGAAGGTTCTCTTATGTCTCGCATCGGCATCATCATCGGCACTACCCGCGATAACTCGGCCGGCAAGGTAGTAGGTGAGTGGATTTATGATCTTGCCCAGGGGCGCCAGGATGGGGTGGAGTACACCCTGCTGGACCTCAAGGAGTTTGATGTTCCGCTGCTGACCACTGACGTCATTCCTGCCACCGCCAATAAGCAGTATGCGGATGAAAAGGTGCAGGCGTGGTCCGATGCAGTGGATGCCTGCGATGGTTTCGTATTTGTTACCCCGGAGTACAACCGCTCGGTGCCGGGTCCATTCAAGAATGCCTTCGACTGCTTGGCCGGGGAGTGGACCGCTAAGCCGGTTGCGTTCGCCGGTTACGGTCCGGCAGGCGCAATCCGCGGCGTGGAAGCATGGCGCACCATCGTGGTCAACTTCTCCATGCCGCAGCTGCGCAATCAGCTCGACTTCGGCTTCTTTACTGACTGGACCGACGGCGAATTCCGCCCCGTGGATGCCAAGGTGGAACGTACCAATTCCTTGCTGGCCGAACTGGAAGACTCCGTCACTGCATAATCAGTTCGCACAGCGGCCACGTTCTGGCCCCGCAATAGACGAACGAGACCGATAGCGTGGCCGCACGTTGGCCAGATACACTTCAGCCCCCGCGCTCTTTCCGAGCAGCGGGGACTGGCTTTTATGTGGCCGGCTTAGTTACTGCAGGCCGAACTGATCCCAAGCGGCAGGGGAGAGGTTCTGGTACACGTGCTTGTGCTCCTGGTACTCGGCCAAGCCGGTGGGGCCAAGCTCGCGGCCGTTGCCGGATTGCTTGAAGCCGCCCCACTCTGCCTGCGGCAGGTACGGGTGGAAGTCGTTGATCCAGATGGTGCCATGGCGCAGGGCGCGGGCAACGCGCTCGGCGCGGCCGGCGTCGGAAGTGTAGACGGCACCTGCCAGACCATATTCGGTGTCATTCGCGATGGCGATGGCCTCCTCCTCGTTGGTGAAGGTCTCGATGGTCACGGTCGGGCCGAAGGCCTCGTCGTGGACGCAGTCCATCTCGCGGGTAGCTCCGTCAATGATGGTTGGCAGGTAGTACACACCAGCGCCTAGGTCGGTGGCGCCGGTGCCATGCTGGCCATTGGTGTCCTCGCTGGTAGCGGCGCGGCCACCGGTGAGGATCTTGGCGCCCTGCTCGCGAGCCTTGTCCACGTAGGCGGCAACCTTCTCGCGGTGCTCGGCGGAGATGAGCGGGCCGGTCTCTGCCTTGTCATCGGTCGGGCCGCCGATCTTGATCTTATTGGCGCGCTCTACCAGGGCGTCGACGAACTTATCGTGCAGGGACTCTTCTACGACGATGCGGGAGCCGGCGGAGCAAACCTGGCCGGAGTGGAAGAAGGCGCCATTGAGGGCGTTGTCCACGGCGACGTCGAAATCGGCATCGGCGAAGATGACGTTCGGGTTCTTGCCGCCGAGCTCGAGCGCGGTGCGCTTGACGGTCTCAGCCGCATTCTTGGCGATGATCTTGCCGGTGACCAGGCCGCCGGTGAAGGAGACCATGTCCACGTCCGGGTGCTGGGAGAGCGGGTTGCCGCAGTTAGCGCCAGCACCGGTGATGAGGTTGCCTACGCCGTCCGGCAGGCCGCACTCCTTGAGGGCGGCCATGAGCAGCATCGCGGTGTGCGGGGTGAGCTCTGCCTGCTTAAGGACGAAGGTATTGCCGGCGGCTAGGGCCGGGCCGACCTTCCAGGAGACCTGCAGCAGCGGGTAGTTCCATGGGGTAATCAGGCCGCAGACGCCGACGGGCTCGGCATCGATGCGGGAACGCAGGTTGGGATCCTGTGGGTCGACTACGCGACCGGCCTGGTGCTGGGCCAGGGTGCCGAAGTACTCAAAAGCGTTGGCGATGTCATCCATATCGCCCAAGGATTCCTCGTAGCGCTTGCCGGTATCAGCGGACTCGGCCTGCGCGAAAAGCTCCTTGTGCTCGCGGATGAAATCGGCCACGCGGATAACCAGCTTGCCACGCTCGGCAGACGGGGTATTGGCCCACTCGCCGTTATCGAAGGTTTCACGGGCAACCTTGATGGCGCGTTCGGTGTCCTCGTCGGATGCTTCGGAGACTAAACCGACGGTGGAACCATCGGCCGGGCAGATAATGGTGCGGGTTTCGCCGCTCTGGGCGGCTTCCCACTTACCGTTGATGAACAGGGACTTCGGGGCGCCATCGGCATGCACGCCCTTCAGCAGCTCGGTCTGGGTGGGGTCGAACAAAGTGTTCTGGGTGCTCAAGTGAAAAGCAACCTTTCTCTCATAGAGGTAGTTGTAGTGGCCAGCTTAGCTATCTTCGCGCCAGGTGCGCTCGGGCTCGGCGCCATCGGAGACATCGGAGTCGCCCGGCTGGGTCTGCTGCATGTAGAGGAAGGCCAAGTGGCGCTCGTAGAGATCCAGCACATTGTTAATGATCTGGTTCTCGGAATAGCCGTAGACGTCATAGCCCAGCGAACCAGTCATGTCATAGACCTCAAGGCGGTAGTACTCGTCGCCCTCGCCCGCGCTGAAATCGGGGCGTTCGGCCGCGACCGGGAAGAGCTGGTAGCGGAACATGCGCTCATTGTGCAGCTTTACTTCTAGGTCGAGCTGGGGCAATTCGACGTCGGGAAGCTCGCTGGTGAGCAAGAGGGCATCGTAGCCGCGGCTGCGCATGTGCGTTGCTACCTGCTCCAAAGCGTAGGTGGCGGTATCGCGCAGGTAAGTATCCATCTCCTTCTTGGAAGGGAAGGTATTGGCGCGGTCGAGGCGGTTCTTCCACAGGTTGGAATCCGAAGGCTCGCGCTCGGTGCGGGAGGAAATCACGCCGTGCATAGCGGTGGTGCGGGCCTCGCGCTGCACGTTTTCTAGGCGCAGGGACTTCCACAGGGAGAACATGATGAGGTAGACCACGAAGGCAAAGGGCAGGCCCATCACGACGGTCGCGGACTGCACGGTGGCGATGCCATCGATCTGTAGCAATGCTAGGGTCAGCGCACCTACGGTTACGGACCAGAAGATGCGCAGCCAGCGTGCGCCATCCTGGCGGTTATCGGTGATGCGAGAGGTGAAGTTGGACATCACCAGCGCGCCGGAGTCGGCCGAGGTGATATAGAGCAGTAGGCCAATAAAGGTGGTCAGGAAGATGACGATGCCAGAGCCTGGGAACTCGTGCAGCATGTCGTAGAAGCCTTGTTCTGGCACGTTAATAGCGTTCTCGGCGAATTCGGGGTAGTCACCGGAGCGGACCATGTCCAAGGCAGTGTTACCAAAGAAGGACATCCACATCAGGATGAACAGGAACGGGAAGGTGAGGGTGCCGAAGATGAACTGGCGCAGGGTGCGGCCGCGGGAGATGCGGGCCAAGAAGAGGCCAACGAAGGTCGCCCAAGCAATCCACCATGCCCAGAAGAAGAGGGTCCAGGACTGCATCCAGGTATCGGCTGCCGCCTGGTCCTCGGCGAAGGCAAAGGTTTCCATGGTCCAAGACGGGAACTTCGAGACATAGTCGCCGATATTGGTCACGATGGCATCGAAGAGGTAGGCGGTCTTGCCAAAGACCACGACGTAGACCATCAGCGCGATGGCCAGGTAGACGTTGAGCTCGGAGAGGAAGCGGATGCCCTTATCCACGCCGGATACGGCCGAGAGGGTCGCAATAGTAATGGCGATGATGATGAGCGCGGCCTGCAGACCGAAGCCCTGCTCAAAGCCGAAGATGAGGTGAATGCCGTAGGACAGCTGCACCACGCCGATACCCAGGGAGGCGGTAACACCGAAGACGGTGCCCAGCATGGCGGCGATGTCGACAGCGGAGCCAATAGGGCCGTGCACGCGCTTGCCGATGAGCGGGTAGAGCGCGGAGCGAATAGCCAGCGGCATATTCAGGCGGTAGGCAAAGTAGCCGAAAGCCATGCCCATGAGGGCGTAGAGGGCCCAGCCGGTCAGGCCATAGTGGAACATGGCGTAGACCACGGCTTCCTTGGCGGCCTGCATGGTCTCGCCCTCGCCCACGGGCGGCGCCATGTACATGGTGACCGGCTCGGCGACGGCGAAGAACATAAGGTCCACGCCGATGCCGGCGGCAAAGAGCATGGATACCCAGGAGAAAGTATTGAATTTAGGCCGCGAGTGGTCCGGGCCTAAGCGAATATTGCCGGCATTGGAGATGGCAATATAAAGGACGAAAACCACGGCGATGGTGGCGGTGAGAACATAGAACCAGCCGAGGTTGGTACCAATCCAGCCGGTGACATTGGCCAGGGTCTCCGCCGCTGATTCACGGCCAAAGCCGGCGTAGAGCACCATGGCGATGATTAACACGCCAGAGATAATAAATACCGGCCAGTTGGTCTTGGGTGCGGGGACCTCGCCCGCGCCTACATCATCGCCGGTTTCTGCCTTGTAGCTGCCGACGAGGGCGCGGACTTGGTAGCGCGGGCTGCGCTTTTTGGTATCCCCAGAGGGGGTTGCGAGAGAGGTGTCTTTACCCCCGTGTTGGGGGGATGTGCTCGAAGTGTGGGGCTCCTCAGGGTCGTGAGGATCGAAGTTTGCCATCTACTTCTCCTAGTGTTGGTTGGTTTGGGCCGAATCTTTCGCACGAGTGCCCCAAAAGTCTCACAAGATCGCAGGGAGAGATAGGTGAGTGAAATGAATCATATGTGGGTGATTTATGCGAAAAGACTTCGGATTTCATCTGCAGAGACGTCCATCCGAACAAGGCAAATATACCTTATTCTGGGCAAACTTCTAGGGGGATGTGTACTCTGGAGATAGTGCCCACACATAAGGCGATGTGGATATTTACAGACTTTTGTATAAATTACAAAATATTCACTTTCGGTGGGGCCATCTTGACGTGTGAGATATTTCACAGAAAGAAGGGGATTTATGGGTTTTATGGACAAGCTGACCAAGAAGCGTTCCGCTAAGAAGGTCACCGATGAAGTAAGCGACGTAGTCGTCGTTGGCGGTGGCTCCGCAGGCTCCGTCATCGCCGCACGCCTGACCGAAGACAAGGACACCCGCGTGCTGGTCCTCGAGGCCGGCCGCCCAGATTCCCTGTGGGATCTGTTCATCCACATGCCATCCGGTTTCTCTTTCCCAATTGGTGCAAAGAACTATGACTGGATGTACGAGTCCGATCCGGAGCCGGAGATGAACGGCCGCCGCGTCTACCATGCCCGCGGCAAGGTTCTCGGCGGATCTTCTTCCATCAACGGCATGATCTTCCAGCGCGGTAACCCGATGGACTATGAGAAGTGGGGCCAGAACCCAGGCATGGAGAACTGGGATTTCGCCCACTGCCTGCCGTACTTCAACCGCATGGAAACCGCCGCTGCGGCCGAGCCGAACGATCCGCGCCGTGGCCACGATGGCCCGCTGTACCTCTCCCGCGGTCCGGCTACCTCCGAGCTTTTCCAGGCCCTGTTCAAGTCCGTGCAGGAGGCCGGTTTTAACCTGACCAATGACGTCAATGGTTACCGCCAGGAGGGCTTCGCTCCGTTCGACCGCAATATTAAGAACGGCAAGCGTTGGTCCGCTGCCCGCGCTTACCTGTACCCCAATATGGATCGCGAGAACCTCGAGATCCGCACCCGCGCTTTCACCACCAAGATCCTCTTCGAGGGCCAGAAGGCCGTCGGCGTCGAGTACGAGTGGCAGGGTGGCGTGCACCGCGTCTACGCCGAGAAGATCGTGCTGTCCGCCGGTGCCATTAACACCCCGCAGCTGCTGGAGATCTCCGGCATTGGTGACCGTGAGATTCTGGAGAAGCACGGGATTGACGTCATCAAGCACCTGCCGGGTGTGGGCGAGAACCTGCAGGACCACCTCGAGGTCTACATCCAGTATGAGACCACCAAGTCCACCGCCTCCTCCCAGCCTTACCTGGATAAGTGGCGCTGGCCGTTCATGGGTCTGCAGTGGCTGCTGACCCACAAGGGCCCGGTTGCTACCTCCCACTTCGAGGGCGGCGGCTTCGTGCGCTCTAATGAGAATGAGGCATACCCGAACCTCATGTTCCACTTCCTGCCGATGGCTGTGCGTTACGACGGCCAGAAGGCGGACGTCAAGCACGGCTTCCAGTGGCACGTGGGCCCGATGTTCTCCGATACCAAGGGCCACGTTCACATCAAGAGCGCCGATATCCACGACAAGCCGTCCATCCTCTTCAACTACCTGAAGACCGACCAGGACCGCCGCGAGTGGGTTGAGGCCGTACGCGTTGCCCGCTCCTTGCTGGATACCAAGGCAATGGAAGAAGTTGGCGCCCGCGAGTTTAGCCCGGGCGTGGATGTACAGACCGACGAGGAAATCTTGGAGTGGGTCCGCAACGACGGCGAGACCGCGCTGCACCCATCCTGCACCGCCAAGATGGGCGCGGAGTCCGATCCTATGGCCGTGGTTAACCCAGACACCATGGGCGTGTGGGGCGTCGAAGGCCTCTACATTGCGGATGCCTCCGTCTTCCCGTCTGTGACCAACGGCAATATCTACGCCCCAACCATGATGGTGGGCGAGAAGGCTGCCGACCTCATCGCCGGCCGCACCCCGCTCGAGCCGAACCACGCCGAGTGGTACAAGGCTAAGCAGGATATGCCGCTCTATGCTGAGGGCGAAGCAGTCCGCGATCACAAGCACTCCATCCAGGGCGCTGACCACTAAGCAGCCTCCCGCCGGATTGCTTTAGCGCCGCGTTCCCCATCCTTGGGGGCGCGGCGCTTTTGCTTGCCGACGTCCCCTTTCCCCGTGCACCTCTCCGCTGGGCCAGAACCATGGTTTAATCGGCGGGCAAGGAAGCGGCCCCGCTGGATTGAAATGA
Organism: Corynebacterium tuberculostearicum SK141; assembly: GCF_000175635.1. Taxonomy (GTDB): domain Bacteria; phylum Actinomycetota; class Actinomycetes; order Mycobacteriales; family Mycobacteriaceae; genus Corynebacterium; species Corynebacterium tuberculostearicum_C. Next base: position 44,636 of record NZ_ACVP01000035.1, on the reverse strand, counting down.
CAGAGTAAAGGAGGACATTGATGCTCAGTATTATCGCTTTAGTCATTAGTATCGTTTTCGCCGTATCCGTTCTGAGAAAGCTCGATGACATCGATGCGCACTTAAAGGAGCTGCTCGCCTCGCGCGAAGATGACCAAACACCGTGTTAAGCGTGTGGGTGGCTAAGGAGACGGTGAACAAATTTCGAATTAACCAACTGCAAAAGGCCCATACCGACCGTGAAATGGAATTTTCCTGCGATGTAGCGTGAAGGGCTATGGCTTCGTAGACCAAAGTGGTTTCCAAGCAGTAGTTCCAGTACTTCGTACGCGGGGTAGCCAACACCGCCGACTTCAAGGAAGTATCATTCCCGGATACCAGCGAAAAGAGATAGTCATTTGGCTATTAGAAAGCTTCGCTACGTGTGGTTCGACCCGTACGCAATGTCCGTGAGTGTCTAGCCCTTGATGGAGAACCTGGTGTCAGTGTCGCTAGCCGTACCTACGCCGCCGTCATGTCCGCCGACACCCTGTTCATCACCCTCCCCACAGGGGTGGGTGTGGACATCCACGTGAAGATTCTGGAGAAATTCGCCGCCCATGTCGCGCCCCCCGCGTTGGGTTGGCAGCCGAACCGCGAAGGACCAGTCATCGGCTATCCCCTCGACTAATTCTTGCAGGTCGCAGGACTTTCGCGTGACTGTTAGTTCAGCCCATTTTAAATAGTTCACCGCACACTGTATAGTTCAGCACATGCTGACTATTGCTTCGCGCCTCGACGTCATGAACCGGCTCGGCCGGGCCATGGCTGATCCGACGCGCTCCCGAATCCTGCTAACCCTACTAGACGGTCCGAGCTACCCGGCTGTGCTCTCGCAAAGCTTGGATCTGACGCGCTCGAACGTTTCGAACCACCTGTCTTGCCTGCGCGATTGTGGCATTGTCGTCGCTGAGCCGGAGGGCCGTAAGACCCGCTACGAAATCGCCGATCCGCACCTCGCGGCAGCGCTCGAAGCGCTAGTCAACGCGACACTGGCCGTCGACGAGAACGCCCCCTGCATCGACACTGAGTGCTCGGTGCCCGGCTGCGGCGAGAAAGGAGCGGACGTATGAGTTCAGCATGTGGATGCGAACACGAACCCGCCACGGAGATCGACGAGCTCGATCGGCCATGGTGGAAGGACCCTGAGCTACTGCTGCCGATCTTCTCCGGCGTAGCCCTCATAACAGGACTGGCGCTGGACTGGTCCGACTTGGAGACGCCCGCGACGGTACTGTATTGGGTTGGGCTGCTGTTGGGCGCTTACACGTTCGCGCCTGGAGCGATCCGGAACCTTGTCACGAAGCGCAAGCTCGGCATTGGCTTGCTAATGACGATCAGCGCGGTCGGTGCGGTGATCCTCGGATTCGTCGGAGAGGCCGCGGCGCTAGCGTTCCTGTACTCGATCGCCGAGGCACTGGAAGACAAGGCGATGGACCGGGCCCAAGGCGGACTGCGGGCGCTGTTGAAGCTGGTACCGCAGACCGCGACGGTGCTGCGCGACGGCACAGCGGCCGAGGTCGAAGCGAAGGACCTCGAGGTTGGCGAGCTAATGCTCGTGCGCCCCGGGGAGCGGATCGCCACGGACGGCATCATTCGATCCGGGCGCTCCAGCCTTGACACCTCAGCGATCACCGGAGAATCCATTCCGGAGGAGGTTGCGCCCGGCGACGAAGTGCCTGCGGGAGCGATCAACTCCGCCGGGGTGCTGGAGGTCGAGACGACCGCAGCTGGAACGGACAACTCGCTGACCACACTCGTGGACCTAGTCGAGCAAGCGCAGGCGGAAAAGGGCGACCGCGCCCGGATCGCCGACCGGATTGCCCAACCCCTAGTGCCCGGGGTGATGATCCTGGCGGTGCTGGTCGGCGTTATCGGCTCGCTGCTGGGCGACCCTGAGACGTGGATCACCCGTGCGCTGGTAGTCCTGGTCGCAGCGTCGCCGTGCGCGCTGGCAATCTCCGTGCCGCTGACGGTCGTGGCCGCGATCGGCGCGGCCAGCCAGTTCGGAGTGGTCATCAAGTCCGGCGCGGCGTTCGAGCGACTCGGCGGCATCCGTCACCTGGCAGTGGACAAAACCGGAACCCTTACCCGCAACCAGCCTGAGGTTACCGGAGTGGTCCCGGCAGACGGATTCGATCGGGCCCAGGTGCTTTCCTTCGCGGCGGCAGTTGAGCAGCAATCGACACACCCCCTCGCCGCGGCGATCGCGGCAGCGGGGCCCGAAGCGCCCACCGCCTCGGACATCAGCGAGGAAGCTGGGCATGGCATCGGCGGCACCGTCGAAGGCCGACGGGTGCTGGTGGGCAGCCCCCGATGGATCGACGCCGGGCCACTGAAAGCGCACGTTGAGCGCATGGAGTCCGAGGGCCAGACCTGCGTCCTAGTCACCGTCGATGACGCTCTCGCCGGGGCGATCGGGGTCCGCGACGAGTTGCGGCCCGAGGTGCCCGAAGCCGTGCAGGCCCTGCACGCCAACGACGTGGAAGTAAGCATGCTCACCGGCGACAACACTCGCACCGCCCGGGCGCTGGCTGGAATCGCCGGAATCGACGACGTGCGCGCCGAGCTGCGCCCTGAGGACAAGGCAAGCATCGTCGCCGAATTCTCCTCCAAGACGCCGACGGCGATGATCGGCGACGGCATCAACGACGCGCCGGCACTGGCGGGCGCGACGGTGGGCATAGCGATGGGAGCGACCGGCTCTGACGCCGCGATCGAGTCCGCTGACGTCGCCTTCACCGGCCACGACCTCCGGCTAATCCCGAAGGCGCTGCAGCACGCCCGCCGAGGAAGCAGGATCATCAACCAGAACATCGTGCTGTCTCTGGCCATCATCATCGTGTTGATGCCACTGGCGATCAGCGGCGTGCTAGGCCTGGCCGCCGTCGTGTTGGTTCACGAGGTCGCCGAAGTGATCGTGATCTTGAACGGCCTGCGGGCTGCGCAAGCGAAGCGCTGAGGCTGCGACCGGCAAGTCTCATAAGGGTTAAACCACACGCCGAGCGGACACACCTTGGGCCAGGCACGTCATTCTAAAAGATAGATTGAGAAGCTACCTAAATCACAGAACTTACCTGTTTCGCTGCAGGTGAGAGACTTCTTATAGTGGCATGTGTTAATCCAATCGCATGCGAGTATGGAGGTGTTAGGTGGCTATTAGCGCCCTGGTGACCTTAATGGGCGTGTGGTTCGCGGCGATTGCCTCGCCGGGCCCAGACGTAGTGCAAATCATTCGCTTAGGTGCGCGTTCTACGCGCGCAGCCGTATGGGCGGCGCTTGGTAGTACCACCGGCCTTACCATTTGGACCGTGGCCTCCTTGGCGGGTCTATCCGCGCTGATTTCTGCGCATCCGGGGATCCTCGTGGCGCTGCAGGTTCTCGGTGGTTGTTACCTGCTGTGGATGGCCTATACCGCCATTACCGGCGGCATCAAGGAGCGCCGCGCGCCCGCAACCGTAGTGGGCACCGAAACCCGCGCCCCACAGCCGCGCGGGTTTACGCCGGACGGCATTATCAAGGCGGCCACCGCCTATCGCATGGGTTTTATCTGCGATCTCTCGAACCCCAAGGTGGTCATTTTCTTCGGCGCCATCTTTGCCAATTTCATCGATCCTGGCATGGGCATCGGCGCCAATCTCATGGTGGGTGCCGTCCTGATCCTGGAAAGCCTCGTGCTCTTTGTAGGCGTGGCTTTAAGCACCCGCGCGGTCTCGAAGTGGATGGCTAAGAACTCCGCCTGGGTGGATATTGTCAGCGGTGCGGTCTTCCTTCTGCTGGGTGTCATCATCCTTTTTGAGGGAGTGCGTGGACTTATAGCCATGTAATCTGGGGCCATGATTTTTACCACTACCAGTACCGTCGACGGCTATGAGGTTACGGACTATATCCGCATTATCGCCGGGGAAACCGTCATCGGTATTAATATGCTCAAAGATTTTGGCGCATCCATCCGCAATATCACCGGTGGGCGCTCCGCCGGGTACGAAAGCGAGGCCATTAAGGCACGCGAGGCGGCACTCGATGAGCTGTGGCGCCGCGGGCAGGAGCTCGGGGCCGATGGCGTGGTGGGCATCGCCTTTGATTATTCGCCCATGGGCACCTCGAATGACATGTTGATGGTCACGGCCACCGGCACGGCGGTGAAGCTGCGCGCCCGTGATTAAGGTAGGCAAGAAAGCACTGGCTCTATGCGCTGGGTTATGCGCGGCCGCCGGGCTCATGGCAGGGTGCGAGGAAGAACTGCCGCAGCCGGGCAGCGTGCCGAATGAATCGCAAGGCGCGGCCGATGGCTATATCACCACGCTGCCGGATCAAGGCACAACGGCCAATGGTCAGTACCAGATCATTAACCTGCAAAATCATCGCAGTTTTGTGGTGCACGTGCCGTTTAATGCGGATAAGCGCCACCGATTGCCCGTGGTCGTGGCGATGCACGGCTATGAGATGGATGCCGGCAATATGTTCAAAGGCACCGATCTCTCCCAGGGCGATGCCATCACGGTGTTCGTCCAAGGCGCGGGCAAGGCGTGGGCACCGGCACCCTATGCGGTAACCAGCTTGGAAGATGACCTCAAGTACGTGGATGACACGATTGATTTCGTCCGGCGCCATTATCCCGCCACGGACACCACCTATGGCGTGGGCTTTTCCAATGGCGGCGGATTCGCCCGCGCGGTGACCTGCAAGCGGCCGGGCCTATTCGATGCGGTGGCCACGGTTTCGGCGGCAAAATATGACCGCGTGGAAAAAGACTGTGCCAGCGAGCCCACCGATTACCTGGATATCCACGGCACTAAGGACGCGCTCATGAAATATGGCGGTGGGCGCCAACACGGAGCGCACTACCACTCGGTCAAACAATCGCTGCGCGGGATTGCGAAAGAGAATGGGTGCAATCCGTTTCCAAAGAGGCGTCGGAAAGAAGCGGTGGAGCACTTTACCTGGCGGGTATGTGATGCGCGCACCGAGCAGTACACCATCCACGGCGGCACGCACACGTGGAACGGCGGAGCCACGGACCATTCCGGTTTGGTGAAAGCGGAGTGGACCACCGATACGGTGCTGGATTTCTTCCATATCGCCCACCCGTAGCGATAGCCGCGTGCGGGCTGGGTAAGCTGGGCGGCATGCTAGACATTCCTATCAACGGCGACTCCATCAAATTGGGCCAGTTCATCAAGCTGGCCAGCTTGGTGGCTACCGGCGGCGAGGCCAAAGAGCTCATCGCAGAAGGCGTAGTTACGGTCAATGGCGAGCCCGAGACGCGCCGGGGCGCCATGCTCCACCCAGGCGATGAGGTGTGCATCGAGGACGCCTGCGCGCGCGTGGGCGAGCCGGACGATGACGATGATTACTTTGATGAAGCCACGGCCGACGATGACTTTGATCCAGAAAAGTGGAGGAATATGTAGATGCCAGCATTCGAAGCTGAAGTGGGCATGCCCTACTGGATTGACCTGACCACCTCGGATCCGCGCAAGTCCGCACACTTTTACGAGCAGGTACTGGGCTGGGAGGTTTCCGCCGAGTCCGCAGAGGAAAAGCCCTATCAGATGGCGCGCCTGCAGGGCCTGCCCATCGCCGGGCTTATTCCGCAGCCGGAAGAGGCACCCATGCCGGATACCTGGGTGACCTACTTCTTATCCAAGGACATCGCGGGTGATTGCCAGCGCGCGCAGAACCTGGGCGGGCGCATCCTCGTGGAGCCGCAGCAGGTGCAGCTGGGGCACATGGCCCTGCTTGTCGACGCCGCCGGGGGCATGTTCGGCCTCATCCAACCTGCCGGCCCAGAGCACTTCGTGGCCGCCGGCGAGCCCGGCACCCCGGTCTGGCACGAGCTCACCGCTACCTCGGGCTTCCAGAGCGCGATGGATTTTTATGGCGAGCTATTCAACTGGGAGATCCGCGCCATGCAGTCCGAGGATGAGAACTTCATCTATGCCACCGCGGAAGAAGACGGTGCACCGTTTGCCGGCCTGTGGAACGCCGAGGGGCAGTTCCCGCCGCAGGTCCCGAGCTTCTGGCAGACCTATTTGGGTGTGCGCGATATCGACGCCGCTGCGAAGAAGGCCGTGGAATTAGGCGGCGAGGTCATCCGCGAACCATGGGATTCGCCCTTTGGCCGCATGTGCCTTTTAGCCGATTCCACCGGTGCAACCATCACCCTCGCCGAGGTCGAAGACGCCCCCGAAGAAGAGCCCACCGAGTCGGATGACGTGCTGGGACTCGACCCGCAATAATTGCGATGAGTGAGTCGCCACTGGTCAAACGCGTATTGGCGGTCGTTGCTGTAGTCCCACCCGGCAACGTCACCTCCTATGGCGAGGTGGCCAAGGTAGCCGGCTGCGGCGCGCGCAATGTCGGTACCGTACTAAAACGCCACGGTGCCGGCGCTGCATGGTGGCGCGTTGTCCGCGCCGATGGCGCCTCCCACGATCCCGCCCGCGCCGCGGAGTTCTGGGATCGCGAGGCCATCGCGCACGCCAACGGCCGCGTTAAAATGCACGAGCACGGAATCGACGCCCGCGAATTACAGGAGTTGATGGAGTGAGGGCCTGGGTCATTCTCTTTCTTGCGATTGCCGCCGAAGTCGTGGGCACCGTCGCGCTGAAATACGCAGTGGATCATTTTTGGATCTATGGCGTGGCCGCTTTTTGCTTCATCCTCGCCTTCGCGCTGCTGCACCGCGTGATGCAGGAAGGCGTCAACGTGGGCGTGGCCTATGGTCTCTGGGCATCCGGCGGGGTCATTTCCACCGCGTTGCTGTCCGCCGCGCTATTTGGCGAGCCGCTCGGCGCGGTAAAGCTCGCCGGCATCGCGCTCATCATGGCCGGCGTATTCTGCGTGGAAATGGGTGCGAAACCAGACGAGGATCAAGACCACACGGTGGAGGTGGCGCCGCAATGATCTGGTTTTTGCTTTTCCTCGCCACCGCCATCGAGGTTTCCGGCACGCTGTGCCTGCGCATGTCCGCGGTAACCGGTCGCCGATTCTGGGTGGTGCTCGTTGCCCTGTGTTATGTCTCTGCCTATGGATTCTTGGCGCTCGTGCTCAAAGCCGGCATGGATCTTGGCGTGGCCTACGGCATCTGGGCTGCCACTGGCGTTGCGCTTACCGCCATTGCCTCCTATCTCCTGTTCAAGGAGCCGTTTACTTGGTTAAAATCTTTGGGCGTGGTGCTCATTGTCGGGGGAGTGCTGCTCGTAGAAGCCGGGGCGTAGCACTGACAAAACAAGCACGTTTCGTCTCTCACGGGGTGTGAAAAGGGCGAAACGTGCTTGCTTTACAGAGTGGTCGGTGGCTTTAGTGCACGAAGACGAGGGCGTCGTCGGCAGTGCTGTGGCTATAGCTCTCATCGCATCTGGCGAGCTTATTACCGCGCAGCACCAGCCATATGCTCAGCGGGTAGAGGATAAGCGCTACCGTGACGGCCTGGATGATGGCGGCCACCTCGGAATCGTGCAGGTAGTTCCAGCAAAAGTGCAGGAGGAAAGCGGCGGCTAGGCAGCCGAGAAAGACGCCGATGCGCCACCACAGCGGCTTGGCGGCGGCGTAGAGCGCCCAGCCGATGCCCCAACCAGCCAGCGCGGTGAGCAAGACGTGCAGGCCCGGGCCGGCTACAAGGCGCAGGCCCCACATCTCAAACAGTCCCTGGACATCGCTATCGGGGTGCATGGTGGCGCCCATGGCGCCGTAGAGGATGTTTTCGCAGGCCTCGAAGCCTAGGCCCACCACTGCGCCCACTATCCAGCCATGCCAGGGGCGGTTGAGCTGGCGGAAGGACATGAGTACGAAGATGACGCCGGTAGCCTTGGAGATTTCTTCTGGGTAGGCGCCGCTCCAGGACATCATGGCATCGACCCAGCCGGTGCCGATGGCGAGCTGCATGACCGGCCCAGCGCTAATAAGCGCCAAGGAAACGGCCACCCCGCCGCCCCAAAGGAAAGCCAGTAGGGCCCACAGGCGCGCCGGGCGTGCCCACATGGGGCTGCGTTGCAGCAGGTAGATGACCAGTGCTACGAGCACGGCGGCGATGAGCAGGCTGAGCAGGCCCATCAGGGGAGAGATTAAGAATGTGCTCAGCGTCTGGACCAAGAACGCGATGAGGCCAACACCGGAGAGGATCCACAGCGTGGTGCGAAAGAGCTTGGACATCTAATACATCAACTCCCCGGAGAAGTCAGCGAATTCTGCCTCGGCATCGGCGGGCAGATCCTCTTGGCCGAAGGCATGCCAGATGCGCGAGGCGGTGGCCCGGGCCTGATCGCCCTTGCCGGTCACGGTGACCACCCAATCCTTGTTTTCATCCTTGCCGGTGCCGTCGAGGGAGAGGGCGGCGGTGGAGGAGGGGGCGTCGGCAAGCAGGAGTGCTCCATTCGTGCCGTCGAAGGTAGGGGCGTCGGCCGGCAGGGAAGCCATGGCGAGGGCGCGAACCATGCGACGCAACGTGGTGGCATCGTCCTTGGCATCCTCGGTGAGGGTGGCCTGTACGCTGACATCACCGCAGGTCCAGCCGATGCTGGCGAGGGATTCATAATCGCGCTCGCAGTAGAGATCGGCAACGTCAATCTCCCAATCCTGGCTGGGCTCGGTCAGGGTGACCTGCTCGACGTCCGCGGAGGGATCCGCCAGCGCCGCCTGCACAATTGTGGGCAAAGCGAGAACCACCGCCACGAACGCAATGACGGCGAGGAAAAGGCGCCGCGGATGCGCTGGAGGAAAGCGATAAAATTCCATAGCCCACACCTTATCTTGCTGCTTTGACCTAGAGTGGCAAGCATGAAAGATCTTTATCAACTAGTCAATGGACCCTGGCTGGAAAGCCACGTCATTCCCGATGATCGCGGCGTGGATGGCACCTTCCACGCGCTGCGCGATGAGGCGGAGGAACTCGTGCACGAGATCGTGGACAAGGACACCGGCCGCCCGGGCAAGCTCTATGCCTCCTTTATGGATACCGAGGGGGTCAACGCGGCCGGCATGGCTCCATTGGACGCGGATCTGGACCGTCTGAGCGCGGCCGACCCAGAGGAACTGGCGCAGCGCCTGGGTGAACTTGAGCGCACCGGTGTCGGCTCCCCGGTGACCTTCTGGGTATCCAAGGATTCCGGTTCCGAGGACGCCATTGCTTATGTCATCCAATCCGGCTTGGGCCTGCCGGATGAGGCTTATTACCGCGAGGAAGCCCACGCGGAAACGCTGAGCGCTTATGAAAAGCACGTGGCCGAAATGCTGGAATTCCTCGACCCAGCCCGCCTCTTTGGCCTGGGCGCCGAGGTAGCAGCCCACCGCATCGTCAGCTTGGAAAAGGAGCTGGCCGCTGGCCATTGGGACGTGGTCTCCACCCGCGATGCGGTTAAGACCTATAACCCCTGCGAATTTAGCGAGCTGCCCACCATGACCCGCGCTCTGCTCTCCGGCGGCAACCTGCCAGAGCACCGCGTGGTCAATATGATGCCGTCCTACCTCGAGCACTTCGAGAGCCTCTTTACCAGCGCGCGCATGGCCGATTGGCAGCTGTGGGCCACCTGGCACATCCTGCGCTCCCGCGCGGCCATGCTGCCCGAGGAAGTAGGCGCGAAGAACTTCGAGTTCTATGGCACCAAGCTCTCCGGCGCCACCGAGCAGCGCGACCGCTGGAAGCGCGCCGTGGGCTTGGCCGAGTCCCTCGTGGGCGAAGAGATTGGCCAGGTATTCGTGGATAAGCACTTCCCGGCTTCCTCCAAGCGCGAGATGGATGAGCTGGTGGACTACCTCATCGCCGCCTACCGCGAGCGCATCTCTCAGCTGGAGTGGATGACGCCGGCCACCCGCGAGCGCGCGCTGGAGAAGCTGTCCCAGTTCAAGGCCAAGATTGGCTTCCCGGATTCCTGGCGCGATTACTCCGGCCTCGAGGTCTCCGGCAAGGGCGCGGACCTGCTGGCCAATGCCCGCGCCGGCTCCGCCTTCTCCCATGACTTTGAGCTGGCCAAGATTGGCAAGCCGGCCGACCGCGATGAATGGGTGACCACCCCGCAGACGGTCAACGCCTTCTATAACCCGGTGGTCAATGACATCACCTTCCCAGCCGCCATCCTGCGCCCGCCGTTTTATAACCCGGATGCCGATGCCGCAGAAAACTTCGGCGCCATCGGTGCCGTCATCGGCCACGAGATTGGCCATGGCTTTGATGACCAGGGCTCGCAATTTGATGGCCAGGGCAACCTGAACTCCTGGTGGTCCGAGGAGGACCGCGCGGCCTTTGACAAGCTCACCGCGAAGCTGGTGGAGCAGTTCAATGGCCAGGTACCGACGGTGCTCAAGGAAGCCGGCATCGACTCCACCGGTGTCAACGGCAGCTTCACCCTGGGTGAAAATATCGGTGACCTAGGCGGTTTGGGTATCGCTGTGGTGGCTTTCAAGAACTACTGCGCCGATAAGGGCATTGATCTGCAGGGCAAGGAGGAAAAGTTCGAGGTAGACGGTGCCGAGCCGGAACTGGCCGAGCATACCTACAACGGACTGCAGCGCTTCTTCTTGTCCTGGGCCCGCGTATGGCGTACCGCCATCCGCCCGGAGATGGCCACCCAGTACCTCGCCATTGACCCGCACTCGCCGGCGGAGTTCCGCTGCAACCTCATCGCTGCCAATATCGCGGAGTTCTACGAGGCCTTTGACGTAGCGGAGGATTCTGCGATGTACATTGCGCCGGAGGATCGCGTCACCATCTGGTAGCCCTTTTAGCCGGTAGGCGGTGCGCGTAGGCTCGGTGGCATGACTAACGCAGATGCTAACCAGGACCCGCACCGCCCGCTGGAGCCCGGCCAGGAGTGGCACATCGGCGGCCAGGACCGCCAGATGGAGGAAAAGGAACAGCTCGAGCAGCTTGTTGCCTATATCGACGCCCACTATGACACCCCGGATTTTCGCCCGCCGTGGGCCGGGGGAGGCTCCCCTGAGGCGGATCAGTATTGCGCGCTCTTGCCGGATCGCATTACCCATGCGGCAATGATGGTGCTCGGTACTGCGGTGGACCATGCGCTACCGGGCACTGCATACACGGAGGGCATTAGCGTAGAAGAGTCTGAGGTGGGCGCCATTTTCCGGCCTAGCACCCCCACCGGCCGGTGGGCGGTCTCGCTCCATTCGGGCGGTTGGTGGCGCGGCAGTGGTCAAGCGCTGGAGATGCAGTGGCGCCCCGAGGTAGCCGCCGCCGCGCAGCTATCCGGCACCACCATTATTGACGTGGATTATCCGCTCGCCCCCGAGCACACCGTGGCGGAGATGGTCACTGCCGTGCAGCAGGCCATTGACTATGCCCGCGCGCAGGGTGCTTCCAACGTTACTACCTGGGGTTATTCCTCCGGCGGGGCGCTAGCGGCGCTGGCGCCTGCCGACGCCCTCCTGCTCACCTTCCCCGACTTCGGCGCCCTGGCACATCTGCCGGAGGACCTGCGCGCTGGATACGACATCCCAGCGGACCTATCTGAGCTAGGTCCGCACACTTTCGTGCAGACCGCCACCGAGGATGAGATTGCCGCGCGCGTTTCCGTGCCCGGTGCCGCGGCGCGCGATTATGTTTCCACCCACCGTGTGTCCACCCCGGCGGTGGCGCGGCAGCGCGTGCGGGATGCGGCCGCGTTCCTGGCAGGCGAGCTAGAAAAATAATAGGTTCCTGGCGGTTCCATACTAAAAGGGAACTAGTTTCAACAAGGGTGCGACTAGTTCCGCATGACTATATCCACCCATGGCGCGCTATCGCGCCTGCATAAATTCGCCGGCGTGATCATCGCGCCCTTCCTCATAGTCGCAGCGTTAAGCGGCTTTCTCTACGCCTTGGCACCCACCTTTGAACCGTGGATTTACCACGATGAGGTAACCGCCACCGCGCCAGGCAACCCACGCAGCCTAGACGAGCAGATAGCCGCCGCCCAGCGCGAGCACCCAGATGAGCACGTGGTTCAGGTCGAGCCTTCCGAGGATCCGCAGGAAACCACCCGCGTGCTATTCGCAGACCCCAGCGCACCTAACGCCAGTTACACCCACGCCGTCTTTGTGGATCCGGTGGATCTGCATATCACCGGCGAACTACAACAATATGGCGGATCCCGCGCGCTACCCTTCCGTACGTGGGCCTCCAATGGCCACCGCACCCTGTGGCTGGGCGAGCCTGGCCGCCTCTATGCCGAACTTGCGGCCTCGTGGCTCGGTGCGCTGAGCATCCTTGGCCTTTACCTGTGGCTTAAGCGTAAGCAGAAGAAAAGAAAGCGGCCTTCCAAGCCGCTGACGTTGCATGCCCGCGTGGGCACTTGGTTGCTGCCAGGCTTTCTCTTCCTGACCGTCACCGGCCTGACGTGGTCGCTGGTGGCGGGTACCGCGATTGGCAAGGTGCGCGAGGAGTTGAATTGGAAGGAACCGTCCGTGGCAACCTCCGTTGCGGAAGCGGGCGCTAGCAACGAAGCGAGGGAGCATTCCGGCCACGCTGGTCACAAGGGACATGCAGGCCATGGGGGTCATGCGGGACACGAGGGCGCTGCGAAACTCGCCGGGGCCCAAACCGCATTGTCGGCAGCTCGCAGCCAAGAATTGACCGGGGTTCTGGAGATGACCCCACCGGAAAAGCCAGGCGATGCGTGGGGCGTGCGCGAGGCTCGTGCGGCCTTCAAGCTGCGCAGTGATGCCGTTGCAGTGACCCCGAATGGAGAGGTCATCGACCGCATCAATTCCGCCGACTGGCCACTTGCCGCACAGCTAACCTCGTGGCTTATCCAGCTGCACATGGGGACGCTCTTTGGTATCTATAGCCAGATCGCCTTGGCGGCGCTGGCCTTGGGATTGCTCGTGGTGAGTGGCGCAGGCTTGTGGATGTGGTGGATAAAGCCGCGCCGCGGCCTGCCCGAGCTAAAAATTACCCCCGCCGTGCTGGCGGGGGTGGTGGCCTATTCGATCATCGCGCCGCTCTTTGGCGCCTCGCTTGTGATCTTTTTCCTAGGCGATTGGATTGTGCGGCGGTTGCGCGCCCCGCAGTGGGGCCGAGGCGCTGCCGCAGGTGAGACTACTCCTCGCCCTCGGGGCGGATCTTCATCTCGGAGTCTTGCCACAGACCGGAACGGGTAATGTCCTCATAATCGATCTCGGCGGGGACTGGGGCATTGCCCTGTGAATCGGTACGCAGCTCGTACTTTTCAATGGCGCCCCAATCGCGGGCCCAGTCATTATTGAGGTAGCTCGGGATCTCATAGGAGTAGTTGACCGCCTCCGCGGTGGACATGGCGCCACCGCCGGAGAAGGACTGGAAGTCCGTCAGCGAGGTCTGTGCCGAGGAATCCGGCAGGATGCGGTACTCCGGGATTTCCGTGACACCGGCAAAGTGGTCAAAGGTGCGCTGGCACGGGAACTGCAGGGCTACGGCCCAGTCCAGCAGCGCCGGGGTGTCCTTGGAGAACTGGTTATTGATGGTATCCAGCTCCGGTACGCGCGGCGGGGTAAAGGCCAGCCAATCTTCCTCATCGGTGGAATCATCCGTGGCTACCAGGCGCACCACATTGGCGTTCTTGGGTAGCTTATCCAGCGGCAGGCGCAGGTTGCGCCACTTGGGCGTGGCGCCGACGGCGGAGAGTTCTTCCTCGCCGGTATTGGTGACCTTGCCGGAGTCATCGATGGTGCCGTACTCGAGGCTAAGCTCCATGCCTTCCTGCTCCACCCCGTTGACATCGTGGTGGTGGATATTGCCGGCTGCGGACACGGCGAGCACCGGGGTATTGTCCTTGGTCTCTGGCAGGTTGTACCACTTGGTGGTCACCTCAGAGGTGGAGTCTTGGTCTTCGTTATAGGAACCGAGCACCGGCACCTTGGTGTAATCCAGGTTGAACGGCAGGTGCATGGTGGAACCATTGACGCCCTGGGTGCCGCGCACGCCGCCCTCAGAGGTATTGGTGGTTTCCTTGGACTTCTTTTCCTTCTTTTCCTTCGACTCCTGGGAATCGGCGGAACCGCTCGCGCCGCCGGATTCAGCATCCGCGCCGGAGGTAGCGGTCTCGGCGCTATCGGAGGAGGAATCGCTGGAGCCATCGGCGATGGCACCCACGGAGGCGGAGTTCTGGTTTTCCGGCTCGATGGATTCGGGGATGAAGTTCGGGTCGAAACCAGTGTGGGTTTCGTCCTCATCCACCAGGGAATCGCCCAAGTCGCCGTCCACCGGGGTCAGGAAGGAGTCATTGGTATTGGTCTCCACCATGGTCTGATCCGCCAGCGCGCAGGTATTGCCGCGTAGGGAAGCCAGGTTGCCCTTGCCCACGGAGTAGGAATCCGCCTGGGAGACGGTGGCCTTGGCAAAAGAAGCACAAGAAAGCGCTACCACGATGGCGCAGGCCAGGGCGATGGGCGCGGACATGATGCCGGCCGAACGCGAGACCTTGGCGGCGGCATTCTTTTCAAATTCAGCGAGTGCGCCAGCCTCTTCCGCCTGGGACTTGCGGTAGCTATGGCGCAGGGACTGCACCACGCCGATGGCGAAGATAATGAGGGCTATGGCGAGGAGCACCTTATTGGCCTCGATGGCTTTGAGCTGCACCGTGCGATCCCACCACGGAATGCCAAAGGAGGATACGTACCACCACGCGTTCCAGCCGGCGAAGGAGATCGCGAGCAAGAAGACCACCGCGGCGATGGCGAAGGTGCGAGCGCGCGGCGAGCGCAGCGCAAACTGGGAGAGCACCACGGCACCGAGCGCCGCAATGACACCGGCCACGCCGGCGTAAATGCCAAAGTGGTGGGTCCACTTGGTCGGGGTGAACATGAGGAAGAACATGGACAGCGCCACGATGATGAGCAGGCGCTGGGTCGGGCCGACGGCAGCGCCGACGACGCGACGGTTCTTGATAAAGGCCGCCACGATGAGCACCAAGCAGAAGAGCATGGTGAAGACCGCGAAGCGGCGGGTCAGCGAGCCATCCACGGATTCCTGGAAGAGGGTGGAGTAGCGCGCGTACTCGGCGTACCACGGCAGGGAGGGGCCGACCTCGGAGCGCACGCGGGTGGATTCCAGCACGGTGGAGAGCGTTTGGTCACCAAAGGCGGCGACCATGATGGCGGTGCCAGCGCTCAGGAACGGCGCAATGAGCGAAAGCCAGCCCAGGGCGCCACCGCCCATGGATGGCACGCGCTCGGCCATGGCGCGGAAGAGGTGCGGCAGGCTGACCAGGAAGACGCCCACGGCAAAAAGGCCGGTGGGGCCGGCGGCCAGAGTGATGGTTGCGGCGATGGTGCCCACGGCCGCCGGAAGCAGGCGGCGGGTGGCAATGGCGCGCTCGAAGGAAGCCCAGGTAAACATCACGCCGAGCGCCACGATGGGCTCTGGGCGGGTGCCGTTGTTATATGGCAGCCAGAAGGCCAAGAACATCAGCGCTGCGGTCCAGTGGGCGACCCGGCGGCCGTCGACAAGCTGGCCAAAGCGCGGCAGCATCTCGCGGGAGAGGATAAACCAGATAATGAGCCCGGAAATCAGGCCCGGCAGGCGCACGAAGACCGAGGCGGTAGAAATCTGGGAGAGTACGGCAACCAGGTCATAGTAAGGGGAGCCGAAGGGCGCCTCCGGCACGCCGTACCAGCGGTAGTAATTGGCCATGTAGGTCGCGTGATCGAAGACGCGGCTCATGGAGAAGATGAAGCCATCATCGGAGGTATTGGCGCCGAGGATGTACCAGAATCCCAAAATGGCAGCGACCACCCCATCGAGCGGGCGCACCTTCTTCCACGTCTTGGGCATGAAGCCGAAGCGGCGGCCATCGAGGCGGTCGATGCGCCACAGGCAGAACAGGGACACGACCACCATGGCGATGCCCAGCCACATGGCAATGGTCTTGAGCAACGTCGGGGACGAGGTAAAGCGGGAGTTGATATCGACGTGGACATTGAGGCCGTCGTCAAGCAGGGCTTGCACGTCAGCCTTATCGTCGATTTCGGTATAGACGCCGGTGACCTGCGGGCGCAGATCCTCCTCGGTGGTCTTTTCATGATCGCCTACGCTCACGGAGGTGCCATCGCCCGTAGCGGAGATTTCAATCTTGGCGTCCTTGGGGAGCTTGGCTACCTCTTTGGCGTTGAGGGTAAGCAGCACCTCATCCAAGGACACAACGGACAGGCCCTCGTCATTCGCGCGGACGAAAAGGCCGCGGTTGGAGGCCTTCTTGGACTCCGGCGGGACGGTGCCGTAAACCATGGACTGGCCCTCGCGCAGTTCATCGACTGCGGAGATGGGGATGGTGGCCTTCAGGTCCTCCGGGGCGACGGAAATGAGCGGCGCGTTGATGGACTGCACGGAATCATGCTGCGGCCAATCATAAGAGGACTGGGTTTGGGTCACCGGCAGTAGCGGGGTCGCTACAAAACACAGGAAACCAATCAGCCCGGCAATGATTGCGGTCCACCGCAGGCCCGCAGGGGCGGCGGCGAAGCGGGAGCCGGCAGCGGCAGGTCGCGCTTGGGTGGTATTCGTAGTGAGGCTATCTGACACGGCGAATAGTTTACGTCAGATAACCCCCTCGGCCCGCGGGCACACCCTGCCGCGGGCGGGAAGTGTGGGTGAACTTACTTGCTGCGAACGGCTGTTACAAAGGGGCCGGTTTGCTGCAACTTCCAGCCCTTATCAAAAACGTCGGCATTGAAGAAGACCGCGCGGTAGCGAATATTCGGCTGGTTAGGATAGATATCTTCTGCCAAGTGGAACTTGAAGCCATCGTCCTTATTTTCCAGGTCGCCGCGGAACATGATGACATCCGGGCCGCGCCAGGGAGCAGAAGCCAAGGCCTTGCGGAACTCATCCGGCTGCATATCCCAGGAATCATTGGCCCAAGTTTCAATCTGCTCGTTGCGGGTGCTGAACTCGCCCAAGGGATTGGCGTAGTGGCTGGTAAAGGCGTTAAAGCCCCAGTAGGGGTAATAAGACATGAAGGTCTTTTCATCCGTAAGCACCACCGTCTCATCCGGCGTATAGCCCTGGTCCTGAATGAAGTTGTGGATATCCAGGTAGTAGTGGGCGGAATCGCTGGTGAAGCGGTCCGCGCGCTCGCCATAGCCATCGGTATCGCTATAGGCGTGATCGATGGCGTCCTCGTTAGCCTCTGGGATCTGCTGCGCATAGAAGACGCCGGCCAGGGCCAAGATGATGCCAAAGACCGCGGTGATCTGCTTATTGGTGGTGTGGGAGAAACGCGCCGGGTAGAGGCGGTGCACGCCGAGTAGACGAATCTCTGCCAGGGCCAGGATGCCGGCGGTGGCAAAGAGGAGCACCACGATCACCTCGAGGCGGAAGCTGAGCAGCGTGGTGCCGGCCAGCGTTGCCACCATAGACACCATGGTCCACAGGTAGGTGCCAAGGAGGGAGATGCCCAGCGCGCGTACCTCCACGTCATTGAGGCGGATGACGATGTAAATAAGCCCCATGAGGCAGAGGAAGCCCACAATGCTGAAGGACAAGAAGGGCACTGGAATTTGCGTGCCTTCCTCCGGCAGGTAGTGCTGCGCGGTGGTCTGCAGCGGCACCGGTGAGTGCATGACCGACCATAGGTAGGGCCCCCAGGCGATGAGCGCGATGGCAATGGAGCCTACCGCCATGATTACCAGGCGCAGGATGGGGCGCCACGTATGCTCATAGAGCGCGGTAAACAGCGCGATGAGGCTGACTACTGTAAGTGCGGCCGCACCGGTGAAAAGGGTATAGAACGTAGCGGAAATGCCTAGGTAGAGCGTTATTCCCAGGGTGGCCAGCCAGGAGCCGCGGAAGGCGCGGGCGCTCAGTACCGCAATGGCGGGCAGCCCCATGGCAATGACCGCGGAATAGGGCTCCTCGGCCGCGATGGTGAGCGTAATTGCGGTGGTCACCAGGGCGATGGCGGTGGCGACCGGCAGGGAACTGGTCAGGCGCTGCCAGATGGGCACCAAAACACAGCCGGCCACGGCAATGGAGATGAGCGCCCAGGGCTGGTAGACCTCCCAGCCCGGAATTCCCATGAGCGCACCCAAGCGGCCGCCCAGCCAGAACCAGCCAATCGGATAGAAGGACGGCATGTCCTGGTAGTTCATGTCCGCATAGCCCATCTCATCCACGGAGCGGGTGAGGAACTGGGTGCGGAAGGCCTGGTCTACCTGCACGCCATCGAGCCACAAGCGGGAGGCGGACAACGGCAGGCCCACGGCGGCCAGGGTCAATAGGGCCGGGGAGAGGTAGGTGACCGCGTAGGTCAGCCAGGACCGCCAGCGCGGCCGGGTAAAGGACTCCTTGTAGTGGTCATAGAGCCACCACACGCACAGCCCGCCGGCCAGGGCCAGCGTGAGCACCACCCCCACCGTGGTCAGCGCGCGGGTGACCATGGAGGTATTAAAAGACGGCAGCGAGACCGTCTTGAAGGCAAACCAGCCCAGCAGAGTTACCACGCCACCGGCCAGGGCGGCCAGCACAATACCCAGCAGGGTTGCGCGAGGGGTCAGCGCATCGGCGCGGTAGGCCTCGGTGCGGTTATCCTCGCTCACGGGCGTTGACTGGGCGGGTACAGCGGTGCTTGTCATGCCCATTAGTTTCGCATACCCAAGCCCCACAGCCCAGATTTGGCGCGGGCAGGTGAGCACTTGCTTGCCGACGTCCCCCTGATACACCACCGCCCCCGTCACCTCCCTCGCCGCGGGCGTGCGGCGAGGAAGTAGAGCGGGGGCGAGCCGGCCGGCTAGCGCCAGCGCGGAAAGCTGCGGCGTTTAGAACGGCAGCTTGCGGAAGATGGCCTGCGGGATGAACTTGAAAGCCAAAGACACGTACTCAAACAGTGGGTGTACGAAGATGGACTGCTTGCCCTCGAGCACGGCCTTGACGGTGGCCTCGGCAACGTCGGAGACGTTGACGGTCAGTGGGGCGTCGCCAGCCTCGGCGGACATCTTGGTGCGCACCTGACCCGGGCGCACAACCAGCACGTTGGCGCCGGTGCCCCGCAGGGCCTCGCCCAGGTTGATGTAGAAGCCGTCCACGCCGGCCTTGGAAGCGCCGTAGACAAAGTTGGAACGGCGCACGCGCATGCCTGCCACGGAGGACATAGCGATGATGGTGCCGTGGCCCTGGTGCTTGAACTTCTCGCCCAAAAGCACGCCTACGGACACCGGTGCGGTGTAGTTGGTCTGCGCGGAGGCGACGGCCTTGTCGTGGTTTTGCCACAGCTCTTCCTGGTCACCCAGGGTGCCGAAGGCAACGATGGCCACGTCGACGTCGCCGCGGGCCCAGGCCTTATTAATAACGTCTGGGTGGGAGTCGAAGTCGGTGGCATCGAAGTCCAGGACCTCTACGTCAGCGCCGCGGGATTCCAGGTCAGCCTTGGCCTGGGCGATGCGCGGGGACTCAGGGCGGGCGGCCAGGGTGACCTTGGCCGGGCCGCGCTGCAGGAACTCGGAGACGACGCCGAGGCCGATCTCGGAGGTGCCGCCCAGAAGCAGGATGTGTTGTGCTTGGCCTACTGCATTAAGCATGGTCAGTAAATCTCCTTAAAGGTGTTATTTCCAGTGATTAGTGCAGCTCGAGGCGGCGGGACATATCGGAGGCAAAGACGCCGGTCGGGTCGATCTCGTTGCGGGTCTTCAGCCAGCCTTCCATGCCCGGGTACATCTTGTGGAAGTTCTCCGCGGAGGTGCGGGATTCCTTGGCCAGGTAGAGGCGGCCGCCGAATTCCATCACGCGGCGGTCCAGGTCATCCAGGAACTTGCCCAGGCCCGGACGGATGGGGAAGTCCACGCAGACGTTCCAGCCCGGCATCGGGTAGGACAGCGGCGCGCGGTTGCCTTCACCGAAGAGCTTGAACACGTTGAGGGCGGAGTAGTGGCCGGAGCGCTGCATATCGCGGATGATCTCCTTGAACGGCTCCACGGCCTCGGTCGGTACCACGAACTGGTACTGCAGGAAGCCCTTGGAACCGTAGCCGCGGTTCCACTCGCCGATGAGATCCAGCGGCTGGTAGAACTGCGTCAGGTTCTTGACCTGGTTCTTCGCCGGTGCGCCCATGGTGTAGTACGCCAAGCCCACGGCGGAGAGGGAGAGCTTATTCATGGTCCAAGACGGGAAGATATCCGGCACCGTCATCAGCTGCGGCGCGTTGAACTTCAGTGGATCCTTGGCCAGCTTCGGGGCGAGTTCTTCCAGCTGTGCCAGGGTGGCCAGCGAGCCGCGAGAAATGGTGGAGCGGCCCAGCTTTGGTTCGGGCGAAATAACATCGAACCAGGCGGAAGAATAGGTGTAGTTGTGCTCGGAGCCATCGGAGTGGAAGGCGATGGTCTCATCCAAGTTA
Organism: Corynebacterium tuberculostearicum SK141; assembly: GCF_000175635.1. GTDB lineage: Bacteria > Actinomycetota > Actinomycetes > Mycobacteriales > Mycobacteriaceae > Corynebacterium > Corynebacterium tuberculostearicum_C. The sequence continues at coordinate 24,318 of NZ_ACVP01000035.1, read as the reverse complement.
TCGGTGCGGTCCGTATCCGCGATGAAGTAGGCGGTTTCCGTCTTGGTCATGCGGATGGTGGCGCGCAGGATGATGCCGGTCAGGCCCATGCCGCCGACGGTGGCCCAGAAGAGGTCGCCGCTCGGGTCATCCTCGGAGCCCTCCGGGGTCAGGTGCAGCACGCGGCCATCGGCCACGAGCAGCTCCATGGAGACCACGTGGTCACCAAAGGAACCGGCGGAGTGGTGGTTCTTGCCGTGAATATCCGGGCCGATTGCGCCACCGATGGTGACCTGGCGGGTACCCGGCAGAACCGGAACCCACAGGCCATATGGCAGGGCGGCCTTCATCAGCTGGTCCAAGGTGACGCCGCCATCGACGTCCACCAGGGCGGACTCCGGGTCGATGGAGTGAATCTTATTGAGTTTTTGCATGTCGATGACCAGGCCGCCGCCATTTTGGGCGGGGTCACCGTAGGAGCGGCCCATACCGCGGGCGATGACGCCGCGGCGCAGGTGGGCGGGCTTATCCGAGTTATCTTCTGCAACCTGGGCCACGGCCTTCTTGATGACGTCCACGTCTTCGGTGGCGAGAACGTGGGCGGTCGTCGGGGCGGTGCGGCCCCAGCCGTGCAGGGACTTTTCAGTAGTATGTAATTCCATCTCTTACTCTTTGCTCGACGGATGTATGTCGCTTCTCTACCCTACCTAGCTCACATGAGGGCAGGCGGAGTGACGCGAGTGATATTCGGAACAAAACGGACGCTTGTACTGCCCGAATGTGTCCGTTTATAGATCCATAAGCGCGCGGATTTCCTCCGGCAGCTCTTCCTGAGATTCAATAGTCGGGCCGTCATATTCCCGCAAGAGTTCATAGACGCGAGCCCGTGAGGAGGAATCCAGCATGGGCAATTCCTCTGCCATCAGGCGAGTCATGAAAGGGCTCAACGGCACATCGGTATGTTCTGTGGCCTCGAAGTGGCCGTTGCGCTTATCGTCCTCTGCGCGCACATCCTGTGCCGCTTGCTGCGCCGGCGTCATATGCTTTGTCTTTTCCGAGTACATGCGCATTAGCTTACCGCCGCTTAAAGTAGTCGCTATGACCAACAACCGTGAGACGCATGATCAGCGCCAAGACAACTACGCCCTCGATGACACGCTGGCTGGCCGCATCACCCAGGCCGCCGCCGTGGGCATTGCGACCTCCTATCCGGATTGGATCAAGTCCAAGGGCGGTTTGATCACCGCGTATACCTTGTCTTTCTTTGGCTTTAGCGCCCTAGTGGCCTATACCAACGCGCACGCCGAGCAGGACGGCGATGAGCCGCGCTCGCCGCAGGATAGTGACGATCAAGGCCTCAAGCCGTGGGCCATTTTTGCCGCAGTGGTGCTGCTGCTCATCCTGGGCGGCTGGATGAACGTTGCCCTTTCCCGCCGCATGGTGAAGTTCCTGCGCAAGCGCGGTGCCAAGCGTCCGTGGACCCTCTTGGGTGCCATAGGCGCGGCGCTGACGTTCCTTATTAGTGAGCTGGAAGCTCGCGATATTGCAAAACTAGCTTCCTAAAATTTGCGTATGGTGGGGCTCATGAACGCAGGGGTCACCGATATCGCACAGGCGCGGGCCAAACGCGCCGATAGCGTGGTATCCCTCAAGCGCGAGCCCCTCACCATCATTTGCCAAGCCGCGAATATTCGCGCCGATGGCGAGGTGCACCGCCAGATTGGTTTTAGCGATGCCCTGACCTTCACCGAGCTGCACCGCGTACTGCGCATCTGCTTTGGCCTGCCGGAGGAGGAATCTCCCTGGCACTTTTATGAACACACCGAGGCCCGTGGCCCGCGCATCGATCCGGAGCGCCAGGCCTCCGAATTCCTCTGGCGCGAGGGCGATCAAATCGACTTCGCTTGGGGACTGTGGGACTTCGAGCTGGTAGTAGCCGAGATCTATCCCCGCGATAATGGCACCCCAGAGGCGCTGTGCGTAGGCGGCTCGGGCTCGCTCTTCCAGCCCTTTGAGCTGACCAGCGTGAACCGTGAATTGACCGGCCAAGAGGTTACCGATGAAGTCTTTTCCGCGGTATCGTCCCCCGTGCGCGATTTGATTGAGCGCACCAAACTCTATGACTTCGTCCCACTGCTGCAAGCGATGGACCTAGGCAGGGAAACCGACCTCACACCGCATACTTCCCGCGTGCTCGCCAGCTTGCCGCGGGAGGTGACCCATGAAGGCAAAGACGCCTTTTGGTCCATGGCGCTTGCCCTATCCTGCATGGGTGGCGCGGAGCTGACCGATTCCGTCGTGGAGACCACTATGGATGCGCTCGGCTGGGTCAATGACGATGGCACGGCGCTCTCCGGCGCCGACGTGCGGGAACTGTGTGCGGCGTCGTTGCAGCAATTGGCCGGGATAGGCGCCTATGGCGCCGAATCCGCCGCGCCGGTGGATCGGTTGGACATGTACCGAGCGCTCTTGCGCGGGTAGGCTACTCACTCGTGACTAATTCCGCTGACGACGCCGTAGAAGTAAAGCCCTCGTCCACCTCGCTGCACACCCAGCTGGTGCGTTTTATTTCCGTGGGCGTATTTACCGCCGCCATTGACTACGGTCTCACGCTTTTATTGACGTATTTAGGCCTGCACCGTTCCGCCGCCAAGGCCATCGGTTGGGTCTTTGGCACCATCGCTGCCTACCTGGCCAATGCGCGGTGGACCTTTGGGGCCAAGGTATCTGGTCGCACGGCCGCGACCGTGGGCATCTTGTACGCCTCTACCTTTGCGGTCCAAAACTTCCTGTACTGGGTGCTCAATGAGCCGCTTATGGCCCTCGGCTTTGAGGGGGCGGTGAAAGACACCATCGCCTTCGTCATCGCCCAAGGCGTGGCCACGGTGACCAACTTCGCCATTCAAAGGGCCTTTATCTTTAAGGAAAGATAGATGGCAGCAGCCTCCCCACGGACGTGGCGCGGCGCGGCCCAGCGGGCTTCGCGCTCGACCAGCCTGCGCGCGCAAAGCGCCAGGTTCGCGGTGACGGGGGCACTTGCCGCGCTTATCGACGTCTCCTTAACCTGGCTCCTGCAGATCGGCTTCGGCCTGCTGAGCGCCGATCCGGCGCGGGCGGTGGGCTTTATCGTCGGTACCTGGGCGGCCTATCTGCTCAATCGCCGTTGGACCTTCCAGGCCAAAGCCACCGCGGTGCGCTTTGCCGGGGTACTTGCCACCTATGGCGTGACCTTCGTGGTCAATATGGTGGCCTATAAGTTCCTCTTTGAGCTTTTCGACGTCCACTGGGAGTGGAACTCCACCCTCTCCCTCGTGGTGGCCTTTGCTATCTCGCAGGGCACCGCCACCGTGGTGAACTTTGCGGTGCAACGCTGGATTATTTTTAGGAAGGCGGGGGTCCGGGTCGTCGCCAAGCAGGATCCGTCCTAGCCCTGGTTAGGCCGGCGGAAATCTTCTTGGCGCCCGCGGTTGTGGAGCTTGAGCCATTCGATAAAGCCGGCCGGGTCGTGGCGCTGGACTAAGAAGAACCAGCCAAAGCGGGCAAATTCCTGGGGCAGTAGCTTGCGCATGCCGCGCTGCCACAGCAGGTAGCCGCGATTGCGGTAGGTGAAAAAGCGCTTGAACTCACCTTCTGGGTACTGGGTATGCATTTTGCCACCCAGGATGGGCTTGAACTCATCCGATCCGTCCGGGTGCAGGTAGCTGGTGGTCAGCGCCGTGCCGAAGGAGAGCCCGGAATTAACCAGCCGGCGGTGGTATTCCACCTCATCGCCGCGGATAAACAGCCGGTAGTCCGGAACGCCAATGATCTCCATGGCCGCGGCGGAAATCAGCGCGCCGTTAAAAAGCGAGGCGATGCCGGGCAGGAAATCGCCCTCCAGCTCGTCCATCCGGCGGCGCCATACCAGCCCCTGGCGCAGGGGGAAGGCCAGGCGGCCGGGATCGTCAATATTGCATACCGCCGGGGAGACCTCATGCAGGCGGTTGGCTTCTGCCACTCGATACAGCTCCGCTAGTACCGCGTGATCGGCAGGGCGGCCGTCATCATCGGCGCACCACACGGCATCGGCGCCCAAAGACAGCGCGGTGAGAAAACCTAGCGCAAAGCCACCGGCGCCGCCCAGGTTGGTTTCCGAAGGCACGTAGACACCCCGGTCACCCGCCATGGATTCGACGAGTTCGCGCACCGCATCTTCCGCGCCATTATCCACCACGACTACCCACTGCACGGGGTGGGTTTGGTGGACTACCTGTTCAAGCGAAGCCCGCAATAGCTCGGCGCGCTGATGGGTAACAATGACGGCGGCGGTGGAACCGGTGGAAGTCAGGGTGGCAGTCATGGGTTCCATCTTGCCACCGGGGTAGGGGGACCAACGCAGAAACACTCCGTGCGGGTGAAGCGAAAACTAGATATGGCCGCAGCTTTGTGGATACTGTGAAATGTATGGAAAATATCTGGCCGCCTTTTGCGGTGACCATTCGGGCCAGCGATGATACTGGCCGTGGAGTCGACCTGCGCGTCATGCGCGATGAAGACATCGCGTGCGTGGCCACGGTAGGTGCGGCAGATATCTATGGCACCGACATTCCCGAGCACGCCTTTCCCTGGCTCTTTGATGAAAAGCGGAATACTCCCGCTGCCATGGCGCAGCACCGGTGGGAGCACCGGGCGCAGCTGCGCGCCAATAATTGGACCCTGGATTTCATTGCCCGCGACGCAAAGACCCAAGAATTGGTGGGCGTGGTGGACCTAGCGGCCGAAAACTTTGCGGCCGCGCGGGAAGTGCAGACCGCATCATGGGTACTGCGCCGCTTCCAAGGCCAAGGCTATGGCACGCTTATCCGCCAAGCGATGGCCGAGTTTTCCTTTACCCACCTCGATGCGCATTCGCTGCGTACCTGTTGGATAGAAACCAACCGTGCCTCGGCCCGGGTGAGTGAAAAGATGGGCTACCGCATAAGTACCGAGAAAAAGGAAGAGCCTGCCGGCCCAGAAAAAATTAACCGGCCGGTGGTCAGCGCGCGCCTTAGCGCCGCGGACTATCACCGGCCGGATGGCTTGCAGCTGGAGGTAACCGGAGTGGGCGACCAGCTGCTGCGTATGCTCAGCTAGTTTCCGCTGGTGTCCTCATTCTCAAAACGCTCGCGCAGGTCGCGCACATACTCGCCCACCTCAGGGCCTTCGTATTCACCGACAACCTCGGAAACCTCGCCCACCGAGCGGATCTCGCCATGGTCGATCCACAGCGCGGTATTACACAGCTGCGCCAAAAAGTCATTGGAGTGGGAGGCAAAGACCAGGATGCCGGAGCGCTTCACCAGCTCTTGCAGGCGCACACGGGCCTTGGCCATGAAAGCGGCGTCGACGGCGCCGATGCCCTCATCCAGCAGCAGGATTTCCGGCTCAATGGATGTCACCACGCCGAGCGCCAAGCGCACGCGCATTCCGGTGGAATAGGTGCGCAGCGGCATGGAGAGATAATCGCCGAGTTCAGAAAACTCCGCAATCTCATCCATCTTTTTCTTCATCTGCTTGATGGACTGGCCCAAAAAGAGGCCGCGGATAATGATGTTGTCGTAGCCAGAGACCTCTGGGTCCATGCCCACGCCCAAATCAAAGACGGGGGCCACGCGGCCGCGCACATCGGCAGAACCACGGGTGGGCTCGTAAATGCCAGACAAAAGGCGCAGCAGGGTGGACTTGCCGGCGCCGTTATGGCCCACCAAACCCACGCGGTCGCCCTCGCGCAGGTGCAGGTTAATATCCTTTAGCGCCTCCACCACGACGGTGTTCTGGGCATTTTTGCCAATGGCGCCGCCGGCGGAAGAAAGCATGGCCTTTTTTAGCGAGCGGGATTTGGCATCAAAGATAGGAAAGTCCACGCACGCGTTATACGTATCAATCGAGACCATCAGTCTGTATCCTTTCGAGGAATCTCAGGAAGTGCAGGGCGTGGGCTTAAACCCAGTAACTGACGCGGAAGCGCCACTTGCGCATGACCAAGCCGGCGATGAGCAGGCCGAGAACGGTGCAGCCGATGACGATCCACCAGTGGTAGGCGGCCACCGGCTCGCCGATCATGGGCGCACGGACGATTTCCAGGTAGTGGTAGAGCGGGTTGATCTCAGCGATGCGGGCGCGGCCGGCCACCGCACCGCCCTGGTCCTTCAAGGTATTGGTCATCCACACAATCGGGGTGACGTAAAACAGCAGCTGGGTGAGTGCTTCTAGCAACGGAGCGACGTCACGGAAGCGGGTAGCGATGATGCCAAAGAACATCGTGACCCACACGCCGTTGACCAGCAACAATGCTAAGCCAGGGAGGAAGAGGAAGAACTCCCATCCCAAGTTGCGCGGGAAGATAAGGATGAGCAGCAACCAGATGATGAGGTTATGGCCCAAAAACAGCGTCTGGCGCCACACCAAGCGGTAAACGTGCACCGACAGCGGGGCGGGGAGCTGTTTAATCAAGCCCTCGTTGTCAATGAAGACGGTGGAGCCTTCCTTGATGCAACCCGAGATGAAGGTCCACATAATAAGGCCCACGGTGACGTGGGGGAGGAACTCTGCGACGGGAATCTGGAAGAGCATGGAATACAACAGGCCCAAGGCAAGGGCCATCACGCCGGTGGCGATGGTGATCCAAAACGGGCCCAGGACAGAGCGGCGGTAGCGCTGCTTAATATCTTGAATGCCCAGTTTGAACCACAGCTCGCGCTGCTGTGCACCCTGCACCAGGTCCGCGAAGGCGGCCTTGAGGGTCTCGGACTGGGACGCTGGGGTGGCCTCGCCGTCTGGCTGGGAGGTCATGCGGGCGATATCAGCGCGCAGTTGATTGTTATCTTGCACGCTCAACACCCTAGCGCGCGGGCTGGGCAAACGGGAACTACACGCCGCCAGCCTGCGAAAACAGCGATATCCAGCGAAAATTCAAATTTGGGAAACTTGGGCCAAACGCGTATACAGTAGGGAACCGACCGCCACTGTGTGGCGATGCCTAGCGCGATAAAGAAGGGGACCGTAATGCCAGCAGGAGCTTCGGCACACTACGACGTATTCAGTGTGCGCGGTTTATACACCGGGCTATCTGATGGTTGGACCTACCTCAACGCGCACGCGGTGCCCCAAATTTCTGAGCGCGTCGCCTCCGGCGTGGCGCGATCCTTCCGGATGTCCACCGCAGTGGCCACCCAGGAGGGCCCAGGCGGCGCCCACTCCGCCACGCCCGCGCCGGGCCGTTTGGAAGGCGATGGTAATTACACCGCCGCACGCATGGCTGTAGCGGATCTGACCGGGTCCAAGGCAGACCGCGTAGTGCTTGGCCCGTCCTTGCCCGTGTTGTACCAGTCCTTGGCGCAGACGGCCCGTCCGCTATTGGGCAGCAATTCCTCGGTGGTGCTCTCCAAGCTGGATCCGCCGTCTTTGTACTCGGCATTCTCTGAGGTCAAGGCAGAAACCCGCTGGGCCCAGCCAGACTTGGGCACGGGTGAGCTGCCAGGTTTCCAATTTGCCGAGCTGGTCGATGGCTCCACGCGCCTCGTTGCCTTCTCCGCCGCGCACGAGCTTTTGGGTACGGTATCCCCGGCCGCTGAGATCATTGACACCGTCCATGAGCGCTCCCGCGCCTGGACGCTTCTCGACGTCTCTGCGATCGCTCCCTACCGCCCCATCAACTTTGATGATCTCGGCGCCGATATCTTAGGCCTCGACCTGGGATTGCTGGGCGGACCGCAGCTAGCGGCGCTTGTCTTCCGCGATACCCGCATGTTCCGCCGCCTCGACGCCCTCGATCCGGTGCATACCGGCAAGGGTTCTCGCAAGCTGGAAACACCCATTTCCTCTGGCTTGGCCGGCGGTGTCGGACCGCTCGTGGACCATCTTGCCGCCCTCGCCGGTGGGGAGAGCGGCTCGCGCCGCAAGCGCCTGCGCACCTCCATGGATGCGCTCAGCGTCTACTTGGAGGATCTGCGCGCTGACCTCTATTCCTTCTTGAGCACCCTGCCCGCCGTGCATATTCTTGGCGTGACCGGGGAGGCGGCCGCGGGCGCCTCCGACGATCGCCTGCCGCGCCTCACCTTCGCAGTAAAGGGTGTTCCGGCCGAGACCGTGCACAAGCGCCTCTTTGATAACGGCCTTGTTACCACGCTTGCCCCGCAGACCCCGTTGCTCACGGAGATGGGCGTGGAAGAAATCGGCGGCGCCGTAACCGTTGCGCTCGGCCCGTTCAACACCTATCACGACGTTGAGCATCTCATCCGCGTCGTAGCCTCGCTGGCTTAAACGGTAAGCACCAAGGTGCCGGTGACCTCGCCACTGTCTAGGGCGGTGTGGGCCTGGGCGGCGTCGGCAAGCGGGTAAGTGGCGTGCAGCGCGTGCTTTACGCGGCCGTCTTCCAACATGGGCCATACATTTTCTACCGTGCCCGCCACAATCTGTGCCTTGTCTTCTAAGTCGCGGGCGCGCAGCGTCGTGCCCTGGACGGTCAGGCGCTTGGGCAGCATGGCGCCCAAGTTGATTTCCGCCTTGGTGCCGCCCTGCATGCCAATGATGATGAGCTTGCCGTCCTTAGCCAGGCACTTCATATTCTTTTCCAGATATTTCGCGCCGATGATGTCCAAGATGACATCGCAGCTTCCCTTCAACTCTTCTACGAAGTCCTGCTCCTTATAGTTGATGAGAATATCGGCGCCCAGCTCGCGGCAACGCTCCAACTTCTCCTGCGAGCCAGCCGTAACCGCCACCTCTGCGCCGAGCGCCTTGGCTACCTGAATGGCAAAAGTGCCAATGCCGCCGCCCCCGCCATGGATGAGGACGCGCTGGCCTTCGTGAAGGCCCGCCTCAATGCCCAGGTTGGACCACACGGTGCACCCGACCTCAACCACTGCTGCAGTTTCCTCGACGCTCAAACCCTTAGGCACGGGAAGCAGCTGGCCCTGCGGAACCGCGACGTATTCGGCGTAGCCACCACCGGCAAGCAGGCAGCCCACCTCGGTGCCTACCTCCCAGTTCGTATCTCCGGCATCGGCGATGGTGCCTGCTGCTTCTAAGCCCAAGATTTCCGACGCCCCCGGTGGTGGCGGATAGGCACCCATCGTCTGCAGGATATCGCCGCGGTTAACGCCTGCTGCCTGCACCTTCACAAGCACTTCGCCTAGACGCAGCTGCGGGACATCGACTTCGTGGAGCTCTAAGGACCGACGATCCTGCGGGTCGGTCTGAACGATGGCCTTCATGTGTGTTGTAGTCATGGATCCAATCTAACGAACCTGGTGTGTCCTGTGCCACGAAATTCGGGGTATCCTGCGGGGACATTCAGTGCTGCAGGTGGCTTTTTGGGAAACCGGGCTATCTATTTAGTACACTGACCAAGTTGCTTCGTAGGCACGATGGGTGTTTTCGAAGAACATCATGGAGACGTGGCAGAGCGGCCGAATGCACCGGTCTTGAAAACCGGCGAGGTAATACCTCCGCGGGTTCAAATCCCGCCGTCTCCGCTGCAGGCACAGTCCCTAGTCAGTGATGGCTAGGGACTGTGCTTTTTCTATTGCGTGCCGGCTTAAGGCAGTGACGATGCCATAGCGCAACCAAATGGGAATTTCTATTACGTAAATCCGAGCCCGGTAGTTGAGCCGTCAACAGTCAAACTGGCCGTCGGATATGAGGTATTAGAATTCCCATTCGACGGCATGTATTAGTTCTTTAATACGTTTGCCTATTCAGTATTAGAAAGAGAATGGGCCACCTAAGAGTCCTGTGAGATTATATGTCAAATCAAATCCTGCACCACTAGATACATTGGTGCTGGTGAAGGTGCAATTGAGTGCATAGTTTGCGCTAGAAGGTATGCAAAAATGCAACTTAGATAGAGGGAAAGCTAAGTGGCTCTTAAGTCAGCATTAGAAAGGATGAAAACAAAGTCCCTGCATACAGATCTGCAGTAGCCATCTTTGTGACTGGTCCGGGTAGCCTGAAGTGCTTTCTTGGAAGAGGTAGCCCGGCTGTGACAGATCGAGAATGTATAAAAAGAAATAAATTATGCACTCCCCGTATGGGGGTAAAACTACGTCTCATTATTCACAATTGTCACGCGGACTGTGGTTCCAATTTTTCCAGGGCCTTCCAATTCTGTGTGCAATGACCAGCAATAATGGAGTGTTTCCCGCCTGGATTGCCTGAAAAATACCTGCCAACGCGATTGGATAGGGCTGGAAGCGAGCTTGCTTGTTGGATAGTGTCATTTCCAGCGACAAAAGCTGCACTAAATGTTGAGAATGAGAAGTTCATTCGTTGGAACATCGCTCGCGTCGCCCTACACGACGGTTATCGAAAGATAATTCTCACTGACCCAAACTCAACTCTCTTTAGGGGAAAATATGTTCAAGAACCGTGTTCGTACCGCCGCTCTCGCCGGCGCTGTTGCAGTTGCTACCGGTATCTCCGGTCTGGCTGTTCCCGCTTTCGCAGAAGACAACGCTGTTTCTAACACCATCGGTGGCGGCTTCAACGAGGCTGACAACTCCGCTGCTAAGGGTGTAGTTGCTAACAACGTTTCCGAGCGTGACCTGCTGAACAAGACCGACGCAACTGCGAACTACATCGTGAACCACAACCAGTGGTACGACCTGTACCACAACGCTGCACAGGCAGCTACCGACGGACTCGACCCATCCGAAGAGGCTGCTTTCCAGAACCTGAAGCGCGAGGCTGAGAAGGCTGGTCAGCAGCTGGCACAGGCTGAGCAGAACGTACAGGACGCACGTGCTTCCGTTGCTTACGCACTGGAGAAGGACGAGGCAGCTAACAAGGCTTGGGACAACGCAGACTCCAAGAAGGCTGCGCTGAACGCTGCTGAGGCTGCTGCTGTTTCCGCTATCGCTCCGGCCGTAAAGGCTGCCAACGCTGAGGGCCAGCAGGGCGGCCAGCCGAACCTGCAGGTTCCGGCAACCGGTTCCGTTGCTGACCTCAAGGCTGCACTCAAGACCTACGAAGGCGCATACGACCACGCTGGTGAGCGCGACGCAGACCAGGCAGCAGGCGACTTCATCCCGCGCGACTACATCGGTCTGCTGGAGACCCTGATCTCCACCACCAAGGATGAGCTGGGCAAGGTAGAGGCAGCTCAGGCTGCTTACGACGAGGCTGTTGCAGCTGCTAAGGATGCTTCCCGCGAGGCTCAGAAGTCCGACGTTCTGGTTCGCCAGGGCTTCCTGAACCGTGCATTCGCTCAGGTTCGCGTCCTGCGCGCTCTCGAGGCACGTTTCGCTGTCTCCACCCGCGAGATTGAGCTGCGTGAGTCCCCGGAGAACAAGAACGTTGTCATCGACGGTCAGACCAAGACCCTGCGTACCGCTTACGCTGAACTCATCACCGGTGGTTCTAACGGCATCCTGAACGTTGCTATCAACGACACCACCGCTCGCCTGCAGAACGCTGATGTCAAGGCTCTGAAGGGCTGGAACGGCGACCTGGATAACTTCGACGGCTCCCTGGCAAAGGAAGGCGAAGAGAAGGTCTACGACGCCATGAAGGAAGACGCACAGCGTAAGGCATACGAGGCCATCGACTCCGAGCGTGACTGGGAAGAGGCTGTTAAGAAGGTCTCCAACGAGGATGACAAGATCATCGCTCAGCAGCTGAAGGAGACCGCACAGGACGAGGCTCAGAAGGAGCAGGAAGAGAAGCGCGCTGAGGAGTCCGCTAAGCAGCAGGAGCTGCTGGAGCAGCTCATCGCAGCTATCAACAACAAGAACCAGGAAGACACCCCGGCTCCGGCAGAGACCGAGACCCCGAAGCAGGATCCTAAGGACAACGACAGCTCCTCCAAGCTGTCCCCGCTGGGCATCGCTGGCATCGTAGTTGGCGTGCTGGGCGCAATCGCTGCTATCTTCCCGTTCCTGGGCAAGCAGCTGAACCTGGAGCTGCCGCAGCTTCCGCAGCTGCCGCAGCTTCCGCAGCTGCCTAAGCTTCCTTTCTAAGTTAAAGGAGCATAGAAGCTTATAGCTTCTGAGTGAGGGAGTGCAGTATTGAGGCACCCTACCGATTCGGTAGGGTGCCTACTCACGTTTTGGGACGGATGCGCCGGGAGACAGTGAAGATTAAGTCAGGAGCCATAAAGCGTTTACATTGAGCTCCTACCTTGAGTTACGGACTTGCAAACACCGTTAACCTTGAGGCGATTATGACAAATTACATTTCCTACTTGGCCGAGGACCAGATACCGGCATCGTATGACTGGCTGTGGAGCGGGCTAGGAGCCGTCATCGTCATCGCCTTGTTGGTCTTTTGGGTGGCCTCGCTCATTTCCATCATCCGTTCGGGATATAGCGTAGGCGTCAAGGTATTGCTGGTGATGGCAGCATTTGCTTACCCATTCCTGGGGCCGCTTGTATGGTTCCTTTTTGCGCGAAATAAGGAGCATAAGACCAAAATCGACCGTTAGGCAGCGGTCCTTTCACGGAGCAATTGGCTAGTGCTGCTCGAGCCAGGAATTGATGCCGCCGCGCAAGGACACGACGTAGGGGAAGCCGCGCTTGCGGAGGACATCGACGGCCTGAGCGGAGCGGATGCCGCTGGCGCAGTAGATAACGGCCGCAGCATCTGGTTCGATGTGGGGATCTTCGCCGGCGAGGATGCGGTCGAGCTCAAAGTGCGTGGAATTGGGGATGGCGGATTGGGCACGCTCGGGGGAGGTGCGGACGTCGATAAGGGGGGCGTGTGGGGGAACCTCGCGGACCTCGGGGGCGTCGGCAGGCTGGGTGGGTTGTGCGCCGGTGGACCGGAGGGGAATGTATTCCCAGGTACCCGATAGGGCGTCGAAGTAGCCGAGCGTGCCGATGAGTGGGGTGCCTACGCCGGTGATGAGTTTGAGGGCTTCGAGCGCCATGGCTGACCCGACAACGCCGACCACTGGGCCGAGGACTCCGGCCTGCGAGCAGGAGGGAACCTCGCCGGGTGCGGGAGCTGTAGGAAAGACATCCTCGTAGACGGGGCCGTGGCCGGACCAGAAAACGCTGAGCTGTGCATCGAAGCCGAGGATGGAGGCCCATACGTGCGGGATGCCGAGCTCGTGGGCGGTCCAGGAGCTGAGGTAGCGGGCGTCGAAATTATCGGTGCCGTCGAGGATGAGATCGCAGCCGCGCAATTGTTTTAGGGCCGTCGCCGATTCGAGGCGGCCGTGGCAGGTGATGCCCACCTCTGGATTGAGCGCGCGGACGGCGGCCGCGGCGGAATCCGTCTTCGGTGTACCGATGGCGGCGGTGGTGTGGATGACTTGGCGGTGCAGGTTGGAGGGGGAGACCACGTCGTCGTCGAAAAGCGAAATGCGGCCCACCCCCGCGCCGGCGAGGTAAAGCAGGGCCGGGGATCCCAGGCCACCGGCGCCGATGACCGCTACGTGCGCGTCGCTGAGCTTGCGCTGGCCTTCCTCGCCCCAGAGCGCTTCCTGGCGGGCATAGCGGATGCTCATTCCAGACCCACCCAGTTGGTGGAGCCATCGCCGTGGCTTTGTTCCTTCCAGATGGGGACTTCCGCCTTGACCCGATCGGCGCATTCCTCGGCGGCCCGGAAGGCATCGCCGCGGTGCGCGGCGGCCGCTACTACGGCAAAGGCGAGGTCGCCGACCTTGAGATCCCCCGTGCGGTGGGCGGCCCACAGGCGCACTGGGTGGTTGGCAGCGACGGAATCGGTGACTTCTTGTAGCTTCTCCGGCGCGGATGGGTGGGCGCTATAGGAAAGAAGGGTGACATTCGGCCGGCCGCCATCGTGATCGCGGACGATGCCCTCAAAAGTGACGACGGCACCCATGGCGGCAGTGGCGGCCTCTTCCTTGGCAGCGGCAAGGAGGGATTCAAGGGGTTGATCGCTCAGAAGCGTGCCAATGGTGCAACCGGTTTGCTCGGCCACATAGGAGGGATCAGTGCTCATGTTTTCCTTCTAACATATCGACGATCGGAACGATTAATTCTTCCAAAACCGCGCAGCCGTCTTTTACCCCGCCGGTGGAACCGGGAAGCGTCATGGCAAAGGTGGAGTCATTGACGCCGGCGATGGCGCGGGAGGCTACCGCGGTGGGTACGCTTTCCAATCCCTTCTGCCAGAAGGCTACCGCTATGCCGGGCAGCTCGCGGGTGATATGTGGGGCGACGGCCTCTACCGTGCGGTCATCGTGCGTCAGCCCGGTGCCGCCGGAGGTCAGGATGACCGCGGGCTTTTCGGCGAAGGCGGCGGCAACGGCGGCGGCGATTTCGGCATCGGGGACGATGCGTGCGTCGGGACAGTCAAAGCCCTTGCGGCGCAAGAAATCCACCGCGATGGGGCCGGAGCGATCGTCGTAGATGCCCGCGGCGGCGCGAGTAGAGGCGACGATGACGATGGCGGTGCGCTGTGCGCTCATAGTGGGTAAACCTCCACTTCCTGGCCTTCTTCAAGGCGTTGACCGGCAGGGATGCGGATGAGATGGGTGGCGTCTGCCGCTTGGGCGAGCAGGTGGGAGCTGGCACCACCGAGGATATGGGCGTGGGAATCGACGCGCCCGCGGCGAAATTGGTCCTTGTGCGGGAGGCCCTCGATGCCCGCGGCCAGGGGGACGTGGAAAGGCTCTGGTGCCCAGCCGAGCGCAGGCGCGACGAAGAGGCGGAAACTTACCAACGTGGAAATGGGGTTTCCGGGCAAGCAGATCACTGGGGTGTTGTGGAAAGTGGCGATGCCCTGCGGGCCACCGGGTTGCTGGTCCACATGGCCGAACCAGCCATCGAGCACCTGGCGGACTACTTCAAATTTCCCGGCGGAGATTCCGCCTGAGGTAATGATGGCGTCCGGGCGGTGCTGCGCGATGGCTTCTGTGAAGGCTAGTTCTAGGGCCTGCGGGTCATCGTCGGTAGTGATATAGCCCGCGACGTCGATGCCGGCGCGGCGGGCCATTGCCGTTAAGAGTGGCGCATTGGCATCCGGAATGGCGGCGCTGCCGTGGCCGATTTCCGCGCCGCCGGTGCAGATGAGGATGCGGGCGGGGCGGTAGACCTCTACCTCGTCGATTCCTTGGGAAGCGAGGGCGGCCAAGCGCACCGGCGTGAGCTTATCGCCGCGGGCGGCGAGGAGGGCGCTTTCTTCCAGGTCCGAGCCGGTGCGGCGGATGAATTGGCCTGGCGACGTCTTTGGCACGGTGATGCGGCCGCCCGGGGAGAGGAATTCTTGTGGTTCGCAGCGCTCGATGGGCACGATTGCTGCAGTTCCATCCGGCACCTTGGCGCCGGTCATGATGGGGCAGGCGCTGGCAAGCGGGCCGTCGAGTACCTGGGCGGGCTCCGTGCCGGCCGCGATGGTGGGGCCCACCGGGTAGGTCCCGGCCGCGCACTGCGGGAGGGCGTAGCCATCCATCTGGGAGTTATCAAAGCGAGGGGAGGGGAAGCCGGCGTGTATGTCTGCAGCTAGAACCATATCCTGCGCCTGGGTGAGGGGCACGGTGGTGGCTTGGCGTGCGGGCAGGGCCGCTGCGACCTCGCGCGCGTGAGTCTCGGGTGTGCGCATGGCGGCTAGTTTACCCGCGGTCTCGACATGGCATGGGCGTGCGGGGCATAGTAGAGGGCATGTTGACCGTTCACTATTTCGCCGCCGCCCGCGCCGCTGCGGGCGTGGCTTCTGAGCAGGTAGAAGCCCCCGCCACCTTGGGTGATCTGGTGGCGCAGCTGAGCGAGGAGCATACCGGCACCACCGAGGCCGGCATGAGCCTGAAAGAGGTCTTGGGGCGCTGTAGCTTTCTTATCGACGGCGCCGGGAACACCGCCATGGATTCCCCGCTGGCTGGTGTTACCCGGGTGGACGTCCTGCCGCCGTTTGCGGGCGGCTAGTCGCGCTGCCGCAGCGGGCTAGTAAAGAAGTTGATGACGCTGCTGACTATGGACAGCACGATGGCGCCGATGATCGCGGCGCCCCAGGAGTCGATGACGAGGTGGCCGATTCCCAGGTCCAGGGAATTGAGCGTCCACTCCACGATGATGAGCGCGGCGCCGTTGATGACGAGGGAGAAAAGTCCGAGCGTCAGGCAGGTCAGCGGCGCGCCGAGGACGCGCAGGACCGGCATGACCACGGCATTAATAATGATGAAGACGATGGCGATGGCGATGAAGTTGCCGGTCTCTGCTGGGGTGATGGTGATGCCGGGAATGACGGCAACTACCGCCCACAGCGCCACCGCGATGGCAAAGACATTCAGGGCAAAGTTGATGAGTGAGCGCATTTAGCCTCCTATGGTTGCGTTCCACGCCTGCAGCAGGGTGTCGGTTTCTTCTTCGGTGGTCACGGTAATGCGTATGCCTTCGCTAAACGCGCGCACGAGCACGCCGCGTTCGGCCAGGCGAGCGGCCACTTCCTGCGGGGTACCAAGGCGGGCCAGATTCGCGGCCGGCAGCCAGACATGGTTTGCCTCGGAATGCGGCACTCCCCAGTCCTGCAAGGCTTCTTCTAGGCGCTCGCGCTGGGCGACGGCCTCATCAGTGCGCTCCCGCAGCGAATCCTGCGCTGCCAGGGCTGCGCGGGCGCCAACCTGCGCCACGGTGCTGGCGGAAAAGGGGATGGCCACCTTATTGAGGGCCTCAATAATATTTTCCGGGCCAAAGGCATAACCGATGCGCACCCCGGCCAGGCCATAAGCCTTTGAGAAGGTGCGCAGGCACACCAGGTTGGGATAGGTGCCCACTAGCTCCGTACCCAGCGGAATGTTGGTGGCGCGGTTGTATTCGATATAGGCCTCGTCGAGGGCAACGAGGACGTCGGCAGGCACGGCATCCATGAAAGCGGCGAACTCGTCCTTGGTCACCGTGGTGCCGGACGGGTTATTGGGGTTGCACACGAAGATAAGCCGGGTCTTGTCCGTAATCTTCTGCGCCATGGCCGGCAGATCCACGCGCTGGTCTGCACCTAGCGGAACCGGGATGGGGTGGGCGCCGACTACCTGGGCGAAGATGGGGTAGGCCTCGAAGGAGCGCCACGGGAAGAGGACTTCTTCACCAGGGGTAGCGGCAATTTCTACCAACTGTTGGCACAGCGCCGACGATCCGGTGCCCACCGCTACCTGCTCGGGATCCACACCTAGGTGCGCGGCGAGGTCCTCGCGCAGCGCGGTGGCCGCAATATCCGGGTAACGGTTAGCCTTCGTCACGGCCTCCGCCATGGCCGCAGCCGCCTCCGGCAGCGGCGGGTGCGCGGCCTCGTTGGAGGAGAGCTTGAGCGCGTCATCGTTGCGCGCGCCGGCGGCGTAGGCGGGGATGGCTTTCAGGTCTGGGCGAATCATGCCTCCCACTTTAGGGCCTGCGTCTTTGCTGCGGGCGGGAAAGCAGGGGGCTAGTTTGGCAGCAGCGGGGCAGGCAGGTATTCTCAAACGAGGTTCCTTGAGAACCGTGGAGATGTGCCAGAGCGGCCGAATGGGGCTCCCTGCTAAGGAGTTGACCCTTCTGGGGTCCGGAGGTTCGAATCCTCTCATCTCCGCCATCTAATCCCGAGCGAGCGCGCTCGGGATTTTTTAATTCGCGTTTTCTATTCTCGTCGGCTCCGTGCAGCGGAGAAATCTGCTATTTGCGCTGGTACTTGGCGCAGCGGCGGAAGAGCGTGAGCATGCCAACGCCGAAGATGAAGCTTCCGGTAAAAGCCGCAGCGCGTAGGGAAGTGACCTCGTGGAAGAGGGCAGGCACCATGAGAATGGCGATAACAGAGCTAATGACTCCTAGGGCGAGGAAAGTAATCGTCACGATAGGTCCCGGTGTGGATTGCTGCGGCATGGGGGTCAGTCCTTTCATCACTCAATTCTGATGAAAATAACTCTAGGTTGCCCTCTTAAGAGCCGCAATAGGAAATTCCCAAGAGACTAAGCGGGGCCTTAGGATTCTAGGGCAGGAAAGACCTCGTCACGCAAGAGATGGGCGAGCTCGCGATCCGGGTTGGTCGGGTCTACCCACGCGATTTCGGCAATTTCTGCGGCAGCGCGGGCAAGGACGGGGCGCGGATAGGTAAAGATGCGTCCGCGCACGGTTTCTCCGGGTTCGTTGGCGGCCGGCGCGTCGAAGGTTCCGAGCGGGGAAAGCTCCGGGAGACGGACCTCCACACCGATTTCCTCTGCGACCTCGCGGGCTGCGGCCTGTGCGGGGGTTTCGCCAGCCTCAAGCTTGCCTCCAGGTAACTGGAACTTGGTGGAGGATTCCTTGCGTACGGTGAGAACATGCCCCAAGGAATTGCGGAAAACTACGGCAGCAACTTCAATCATGGGCCCGACTATAACCTCGCGGCGTGCAGGCGGTGAACTTAGATGTGGTGCCTGGTGGTGCTCCTTAATTCATGAAGCGGGGCACCCAGTCGCGTTCAGCTACGGTAAGGGCGGCGGCAATCTGTTCGTGGGTTAAGCCATGGCCGATGGTGCCGGAATCGATCGGGGCGCCGTCTATCACCGCGTAGAGGGTCCAGCCATTATTATGTTCAAAATCCACGCGTAGCTCATCCGGGTGGCCAGCTAGGCAGGTGCCGGAGCTTTCCAATTGAGCGGGACTCGGCAGGCCCGTGGCGCTCAGGCCTTCTACTATGTCGGTGCCGCCATCGGGGCGCAGCACCATGAGGCAGGTGCTGTACATATAGGTGGTCTTGCCGTTGCTGGTTTCGGAACCGCGTTTGACCAGGTTTCCTACTAGGGCCGGGTAGAAGACTAGCCAGTTATTATCCCAGGCCTGCTGGATTCGCTTGCGGTACGACAATGCGCGGCGGATACCCCAGATAGCTGCACAAAGGATTATCCCGAGCAAGGAGAATCCAATAAGGGGCGCACGGGCAGCCAGCAGCACCAGAGGAAAAGCGGAGGTGAGGATGCCAGTTAGCCCGAAGACCATCCCTACGACCATAAAGAGGGATAGGGAGGCATTGCGTCCGGGCGCCGGACCGGCGGCGGCAATGGCCTCACGCAGGGCCGAGCGCTTGGGGTGTGGGTGTGGTTTGTGTACGCCCGCGATGCGGGCGGCACGCGCGAAGCGCAGGCCCGGCGAAGTATCGAATTGCAGGGGGCTTTGGGGCAGGTACATAGCGAGGTGCTCCTTCGCGTAGGGGCTGGCCTGCACTGTTGAGAATACGGGAGGATGCTGCGCAGTGCGCCTTTATTGGGACTCAAACCGAAAATGAATATAAGGTGGTGGACATGAGTGACTCGAGGTTTCCCCGCTCGGTGTTTGCGGTTGGCACCGACCCTGATCCGCGTTTCACGCTCGCTAATGAGCGCACGTTTTTGGCTTGGATCCGCACGTCTTTGGCGTTGATTGCTGGCGGCGTGGCGCTCGAGGCCTTTGACGTTCCGCTGCCGGCCGGTCTGCGTTCTGCGGTGTCGGTATTCATGCTGGTCGTCGCCATTATTCTGCCGCTGGTGGCGTGGGTGCATTGGAAGCAGTCCGAACGCGCAATGCGCGAGGAACGCCCGTTGCCCTTTAGCTTTGCTATCCCGGTGCTCGTCGTGGTGATCATGGTGGTAGCGGGCGCGCTCGTAGTGGGCGAGTTCCTTGGCTAGCCCACTTTTTGATCCCGGCCTGCAGCCCGAACGCACCCGCCTATCGTGGCAGCGCACCCTTTTGGCGTTGTCCTTGGTGGTGCTGGGCGTAATGCGGGCGGTAAGCGTGCATGTCTTTTTGCCGCTGGTTTTTCTCGCCGCCGGCGTTGTGGCGTTGGCCTTGGCGGTGTGGCAGCGTGCCTCGCTTGTCGACGCCGCCTTATCCGCCCACCGCTCCCTCCCGCACGCGGTCATCCTTGCGAGCACCGCGGGACTCGTGTCCCTGCTGGCCTCCTTCGCACTGTGGGGCCTTTTCTTCTAGGTTTTCACCCGGCTCGGGGAACCGTGTCGCTGTATATTATGCCTATGCCTAAATCCCTATCTCTCCCTCTTGTCGTCCTCGCGGCGACCGCCGTCGCCGCCTTGGGTGGGTGTTCCAATTCCCCTGAGTCCGCCGGGCCCGCGGATAAGCCGAATTTCACCGGCACCGCCCCGAGCACCTCTGCGGCGGCCGCGTCCGATACTGAAGCCGAGACTGAGTCCTCGGCCACGGGCTCCCCAGCAGTAGAAACCACCACCGAAGCCGCAGCGGCTAAAGATGAAAACGATGCAGACAAGGGCACCGAGGGCGGCGGGGAAAATAAAATCATCCCGGTAGAGGCCCTCGATTCCCTGTGGGTGCCGGCGTTGTGCGATAACCAAGCGGGCAACTTGGAAGGTGGCCAGCTGCCACAGCATCTTAAGACCGGGATGCTTTTCGACGTCGCCGCGGCGGGCCTGAAGTTGAATCAGGACGATACGCCGAAGGGCGCCTACGCGGATATCAACGGCGATGGCAGGGACGAAGCCGTCATTACCTACGTCTGTAATCAGGGCGGTACGGGATGGCCGGATAACCTGCTTATCTATGACAACGACCTGAACTACATCACCAAGGTGGATGATTGGGAGCGCGAGGGAATGCGACCAGCGCGCGGGCATATCCAGCAGCTGCAGTGGACCAAAGACACGGTCACCGTTACCTGGCGTGCCTATGCTGACGATGACCCGGCCTGCTGCGCTACCCAAGAATTCACCGGAAACCTCACGTTGGACGGGGATACGCCGCACCTTGAGGTAACCGGTCACCGGCAGGTTGCCAGCTAGCGGCATTCCCTGCAGCATGGCGTAGTCTAAATGGGCTGTAATTAATACTCAGGGAGCTAAATCCCAGAGGCAAGAAAGGCAGGGCAGGGCGATGGCGGAGACCACCGAGCAGGCTAGCGATATCGTCGAGGCGTGGCTGAAGCAAGAAGACGCCATCGATCCACAGAAGGCCCCGCGCCTGCAAGAACTTTTGGGTAGGGTGCCGCTGCAGGATCTCATCGCCGTCGTCGAGCGGCAAAATGCCATCCGCGCGGCGCTGGCCCTGCGCCTGCTGCCGCGCCAAAAGTCGATCGCCGTCTTTGACGCCCTAGATGCTAAGCACCAGGCGGATATCATCGATGAGCTGGGAAATTCCGATGTCTATGAGTTCTTTGATGAGCTCGACCCGGAAGACCGCGTGGCCTTGTTGGATGAGCTGCCCGCGGAAATCGCGGATCGCCTGCTGCGCTCGCTGACGCAATCCAAGCGTGATGTCACGGGCGTGGTGCTGGGCTATGACAAGGGATCGGTGGGCCGCCGCATGTCGCCCGAGGTTCCCGTCATCCACCCAGAGATGAGCGTGCGGGATGCCCTGTACAAGCTGCGGGAAACCGCACACGAGCTAGAGACCATCTATACCGTGCCCATTACCCGCGAGGATCGGCGCTTGGTAGGCGTGGTCAGCCTGCGCGAGATTTTTACTGCCGATGCCGCGCTCACCATGGCCGATATTATGCAGGAACCCGTCTTTGCCCAGGCCGGCGATGATGCGGAGGAAACCGCGCGGTGGTTCCTGCCGCTGGATATGCTGGCGCTGCCCGTTGTGGATGAGTCGCACCGCCTTGTTGGCCTGCTGACGTGGGATGACGCCACCGACATCGTAGAGGAAGAAGACAGCGAGGACTCCGCTCGCGCCGGCGGTACCGAGGCCCTCCAGCAGCCGTACCTCTCCACGCCGCTGCTTAAGCTGGTGCGTTCGCGCATCGTGTGGCTGCTCGTGCTGGCTGTCTCTGCGCTGCTAACGGTGCAGGTGCTGGATTCCTTTGAAGACACACTGGCCAAGGCCGTGGTCCTTTCGCTTTTTATTCCGCTGCTGACCGGCACCGGTGGAAATACCGGCAACCAGGCGGCGACCACGGTGACGCGTGCCTTGGCGCTGGGCGACGTCCGCACGCGCGACCTCCTCGCCGTCATGTGGCGCGAGCTGCGCGTCGGCATGCTGCTCGGCGCTGTGCTGGGACTAGCTGGCCTGGCGCTGGCCACCCTGGTTTATGGCCTAAGTATCGGCCTCGTCATCGGCTCAACGCTGTTTTTGATCTGTTCCATATCCGCGACCGTCGGCGGGCTTATGCCCATCGTGGCTAAGACCATCGGCGCCGATCCGGCGGTCTTTTCCAACCCCTTCATCTCTACCTTCTGCGATGCCACGGGCCTGATTATCTACTTCCTGATTGCCAAGACCGTGCTGGGCATCTAGCACGCCTCGCTACGGTTCGGGGGTGAGGAAGTGGTGGGGGAATTTCCGGTTTCGGGCAGGTGCGGTGTGTGCTCTACGGGGGTACGGGGGTGACTGCGTGTGGCGGGATATGGTTTCTGCGTCACATGTTTTGTATGGTCAGTGCATGCTTCGCAGTGAACTGGATAACTTTCGGTCTGCTGCTTCGGCCTAGCTAATAAACTGGGAAATACGGAGCATATCCCACAGCACAATCCTCTCTAAGTGAAGGAGCGCGCGGTATGACCACCCCGCATACTCACGAATCTACCGCCCACACCGAAGGTGACGAGGCCCCCGGAGCGCCGCGCAGCGAGTGGCGCCGCCAGTTCATCGGCCTTTTCATCGGCTTGGGTTTGGCCGTACTGGTCTTCTTTATCTTCCCCTCGAATGCGATCGAGACCGTACAGGGCTCTGCGGGTGCAGATCCGGAAGCCGAGTACACGCTCAGCGCCATCCGCACCGTCGCTGCCGTAACCATCTTGATGGGCGTGTGGTGGATGACCGAGGCGATTCCGCTCGCCGCTACCGCGCTGCTGCCGCTGGTCATTTTCCCGCTCGCCGGTGTGGGCACGATTAAAGAAGTAGGCGCCCCTTACGCCTCCGCCACCATTTTCTTGTTCATGGGTGGCTTCCTTATTGCGCTTGCTTTGCAGCGCTGGAACTTGCACCGCCGCCTAGCGCTGTACGTGGTGAAGATCATCGGTACCTCGCCCAAGCGCCTGATCTTGGGATTCATGCTGGCCACCGGCTTTTTGTCCATGTGGGTATCTAATACCGCTACGGCAGTGGTGATGCTGCCGATCGGCACCTCGGTGCTGGCACTGACCGCGGAAACTGTAGGCGGCTGGGATAAACAGAAGAAGTTTGCCACGGCACTGATGCTGGGTATCGCGTATTCCGCCTCCATCGGTTCGCTGGGTACGCTCATCGGCACCCCGCCGAATGCCTTCCTCAACGCATATATGGCCGATACCTGGGGCGTTACCCTTGGCTTCGGGCGGTGGATGGCGGTCGGTGTGCCGCTTGCAGCAATCTTCTTGCTGATTGCCTGGGCACTGCTCATCACCGTTTTCAAGCCGGAGATGAAGGATATTCCAGGCGGCCGCGAGCTTATCAACGACGAAATTGAAGCCCTCGGCCCCTGGACCCGCCCCCAAATCATGACCGGCATCATCTTCATCCTCGCCGCCGCAGCCTGGGTTACCCTGCCGCTGGTGCTCAAGGAATTTGAGAACTACGACGATGCCATCGTGGGCATTGCCGCCGGCATCCTGCTCTTTATCCTCCCCGCGGATAACCAGCGCCGCATCCGTTTGCTGGACTGGAAGACGGCCAATGAAATGCCGTGGGACGTCCTCCTGCTCTTCGGCGGTGGCCTGTCGCTGTCCTCGGTCTTTAATTCCTCCGGCCTGTCCCTGTGGATTGGTGAAATGGCCAAGGGGCTTAGCGTCCTGCCCGTTGTCCTCATCGTCTCTGCCGTGGCTGCGCTGGTGCTCTTCCTGACGGAGATCACCTCCAATACGGCGACGGCGGCTACGTTTATTCCGATTATGGGTGGCGTCGCCGTGGGTGTGGGGCTTACTGCCGATGGCGATATCAACGTCCTTCTCCTCACCATTCCGGTGGCCCTCGCGGCAACCTGCGCATTCATGCTCCCAGTTGCCACCCCGCCGAACGCCATTGCCTATGGCTCTGGCTACGTCAAGATTGGCGAGATGATCAAGGGTGGCCTTGGTCTCAATATCATCGGCATCGTCCTCATCACCCTGACGGTGTACTTGCTGGCAGTGCCAATCTTCGGCCTGTCCATCTAGTTCCAGAGCGGAGTCCGTAGCCATTCCCTAAAGAGTACCAGCGTCATTAGGGAATGGCTACATCCGTTACTGTGCTGGCTGAATTTTTAGATAGCGGGAAAACCGATCCTAACCGCCCTCATTCCAGCCAGGTAAACACCGGGTGAACAGGCGATTTGTTAGTTTTCCGTACCGTGGGTATAGTAAATTCTCGTTGCACAGCAGAGCACACGCACTGCTTACCAACGGTCTGCGCCCGTAGCTCAACGGATAGAGCATCTGACTACGGATCAGAAGGTTGGGGGTTCGAATCCCTCCGGGCGCACAAAATCAGCCGCCTTCGGGCGGCTTTTCTTGTATCTCAGCCCGTCCCACCCAGGTCTCGATCTATGAAGTCTTCCGCCCTCGTCTCC
>NZ_ACVP01000036.1 GCF_000175635.1 Corynebacterium tuberculostearicum SK141 | reverse complement strand
ACATCAGACAATGATTTCTTTGATAATCAAACGCCAGAAGATACAAAGCAGTTTTTTGAATATGCTAAAGAGTTTTTAGAACAAGAATACGGTAAAGATAATTTATTATATGCAACAGTTCACATGGACGAAAAAACACCACATATGCATTATGGCGTTGTTCCAATAACTGATGATGGTCGTTTAAGTGCTAAAGAAGTTGTAGGTAATAAAAAAGCTTTAACAGCGTTTCAAGATAGATTTAATGAGCATGTTAAACAACGAGGATATGATTTAGAACGTGGGCAATCAAGACAAGTAACAAATGCTAAACATGAGCAAATAAGTCAGTATAAACAAAAAACAGAATATCATAAGCAAGAATATGAACGTGAGAGCCAAAAAAACAGACCATATAAAGCAAAAGAACGATAAATTAATGCAAGAGTACCAAAAATCGTTAAATACGCTTAAAAAGCCTATAAATGTTCCGTATGAGCAAGAAACTGAAAAAGTAGGTGGTTTATTTAGCAAAGAAATACAAGAAACTGGAAATGTTGTAATAAGCCAAAAAGATTTCAATGAATTTCAGAAACAGATAAAAGCTGCTCAAGATATTTCGGAAGATTACGAGTATATAAAGTCTGGTAGAGCCTTAGATGATAAAGATAAGGAAATACGAGAGAAAGATGATTTATTAAATAAAGCAGTTGAGCGTATTGAAAACGCAGACGATAATTTTAACCAACTTTACGAAAATGCAAAGCCACTTAAAGAGAATATAGAAATAGCGTTAAAGCTTTTAAAAATCTTACTAAAAGAGTTAGAACG
>NZ_ACVP01000037.1 GCF_000175635.1 Corynebacterium tuberculostearicum SK141 | reverse complement strand
CGACGGAAAACGGTGTGCTGGGGGCGTCGTTAAAAGAGCTCTTCTTCTTGAGTTCTTTCAATTGTGGCGCCGAGGCGCTGCAGGTTTTCTACAAAGTTGGGGTATCCGCGGTCGATGTGGAAGACATCGTGGACCGTAGTGGTCTCATCCGCGCACAGTGCAGAAAGTACAAGACCCGCACCCGCACGAATATCGGAACTCCACACGTGAGTAGAAGAGAGTCGTTCTTTACCGCGGACTACTACATGGTGACCGTCAACCTGGGCGTCGGCACCCAAGCGCAGCATTTCATCCACAAAGCGGAAGCGGGATTCAAAGACATTCTCCGTAATGACGGTCGTTCCGTCCGCAATGGCAGAGATACCAATAGCCATCGGCTGCAGGTCGGTGGGGAATCCCGGAAATGGCAGGGTCTGGTAGTCCACAGCCTGTGGTCGCTGATCCATGCGCACGCGGAAACCATTCTCATAGGTCTCTAGTTCCGCGCCGGCGGACTTCAGCTTTTCTAGCGGCAAGTGCAGGTGGCGCGGGGAAATTCCACCCACGGTGATATCGCCCTGGGTCATAGCGGCGGCATACGCCCAAGTGCCGGCCACAATTCGGTCACCAATAACCTCATGCTGGGTGGGCTGCAGCTTATCGACGCCGCGGATGGTCACCACCGAGCTTCCCTCGCCCTCGATATCGGCGCCCATGGACTTGAGCATGGTGCACAGATCGACGATTTCCGGCTCGCGAGCCGCGTTATGGAGAACGGTTTCCCCTTCGGCGAGGACCGCAGCGGTAAGAATATTTTCGGTTGCGCCTACGGACGGGAAGTCCAGGCGGATATTCGCACCTCGCAGGTGCGTAGCCTCTGCCACGACGGCACCGTGTTCAATACGGGTGGTGGCGCCGAGCTTTTCTAGGCCGGTTTGGTGCATATCGAGCGGGCGGGAACCAATCGCGTCACCACCAGGCAACGCTACCTTCGCGTGGCCACAGCGGGAGGTCAAAGGCCCGAGCACGCAGACGGATGCGCGGAATTGGCGGACCGCGTCAAAATCCGCGTTGGATTGCGGCTGTGCAGGGGTAGTAATCCGAACCTCAGAGCCTTCGATGACTACCTCGCAGCCGAGCCCCTCGAGAACCTTCTTCATGAGGGGGACGTCCAGAATTTCTGGGCAGTTCGTCAGCGTCGTAGTGCCCTCCGCCAGCAAGGATGCGGCCATGAGCTTCAAGACGCTATTTTTCGCGCCATCTACTTTAACGGTGCCCTCTAGGCGAGCACCGCCGGAAACAATAAACTGATCTTTCACAACTGCCTACGCTACCGGTTCTTAAGGCAACGCGCCGATGCGACGGGCGGCATTAACCGCCTCGTAGCGGGTATGCGCACCGAGTTTACGCATTACCGAGCGCAAATAAGACTTCACGGTTTCTGCGCCGATACCCATTTCCTCGGCCGCTTCTACGTTGGTGTGGCCTAGGGCCACACAAGAGAGAACGTCGAGTTCGCGGGCGGAGAGCTTGGTGGATTGCTTCACGCGCACCGGCGAGACCATCTGGTCACACAACGTCTCTAGCTCTTTGCGCAGTTCTTCGTCTTCTACGCGGTTGGCCAGCATACGCAGCTTGGAGTGAGTGGAACGGACCTGCTCCCACTCGGCACCGTTCATGACGTGGCCGCGGGCGGCTCCGCCCTTGGACCCATCGGCGCGTCGCATGGCGGAATTAACGGCCAAGTCTTGCTCGAGGGTGCGCGCGGTCATCGTCACTTCTTCAATGACCTTGTCGCCCAAACGAACTGGGGAGTGCACGCCGACGTAGAGGACACCGCGAATTTCGCGCTGCACAGTAACGGGCACGGCCACAATGGAGTGCAGGCCCTCGTCCTGGATCACGCGGTCGTTCTCGTGCGAGATGGTGGTGGCACGAGTGTAATCGGATACACCTACCGCGCGGCGAGTGCTGACCACTCGCCCACCTACACCGACGCCGGAGTCAATGATCAGATTCTGCAGCGCTGGGGTGCGTAGCCCCACCCACTGCGTGATCTGCAGGCGATTATCGGGCAGCAGCGTGGCGTACATCGTCACCGGAATACCTGTAGCGGTCTTCAGGGACGACAGGGCCGCGCGTACGGATTCTTCATCATCTTTGAGGCGATGCGACTCCATGAGACTCTTTCCTCGTCGGGGGTAACCAAGCAGGTGTACCCGTCCTCCCCCGGGAATTTGGGGACCAGCGGGCAACTGAGTGGAAGTATAGACAGCATGTGGGGGTAATTCGAAATCGCCCTCGGCTTATCTGGCGCTGCAATCCCACATGAAATGCCCGACTGCCCGGTCTAGAATTTATATACTAACTGGTCTACTTGTGTAGTGTACGCTTGCGTTGTACGCGATTTGAACCCAAATCTGATTCCCAAAGGAGTCCACAAAATGGCTGTCTACAACAACATTATGGAAACCATCGGCGGCACCCCGCTGGTCCGCCTGAACCGTATCACCGAGGGCAAGGGCGCTACCGTGCTTGCCAAGGTTGAATCCTTTAACCCGGCTAACTCCGTGAAGGATCGCATCGGCAAGGCCATCGTTGCAGCGGCCGAGAAGTCCGGTCAGCTCAAGCCGGGCGGCACCATCGTGGAGGCCACCTCCGGCAACACCGGCATCGCCCTGGCCCTGGCTGGCGCCACCTTGGGCTACAAGGTCATCCTGACCATGCCGGAGACCATGTCCAATGAGCGCAAGGTACTGCTGCGTGCCTACGGCGCAGAAATCGTGCTGACCCCGGGCGCTGCGGGCATGCAGGGCGCCGTCGACAAGGCGAATGAAATTGTCGCTGAGACCGATAACGCCATCCTTGCCGCACAGTTCGCTAACGAGGCGAACCCGAAGATTCACGAGGAAACCACCGGCCCAGAGATTTGGGAAGACGCCGAGGGCAAGGTTGACGCCTTCGTTGCTGGCGTAGGCACCGGCGGCACCGTTACCGGTGTGGGCCGCTTCCTGAAGTCCAAGAACCCAGACCTGCACCTGGCTGCGGTCGAGCCGTCCGACTCCCCTGTCCTGTCTGAAGGCCACGCTGGCCCGCACAAGATTCAGGGCATCGGCGCTAACTTCGTTCCTGAGGTGCTTGACCGCGAGCTTCTCGACGAAGTCTTTACCGCTACCACCGAGGAGTCCATCAAGGCATCCCGCGACCTGGCTACCCAGGAAGGCCTGCTGGTTGGTATCTCCGCCGGCGCTAACGTTTCCGCAGCCCTGAAGCTGGCGGAGCGCCCAGAGTTCGAGGGCAAGACCATCGTGGTTGTCCTGCCGGACTTCGGTGAGCGCTACGTCTCCACCATCCTCTTCGAGGACATCCGCGAAGCTTAAATTACTTCGCTTGAATAAAAGCACCCGCCAACCTTGGCGGGTGCCTTTTTTATGCCAGTACTATGTGGGCATGAACATTATGAGCTACATCCGTGAAGACTTAGCAAATGCAAGAGATCACGATCCGGCCGCGCGTGGCGACGTCGAAAATGCAGTAGTGTACTCCGGCCTCCACGCGGTGTGGTCTCACCGCATTTCGCACTGGATGTGGAAGCGCGGGCTGCGCGGGCCTGCGCGCATCTTGGCGCAGATTAACCGCTTCTTTACCGGCGTGGAGATCCACCCGGGCGCCACAATCGGCCGCCGCTTCTTTATTGACCATGGCATGGGCATCGTCATTGGTGAAACCGCAGAGATTGGCGATGGCGTCATGCTCTACCATGGCGTCACCCTCGGCGGCCAGGTGCTCACCCAGACCAAGCGCCACCCCACTATCGAAGACAATGTCACTATCGGTGCGGGCGCCAAGGTGCTCGGCCCCATTACGATCGGTGAAGGTTCGGCCATTGGCGCCAATGCCGTGGTGACGAAGGATGTTCCCGCCGAAAATATCGCGGTGGGCATTCCGGCCAAGAACCGTCCGCGCAACCCGAATGAGCGCATCAAACTGGTCGATCCCGACTACTACATCTAAATTCTTTCCCAGCGGCTCCCAGGCAACTGCGGGCCGCTTTTATATGCCTTCTGAGCGCAGCAGGTCGCGGTATTCGGGATTCTTTTCTATAAAGTGCGCCACTGCCGAGCAGGAAGCAATGACGTGCTTGCCGACGCCCCGGACGTCGTCAAGCGCTGCCTTAATCAGCGGCGCGGACAATCCTTGGCCACGGAAAGCATCCTTGATGACCGTGTGGTTGAACTCGCGGGTACTGCCGGCGTCTACGTAGTGGCACGCGCCCGCCTCAACACCGTCCACGGTAAGGACGTAACGGGACTTATCGGTCTGGTGTGCAATAGCGTGTTCCATGTGCCCATACTAAGCAAAAATGGCCCCTCTTACGAGGAGCCATTATTGTGGCCAGAGCCAGGATCGAACTGGCGACCCCACACTTTTCAGGCGTGTGCTCTACCGACTGAGCTATCTGGCCAGAAACCCGAAGGTTTCCGCGACCCTGACGGGACTTGAACCCGCGACCTCCGCCGTGACAGGGCGGCGCGCTAACCAACTGCGCCACAGGGCCATTTTTAATTGTGTGTGTGCTCTTGGGCACGGATAAATACTTTACAGAAGACTCCCAAGACTCACCAAATCAGCACGTCAGAACGCTATTTAGGCGGTGAAAGCGGATCTTTTCCACCCAAGTTCATCTCGAAGCGTTTGTAGTCTTCCAGCGAGGAAAAGTGCCGCGAATAGAGGTCACAATCTCGATCCACATGACCGTAGAGGGCGGGTGCGACGTCGACAATGTGGCGCAGCTTCAGGCCCTCATATTCCTGCTCGCGAGTCCATTCAACGGCCTTGCGGTGCGCCTCCTCATCCGAATCTGCATAGATGAGAAAGAAGTCCTCTCGGAAGAAGTTAGAATGCTCCGAGCTTTCGGAGGCGAGCTCAAAGACAGCGATTCCGACGTATGGTTCCATGGCGCCAGCCTAACAAAACAAAAAGCAGCAACCGCCGAAGCGATTGCTGCTCATTCTGCGACCTTGACGGGACTTGAACCCGCGACCTCCGCCGTGACAGGGCGGCGCGCTAACCAACTGCGCCACAAGGCCAATCGAATATTCAATTCGAACCAACACTTTCGTGTTGGTACCCCCAACGGGATTCGAACCCGTGCCGCTGCCGTGAAAGGGCAGTGTCCTAGGCCGCTAGACGATGGGGGCCCGTCGCGCTAAGGCGACTTCTAGAAATATACTGGAGACCTCACCTAGTTACAAAATCGATCCCCCAGAAAGATTAGGAACCATGTCTGACCAGCATCAAACGTGCTCCTGCCACGAGCCGCACGTGCACGGATATAACGCGGATTCTAAGAGCAAGGATCGCTACCTTGCCCGACTCAAGCGCATTGAGGGGCAGGCGCGCGGCATCCACCGCATGGTCGAGGAAGACCAATACTGCATCGACATCATTACCCAGATTTCGGCGGTGAAGTCGGCGCTGGAGAATGTCTCACTGGCGCTCCTAGAAGACCATATTGAGCACTGTGTGGCCGGTGCCGCCGCCGAGGACGGTGAAGTAGCCACCGAGAAGCTAGAGGAAGCCATGCGCGCCATCAAGAAGATGGTGAAAAACTAAAAGGAGCCACCCGAAAAGGTGGCTCCAGTTGTGGGCCCTGTGGGGATCGAACCCACGACCTGCGGATTAAAAGTCCGTAGCTCTACCAACTGAGCTAAAGGCCCAACGTCGCTACATTTTAGCGTGCGGTATTTGCAAAGTCCTAATTAGGGGGCGTCGGCAAGCGAAAGGCGCCCAGCTCGCCGCTGAGCGCCTGCCGAGGCGTGGCCACATTAGCCGCGCATATCGCCCTTCTCCATGAAGCGGACCTGGAAGTCAAAGGCGGTCTTCAGGTCGTGCGGAGTGTGCTGGAACTTGTTTTCCTTGGCACGGTTGAAGTACTCCTCGAGCAACGGACGGTAATCCGGGTGCGCCACGGAGATGACCTTTTCCACGCGCTCCTTCGGCGCCAGACCGCGCAGGTCGGCTACGCCGTACTCGGTAATGATGACCATGGTGTCGTGCTCGGTGTGGTCGGTGTGAGACACGAACGGAACCAGCGCAGAAATCGCGCCATCCTTGGCCACCGACGGGGAAACGAAGGTGGAGATATAAGCGTTGCGGGTGAAGTCACCCGAGCCGCCGGTGCCGTTCATAATGCGGGAGCCGGACACGTTGGTGGAGTTGATGTTGCCGTAGATATCGGCCTCAATCATGCCGTTGGAGGAAATCAGGCCGACGCGGCGGATGACCTCTGGGTGGTTGGAAACCTGCTGCGGGCGGAGGATGATGTGCTTGCGGTAGCGCTCCGCCTCCTCATTCATCTTCTCCGCGTAGTCCGGGGACAGCGCGAAGGAGGTGGCGGAAGCCATGGTCATCTTGCCCGCATCGATGAGATCGAGCATGCCATCCTGAATGACCTCGGTATAGGCCTGAATATTCTCAAACTTGGAGTCCAGCAGGCCGGCCATCACGGCGTTGGGGACATTGCCCACGCCGGACTGCATGATGAACTTGTCATACTCAAGGCGACCAGCGGCGACCTCCCCCTCGAGGAACTCGATGAAGTTGGCGGCGATCTTCTCGGAAACCTCGTCCGGTTCCTTGAATGGTGCGTTGCGGTCCGGGGCATCGGTCTTTACCACTGCAACAACCTTGTCCTCCGGCACCTCCATGTAGGTGGTACCGATGCGGTCACCCGGCTTAGTGATAGGGATTGGCTGGCGGTTAGGCAGCTTTTCAATGCGATAGATATCGTGCATGCCCTCGAGGTTGATGGACTGCCACTCATTGATCTCAATGATGATCTTATCCGCAGCCTCGATGAACTCGAGGTTATTGCCCACTGCGGAGGACGGCACCACGTGGCCTTCTTCGGTAATGCGCACGGCCTCAATAATGGCTACCTGGAAGTCACCGTAGAAGCCCTCTTCTACCTGCTGGCCCGAGTGAGACAGGTGGATATCCTGATAAAGCGCGGTGCCATCATTGAACTGCTTACGCAGGGTGGGATCGGAGTTATAAGGAGAGCGGAAGCGAATTGCCTCAGCTTCCGCCAGAACGCCATCGCAGTCCGGGGCGGTGGAAGCGCCGGAGAAGACGTCGATCTTAAATTCCTCGCCCTTTTCATGTAGAGCCTTGGCCTTCTCTGCAATGGCGGTGGGCAGACCCTTGGGGTAGCCAGCACCGGTGAAGCCGGAAATGCCCACGCGGTCACCGTGGTTGACGTGCTGAGCAGCCTCTTCAGCGGAAACTACGAGCTTCTCGAATGGGGCATACGCGATTCTCTCGGACAAGGGTAATCCTCCTTCATTAAGGGGCCAGCCAAAATAACGGCCGTTCTAATTAGTTACACAGCCCACATTAGCGAATCTTTGCAAGATTTCCACCACTTTTGTGTGACCTTTACCCCATAAAGCAAAAATAGGGAACGGCGCCACTGTGGCACTAGTTGCTATTTTCCCCCGTTAACTAGCACAATTGGGGCGTGAATTTGCGCATTGGACACTACGACCTCTCCTCCCCCGTCATCCTCGCCCCGATGGCGGGGGTAACCAACGTTGCCTTCCGCACGTTGTGCCGCGAGCAGGAGCTGCAACGCACCGGCACGGTGTCGGGCCTCTACGTCTGCGAGATGGTCACCGCCCGCGCCTTGGTAGAGCGCAATGAAAAGACGCTGCACATGACCACCTTTGCGCCACAGGAGGATCCCCGTTCCTTACAGATCTATACGGTGGATCCGGAATATACGTATAAAGCCGCGAAGATGATCGTCGACGAAAACCTGGCGGACCACATCGATATGAACTTTGGTTGCCCGGTTCCGAAGGTGACCCGCCGCGGTGGCGGTTCCGCGCTGCCTTATAAACGACGCCTCTTTGGCAATATCGTCTCCGCCGCGGTCAAGGCCACAGAGGGCACCAATATCCCGGTCACGGTAAAGATGCGTGTGGGCATCGACGACGAGCACCATACGCATCTCGACGCCGGGCGCATCGCCGTCGAGTCCGGTGCCGCCGCCGTTACCCTGCACGGCCGCACCGCCGCTCAGCGCTACTCCGGCGAAGCCCGATGGGACGAAATCGCCCGCCTCAAGGAGCACTTGGCGGATACTGGCGTGCCAGTGCTGGGCAATGGCGATATCTTCCGTGCCGAGGATGCCCGCCGCATGATGGAACAAACCGGCTGCGACGGCGTGCAAGTAGGCCGCGGCTGCCTCGGCCGCCCGTGGCTTTTTGCCGAGCTCGGCGCCGCACTGCGCGGCGAGTCCATTCCGGCAGAGCCCACCCTGGGCGAGGTCACCCAGGTGATCCTCCGCCACGCGGAGCTACTGGCGGAGCACGATGGCGAGGACAATGCTTCCCGCGATATCCGCAAGCACATCGGTTGGTACCTGCGTGGTTTCCCGGTTGGTGGCCAGGTCCGCGCGGGCTTAGCCAAGGTCAGTTCCATCGATGCCTTGCGTGAGCTCCTTGCACCTTGGGCAGAGTCCGATGCCCTAGCTGCTGACGCCGACGGGGCCCGCGGCCGCCAAGGCTCGCCATCCAAGGTGGCTTTGCCGGATGGTTGGCTCGACGATCCAGAGGACGACTGCGTTCCGGTCGCCGCTGACATTATGAACTCCGGCGGATAACCT
The DNA here is from genome assembly GCF_000175635.1 of Corynebacterium tuberculostearicum SK141. GTDB lineage: Bacteria > Actinomycetota > Actinomycetes > Mycobacteriales > Mycobacteriaceae > Corynebacterium > Corynebacterium tuberculostearicum_C. Next base: position 147,300 of record NZ_ACVP01000037.1, on the reverse strand, counting down.
AACAAAGGTATAAGAGCAGCTAGGGGCACTCAGGAAACCTGCATTTATGCTCCACTTAAGTTGCGCAAGCGCCGAAATTTTTCGCTATCATCTTTGGCATGCGTGCCGCTTATAGGGAACACCTAGACAATTTCTCCCACGACCTCATCGTGATGTGCGATACCGTACGCGACATCATGGATAAGGCCTCCTTGGCGCTGCTGCAGGGCGCCTTGGACTCCGCGGAAGATGCTCTCACCATGACTGAGGAGCTAGATGAGTTCCGCGCTAGGTGCTCTGAGCGTGCCGTAAAACTCTTGGCCCTGGAAAACCCCATGGCACAGGACCTCCGTCAGGTGGTCTCCTCGATTTATATCGTGGAGGATCTCTACCGCATGGGCCGTTTAGCCCAGCACATAGCGGACTCCGCGCGCCGCCGCCACCCTGACGCCGTGGTACCGGCGAATTACATCGGCTACTTCGAGGAAATGTACCGTCTCACTGAAGAAATGGGGTCGGTCCTGCACGATATCCTCGTCACCCCTGATGCGGATTTGTCCGTCAACCTCCGTGCCGACGATGATGCGGTAGATGATATCAACTCCCATATTCTGCGCATCCTGACCCAGCGCGAATGGGAAGGCAGCGTGCGCGAAGCCGTTGAGACCTCACAAATTACGCGTTACTACGAGCGCTATGCAGACCACTGCGTCTCCGTGGCCGGCCACATCATCTATCTGACCACGGGTCTTTTGCCCAATGACTATGCCAAGAAACTAGAAGAGGACAAGAAGGACGCCGAATTTGAAGCACGGATGGCAGATCTCGAGCGTCAATTCCGCCGTTAGACGGATTTAAGCACCAAAGAAGGGGGGCCGGTTCTTTCGAACCGGCCCCCCTTCTCTCGGACAATCTCTCTTACTCTTTAGCCGAAGCGGCCAGAGATGTAATCCTCGGTCTCCTTCTGGGAAGGATTCTCGAAGATCTTGGTGGTGTCATCGAACTCCACCAGGTGGCCCGGCTTACCGGTTGCTTCCAGGGAGAAGAAGCCGGTCTTATCGGACACGCGGGCTGCCTGCTGCATGTTGTGGGTCACGATAACGATGGTGAAGTTTTCCTTCAGCTCGTGGATGAGGTCCTCCACGGCGAGGGTGGAAATCGGGTCCAGTGCGGAGCAAGGCTCGTCCATGAGTAGCACCTCTGGCTCCACGGCGATAGCGCGGGCGATGCACAGACGCTGCTGCTGACCACCGGAGAGGCCACCGCCTGGCTTGTCCAGGCGGTCCTTAACCTCATCCCACAGGTTGGCGCCGCGCAGGGACTTCTCCGCGACTTCCTTGAGCTTCTTCTTGTTCTTTTCACCGGACAGCTTCAGGCCTGCCACCACGTTGTCCTCGATGGACATGGTGGGGAACGGATTTGCCTTCTGGAAGACCATGCCGATGGTGTTGCGTACGGATACCGGGTCAACCTTTGGTCCGTAGATATTGGTGCCATCGAGCAGGATTTCGCCCTTCACGGAGGCGCCGGGGATAACCTCGTGCATGCGGTTGATGGTGCGCAGCACGGTGGACTTACCGCAGCCGGAAGGGCCGATGAATGCGGTCACGGCCTGGGCCGGAATCTGCATATTCACGTTCTGCACGGCGTGGAAGTCGCCGTAATAAATGTTCACGTCATTGAGCGCGAGCTTAGACATTTGGGAGTTTCTCCTCTAGCAAGTGTATGGCGGAATCGAGTGGGTACGGCGTTTACTTCTTAACCGAGAACTTCGCGGAAACGATGCGGGCCGCAATGTTGAGGACGGCGATGAGGATAACCAGCGTCAACGCTGCTCCCCAGAGCTTGTCCAGTACGGCTGGCTGTGCGCCGGCCTTGTACATATCCAGCATCATCAGCGGGAGCGAAGACTGCGAGCCCTTGAAGGCGTCCCAGTTGATGACGGAAGAGGAACCAACCAAGACCAGCACCGGCGAGGACTCACCCATCACGCGGGCAATCGCCAGCATGATACCGGTGACGATGCCGGACAGTGCGGTAGGCAGAACGATGCGAGCGATGGTCTTCCACTTCGGAACGCCGAGTGCGTAGGACGCTTCACGCAGATCCATGGGGACCACGCGCAGCATCTCTTCGGTATTGCGCACCACAATCGGAATCATCAGCAGCACCAGGGACAGCGCCACGGCGAAGCCGGAGCGGCCGAAGCCGAACAGGGTGATCCACATGGCGAAGATGAACAGGGCCGCAACGATGGAAGGCACACCGGACAGGATGTCCACCATGAAGGTGGTGATGCGGCCGAGCCAGCCGCCCTTGGAGTACTCCACCAAGTAGATGGCGGTAAAGATGCCGATCGGGATAGAGATAACGGAGGCCAGAATGGTCTGGACGAAGGTACCCACGATGGCGTGAGCGGCACCGCCGCCGGCAGAGCTATTCATGATGCCGCGCTGGGAGGCGGTCCACCACTCAGGGTTGAGGATGACGCCACTGCCGCGGGCGATGAGTTCCCACAGAACCCACACCAGCGGAACCATGGCCAGAATCATTGCGCCCCAGACCACCGCGGTGGCGATGTTATTGGTCATCTTGCGGGAGCCGGAGATGTCCAGGAAGGTCGCGCCGCCTTGGGAGGCAGGCTTGGCATTAGTAGTCGTAGTCATTGATCCTCCCCTCCTTACTTATTCTTCACGATGGCGCGGGCAATGGCGTTGACCACGAAGGTCAGCAAGAACAGCATGAGGCCGGCGGCGATGTAGGCACCAGCGCGCATCTCGTTACCGAACTCGGCAGATGCCAGGGCGATGGCCGTGGCGAAGGTCGTGCCGCCGTCGAAAAGCGAGAAGCGGAAGTCAATCAGCGGGGAGACAACCATGTAGAGCGCCATGGTCTCACCCAGTGCACGGCCCAGGCCGAGCATGGAGCCGGCGATGTAGCCGGACATACCGAACGGCAGAACGGTCATGCGGATAACTTCCCAGCGGGTAGCGCCCAGAGCCAGGGCGGATTCCACCTGGCCCGGAGGGGTCTGCACGAAGACCTCGCGCGCGGTAGCGGCGATGATCGGCAGAATCATCACGGCAAGCACGATGCCACCGGTAAACAGGTTGCGGCCGGTTGCAAACGACGGCGAGTTATCGAAGACGTGGAACAGGAAGAATCCACCCGCCCAGGATTCCATCCAGGAGTAGAAACCGGACAGTGCCGGGCCAAGAACCTGCCAACCCCACAGGCCGTAGACGATGGACGGAACTGCAGCGAGCATGTCCACGAGGAAGCCGAGCGGCTTAACCAAGCGGGCAGGCGCGTAGTTGGACAGGAAGATGGCGATGGCTAGGGCCACCGGCATAGCCAGCAGGAGGGCGAAGACGGAGATGAGAACGGTGGTACCGAACATGGTCGGGATACCGAACTTCATCGCGGAGGTATCGGTGGTCTCCCAGCGGCCGCCGTAGGTGAAGAAGCCCATGATGCCGCCGTCGTTAACGCCTAGGGCGGGAACCGCACGCCACAGCAGGAAGGCGGCAATGGCGGCAATCATAACGGTGATGAGGGTTGCCGAAGCAGTGGACAGGAATTCGAAGACGCGGTCACCCGGGCGCTTGACGCCGCTACTGGAGCTGGTGGTAGCTACCTCGTCGTGTCCGCTGTTGGAGACTCGCTCGGCAGAGGTGGCGTTTGCATCCGTCTGCTCTGGAGCCGTGGTGAGATTATTGTCTGCCATGAGACTGTTAATCCTTTTCAGCGTTAAAAATGGAAAATATCGTTACATACCTGCGCCCCCAAAGCGCGAATCGTGTGCGGCAGTGGGGGCGGGAGGTATTAAGCTTTTACAGCTTTAGCGCTTACTGCAGAGCGTCAACAGCAGCCTTCAGCTTGTCCAGGTGAGCACCCTCAACTGGGATGAAGCCCTGCTCAGCCAGCTGGTCATCCTGGTGATCCAGGACGGTGGTGAAGAAGGACTTGACCAGCTTGGAGGTCTCCTCATCGTAGCCCTTGGAGCAGACGATGTTGTAGGTGGTCAGGATGAGCGGGTATGCACCCTCGTTGTCGGAGGAGAACAGTGCCTCGGAGTCAACAACCATGTTGTGCTCGGAGTCGGTCTCCTTGAATTCCAGGTTCTCCAGAGCCTTGTTGACGGACTCGGTGGACAGCTCAACCGGGCCGTGGCCGAAGTCGATCTTGGCCTTCTTGACGCCGTCGCCTTCCTTCTGGTCTGCGAAGCCGGCCTCGACGTAGGTGATAGCACCATCGATGCTTGCAACCTGGTCAGCAACGCCGGAGGAGCCGTTAGCACCCTCACCAACAGCGTCTGGGAACTGCTTGCCCTCGGAGTCCCAGTCACCGGTAGCGGCCTTCAGGAACTTCTGGAAGTTTGCGGAGGTACCGGACTCGTCAGAACGGAAGATGACGGTGATGTCCTTGTCCGGCAGGTCGGTGCCCTCGTTGTCAGCAGCGATGGCCTTGTCGTTCCACTTCTTGATTTCGCCCTTGAAGATCTTGCCCAGGGTCTCAGTGGAGAGGTTGATCTCGGTGTCACCCAGGTTGTAGGCAATTGCAACCGGACCGATGGTGGTTGGCAGGTGCCATGCCTCGTTGCCATCGCAACGCTTAGCGGCAGCCTCGACCTCGCCCTCGTCTTCCTTCAGAGCGGAGTCAGAACCAGCGAAGTCAGCCTGGCCATTGGTGAAGGCCTCAACGCCGGCGCCGGAACCGGAAGCGTTGTAGGACAGGGAAGCGTCTGGGTGATCCTCGGAGAACGCGGTCTGGAAGTAGGACATTGCGTTCTGCTGGGAGGATGCGCCGTCGCCGACGAGCTCGCCGGAGACGTCCTCGCCGCCAGCGGAATCGGAGGAGGAGCCAGACTCCTCAGAGCAAGCTACGAGAGCGGTAGAGGTTGCGGCTACGATGCCGAAGATTGCGGCAGTGCGCTTGAAGTTGCGAATCACGGGAAAACCCTTTCCGGTGCAGATCAGAGATTGATTGTCCGAGGAAACCGCATCTCCTAGAGAGATACTTCCTGCATCCCGCTCTGCCTTCTGGGGCGAGATGCAGGCGCACAGGTGCGGTTAACTCACAGGGTGTAAAGCTATCCGCAGGATCTGACCAAAAGGGTGCCAAGAGGTAAACACTGGGTGAACAAACGTCGTGTACCCCATGACGTTAGTCACACACGCCCCAAACGACGTGTTCTTCATCAACCTCAAAGCCTAGGCGTTCATACGCCTTCAACGCCGGATCATTATCCGCTTCTACATAAAGAATTACCCGCTGAGCGCCCTTTTCCACCATGCGGCGCAGGCCAATTTGCAGCAGCGGACCGCCCAACTTCTTACCGCGGTAGTCTTCCGCCAAGCCCACCACGTAGACCTCACCGAAGCCCGGAGTTTCCTCCGCATGCCACTTGGTCCAGTGGAAGCCGGCAAGTGCCGGCTCATCCGCCGTATCCCACAGGAAAAGCAGGTCTGCGGGGTCGAACCAGTCTGCCTCCATGCCGCGGTGCAGGCGATCAAGATCCCAGCCGCCTTGTTCGGGATGCCAGGAAAAGGCCTCGTTATTGACCTTGAGCCACTGCTCTTCCACAAAGTCCTTGCCCCACTTATCCACCGCCTCGGTGTAATTCAGGGCGGTCAGTGGCAAGACTTCGGGGCGGGCGGCCGCTGCGAGCCCTTCGCCCCCGATACCCATGACCACCAGCTTGCGGGTGACCTGCAGGTCACGGGAGTGCGCAAGCGCCTGTGCCGCCGGCAGGTTCCCGTGGGCCCAGGTGTGAAGGTTGGGGGTCTTAGCGGCGGCGTCGTAAAGCGCGGCACCATAACCCTGCCCGCGGTAATCGGGGGCAATAAATAGCTCGGCGGTAGAGCCCTCCAGACCGGCTACGCCGCACGGCTCCTCCCCTACCCAGGCCACCAGGTGGCGGTGCTCCAGGCGGGAATCGCTAAGACCGTTGAGGAATTGCTCCGACAGTGGCGCCATCCCATCCTGGCGTTCGGCCTGCTCAGCCAGCGCTTTTACGCGGCGAGCCAGCTCCGCGGCGTCCGGCAGTTTTTCTTCCGTAATCTTAAAGGCATTGCTAGTCATAGGCCCCAGAATACGTAGGGTAAGAATGAAAGGGTGAGTGTTCTAAAGATTGACCGGCGCATCGTGCACGTCCTCCTCGTGGTGTGCGTGCTCATTGCGGCCTGGGTGGCGGACGCCTGTGTGGCTATGCACACGGAACACAAAGTAGCGCAAGCCGTGAAAGCCAATTCGCGGCTGGATAATACGCCGGATGTTTTCATCGGCGGCACCCCCTACGTGTGGGCGGCGGCCTCGAAGGAAATTCCTTATCTCGAGGTCAAGGCGCTGGACGTGGAGGTGCCCAAGCTGGGCATGGTCAACGCTTCGACCGTGCTGCGCGATATCACCGTCACCCCAGAGCAGGTCATGAACGGCGATATTGAGGGCGCGCCCGTCTCCACCTACTCGCGCGGCATTTCCTTGGATGGTGTGGCCCTGGGCCGCCTATTGGGAATTACCGATCTCTCGATTGCTAACCCCGACGATATTTCCCCCTCCGGTGGCACCTCTGCAGAAGCAGAGCTAACGGGCACCCTGCCTGGCGACGCCCACAAGTCCACCGCCAAGGTCACCCTCCGCCTGGTTGGTCCGGAGTTTCGCATGCAGGTCTATGACACGGACGATGAGCGCCTACAAAAGGCCTTTTCCCTCAACTTCGACACCCGCCAGTTACCGCTTCCGGCCCAAGCGACCGCGGTAAAGATGCAGGGAGGCACCATTTCCTTCGAGGTACAGCGCCGCAATATTAAGGTGCAGCTGGCCCAGCTCTCCCCGCTAGAGATTGAAGGCTCGGAGCAAAAGGCCGTGGAAGAGGCAGAAAAGAAGGCCGCCGACACCAAGCACCGCGTCGGCCCCGCGCCGCAGACTAGCGCAGGCGAATAAAGTCCCGGAGAACTTCCTTCATCGTGCGCTGATGGACCTCCCGCCTATCCTGCGGGGCGAATACCTCGATGGCATCCTTCACGGAGGCCAAGGTAACCGCGTCAAAGCGCCCCTCCGATTCTCCATCGGCTTGGAAGCGCTGCGGTTCGCGGCAGACTAGCTCTACCCGCATGGCGTCGTCGAAGGCCACCGTCTTTTCTTTGGTGAGCTTATTGAGCCATCCGCGCTTATCGGCGCCGAAGAGGTGCAGCAGGCCGACAACGCCGCCGAGACCGCTAAACTCCTCCAGCCCAAAGAGGGCAAGGCCCTCGTCAAAGGAATTGCGCGGATTAGTTACTACCGGCAGCGGGCCTAGGAAGGTCCACGGGTTGGTATTGGAGGTAAACAGCAGTGGCACATCGTCCTTGTGCAGCTGCTCGCCGCTGCTGGATTCGGCCGTTACCGCGATATGCGGTGGCTTTTTCCGCGCACGGCTCCAGGCCCGAATGGCGACATTGAGGTAGCGCAGCGGAGTTGCCGAAAATCCCTGCTCACGAGCGCGATCCACGCGGGCCAGGACATCCGCGTCTAAGCCAAAACCGGCGTTGACGGCAAACCACCGCTCGTTCCACGTTCCTAGGTAGATGGTGCGGCGCAGATCCCGGTCGAGCATGCGAGCCAGCACATGGGTGGCCTCCATTGGGGTGTTGGGGAACCCTAGAGCGCGCACAAAGACATTGGCGGAGCCGGTAGGAATTACGGCCAGCGCCGGGATGGACTGCGGATCGGGACGCTGCTCATCCGCCGGGCCGAGGAGCCCGTTGACTACCTCGTTGACGGTTCCATCTCCTCCCACAGCAATGATGACGTCGTAATCATCCCTGGTCATTCCCTTGACCATCTCTTCGGCGTGGCCAGGGTAATGCGTAAATTTCACCTTGAGGTGCAGGCCCTCTACCGCTTGTAGGCAGGGAACGATTTGGCGGAAGAGGGCGTTGGTTTGTGAGGTCGAGTTTGGATTCGAGATCATCAATGCGTGCACGAGGTCCAAGTCTAGTAGTTAAAAAGGCGGGTGCACGACTAGGCTGGACGCCCATGAGCGAAAATAATAATGAAACCACCCCTGAAAACATCGAGACCACCGCGGCTTCCCACCCGGAAAACGATCCAGGAAAACTCAATGGCAACGATGCCGTGAACCAGGCTGCCGAGCAGTGGAAGGACGCCGCTAGCCGCAATATCCCCGCTCTCGAGCTGGGCGATACCCCGGTACCGGACGATACCGCGAACCTGCGCCAGGGCCCATCGCTGCACGACGGCCTGCTGGGCCTACTCCCCCTTGTGGGCGTCTGGCAGGGTGAGGGCCAGGCCCACGATACGAAGGGCCAGGAGTACACCTTTGGCCAGCAGTTGGTCATCGCCCACGACGGCGAGAATTACCTGACCTTTAGCTCCCGTACCTGGAAGATCGATACCGAAGGCAAGCCGGAAGGCCCGTCCGTGCGCGAGACCGGCTTCTGGCGCATCTCGGAAAAGGATGAAATCGAGGTCACCTACACCTCTTCTACCGGCATCGTGGAAATCTTCTACGGCGAACCCTTCAATGACCGCGCATGGCAGCTGGAATCCGCCTCCACCATGGTTACGGAAACCGGCCCGAAGAACTTGGGCCCAGGCAAGCGCATGTACGGCCTCATGCCCAATAACAACCTGGGCTGGGTAGACGAGCGCATGGTTGATGGCGAGATGCGCCCCTACATGTCCGCGGAGCTCACCCGCATCGCCGGCTAAGCCCCAAGCGCTGCATCAATAAGGTCTCGGATGACGTCCACGTTGTCCGGGGCCTTTAATTTTTTGTCATTGAGCCGGGTAACGCGCGCGGCAACGCGCACCGAGGACACCAACCACACCGAGTCCGCCTTTTCCAGATATTCCACGGTCAGCGGCTTGGCCTTGCAGCGATAGCCTTTCTCTTTGGCATGGGCGAAGAGCGCCGCTTGCGTGGTGCCGGGCAGGATCCCGCGCCCGGCCGCGGTGCGCAGTTTCTCGCCCTTGACGGCCACCACGGTAGAGGTGGCGCCCTCGAGAATTTCTCCGGTGTCCGGATCGGTGAGGATGAGATCCTCAAAGCCCTTCTCCCGCGCCATGCGCAGCATCGCCATGGTGGCCGCGTAATTGAGCGTCTTGGCGGGCAATTCCTCCGCTACGTGCCACAGGCGGGGGCTTGTCATGACGGCGACGCCGTGGGCGCGCTGCTCTAGCACCTTCTCCTCAATCGGCTGCACCACAACCCACGCGCTCGGCCGCCCCGTAGAAGCGCGCCCGCGGGTATAGGTCCACGTGCATTTAGCATCGCCTTGCTCGTCCCCGCAGAAGTCCGCGATGGCGAGCCGGGTGGCTTCTTCCCACTTGTCCATGGGCGGCTCTGGCAGGTTCATCGTGCGAGCTGAATCGCAGAAGCGCTGCGCGTGGCGCTGCAGGTTAGCGGCTTTGCCTCCGCGCACGAGCAGGGATTCAAAGATGCCATCGCCGCGGGTGACCGCGGCATCATCTGCGTAGATAAGAGGCAGCGCGGGCATGTGCCTGCGTACCGACCCTCCAAAGGGCTCCACAACGTAGATGACCGGCTCTTTTCGCGGCGAAAACTTCATACTTTTGATTATGCCCTACCATCGGTAGTTGTGAGTTATTCTTCGCCTCTTCTGCAGCGCGCCGGTGCCGCGGAGCACCAGGACGCGACCGTACTCGATGCCCAGGGCGTGGCCTGGCACTATGGCAATCCGCTGGGCGAGCAACGGGCCGCCGATGGCGGCACCATCGTCATTGACCGCTCCCAGCGCCGCGTCATTCGCGTGAGCGGCAAGGACGCCGCCGAGTTTCTAAATAATCTGCTTTCACAGAAGCTTGACGACGCCCCCGTGGGTTTCACCGCCGGCGCCCTCGACCTGGACATCCAAGGCCACATCCTCCACCACATGGATATCGTGCGAACCGACGATGCCTTTCTTATCGACGTCCCCGCGGCGCAATTCGACTCCCTCTTTAAGTTCCTCACCATGATGGTCTTCTGGTCCGAGGTCACCGTAGAGGAAGCAGATATCGCCATCCTCACCCTCCTGGGTGAGGCCGATGTTTCGCTGCCCCCCATGGTGGAGTTTTCCCGCCAGGTCCAGTGGTCGGGAATCAAGCGCGTTGACCTTGGCGTTCCGCGGGAATCCTTGGTCGAGGCAACGAAACACCTGGAGGAATCCGGTGCACGGCTAGCGGGGCTCATGGCGTTTACCGCCGAGCGCGTTCGCGCCCGTGAGCCGGAGCTGGCAGCGGATCTGGATAATAAGTCCATCCCCCACGAGGTGCCGCAGTGGATCAGCCGCAGCGTGGATAACCCGGCCCACGTTCACCTCAATAAGGGCTGCTACCGCGGCCAGGAAACGGTGGCGCGCGTAGAAAATCTGGGCCGCTCCCCTCGTCTATTGGTGCAGCTGCACCTCGACGGCTCCGCGCCACAACGGCCAAATGTGGGCGATGACATTACTTTCAACGGACGTAAGGTAGGCCGCATCGGCACAATTGTGGATGACTGCGATTTCGGCCCCATCGCCCTCGGCCTAGTGAAGCGCTCTGCGCTGGACGCCGGCACCCTAGAAGTGGGCGATACCGCGGCGTCTATCGATCCTTCCTCCATCCCCGAGGATGAGGGCCCCAAGGCTGGGCGCGAGGCGGTAAACCGGCTGCGCGGGCGTTAGATCTCCCACTAGCTAGGGGGCGGTGCGGAATTTTTTCGTCACACAGGCTATTGTGTCTTACAGGAAGATACTCAATAGACAAGTCGATGGGGCGCCCAAGAATCCCTGGCGCGCCCTACTAACCCAAGGGGGTCATGCACATGGGACGCGGACGCGCAAAGGCAAAGCAGACCAAAGTTGCACGCCAGCTCAAGTACAACTCACCCGAGATGGATATCGAGTCCCTGCAACGGGAACTCGCCGCACAGCAAGAGGGTGACTCCCGCGATTATGAAGAGGATGACCCATACGCCGACTACGTCGACGAATGGGATGATGACGACCGCGACGAACGCTAATCTTCCGCTCGCCGCCGGATAGCTCAAGGGCCCTAGGAAATCTCCTAGGGCCCTTCCTCATACCCTCCCCCCTGGCAGGGGCAGGGCCCTGCTAGAAGTTTGGGTGCTCGCCGTGCATAACCACGCGCGGCTCCTCGCCGGTGGCGGAGCGGACGGTGCCCAGCTCCCACGCATCGATGTGGCGTGCGGTAAGCATTGCTAGGGCACGGTCGCGGTCTTCAGGATTGACTACGGCAATCATGCCGACGCCCATGTTGAAGGTCTTCTCCATTTCCGCCAGATCCACCTTGCCCACTGAGGAGATGAGCTTGAAGATCTGGCCCGGGGTCCAGGTGGCGCGGTTAATATCGGCCGCTAGACCTTCTGGAATGACGCGCTCGAGGTTGCCAGCCAGTCCACCGCCGGTGACATGGCAGAAGGTGGATACGGAGCACTCGCTAGCCAAAGCCAGGCAGTCCTTGGCGTAAATGCGGGTGGGCTCCAGCAACTCCTCGCCGAGGGGGCGGCCAAGCTCTTCCACGTGGCCGTCGAGAGGCATGCCAGCCTGCTCCAGCAGGACGTGGCGGGCCAGGGAGTAGCCATTGGAGTGTAGGCCGGAAGAGCCCATAGCGATGAGCACGTCGCCCTCACGGACCTTGTCTGGGCCAAGTACGCCATCGGCTTCTACGACGCCAACCGCGGTGGCGGAGACATCGTATTCGTTTTCTTCCATCATGCCGGGGTGCTCGGCGGTCTCGCCGCCCAGCAGCGCGGCGCCGGCCTGCACACAGCCCTCGGCGATGCCCTTAACTACCTCGGCCACCTTTTCCGGCACGACCTTTCCCACGGCAATGTAGTCCTGCAGGAAGAGTGGCTCCGCGCCGCAGACAACGAGGTCGTCCACGCACATGGCGACGAGGTCGATGCCGATGGTGTCGTGCTTGTCCATGGCCTGGGCCACGGCCAGCTTGGTGCCGACGCCGTCGGAACCGGCGGCCAAGATGGGCTCCTTGTAATCGCCGAGCTTGAACAGGCCAGCAAAGCCGCCAAGACCGCCCAGAACCTCAGGGCGGGTGGCGCGCTTAGCGTGCGGGGCGAAAAGTTCTACGGCGCGGTCGCCCTCCTCGATGCTGACGCCGGCTGCTGCGTAAGTATTGTCACTCATGGTTTCAGGTGTCCTTTGTTATTCGGTGCCGAGCAGGGTGCGCACGGCGTCTGCATTGGGGTTTCCGGCGGGCAGGCCAAGTGGGTACTCGCCCGAGAAGCAGGCGGTGCACAGCTCGGAACGGGGCTGTTCGGTGGCGGCCACCATCTCCTCAATGGAGACAAAGCCCAGGGAATCGGCGCCGATGGTGTCACAGATAGTGGCGCAGACGGTTTCCGGATCGTCGGAGGGGCTGGCGTTGGCAATCAGCTCGCCCGGGGAGGCGAAGTCGATGCCGTAGAAGCACGGCCACTTCACTGGCGGGGAGGCGATGCGCACGTGCACCTCGGCGGCGCCGGCCTCGCGCAGCATGCGGATGAGCGCGCGCTGGGTATTGCCGCGGACGATGGAATCATCCACCACGACGAGCTTCTTGCCGTTGATGACCTCACGCAGCGGGTTGAGCTTCAAGCGGATGCCCAGCTGGCGCAGGGTCTGGGTGGGCTGGATGAAGGTGCGGCCCACATAAGCGTTCTTGACCAAGCCGTGGGCGAAAGTGATGCCGGATTCGCGGGCATAGCCCACGGCGGCCGGGTTGCCGGATTCGGGAACCGGAATGACCAGGTCCGCGCCCTCGGCCGGGTATTCGCGGGCCAAGCGGCGGCCGATGTCCACGCGGGAGGCGTTGACGGAACGGCCTTTGATATCGCTATCCGGGCGGGCCAAGTAGACGTACTCGAAGACACAGCCGTGGCGCTTGGCCGGCGCGAAGTTCACGGAACGGATGCCAGCCTCATCGATGGCGACGAGCTCGCCAGGTTCAATCTCGCGGATGAACTGAGCGCCGCAGATATCGAGCGCACAGGTCTCGGAGGCTACCACCCAGCCCTTGGCCAAGCGGCCGAGGACCAGCGGGCGCACGCCGTGCGGGTCGCGCGCGGCGTACATGGTGTGACCATCGGTAAAGGTCAGGCAGAATGCGCCCTTCACGCGCGGAAGCAGGTCACGAGCGGAGTCAAAGACGGAGGTGTTTTCATCCACGCCGTCGGCAAGCAGCATAGACAAGCACATGGAATCGGACACCGATTCCTCATGGGGCTTAATCAAGCCGCGCTGCACCGCCTCCTCGCGCAGCTCTAAGTAGTTGACCAGGTTGCCGTTGTGCCCAAGGGCGATGTCTACCCCGGTGGAGGAGGTAGAAAACATCGGCTGAACATTGGACCATTCCTTGCCGCCGGCGGTGGAATAGCGCGTGTGGCCCACCGCTACGTTTCCTTGGAGGGCAGACAGGGTGGGCTCATCAAAAATATTGGCCACGAGGCCCATGTCCTTGAAGACGACGATGCGGTCATCATCGCCCACCGCAATGCCGGCAGCCTCCTGGCCACGGTGCTGCAGGGCGAAGAGACCAAAGTAGGTCAGCTTGGAGACTTCCTCCCCGGGAGCCCAAACGCCATAGACGCCGCACTCTTCGCGGGGCTCCTGCTCATTATGATCGTCAAGATTGGTGATACTAGGAGTATGTACTTCTACCACGGCGTTTATATTAGCCTGTCGCGCCGCCGGAAACTAACGGAATAAGCGGCAACCACTGCGCAATTTCGCTCGCGCGGGAGCCGGAAGCATCGACGCGACCAGTGCTTACGGTCTCTTCCCAGTCCGCCAATCCGGTGGCGAGGCGCAGCCAGGTTTCCGGGTCGGTCTCCACCACATTGGGTGGGGTGCCGCGGGTATGGCGGGGTCCTTCAATGCACTGCACCGCAACAAATGGGGGTACGCGCAGTTCCACGGAATGACCCGGCGCGTCGGCCTCGAGGGTGCGGGCGGTGCGGCGGACGGCGTCGGCAAGCAGGGCCCTACCAGGCTTATCATGCTCCGCCGGGGCGGCAATCCAGTCTTTGATGGCCATGACGGCCGCGCGGGTGGCTGCGGGATCGACGGGCTTTTTCATAGCTACATCATAGCTACTGTTATCTTGTTGTTTATGTCACCTACGCCTTCCGTTGCGGAAAATCAGAAATCGCCGGCGCTGACGCTGCGCTTTATGGCATCGCCAACCGACGTCACCATGGCCGGCGCCACCGGCATCAGCGGTGGCCGCGTCTTGGAATGGATTGACAAAGCCGCCTATGCCTGCGCCGTGCAGTGGTCCGGCCAGTACTGCGTGACCGCATACGTGGGCCATATTCACTTCACCCGTCCGATCCCTTCCGGGCACATCGTGGAGGTACGCTCCCGCATCGCCATGACCGGCCGTTCCTCCATGCACATCGTCAACGAAGTGCTCTCTGCCGACCCGCGCGAAGGCATTTTTACCCGCGCCTGCGATTGCCTGGTCATCTTCGTAGCCAAGGACCCGGCCACCGGCAAGTCCACCCCCGTGCCGCCCTTCGTCCCAGAGACCGATGAGCAGTGCCGCGTGGAGGAGGCCGCCAAGTCCCGCATCGAGCTACGCAAGGCCATCGAGGAAGAGATGGAAAAGCAAACCTACGACGGGCCTTCCGATGCGCCGCGCATGGTCAACCGCTTCCTGGCCAAGCCCACCGACGTCAACTGGGGCGGCAAGGTCCACGGCGGCACGGCCATGCAGTGGATCGATGAGGCCGGCGCGGCCTGCACCATGGAGTGGTCCGCAGAGCGCACCGTTGCGGTGTACGCCGGCGGCATCCGCTTCTACCGCCCAATTTCCATCGGTGACCTCATTGAAGTCGACGCCCGCATGATGCGCACCGATACCCGCTCGATGCAGATGTCCATCCACGTCCGCTCCGGCAACCCGCGCGGCGGCCGCGATAACCTGCAAACCGCCATCCATGCCACAGTGGCCTATATCGCCCTGGACCACGATGGCCAGCCGCAGGTAGCCCGCCCCTTCCACCCGCACACCGAGGAAGACAAGCGCCTGGCCGAGCACGCCACCCTCCTGCGCGGGCTGCGCGCCAAGTACTCGCCAAAACCGCTAGTGGTAGCGCCATCGAACCAGCACATCGACTAGCTGCTCTCCCCTCGTTTCGGTGTTAGCAAGTCCATAGTGGCAGCGGGCTCCCCGCCTTTCTGCCTTAGATGGACGTATATGCGGCCGACGATTCCCGCCGCCCGCTTTCGCCTCCCACACACAGAAACGAGGGAATATGCACACCTCAACAATGCGTCGCTCGGCCCGCGCCGGCCTTGCCTTAATAACTTCCGCATTCCTCTTGGCGTCCTGCCAAAATCCGGATAACCGCCCGGAAGAGGAGACTTCGGCCGCCGCACCCGAGTCTTCCGCCCCGCAGAGCGCCGCCAGTTCCACGTCTGCAACCACGGAAGAAACTACCGAAACCTCTGCAGCGGAACACGAGGGTCCACGCGCCACTGCCGAGGGCCACGTGGTGGTCCTTTCTACCGGCGGCACCATTGCCAGCACGCACGATAAGACAGGTGCGGTGGTTCCCACCGTCACCGGCTCCAAGCTGGTGGAGCCCCTTTCCGGCACCTTTGACAAGGACAAACTCACGCTAGAGGTCAAAGACATTGCCAAGCTGGATTCTTCCGCGATGACCTTGGACGATACTGATACCATCATCGAGGCCGTAGATAAGGAACTACAGCGCGATGATGTCGATGGCGTGGTGGTCACCCACGGCACCGATTCCATGGAAGAGACCGCCATCGCCGTCGATACCTTCCAGGACAGCGATAAGCCGGTAGCCCTTACCGGAGCGATGCGCCCCTTTGATGACCCGGATCCGGATGGTCCGGACAACTTGGCGCTTGCGGTCAAGACCGTAACCGACCCTTCCAACAAGGGCCGCGGTACCTTCATCGCCTTCGCGGATCACGTCATCCCGGCCCGTGGTGCTTTCAAATCCGACACCACCAAAGCCGATGGCTTTGCCAATAACAATGGCAAGAAGCAGCCTCAGCGCCCGAAGGCCCTGAAGCATCAGCCGCTGGGCAATACCCGCGTCGATATCATCGCCGCCTACCCCGGCGCGCCGGCCGACCTTATCCAGCGCTCCTTGGACAGCGGCGCCGAAGGCATCGTGATTGAAGGAATGGGCGCCGGCAATATCGGCGACGAGCTAGCCCAAGCCGCCAAAGCCGCGGCCAAGAAGGTTCCGGTTGTGCTCACCACCCGTGTGGATCACGGCCCAGTGGAGGGCATCTACGGCGGTGCCGGTGGCGGCGCCACGCTTGCCGACGCCGGCGTTATCTCCTCCGGCACCCTGCGCGCTCCCCAAGCCCGCATTCTGCTAGCCGCCGCGATTACGACCGATACCGATCCCGCGGAGCTCTTCCCCGACGCCGACTAAGCAGCCCCCTGAACCACGACCATCCACACCGCTACTAGGTGCACCACCGCCGCCGCAATCGTCGCGGTGTGGAAGTGCTCGTGGTAGCCGTAGTAGCGCGCGTTGCGCCCTGGCCACTTAAAGCCATAGACCAGCGCGCCTAGCGAGTACACCACGCCGCCGGCAACGAGCAGCCAGACGACGGCCGCGCCGGCCTGCGTCCACAGCGTGGGCAGCAGCGGCAGCACCAGCCACCCCAGCGCTAGGTAGACCACCACGTCGAGCCAGCGCGGATGGCTAATCCACACCAGGTTCAAAATCACGCCGAGAATCGCTCCTGCCCAGGCAACGCCTAGCATCCATGCCGCCTGCACCGGCGATAACACGATGAGGCACAGCGGCGTGTAGGTCGCGGCGATAAATACCGAGATGGTCGCGTGGTCCGCTCGCCGCCACCACTGCACGGCACGCGTACTCGCCCACGGGTAGCGGTGGTAGAGCGCCGAGACGCCAAAAAGCCCGACCAACCCCACCCCGTAAACAGTTACACCAAGCCCCTGCCACCACTGCAGCGTCATCCACGCATAGGTAATGAGCACGGTGGAGGCAATCACCGACAACAAAGCTGCAATCGCATGTCCCCAGCCACGGCTTAGCGGCCGGGGCCCGCGGTCCGCCATCCAGTAAGTGCGCTGGACAAGGCCCGGGCCCGGCGCGCTGTCTGCATGCATCTGTGCCACGACGATATTCCCTCCTGATGCCCTTGCAACGGACAACTTACGATACCGTAAGTGTACGGACGAAGGCGGTGGCCTTCAAGGGAAGATACGTGGAAACTCACGTGCCTCAAGAGAACGAATCAGGTCAGAAGCACAGGCTTCAGCAAACTAGGTTTTACAAGTACGGCCCCTGGTATGGCCACAGTGAGAGAGTGCGCAACCATCCCCTGATTAAGGAGCTAGACAATGGACACATTGCGATTTAAGCGGTGGAAATTTACTTCTGATTTAGCGCCTTCCGCAGTGTTGTCCTTGAAGAACGAATGCGGCATCTATGTGCTTGAATTCGCCAACGGCGAGCAATACGTCGGCCAAACAATTCACTTTCCTATCCGTCTGGCCAAACACCGGAGAACCTATCCGGATCTTATAGCCATCAACTTCGCTGAGGTTCCTGCAAAAGACCTCGATATGGCCGAATATGGCGAGATTCAGCGGCGGCGAAAATCGGGAATCCAACTACGCAATAAAACACTCCTGGCGCAGCCTTTGGGCGATTCACCTTTGGACGATCTCATCGACCAGCAAGAGCAAGCAGCATGGCTCGACGTTGCAGCAACCGATGACGAAGAAATCCACATCGGAGACAGGGCCGAAGTGGCTCGCGGACGCACCCTATCCAATAAGAAATTTGATCAGCTGCAGCAGCAACCTCACTTCGAAGAAGCGCTCAATTCTCTTGCTGCATACGTAGCCTATGTCATTCCCTACCCGCACCTGACCGAAAAGAAGACCTGGACTGTCACCGCCATGCCTTCAACCAACCGGCGCCCAACGGACAAACGCGTGGCCGCCCTTAGTGTCAATAACGTGGAAATGATGTATCTAAGGCTCGTGCGTGGTTACCAGGACGGAGAATGGACGCCCGTGGCCACTCTCAATGTGGCCGATACTTACCAGCCGCCCCCATATATGCGTGACTTTGTGTACCCGGGTAGTTATCGCTCAGCTGGTCCCGTCAAAGCCATAATCATGGAGGAATTCCTCATCAAGGAATTCTTGATGAATGATGCCATCTTGCTCGCGGCACGCGAGCTTGCTCTGGGCCAGATGCGCAAAGGAACCACGATGTTTTCGAAGTACCACAATGATGCGCTCTCGGATGCCATCTTTGAGCGCATCGACCAGTGGATCACCGACAACAATCAAATGTTTTTTAAAACAATGCCGCAGAAGAGGAGAAAAGTTAAAACGTAGGACTACTCCAACAGGGACAATCGACCTATCACCCAAACCAGATTTAAAGTGCCTAAGACAAAGAGAGAAAAAGCTTCTCCATCTTTTCAGCATCGATTCCGTCCGGGCCTTCCTCGCTATAGCACCGTTTAAGCCCCGCCGCGATAACGGAATACCCTGCACGGTCGATTGCTTTGGCAGCAGCGGCGAGCTGGGTGATTGCTGCCTCGCATTCCTCCCCAGATTCGAGCATGCGGATAACCGCGTCAATTTGCCCGCGTGCTCGTTTCAATCTGGTAATCGACGGCTTCACCTCTTGCGGATCGAGGTTCATTAATCCTCCTGTCCATTAGTCCACGTAAGGTAACCACCGTCTAGATTAGCAACGTCGTAGCCTAGGTTTGTGAGCAACCGTGCCGCATTATGCCCGCGGAGTCCCACCTGGCAATGCACAATAACGTCGTCATGATCAGCAATCTCCTCGTGCCGAACACGCAACTCATCCAAAGGAATATTTACCGCCCCTGGAATCGCGCCGGAAGCAAACTCTTCTGGACTGCGAACATCAACAAGCAATGCGCCAGACGCTAGGCGCTCATCGAGCTCGTGCCACTGAACGGTTTTCTCCCCACGGGCAATATTGTCATTAATAAATCCAGCAAAATTGATTGGATCCTTAGCCGAGCCGAACTGTGGTGCGTAGGCCAATTCCAAATCTGCCAAATCGGTCGCGCTCAAGCCAGCTCGCATGGCAGTGGCGATAACGTCGATACGCTTATCCACTCCCTCTTCGCCTACAATCTGTGCGCCCAAAATGGCATCACTCTCAGAATCCACAATCATTTTCATATGTAGTTGGGCTGCACCCGGATAATACCCGGCATGGCTCGATGGGTGGAGGTGAATAACGCGCACGTCCTTCCCCTCGGCTCGGGCGCGGCGCTCATTCCACCCCGTTGATGCTGCAGCTAGGCCAAATAGTCCCACGATTGCAGTACCAAGTACCGGCAGGGAACTAGTGGTGCGGCCGGTAATAATATCTGCCACTAGGCGTCCATGGCGATTAGCAGTCTGCGCTAAGGGCACCAAAGTGTTGTCGCCGGAATGAATATCTTTCTTAGTTGCAGCATCTCCTAAAGCAAATATGTGCGGGTCACTTGTGCGCTGTTGTGCATCGACGATGATCCCGCCACGGTCAGAGACTTCCAACCCCGCTGCTTGAGCGAGTTCACTGGCTGGGCGCACACCAATTGCTGCAATGACTAAATCTGCCTCAAGGGTCTGCCCATTCTGCAGGGTCACACCGGTCTCAGAAATTTCCGTAGCCTGGGCGTTAGTCCGGATATCCACGCCATTGTCTCGCATATGCTTAGCAACGATCGCTGCCATTTCTACGTCCAGTGGCCCCATAATCTGTGAGCCAGCCTCTACGAGCGTGACGGCCAAGCCTTGGTGACGTAGGTTTTCCGCCATTTCAAGGCCGATGAATCCTCCACCGATGATGACGGCTTTTTCCTTGCCCGGTACCGCAGTGACAATACGGTCTACGTCCTCTACCGTCCGTAGAGTATACGCAGTCTCGATTCCTGCAATGGGCGGTAAGAACGGCGTTGCCCCTGGTGAGAGCACGAGCTCGTCATACCTAATGACCTCACCAGACTCCGTGGTTACCGTCTGCTCATCTGGGTCAATGCTTGACGCGCGAGTGTTAACGCGGACATCTAGATTGAACCTTTCTTTAAGCGCTTTTGGCGTCTGGAGCAACAGTGAAGAACGTTCTGGGATTACTCCGCCGACATGGTACGGCAGCCCACAATTGGCAAAAGATACGTGCCCGGAGGCTTCCAGAACGATAATGGCGCGATTTTCATCGTTACGACGCAGGCGCGTAGCGGTAGACATACCGCCAGCTACGCCACCGATAATAACTGTAGTGGGATTATTGGACATATCTGAACCTTTCAAGAGGATTGAGACAAGAAGGACACTCTTCCGAAAACTCCGTAACGCTAGCCAAAAATTCGGCCAAGCAGGCCCGCCGGGCCATTGCTTCCAGCGTTACTACTGCGTGGACAGGTGCACCATTGGTTGGCAGGAACGGAAGCTTTTACTTGCTCGATGTGATTACCACACCCCTCCCAGGTGGTCTTTCCACAGTTTTTACATTTCACAGGACGACACATAGAAATTCTCCCTTCGTTCGTATACCCCATGGGGTATAGCGCTTACCAGCACCAATATACCCCTGGGGGTATATTGGTGTCAAGGGTTCCCTGTTAGAACAAATGGAAACCGACATCACAGAAATGCGAAAAGCCCAGCCGAAGCTGGGCTTATTCGGTGCTTTCGCCATTAGGTTTCAGCGATGCCGCAGGGCCTACTCCACTACAGAGTTAGCACCCACGGCATGGTCGAAGAGGTCCGGCAGGGTGGCGGACCAGGCGGAGACCAGCTGGGAGATGGCGACGGACTCGCCGCCGAGGGTAAGGGCGCCGGTTTCGGTGGTCTCGCCAACGATGGCGGCAGGAATGCCCAGCTCGCCGGCGCGGGCGAGGACCTGATCGGCGCGGTCGGAGGTGGTGGCCACGAGCACGCGGGAGGCGGACTCGGAGAAGGCGGCGACGAACTCGTCCTCGTGGACCGCGGTGAGGTCCAGGTTGAGGCCGAGGCCGGCGCCGTCGGCAGTAGCACCGGCGCGCTTTGCCATCTCAAAGGCGGTGACGGCAAGGCCGCCCTCGGAGATATCGTGTGCGGCGGTGAGCAGCTCATTGCCGTGGAAGAACTCGGCCAAGCGCTTCTCGTTGGCCATGTCTACCTGCGGCGGCAGACCATTGAGGGAGGAAGCATCGGAGGTATCGGCGCTGACCTGCTGCCAGATGGAGCCGCCGAACTCATCCTTGGTCTCACCCAGGGCGATGAGCACTTCCTTCTCGCCCACGGTGCCCAGCTCGTTGCCGATGGCCTTGTGCACGTCATCGATAACGCCCAGCACGCCCACCACAGGGGTGGGCAGGATCGGCTCTTCGCCGGTCTGGTTGTAGAAGGAAACGTTGCCGCCGGAGACAGGGATGGAAAGCTCCACGGCGGCGTCGGCAAGCCCATGCACAGACTCGCGGAACTGCCACATAACGTCGGGGTTTTCCGGGGAACCGTAGTTCAAGCAGTTGGTGATCGCGACGGGCTTGGCGCCGGTGACGGCGACGTTGCGGTAGGCCTCCGCCAGCGCGAGGCGGGCGCCCATGTTCGGATCCAGCTTGGTGTAGCGGCCGGAAGCATCGGCGGAAACAGCCACGCCGCGGCCGGTCTCCTCATCGATGCGCAGCACGCCGGCGTCCGCATGGTGGGACTGGACGGTATTGCCGCGCACGTAGCGGTCGTACTGGTTCATGATGAAATCGCGCGAGCACAGCGCCGGGGAGGACACGAGCTTCTGCAGGGCCTCAACCAGGCCGCGCTTGTCGGTGCCTTGGTACTTCTGCAGCTCGTCCTGCCACTCCGGGCGGGCATACGGGCGGTCATATTCCGGAGCCTCGTCCGCAATGGTGCCGGCCGGGGCATCCACGACGACCTCGCCCTGGTGGCGGATGACCAGGTGGTTGCCCTCGGTGACCTCGCCGATCTCGGCGCAGGTGACGTCCCAGTGCTCGCAGATTTCGCGGAACTTCGCCACGTTCTCCGGAGCCACAACGGCGCACATGCGCTCCTGGGATTCGGAGGCGAGGATCTCGGCCGCGGTCATATTCTGCGCGCGCAGCGGCACGTTATCCAGGTTGACCTCCATGCCGCCATCGCCGGAGGCAGCCAGCTCGGAGGTAGCGCAGGCCAGGCCCGCGCCGCCCAAGTCCTGGATGCCTACGACCACGCCAGCGTGGTAGAGGTCCAGGCAGCACTCGATGAGGACCTTCTCCGCGAAGGGGTCGCCCACCTGCACGGCCGGCAGCTTGCGCTCGGCGCCGTCCTCGAAGGTATCGGAGGCCAGCACGGACACGCCGCCGATGCCATCCAGGCCGGTGCGGGAGCCGAAGAGCATGACCTTGTTGCCCTTGCC
This sequence comes from Corynebacterium tuberculostearicum SK141, assembly GCF_000175635.1. GTDB lineage: Bacteria > Actinomycetota > Actinomycetes > Mycobacteriales > Mycobacteriaceae > Corynebacterium > Corynebacterium tuberculostearicum_C. Next base: position 124,913 of record NZ_ACVP01000037.1, on the reverse strand, counting down.
GGACGCAAAGGCCAGCTTCAGGTCATCAACCTTGAGGGTACCCACACACAGGGCGTTGACCAGCGGGTTACCGGCATAGGTCTCATCAAAGACGGTCTCGCCACCAATATTGGGCAGGCCCAGGGAGTTGCCGTAGCCACCCACGCCGGAGACCACGCCGGGAAGGACGCGCTTGGTGTCGGGGGCGTCGGCAGGCCCAAAGCGCAGCTGGTCCATCACGGCAATCGGGCGAGCGCCCATGGCCATGATGTCGCGGACGATGCCGCCCACGCCGGTGGCCGCACCCTGGTAAGGCTCCACGTAGGAGGGGTGGTTGTGGGACTCCACGCGGAAGGTCACCGCGTTGCCGTCTCCGATATCCACCACGCCGGCGTTCTCACCGATGCCAGCGAGGATCTTCTCCCCCATCTCCTCGGTCATGGTCTCACCAAAGTAACGCAGGTGCGTCTTGGAAGACTTATAGGAGCAGTGCTCGGACCACATGACGGAGTACATGGTCAGCTCCGCATCGGTGGGGCGACGGCCCAGGATATCGTGGATGCGCTGGTACTCGTCGTCCTTCAGGCCGAGCTCCGCGTAGGGCTGCTGCTCGTCCGGGGTGGACTGCGCCTTTTCTACGGTGTCATTATGAACGGTCATGAAAATGGCCTCCTTAAACCGCCGGCGCCTGCGCGACGGCCTTGATGGCGGATACGAAAAGTCCCAGTCCGTCGGTGGATGGGCCGGTTAGCGTGTCAATGGCGTGCTCGGGGTGCGGCATAAGGCCGACGATGCGGCCGGACTCATCGCTCACACCGGCAATGCCGTTGACGGAACCGTTGTAATTATCGGTATAGCGGAAGACCACGCGGCCCTCGCCCTCGATGCGGGCGATGTCATCATCGCCGGCCTGGAAGCGGCCCTCGCCGTGTTTGGCCGGCACCAGGATCTTCTGGCCCTGCTCAAACTCGCTGGTCCACGCGGTGGTGGAATTGGCCACCTCGAGGTACGTATCGGTGCAGTGGAAGTGCAGGCCCTTATTGCGGGTCAGCGCGCCTGGCAGCAGGCCCGCCTCGGTAAGGATCTGGAAGCCATTGCAGATGCCGAGCACCGGCATGCCCTGCTTCGCACGATCGATAACGGACTGCATCACCGGCGCGAGCGCGGAAATCGCGCCCGAGCGCAGGTAGTCACCATAAGAAAAACCGCCCGGCACTACTACCGCATCCACGCCGTGCAGATCGGTATCTGCGTGCCAGAGGCTTTTGACCTCTGCGCCGGCGGTGCGGGCAGCGCGAGCGGCATCCACATCATCCAGGGTTCCGGGGAAAGTGATTACTCCGATTGTGGCGGTCACTTACTTGACCTCCAGCCCAACAACCTCGTAGTCCTCGATGACGGTATTGGCCAGCAGCGTGGCGGCTACCTTCTCCATGTCCTCTGCGGTAACGGAGTCATCGACCTCGAGCTCGAAGCGCTTTCCCTGGCGCACATCGCTGACACCGGATACCCCGATGCGACCCAGCGCGCGGACGACGGCTTGGCCCTGCGGATCCAGAATCTCCGCCTTGGGCATGACATTGACAACTACACGAGCCATGAAATATTTGCCTTACTGTATGGGGCTTTGGTCTGCGCGGCTTAGTTTAGTTGGCACCCCCGCCTTTTACCTAGACTCACCCCCGCAGTGTGGGTTTCACCCCGGTTGGGCAAACTCTACGTGAACCCCAAACGACGCTCTGGCAAACTTCGGCGCGCGCTCCAGCCTGGCCCGGCGCGGCGCTCTACTAATAGACAACGCACACTGTCGCTCTCTTTTTAAGGTTGAATCTATGTCTTCTCGCCGCCTCGGCGCGCTGGCACTTGCCACCGCCTTGTCTTCTGCCGCCCTTGCCGTTCCTACCGCCACGGCCGCCACCGATGGCTCCGCCGCAGTCATCTCCGAGGTCTACGGGGGAGGCGGCAATAAGGGCGCTGCCTTCACCCATGACTTCATCGAGCTCTATAACCCCACCGATGCCCCGATTGACCTGACCGGCTACACCGTGGAGTACTTCTCCGCCTCCGGCAATACCGGTGGCAAGGTGAAGCTTTCCGGCACGATCGCGCCGCACGGCTACTTCCTGGTGCAGGGCGCGGCCGGCAATGGCGCGGGCGAGGCCCTGCCTGCCCCAGACGCCGAGGGCAACCTCAACATGTCCGGTTCCAAGGGCTCCGTGCAGCTTGCCGACGCCACCGGTACCCCCATCGATGCCATCGGCTACGGCGCCGCTTCCCTGAAGGAAGGCACCGCCGCCGCTGGCCTGTCCAACGCCAAGTCCGCCTCCCGCGACGCCGAGGGCACCGATACCGATGACAACGCCGCCGACTTCACCACCGGCGCCCCTACCCCGACCAACTCCGGCAACGAGGCCCCCGCCCCGCAGCCAGAGGAGCCGGCAGAGCCCGAGCAGCCTACTCCCGAGGGCGTCACCGCCATCGCGGATATCCAGGGCACCGGCGCCGAATCCCCGCTCAAGGACCAGACCGTGGCCACCGAGGGCGTCGTCACCGGCGTGTGGTCCGAAGGCGGCCTTAATGGCTTTACCATCCAGACTGGTGGCACCGGCACCGAGGCCACCGATGCTTCCCAGGCGATCTTTGTCTACATGGGCGATAAGCCGGCCGACCAGTACCCGGCCCTCGAGGATTCCGTCGAGGTCACCGGCAAGGTCTCCGAGTTCTATGGCTCCACCCAGCTCACCGCCTCCACGGTCACGCAGCTCGATACCCCGCTGGAGAAGGTCACCCCGCTTAAGGTGGACCAGCTTCCCGATGGCAACGAAGCCCGCGAGCCCTTCGAGCACATGCTCATCCAGCCCGGCGAGCACACCGTGACCAATAACTACTCGCTCAACCAGTACGGCGAGGTCGGACTCGCCCCCGGCAAGGAAGCCCTCCGTCAGCCTTCCGATGTCTTTTCCCCCTCCACGGATCCCAACTCCGATATTCAGAAGCTGACCAAGGACAACGCCGATAAGTTGGTCACCCTGGACGATGGCCGCACCCGCGACTATCTCAAGACCGACCAGAACACTCCACTGCCCTATATCGCCCAGGATGATGCCCAGACGATCAAGTCCCTGCGCACCACCGATACCGTGTCCTTCCAACACCCGGTCATCGTGGGCTTCTCCCACGACCAGTGGCGCTTCCAGCCCACCACCCCGGTCACCGGCAACACCAAGGGCGCAGACCTGCCCATCTCTTGGGAGGATTCCCGCGCGGCCGAGCTCCACGCCATCGATGACGTTAAGGGCGAGTACACCATCGGCGCCTTCAACGTGCTGAACTACTTCACCTCCCTGGGCGAGGAATTCGGCGGCAGCGCCTACACCGACCGCGAGGGCAATAAGGTCACCGTCAATCGCGGTAAGACCCGCGGCGCCTATACCCAATCCGCGCTGGAAGACCAGGAGCGCAAAATCGTCGCCGCCATTAACGGCCTCGATGCCGATGTCATCGGCCTTTCCGAAATCGAAGATGGCTACGCCGTCACCGGCGACTTCGCCCAGCGCGATAAGGCCCTCAAGCACCTGACGGAAAAGCTCAACGAGGCCGCCGGTTCCGAGAAGTGGGCCTTCGTCCCCTCTCCTTCCGAGGACGCCGTACCGGACTCCCCGGATGTCATCCGCACCGCGTTTATCTACCACAAGGATGTGGTCAAGCCCGTCGGCGAATCCCGCATCTTCCAGGATGATCGCTTCACCGGCACCGCCCGCGAGCCACTCGCCCAGGAGTTCCAGCCGTTAAAGGAGGGCGAGGAATCCTTCGTTGCCGTGGCCAACCACTTCAAGTCCAAGGGCTCCGTAGCCAAGGGCGACGCCGACTCCGGCGACGGCCAGGGCAATAACCCGAACGTCCGCAACGCACAGGCCCAGGCCGTCCTCGATGCGCTGCACAAGCAGGAAGACTGGAAGGACAAGCCGCTATTCGCCCTGGGTGATTTCAATACCTACACCCACGAGACCGCGCTCGATGTCTTCCGCAACGATGGCTTCACCGTCCCTGCCGAAAAGTACGAGGCTGACCCTTCCTACCAATTCTCCGGCCTGCTTGGCACCCTCGACCACGTGCTGGCCAATAAGGTTGCCACCGGCACGCTTGACGACGCCCAAGTGTGGAACATCAATGCCGACGAACCCGTCGCCTTCGAGTATTCCCGCCGCAATTACAACATCGTCGACTTCTACGATGACTCCCCGTTCCGCGCTTCTGACCATGACCCAGTCAAGGTCGGTTTTACCCTCGGCGCAGACGACTCCGCTGGCCAGCCAGACGATCCTGCAGACAAGCCTTCCGATAAGCCAGAGGACAAGCCATCAGAAAAGCCCGGTAAGCCTGGCTTCGGTTCCAACTCCAGCACCAGCTCCGTCGGCGCTGGTATCGCCGCTGCCATCGCGGCCATCGCCGGCCTTATCGCCATCCCCGGCTTCCTCGCGGTGACCGGCAACCTCCAGAAGACCATCCCGGCCCCCATCTGGGGCATGCTGCCGCAGGAAGTAAAGAACTTCATCACCAGCCTGCAGCGCTAACCGCCCACAGACGCAGACCCCGCTCGCTTGGGAGAAATCCCAAGCGTGCGGGGTCTTAATTTTTGCGATTTCAACGATTTCGTCCATCTAAAACACTACAACCGTTGACGGAAACAGGGTTTTAGATGGACGAAATCGTACTACCGGACATAGACACCACCAACCATCCCCGCCACTTTTGTTCGCAGAACCTCTGACGAGGGAATGCGCTCCCTAATTTGGCAGGAAAGCGCCATAATCGGCAGGGGTCGCGCCGGCGTTGATGGCCCGGTCGGCGGCTTTGACGAAGTCATTGATTACTTTGCGGTCATCCAAGTTGCGGCCGGAAACCGAAAGGCGGACGGTGTTGCCACGCTGGGCGGAGCGCTCAGCAGCGCGAATAATGTTTTTGCGCCACCACTTGGCGGAGCCAAAGCCCTCACCAAAAGAAAGGTTGCGGGCCTGGTGGAACTTACCGGAATTGATCTGGAGGATGCCACGGGTGGAGGCGGCTACCTCAAACTTGAACTGCGGCAAGACCTGCAAGGTGCCGGGCGACATACGCCAGCGAGGGGGCGCGAAGATGGTGGGTTCGAAGCCGATCTTGGCCATCTGGCGGGTAGCTCCGGCAAGGCGAAGCTTCGCCTCGTGCGAATCGAGGTTGGCGAATTCCGCGCGGCGGCCCTGCACTGAACGGTCGAAACCGTTCAGGATAAGAACGCGGCCGGCATCGGCTTGGTCTTGCAGCCACTTCTTGGTGTCTTTGTCTTTGGCGAGGTGCCAGTTGCCGTCGATATGCGGGGCAATCAGCAGGGAAACAGGAATCTCCTCTCGATCAAGGATCGAGAGGAGCCGGCTAGCCTGCTTCCGTGTGTCATCAAAGATGCTGGAGATAGATACCAGAAGGTGGCCATTCATAAGGAAAATTATCGCACAGGAATTCAGGATTCGCGCGTTGGCCCCCTATCCGGGTTTTACTTCTCCAAGCCGGTGGCCTTGTTGATGGTCCACGCATACTCGAAGGCATTCTGGCGCCACTTTTCATAGCGACCGGACACGCCGCCATGGCCCGCGGCCATTTCGGTTTTGAGCAAGAACTCGCCGCCGGTGGCCGTCGTTCGCAGCTGGGCGATCCACTTGGCCGGCTCAACGTAGAGCACGCGGGTGTCATTGAGCGAGGTGATAGCCAGAATGTCCGGGTAGTCCTTGGCCTCGATATTTTCGTACGGCGAGTAGGACTTCATGTAGTCATAGACCTCTGGATCGTGGTACGGGTCGCCCCACTCTTCCCATTCAGGGACCGTGAGTGGAAGCTCCGGCATGAGGATAGAGGTCAACGGATCCACGAACGGCACGACGGCTTGGATAGCGGTGAAGCGATCCGGGGCCATATTGGCAATCGCGCCCATGAGCATGCCACCAGCTGAGCCACCCTCGGCCACCATCTGGTCAGCGGTGGTCACCCCGCGGGCGATGAGGTCATCGGCGACATCGATGAAGTCAGTGAAGGTGTTTTTCTTCTTGAGCATCTTGCCGTCGTCGTACCAGGTACGGCCCATCTCGCCGCCGCCACGGACATGGGCCACGGCGAAGATCATGCCGCGGTCCATGAGGGACAGGCGGGTAACGGAGAATGCCGGATCCACGCTGACCTCATAGGAACCGTAACCATAGAGCAGGGTCGGATTCGGCTGAGTGCGGTCGAGGTCGGCGCGGTGGACAATGGATACGGGGATATCGGTGCCGTCGGCAGCCGTGGTCCACAGTCGGTAGGCCACATAGTCATCCGGGTTATAACCGCCGGGAACCTCCTGCTCCTTGAGGAGAGTAAATTCGCCGGTATCCACGCGGTAATCAAAGAGCTGGGAGGGCTGGGTGAACGACACGTAGCTCACGCGCAGCACCGGTGCGTCCCACTCGGGGTTGCCGGATACGGACACGGTGAAGAGTTCTTCGTCGAAGTTGAGCTCTTCGAATTCGCTAAAGCCGTCGTTCACACGCATGATGGCGGCGCGGCCGATGCCGCCGCGGCGGTAGCCCACCACAATCTGATCGCGGTAGGTGTCCACGCCCTCGATGCGGGTGGTCTCCTCGTGCGGCAAGAGCGCCGGCAGGTCACGTAGGGTGGGCAGCTCATCCTTGGCCTTGGTATATCCGACCTCGAAGTTGGGGCCGGTGGCGTTGTGGGTGACGATCCAGTAATCCTCGCCCTTAACGACGGCGTGATCGACGTCGTAGTCCACGCCAGATTCGCGCTCCCACAGCAGGCGGAATTCACCCTCGGGGTTGTCTTCTTCGAGGACCCACACCTCAGAAGTCACCTTGGAGCTCACGCCAAGGAAGAGGTATTTATCGGAGCGAGCGCTGCCGATGCCGACGTTGAAGTGCTCGTCTTCTTCCTTGAACACCTGCACGTCTTCGGACTGCGCGGTACCGACCTTGTGGCGCCAGATGGCGTCAGGGCGCCATGCCTCGTCGACGGTCGTGTAAAAGATATAGCCGTCACCGGCCCAGGTGGCGCCGTAGAAGATGCCCTTGAGGTGGTCGTCGAGAAGCGCGCCGCTTTCCAAGTCCTTAATATAGAGCTCAAAACGCTCGTCGCCGGCGAAGTCCACGGAATAGGCCAGGTAGCGGCCGGAATCAGAGATGGAGGCAGCGCCGAGGGCAAAGAAGTCCTTGCCCTCCGCCAGCGCGTTGGCGTCAAGGATAATCTCCTCGCCTTCCGGGGTGCCTTCCTCTGGGATAACCGGGGCAGTCCATGGGTCAGCCCCCTCCTCTACCGGGAGCCGGCAAGAATAGCCGTAGCTCTTGCCCTCCTCGGTACGGCCGTAGTACCAGTAATCGCCGCGGCGAGAAGGCACGGACATATCGGTTTGCTTGATGCGGGACTTAATCTCCTGGAAGATATTCTCCGTCATCTCATCCAAGTGCGCGGTCTTCGCCTTGGTGTAATCATTTTCTGCGTTGAGGTAATCCAGGGTTTCCTGGGATTCCTTATCGCGCAGCCACTCGTAGTTATCCACGAACTCGCGTCCGTGGAAGGAACGGGTCACAGGGTGGATGGCGGCCACGGGGGCGGAAAGATTCTCGTTGCTCATGCCGCCCCACTGTACGCGTGGCGCCCCAGGGCTGGAAGCCCGTAGAGCGAGAGCTAGGCCTCGGGCGAGAGGGAGTCCGCGAAGCGCTCGCCGGAAAGCCGCTCGTAGGCCTCGATGTAGCGCAGGCGGGTGGCGGAAACGACGTCGTCGGGAAGCTGGGGCGGAGTGCCGTCGGCGGCTTGGTCCCACCCGGAGGCGTCAGAAGTCAGCCAATTGCGCACGTATTGCTTGTCGAAGGACGGCTGGACCTCGCCCTCCACGTAAGAATCGGCCGGCCAGTAGCGGGAGGAATCTGGGGTAAGGACCTCATCGGCCAGCACGAGGGTGCCGTCTTTGTCTAGGCCGAACTCGAACTTGGTATCGGCGAGGATAATGCCCTTCTCCTCCGCAAGCGTGGCGGCCTCGGAGTAGATGCGGAGGGTGGCCGCGCGCAACTCCTCGGCGCGATCGGCGCCCAGCTTGTCCACCACGACGTCGAAGGAGACGTTCTCATCGTGCTCGCCCTGTTCCGCCTTGGTAGCCGGAGTGAAGATGGGCTCGGGCAAGCGGGAAGCCTCAACCAGGCCCTCCGGCAGCTCGATACCGCACACGGTGCCGTTGGCCTTGTACTCCTTCAGGCCGGAACCGGTGAGGAAGCCGCGGGCCACGCATTCGAAGGGCAACATATCCAGCTTCTTGACCACCATCGCGCGGCCAAGGCACTCGGCGGGGATGCGCTCATCATCGAGCGGGCCGGCCAGGTGGTTGGGGAAATCGATGGAGTCGAAGAAGAACTTCGAGGTCGCGGTCAGCACGCGGCCCTTGTCCGGGATGGCCGGCTCGAGGGCGTGGTCGTAGGCCGAGATGCGGTCCGAGACCACCATCAGAAGAGTGTTCTCGTCTACATCGTAGATATCGCGGACCTTGCCGGAGGCAAGATGGGTATAAGAAGAAAGCTCAGGTCGCATGACCTTCATTCTAGCGCCCAGGGGTAGCGAGCACGTTTCGATCAAATAAGCCCCGAAATCCGCGTGGGATTCGGCGACTATTTGATCGAAATGCGAAAAAAGGAAGGCGCCCTGCGAAAAAGGAAGACGCACCGCGACAGGAAGGCGCCCGGCGCGGCTCGCTTTAGAGGATCTCGCCCGGGGTATAGGCCGCGGCCTTGGGGTGCTCGCCTACCAGTGCGTTGATGCGGTTGAGGACCTGGCTGACCTGGGACTCGGCGGCGCCGATGAAGGCATGCTTATCGGCCAGGGCGGCCTCGAGGTCGGACTCGTCCATGGGCAGGCGGTCATCGGCGGCGAGGCGTTGGACTAGGTCCTGCTCGCCGCCATTTTCGCGCATATTGAGTGCGACGGCCACGGCGTTTTCCTTGATGACCTCGTGGGCGGTCTCGCGGCCCACACCGGCGCGCACGGCCGCCATGAGGATGCGGGTGGTGGCCAGGAAGGGCAGGTAGCGCTCCAGTTCGCGGTCGATCATGGCCGGGAAGGCGCCGAACTCGTCGAGGACGGTGAGGAAGGTTTCAAATTGGCCGTCGAGGGCGAAGAAGGCGTCGGGAAGCGCGACGCGGCGGACGACGGAGCAGAAAACATCGCCCTCGTTCCACTGCTGGCCAGCGAGGTCCGCGGCCATGGTGAGGTAGCCGCGGAGAATGACCTGCAAGCCGCCGACGCGTTCGCAGGAGCGGGCGTTCATCTTGTGCGGCATGGCGGAGGAGCCAACCTGGCCCTCCTTGAAGCCCTCGGTGACGGTCTCGTTGCCGGCCATCAAGCGGATGGTGGTGGCCAGCGAGGACGGAGCGGCGCCGAGCTCCACCAGGGCGGAGATGGCGTCGAAGTCGAGGGAGCGCGGGTAGACCTGGCCCACGGAATTGAAGATGCGGTGGAAGCCCAGGTAATCCGCGATGGCAGTCTCCAGGGAGGCGAGCTTGTCCTCGGAGCCGCCCATGAGATCGAGCATGTCCTGGGAGGTGCCCATCGGGCCCTTGATGCCGCGCAGCGGGTAGCGTGCCAAGAGATCTTCGACGCGCTCGATGGCCAGCAGCATCTCATCGCCGGCCGTAGCGAAGCGCTTGCCCAGGGTGGTGGCCTGCGCGGCGACGTTGTGGGAGCGACCCGCCATGACCAGGGACTGGTACTCGGCGGCGTGGCGGCCGATGCGGGAGACCACTGCGATGGCCTTATCGCGGATGATCTCCAGCGAGGTGTGGATCTGCAGCTGCTCCACGTTCTCGGTGAGATCGCGGCTGGTCATGCCCTTGTGAATGTGCTCGTAGCCGGCCAGCGCATTGAATTCTTCGATGCGGGCCTTCACATCGTGGCGGGTGACGCGCTCGCGCTCCGCGATGGACTCGAGGTTCACGTCCTCTACCACGGCCTCGTAGGCATCGATGGCCTTGGCGGGGATGTCTACGCCCAGATCCTTCTGGGCGCGCATGACCGCAATCCAGAGCTTGCGCTCCAAGATGATTTTATGCTCCGGGCTCCAGATATTGGACAGCTCCGCGGAGGCATAGCGGGAGGACAGGACGTTGGAAATCTTCTTCTTTTCAGCCACGTGGCTATTATTCCATGCCTGCCCCGCCGCGGGGTGAAGGGTTAGAGAGAAATCTCACCGTCTTCTGCTCGCTTGCCGATGTCCCGGCGCACAAAGCCACCCGCAAACTCGATGCCGTCGACGGTGGCGTAGGCGTCTGCGCGGGCGTCGGCAAGCGTGGCGCCCTTGCCCAGCACGCTGAGCACGCGGCCGCCCGCGGTGCGGTAGGCGCCGTCGGTATGCACGGTGCCGGCATGGAGGACGCGCTGCGGATCGTCCAAGGCGGCGCCGGAAATGGCATCGCCCTTGCGCGGGGAAGCCGGGTAGCCCTCGGCCGCCATGACGATGATGACGGCGAAGCCATCCTCCCATTCCAGCGGCGGGAGCTCGGAGAGGGTGCCGGTGGCCGTGGCGTGGAGGGCCTCAGCCAGCGGGGACTTGAGCAGGGAGAGCACTGCCTGGGTCTCCGGGTCGCCGAAGCGGCAGTTGAACTCGACTACGGCTGGGCCTTCTTCGCCCCAGGCCAGGCCGGCGTAGAGCAGACCGGAATAAGGGGTGCCGCGGCGCGCCATCTCCTTGGCCACAGGGGTGCAGACCTCGTCCACGATGCGCTGCACGCCGTCCTCCGGCAGCCACGGCAGCGGGGTGTAGGCGCCCATGCCACCGGTATTGGGGCCCTCGTCGTTGTCATAGGCACGCTTGTGATCCTGGGCTGGCAGCAGCGGGACGACGGTCTCGCCATCGACTAAGCAGAAGAGAGAGACTTCGGGACCGTCGAGGAAGGATTCCAGCAGCACCGGGTTGCCGGCCGCGAGGACGGCGTCGACGTGGGCGCGGGCTGCGGCGCGGTCCGGGGTGACCACGACCCCCTTGCCACCGGCCAGTCCGTCGTCTTTGACCACGAACTGCGGGCCGAAGCGGTCGAGCGCGGCCTCAATGTCGTCCTCGCCCGCACCTGGGCGCAGCTGTTCCGCGCGGGCGGTTTTGACGCCGGCGGACTCCATGACGTCCTTGGCAAAAGCCTTGGATCCCTCGATCTGGGCTGCGTCCTTGCTAGGTCCGAAGACAGCGATGCCGGCCGCGCGCAGGGCATCGGCCACGCCGGCGACGAGGGGAACCTCAGGTCCGATGACAACGAGGTCCGCGGCGATGCTCTGGGCGAGCTCCACCATGCGATTAGCGTCATCTACCTCGGAGTAGTCCGGGTGGACGGTAGCGAGGGCGGACATGGCCGCGCTGCCTGGCGCGGCGTGGATTTCGGTGCTCTTAGGGTCGGCGGACAGGCCCTTGACAAGGGCGTGTTCACGGCCGCCCGAACCAATTACGAGAATGCGCATGCCCACCATCATAACCAGCGGGTAGCCTGGCACACATGGCTTCTGTATTTACAAAGATCATTAATGGTGAACTACCCGCTCGCTTTGTCTACCGCGATGAGACCTGCGTGGCTTTCCTCTCCATCGAGCCGCTGCGTTACGGCCACACCCTGGTCGTGCCCATCGAGGAAGTAGATAAGTGGACCGACCTGGATCCACAGACCTGGGCCCACCTCAACGAGGTCGCCCTGGAAATCGGCGGCGCTATCAAGACCGCGTTTGATACCCCGCGCACCGGCTACATCATCGCCGGATTCGATGTCCCGCATACCCATATCCACCTCTTCCCCACCGAGAAAATGGAAGAGTATGACTTTGCCAAGGCCTTCGACGCCGATAACACAGACGATGCCGCGATGGATGAGGCGGCCGCCCGCATCCGTCAGCACCTCGGCTGCAACGAGGACGGCGTTCGGGAGGACTAGGTCTCAGAGGGGGCGTCGGCAAGCGCGGGCAGGCGCACCGTAAAGGTGGTGCCGCGGCCGAGCTCGGAGTCGACGCTAATGCTGCCATCGTGCTGCTCCACTAGGGAGTGGACGATGGCCAAGCCCAGGCCGGAGCCGCCGGTATCGCGGGTGCGCGAGGTATCGGCGCGGTAAAAGCGCTCGAAGATATGCGCCGCATCTTCCTGGGACATGCCCTTGCCATCATCGCTGACATCGACCAGTACATCATTGGCCTCGCGGCGCAGGCGCAGCGTCACCGCGGCATCCTCGCCGCCGTGGCGGATGCCGTTGGTCACCAGGTTGAGCAGCACCTGATGCAGGCGGCTGGCATCGCCATTGACCACCGGGATGGACTTGGCATCATTGGCCACCTTAATCTCGCGGCCGGGGAAGGCGGCACGCGCGGAAGAGCCCACAGACAAGGCCAGCTCCAGCAGGTCTACGGGGTGCAGGTCTAGGCGCGTCCCCTCGGCGCGGGTAAGAGCCAACAGGTCCTCCACCAGCAGGGACATGCGCTTGGACTCATCATCGATCTTAGAAAAGACCAGATCCACGTCTTTGGTGGCGCCCGAGCGATAGAGCTCGGTATAGCCGCGCAGGCTGGTCAGCGGCGTGCGCAGCTCATGCGAGGCATCGCCGACGAAGCGACGCATCTGTTCCTCTTTCTCCTGCGCGCGCACGACGGAGCGCTGCAGCTGCCCCAGCATGATATTGAGTGCGGCGGCCAACTGGCCCACCTCGGTGTGCAACGGCCACTTGGGAACTCGCTTGTCTAGGTCACCTGCCGCGATTTCTGACGCCGTCTTTTCCACCACCCGCAGCGGCCGCAACGCCCTGCGGATAAACCAGAAACCCACGGCCGCAATGGCAGCCAGGGCGATGGCGGCAATGGTCACTTGGACCATGGCTAGGCCGTGCAGGATTTCCTTCTCGTGGGTCATATCCTTGGCAATGACCGTGATGACGCCGTTGGAATCCGCGAAGGCGAGCGCGCGCCACTTGGTGTTGTTCTCGATGGAACCCACGGTGGTGGGGTAGCCGCCGAGCGGGATCTTCTCCGCATTCGGGGTAGTCGACGATGGTCCCGAGTAGCGGATGGTGCCATCGGGCAGGTAGTTCAGCACCACGTATTCGGTAGGCGGGCGCTTGGTGTGATCGCCGATGAAAAAGTCATTGCTGATATCGCGCCCCCATGTGGTCGACGCGGAGCGCAGCTCATCATCGACGTTATTGAAGAGCACGTTGCGCATGATGGAATTCACCGCAAAGGACGAGCCCGTAATGCCGAGCCCGGAGACCACGACGAGGAGGATGACCAGCCACGTACGCAGCGGCATTGCCTGGGGAATCTGGGAAAACATCCGCCGCTTGGAGGACTTTTTCTCCCCCTCGCCTTGGCCCAGGCCTTCATGCCACATGGACTGCGGGCGCGCCGTCGCCGTCGCGGGCGCAGGTGCCTGACCTTTGGTCTCCTGTGAATCTTCCATCACTTAAGCACTTTAGGAGCGCGGGGTGCGCAGTACATAACCCACGCCGCGCACAGTGTGGATCAGCTGCGTCTCGCCGGTATCGATCTTGCGGCGAAGGTAAGAGATATAGGACTCGACCACGTTGCCATCGCCGCCGAAATCGTAGTGCCACACGTTGTCCAAAATCTTGGACTTAGACAGCACCACTTCCTTGTTTTGCATGAGGTAGCGCAGGAGGTTGAACTCGGTGGGCGAAAGCTCGATGAGCTCACCGGCCTTGGTGACCTCATGGGTGTCATCATTGAGCGTTAGATCCGCGTAGCTCATGGTGGCATCGTTGGTGGATTCTTCCGCCGCGCCACCGCGGCGCATGATGACGCGCAGGCGGGTGATAACTTCTTCCAGGCTAAATGGCTTGGTCACGTAATCATCCGCGCCGATGGTCAGTCCGTGGATGCGCTGGTCCACACCGTCCTTAGCGGTGAGGTAGAGCACCGGGCCGTCCAGGCCTTCTTGACGCAGCTTGCCCAGCAGCTCGAAGCCATCCATACCCGGCATCATGACGTCCAAGATGTAGGCATCTGGGTTTACTTCGCGGGCAATGCGCAGCGCCTCGTTACCGGAATTGGCGCTGTAAACCTCGAAGTCCTGGAACTTCAGCGATACGGTAAGCAGCTCCACAATATTGGGTTCGTCATCGACGACAAGAACCTTGGCGAGTTTAGTGTCTTCCATGTTCTCCTCAGACTCCCTTAAAGGTTGTGATTTTCTAACACGTCATCATGGCACGCTTGCTTTCCAGCCTACTGAAGAGTTTCTGCCTGAATCCTGTGAACGTGGATGCTCGGCCTGCTCGGCGCAAAAGAAAACCACGCCCCTCCCCAGGTGAGGAAGGGCGTGGCAGCTAGCGCAGCGCGCTATTTAGAAGTCCTGCGGGCGCGGGATATTGCGCAGGTTGGACTTTGCCATGGTGATCATCTGGCCAACGCCACCGTCCAGAACGGTGCGGGTGGCAGCCTTGGAGAAGCCCATGAGCTGCTCGATGGTCAGCGTCGGTGGCAGGGAGAGGGCGTTGGGGTCAGTGACGACGTCGATAAGAGCCGGGCCGTTATAAGCCAGCGCCTTCTTGATCTGCTCCGGTGCATCCTTCGGATCCTCGATGCGGAAGTGCTTGATGCCGGAAGCCTCTGCAATCTTGGCAAAGTTGACGGAATCGTGGTCGGTCTCGTGCTCCGGCAGACCCTGCACCAGCATCTCCAGCTTGACCATGCCCAGGGAAGAGTTGTTGAACACGAACATCTTGATAGGCAGGTTGTGCAGCTTCACGGTGAGCAGCTCACCCATCAGCATGGACAGTCCGCCGTCACCGGAGAAGGTGATGACCTGGCGGCCCGGGTTAGCGGCCTGTGCACCCAGTGCCTGTGGCAGGGCGTTGGCCATGGTGCCGTGGCGGAAGGAGCCGATCTGCTCGCGCTTGCCGTTAGCGGTGATGTAGCGAGCGCCCCACACGTTGCACATGCCGGTATCGACGGTGAAGATGGCATCTTCATCCGCGTTCTTGTCAATGAGGTCAGCAACGTACTCTGGGTGGATCGGGGTGTGCTTGTCCACGTTGGAGGTATAAGCCTCAACGACGTGCTCCAGCTTGCCGTAGTGCTTCTTGAGCATCTTGTCCAAGAAGGAGCGATCCTTCTTCTCATCCACGTGCGGCAGGATGTTCTCGATGGTGGCGGCTACGTCACCGGTGACCGGGTAGGAAATCTTGGTGCGGCGGCCGATGTGGGAGCCGTTGATGTCCACCTGTGCCACGTTGGCATCCGGCAGGAAGTCGTTGTACGGGAAGTCGGTACCCAGCAGGATGAGCAGGTCAGCCTCGTGGGTGGCCTCGTGTGCCGCACCGTAGCCCAGCAGGCCGTTCATGCCTACGTCGAACGGGTTCTCGTACTGGATGTACATCTTGCCACCCAGAGCGTGGCCGATGGGAGCCTTGATCTTCTCCGCCAGCTTGAGCACCTGCTCGCGGGCGTCCTTGACGCCGGCGCCAACGAACAGGGTGACGGAATTAGCCTCGTTGATGGCCTGGGTCAGGGCAGCAGCCTCGGCCGGATCCGGGAAGACGACCGGGCGGCCGGCAGAGATCTTGGACTCGACGAAGGAGTCATCCTCAGCGTCCTGCATGGAAACGTCACCCGGGATAACGAGGACGGAAACGCCATTGCCGGCCATGGTGGACTGGATAGCGTGGTGCAGGACAACGCCGCCCTGCTCAGCGGAGTTGACCATCTCGCAGTAGCCAGAGCACTCCTGGAAGATTGCCTCTGGGTGGGTCTCCTGGAAGAACTTGGAGCCGATCTGGCGAGATGGGATGTGGGAAGCCAGTGCCAGCACCTTAGCGCCGTTACGGTGGGCGTCGTACAGGCCTTGGATCAGGTGGGTATTGCCCGGGCCGCAGGATGCGGCACATACGGCCAGCTTGCCGGTGGTAAGGGAATCTGCCTCGGCAGCGAAGGCTGCTGCTTCCTCGTTGCGGACGTGAATCCACTCGATGGAGGAGCGACGAACGGCATCCACGATCGGGTTCAGGGAGTCACCGACGAGGCCATAAATGCGCTCGACACCCTGCTTTTCCAGGGTGTCAACTAGCTGTTCTGCATAGTTACGTGCCATTAAAAATCATCCTTAACTCTTAATTGGTGTTAATACCACTGTGCTACTTAGACCGCAGTAAAGTCCACTGTTCTCTTATACACTCACACACTGCGCCCAGCTGTGAGGAAGGTAATACTAACCTATCTTGAGCTGCAAACTGCAACGACCGTTCGGTACTGTTTGGTACTGTTTACTGCGCTATGAGTATCCACCCGCCCCGCGCACAAGACCACGCCGCTGCGGCCTCCACGGCCGCCCAGCGGTGGTCTTTCTGCGCCGTCATCTCTCTGGGGTTACTCATGGTTGGGCTGGATAATTCCATCCTCTACACCGCATTGCCGCAGCTATCGCAGCAATTGCACACCACCGATACCCAGCAACTCTGGATTATCAACGCCTACGCGTTGGTGCTCTCCGGCCTCCTTCTTGGCGCCGGCACGCTGGGCGATCGCACCGGCCACCGGCGGATGTTTCTCATCGGCTTGGCCGTCTTCGGCGGCGCTTCCCTGCTCGCCGCGTATTCCCCCAGCGCTTGGACGCTGGTCTTAGGCCGCGCCTTCTTGGGCTGCGGCGCCGCCATCATGATGCCGTCTAGCCTGGCGCTTATCCGCCTGACTTTTCCCGATGAGGTGGAGCGCAACACGGCCATTGGCATCTGGGGTTCTGTCGCCGTCATCGGCGCGGCGGCTGGCCCCACCGTGGGCGGCTTCTTTTTGGAGCACTTCTGGTGGGGCTCGGTCTTTTTGCTCAATGTCCCGGTTGTGGTCGTGACCATTGTGCTGACCTTGTTCCTTGCCCCGCCAAACGCTCCGAACCCCCTAAAACACTGGGACTTCCCCTCGTCCCTGTATTCCCTTATCACTCTCGCCAGCCTAGTGCTGGCCATTAAATCCCTGGCACACAACTGGCCGGTGAGCGCCGCCGCAGGCATCGTCTTCATCTGCGGCGCGCTCGCCTTTGGCCGCCGCCAGGCTCGCTTGTCAGATCCCCTGCTGACCTTCGACATCTTTAGCTCCCGCATCTTCAGCGGCGGGTCCCTAACGGCCGGCGGCGCCATGTTCGGCCTCTCCGGCCTGGAGCTGGTGAGTACCCAAAAGCTGCAGCTTGTCGACGCCCTCTCGCCCCTCCACGCCGGCCTCATCATCTCCGCCATGGCGCTCTCTGCCATCCCTACCTCCATCTTGGGTGGTGCCACCTTGCATCGCGTGGGGTTCCTCCCACTCATTAGCGGCGGATTCTTGCTCATGGCCGCCGGCATGGCCCTAGTGGTGGTGAGCCGGGGTGAGACGCTTCCCCTACTCGTCTCCGCCCTCGTGCTCACCGGCCTAGGCGCGGGCCTGGCCATGTCCGTGTCCTCCACCGCCATCATCAATGCCGCTCCACTTCATCGCACCGGCATGGCCTCCGGCGTAGAGGCGGTCTCCTATGAATTCGGCACCCTGATCTCCATTGCACTGACCGGCACCCTCGTGCCGCTACTCATGGCCCGCGAACTGCCGCCCCACCTCGCGGAACTGGGTACCGACGCGCTGCATCACCCCGCTTCCCACGCGGCCGCCGCGAGCGCCTACAATGCCGGATATCTTTCCACCATCGGCGGCCTAGCTTGCTTCGCCTTGCTCCTAGCCGCGATAACCGCCTGGTGTTTCCGCGATAACCCGAAATCAGGAGATCCCTATGCCGCGACTCAACAAAAAGACCGCAGCCCTTGAAGCTGCGCTCGACATCATCGCCGCCGAGGACGTCTCTGGCTTGACCTACGAATCCCTGGCGCAGGCGACCGGCATGTCCAAGTCCGGACTCATTTATCACTTCCCTACCCGCCATGATCTGCTCGTAAACTGCCATGGATTTTGCGCCGCACGCTGGGAAGCAGAACTCGAGAAGCTGGCCGGCGGCCACCCGGCAAGCGAGCTCAGCTGGGCCGAGCGTTCCCGCGCGCTCGTATTGTCGATGGGCAAAAATGATCCGCTCATCAAGCTGTTGATGTGTGTACATTCCCAGACCCACCCGGATTTTTCCGCCCAGTGGGCCGAGGTGGATGCGCGCTGGATGGTCGATCCTTCCGCCGCCGAGACGGACGAGGATAATCTGCTGATCATGCTTCTTAGTACCGGCCTGTGGGTGCACGATCACCTCAACCAGCGCAAGCTGTCCCCCGCCAATCGCCAGCGCATGGTCGACCGGCTTTTTCGGCTTATCGACGCCCCCTCGAAAACCACCGAAGGCTAGGCCCACGCCGGGGCCCAGCCTCCTTTTGAGCTGGAGACGAGACTTGAACTCGCAACCTACGCTATACAAGTGGCAAGTTTGTGCTAATAATTCAGGGAATGTAGCAACCTGCATTTTGTGGCACTTTATCCCATCTACCTGCAGTTACCGTACTGCATGGAACAGTTTGGAAACGGGAACAATTTTTCAAAATAGCCAATAGATAGCCACCTCTCCGGGCTTAAATCAGAGCGGGGGAACCTCCGCTTCAACTAGCCAATGACGGCCCCATTTATTGACCACTTCCACGCCCCGGCCATGCAGCCTTGTCAGCATCTCCGAAACGGTAAAGCCATGCATCTCCGAAAGGTATTCCAAGTTCACTACCTCAGCCACGGGTACGCAAAGCTCCTCAGCGGCCTTAGCACGTGATTTCGCCTCACGCTTTTGGACTAGCGGAGACTCATAACCGAATGCCCCAAGATTGACGTGGAGGTTCGCCTGCCTACAGTAGGGAGATCTGTCCATCCTCCAGAGCGCCCCGGATTTAGTCGCCCTGCTTTTCGTCTTGCCCTTAGTGAACCCTAGACACTTTGCAGCGTCTTTCAGGGGAACTATGTAGTCAACGGGTACGCCCAATTCAACGGCAATTTCTTTGCGCTTGCGGTTGATGTAACGGTGACGCTTCAGATGGGCTTCCCGCCCGTGGTGGTGGCGCTTACGGTCAACCACTTTCATTAGGCCGCGCCTAACCCGGCGCTCCTCTTCAGGCAAGGAATCCAGATACGCCTTTAATGCCGTCCTGCAGTCCACACAGAATTGGCGGCTGTAGTGCATGACCATGCCGGGCGGAATCTCCTCCGGGGTACGTGTCCAGCCATGTAAGGTGCGCCCACAATTCAGGCACGGCTTCCCGGTAACATTCCCCTGCTTTCTGGCACGGCCCTCATAGACCGGGGCTGCTATCCCGGCTATCATCTCCAGCTCGTGAACGGTGCTTTTGCCGTGTGTGACTACCCCGGCCATGATTACCCCGTCCGCTGGAAGTTTCTCCCCCGTCAACATGCTGCCTGCTTCTAGCGCAACACGTGCGCATTCTTTGCGCATTGGGCAGTGCTCGCACATACGGATAGCGGCGTTAATCGACCGTTGGGGAACGTTGTCCGGGTCGATGAAAGCGCGGTTTCGGGTGTTAATGCAGGGCGCGTTAGTCAGTGTTGGGGCTGTCACCCCAATGTTCTATTAAAAATGCCGTGGCGGTTAGTTAGTGCAGGTCAAGACGTTTAAGTCACTGTTACTTTTGGCATGAAAAAGCCCGCCATTTCGGAAAAGAGTACAAACGAAACGGCGGGTCTTTTAGGGTTACGGGAGTTAGATCCGGTCTAGGTCACGACCATATCGACCGGGCGTGATGGAACCCTTTTGCATCACGTTGCCATTGTGCATGTAGAACGGGGCGCGGTCTGTCACGATGTGGCCGTCCTCATCGCGTTCCGGTTCGTCTAGCTGCTCTACGAGGCCGCGTAGGTTGCGATATGCCTCCACCTCAACGGCGCGGGCCTCACGGTAGGCAGGCAGGCCCTTAATGGCCTCCTCGTGAGCCTCAGCGGCCTTAGCGGTGGCCTCCTCCAGTACGGTGTACGCTTCCTCCACCGCTTCCATAACAGCGTCCTGTTGGGCGGTGTGGCGCTTAGCGGCCTCAGCCTTAGACTTATCTACCGCTGCCTTTTCCTTACGGCGTGCTTCCAGCTCGGCGGTGTACTTATCTAGCTCACGGCGGGCTAGTGCCTCTTTCCAGTCGGGCACCTCAGCCCCACTATTCCTATCGTTCTGCAGCTCAGCCAACTGCTCACGGAGGGCCTTAAGAATGGCCTCTAACTGCTCGATGGTGCGCATAGTCTCTTGTCTCCTATTCCGTTGGGGCAGGGGTATTGAAAGCAGGTGCCGGGCGTAGCTTTTCAAAGGTGATATGGCTGTCCGTCTCCATATCGTCGCTGAAGTAGTTCACGAGATAGTTCTTAATCTGGTCTAGCTTCATGGTGTCGCCTGCAGTGCTCATGCGCGGGTTCTGCAGGGAGGTTTCCAGATCGTCCAGCTGCTCATTGACAAGGCGGGCGGTGGTTTCAGCGGCGTTAGCGGTGTGCTGTGCGTTCCTCAGCGCCGGGTTTTCCTCAGCTTCACACCCTCGCATTAATTCCGCATTGGTAATCCCACGGGCCTGCATCTCCTCGAACAGCATGGTTCGGGCTGGAGACGGGCCCATCTCCTTAAACACCGCTTGAAGGGCTGCAAGGTTGTTGTTGTCTCCGTCCGTCTTAGTAAGGTCTTCACGCTGCAGGTAACGCTGTGTTGCCATTTCTGCAGCCAGTGTCTCAGTGGAGTCTTTGGCCCGTGGGTAGACCTTGGCGTACTCCCCGGCCTGTTCCTTGGCTACGGCTTCTGGGAGGGCAGCTGCGGCTTTTCGTAGCTTGCTGATGGCGGCGGTGTAGCCGTGCTGGTCAGCTACTCGCTTCAGCTGGTTGCGCTTGCCCTCGTCTGAGTAGTCAGGGTTCTTGGCGAACCACGTGATTGCCTTGTCCATCTCAGCGCTTAGAAACGTGAGCTGAGGCGTTAAGTTGTTGAAGTTGAATGTGGTCATTGGTTTGGGTCTCCTATAGGTAGGTGTTCAGCGGGTCGAGCGCGTCCAGGGCCTTGTCCAGGGCCTTGTCCTGTTCTCGTTGTTGTGGGGTGCGGTCGTTGTGCTCCTTGTGCTCAGCGACATGCGCGGCAATCTCTAGGTCGCGTTGAATTGCGATAGCAGCGGCGGTGACGTGGCGGCGAATGTCCGCGTCCTCTCCCTCAGCACTCAGTGCCTTATCCAGCTCACGTTGTGCCAATGCGCGGAACTTAGCGGCGACCTCATTGCGCTCATTAGCAGCGCGGCGCGACCGTACTCGCACAGCCGTGGTGGGGATCTTCCCCTCCCACGTGATGCCCAACTCGCGGCAAGCACGATCCACTTGGTGAGTGGTGGTGCCTAATTCCTTGGCAATTGCGTTCCGTCCCCGGCCCTGGTCGTACAGTTCCCGGACGGCCTGATAATCAATATCGCTCACGATATGCTCAACTCTTTTTTAGTCGGTCGATTAGTTGACCACCCCATTAAAAGGACTCTGGGAACGCGGTCGCCCCCCGTTTGCAAGCTCTGTAATTACGTCCAGACGAAATTTGTCGCTCTGAAGTTGGTTGGAACATGTTCTTGGTGTTCTTGCTGGTCAGGGCGTTATGTGGTTTGTTCCAGAACATAGATTGTGTGTTCCTGTGTTCCGGCGTTGATTATTGGTTTGTTCCGGAACACGGTTGGAACACGCTAAAAATTAGGCGTGACCTGTTGGAACACATGGAACATGTTCCTAGGCACTTTGCTGGTGAGATTCTTTAGCTAGGACAAGGGGAATACTTTTGATACCAAACACATACCGGCCCTTTTTGGTGTACGCATCCGGCTTAGTGTTCTTAACCTCAATATCGGGCGAGACTGAATCCAATTGTTGGGCAAGGTTTTGCTGATTCATGTTCGAGCGCCCTACCTCTTCACACCAGCTCTTGTACGCCGCATGAACCGCCTTTAGCTCTACATAATCACTTGGGTTGCCTGTAACCCTGTAGGTGGGTTCTTCGTCCAGGAAGTTCGCCACGGGGCTGTTGAGGTCGCTCATCATGGATTGAATATCAGCCATCGTTTCCGGCTCCGTGAAGTGGTGTTGCTGTTCCAGTCGTTTCAGTCCATCCAATGCCCAGTTAAAGATGCCGGGTAGCTCCGCTTTGAGCTTCGCTCCTAGTTTTTCGTCCCTCTCCTCTTCTGGCACGGACTTGCTCAGCTTAACGGCAACGAATCGTCGAATCATCGCGCCGGATGCGTCCGGGAACCTTGGCACCTCATTTGATACCAGCATGATGCGCGTAGGCAGGGTGCCATTCCAGTAGGACTGATTCTTTCGGTTAATGGATACCGCATCTTCTCCGATAATGGATAACAGGCGTTCCACGGTGGTTCCGCTGGTGTGGCTGTAGTCGCTACGTGCGTCTTCAATGACGGCTAGGGGTTTGCCGATTAAGTCCGATAGTCCAAACTCACTACCTAGTTTCGTTAAGGATGGGGAGACTACGTTTTCGACTCCTACAAGTTGTTGGATTGTGCGGCTTAAAGTTCCTTTACCACCACCCGGTGGCCCTACTAGCACCAGCGCCTTTTGCAGGTCTGTACGTCCACTTATGGCGTATCCTGCGAACTCTTGGATTGCTGCGCGTCCTGCAGGATCGTGGGCGAAAGTATCGTCTAGAAACTTTTCAAAGGTTGGGCATGTGGCGGTGGCATCGTAGGAAAAAGGAAGCGACCAGGTATTAAACAGCTCCATATGGTTGCCCTGCATGAATTTACCTGTGCGGAAGTTGAGCACACCATTTTGCAGAACAATAAGGTCATGAGGGTTCATGATGTGGCCCTGCTCAATCCAGAATGGCGCATCCTTTTTGTCTTTGAGCATAAGGGCAATCTTTAACGGTTCCATGAGATTCGAGACACTGGCTGTCGTTGGCGACCAGGGCTCCGCGCCTTTGGGCTTGGATAGCATGACTTCACCTAGGCGTGTCCAGATGGGGCGTTTGACTTCTAGCTCGTTTTCTTCCTGTTCCCAGTGGGTGCCGTTGAACAGCCACCACTGTCCGCGCCAGTACGCGGTGTTACGATTCCCCTCCGTACTGAATACGTCACCCACCAGCTTTTTCGCCACAAGCATAGCGTTGGAAATCGGCGGGTAGAACTCTGGTTCTTCGGCCATAGTGTTATCAGTCTCCTTGGGTTTAGGCGGCGTTTACGGCTGTTACAGGGCGTATGCGCATCCGGGCGGCGCGTACTTGGTCTATGCCCTTTAGAATCGCGTCCAGCTCCTCTAGTGCGCTGTTATCGGCGTTAGTGACTAGACGTTCGCCGTAGTCTTTGACTTCACGCCGGTAGGCTTCATCCACCACTTGGGACACGAATCGCGGTAGCTGCTCCGGGTGCCCGCGTGTTTCGAGTAGCGCGTTTAGCTCCGCACGTAATCCGTTATCCGCGTCTTTAAGCTCCCCAGCCTCAAGAAGTAGGGAATGCAGTTGGATGATTACACTTCCGGGTTCTTGGTGGTTGGCGAACTCTACGGTGTCCAGGGCGTGAAAGATGCGCTGGTGTATCCAGTTCGGGAAGTCTGCGGCCTGTAGACGGGCCATAGCGGCGTTAGCTTGCTCGGCGGGTGCTGCTATCACCGATGCCAGTACTTCACGACTTAACGTGGTTTCTAGGGCGCTCATCGTAGGCCCCCTACTCTGGCTAGACGATGGTTAGATGCGTAGCCGGGTAATGGTTCACAACGTGCAGCAGCTGCTTTGCGTCGCTTGTATTGACGGCGGCGCTGATTTGCCTCCTCCATCGCCTGTGCGCTGGGGCGGTATTTTTCTTGGGCTGCTTTGAGATCCGCAATCATCTCCGGTGTAAGACTGCTCCGAAAGTTTTTGTCTGGTGACGTTGTAATCCCGTTGTTAGGCATGGTCGCTCCTCTTGTCCGCTGGAATTCCAACGGGGTAAAGGTTGATTGGCGTTAGTTCTTGCGCAATCTTTTCTGCGTCACTCAGCTTTTCAATGAACTGATGAATCTCCTGAGTAGAAAAGTCCACGGCTCCCCACCAGTCACCAAAGGTTGGCTGGAGGCGAATTACGGGTTCCCCGTCTTGGGGATCACGTGTCACTTCGATGTTGAATAGACCAAAGGGCGCGTTCGCTTCCACTTGAACGTAGAAGTCGCTATCATTGAGATGTGCTTGAGGCATCTGATTGTCTCCTTTAACCCCCCTTGTAGCTGCAACTACTTGGGGGTTCTTTCGTGTTTTGATCGGGTTTTAGGCGGCTGCGATTTCTTTATCCAGCCATTCTTGAACTGCAGTGTTGAGGTAGTAGATGCGGCCAGCGATACGAATAAATTCCGGCCCTTTGCCCCGACTTCTCCACGTTGCAAGCGTGGCAACCGATAATCCGATTTGCTCAGATACCTGCTTTGCCGTCATGGCATCTCGTTTCAGATTTAGCATTGGACAATCCTTTCTTATAGTCAGTGTCAGACTTTGAGGGAGTGTGCATATCTTTGCTTGCACAATTTTGAGACTAATTATAGACTCTAACCCTGTCAAGCTTTGAGGGAATTTGTCTTGACCCTAAGAACTCAATAGTGGACACTCGATTTATGAGCAAATGGCATGTGACCTCCGTAGGAGAGTGGCAAGAAAGGCCCAACAGTAAAGGAAAATTCGGCAAAGGGCCTTTCATCGAGGATGCTTCAAAGGGAGCACCAGCACATGCGTACTGCATCATCGACAACGGAACACAGCGACTCTCATTAGAACTTGTCTTTACTGACTTCGGAAGATATGAAGTTGAGGGCATCGTAGCTTTCGACCCCGAAGACTCTTATATAGGCAGTTCCACGCTTCGCCAGTTGCCCCTATCCCGCCTCGCCAATGAAGCAACAACAAAGCTGGGGGAGTACTACGGTGCAACGTTTGGTCGGGGTATTAAGCCGATACCGACGGTGCCAGATCATGTAATAAAAGAATGGCCTCGTGGAAATACTTCCCTTGTACTTGAGTGGGTAAGGGACGTTTACCAAGCAGCACTCAACACTGGAGTTCCCCCAACTCGCACAGTATCCGAACAATTTGGTGTGAGCCGCGACCGGGCGGCATATATGGTTCGCCGCGCTCGTGAATTAGGTGTCCTACAAGTGAGCTCTGAGAATCACCCCGGAAAGCGAACTACAGAACATGCCAAGAAAGAAACTACCCGTAGGACAAATAGGGACGATTAGGTATGAGGAAGTAGGCTACCGCCGCTGGAGAGCACTAGCCTACGTCCGCACTTTTGCCGATAAGCGTATCCGCGTCACTGGCACCGGGCGCACAAAAAGCGACGCTGAAGCCACCCTGAAAGCCAACGCCAACGATCGCGTCTTTGAGAATGCAGGGGCCATTATCGACGGCAACACCACCCTGCAAGAACTCCTAGAACTAACCGTAAAAGCTATGCGCGCTGGCACTATCGGCAATAAGAAACTACGCATCCAATCGGTTAACACCTATGAACGTCAACTATCCCTTTTCGAGGGGACGCGGGGTGAAAGGGCGATTGGTAATCTTCGCCTCTGCGAGTGTGACAAGTCGATAATCGCTAACTGGCTAGTGAAGCTGTCAGAGCGCACCCCCGCTAACGCTAAGCTCGCAAAGATTCTACTGTCCCGCGCCTATGACCTAACCGTCGTCCACGGCGTGAATGTGTGGCCTATCAACCCAACGCACGGAGTAAAGCTCCGGGCCAATGACAGTGAAGAATCTGAACCGGTCGCTTTGTCTCTCGCTGAGATTCAACAGATTTGGGAAAATGTTCAGTCTTGGCAGACACCCTACAAGCACACTGATTTAGTGGGAATTGTGGGCGCGCTTATCGCCACGGGGTTCCGCCCGTCTGAGGTGCTGGCGCTCCAGTGGTCTGATTTCCAGCTAGACGCTAAGCCAAAGGCTAAGGCGACGCTCTCCGGTGCGATTGTCAGGCAGGACGGGAAGCTAGTCCGCCAAGGCTACACAAAGACCAATAGCGGCTTTCGTACGGTTACCCTCCCCGATTGGTTCAGAGACATGCTCATTGAGCGTTTAGTGAATGCCGACAATGTACTTGTCTTTCCGAATAACCGGGGCGGGTTCCTAGACATTGTGAATGTTCGTAGACAATTTCGGGAAGCGCGGGGTGAGGTATTTTCTCACGTGAAGTTTAAGTCTTTCCGCTCCTCGGTTGCTACGGCCATTGAGAATGTGGACGGCGTAGAGGAGGCCGCTAGGCAGTTGGGGCACGCTTCCCCGGCGATTACGGGTCGCTATTACGTGAAGCGGGCGGCTGATGCCGGTGACCATACGGCGGTGTTGGAAATGTTTGCGCCTGCGCAAAGTAGCCAATAAATAGCCACTTTTACTACTTGTAAACGTTAACCCCCCTAACTGTTTATGCAGCTAGGGGGTAATCTTTTGAGCTGGAGACGAGACTTGAACTCGCAACCTACGCATTACAAGTGCGTTGCGCTACCAATTGCGCCACTCCAGCACCGCGGGAGAAATCCCGCTCGTTGCATAGTACCCGAGCACCGCCGCCGAGGGGAAAGCCGGTCCCCCATCTATGCATTGACAGGGTGCAGGGGCTAAAGTTCAGGCAGAATCTATCCCACATTCCCAGCGCTTTTTCGAGGGTTATTTCCGTGTCATTTTTGTCCGCTATGCGGGAGCGCCTGCGCGCTTCCTCGGGCCAGGTAGCCATCATCGACGCGGCTAAAGCCGCACCGCCGCCATCACCACTCGCCCCGGTCGATCTCACCGACGCCGCCCAGGTCAGCGGCGTTATGGAGATCGCCGCTCGCATTGGTGAAATCCTCATCGGAGCCGGCACCGCCAACTCGGATGCGCGCGCCCAAGTGCACCTGGCAGCGTCGTCGTATGGCTTGCACTACTGCCACGTGGACATCTTGATGAATACCATCACCATCCACACCACCATTGGCACCGGCGAGCAGCGCAAGAACCTGCACGTCTTCCGCGTGGTGCCGAGCATTGGCGTGGATTTTTCCAAGCTCGCGGCCGTCGATAAGCTCATTCGCTCCATCCACTCCGGCCAGATGCCGCCGGCCATGGCGGAGCAGCGCCTCGATGAGATCGACCGCATGCCCGCGCCCTATAAGCCGTCCACGGTGATGCTCGGCTGGGGCGCGATGGGTGGCCTGATTTCCATGATGCTCGGCGGCGACCTGCTCGTCGGCGTGGTGGCGTTTGTAGTCTCCGCGTTCATCATGGGCTTAAACGCCTGGTTGGCTAGTTACCGCCTGCCGCCCTTTTATCAGAATGTGGTCGGCGGATTTTTCGCCGTCTTCCCGGCCGCCATTTTGTACAACATCGCGGCCTCCTTCGGCATTAATTTCTCGCCCACGCAGATCATTGCCTCCGGCATCATCGTGCTGGTGGCGGGGCTGACGTTGGTGCAATCGCTTGTCGACGGCATCACGCGCGCCCCCGTGACTTCCTCCGCCCGCTTCTTTGAGGCGCTGCTATCTACCGGCGCCATCATCGCCGGCGTCGGTGTGGGCATCCAGATGGCCGATTCCCTGGGCTTTAACCTGCCGCCGCTGGCCACGCTGGCCCCGCCGGTCTACCACGAAATTCCGCTGCTAGTGCTGCTTGGCGGCACGGGTTCTGCTGCCTTTGCGCTGGCCTGCGGCGCGGCCTGGATTGAGATCACCATGTCCGGCCTTACGGCCGCGGCCGGCATGATTTTCTATTACTTCGTGGTGGTTTCCTTCGGCATCGGCCCGGTGATTGCCTCGGGCCTGTCTGCCGTGGTCGTCGGCCTGGCCGGCGGTTTGATGTCGCGCCGCTGGGGAATCCCGCCGCTTATCACCATGATCGTGGGCTATACGCCGATGCTGCCCGGCCTCATGCTCTACCGTGGCATGTACGCCTCGCTCAATAAGCAGATGATTACCGGCTTTACCAATATCGCGATGGCGCTGGCCATCTCCGGCGCCTTGGCCGCCGGCGTGGTACTGGGCGAGCGCGTGGCTCGCCGCCTGCGCCGCCCGCAGTATTTCCGCCCTTACTCCACCTTTAAGCGCATCGGCCGCTTCTCCTTCCACAAGGCCACGCACTTGGCCCGCAAGGCCCCGCGCATCCCGCGCGTGCCGATGTCCCCGTTTGCCCCGCGCGTCAATCGCCCAGAGCTACCACCGAAGCTCGGGCCGAAACCGCCGCAGCAACACCCGCGCCACGAGGCCCAAAACCATGCGCCACACACCCGCTCGGCCGCAGACCTATGGCCGGAGGATTCCCAGTGGCCGGCGCAGCCGCAGCAGCGCGAGAAGACCACCTATACCGTGCCCGGCACCGAAACGTTTCGCGCCCAGAAACCGGAGCAGCCAGGCCCCGAATCCGGACCCGAACGGCCCTAAACGCCGCCGGTAGCGTACAATATTTGCTCTGATAGCTTTTCTTGCAAGCGCTTAAGTAGTTTCCACAACGTTCAGGAGGACACGTCGTGCCACCCAAGGTCCAAGACACCCACCCACAGGCTGACCAGAATCACGCCCTTGAGGAGGAGACCTCCCGCGCAGCCCGCCGCATCGTGGCCACCTATGCGCAGGACTTCCTCGACGGCGTGACCCTGATGTCCATGCTGGGCGTGGAGCCAAAGGGCCTGGTGCACAAGAAGGTGCTGGCGGAGCAGGCCGACGCCGCTCCAAAGAAGTCGACCAAGAAATCCAGCAAGAAGGCCACGAAGAAGTCGACGAAGAAGTCCACCAAGAAATCGACGAAGAAGTCGACCAAGAAGGCTACAAAGAAGGCCACCAAAAAGGCGACGAAGAAGGCCTCCAAGAAGGCAACGAAGAAGTCCACCAAGAAGTCTTAAGTTATTCTTGCACCATGAGTGAGCGTGGCAATGACTTCGTGGTGGTGGCCAACCGCCTGCCGGTAGATCTAGAAACCCGGCCCGATGGCAGCCATACCTGGACGCCCTCACCGGGCGGTCTGGTCACCGCCTTGTCTCCAGTCCTCGAATCGCACCAGGGGTGCTGGGTGGGCTGGCCCGGTGTGGCCGATGCCGCACCAGAGCCCTTCCGCACCGATGCCGGCGTGCTGCTGCACCCGGTCAAGCTCACCGAGTCCGATTTCGAGGGCTTTTATGAGGGTTTTTCTAATGCCACCCTGTGGCCGCTCTACCACGATCTCATCGTCACCCCTACCTATGACCGCGATTGGTGGCACGCCTATCGCGAGGTCAACCTGCGTTTCGCAGACGAGGTAGCCGAGGTCGCCGCCGAGGGCGCCACCGTGTGGGTACAGGACTACCAGCTGCAGCTTTTGCCCGGCATCCTGCGCCAAAAGCGCCCGGATCTCACCATCGGATTCTTCCTGCACATCCCCTTCCCTTCTGCCGATCTTTTCCGCCAGCTGCCCTGGCGCGAGGAGCTCGTGCGCGGGCTACTTGGCGCAGACCTCATCGGCTTCCACCTGGAGGCCAATGCCCGCAACTTCTTGGAGCTTGCCCGCCGCCAGGGCCTCGACGTACAAGGCGAGGCCAGCACCCGCGAGGTCACCGCGCATATTCGCCTGCCGCAGGGGCGCACCATCGGCGTGGGCGCCTTCCCCATTTCCATCGCCGCGAAAGACTTTGCCGCGTTCACTGGAGAGGAGAAGGGGGACGTCGCCAAGCTGCGTAAAGAGTTGGGCTCACCCCAACGCATTATTTTGGGCGTGGATCGTCTCGATTACACCAAAGGCATCCTGCAGCGGCTGACCGCCTTTGAGGAGCTGCTGGACACCGGCGCGCTCGACCCGGAGGAGGTGACGCTGGTGCAGCTCGCCACGCCGTCGCGCGAGCGCCTCGACCACTACAAGGCCACCCGCTCCAAGGTGGAAGAGGCCGTCGGCCGCATTAACGGCCGCTTTGCCCGCGTGGGCCACCCGGTGGTGCACTACCAGCACCGGGGCGTGGCAAAGAGCCTCCTGCGCTGCTACTACCGCATGGCCGATGTCATGCTGGTCACTCCCTTCAAGGACGGCATGAACCTGGTGGCCAAGGAATACGTGGCCTGCCACGACGATGGCTCGGGCGCGCTGGTGCTCTCCGAGTTCGCCGGCGCGGCCGATGAGCTCAACCAGGCCTACCTGTGCAATCCCTTCGATATCGAGTCCGTCAAGGCCGCCTTGCTCAACGCGCTCAAGGCGCTTGACGACGCCCCCTCAACCATGACCCAGCGCATGCTCACCATGCACCAGCAGGTCACCGAGCACGACGTGCAGCTATGGTCCCAGTCCTTCCTGGGCTGCCTGCGCCAAGCAGAAGAACAGGGGGCGGGCGCATGATGTCTCGCTTTCCCCGCCTGGCCGCAGTGCCCATTGCCGCGACCTGCGCCGCCGCATTACTGGCCGGCTGCGGCTCCGGCGACGAGGAGCCCCAAGCCCCTGGCGATGAGCAGATCTTGGATAAGCAGTGGCAGGTAGTCTCCATCAACACCACCCCGGATGCCGCCTCCACCATCCCGGAATCCATCCCGCAGGCACCCACGTTGAGTTTTGGCCAATCCACGATGGTGGGCACCACCGGGTGCGCCCAAATGGTGGGCAAGGTGACCTATTCCGCCGATGATGAGCGCCAAAACATCCGCGAGGGCAACCGCCTCCACTTCGATGAGGTGGAGTTTGACGAGACCGCCGAAGATTGCCACGGCGCGTCCGTGTGGGCCGATAACCTGCTGCGCAACCTGATTTCCGCGGACCACGATTTTCACTACACCGTCAATTCCAATAACCAGCTCGTCTTGGAACTGGTCACCGATGAGGTGGACTCGCCGTCTATCAAGTTGGTTTCCCTGGGCGGTTAATTGCGTAGGCTGGAGGCCATGACGCTTTCAACTGCCATCAAGGCCCTTGCCGCCGCCGAGCACCTCGCGGTGGTCTCGGATTTCGACGGCACGCTCTCCCCCTTCGCCACGGCCATCTATGAGGTCGAAATGAACCAGGAATCACTGCGCGCCCTGGATAAACTGGCCCACCTGCCGGACACCACCGCGGCCGTGCTCTCCGGCCGCCACCTCGAAGGCCTCAAGCGCGTGTGCCCTCTGCGCGAGCCCGTTCTCTTCGGCGGCTCCCACGGCGCCGAGTCCTCGTGGGAGGACACGGAACTGACCCCCGCGATGCGCGAGCACCTCGCCACCAAGGAAGCCGAGATCCGCGCGATCATGGAGCGCTTCCCCGGCGCGGATATCGAGGTCAAACCCTTCCAGCGCGTATTGCACCTGCGCGCGCTCGAGGATTCCGATCCAGAAGCTGCCGCCCAAGCCTATGAAGCCGCCCTCGCGCTCGATCCGAGCGGCTTCCCCCGCACGGCCGGCAAGTCCGTGGTGGAGTTCTCCGCCACCCAGGCCACCAAGGGCACGTGGATTGAGAACCTGCGCGAGCGCACCGGAGCCACCGCCATGGTCTTCTTGGGCGATGACGTCACCGATGAGGACGGTTTCCGCGCCCTGCACCAGCCGCCAGACGTTGGCGTCAAGGTCGGCGAGGGCGATACGTCGGCCGTAGTGCAGCTTGCCGACGTCGACGCCGTCGCCCACTTCCTCACCGAGCTCGCCGCCGCCCGCGCGGCCCATGTCGGCCGCCCCGACAACGGCGGCGCTGCCTAACGCGCCGCTGCCTAGCGAAGCGGCACCTAGCGCGGCGGAGCCACCGTCCGCCCGGCCGCGAAGCTGGTCTGCAGCACGCGCCGTAGCATCGCGGCTTCGCTCGCGTCCGAGCCCTCCGCGCCGGCGATAAGCTTGGCGAGCATGTGGCCGGCGGCCGCGCCCTTGGCCTTATTGGGCTGGACGATCGTCGTCAAGCCAAGGCGCTGCGCCGCATCAATGCCGTCGAAGCCGGTAACGGACAGCTCGCCGGGGACGTCGATGCTCCGCTCGCGCGCATAGGTCATCACGCCCAGCGCCATGGAGTCGGTGGTGCACAGGACGGCGGTGAGGTCTGGGTGGGCGTCGAGAAGCAACTGCGCGGCCGCACGCGTGGTCTGCGCATCGTTGATGTGCTGGGTAACCACGGGCACGGTCTCGGGCGCGATGCCCGCCTGTGCAAAGACGTCCATGGCTCCCATGACCCGGGCGCGCTGCACGTGCATATCGGCGCCCTGGAGCTCACCCCACGAAATGGGGCCATCGTGGCGCTCGCGCTTGAGGCGAATCGCCAGCACGCCGATCTTGCGGTGGCCGGCCTCCACCAGCGCGCGGGCGGCCGGGGCAATCGCCGCGCGGTCATCGATGCCCACGAACGGCAGGCCCGAATCCGTCGGCTGATCGCAGACCACCACCGGCAGCCCGCGGCCGCGCGCCGCCTCGAGGTAGGCGTCCCCGGCCGCCACGGAGTAGACCACAAAGCCATCCACCGCGGCCGAGCCCACCAGGCTGGCCGCCTCCGCCTCGCCCTCCGGGCCGGCGGGGATGAGGGTGAGCGTGGTCTGCGCGCCGGCCGAGGCTTCTGCCATGCCGGCCAGGAAATCCACCGAGGCCATGTCCTCGAAGGCATAGGACAGGTGCTCGGTCAGCAGCACGCCCACCGAGCCCGCGCGGCGGGTGCGCAGGCTGCGGGCCGTGGGGTCCGGCCCGGGGTACCCGCGCGCCTTCGCCGCCGCCAGGATGCGCTCGCGCGTTGCGGCCGAAAGCTGATCCGGCCGGCTATAGGCATTGGAGACCGTCGTGCGCGAAACACCCAGCTCGGCGGCCAGCGAGGCCAGCGTCTTGCGGGTGGGGCTGCGTTTCACCATGACCGCAAGCATACCCTGCGGCCGTATTTTCAATACATATTCAATTGACAATGGTTCCCATCAAACGCACACTGGAAACTATGCATACCTCACTTCGCGCATCCGCAGCCCTCCTCGCGGCCGGTGGCCTCCTGCTGACCGCCACCGCCTGCTCTTCCGACACCGAGGACTCGGCCGCCGAGCCGGGCGCCCAGAAGAAGATTTCCATCGTCGCGTCCACCTCCATCTGGGCCGACGTCGCCCAAGCCGTGGCCGATACCGCCTCCGGCGTGGACATCGAGGTCAAACCCATCGTCGAGGGCAACGGCGTTGACCCGCACCACTTCGAGCCTTCCGCGGCCGATATCGCCAAGGCCGAGGACGCGGACCTGCTCGTGGTCAACGGCGGCGGCTACGATTCCTGGATTTACCAGGCCGTTTCCGATCAGGACAACATCGTCTCCGCCCTGCCGCTCACCGACCACGGCAAGCTGGCCGATGACCCCAATGTCATGACCATCGACGCCGCCAAGGCCACCGCCAAGAAGGACCCGGAGAAGGTCACCAACATCGAGGGCAACGAGCACATTTGGTACGACCCGGCCGCGCTCGACGAGGTCGCAGGAAATATCGCTGACCAGATCAACGAGCTCAATACCGATGCCAACGCCAGCACCGAGCGCGTGGATTCCCACGTCGACCGCCTGCGCGACAAGCTCAAGGAACTGCCGGGCGATCTCTCCTACGCGCAGACCGAGCCGATTGCGGACTACATCATGAAGTACACCTCCGGCAAGGACGTCACCCCGGAGGGCTACCGCAAGGCCACCATTTCTGAGGGCGAGCCCACCGCGGCCGACCTCGCCGCTTTCACCAAGGCCATCAAGGAAGACAAGGTAGACCTGCTCATCTTTAACCCGCAGACCGAAACCGATACCGCCGGCCGCATCAAGTCCGCCGCGGAGGATGCGGACGTCTCTATCGTCGAAATCGGCGAAACCCCGCCGGATGGCAAAGAATTCTGGACCTACTATGACGAGGTCACCGATTCCCTGGGGAAGCTCTAGTGCTCATCCACTTTCATGACGCAGCGGTTGCCCCGCTGTGGTCCAGCCTTAACCTCGCCGTTGACCGCGGCGAGTTTATCGCCGTTTTGGGCCCCAACGGCGTGGGCAAATCCACCCTGCTCGGCACCATCTTGGGAACCCGCAAGCTCACGGCCGGCAGCGTCGACGTTAACTGCCGCGTCGGCTTCATCCCGCAACAACGCATGTTCCCGGCCGACCTGCCCCTGCGCGCCCGCGACTTAGTCTCGCTCTCCCTGGCACACGGCGCTTTCCGACGCCGCCGCCCGCCCCGCCATCGCGTCGACGAGCTCCTCGCTGAGGTCGGTGCCACCGGCCTGCGCGACCGCCGCGTCGGACAGCTTTCCGGCGGCCAGCAGCAGCTTATCCGCCAGGCCCAGGCGCTGGCCAATGACCCCGAGCTCATCCTCGCCGACGAGCCGCTGCTCTCGCTCGACCCGGCGCGCCAGCAGGCCACCGTGGACAAGCTGGATGCGCTGCGCCGCGAGCGCGGCACCTCCATCATGTTTGTCACCCACGGAATCAACCCGGTGCTCGGCGTGACCGATAAGGTGCTCTACCTCGCCCCCGGCGGCCATACCTTCGGCACCGTGGATGAGGTCATGCGCTCCGATGTCCTTTCCGAGCTCTACGGTTCCAAGGTCAACGTCTTAAACGTCGATGGGAGGCTCATCGTTGTCTAGCTTTATGGAAGACACCCAGTACTTGCTCAGTGTGGATTTTGTACAGTCCTCGCTCATCGCCTCCGCGCTGCTGGGCATCCTGTCCGGCGTGATGACCTCGCTCATCGTGTTGCGCCAGATGTCCTTTTCCGTCCACGCCACCTCCGAGCTCGCGCTCATGGGTGCCTCCGCCGCACTGCTTTTCGGCCTCAACCTCGGCTTCGGCGCCGTGGCCGGCGCCATCGTGGCCGCCATCATCCTCGCCGTACTGGGATTCAAAGGCCAGCAAGACAGCGCCATCGGCGTGGTCATGAGCTTTGGCTTGGGCCTCTCGGTGCTGTTTTTGCACCTCTACCCCGGCAACGCGAATACCGCGATGACGCTGCTGACCGGCCAGATCGTCGGCGTCTCTTCCGCCTCGGTATGGCTCTTGGCCGCGACCACCGTGGTCATCCTCGCCGCCGTAGCCATCCTGTGGCGGCCCATGCTCTTCGCCTCGGCCGACCCGGTCATGGCCCAGGCCGCCGGCGTACCCACCCGCTTCATTTCCGTCGCCTTCGCCGTGCTCGTAGGCTTGGCGGCCGCGCAGTCGGTACAAATCGTCGGCTCGCTGCTCGTCATGGCGCTGCTCATTACCCCGGGTGCGGCGGCCGTGCAGATTACCTCCTCGCCCCTGCGCGCGGTCATGTGGGCCACCATTTTCGCCGAGGTCTCGGCCGTCGGTGGCTTTGTCTTATCGCTCGCGCCCGGCCTTCCGGTCTCGGTCTTTGTTACCACGATTTCTTTTGTCATTTACCTGGTGTGCCGCCTCATTGGCTGGCAGCGCAATAAAAAGGCGGTGCGCGACGAGGTCGCCGCAAAGCGCTTCCACGCCGACTGCCACAGCACCGCCGAAGAGCACCACGCCGACTAGACTGGGCGGCTATGCACGTACACCGCCGCACCGCGGATGTGGATGGCCGCACCCGCCGCTTTCTCGTCATCGCGCCGGATAACCCCGGCCCGCGCCCGAACCTCTTGCTCTTCTTCCACGGCTCGCTGCAGTCCGGAAACGTGATGCGCCGCTTTACTAACGGCACCTTCGACGAGCTTGCTGATGCCACCAATACCGTCCTCGTCTACCCCGACGGCGTCGACCGCCATTTCAACGATTGCCGCAGCATCCTGCCCGTCACCGCCCGCGCGGAGAACGTGGACGACGTTGCCTTCGCCGCCTACCTCGTCGAGGAGATGCAGCGCGAATTCGGCACCGCCCGTACCTTTGCCTGCGGCTATTCCAACGGCGGGCAGATGGTGCTCCGCTTGCTTTTCGACGCCCCCTTTAGCCTCACCCGCGCTTGCATCTTCGCCTCCACCCTGGGCGAGGGCGATAACCACGCGCCCAGCAACCCGGCCGGCTACCGGCCCACGCCGCTGCTGTTTTTCCACGGCACCGCCGACCCGTACGCGCCATACGAGGGCGGGGTCGCCGGGCTGGACGCCGAGCGCACCCGCGGCCGTGTGCTTTCCGCCCCGGCCACCGCCGAGCACTTCGCGCTGGCCAATGGCTGCCAGCCACCCCGCGACTACCACCCCACCGCGGATGTCACCGCCACCGCATACGACGGCGATTTCCCCGTCGAGCTGTGGACCATGGAGGGCCTCGGCCACGTGATTCCCTCTAGCATGAAAACCGACCCACGCATAGGCCCAAATACGGATTCCTTCCGCGCTGTGGATAAAGTCCGTGAGTTCTTCGGCCTCGACGACGCGCAGGCCTAGTTATCCACAGCTGCGCGCCACGCACCGCGCGCCGGCGTGCACCCGCACTTAACGTGTGGAGCCGTGAACGCGCTACAGAATTTCTTGACAGGCCTGGCCGCCGGCATGGACATTATCGCCGACTGCCACGGCCTTACTAAGCGCGCGCTTATCGACGCCGGCTGCCCCGACACCACCGCCGCCCGCCTGCTTGCCCTCGCCGATACCTACTTCGGCCCCACCGCCTTTAGCCGCCTCCAGCGCGGATCCATCACCGCGGCCCGCACCAACGAGCACAGCCTCACCGCGCTGCTGGCCATCGAGCGCCACGCCACCAAGCTGAAGAATAAGCGCCAGGCCTGGGCGCTGCGGCGGGAGCTGTGTGGGATGAAGGGGGATGCGTCGGACGTCGACAAGCAGGGGCGCAAGCGCGTGCGCGAGATTAAAGGTCCGCCGCAGCGCAAGCCCGGAGTCAAGCTCTACCGCCGCGCCGATGGGCCGTGGACCATGACGATTACCGGCAAGTCTGCGGACATCGCGGATATGCACGCCGCGCTCGATAAGGACGCCCCGCTCGATTCGGTGCGCAAGATTTTTCAAGGCGACGCCGCCGCTTCCCGCACGGCCGTGACCACCAATGTGGTGCTGCGCCTGGACGAACTCGACCGCGTCGTCGACACCGCCGGCGATGACATCACCCTGCAGCTGACCAATGGTGCCCGAATGACCGGCGCGGACCTAGTGCGCCGCGCCTTTACCGCGCACGGCTACGTCACCTTGATCCACCCCGTGAGGGGCCCGGTAAACCTGTACCGCAGCGAGCGGCTCGCCTCGCCGAAGCAGCGCACGATGGCCGCCGCGGAAAACCCCACCTGCCCGTGGCCGCAGTGCAATTACCCCGCCGATGAATGCCAAGTCCACCACCTCACCGCGTGGCGCCACGGCGGCGAGACCAACCCCGAAAATCTCACCATCGCCTGCCCGTATCACAACGGCGTCAACGACGATGATCCCAACGCCCCGCCGCTGCGCGGCCGCCTGGCCAGGGTGGATGGAACCATTAAGTGGCTGCCACCCTGGGCGGAAAGCGACTAGAAACCTCGCCGGAGGTTACTGGGCCGCGCGGCGCTGGCGTGCGAATTCGGAGAGCACGGAACCGGCCGCGACGGAAGCATTGAGGGACTCGACCCAGTCGGTCATCGGAATGGACATGATGACGTCGCAGTTCTCGCGCACGAGGCGGGAGATACCCTTGCCCTCGGAGCCGATGACGATGACCACGGGATCCGTCGCGCCGTTATAGGTGTCCAGCGTGTGCTCGCCGCCGGCGTCTAGGCCGATGACCTGGTAGCCGCTCTTTTGGAATTGCTGCACGGTGCGGGTGATATTCGTCGCGCGGGCAACCGGCAGGCGCGCCGCCGTGCCGGCCGAGGTACGCCACGCCACCGCGGTTACGGAGGCGGAGCGGCGCTCAGGAATGATGACGCCATCGCCGCCGAAGGCCGCCACAGAGCGGATGACCGCGCCGAGGTTGCGCGGGTCGGTGATGTTATCCAAGATGACGAACATGCCTGGGCGTGCGTTCTCGGCCGCACGGGCGATGAGCTCATCGACATCGGCGTACTTATACGGCGGGATCTGCAACCCGATGCCTTGGTGCATGCCGTTACCGGTCATGCGGTCCATCTCGTGGCGCTGCACCTCGATGATGGGGATATTGCGGGTATTGCACATGGCCACGGCCTCGGACAGTCGCTTGTCGTTGCGGGTACCGGCCACGATGTAGAGCGTGGTGGCCGGCACCTTGGCGTGCAGGCACTCGATGACCGGGTTGCGGCCCACGACCATCTCGGCGGTCTCTTTCTGGTGGCGGCCGGAGTTGCGGCGGTCGCGCTCCAGCTTGGCCTTGTGCTTGGCGTGGTAGATGCGGTCCTCTGCCTTGGGCGTCGGGCCCTTACCGGCCAAGCCCTTGCGGCGCTGACCGCCGGAGCCCTTGGTTGCGCCCTTCTTATTGGTCTTGCGGATTCCCGCGCCACCGCGGCCGTGGGTACGTGCCATAATTTATGTCCTTTCGGAGTGCTTAACGCTGCGCCAGCGACCAGGTCGGGCCGTCTGGGGTATCGGTGATGGTGATGCCGGCGGCCGCGAGGCGGTCACGGACGGCGTCGGCAGTAGCGAAGTCCTTATCCGCGCGCGCCTGGGTGCGCCGCTCCAGCTCAGCGTGTACCAGCGCATCCAGCGCGGCATCCGCCCCGCTAGCTTGCGCTCCATCTTCCCACTCCAGCGGGTCAAAACCAAGTACGTGCGCCATCGCGCGGACCTGGCCAGCCAGCGTGCGTGCCTCGGCCTCATCGCCGGCCGCGAGCGCCTTATTGCCAGCGCGGACGGTGGTGTGGATTTCCGCCAGGGCCTTGGGCACCGCGATGTCATCATTCATCGCGTCTGCAAAGCCCTGCGTCCACTCGCCAAGCTCCAGATCGTCAAAGTGGCCGAGGAAGTCCTCGATGCGGCGGTAGCCAGCGGCGGCCTCGGTCAGCGCGGTCTCGGAATACTCCAGCACGGAGCGGTAGTGTGCCGAGCCCAGGTAGTAGCGCAGCTCCACCGGGCGCACCAGCTCCAGCATATTCGGAATGGACAACACGTTGCCCAGGGACTTCGACATCTTCTCGCCTGACATCGTCACCCAGTGGTTGTGCATCCAGTAGTTGGCGAACTTATCGCCGGCCGCATGCGACTGCGCGATTTCGTTCTCGTGGTGCGGGAACTGCAGGTCTAGGCCGCCGCAGTGGATATCGAAATTAGAGCCCAGATAATAGGTGGACATGGCCGAGCACTCCAGGTGCCAGCCAGGGCGGCCGTCGCCCCACGGGGTAGGCCAGCTGGGCTCGCCCGGCTTCGCGGCCTTCCACAGGGCAAAGTCCTGCGCGCCGCGCTTGGCGGAATCCTCGCCCTCGCCCTGTTCCATTTCCTCTACCTTGTTGCCGGACAGCGAACCATAATCGGAGCCTTCGGCCTTGGTCCACGCGGCAACGTCAAAGTAGACGGAGCCATCGGCGGGGTAGGCAAAGCCGGCGTCGATAAGCCGTTGCATATAGTCGACCATCTGGGTGACAAAGCCGGTTGCGCGCGGCTCGACAGAAGGCGGGATAACGCCCAGGGTGTTATAGGCCTTGGTGAACTCGCGCTCATAGGTGGACACCCATTCCCACCAGGGGCGATTATTCTCGGCCGCCTTGGTGAGGATCTTGTCATCGATATCGGTGACGTTGCGCACCAGGGCTACGTCATAGCCTTGGGCGAGCAGCCAGCGGCGCAGGATGTCGAAGGCGACACCGGAACGCAGATGCCCAATGTGCGGTTGGGCCTGCGGGGTGGCGCCGCACAGATAAATCGAGGCGTGGCCGGGGCGAATCGGATCGAAATCGCGTTGGCTGCGGGTGGCTGTGTCATAAATGCGCAAAGTACTCACGCCACCCAGTCTAATTGACGCGTGCGCGGGGTTAGTGTGGTGGGCTAGGCGCGCCAGACTACCGCCGTGGCAACCGCCGCGCGGCCCTCCTTACGGCCGGTAAAGCCCATATGGTCCGTCGTGGTGGCAGAGACGGACACGGGGGCACCAAGGATTTCGCTCAGTACCGCTTCGGCCTCTTCGCGGCGCGGGCCCATCTTGGGGGTCTGGCCGATGAGCTGCGCTGCGGCGTTGCCGATGATAAAGCCTTCGGATTCGAGGAGTTCGCGGCATTCGCGCAGCAGTTTCGCTCCGGATACGCCGTCGTATTCGGGCCGGCCGACGCCCACGAAGGAGCCGAGGTCGCCGAGGTGGGAGGCGGATAAGAGGGCGTCGACAAGCGCGTGCGCTACCACGTCGCCATCGGAGTGGCCCTCGCAGCCAGCATCGCCCTCGAAGAGCAGGCCGGCGATCCAGCAGTCCTTGCCGGCCTCGATCTGGTGGGCGTCGGTGGCGATGCCAACACGCGGGATAATCGGGTTAGTCATGGGTCTCCTCAGTCAGGGCGTGGGCCAGGGTGAGATCGATGGGCGTGGTGATTTTGAACGCCAGGGTATCGCCTGGCACGGTCGCCACGTGCTCGCCGTGCCATTCCATGAGGCTGGCGTCATCCGTAGCGGTGAATTCGGGCTGCTCGGCCCAATAATCGAGGTTGGCCTGGCGCAGCGCGGACAGGCGGAAGGCCTGCGGGGTTTGCACGGCGCGCAGGCGGGAGCGGTCGGGAGTGCTCACTACGGCGTCGGCCGCGACTTCCTTGATGGTATCGGCCACGGGAACCACGGGCACGGCCGCGGGGGCGCCTTCGAGCACACGCTTAGCGACGCCCCGCACCATCACCGGCGGAGTCAGCGCCCGGGCTGCATCGTGGATGAGCACGACGGCGTCGTCGTCGGGGATTGCCTGGAGGCCGGCCCACACGGAATCGGCGCGCTCGCTGCCGCCGTGCACGAGGCGGATGGGCGCGGCGTCGATGCGGCCGATGATGCGGGCGGCCTCGGGTTCCATATCTGGGCTGACCAGCACAATGACCTCATCGACCACGCCGGAGGCCAGCAGCGCGCGTACGGAGCGCTCCAGGAGGGTGCGCCCGCGCAGCTCGACATAAGCCTTGGGCACCTCGGCACCGAGGCGGGTGCCCTGGCCGGCGGCCGCGATGAGCGCGATGACGCGCGGTTTAGTCTTCGTCGTCGAAGGAGAGGTCATCGAGATCGATGTCGTTGTCGATATCGGTGGTGATGGACTTATCGTCTACCAATCCGGCCGCGCGATGGCGCTCGATGGTGGCATCGATCTCTTCCATCATGGTGTCGGCCTTCTTCTCGTCGACCGGCTTGGCCAGCGCGAGCTCGCCCACCAGGATGGTGCGGGCCTTGCCCAGCATGCGCTTCTCGCCGGCCGAAAGGCCACGGTCCTGGTCGCGACGCCATAGGTCGCGAACGACCTCGGCGACCTTATTGATATCGCCGGAGGCCAAGCGCTCCTGGTTAGCCTTATAACGGCGGGACCAGTTGCCAGCCTCTTCGACGTCCTCGTCACGCAGCACGGAAAAGACCTTTTCTAGGCCCTCCTTGCCCACGACGTCGCGCACGCCGACGTTATCGGCGTTCTTGATGGGCACGCGGACGACTAGGTCGGACTGGTTGATGTGCAGCACCAGGTATTCCAGCGTCTCGCCACCCATCTCGCGGGTCTCGATGTCCTCGATGACGGCCGCACCGTGGTGCGGGTAGACGACGACCTCGCCGACCTTATACTCCATTGCCACTCCTTGTGTTCCCGATTTATCCCGGTTGACTAAGGCCGCCATTTTATCACGAGCGGCCGCCCCGCCTGCGGATACCCCCGTATACCCCCACGGTCTACCCGCCCGGTTTGGGACTAACTGTGTACTTTATTGCCAAAGGGACTAGGCTAAAGCGTTGACAAGCCCTGTGATCGCAATTGATGGAGGATGCTCAACGTGCAGTCCCTGAAGTCCGCCGCCCGCCGCGGTGCCATTATTTCCGTAACCGCCGTCTCCGCTCTGGCGCTGGCTTCTTGCTCGGCGGGCCAGGTCGCCCAGACCGCCGAAAAGGTGGCTGCGGTCGATGGCGCTTCTGCAAGCACGGAAGACAACAAGGTTGCGGTTCGCGATGTCACCATCCTGGTAGAACCGGACGGCTCCGCTGCCCTGAAGTTCACCGCCGTAAACCAGGGCTACGACACCGATGTCATCTCCCTGGAGTCCGTCAAGGTCGACGGCCAGCGCGTCGAGATGGACAAGGCTCAGCCACTGCACCGCGACCAGTCCATCATCGCGGATTCCCAGAAGAACCTGGACGCGACCACCCAGCAGGATTCCGAGACTGTCCAGTACATCGCCACCTCCCTGAAGAACGATGACTTCGGCTACGCCGGCAGCCGCCCGGTTACCTTCGAATTCTCCAATGGTTCCATCGACGTGGACGCCACCATTGCCGCCACCCAGATGCAATCCGGCGAGTTCGACCGCGACGTCGAGTCCTCCGAGGGCTACTCCTCCGAGGCTCCAAAGAACTAAGCCCCGCCGCCCCAAAGTCTCGCCTCCAGCCCGTTTCGGGCCGGGGGCGTTTGCGTGTTTTAGGCTAGAGGCCATGGCCAAGAAATCTCGCCCCATCCACACCTGTTCCGAATGCGGCTACGTCTCGCCGAAATGGCTCGGCCGCTGCCCCGACTGCGGGTCCTGGGGCACGTTGGAGGAAAGGGCGCCGGTGGTGGCAGGGCCTGGGACAGCGGGGACGTCGGCAAGCAAGGGCGTAGCGCCGTCGAGCCCGGCGCAGCCGATTACCAAGATTGGGGCGCAGGCGACCAAGACGGTGCGCACCGGCATCGGCGAGCTCGACCGCGTGCTAGGCACCGGCATTGTGCCCGGCTCAGTGGTGCTCATGGCCGGCGAGCCCGGCGTGGGCAAATCCACGCTGCTGCTGGAAGTAGCCTCGCGGTGGGCCCAGCTCGGCCGCACCGTGCTCTATGCGACGGCCGAGGAATCCGCCGGCCAGGTCCGCTCCCGCGCCGAGCGCACCGGGGCGCTGCAGGAATCGCTGTACTTGGCGGCCGAGTCCAACTTGGATGCGGTCTTTGGGCACGTGGATAAGCTCAAGCCGAGCCTCATCATCGTCGATTCGGTGCAGACCATGCACGCCGTGGGGGTGGAGGGCGTATCGGGCGGCGTGGCGCAATCGCGCGCGGTAACGGCCGCGCTGACTTCGCTGGCGAAGTCCACCGGCATTCCGGTGCTGCTGGTGGGCCACGTGACCAAGGACGGCAACGTGGCCGGCCCGCGCGTGCTGGAGCATCTTGTCGACGTCGTCTTGAACTTCGAGGGCGACCGCCAATCCAGCCTGCGTATGCTGCGCGGCATCAAGAATCGCTTTGGCGCTACCGACGAGGTGGGTTG
Source organism: Corynebacterium tuberculostearicum SK141 (assembly GCF_000175635.1). Lineage (GTDB taxonomy): Bacteria > Actinomycetota > Actinomycetes > Mycobacteriales > Mycobacteriaceae > Corynebacterium > Corynebacterium tuberculostearicum_C. The sequence continues at coordinate 81,819 of NZ_ACVP01000037.1, read as the reverse complement.
CTTCGAGCAGACGGCCGGCGGCATTCGGGAAGTCGCGGACCCTTCCGGGCTGTTTCTCTCGCACCGCGGCACGACGCCGGATGGCTCGGCCGTGACGGTCGCGATGGACGGCGTGCGGCCGATCCTCGCAGAGGTGCAGGCGCTGACGGTGGACCCGGTGGCAAAGAACCCGCGGCGCGTGGTGACCGGGCTAGATTCCAACCGCGTGCCGATGGTGCTCGCGGTGCTGCAGGCGCGTGCGGGCCAGCGCACCAACGATAAGGATGCTTATGTCGCCACGGTGGGCGGCATGCGGATTACGGAGACCGCCACGGATCTGGCGGTGGCGCTGGCAACGTGGTCCTCGCTGCACGAGCAGCCGCTGCCGGCCAAGACGGTGGTCATCGGCGAGGTGGGCCTGGCCGGCGAGTTGCGGCCGGTGCCCAATGTGGAGCGGCGCTTGATGGAGGCCGCGCGGCTGGGCTACAAGCACGCGATTGTCCCACGCGGGGATATCGAGCCGGTAGAGGGCATGCGTGTGCACCAGGCCGGGACGCTGGGGCAGGCCATCGCCGCGGTGTCGAAGTAGCGCCTAGCGCAGCGTGAAGTCCTGCGGCGGGGAGGAGTTATCGCCGATGACGGTGTGGGCGAAGTAGGCCCCAGGTTCGGCCGCGGGGCGGTCGGTGCACTCGCCCGGCTTGGAAGCCTGGCGGGACCATTCGGCCTCGAATTTCACGTCCTTGCCGGCCGGGAAGGTCTGCGAGCCGGTCTGCACGGAGGCGTAGCAATCCGTATCGGACCACACGCGCTGGTTATCGGCCATCTTGTAGACCTCGAAGCGCAGCAGGTTCTTATCTAGGTCGATTTTGCAGTCCGCGGCCGTGGGGTTGGTGACCGTCATGAAGAACTTCGGCAGCTCGCCCTCCGGCACGGAGTAGTTCAGCATGGAGGTGCGCACCTGGAGGTCCGCGAGGTCGCAGGTCTTCTTGGCCGCCTCGGAGCTTGCAGGCGCAGCGCTCAACTGCTCGCTTTCGGCCGCCTTGCTTTCCGATGCCCCCTCGGCCGAGGTCTCCGCAGCCGTCTCCGAGGCGGCTTCGGAGGTCTTCGGGGCGGCAGAAGACGAGGTCTGCTCCGGCGTGGGCGCAGGGGCGGCGGTATCGGCCGGCTCATCGCTACTGCCCCCGAAGGCGGCCACGGCCGCCCAGATCAGCACCACGGCCAGCACGAGCACGATGATGAGCGCCGCCACGCGGCGGCGCTTGTAGATCTCTTCAGGTAGGGGCTTTTTCTGCGTCACGCTGTCAATTTTAAGCGGTGGGTGCGGGCCGGTGCGCTAAGCCCGCGCCGCGTGTCAGGCTGAGCTACTTCACGCCGAGGGTCTGCAGTGTTTCCACGCTGGAGTCTTCCAGCAGGTAGCGCGCGCCGATAACGCCCAGGGCGCCCTCATCCAGCAGGCGGCGCACGTTGGGAACGCTGGCCACCAGCTGGGCGACGGTCTGGCGGGTGTGTTCCCGCTCGACGTCGTCAGTCGTGGCATTCGGGCCCGCCACTAGGGCGGAGGCGGCAACCTTCTCGATAATTGGTCGCTGCAGGCCGGTGGGTAGCTCGCCGCCGCCAACGAAGCCGGTAGCCGCGCCCACCGCGCCGCAAGATTGATGGCCGAGGACCACCAAAAGGTTGGGCTTGAGGGCGGCGAGGGCGTAGTCGAGGGAGGCTAGGACGGCGTCGTCAAGAATGTGGCCCGCGGTGCGGATGACAAAGGCATCGCCGAAGCCGATATTGAAGACGTGCTCGATAGGGGCGCGGGAATCGGAACAGGAAATGACCACCACGCGGGGATCCTGGCCATGGGTCAGGCCTTCGCGGTTATAAATCTCGCGTACGTCGACGGTCTCGCCGTCCAGTACGCGCTGATTTCCCGCCTTAAGGGCCTCCCATACGGCCTGCGGTTCGTGGGCAACATTACGTAAAGGCATAGGCCACATTCTAATGCCCTAGACTATCTCCCACGATGGATTCGCAAGCTCTTCTTTCCTGGTTCGATGCCAATGAACGCGACCTGCCATGGCGCCGGCCTGGCACGAGCGCGTGGGGCGTGCTGCTCAGCGAGGTCATGAGCCAGCAAACCCCGGTCGCGCGCGTGGCTCCGGTGTGGGAGGAATGGATGCGGCGCTGGCCCACCCCGGCGGACTTTGCCCAGGCCTCCCGGGCGGAGGTCCTGCGCGCCTGGGGCAAGCTGGGCTATCCGCGGCGCGCGCTGCGTCTGTGGGAGTGCGCGGCGGCCATTGGCGAGGGCGAGGTGCCGGCGGACGTCGATGAGCTGCTGCGCCTGCCGGGCATCGGTGACTACACCGCACGCGCCGTGGCCTGCTTCCACTATGGGGTAAATGTGCCGGTGGTCGATACCAATGTGCGCCGGGTGTATGCACGCGCGGAGGACGGTAGGTTCTTGGCGCCGCAACCGTCGAAGCGGGAGTTGGCGGCCGTAGCGGAGCTGCTGCCGGCCGATAATGGGCCGCGCTTTTCGGCCGCGCTCATGGAATTGGGAGCGCTAGTGTGCACGGCGAAGAACCCCTCCTGCGAGCAGTGCCCGCTGCGCGCAAGCTGTGCGTGGCAGCTCGCTGGCCGGCCGCAGCCCAGTGCAGAGGAGCAGGCACGGGCGAAAAAGCGCGTGCAAAAATTCGTCGGCACGGACCGACAGGTGCGCGGCAAGATTCTGGACGTGCTGCGCGCGGCGGAGCGGCCGGTGCCGCAGTCCGAGATTGACGTGGTCTGGCCCGATGCGGCGCAGCGCTCCCGGGCGTTGGCTTCGCTGCTTGCCGACGGCCTCGCCGAGCAAACCGACGCCGGCCTGTTCCACCTCCCTATTTAGGGGGTTAATAATGGCCGGCTATAATCGCAGGTCGCGATCCCGAAGGTGTGATCTGGTTAACGCCAACGGCCGCGGAAATTGAATCCACCCGGCAAGTTCACCCACATGCCGCCGCGGGAATTGAAGGTGACCGGCCCTACCTTGGTAGACATCGACGCGCCGGATCCAGAGACGTTGATCCAGCTATTCTTGCCGGTCTTTTTTCTTGAACGATACTGAAGTCCCATAAGCATATATTTTAGCAATTCCACTTCCACCGTTCCTACTGCGCAGTAGGTTTTGGGCATGGAAAAGATTTGACGGGAAACCGGCATCTTCTGATTGCGCGGGCTAAATGGGGTCCGAGCCCGCGGAACTGCACAGAAAAAGCCACCCAGCCTCGCAGAAAGCGAAGTGCTGGGTGGCTTTAATCCTTGCCCCGAGTTACATCGGCTGGCCGGCGCCTGCTGGCGGCGGGTTGTGGCCGTCGTCATCGGAGTCGGAACCGGAGCCGGACTCTAGGTCGGTTCCGGCGGCGGTGGAGCCGCCATCGCCCGGAACGTCCGGGGTGATGGTGTCGGGCTCGCCGGCATCGGTGGAATCGGCGTCGTTTTCCCGCACCTCGGCATCGTCAAGCTGCGGCTCCTCGGTGTCCTCCGGCAGAGGCTTCGGGCGCGGGCTGAAGGTGAACTTTGCGCCCGTGTTGTCCTTGGACTCGCCGTCCCAGCCCTCGACGTCGACGGTGATGATCTCACCGGCGCCGATTTCGCCGAAGAGGATCTTCTCGGAGAGCTGATCCTCAATCTCGCGCTGAATGGTGCGGCGCAGCGGACGAGCGCCCAAGACTGGGTCAAAGCCTCGCTTAGCCAGGAGGTCCTTGGCCTTCTGCGTGAGCTCGATGCCCATATCGCGCTCATCCAGCTGCTTGGCCACGCGGCCGATGAGTAGCTCGACCATCTCCACAATCTGCTCTTGGGTGAGCTGGTGGAAGACGACGATGTCATCGATACGGTTCAAGAACTCTGGGCGGAAGTGCTTCTTCAGCTCGTCGTTGACCTTCTGCTTCATCCGGTCGTACTGGGCATCCGAATCGTTTTCGGAGGAACCGGTAAAGCCCAAGCCCACCGGCTTCGAGATGTCCTGGGTGCCCAGGTTCGAGGTGAAGATGAGAACGGTGTTCTTGAAGTCGACGACGCGACCCTGGCCGTCAGTAAGGCGGCCATCTTCCAGCACCTGCAGGAGGGTGTTGTAAATCTCCTTGTGAGCCTTCTCGATCTCGTCGAAAAGCACGACGGAGAACGGCTTGCGGCGAACCTTCTCGGTCAGCTGGCCACCCTCTTCGTAGCCGACGTATCCCGGAGGGGCACCGAAGAGGCGGGAAGCGGTGAAGCGATCGTGGAACTCACCCATGTCGATCTGGATGAGGTCATCATCCGAACCGAAGAGGAAGTTAGCCAGGGACTTCGACAGCTCAGTCTTACCCACACCGGACGGGCCGGCGAAGATGAAGGAACCGGACGGGCGGCGCGGATCCTTGAGGCCCGCACGGGTGCGGCGGATGGCGCGGGAGACGGACTTGACCGCCTCGTCCTGGCCGATGATGCGCTTGTGCAGCTCCTCTTCCATGTTGAGCAGACGGTTGGATTCCTTCTCCGTCAGCTTCAGCACCGGGATGCCGGTCCAGTGCGCCAGAACCTCGGCGATCTGGTCCTCGCCTACCTCGGCGATTTCCTCCAGGTCGCCAGAGCGCCACTGCTTTTCCTTCTCTGCGCGCTCCTCGCCCAGCTTGCGCTCCTTATCGCGCAGGCCGGCTGCCTTCTCAAAGTCCTGGGCATCGATGGCCGCTTCCTTTTCCTTGCGGACCTCAGCGATGCGGTCATCGACCTCGCGCAAGCCCTTCGGCGCGGTCATGCGCTTGATGCGCATACGAGCACCAGCCTCATCGAGGAGGTCAACGGCCTTATCCGGCAAGAAACGGTCATTGATGTAGCGGTCCGAGAGGGAAGCTGCAGCATGCAGCGCCTCATCGGTGTAGGACACGCGGTGGTGCGCCTCGTACTTATCGCGCAGGCCCTTCAGGATCAAGAAGGTGTCATCCAGGGAAGGCTCCTCCACCTTGACTGGCTGGAAGCGGCGCTCCAGGGCGGCATCCTTCTCGATGTGCTTGCGGTATTCCTCAAGGGTCGTAGCACCGATGGTCTGCAGCTCGCCACGAGCCAGCTTCGGCTTCAGTAGCGAGGCTGCGTCGATGGCGCCTTCAGCAGCACCAGCACCAACCAGGGTGTGGATCTCATCGATGAACAAGATGATGTCGCCGCGCTGGTTGATCTCCTTGAGCACCTTCTTCAGGCGTTCCTCAAAGTCACCGCGGTAACGGGAGCCGGCAACCAGGGAGCCCAAGTCGAGCGAGTAAAGCTGCTTGTCCTTGAGGGTCTCCGGAACCTTGCCGTTGACGATGTCGAGCGCCAAGCCCTCAACGACGGCGGTCTTACCAACGCCCGGCTCACCGATGAGAACCGGGTTATTCTTCGTACGGCGAGACAGCACCTGCATGATGCGCTCTACCTCGGACTCACGGCCAACGACCGGATCGAGCTTGCCGTCCTTAGCGGCCTGAGTGAGGTTGCGGCCGAACTGGTCGAGCACCAGGGAATTGGAACGCTCGCCGGAACCGCCGGAGCCGCCACGGCCGCCCGCGCCGGCACCTGCACCAGCACCCGCGCCGACCGGACCGGAGCCCTGGCCGTTGGAGGAACCACCCTCCTGCTGGCCGCCCTCATAACCGGACAGCAGCTGGATAACCTGCTGGCGCACGCGCGGCAGGTCGGCGCCGAGCTTGGTCAGCACCTGGGCGGCAACGCCGTCGCCCTCGCGAATGAGACCCAATAGCAAGAACTCAGTACCGATGTACTTGTGTCCCATCTGCAGGCCTTCGCGCAGGGAAAGCTCCAGCACCTTCTTGGCGCGTGGGGTAAAGGGGATGTGGCCGGTATGCGGCTGGCTGCCTTGGCCGATGATTTCCTCGACCTCGCGGCGGACATCCTCCAGGGAGATACCCATGGATTCCAGCGCCTTGGCGGCTACGCCTTCGCCCTCATGGATAAGGCCGAGCAGGATGTGCTCGGTGCCGATGTAATTGTGGTTAAGCATGCGTGCTTCTTCCTGCGCCAACACAATGACGCGGCGAGCACGATCGGTAAACCTCTCGAACATGATTCCCCTATACTTTCGCTTCTAATGTGATACCCACTCTAACGCGGCAGTCCGCCGATAATTTCCCGTTTTGTTCCCAGATGCCCGCAATACCGCCAGAATCCACCATATGCGCAGCTCACACGGGTGTACGCCGGTAGCGAACAGGGGCATGGGCATGTAATCTAGAATCGTTTTATCGTTCCCTGCCCCTCCCTACGATTTAAGGACGTCGCGACCGTGCCCCAGCTTCCTGAGTTCTTTGCCACCCAGCACAATCTGCACGAATTGGCCGTGTTGGATGAGGCTCCATCGTCTACCCTCTTTGCGGTCGAAGATGGAAACACGCACCAGCAGCTGAGCGTGGAAATCTTCGCGCCGGAAATTACCGGCGTGGTGGACAAATCCACGGCACTGCATGGGTTGCACCACCCTGCCATCGCGCCGCTGGTAGGCACGGGCACTACCGCGGACGGGCAGGAATTCATCGTGCGCGAAGGGGTTTCCGGAACCCAGCTTTCTGAGCTTCCCAATGATCTCAGCCGCGAGGAGGCCGCCGACGTCTTCGGTCCGCTGGCGGGTGCGGTGGACTTCCTAGTTTCCCGCGGGCGGGCAGATTTTGCGGTGCATGGGCTAAGGGAGGCACGGGTGGGCGTCGATAAGCAACGCCAGGTTTCGGTGCTGGCTGCGGCCGGTCCGTCCGGCGAAGAGCACGGCGATGCAGTGGCGGCGTTTGAAGAGCTTGTTGCCCGCAAGTGCCCGGAGTATAAGCCCACCGGCAATGCGGGTAGTGCCAAGGATGTTGTGGCTCACCTGCGCCCGCAGCGCGAATTCGATACCGCGCAGATTCCGCGCGTGCAGGAGCCGGAGCCACGCCCTCAGCAGCAGTTTGCCCCACCACAACAGCCGCAACCGATGGCCCAGCCCATGGCGCAGCCGCAGCAACCGATGGCACCCGCCCCGAAGAAGAAGGGCAAGGGCGGGCTCATTGCGCTGATTACGGTGCTGGCGGTGGCCGCGATCGCTGCTGCGGCCGCGCTGTGGTTCTTCCTGTCCTACCCCAGCTGGAATGACAAAGAGCAAAACCTTGCGGATGCGTACCCGGACTTGGTGGGCTCCCGCAGCGGTCAGGACGGCTTCGATGGGGCTAAGTGCTCCTCGCGCGAGCCGGAGCCTGGCCAGGAGGCCAAGATTTCCTGCGTGGGCGATGGGTTCAACTACATCGTGACCTACTACCCCAGCGTGGAGGAGCGCGATGCCGTGCTTCCCGACGCCGAACCGGTAGAGCTTTCCAATGACCAGTGCACCATCCAAAGCTTTGAGACCACCGCGGATGTTCCTACCTACGTGATGGCCGTGGAAGGCACCCAGTCCGCATTCCTGGTCTGGGGCGATAAGGCTGAAGAGGAGCGGCTGAACCTGCCGCTGTGCGCCTCTTAATTTGTCCTTGTTCCTATTCCGCGGAGGGTACGCGCTTGAGGAACGGAGCGAGTACGACAACCACCAGCGAAAGCACGCCGGCAAAAAGGAAGGCCCAGTGTGCGCCATGAGCCGTCGCGGCGACCTCGTTCATGCCTTGGGCCGCACCGGACTTGGTGCCACGGGTCAGGAAGGTCATCAGGAAGGCGGTGCCGGCCGCGCCCGCCAGCTGCTGCAGGGTATTGAGGATGGCGGAGCCGTGCGAGTAGAGCTCGTCTGGCAGGGAGGCTAGGGACGTCGTCATCAGCGGCGTCATCATAAGCGCGATGCCCAGCGCAAAAAGGATGTGCATGCCAATGACCATCCATACCGCACTGTCCTCGTTGAGCAGGGTCATCAGCCACGTGCCCGCGGCGAGGAGCAGGGCGCCGGGGATCATGAGCGGGCGGGGCCCGTGGACGTCATAGAGACGGCCGACCATCGGCGAGATGCCGCCTTGGAGCAAACCGCCAGGCATGACGACGAGCCCGGTGACCAGCGAGCTTACCGCCAGGGAGGTCTGCAGGTAGATGGGTAGAATATTGACCACGCCGAGCAATAGCCCAAACATGAGCAGCATGCCCAGTACCGCCACGGTGAAGTTGGGAACCGTAAACGGGCGCATGTCCAAAAGAGCGCGATTGTCCTTGGCCAGGCGCAGCTGGCGGCGGGTGAAAAGCGCCAAAGCCACGAGACCAACGATGAGGACGACGATGTCTACCAGGCCATCGCCCTCCAGTATGTTTTCCAGGGACGATACGGCGTAGACCAATCCGCCGAAGGCGAAGACGGACAGGACGACGGACGGGAAATCCAGCGGGGTATCGCGCTTATCTCCCACGTTGACCAGGCGGAAATAGCCGGCGGCGCAGATGAGGCCAAGCAGCGGCACCATGGTCCAGAAGATGACGTGCCAGCTAGACATGCCCAACACGAAGCCGCCCACCGTGGGTCCGAGTGCTGGGGCCACGGAAATGACCACGGAGATAATGCCCATGACGCTGCCGCGGCGCTGCGGCGGGACGAGGGTCATCGCCACCGTCATCAGGGTGGGGATCATCAAGGCGGTGCCGGCCGCCTGGAATACGCGCCCCACCAGCAGCACGCCGAAGGCCGGGGCGAGCGCCGCCAACACCGTACCGGCAAGAAAAACGCCCGACGCGGCCAAGAAGATCTGCCGGGTGGTGAACTTATCCATGAGAAAGCCGGTGGTCGGGATGACCACGCCCATGGTGAGGAGGAAACCGGTAAGCAGCCACTGGGCGGAGGTCGCGGGGATGCCAAAGTCCGCCATGATGGTGGGCAGCGCTACCGACAGGGCGGTCTCGTTCAGGATCATCACCATCGCGCCGAGGACGAGGATGGTGAGGTTGATTTTTACCTCTGCGGAAATGTGGGGATCTGGTTTCTGAGACACCCAGACAGGATACTGAGGCCGCGAGTGCGGGGAAAGTCGAGGAGTATAGTTTTAGTGTCTTCATCCGCGCGGTGAGACCGCGCCACCCGAGCCTAAAACGAGGTACACCCCAGTGCGTTTTCTCAACGATTCCCACCCGCCGTACGAATTGACCTACTCCGACGTATTTATGGTCCCGAGCCACTCCGAGGTGGGCTCGCGCCAGTCGGTAGACCTCACCACTGAGGACGGCACCGGAAATACCATCCCGCTCATCGTGGCCAATATGACTGCCGTGGCCGGGCGCCGCATGGCAGAGACCATCGCCCGGCGCGGCGGGCTGACCATCCTGCCACAGGACCTCTCTTTAGAAGCGGCCGCAGAAACCATCGCCTCTGTGAAGGCGGCGGACTTGGTCTATGACACCCCAATTACCGTGAAGCCGCACCACACCGTGGGCTATACCAGCAACCTTTTGCACAAGCGCGCCCATGGTGCCGCCATCGTGGTCGACGGGGACATGCCCATCGGCATCATCACCCCAAAGGACCTGCGCGGACAGGATAACTTCACCGCCGTTGGCCAATTGATGACCACCGACTTGGTCACGCTGCCGGTGGGTATTGACCCGCAGGAGGCCTTTACCAAGCTGCGCAAAACCTCCCGCAAGCTAGCCCCGGTGGTCAACCCGGATGGCACCTTGGCTGGAATCCTCACGAGGAAGGGCGCGGTGAGGGCGAAGATGTACAGGCCGGGCGTCGACAAGCAAGGCCGCTTACACATCGGTGCTGCGGTGGGCATCAACGGTGATGTGGAAGGCCGCGCCCGTGCCCTAGCGGAGGCCGGTGCTGACGTCCTAGTCATCGATACCGCTCACGGCCACCAGGAAAGCATGCTCACCGCGCTGCGCAAGGTTAAGGCGCTGGATCTGGGGCTTCCCATTGCGGCCGGCAATATCGTCACGGCTGAGGGCGTGCGCGAGCTGGCTGCGGCCGGCGCGGACATTATCAAGGTCGGTGTGGGCCCGGGTGCGATGTGCACCACCCGCATGCAAACTGGTGTGGGCCGCCCGCAGTTCTCGGCCGTCCTGGAGTGCGCTGCGGCCGCCCGCGAGGTAGGCGCCCATGTTTGGGCCGATGGCGGCGTGCGCGACCCGCGCGACGTTGCCCTCGCACTTGCCGCGGGCGCCTCCAATGTGATGATTGGCTCTTGGTTCGCCGGCACCTTCGAGTCCCCAGGTGACCTGCACAAGGATGCCGACGGTGCCTTCTATAAAGAATCCTTCGGTATGGCTTCGCGCCGGGCGGTGCGCGGCCGCAATTCCGATACCGAAGCTTTTGAACGCGCCCGCCGCGAGATGTTCGAAGAGGGCATTTCTACCTCCCGCATCTACCTCGACCCCGAGCACGGCGGTGTGGAGCACCTGGTGGACCGGATTGTCTCTGGCGTGCGTTCCTCGTGCACCTACGCCGGCGCCGATTCCCTGGCCGCCTTCCGCGAGCGCGCCACCGTGGGCGTGCAGTCTGCGGCCGGCTTTGCCGAGGGGCAGCCACGCGCCACGAACCGCTAACAGGCTGCATGCTACGTTGACAGATATGTTGACTCGCTATGACCAAGCGGCCTCCCGCGCGGCCGCGCAGGTTATGGGGCAGTACTCCACCAGTTTCTCCCTGGCCACGCGGCTTTTGCGCGGGCGGGTGCGCGCCGATATCCGCCACCTATACGCGGTGGTGCGCATTGCAGACGAGCTTGTCGACGGCGCCGCAGCCCAAGCCCACACCGACCCCGCCGCCGCGCTAAGTGCCTACGAGCAGACCATCCTGGCCGCACCGCAGCAGCGACTGCACACCGACCCGATTGTGCACGCTTATGCCATCACCGCTCGCCGCTGCGGCTTCCACCGCGAGCACCTTGTTGCCTTCTTTAGCTCCATGCGCGCGGACCTGACCCAACGCGAATACTCCCCGTCGGAGCTGCAGGACTATATCTACGGCTCAGCGGAAGCCATCGGGCTATTGTGCCTGCAAATTTTCTTGGCCGAGGAAGACGTCTCCCCTGCCGACCGCGCCGCCATGGAGCGCGGCGCCCGCGCGCTAGGGTCAGCCTTTCAGAAGATTAATTTCCTGCGTGACCTGGCTGAGGATAGCTCCACTTTGGGCCGCACCTATTTTCAGCAGGCCCCATCGGGACGAATTGATGAGGCCACCAAGTCCGCGCTTATCGCAGAGATCCGCCGGGAGCTCGCCACCGCTGCGCTCACCATCGACTTGCTGCCGGCCTCTGCACGGGTGGGGGTGAGCGCGGCGGCGGATATCTTTGCCGAGCTCACCAATCGCCTTGCCGCCACCCCGGCTACGGCGCTTGCCGCTACACGGGTATCCGTTCCGAACCACACCAAGGCTTGGCTCGCGGCCCGCGCGGTGCGCCGTCGCGGCCACAGCAGCCATACCCCACACCCAGCCAGAGGTTAAGGAGACGTCATGCACGCCGTCGTCATTGGAGCCGGCATCGCCGGACTCGCCACCGCCGCTTTGCTCGGCCGCGAGGGCTACGAGGTCACCGTTGTGGACTCGCTGGATGAGGTAGGCGGGCGCGCCGGCAGCTTTGCGGAGGCTGGCTTCCGCTGGGATACCGGCCCGTCGTGGTACCTCATGCCCGAGGCTTTCGATCACTTCTTTGCGCTGTGCGGCACCTCCACCGAGGCGGAGCTGGACTTGGTAGACCTCTCCCCCGCCTACCGCGTCTTTCATGGGGATGCGCCGGTGGACGTGCACTCCGGCACCGAGGAAGTCACCGCGCTTTTCGAGTCACTGGAGCCCGGCGCAGGCGAGAAAGTCCGGGAGTACTTAGCGCAGGCCAGCGATACCTATGACATGGCGCTCAAGCACTTCCTTTACACCACCTTCTCCGCGCCGCTGAACCTGGTGCACCGCGATATCCGCACCCGGTTGTCCCGCCTGGTGGCGCTGCTTTCGGCGAACCTGAAGCAGCATGTGGGCCGAAGCTTTTCTGATGCCCGCCTGCGCCAAATCTTGAGCTACCCGGCGGTCTTTTTGTCCTCCGAGCCGGCCGCCGCACCGGCACTGTATTCCTTGATGAGCCATACCGACCTGGTGGAGGGCGTGCGCTACCCGCAGGGTGGCTTCGCGGCCGTGGTCCAGGCCATCTACCGGCAGGCTCAGAAGTTTGGCGCCACCTTCCGCTTGGGCGAGGAGGTGACCTCCATCAAGGTCGCCAACCGGCAGGTCACGGGCGTGCGCACGAACAAGGGCGCAATCCACGCCGATATCGTGGTCTCGGCGGCGGACGTGCACCACACCGAGACCCAGCTTTTGCCGCCGCAGTTGCGCACGTACCCGGAGCGCTATTGGGGCCGGCGCAATCCCGGTCTGGGCACCGTGCTTATTTTGGCCGGGGTGAAGGGCGAGCTGCCAGAACTAGCGCACCATACGCTGCTTTTTAGCCAGGATTGGGATCCGGATTTCCGCGCCGTCTATTCCGGGCCGGAGCCCTCCCGGCCGTTGGGCGCCTCGGAGTCCATCTACGTGTCCAAGACCTCGGCCACCGACCCGAACGTAGCGCCCGCGGGCCACGAAAACCTCTTCATTTTGGTACCGGTGCCGGCCGCGGAGGCGCCTGGGTTCGGCAACGCCTACCACGCAGACGAATCCGAGCGCGTTGCCGCGATTGCCGACGCCGCCCTCAACCACATCGCGGCCACGGCCGGGGTGCCAGATTTGGTAGACAGGGTCGTCATCAAGCGCACGCTCGGCCCGGCCGATTTTGCCGAGCGCTACCGTGCCTGGTCGGCCGGTTCTATTGGGCCCGCGCACACGCTGCGGCAATCGGCGTTCTTGCGCGGGCGTAATGCCTCGCGCAAGGTCGATGGACTCTATTACGCAGGAGCCACCACCGTGCCGGGCGTGGGCGTGCCGATGTGTCTGATTTCGGCCGAAAACATTATTAAGCGCCTGCGCGGCGATAAATCCGCAGGGCCACTTTCGCACTAGCCCAGGCACGGCAAAAGCCGCCAGCCACGTGGGCTGACGGCTAGAGATTGGCCGCTGGGCTGCTACTTCTGCTCTGGTTTAACCAGTGGGAAGAGCACGGTTTCACGGATGCCCAGGCCGGTCAGGGCCATCAGCAGGCGGTCCATGCCCATGCCGGTGCCGGCCGTAGGAGGCATGCCCTGCTCCATTGCAGCAAGGAAGTCCTCGTCCAGCACCATGGCCTCGTCATCGCCACCGGCGGCCAGGCGAGCCTGATCCTCAAAGCGCTCGCGCTGGATAACCGGGTCCACCAGCTCGGAGTAGCCGGTTGCCAGCTCGAAGCCGCGGACGTAGAGATCCCACTTCTCGGTCACGCCCGGCTTGGAACGGTGCTGACGGGTCAGTGGGGAGGTCTCAACCGGGAAGTTCTTGACAAAGATGGGGCCTTCCAGCTGGTCCTCGCACAGGACCTCCCAGATTTCCTCCACTAGCTTGCCGTGGCCCCAGCCGCCATCCTTGGGGACGTCAAGGCCGATGACGTCTGCAATGCCCTTGAGCGTCTCGACGTCGGTATCGATGGTGACCTCCGGCTGGCCCGGGAACTTGCGCTGCAGGGCTTCATTGAGGGAGGGGTACATCTCGATTTCGGGCCACTCTTCGCCGCCGAAGTCGAACTCGGTGCCATCCGCCAGGGTGACGGTGGTGGAGCCAAAGACGTCGCGCGCTACGGCCTGGATGGACTCGCGCGTCATGCGGGCACAATCGTCGTAGTCGCCCCATGCAGCGTAGGTCTCGAGCATGGCGAACTCCGGCGAGTGAGAACGGTCCACGCCCTCGTTGCGGAAGTTGCGGTTGATTTCGAAGACGCGGTCAATGCCGCCGACGACGGCACGCTTCAAGTACAGCTCCGGCGCAATGCGCAGGTAGAGGTCAATATCCAGCGCATTGGAGTGGGTGATAAACGGGCGAGCGGCCGCGCCACCGTGCAGGGTCTGCAGCATCGGGGTCTCGATTTCAACGAAGTCCTGGCTTTCCAGGTAGTTGCGCAGCGCGCGCATGACCTTCACGCGGATCATGGCGTTCTTGCGGGCCTCTTCGCGGATAATGAGGTCGTTATAGCGCTGGCGCACACGGGTATCTTCTGCCATATCGGCAAAGGACACCGGCAACGGACGCAGGGACTTAGCGGCCATGGTCCACTCGGAAACCATGATGGACAGCTCACCGCGGCGGGAGGAAATCACGCGGCCGCGCACGGAGATGAAATCGCCCAAGTCAACATCGGACTTCCAAGCGTCGAGGCGCTCCTTGCCTACCTCGGCCAAGGAAAGCATGGCCTGCACCTGGGTGCCATCGCCATCTTGCAGGGTGGCAAAGCACAGCTTGCCGGTATTGCGCATAAAGATAAGGCGGCCGGCAATGGCGTGGGTTACCTCGGTTTCCTCGCCTGGGGCCAGGTAGGTCACGCCTTCTTCGGCGCCCGGCTCTTCGCCCTCGGCCACTACGCGGAAATCGTGGCGCAAATCCTTCAAAGAAATGGTGCGCTCAACGGTGACCGGGTAGGCCTCTACGCCGGATTCCAGCAGGCGATCGCGCTTCTCGCGGCGGATGCGCAGCTGCTCAGGGACATCGTTTACTTCATTATTCTTCTGCTCGCTCACGTTAGCCTAGGGTAGTCGATCCCCACCGCAGCACGCGATTTAGCCCACGCCCCCCTCACCCCGGAAAAGATTTACGCATAATTCACTTCACCGTCACCTCAGCGCCAACACACAGTTACTGAGATCCCCTTATATAAATGGCTGTCCCCGTGTCTAAACAATATTTTCGACCTTTTTTGGAGCAGTAATAATGGCGCTTAAAGGCCGCAACCTTCTCTCTAGTCTCTTTGCCTCCTCTCGTTCCAGCCTGACCTGCACCTACAAGTGCGGTAATGCTTGCTTTGGCGAGTGCGAGAACAAGTCCAATAACCCGTATTTTGCTGACCAATTCTCCCGCCGTACCGCGCTGCGTGCGGGCAGCCTGTCCGTCGTCACCGTTGGCGGCGGCGCTGCTCTGGCGGCCTGCTCCAACCCGGATGATGCGTCTAACGAGGCTTCTTCTTCCGAGGGCAAGGGCGGCAAGACCTCTGAGGCTAACGTTGAGCTCACCTCCGCAGAGGGCATGAAGTTCGACCCAGTTCAGCCAAACGAGAAGGACGAAGTGGTCATCCCGGATGGCTACGAGCAGTCCGTTCTCATTGCCTGGGGCGACCCACTGTTTGAGGACGCGCCGGAATTCGATGATAAGAACCAGACCGCCGAGGCAGCCGAGAAGCAGTTCGGCTTCAACAATGACTTCGCGGGCCTTATCGAGCACCCGGACGATGACAACCGCCTTATCTACGTCTGCTCCCACGAGTACACCACCGAGCCGCAGATGTTCCCCAACTACGATGCGGATAACCCCACCGAGGAGCAGGCCAAGATCGGCTGGGCTGGCCACGGCCACTCCATCGTGGAGGTGTCCAAGGTAGGCGATACCGGTGAACTCAAGCGCGAGTTCGGCCCGCTCAACCGCCGCATCACCGCCACCACCGAATTCACCCTGGTGGGCCCAGCTGCCGGCTCCGACTACGTCAAGACCTCCGCCGATAAGACCGGCAAGAAGGTCAAGGGCACCCTGAATAACTGCTCCGGCGGCATCACTCCGTGGAATACCATGCTTTCTGGCGAAGAGAACTTTGACCAGTACTTCGCCCACGCCAAGCTGGATGACAAGAAGGCGCAGGAGTCCCTGGAGCGCTTCGGCATGGAAGACGGCGAATCCCAGCGCAAGTGGGAGCGCTTTGATAAGCGCTTCGATGTCTCCAAGGAGCCGAACGAGCCGAACCGCTTTGGCTGGATCGTAGAAATCAACCCGCTGGACCCGAAGTCAACCCCGGTCAAGCACACCGCGCTGGGCCGCTTCAAGCACGAGGCCGGCAACATCCACATCGCATCCGATGGCACCGTCGTGTGCTACTCCGGCGATGACTCCCGCTTCGAGTACATCTACAAGTTCATCTCCACCAAGAAGTACAAAGAGGACGACATCGAGCACAACCTCACCATCTTGGACCACGGCACCCTGTACGTGGCCAAGGTAGAGGGCAACTCCCCAGAGGACGAGATTGACGGCTCCGGCGTGCTGCCAGAGGATGGCGCCTTTGATGGCAAGGGCGAATGGATCAAGCTGCTGACCTCCGATACAGAGAACAACAAGTTCGAGTCCCACGTTGATGGCATGTCTGCCGAAGAGGTTGCCGTCTACACCCGTGAGGCCGCCGATAAGGTGGGCGCCACCAAGATGGACCGCCCTGAGGATATGCAGGTTCACCCAGACTCCGAGAAAGTCTACGTGGCCCTGACCAATAATAAGTACCGCGGCGCTACCGGCGAGAATGCCAAGAAGAACAAGGAAGAGCCGATGGAGTGGGCTCCTATCAAGGAGAACAAGAACGGCCTGGTCATGGAGATTGAAGATGACCACGCTGGCGAGAAGTTCACCTGGAACCTCTTCCTGGTCTGTGGTGATCCGAAGGAAGCAAATACCTACTTTGGTGGCTTTGACAAGGAGAAGGTCTCCCCAATTTCTTGCCCGGATAACCTGGCCTTCGATAGCCACGGCAACCTGTGGATCTCCACCGACGGCAACGCCCTTGAGTCCAACGATGGCCTCTACGCCGTGACCACTGAGGGCGATACCCGCGGTGAGCTCAAGTGCTTCCTGACGGTCCCGGCAGGCGCTGAGACCTGCGGCCCCATCGTCACCGATGAGCGCGTGATGGTCAACGTTCAGCACCCAGGCGAGACCGACGACGCCACCTTCGAAAAGCAGACCTCCCACTGGCCAGAGGGCGGCAAGTCCACTCCTCGCCCGGCAGTGGTTGTGGTGTGGAAGAAGGACGGCAACATCGGCGTCGATAAGAAGTAACCACCACCTGGTTTAAGCACCCACCGCGCGGCCCACGTTCCCCCACTGGAACTGGGGCCGCGCAGTCGTTTTCCCTATCGGCAGCATGAGGAACTGCGCCGCCTGCGCCTTCCAAATATAAATCCACCCGCCGGTCTCCCCCACGGGCTAATACCTATGTGAGTTATGGCATACTATTCGCACGTGTGATACACGCCACCTGACTGCCCATGAGGAGACGTACACCATGAACTCTCTTGTCCTCGCCATCATCGGCATTGCGATGATGGGCGCCGGCTATCTGCTCTATTCCAAGCTCCTAGGAAAGAGCATTTTCCGGCTATCCCCGAACTACTCCACCCCGGCCCACACCATGGAAGACGGCGTAGACTATGTACCCACCAATAAATACGTTCTGTGGGGCCACCACTTCACATCCGTGGCGGGCGCCGCGCCCATCATTGGTCCGGCCGTAGCCGTCATCTGGGGCTGGGTCCCGGCGTTTCTCTGGGTCACCCTCGGCACCATCTTCTTTGCCGGCATGCACGATTTAGGCGCGCTGTGGGCGTCGCAGCGCCACAAGGGCCAGTCCATTGGCACTTTGTCTGGTCGCTACATTGGCAAGCGCGGGCGTAATCTCTTCCTCATCGTCATCTTCCTGCTGCTGTTGATGGTGAATGCGGCCTTCGCCGTGGTCATTTCGAACCTGCTGGTCTCCACGCCTACGGCCGTTATCCCCACGTGGGGCGCCATCGTCGTCGCGCTGCTTATCGGCCAGGCCATCTACCGCCTGAATTGGAACCTGCCGCTGGTCTCCATCGTGGGCGTTGTCGCGCTCTACGCGTTGATGATCATCGGTGACCGCGTGCCTGTGGTCCTGCCAGATACGGTCCTGGGCATCCCCGCCAACGGCGTGTGGATCATCTTGTTATTCATCTACGCCTTCATCGCTTCGATGCTGCCGGTGTGGGTGTTGCTGCAGCCGCGCGACTACATCAACGGCCTCCAGCTCTTTGTGGGCCTGGCCATCTTGTACGGTTCCTTCCTTATTACCCGCCCTTCGCTTGCCGCACCGGCGTTGCGCGACAACGTGCCGGACGGTACCCCGGGCATCTTCCCGCTACTCTTTGTCACCATCGCCTGCGGCGCTATCTCCGGCTTCCACGGCGTGGTGGCCTCCGGCACCTCGTCCAAGCAGGTGGATAAGGAAACTGACGTGCGCTTTGTGGGGTACTTCGGCGCCGTAGGCGAGGGCTTGCTCGCGCTGGGCACCATCATCGCCACCACCGCGGGCTTTAAGTCCCTGCAGCAGTGGGAAGAGATCTACTCCGAGTGGAATGCCGGCGGCGTGGAGGCTTTCGTGCAAGGCGGCGGCGCACTCATAAATGAGGGCATGGGGATTCCCACGTCCCTCTCCGGCACCATCTTGGCCACCATGGCCGTCCTCTTCGCCGCCACCACCATGGACTCGGGCGTGCGCCTGCAGCGCCTAGTGGTGCAAGAAATTGGCGAGATCATGGGCGTGCGCATCAAGGCCTTGGCCGCCACCGTCATCGCGGTGGGCTTGGCCTTCGGCCTGACCTTCTCCGCCGGCGCGGATGGCTCCGGCGGCATGACCATCTGGCCGCTGTTCGGCACCACCAACCAGCTCATGGCGGGCCTTTCCTTGGCCATCGTGGTGGTCATCCTGACCCACCTGCGCCGGCCGACGTGGCCGGTGGTCTTCCCGCTCATCTTCGTTACCGCCATGTCACTGTGGGCCGCACTGCTCCAGCTGAAGTCCCTCTTTACCAGCCAGAACTGGCTGCTATTCTGCATGGACGTCATCATCGTGGTCGCCGCCATTTGGGTCATCGTGGAGGCCGTCGGCGCGATTTCTCGCGCCCGCAAGGAGACCCCGCTGGAGTGGTCCGATGAAGACCTTGATGCCCCGTTGCCCGAGCATGCTCGACAAGCTTAAGGCACTTGCGGCCGGGCTCAATGAGTACTACCAGGCCCCGTATCGTGCCAGCTTTGCCAAGGCCCAGCAGCAAGAAGATGATCTCTTCCTGATGCTGGTCGCCTCGGAGGCGCTCGGCATCCCCAACCCGGCCAGCTACTACACCCTGGAGCTTTTGCCGCTGGTCTATGAGGATTTCCACGCCTGGCATACCCGCATGGGAATGGATAGATCCCCGCTGGAGAATATTCAATGTTGTTAGAGACCGCACCCATCATGTTCTTTGGCGGCAAGGGCGGGGTGGGTAAAACTACCCTGGCCACCGCTACCGCGCTGCGCCTGTCCCGTGAGCACCGCGTCTGCCTGGTGTCCACGGACCCGGCGCATAACCTGGGGCATATTTTTGGTGCCTCGCTTGGCGACGCCCCCGTAGACCTCACCCCTACCCTGTCCGCCATCGAGATCAACCCTGCACGCGCGACCGAGCAACACCTAGCGCAGGTAGGGAACTCGATGCGCCGCTTTATGCCCGAGCACCTGCACGGTGAGGTGAAGAAGCACCTCGACTTGGCCCGGCAATCGCCCGGCACACAGGAGGCGGCCCTATTGGAGCGCATAGCGGCGCTCGTCGTGGAGGAGTCGGACTTCGACTACCTCATCTTCGATACCGCCCCCTCTGGGCACACTTCGCGGCTGATGGCCTTGCCGGAGATCATGGCCGCCTATACCGATGGATTGCTCTCCCGGCGCGAGAAATCCGATAAATTCGGCTCGCTGGTGCGCGGTATGTCGCAAGGAAGCGGCGCGGATAATGACCCAGTGGACCGGCGCAATCAGGAAATTCGCGCCACGCTTTTCCAGCGCCGCGAGCGCTTTGCCCAGCTGCGCACCGCTCTTACCTCCCCGTGCACCGTGTTCCACATCGTGCTCACCGCTGAGCGCCTGCCTGTGCTGGAATCTGCCGAGTTTCATGCGGACCTCACGAGCAACGGTGTGCGGGTGGGATCCATGCTGGTTAACCGGCGCACCCCGGAGAACCAAGGCGAGTTCTTGGCCGCCCGACGCGCCGCCGAGGATGAGGCGCTCGCACTCCTGCGCACCCAGCTGCCCGATACCCCGGTGCGCGAGGTTCCGTGGTTGCCGGAGGAAGTGGGGACTCCGGGGGCCGTCGGCAAGCTGGCGGCCTACCTCTAGCTCCACCCGCCCGCGCCGCTGTGGGCTTGGGTCTGCTAAAACCGAAACTATGACTTTGCTCACCAACGAATACCTATCCCACTTGCGCGAGGAGGCCGCGGCCGATTCCCGGCTGCGCATCGCGCGCAACGCCATTACCAACGTCGGGGCGGCCAAGGCGGCCCTGGACCGCGACCGCATTACGGCCCTCTACCCCACCACCGAGGTCAAGCTGGATAGCTTGGGCGTATCGGACCAAAAGCGCTCAGGCCGCTGCTGGATGTTCGCGGCGCTGAACGTCTTCCGTCACCGCGCGGCCAAGGAACTCAATGTAGATAGCTTTGAGTTTTCCTTCACCTACCTGCAGTATTTTGACAAGCTAGAGCGCGCCAACCTGGTGCTCAACCAGCTGCTGGATAAAAAGGGCGCTGGCTGGGACGATCGCACCGTGGCCGCAGTACTCGATCACGCCAGCGCCGATGGCGGCTGGTGGTGCTTCTTTAGCAACCTCGTAGCCAAGTACGGTGCCGTGCCTGCCGAGGTCATGCCGGAGGTACGCTCGTCTGGAAATACCGCGGAGATGAACCGCGATCTTGCCACCGTGGTACGCCGCGCCGCCGCGCTAGATGGCCCGCGCGAGGACATCATCGCCCAGGCACGCACCGATTTCCACCGTATCCTCGCCATCCACCTAGGCACCCCGCCGGAGGAATTTACCTGGGCGTACCGCACCAAGGACGAGCAATTCGTGCGCCTGCACTCCACCCCGCAAGAGTTTGCGGATAAGTATCTGCCGAACTTGGACGAGTACGTGGTGTTGGCCGATGACCCCCGCTCCACCAACCCCAAGCATCGCGTATTCAGCAGCGCCGAGGAGACCAATGTGTTGGGAGGCGCTCCGCAGGAGTACGTGAACGCAACCGTGGAAGAGCTCAAGGAGACCGCCAAGCGCAGCCTGGCGGCCGGCGAGCCGGTGTGGTTTAGCTGCGATGTCAACCGCCAGTTCTCCTTCCTCAACAGTGTATGGGACGAGGGATTGGTAGATACCGATGGCCTCTACGGCATCGATTCCTCCATGAGCAAGGAGGAGCGTTTTACCTCCGGCGAGACCGCGCCCACCCACGCGATGGTGCTCACCGGCGTCGACGGCGACCGCGCCTGGCGCGTGGAGAACTCCTGGGGCTCTAAGCCGCCACGCAAGGACGACGGCGAGGATGTGCCCGGCAAGGGCTTTGCCACGATGGCCGATGCCTGGTTTGACCAGAACGTCTTCCACATCGCCGTCCGCAAGGAGCACCTGAGCGACACGCTTGCCCAGGCCCTTGCCACCGAACCGATTGAGCTTCCCCTCTGGGACCGGATGAACTAAGGAGAATCGAGAAATGACAGAGATTAAACCGAACGAGGTTCATGCCGCCACCGCCGAGCTCACCAGCGATGCCACGCTGCGCCTGGTACGCAATGGGGTGGCCCAGGAGGGCGTCGACAAGCTCAGCCTCGACCGTGAGCAATTGCGCCATCTCACACCGGTAACCAGCCATAAGCTAGATTCTTGGGGCGTGGCCGACCAGAAGGCTTCCGGCCGCTGCTGGATTTTTGCCGGCCTTAATTCCCTGCGCGGCGGGCTCATGGACAAAGCCAAGCTCAAGGATTTTGAGCTCTCGCAGACCTATATTTACTTCTTTGACAAGCTGGAGAAGGCCAATTGGTTCCTTACCGCCATGGCTGAGCTCAAGGACCGCGAGATTACGGACCGCACGGTGACCAAGCTCATGGATGATCCCATCGATGACGGCGGCCAGTGGTCCATGTTCGTCGCCCTGGTGGAAAAGTACGGCGTGGTGCCGCAGTACGCCATGCCGGAGACCGCCTCTTCCGAGGCCACGGCGATGCTTAACCGCAATCTGCAGACCGTGCTGCGCCGCGCCGCCCACCGCATCCGCAGCGGCGAAGAGGGCGCGCATGAGCAGGCGCTTGCCGACGTCTACCGTATCCTCACCGCCAACCTTGGCCTGCCGCCCGAGGACTTTGTGTGGCAGTACCGCGATAAGGACGATGAGTTCCACCGCGCGGGCACCTATACCCCGCAGGAGTTTGCCGAGGAATACCTGCCGGCGGACCTAAGCGAGTACGTCTGCGTGGTCAACGACCCGCGCAATGCCTACGGCGAGCTCTACACCGTGGAGTACCTGGGCAACGTGGCCGGAAAGCGCGTGACCTACTTGAACGCGCCAGTGGAGGTGCTGCGCGATGCCGCGCGTGCCTCCATCGAAGACGGCCAGCCCGTCTGGTTCGGCTGCCATACCGACCAGCAATCCGATGATGAACACGGCGTGTGGGCCAAGCACCTGCACGAATATGAGGCCTTCTACGGCGTGGAGATGGATCTGGACAAGGCGCAGCGTTTGCGCCTGCACGAGTCCCTCATGACCCACGCGATGGTCTTTACCGGCGCCGATATCGCAGACGACGGCACCGTCAATCGCTGGCGCGTGGAGAATTCCTGGGGCCCGAAGAAGGCCGATAAGGGCTTTTGGACCATGGCCGATGACTGGTTCGACGAGTTCGTCTTCGAAATCGCCGTGCACCCCTCCCGCCTGCCGGAGCAATACCAAGCGGCGTTGCAGTCCGAGTCCGTCACCACCCTGCCGGCCTGGGATCCGATGGGCGCGTTGGCGCGCTAAGCCTGCGCAGCGCTAAGCCTGCGGCGCCCCAAGGCGGCGCACATAGAGCATGCACTCCAAGTCGCGGTCCTCGTTGACCGCGATGGTGCGCTCGCCCACTTGCGTGAAACCACGGCTGTCATAGAACTGATAAGTGCAGCCGTCATCGGTAAACAAGTAGACATTCTTTCCCTCGTGACGGGCTTCGAAGGCCTCGAGCAGCGCCGTGCCCACGCCGCTCACGCCGGAATTGGGATCCGCGACGAGGAAGCCGATTTCGCCATCAATGGGGTGCTTACCCAAGTACTTGAGCAGCATGTCCTGATTGGCGGCATCGTAATCGTCGCGGTGCCCGCCCGGGCGCAGGTTATTAAAGATTTCCACCGCGTGAACAAACGCCTTGCGCCACCACGGATATGGCAGCGCGGGCTTGCCTTTCATGGAGGCCAACAGCACGCCGAGGAATCGGTCGCCATCGTAAGCCGCCAAGATATCGGTGGCCTTGGCGCGCTCTAAATCCCAAAAGTAGCGGCCATAGGCGCGCTCGAAGCGCGGGTTCTTCACAAACCAGTGCAGGTGCATGCCCTCAATGGCAAAAGAAATAGCCTTGGGCTCATCGCGCGGGTCAAGGTCGCGGATCTGGATATCGGTCATTAGTCCTCCGATGGCTGCTGGGAAGCGGTACCCTGCGCGCGCTGTTGCTCGCGCTCGAGCTCGGCCTTGGCTTCGTGTTCTTCAATATTATTAAACCCGATGCCCAGCGGCAGCCCGACATTATCGATGAGCCGGACGCCGCCGATTGTCGCGGCGACGAGCAAGCGGGCATCGCCCTCCTCGGGAGGCGTGCCGAGGTCGCGGCCGCGCACCTCGAGGTAGTCCGGCTCAACGCCTGCTGCGCGCAAGACTTCCGCGGCAACCTCGCGGACCTTCTCCGCACCGGCTTCGGCGGCATGTGCGCCGGCGGTCAGCGCGGCGGATAGGGCCGCAGCCTGGTCGCGGGAGTCGGCCGGGACGTTGGTATTGCGCAAGCTCATCACCACGCCATCGGGCATGCGTACGGCGGGCACGCCCTGCACGCGGACACCCAGGTGGAAATCTTGAACCGCGTGGTGGATGGCGAGGAGGAGCTCGTAGTCCTTTTCACCAAGGAGGACGTCGGTAGGCGAAAGCGTCAGGATGAGCGCAAGGTACAGCGAGAGATCCTCGCTGAGGTCCGGCTCGAGGGCGGTCGCGGCGTCGGCCGGAGCCGCGGCGATCCGGCGGCCGTGTGGCCACAAGGTTTCTGTTGAGTAATTCCACACGATGTCCACGCCCTCGGCGCGCAGGAGCTCAAGATCTTCCTCGTGCGGGGACTGCAGGGCCACGACGGTAACCGCGCCGCGGATGTGCTTGGCCGCGCGCACCAACGCGATATGGCCAGCATGCACGCCATTGGTCAACGGCACGAAGGCCACCGGACGGCCAGTCTTGTGAAAAGCACTACCGACCATGCGGATGCGCTCAATGTCGTTGATGACGGTAGCGTTTCCCATCTCCAGGCTCATCGGCTCTCCTCTTGTAGGGCCCACATTTCTAGCTCCTCGCGGCCGTCTACCTCGCCTAGGCGGCGGGCAACCTCCACATAGCTGCGGCGCAGGCCGGGATCGGTGGCGCCGCGGTAGGCAGCAATGGCTTCTTGACTATCAAAGTCACTGCCTACCGGCGGCCATTCCTCCGTCGGGGCGAAAAATTCTGCTTCCCGTGCCGCAGGTACCTGTAGCCGGTGCAGCATGTCGGCATAGTAGACGCGTGCGGCAAAAGGGGCACGCTCGGCGTCCGATAATGCGAGAACATCGGCGTGAAACTCCCCGGCGATGAGTTCCACGATGGTTTCACCTAGCTCATCCAAGGTGGTTGCAGCCCACCGTCCAGAAACGATAGGGGCAAGCGCGGCTACCACACAGCCGCGAGTCTCCAGCGGATCCAAAACCTGTACGCCACGCGACAGGCAGGTGTGGACGGCAATAAGACCGCGGTGAACGTGGGGTTCCAGTAGTTCTACTGCAGCATCTAGGCGAGCATCGCCGACCGCAATGATAAGCGCCTCAAAGGAAGAAAGCTCCGCTGGATTGGAGATTTCAACAATCTCGTGGCCGGCACGCGCCATTTCTCCGGCTAGGTTGATACCAGCCGAGCTACGACCGAAGAGTGCTACCCGCATGCGTGGCGGGCGCATTTATTTATCCTTCTTTTTCTTCGCCTGGGCCAGCAGCTCGGCCACGGAGACCGCGCCCTCGCGCTTATCATCGCTGCGGCGGCGGCCGCGGGAATCGGGCTCATCGGCGGCCGCGCGGTGATGCGCGCGGCCCGCCTTCTGGCGCACCGGCTCGGACTTTTCTGGGGCTACGTGCTGGCCGGAGCCCGGGTACTCCGCACGCTCATCGCGCTGTGGTGCCGGCTGCTGCGGAATGTCCTGGGTTTCGTCATTGGCCGTGGTGGCAGCCTCTGGCTTGCGATGGCTACCGTGGTGCTCGCTGGCCGCGGACGTGCGGGTATTCTTCAGGGAATCATCGCCGCCGGTATCCCAGCGCACGGCCTGGAAACCACCAGTATTAAAGGTGGAGGCACCAGAAGCCTTGCCGGAGGTACGCTGCGCACGAGTCTTTTCGCTGATGATGTCATTAAGCGGATTAGCCTCGGCGTGCGCCGCGGATGGCTGGTTACCCAAGCGGCCAGCGATGGCATCGGCGGACGGGGCGCCAGAAGAGGACTGGGTGAAGTCCACATTGCCCTCCTCAGAGCCAGGGCGAGCAGCGGCCGCGGTTTGGGCCTCGAGCTGCATGATGCGGCGCGCCTCGGCGTGCAGAGCGGCCGGTTCATAGGTGAAGTTCTGGCCGGAAAGATCTTCAATCTGCTTGCGGATGGAAGCCAGCTCGGTGCGGATCTCATCCAGCAGTTCCTGATCCGGCAGCGGCTGGCCATCGGCTGTGCGGGCCTGCTTGAGCTCGGCGCGGTGAGCGCGCTCCTGCAGCTCCAGCTTGGTCACGGATTCCTCGGCCTGGCGGCGGTAGCGCATCACCAGGAAGAAGCCAAGCACGGCAGCCCACAAAGCGGCGATGAGCGCAATCTTAAGGGCTGCGGCAGAGCCGGAAATCAGCATG
The DNA here is from genome assembly GCF_000175635.1 of Corynebacterium tuberculostearicum SK141. Lineage (GTDB taxonomy): Bacteria > Actinomycetota > Actinomycetes > Mycobacteriales > Mycobacteriaceae > Corynebacterium > Corynebacterium tuberculostearicum_C. The sequence goes on along the minus strand of NZ_ACVP01000037.1, from coordinate 56,106 downwards.
ACGATGCTGGCTACAACGGCCAACACCACGAGGACGATGAGCCCGGTCTGGCCCAGATCCGGCTTGGTCGTCTTGGCGGGAGTTTTGCTAGAAGAAGAGCGCGGCTCAGTCATGCTCACTAATGTACCGCCTGTACCCCATCTGGTGGGGGCGGGGTCTCGCAGTGTCGCTCTAGCCGCAGGCCAGCAGCAGCCATCGCGAGGCCACCGAGCGCAGAGGCAATGACGCCCACGAGGTCATCGGAGGCCGCGGTGAGCGTACCCGCGTTGGGGATGACGTAGACGGCAATGCCGGCATAAATGCCACCCACGATGGAACCCGTCCATGCCGAGGCCTTTCCTACCAGCATGAACTGCGTGATGGTCATGGGGTTGAGCTGCGAATTATCCAGGCCAATGCCATGCTCGTCCTCGGTGGCTTGATCCACCTTCCAGGTCAGCGCCACACAGATGACGGCCATGAGCCACAGCGTGGCGGAGACCGTTACCGGGATTTGCAGCATGGAGCCATAAAAGCGCGTGGTGAGGATGGCCGCTGCGGCGGCAAAGAAGACCCCGGTGCCGATGAGGGCACCCAGCGAGGTCCGTGTCATAGCTCCTCCATCATGCCCAGCCGGCGAATCTCGGCGCGCTCTTTCGGGTCGAGTGCTGCTACCCGCTTGGCGACGCCCTCCCCACTCAACCTAGCACCAGCATCGGCCGCCAACCACGGAATCAGCACGAAGGCACGCTCGTGGCCATAAGGATGCGGGACGATAAGCTCCGGGTCCTCGGAGGTATAGCCCTCGATATCGATGATGTCCACATCCAGCGTGCGCGGTCCCCAGTGGCGCACGCGGACGCGCTCGGCGGCCTCTTCAAGTTTTTGCCCGCGGCGCAGGAGTTCCTTCGGAGTCTCGTCCACGTCCACGATGAGCACCGCGTTGAGGAATTCGTCTTGGTCCGTCACGCCCCATGGCGGGGTGGCATAGACGGGCGAGGCGGCAACGATCTCGCCGGCAAACTCGTCGAATACCGTGCGCAGAAGCTCCACGCGGTCATCCATATTGGAGCCGATGGACAGCACCGCACGCATTAGAGGGTCCTCGCGTGCTTGCGGGAGCGGCGGGCGACCACGGCGACGTCGGCAAAAGTGCGCGGAATCGGCGCTTGCGGCTTATGCAGGGTGACCTCCACGGCATGCAGGCCCTCGAAGGTGTCCATGATGGTATCGGCCACCTCGCTGGCGACGGTCTCAATGAGGTCGCGGGCGGGGCCTTCGATGATATTCGCGGCGACGTCGGCAAGCTCGGCGTAATTGATGGTCTTGGTCAGATCATCGGTGGCGGCGGCCTCTGCGAACTCGGACCAGCAGGTGATATCCACGATGAAAGGCTGGCCCGTACGCTTTTCTTCCTCGAAGACGCCGTGGTAGCCGAAGCACTCCAGGCCGGTGAGCTCGATGCGGTCTGCCATGTTTTACTCCTTCGGGTTGCGCGGTAGGGCGGTGGATTTCATAGTGCCATTGCCATCGGCGCCATTGCTATAGCTGCCGCTAGCATTGGCCCCACCCTTGTAGCCATCGCCGGCGTTCCAAGCCGCGGCCACATCGACGGCGTCGCGGGAGACGGCGACCTCGTGCACGCGGACGCCCCACGCGCCCATCTGAGCGGAAATGGCGGTCACGGCCGCAGTCGCGGGATCGGCCAGCAGCGGGCTGGATTCCACGCCACGGTCTTCCCGGATGGCGGCGAGGAAACGCTTGCGCGAGGCTCCCACCAGCATGGGGAATTCGGCGTCGAGGAACTCCGGCAGGGCCTTGAGCAGCGCCCAGTTATCCTGTGGGGTCTTAGCAAAGCCCAGGCCCGGATCGAGCACGATATTATCGCGGCGCACGCCGGCCGCCAGCGCGTTATTCGCCAGGCGCTCGAGGGTCTCATGCACATCGCGCACCACATCGCCGCCGTGGTCGGCGCTACCGGCCGCAGAACCAAAGGCACCTTCCTGCAGCGTGCGCCAGTGCATCAAGCACACGGGCACGCCGGCCTCGGCCATCGCGCGATACATCTCCGGATCAGCCAGGCCACCGGAGACGTCATTAATCATGTCCACACCGGCCGCTGCCGCCGCGCGGGCCACCGAGGCGCGCATCGTATCCACGGAGGTGCGGATGCCCAGCTCGCTCAGCGCCTCAATGACGGGAACCACGCGGCGCTTTTCGACGTCCGCCTCCACCCGCACCGCACCCGGCCGGGTGGACTCACCACCGACGTCAATCATGTCCGCACCCTGCGCCACGAGTTCGCGGGCGTGGTTGATGGCGGCATCGACGTCCAACCACTTACCGCCATCGGAGAAGGAATCCTCCGTGACGTTGACGATGCCCATCACCAGCGTGCGGTTGGCGATGCTCAGATCCGATACCGAGGTTGCCTGCTGCATGGCGTGCTCCTTCTCGCTTTCGTGGTAACCGGGGGACTTAGCTGCGAATCAGGCTGAGTACCTCGGCGCGGGAGGCGGCATTATTTTTGAAGCCGCCGCGCACCGCGGAGGTGGTCGTCGTCGCACCCGGCTTGCGAATGCCACGCATGGCCATGCACAAGTGCTCGCACTCAATGACCACGATGACGGACTGCGCACCGAGAACCTCCACCAAGGCGTCCGCTACCTGCTGGGTGAGGCGCTCTTGGACCTGGGGGCGCTTGGCGTACATATCCGCCAGGCGGGCGAGTTTGCTCAAACCGGTGACGTGGCCGTCTTTGCCCGGGATGTAGCCGATATGCGCCACGCCGTAGAACGGCACCAAGTGGTGCTCGCAGGTGGAATAAATGGGGATATCGCGCACCAGAACCAATTCTTGGTGGTCCTCGGCGAAGGTCTTGTGCAGGACCTCGGTCGGGTCCTCGTGCAGTCCGGCGAAGACCTCGCGGTAGGCGCGGGCCACGCGGGCCGGGGTTTCGCGCAAGCCCTCGCGGTCAGGGTCCTCCCCTACCGCAAGGAGCAGCTCACGCACCGCTGCCTCCGCTCGGTCTTGGTCAAAGGCGGCGCGAGCGGGAATGTGATTATCAGGCATTAGTTATCTTCTTGCTTGTCGTCCTCGCGCGCATAGGGGTTCTTGCGGCGATCCTTCTCGTCCCAGCCAGGGGTAAACCACTGGCTGGTCTCAGCCTCAGCATCCGCGCCGGCATCCGGCTTGTGGTGCTTTCCGCCACCGGCAGCGGGGCGTGCGGCCGGACGGGCGGTTGGCTCGGAAGCCGGGGCAGACTGGGCGTCGCGGGACTGCTGGGTCGGCTGGGCCGACTGGGCCGACGAGGAGTTCGCGGATTCCTTCGCGGGACCGCTGCCCAGCTCGCGGGCAGTGTCCGGGTCGACGTAATCGCCGGCGTGCTGACCAAAGTTGAAGCCCACCTCACCCTTCGGTTCTTCGCCGGCGAGGCGGCGCTCACGGGCGGCCCGGGAGGCATCGAGAAGCGTCATGCGCTTAGGAAGCTCCTCGCCGCGCTCCTTCGCCAGCTCAACCGGGGTCTTCACTGGGGCGTAGCCAATCTGACGCGGGAAGCGATCGTCTTCACCTGGGAAGACGTCGAAGGCCTCGCGCGGCTCGATACCGTCGAAGATGCGCTCCAGGTCGGGGCGACGCAGGGTTTCCTTCTCCAGCAGGGCCTCGGCCAGCTTATCCAGGTAGTAACGGTTGTTGCGCAGGATGTCATAGGCCTGCTCGTGCGCGCGCTCGAGCAGGTAGCGCATCTGCTCATCAATCTTGGAAGCAACCTCATCGGAGTAATCGATGGAGCCGCCACCACCCATCTGGCTGAAGGGATCGCCCTGCTCCTTGCCGTACTTGACGGTGCCCAGGTCCGGGGAGAAGCCGTACTCGGTGAGCATGGAACGAGCGATCTTGGTGGCGTTTTCAATATCGGAAGACGCACCGGTGGTCGGCGCACCGAAGACCAGTTCCTCGGCCGCGCGGCCACCCATGGCAAAGACCAAACGAGAGAAGAGCTCGTCACGGGTGTACATGCCCTTGTCGTCTTCCTGGGAGGTCATGGCGTGGCCGCCGGTGCGGCCGCGGGCCAGGATGGTGACCTTGTACACGCGCTCAATATCCTTGAGTGCCCACGCGGAAAGCGTGTGTCCGCCCTCGTGGTAAGCGGTGACCTTCTTCTCGTGCTCGGAGATAATCTTGCCCTGGCGGCGCGGGCCGCCCACGACGCGGTCGGTCGCCTCTTCCAATGCGTCATAGGTAATGACGTTGCCGCCGATGCGGGCGGTCAGCAATGCGGCCTCGTTGAGCACGTTGGCCAGGTCCGCGCCGGACATGCCGGCGGTGCGCTTGGCCAGCTGCGCTACGTCAACCTCTTCTGCCAGCGGTTTATTCTTTGCATGCACGCGCAGGATCTGCTCGCGGCCGGCCAAGTCCGGGTTGGTGACCGGAATCTGGCGGTCGAAGCGGCCTGGGCGCAGCAGCGCCGGATCCAGGATATCCGGGCGGTTGGTGGCGGCGATGAGGATTACGCCCTCGCGGTCACCAAAGCCGTCCATTTCTACCAGCAGCTGGTTGAGGGTCTGCTCGCGCTCATCGTGGCCGCCGCCGGTACCGGAACCGCGCTGGCGGCCCACGGCGTCAATCTCGTCCACGAAGATGATGCAGGGGCTATTTTCCTTCGCCTGCTTGAACAGGTCGCGCACGCGGGAGGCACCCACGCCGACGAACATCTCCACAAAGTCAGAACCGGAGATGGAATAAAACGGCACGCCGGCCTCGCCAGCCACGGCGCGGGCAAGCAAGGTCTTACCGGTACCCGGAGGGCCATAAAGCAGCACGCCGCGCGGGATCTTGGCGCCTAGGTCGTGGTAGCGGGTGGGGTCATCCAGGAAGTCCTTGATCTCTTGCAGCTCGTCCACGGCCTCGTCCGCGCCGGCCACGTCCTCAAAGGTATTGGTCGGCATATCCTTGGTCAATTCCTTGGCCTTGGAACCGCCGATGCCAAACATGCCACCAGCGCCCTGCTGCATGCGGGACATGAGCCAGAAGAGCACGCCGAAGAGGATGATCATCGGCAGCAGCATGCTGAGCATGGAGCCCAAGAAGGATTCCTGCGTGACATTGGTCTGGTACTTTTCGGCACCGGAATCCTTGACGGCGTTAAAGACCTGCTCGGAGGCGCGGGCCGGGTACTTGGCCACGATCTCCTGCACGCCGTCGCGCTCGTCTACCGTGATTTCGTCCTTGAGCTTGATGCGCAGGCGCTGCTCGCGGTCATCGATTTCCACCTCATCGACGTTTTTGTCCTTGAGCTGGGTCAGCGCCACGGAGGTATCCGCTTGCACGTAGCCGCGGGCGTCGTTGCTAAAGAAGGTAAAAGCGTACAGCGCGATAAGGATGAGGGCCGCAATCCCGCCGTAGCGAAGAATCTTGTTGTTTTTCATTACTGCGCGATTTTAGTTGGTGGTATAGACATCAGGGTGGAGGGTGCCCACGTAAGGCAGATCGCGGTAGCGTTCCGCATAGTCCAGCCCGTAGCCGATGACGAATTCATTCGGGATATCAAAGCCGACATCCAGCAGATCAATATCGGCCTTGACTACCTCCGGCTTGCGCAGCAGGGTGACCACGTTCAGCGAGGCGGGGTTGCGGCCTTCCAGGTTGCGGATGAGCCACGACAGGGTGAGGCCGGAATCGATGATGTCTTCCACGATGAGCACGTTGCGCCCGGCAATATCGCGGTCCAAATCCTTCAAGATGCGCACCACGCCGGAAGAGGAGGTGGAGGTGCCGTAGGAGGATACGGCCATAAACTCCAGCTCGGAGGGGATGGATAGCTTGCGCGCAAAGTCCGTGAGGAAGAATGCGGCGCCCTTGAGCACGCAGACCAACAGCAGGTCGTGCTCAGAGTCGGCATACTTTTCTGAGACCATATCCGCGAGTTCTTGAACGCGGCTTTGCAGTTCCTCTTCTCCAATGAGGATTGCTTCTACATCGTCACCGTAGCGGTTTGCGGGAACGGCGAAGTCTTTCTTGTCGTGCACGTGTGCGCTCCTTTAATGACCAGACAATAGTGCCAGTTTGCCACCTATACGGGCTACTTCCAACCTCTGCCCCACCTGCCGCGCCGATCGCACGGCCACCGGGCCTTGCCCGCGCCAGTGGGTGCACAGCTTGCCGACGTCCCCCACTCCCCTCCTTGTTACCTCTACCCCCTCGCTGACCAGCCACGCCGCGATTGCCCGCCGGCGCCGTGGTTCCGCCATCGCCGCCAGCTCGGCGCAGTCGGTGGTGGGTGGGGTGCGCAGGGTGGCGTCGTCAAGCGCGGCGTCGCCTGCGGCTTGCGCCAGCGCTGGCACCGCGTCCCCGCCGATGATGCGGCTCAACTGCGGAATGACCTCGCGGCGCAGCGCCACGCGGCGGAAATTCGTGTCCTCGTTCTGCGGATCCCGCCACGCGGAAAGGCCCAACTCCGCGCAGGCGCCCTCCGTATCGGCCCGGCGCACGCCCAACAGCGGCCGCACCACACGGGCGCCTTCGACCTCGCTGCGCTCGCTCATGCCGGTCACCCGCCCGCGCAGCGCGCCGAGCAGCAGTGTTTCCGCCTGGTCATCGGCCGTATGCGCCACGGCAACCTCTAAACCTTCGTCCGCGCACGCGGCGGCCAGTGCCCGATACCGCGCCGCTCGCGCGGCCGCCTCCATCGACTCCGCCCCCGCCACAGCGCCCGTCTCAACGCTGAGCACCTGCGCCCGCGCGCCCAGCGTTCGCGCCTGTTCGGCCGCGCGCTCGGCCTGCGCCCTCGAGCCATCTTGCAACCCGTGGTCCACGCACAGCGCGAGCACCTCGTGCCCCTCCGCCACCAGCGCCGCCATGAGAGCCAGCGAATCCGCTCCTCCGGACAGCCCCACCGCCACTGCATGGTCAAGGCCAGCAGCGCGCACGCCGCGTCGACACGCTAGAAAGTGCGGCGAAACCCGCGGCCAAAAGGGCTTATTAGAACTCATGCAGTGCAGAAGCCAATGCGTCTTGAGCCTTGCGGGCGGACAAAATATCGCCGTCATTAACAATGAACGCAAAGGCATACACGCGCCCGGAATTGCCCTGCGCGGTGCCGGCCAAAGCCGAGACCCCAGTCAGCGTGCCCGTCTTAGCGCGCACATAGCCCTTGGCCGCGGAATCGCCGTAGCGCTCGTACAGCGTGCCATCGCCGCCGGCCACCGGCAGGTAGGACACCAGCGGGCGCAGGCGCGGATCCTTGACCGCGCCATTAATGAGCTGCGTCAGCAGACTGGCCGTGAGGCGATTGTCCACCGAGAGCCCGGAATTATCCTTTATGTCGACGCCCTCGACGTCGAAGCCCTCTTCCCGTAGGACATCCAGCGTGGCCTGCGTATCGCCTTCAAAGCTGGCTTCCTTGCCACGGGAAACCGCCAGCTCACGCGCAATGGCCTCGGCCATGACGTTATCGGAATGGCGCACCATTTCTCGGGCGCGGTCCGCTAGCGGCGGCGAATCCACGCTCGCCACTTCCTGCGCGTTCTCCGCCACAGAGCCCATGCCTACCTTGCCCGCGCCGAGGCGATCGCCTAGCTGCTTAGCCACATCCAAAGCCGGCTCATGACTCCTCGGCACGTCCCCCGTCGTCGCGCCCAGGCGACCACCGTAGAGCATGGCCGGTTCCATTGGCGCGACGAAGCCGCCGTCCACGTTTTCCGGATCCCACCCCGGGGCCTGCGCCTCGCCGGACCACGCGGAGGTATCGATGTAAACGCCATCGACCTGCTCGACGTTCTTCGAAATCTGCTCGGCCAAATCATCGAGCTGCTCATGCGTCATCCACACATCGCCCGCGGCCTTGATGACCACGTTCTTTTCGTTCGACCCACGGTAGACCTTGGTGGTGATTTTCTCATTCTCATCCAGCGCCAACGTGGCCGCCGCAGTGGTGAGGACCTTCGTGGACGAGGCCGGGGTGAGCCGCTTATCCGCGTCGCGCTGCCACACCACGTCACCGGTTTCAGTATCGATCACCTCGCCGCCAAAAGTGGCAAGGTCTTTATTCTTAGCGAGCTCATCCAGCTTCGCGCTCAGCGCATCCAGATCTGCCTCGCCCGGCTGTGCTGCGCTCAACGGCTCCTCAGGAGCCTCGACCGCCTGCGCCTCCCCGTGCGAGAGATCGCCATATTCGCGCTGGAGGGTAACGCCCAGCGCAGCCGTACCTCCGACCGCTGCCGCTACCACGAGCGCGGTCGCTGACCACCAAACATGCTTTGCTTTCATTGCCTTTAACCCTAGCGCGAATCCGCAACGCGCTAGACTATGGGCAGTAATTGATACCCAATCCCCCATGGAGGACATCGCTGTGAGCGTTGAAGTAACCATTGAAATCCCGAAGGGCTCCCGCAACAAGTACGAGGTTGACCACGAGTCCGGCAAGGTCTACCTCGACCGTTACCTGTTCACCCCGATGGCTTACCCGGCTGACTACGGCTTCATCGACCACACCCTGGGCGAGGACGGCGACCCGCTCGACGCACTGGTCATCCTGCCGGAGCCAGTCTTCCCGGGCGTTGTTGTTGAGGCCCGCATCGTCGGCGTCTTCAAGATGACCGACGAGGCCGGCGGCGACGACAAGCTGCTCGCCGTCATCGATGACCCGCGCTGGGAGCGCTACCAGGACATCAACGATGTGGAGCAGCACATCAAGGACGAAATCGAGCACTTCTTCGTCCACTACAAGGACCTGGAGCCGAACAAGGAAGTTACCGGCTCCGGCTGGGGCGACAAGGCCGAGGCAGAGAAGATCCTCGACGAGGCTAAGGCTCGCTTCAAGTAAGCGCTTCTGAGCGCGGGCCCCTTCGGCCCCCTCCCGGGCGTTTCGATCAAATAGCACCGCGAAAGCGGCGGTTTTCAAGACCGTATTTGATCGAAACGCCCCTTTTTCGCCCTTCTTCGCATCCGCAAGCCCCTCCCCGCGACACCATCCCGTCCCCGCAGTACAATTCGATCACATAGCAGGCCGAAACCACCGGCCTCGGGGGACCTAATTGATCGAAATGAACGCCTAGGGGTGGGCGCATGAGAATCTTCACCACGCGCAGGGCCGCGCACCGCGCTATCAACAACCAAGCCGTGAAAATCTGCCACGGCCTCTATACCGAAGGAAAGCCCTCGCCGCGCGAACTCGCGGAAATCGTCTCCCATCGCTGGCCCGATTCGGCGCTCGACGGCTACTCGTGTGCCCACCACTACCTCGGCCACGCTTTAAGTTTCCCACTCCATTTCCTGCGCGCGGGAATGATGGCCTCCAGCCCGTACTTCCGCAGCCGCCGCGCCCGGCCGAAGGCGCTTGGCCAGCTCAATGGCATTAACGTGTGCAATCCGCTGCAGGCCACAGAAATCATGGCGGAGGAAGACGCCGTCGCCTTCCTCGAGGCCTGCTTTGCCGGCCAGTACGGCGCTTCCCAGATGGAGGGCCACATGCTTGATTTTCAGCGCTTCCCGCAGCACACCCGGCGCGTGCTGGAAAACACCATCCTCGGCGCTGATAGCGTCCCCGAGCGCAACCTCACCCGCGCGCTTCGGCCCCATGTCACCGTGCACAACAACAGATACATTGGCCCTTACCGCTGGGATTTACTCTTGGAGGAGCACAAGCTGGCCATCGAGGTCGACGGCTACGCCTACCACCAGGGCGAGAACCGGCAGCGGTTCGAAATTGACCGCCAAAAGCTTAACGACGCCGTCCACAGAGGCTACAAACCCCTCCACTTCACCGCCGCCACACTCGAGCACCACCTCGACATGGCCGTTGGCCAAGTCCTCGCGATAGTCCACGGAAAAGGCGACCTTGTACAGCCACCGTGGCAGTGGCACCACTACTGGCGGTTCCAGCGCTAGCACTGGGGCACGCGGAGCAGCATAAGGACCTATGCGTGACTAGGGTATGGGGCATGAAAAACGTTCAACCAACCGAAGTACCAGAAGGCGCTCAGCTCATTGATGTCCGCGAGAATGATGAGTGGGCGGTGGAGCGCGCGAAGGGCGCAACCCATATCCCGATGAGTGAGATTACGGGTCGCATCCAGGAAATCGATCCAGACAAGGACATCTACGTCATCTGCCACGCAGGCGGCCGCAGCATGCAGGTCTGCCAGTATCTGGAGCATGCGCTGGGCTGGGACACCATTAACGTCGATGGCGGCACGGATAAGTGGAAGGCTGCCGGGCTTCCCATCGAAACGGATTAATTGGCCTTAACCAATCTTTTGGGATTATTATGATGGTATGGCTTCCACGAATAATTCTGTAATCCCAACTGCCCTGCTCGAATCCCCGTCGTTCCAGCTGGAGCGCCTCCGCCGCCGCACCCGCGATGGCGTCGAGGCCGCCCTGCAAACCAAGCAGACGACGCTGCGCGAGTACTGGGTCCTTACCTGCCTGGTAGACGCGGATGCCGCGTCGCAGTCCTACCTCTCCGAGACCCTGGCCATTGATGCTTCTGACATGGTGCGTCTTATCGACGCCCTCGAGGACCGCGGCTGGGCCAAGCGCGAGCGCGATCCGAAGGATCGCCGCCGCCAGATTGTCGCGTCCACCAAGAAGGGCGCGAAGGTCCACAAGGACCTGGCGGAGCTTGTTGCCACTGCCGAGGACGAGGCCTTGGATGAGTCCACCAATAAGCAGCTCAAGCACCTGCGAAAGTTGGCCAAGTCCATCATTGCCGCGGACGAGGACGAGGCATAAATGGCGGGCCCCGAATCGCTCGTCCCGCAGCAGTACCTTCTAGGTAGCGCGGCGCCGCGGCCCCGCACGCTGTGGGACATCATCACCACTACCGCGGAGATGCACCCAGACGCCGCCGCGCTGGACGACGGCGAAATCATCACCTACTCCGAGCTCATCCACGAGGTCGAGCTGTGGGCCACCGAGCTGCACGCCAATGGCGTGCGCCGGGGCGATCGCATCGGCATTCGGATGACCTCCGGCAAGCGCGAGCTCTACCTCGCCATTTTGGCGACCCTGGCGGCGGGCGCGGCCTACGTGCCTGTCGACGCCGATGACCCAGACGAGCGCGCCGAGATGGTCTTCGGCGAGGCCGATATCGATGGCGTCTTTACTGATGAAGGCTTCCGCTTCCTGCGCGATTCCGCGCGCCCGGACGCCCCCGTCAGGTCCGCCGAGGAGCCGACCGAGAACCCCAATGCCCCGCGCCCAGAAGACACCGCGTGGATTATTTTCACCTCCGGTTCTACCGGCAAGCCGAAGGGCGTGGCCGTAAGCCACCGCTCCGCGGCTGCTTTCGTGGATGCCGAGGCCAGCCTCTTTTTGGTCAATCACCCGCACGGGCCGCTCGGCCCGGAGGATCGTGTGCTCGCCGGGCTGTCCGTCGCCTTCGATGCCTCCTGTGAGGAAATGTGGCTGGCCTGGGGCCACGGTGGCTGCTTGGTCCCGGCGCCGCGATCTCTGGTGCGCTCCGGCATGGACTTGGGCCCGTGGCTCATCCGCCGCGATATCACCGTCGTGTCTACCGTGCCTACCTTGGCGGGCCTGTGGCCGGCTGAGGCGCTGGATAATATCCGCCTGCTCATCGTCGGCGGCGAGGCCTGCTCGCAGGAGTTGGTGGACCGCCTGGCCACCGAGGACCGCGAGATGTGGAATACCTACGGCCCCACCGAGGCCACCGTCGTCGCCTGTGCGCAGCAGATGCTGCCAGGCCGGCCGGTGTCCATTGGCTTGCCGTTGAATGGGTGGGACCTGGTGGTCGTCGACAAGCAGGGCATGCCTGTGGAATTAGGCGGCGTCGGCGAGCTGGTGATCGGCGGCGTGGGACTGGCGTCCTACCTGGATCCGGCTAAGGACGCGGAGAAGTACGCCCCGCTGGAGTCGATGGGCTGGCAGCGTGCGTATCGCACCGGTGACCACGTGCGCCTGGAGGAGGACGGGCTGTACTTCGTCGGCCGCGTGGATGACCAGGTGAAAATTGGCGGGCGCCGCATCGAGCTCGGCGAGGTCGAAGCCAATGTTGCGGCCTTGGATAATGTCTATAACTCGGCCGTGGCCGTGCAAAAGACCCCGGGCGGCGAGTCCGTCCTAGTGGGCTATGTCTCCCTCGAGGATGAGGCCAAGGGCTTCGATCACGAGGCCGCGCACGCCCGCCTGGCCGAAACCATGCCGGCCGCACTCGTCCCGCGCATCTGCGTGATGGAGGAGCTGCCGGTGCGTACCTCCGGCAAGGTAGATAAGAAAGCCCTACCGTGGCCGCTGCCGGGAGTGGGCGTGGAATCGACCACGCTGACCGAGACCGAGAAGTGGCTCGCGGAGCTGTGGGTAGAAACCCTCGGCGTGTCCGTGGAAGACGAAAACGCCGACTTTTTCTCGCTCGGTGGCACCTCGCTGGCGGCCGCGACCCTCGTGGGCCATATCAGGGAGCGCTACCCCACCGTGGCCGTGCGCGACCTCTACGATCACCCGCGCTTGGGCTCGCTGGCCGAGCTCATCGCCGGCGCCGAACCGCGCCCCGCGGCTGCCGATGTCCCCATGCGCGAGGTCACCAAGGTCAGCTTCGGCACCCGCCTCGCCCAGACACTGATTCAGATCCCCGTCATGACGCTGGCCGCCTCCAGCTGGCTGGCCTGGCTCATGCTGGGTTCCACCGTGGCGGCATCGCTGGGCTTTGAGTGGGCCGCGGCCTATCCGTGGTGGCTGGTCATTGCCATGCTCATCGTCTTTGTCACCCCAGTTGGCCGCATCCCCATTGGCGGCTACGGCGCGCGTCTTATTACGGCCGGCATTAAGCCGGGCGATTACCCGCGCGGCGGTTCGACGCACCTGCGCATCTGGGCGGCCGAGCGCTGGGCTAATACCTCCGGCGCGAGCTCGCTGGCCGGTGCTACGCGCGTAAATAACTACGCCCGCGCACTTGGCGTCAAGGTCAAGCGCGGCGTGGACCTGCACTCCCTGCCGCCGGTGACCGGCCTGCTCACTTTGGGCAAGCACGCCGCCATCGAGCCCGAAGTGGACCTCTCCGGTTATTGGCTGGACGGCGATATCCTGCATGTGGGTGCCATCGACGTCAAGGAAGGCGCTCGCGTGGGCGCACGCTCCACGCTGCTGCCTGGCACCGTGGTGGGCAAGTATGCCCACGTGGAAGCCGGTTCCACCGTTACCGGCCGCAAGAAGATCAAGGACGGCCAGCGCTGGTCCGGCTCGCCTGCCCAGAAGGTGGGTCGCTCCAAGCACCGCTTCCCGTCCCATACGCCGAAGCGCCGGCCGTGGTGGGTGGCTATTTATGACGCCACCTCCGTCCTGCTGGCCATCCAGCCGGTTGTAGCGCTGGCGGTAGGCGCGGCCATCGTCTTGGCCCTCGTGCATTCCACGGGCGGCGATAGCTTCGTCGGTGCGGTCTTCTTCGCGCCCGTCGGCGCGCTGGCGGCCTTTGCCACCTATATGCTGCAGACTTGGCTGGGCGTGCGCATCCTCTCGCTGGGCATTAGCCCGGGCGTAGCACCCGTGCGCTCGGCCAAGGGCTGGCGCCTGTGGGCCATCGAGCGCCTCATGGATGAGGCCCGCACCAAGCTCTTCCCGCTCTATGCCTCGCAGCTGACCCCAGCATGGCTGCGCTCGCTCGGCGCAGAGATTGGCGCCAACGTGGAAATCTCCACCGCGGTCATGATCCCCAAGCTCACCGAGGTCAAAGAAGGTGCCTTCCTTGCCGATGACACCATGATCGGCGGCTACGAGCTCGGCGGCGGCTGGATGCGCACCGGCGAGACCAAGGTGGGCAAGCGCTCCTTCGTGGGCAACTCCGGCATTACCGCACCCGGCCGCAAGCTCTCGAAGAACTCGCTGGTTGCCGTGCTTTCTTCTACCCCGAAGAAGACAAAGGCCGGCGCCAACTGGTGGGGTGCGCCGCCAGAGCGTATGCGCCGCGTGACCGTAGAGGTGGACTCCCCCGCCAACTCGGGCGAGGCGCTGACCTATAACCCGGGCTTTGCCGTCAAGGCTGCCCGCGGCGTGGTGGAAACCATGCGCCTTTTGGCACCGATGTTTTCTGCCATGCTGCTCGCGGCAACCCTCAGCGTCTACGACTCGCTTCTCGACGCCCTCGGCTTCCCCCTCACCTGGCTCCTTTCCGGCCTCGTACTCATGGGCATGGGTGCGGTGGCCATGGCCGTCACCGTCGCGGTGAAGTGGATCTGTGTGGGCAAGCACCGCGCGGCCGACCACCCATTGTGGTCCGCTTTTGTCTGGCTCAACGAGCTGCAGGATACCTTCGTGGAGGTCGTCGCCGCGCCGTGGTTCTTCCAGCACACCTACGGCTCCGGCGAGATAAACCTGGGGCTGCGCGCCCTCGGCGTGGAAATCGGCCGTGGTGCGTGGATCGATTCCTACTGGTTCCCGGAAACGGACCTCATCCGCGTCGGTGAGGCCGCCACCGTGGGCCCTGGCACCGTGGTGCAGACCCACCTCTTCCAGGACCGCGTGATGAGCCTAGACACCGTCACCATCCAGGACGGCTCCACGCTGGCCGCCCACTCGGTGGCGCTGCCGGCCTCGCTCATCGGCACGGCCTCCACCGTAGGCCCCGGCTCGCTGGTCATGCGCGGTGACCGCGTGCCCACCAACGCCGTATGGCAGGGCAACCCCATCGAGCCGTGGAAGCGATAGGCCACCGGCAGTAACCTGCGCCCTACCGCGCGAAGTCCTGGTATTTAATCATCTCGCCGGACTTGAAGTCCCAGGCCTCCACCCGGACGCGGTCTGCAAAGACCTTGACCCGCAGTCCGGTGGAGGCCTCTTCCTTTTCTTTGACGATTGTCTCGTCATTATCGCCATCCGGCAGGTACTCATTGAGGATGGCGCCGGTGTTGACCACCGGGAAACCGGTGCGGCCGGCCTCGCCGGTGCCGTCGTAGCGGCGGGTTCCCCACCAGTTATTTTGGTGCAGCGAGGAGTGGCTGTGGCTGCTAAACCACACGATGTTGTTGTACTTGTTGACCACATTGGAAAGCGCCTCGAGGTCCTCAAAGTCATTCTGGTACCACGCCGAATGAGACATCGAAACCGTCTGCGGCAGCAACGGATGGCTAAAGACCAGTGCCGGTGTGCCCTTAGCATCCCAATACGCTAGGCGCTCATCTAGCCAGTCGAGCTGCTCCTTGCTAAGGCGCTGGAACGGCTCCTTGCCGTGGCGCAGAATATCGGAATAGAACTCGGTATTCACCGAAATCAGGGGCACCCCGTCCACCACCTCTTCCTTCCACGGCTTGTCTTGGCCGGAGTACTTCAGGAAGCGATCAAGGTAGGTCTTAGAGCCTTCCTTGCCATACATTTCGTGGTTGCCGATGGTCCACAATTCCTTGCCCGAATCGTGTGGCACCTCGCTGTGCGCGGCCAAGAAATCATCCCACTGCTGCTGCGAGCCATCGTCCACGAGGTCGCCGTTGAGCACCAGCGCCCCGGCCTTATCCTCCATACCGTTCAACTGGCGGATCGCGTCTTTGTAGTCTTGGGGGTCGCCCTGGACGTCGGAAAGCACGTCCACGGTAGCTTGCGGCGAGCCTTGAAGCTCACCGAGCGGCTTGACGACGCCCACGTTGTCCACCGCCCACCACCAGTCATCATTGCCGTTGTTGTAGCTGAAGCGGATCTGCATATTCTTCGCGCCGGCCGGCACGTCCACACCAATGGACTCGTGCTTGGAGAATACGTCCTTATCAAAGGCGGCGATTTCCTGGGCCTCCCCACCATCGAAGGAGACCGTCACCGTGGCATTTTGCCCGTCCTTGCCTTGGCGGTAATGGTGGTCGAATTCCACATTCACCCGCTCCTGCCCCGCCACCGGGATGGCCGGGCTCTTTAATCCCGCGGTCATGGAATCACCCTCGGCCAAGCGCTGCTGCTTGTTGTCGATGATGGCGAAAGTGTCATGCGCCTGGGTGAAATAGTGGCGCATATCGGTACCAGATGCCCAGGTCCAGTGGCGCATATCGCTAAAGGTCCAGCCCTTCCAGCGGGCCTCGCCCGAGTCCACGCCGTGCACGTCCGCGCTCCACCCCTCCGGCACGCGGTGGGTAAACCATGCCGGGGTATCTACCCCGTCGAAGCTTTCCTGCCACAGCACCCGCGACTCAGCGCCCTCCCCCGGCTGCTCATCGTTCCCCGCGGAGGAACCCTCGGACGAGCCCTGGGAAGACCCCCAGGAAGAGCCCAACGATGACCCCAAAGAAGAACCAAAGGAGGAACCAGGAAGTGAGGACTGGGCCGCCGCAATGGGCGCACCCACCATTCCTGTGAGGGCCAGGACAGAAGAGAAAGCACAGAGTTTATTTTTCATAATTCAATTTCTATCCGGCCTGGGCAACGAGGCGGTTACATATACGTAAACTCTTGGCAAGCACTGTATGCCTGCCAAGAGTTCGCGCTTTGAGCTCCACGCATTTTAGGCGTGGCGGTCGAGCCAGTCCACGACGGTATCGAGAGCTTGATCGGCAGCCGGCTCATTGAAGACCTCGTGCTTCTGGCCTTCCCAAGTCACATACTCCACGTCTTCAGAAGAGATGGAGTTGTACCAATCCTGGGAGAAGTACGGCGGCACGATGCCGTCCTTGGTGCCGTGCATGATGAGCGTCGGTGCGGTGAAGAGATCCGCATTGACGGCGTCATAGTTCGCGATTGCTGCCAACTGCAGGGCGGTACCGGCGCTGGTTTTCTGCGCGATAAGCGGGCTCGAGGCATACTCGTCCTTGACCGCCTGGCTGGTGGAGACCCCATCCGTGAATGGGTTAGACAGCTTGATATCCTTGCTCCACTCCGGCGATTGTGCGCCGATTTCGGTGCGGTGCGGAATGAGGTTCTGCGCGTAGTGCGCATTAAAGCTGGTGAGTTGGGCCAGCGGCAGGCGCTCAAAGATGGTGGGATCCAGCTTCTTCTGGGTCTCCGAAATATCATCCGGGGTGATATTCTTTCCGGCCACATTCTTGCCTGAAAGGTTCAGCGGCGCGCCGCCACCGTTGGTGATGATGCCATCGACCTTGCCCGGCTCGCGGATGCCATAGGCCTCCACGGTCAGCGCGCCCATCGAGTGGCCCAGCAGGAAGGTCTTTACTCCCTGGTTTTCCTCCTTGGCCAAGTCCACCACATGGTCAAAGTCATCCAGGATGTACTGGAAGTTATCGATGTGTCCCAGTGGCACGCTGCCGCCAGCGGACTTTCCATGCCCGCGGTGGTCTACACGGTAGACGTTGTAGCCCGCATCCAGCAGGCGCTTGGCGACGTAATCATATCGCCCCGAGTGTTCAGAAACACCGTGCGCAAGAACCACCGCACCGCGTGGGTTGGCCACCTTTTGCTTGCGGTAGTAGATCTTGACTCCCTCGCCGTGAGCACTGTCGAAGTAGCCTTCCTCATCGGATACCTGCTTTTCCGAGACAGTTGGGCGCCCCAATACATCTGGTTTCTGGTCTGCCGCGGGCGCAGGCGCCGGGGCTTCCTGGGCGATTGCCCCTGCCGTGAGCGTGCCAGACACCGCAACTGGTGCCGCCAGTACTGCTGTCGCCGTCAGGCAGGCGGTTACGTGCTTCTTCATCATCACTGTCTCCTCATGGTGCTGTAGGTCATATCCTTGCGTTAGATGAGATTGAGATAACAGTGATGCTAAGTATTCTAAGACGGAGACCACAAATAGTTTTCGACAATGTTACCTACGGTTCCGTAACATAACCGCACGGAAATACCCCTTTAAAATCCACAATTTCCCGCGAAACTATTCCTCCCCATTTACCCCCTTTTGGTACCCCGAAAACAAAAAGCGGGAAACCCGGACTTACCGAGTTTCCCGCCTAATGTGCGGCCAATTTAGCTCAACCTAGTCACCAATCTGGTCGCGACCACGCTTGACGATGTTCTCATCGACCTCGCCCACCAGCTCGTGATCCTTGTTCGTGTACTCGAACTTGGATAGCACATAGCGCATGGCGTTAATACGGGCGCGCTTTTTGTCGTTGGACTTAATGGTGATCCACGGCGACTCTTCCGTATCCGTGTAGCGGAACTGCTCTTCCTTCGCACGGGTGTAGTCATCCCACTTATCCAACGAAGCCAGGTCCATCGGGGATAGCTTCCACTGGCGCACCGGGTCGATCTGGCGGATAGCGAAGCGGGTGCGCTGTTCCTTACGGGTAACAGAGAACCACAACTTGGTCAGGGAGATACCCGAGCCCAGAATCATGTTCTCCAACATCGGAACCTCACGGAGGAACTCCGCGTGCTGGCTTTCGGTACAAAAGCCCATAACGCGCTCCACACCGGAACGGTTATACCAAGAGCGGTCAAAGAAGACGATCTCGCCACCGGCTGGGAAATGCTCGATATAGCGCTGGAAATACCATGAGGTGGATTCGCGCGGCGACGGCTTCTCCAGAGCCACAGTGCGAGCACCACGCGGATTCAGGTGTTCGTTAAAACGCTTAATGGTGCCGCCCTTGCCGGCCGCGTCGCGCCCCTCAAAGAGGATGATGTGGCGCTGGCCGGTTTCCTTGGTCCAGTTCTGCCACTTCAGCAGCTCAATCTGCAGCGCGCGCTTAACGGACTCGTACTCATCGCGAGTCATACGCTCATCGTAGGGGTAATTTTCACGCCAAGTCTGAACCGGGGAACCATCCGGCATGATTAGCGAAGGATCATCCTCATCGGTTCCATCGACGACGTAGCCGTCAGTTTTAGCCAGGTCGATCTCAGGAAGGTCGTCGTCTTTAATATCAGCCATGCATTTAGTGTAACCCGAATGTAGACATCAAGCGCGCCAAATTTCTGTAGTTACCCCTGCCTCCAAATGAACAACAAAACAAAAAGAAGGCCTACCGAAACGGTAGGCCTTCTTGCTTCAGCGAGCGTTAATGCTCAGGGCTGAAGGATGTTCTTATGCGAACATACCGATCAGCTTGGAAGCACCCGCAGCAACCTCGGTCAGCGGCTCAATGAGGGTGTAAGCAGCATTGAACAGGCCACCGAAGATGTCGAAAGCAAAGTTCAGGGTAGAGGAAAGATTCTCCATTTTAGTATCTCCTTAGAAAATTAGAACTGGTTGAATTAGTTGGAGCTGAGAGCCGGAAGAGCTGCGTCAGCTACCTCAAGGGAGGTCTTGAAAGAGTCGAAAGCATTAGCAATGCCGACCCAGTTGGACAGACCCTCGACAACCTTGTGCCAGCCTTCCCAGGTGTTAACGAAGTTGTCCAGGTGCATCTGGATGGTGGAGAGATCCATGTTTGAACTCCTAATATAGATCCGAAGCTATTTGCCGCGGAGGGGTTTGCAGTTTGCAGACACCCTCAGTGGGCGTCACAAGAAGTATTTTGGCACAAGTTCAATCTAAAGCAAGTCAATTTTGCATTGGTGTCTTCACATCTACCCAATTTGATAAGAAAAGAGCTATATCCTATAGGGGGTATTGGAAAATTTTCACCTCGCGGCACAATTGCCCTGAACTGCGATTTTCGTTTGCTAAATAGTCGATTGTGTTAAATAAAATTTAACACTGTAACGCTTCGGGGTGTAGCGAACGATAGTTATGCCCGTAAACCAGCCTTCCCAAGCGAAAAAATTTTTCTAATTCAGCCCGTGAAAATTACCCCTATACGGGGTCAGTGGGGCGCATGGTTCGCGTGTTAAGTCCCGTGGCACTGAATTGTGCGCCTGTCTGAACAGTGAATCAGATACAGATAGTTGAACATTCGCACCAATTAGAAAACTACAGTGACAAGCAGATTCAGCGATTGGCTCGCGAATTTGCGGCACGCCCATATCGCATCGGCAATGCAAAGTGGTGCAGACACGCCGAAGCGCCCCGCCTCATGCGCTCTAAAGCACAGAAGCGGGGCGCTCAAAGGGGCTAGAAGGCCGCTAAGGGCCGCATCCGAGCCCCCCTCCTAGGCAATGTGGGACCGTGGTGGGCTTAGAAGCCCATGCCGCCCATGGCGTCAGCGTCCGGCATGCCGTTGTTGGCACCGGCCGGCTCAGGCTTGTCAGCGACGACAGCCTCGGTGGTCAGGAACAGAGCTGCAATGGAAGCAGCGTTCTGCAGAGCGGAGCGGGTGACCTTAACCGGGTCATTGATGCCAGCCTCCATGAGGTTGACGTACTCACCGGTAGCAGCGTTCAGGCCCTCGCCTGCCGGCAGGGAGGAAACCTTGTCAGCAACCACGCCCGGCTCCAGGCCAGCGTTGTGTGCAATCTGCTTCAGCGGTGCAGACAGTGCCTCGCGCACGATCTTGACGCCGGTAGCCTCGTCGCCCTTGAGGTCATCCAGGGAGTCCAGGACGGAAGCGGCCTGCAGCAGTGCTACGCCGCCGCCGGCAACGATGCCCTCTTCCACGGCAGCCTTTGCGTTGCGGACTGCGTCCTCGATGCGGTGCTTGCGCTCCTTGAGCTCAACCTCGGTAGCGGCACCGACCTTGAGGACGGCAACGCCGCCGGAGAGCTTAGCCAGGCGCTCCTGCAGCTTCTCGCGGTCGTAGTCAGAGTCGGAGCTTTCGATCTCGGCACGGATCTGCTTGATGCGGCCGTCGATCTGCTCCTGGGAGCCAGCACCCTGAACGATGGTGGTCTCGTCCTTGGTGACGACAACCTTGCGTGCCTGACCCAGGTACTCGAGCTCGGCGGTCTCGAGGGAGAGGCCGACCTCTTCGGAAATGACCTGGCCACCGGTGAGGATGGCCATGTCCTGCAGGGTGGCCTTGCGGCGGTCGCCGAAGCCCGGTGCCTTAACGGCGACGGACTTGAAGGTGCCGCGGATCTTGTTCACAACGAGGGTAGACAGGGCCTCGCCCTCAACGTCCTCAGCGATAATCAGCAGCGGCTTGCCGGACTGCATGACCTTCTCCAGCAGCGGAACCAGGTCCTTGATATTGGAGATCTTGGAGGAAACCAGCAGGATATACGGATCCTCCAGGACTGCCTCCTGACGCTCCATATCGGTAGCGAAGTAGCCGGAGATGTAGCCCTTATCAAAGCGCAGGCCCTCGGTTACCTCGAGATCAACGCCGAAGGTATTGGACTCTTCCACGGTGATAACGGAGTCCTTGTTTACGGAGCCGTTGCCCACGGTGTACATAGCCTCAGCGATCTTCTCGCCGATAGCCGGGTCAGCAGCGGAGATGCCAGCGGTGGTAGCAATCTGCTCCTGGGTTTCTACTTCCTTGGCGGAAGACAGCAGGGAGTCCACAACCTTCTTGGTTGCGGTCTCGATGCCGCGCTTGATGCCCATTGGGTTGGAACCTGCGGCTACGTTGCGCAGACCCTCGCGTACCAGAGCCTGTGCCAGCACGGTTGCGGTGGTGGTGCCGTCGCCTGCGACGTCGTCAGTCTTCTTGGCAACTTCCTTGACCAGCTCGGCGCCGATCTTCTCGTAAGCATCCTCGAGCTCGATTTCGCGAGCGATGGAAACACCGTCGTTGGTAATGGTCGGGGCGCCCCAGGACTTTTCCAGGACGACGTTGCGGCCCTTGGGGCCGAGGGTGACCTTGACGGCGTCGGCAAGCGTGTTGAGGCCGCGCTCGAGGCCGCGACGGGCCTCTTCATCAAAAGCGATAATCTTTGCCATTGTGTTTGTGCTCCTTGGTTTATTGAGGACGACACTCACGTCTTTCTCGCTGCGGACGCCCGCGACGGCATGGCTGGTGAGTGTGAACCAACCTCAACCACAACGATGTAGATTTATCTGGCACTCATACTGTGCGAGTGCTAACGACCATTCTGGCACTCTCCTACCGCGACTGCAAGAAAAAATGGCGCCCCCGCGAAGGGACGCCATTATATAAGGAATGGATCAGAAACTAGGAGCTCTTCACCGTGCGCTTGGTCCAGCGATAGATGAACGTCAGCGCAATAATAAAGAGGATCACGCCCACCACGGTGGCGGAGGCACCACCCTCAAAGATTTCCAGCGGGCTCTCGCCGCCAGCGGCGGCGATGATGCCGGCGTTGACCACACCAAAGAGGGACTCACCCACGATGAGGCCGGTGGCCAGGAGGGTACCCATACGCTTGGCAAACTCTGGGTGGGATTGCTTCGCGGCCCACTTGTCATAGAAGGTTCCCAAGATGGCACCGATGGGGATGACGATGGTCAGGGCGGCCGGTAGGTACATGCCCATGCCGGCGGCCAGCGGGGACAGCGAGTACTTATCGGTGAACTTGCGCAGGAGCTCGTCAATAATAATGAGAACAGCGCCAATGGCCATGCCGATGAAGATGAGGTTCCAATCCAGCGAGTTATCGAAGATTCCGGAAGCAACGGAGGACATCAGGGCGGCCTGCGGGGCGGCCAAGGCGTCTTCGCCGGCGCCTTCCATGCCTTGGAAGCCGAAGCCATTGAGCATGACCTGCAGAATCGGCGGGATGACCAGGGAGCCGAAGACCACGCCGATGATGAGCGCTACCTGTTGCTTCCACGGAGTAGCGCCGACGAGCTGACCGGTCTTGAGGTCCTGCAGGTTGTCATTGGAGATGGTGGCAATGCCAAAGACGATGGCCGCGGTGAAGAGCGTATAGGCCACCAAAGACAGAGGATCCGCAGTGGTACCGCGGGTGACGGCCGCGATGAGCAGCGAGGCGGCGAGCACGGCGATGATGCCGATGGAGGAAATTGGCGAGTTAGACGCACCAATCAGCCCGGCCATGTAGCCACACACGGAGGCGATAATCAGGCCTACCAAGAGCGTAAAGAGGACAGAGACGGTGATGAGCACGGCCATGTGGTCGTGAATATCGGTACCGCGCACGAAGTCCCACAACAGCAACGCGATAGGCACCATGAACGCCACGATGGTAGTGGCAACATAGGGGAAGGGAATATCGCGTTCGGTGACGTCCACGGTGGAGCCAGACTTGCGGGCACGCGAGGAGGCCAGGGATTGGCGGATGCCCACAGCAATGGGAGCGGCGATCTTGAGCAGGGTCCAAATGGCGGCAATGGCCATGGTGCCCACGCCGATGAAGCGGATGTCATCGGAGAAGGTGGTATCGACGACGTCGGCAAGCGCGGTGGCGCCCGTAATATCGCCGGTGGTGAAAATGGGCAGCAAAATGAAGTAGGAAATCACCACGCCAACCAGCATGGCAATGCCTACCGGCAGGCCCACCAGGTGGCCCACGCCGATAAGCGCGGTGGACAGGCTGGTACCCAGGGTGGTCGCGCCGGCGCCGAGCTTGAAATAGGCGGTGACCTCGGAGGCGGCGGCCTTCATTGCGGTCAGCAGCGCCATGACGGCCGAGGTAATGCCACCCGCGACGATGACACGCAGGCCCTTGGCATTTTCTTCTTGGCTGGTGCCGGACGCATTTTCATCGCCCACCTTGAGAACCTCGGCCGCGGCCACGCCCTCCGGGTAGGGAAGATCGGAGCCGGTGACCAAAGCGCGGCGCAGCGGGATGGAATACATCACGCCCAGCACGCCGCCGATGATGCACACGCCGGCCGTCTGCACGAAGCCAAAGCCCTGCCAGTACCCCACCATGACCAGGCCCGGGAGGACAAAGATGATGGCGGACAAGGTGCCCGCGGCAGAGGCAATGGTCTGCACGATGTTGTTTTCTTTAACGTTGTGGCCCTTGAACCGGCGCAGCACCGCCATGGAAATCACGGCGGCCGGGATGGAGGTAGCAAAGGTCAGGCCCACCTTCAGGCCTAAGTACACGTTGGCGGCGGTGAAGATGAGGGTAATCAGGCCACCGATAATGATGCCGCGCAGCGTCAGCTCGGGCAGGGAGGCCTTGGAACCTGCGGCGGATGATGCGTTCGCCATGCCAGGTCCTTTCTATTCTCGGCTATGAAAGTTTCTCGTTTCACCCTGCGTAGCAAACCGCGGCCTGCCACGTCCGTTTCTGTCTGTTTGGCGCCGGTTCCTTCCCGGAATAGGGCCCGAACGGACAGACTCCGCACAGGGTGGAATGAAAAAATTTTAGTTCACCACCCCAGCGTTTTCCTATTCCGGTTGCTCTATAGCTTGGGGAGGGCGGGTACCGTAGAGAACATGACTGCACTTAATGAAAGCATTCGCAACGACCGCGAGACCATTTTCCGCCAGCTCAGCGAGCTCGTGGCCTTTAACTCCGTCCACGACGAGGAAGGTCTGGAGGACCAGACCAAGGGCGCAAGCCAGTGGGTTAAGTCCGCACTGGAAGAGGCCGGAGTGAGCGTGGAAACCATCACCACGGCCGATGGCTCCACCGCCATCTTGGGTGAGCGCAAGGGCGATGAAGGCGCCAAGACGGTACTGCTGTACTCCCACTATGACGTGGTGCCGGCCGGCAACCGCGAGGCTTGGGAATCCGATCCGTTCACCCTTACCGAGCGCGAGGCCGCTGATGGCTCCACCCGCTGGTACAGCCGCGGCGCCGCCGACTGCAAGGGCAATGTGGCCATGCACCTAGCCGCCCTGCGCGCGGTGGACAATAACGGTGGCACTAAGGTGAACCTGAAGTACCTCATCGAGGGCTCCGAGGAGCGCGGCGGCGAGGGCCTGTCCCAGCTCATCAAGGATCGTCCGGAGCTTTTTGCTGCCGACGCCATCCTCATCGCCGATGCGGGCAACGCCGCCGTGGGCCAGCCCACCTTGACCACGTCCCTGCGCGGCGGCGCGCAAATCGGCGTGCAGGTCGACACCTTGGCCTCCGCCGTGCACTCCGGCCAGTTTGGCGGCGCGGCACCGGATGCCGCCAAGGCGCTGATGCGCGCCATCGACTCCCTCTCCGATGAGTACGGCCGCACGGTTATCGACGGCGTAGATACCACCGCCGAGTGGTCCGGCCAGGAGTACCCGGCCGAGGCCTTCCGCGCCGATGCGCAGCTGCTGGAGGGCACCAAGATTATGGGTGAAGACGACCCAGCCGGTGCCACCCCGGTGGCCAACATGGTTTGGTCCCGCCCGGCCATCACCGTGACTGGCTTTACCTCCACCCCGGTGGCAGAAGCGGTCAACGCCGTGCCCGCCACCGCTTCCGCGCAGCTCAACCTGCGCGTTCCGGCCGGTGCCGATGCCGCCGCGATTGCCGACGCCGTCTGTGAGCACCTCCGCGCCCACACCCCATGGGGCGCGCACGTTAAGGCCGAGGTGCTCGAGGCCAATGCCGGCTTTTCCACCGATCCGGAAAAACCCGCTGCAGCCCTGCTGGGCGAGTGCCTCACCGAGGCATACGGCACGGATACTGCCGCACAGGGCATGGGCGGTTCTATTCCGCTGACCACCGAGCTGCAAGAGGCTCACCCCAACGCGGAGATCGCTCTCTACGGCGTGGAGGAGCCAAAGTGCACCATCCACTCGGCCAATGAGTCCGTCGATCCCACCGAGATCGAGAACATCGCTGCCGCAGAAGCGCTCTTCTTGCAGCGCTACGCCTAAGGGCTCGTCCCTCCCAGCCGCCGCGGCTTCGGCTTAGCGGCTTGCCACCAACTCCCCGCGTCCCAAACCAATGGGATGCGGGGTTTCTTTCTGCCCTAAATCGGCCCGAAATAGCAGCATATAATACAGCGTCAAAAATAATTCTTTCAAAGCCGTAGAAAAGCCGGTAAAATGGCAAAAGTTGGCCCCGCGCTCGGCCATGTTGCTTGCACTATGCCACCGCGGCGTACTCAGCGGCGTGCGGCTCGTGAATGTTCTCGTCTCTCATTAGTTGTGATGCTCGTGGTATTCGCGGCAGCGGGGCAAGAGAACGTGACACAACCAAAAGGAGCGCAGTAACCAACGTGCTAATACTCCTGGGTACTCTCATCGCTGCCACCGTGGTAGCACCGCTGCTCATCATGCGAATGGGTCGCCCGGCTTTTGGAATTTTGGCACTGGTCCCCGGCGCTGGCTTCGTGTGGACCCTCGTGCATTTCCTGCGCGGCACCTTCACAGACGGCGGCGCGGTCGAACGCACCGTGGAATGGATGCCGTCCGCGAACCTCAGTTTTGACCTCCGCTTGGACGGGCTAGGCGCACTATTTAGCCTCATCATCCTGGGCATGGGCGCGCTTGTCCTGGTGTATTGCTGGGGCTATTTTGACGGCACGCGGCGCCGCTTGGCCATGTTCGCCGCGCAAATGGTGGGCTTTGCCACCGCCATGTTTGGTCTAGTGGCCGCGGACAATTTCCTGCTCATGTACGTGTTCTGGGAGATTACCTCCCTGCTGTCTTATCTCTTGGTTAGCTACTATGCGGAACGAGCCTCCTCCCGCCGCGCGGCACAGCAGGCGCTGATGGTCACCGCTCTGGGCGGGCTAACCATGCTCATGGGCATTATCTTGCTCGGACGGCAAACTGGGGCGTGGACCTTTAGTGATATTTCCGCCTATGAGAACTTTGCGCAGACGCCCTATGTCACGGTGGCCATCGTGCTCATCTTGGCGGGTGCACTGACAAAGTCTGCAATTGCACCGGCGCACTTTTGGCTCCCCGGAGCGATGGCGGCCCCGACTCCAGTCTCCGCTTATCTCCACTCCGCCGCGATGGTTAAGGCCGGCATCTACCTAATCGGGCGCCTGGCGCCCTCAATGTATGAGGTGGCCACCTGGCACGTGGTGGTTATCTCCCTAGGCGTATTTACCATGCTGCTCGGCGGCTGGATGGCGCTCAAGCAGCGCGACCTGAAGCTGATTTTGGCTTATGGCACCGTCTCCCAGCTAGGGTTTATCACCTCCATCATGGCCGTAGGCTCGCGGGAAGCCATGCAGGCTGGTCTCGCGCTGACCTTTGCACACTCGCTATTTAAGGCGGCGCTTTTTATGGTCGTCGGCGCTATAGATCACTGCTCAGGCACAAGGGATATCACCAAGCTATCCGGAATGGGGCGCAAAGAACCATTCCTCTTCGGCATTGCGATCATTTCCGGGTTCTCCATGGCCGGCGTCCCACCTCTATTTGGCTTCGTGGCCAAAGAGGCCGTGCTGGAAGCCACCATGCACGAGGAGCTCTTGGCCGGCATGCCACGCAATATGATGCTTGTAGCCTATGTCCTCGGTTCTATCCTCACGATGGCCTATACGCTGCGCTTTTTGTGGGGTGCCTTTGCCACCAAGAAGGAGGTCAATGGAACGGAGCCGGCAGAGGCCGTCGCCAAGATGCATCCCGTAACTATGGGATTATGGCTCTCTCCTGCCCTGCTCACTGCCCTAACCGTGGCACTTGGTGTGTTCCCCAAGCCCCTATCGGCGGCCTTTGACCAGCACCTCGACTCCACCTTCGCCCCGAAGGAGCATAGCGAACTAGCCCTGTGGCATGGACTTTCCGTGGCACTCGGCCTCTCCGCGCTCATTATCGTGGGCGGTATTATTATGCACTGGCAACGCCAGGTCCTGGTCAAGTGGCAATTCGCCTATCCTGCGCTGGGCAATGCGGATGATGCCTATGACTCGGTCATCGCTCTTTTACGCCAGCTCTCACTGCGCACGACGGCAACCACGCAGCGCGGCTCCCTGCAGCTGAACTTGACGGTTATCTTTGCCACATTGATGCTGCTGCCACTGGCTATGATCATCAAGGGCGATCTCACCGATATCCGCATGATTGTGGCGGAAAATCCTTGGCAGATCGTCGCCGCCTTCATCATCATGGTGGCCGCCGTAGCCGCCACGGTCACCGATAACCGTCTGTCCGCCGTCATCATCGTGGGCGTGACCGGTTATACGCTCGCCTTTATTTTTGCGCTCCACGGTGCACCAGATCTTGCGCTGACCCAGCTGCTGACGGAGACCATCGTAATGGTTATCTTCATGCTGGTCCTGCGCCGCATGCCTGCCTCCACCGAGTGGAAGCAAGACCCCAAGATGGGTCGCCTGCGCGCGTGGCTATCGGTGGGCACGGGCCTGACGGTCACCGTGGTTGCAATGTTTGCCATCAACGCTCGCCAGTCCAAGCCCATCTCCGAGTTCATGCCGGATCTGGCCAAGGAGATTGGACACGGCGCCAATGCTGTCAACGTCTTGCTGGTGGACCTGCGCGCATGGGATACCTTTGGCGAAATCACGGTGATCATCATCGCCGCCCTAGGCGTGGTCTCTCTGATTTATCGCACCCAATCCTTCGGCCGCGAAAGTCGCCGTCCCACCCTGCGGGTTACCGGCCGACGCTGGCTGGCGGCCGGGGTGGAATCGGAGCAGGCGCTCAACCGCTCACTGATGATCGATGTCTCTACCCGCGTGCTCTTCCCGTCCATGGTCGCGCTGTCCTTCTACTTCTTCTTCGCCGGCCACAACGCCCCGGGTGGCGGCTTTGCCGGCGGCCTCGTCGCCGCGCTGGCGCTCATCCTGCGCTACCTGGCCGGCGGGCGTGCGGAATTGGAAGAGACCCTGCCTATCGACGCCGGACGCACCATGGGCACCGGCCTCTTCTTGTCCGCCCTGGCCGCAGTGGCTCCCATGTTCTTTGGCCACCCGCCGCTTACCAGCGGGTACACCTCGCCGGAGATTCCGCTCATTGGCAAGGTTTCACTGCCTTCAGCGTTGGTCTTTGACGCAGGTGTCTACCTCATCGTGGTGGGGCTAACGCTCTACATCCTGAGTTCCTTGGGCGCCAAGTTGGATGAGGAAGAGGATATGCGTAAGCAGCGCGCCCGCGATCGCGCTCGCTCGCTGGCCCGGCAGCAACGCCAACGCACCGCCAAGCAAAAGGCGCAACGGGCCCAGCGCAAGGAAAAGAAACAAGCCGCCACAGCAAGCACAACCGCCACCACAGGGAAGGAGAAATAAATGGAAGCCAACCTCTTCCTCCTCTTGGCCGCCGGTGTGCTCGTAGCCGCGGGCGTCTACCTACTCCTGGACCGCGCCATGACCAAAATGCTGCTTGGACTGTTGCTTTTGGGCAATGGCGCCAACCTCTTCTTACTGCAGTCCGGCGGTTCGGCCGGTTCCCCGCCTATCGACGGCCGCGAGTCGGAGCCTTACGGCGCCGAGATTGCGGATCCACTGGCGCAGGCGATGATTCTTACCGCCATCGTCATTTCCATGGCGTTGACGGCTTTCATCCTCACCTTGGCATACCGGCAGTACCGCTACCGCACGGACGATGTCATTGAAGATGACGCGGAAGATACCGCAATTGCCGCCAAAGCCGCGCGCCCCGGCAATGCGGCCGCCGGCCCGGACCACGATGCGTCCAATGATCCGACTACGGGCCGCGCCACCAAGCAAGGCGATAATTTCGGCCCCGCATCTTTCGAGGAGCCGGTAAAGGGGGCCCGCGATGAGTGAGACCGTACAGCCGCTTGTCGATGTCCTCTTTCCTTACATCGGCTACCTCATTCCGCTGCCCATTATCATCCCGGCAGTGGCCGCGGCCCTCGCCTTGATCTTTTGCCGCACGCCCAATGCGCAGCGCCAGATCGTATTTTTCTCGCTGCTCATTACCGCGGTAGTTAATGCCATCCTCATCCTCATTGCGGATTTTGAGGGCATCCAAACGCTGCAGGTAGGTGGCTGGGACGCCCCAGTGGGCATCACGCTTGTAGCGGATCGTCTGTCTGCGGTGATGCTCTTTACGTCCTCCGTGGTGCTGTTTTCTGTCATTTGGTATGCCATTTCCCAGGGCGTGCGCGATGGCACCAAGGACGACCCGGTGGCCGTCTTCCTGCCCACCTACATGCTGCTGACCATGGGCGTTAATATCTCCTTCTTGGCCGGCGACCTCTTCAACCTCTACGTGGGCTTCGAGGTCTTCCTCGTGGCGTCGTATGTGCTGTTGACCCTAGGTGCCTCGGCCGGTCGCGTGCGCGCCGGTGTGGGTTACGTGATGGTGTCCATGGCCTCATCCATGATTTTCTTGCTCGCATTGGGATTTGTGTATTCTTCCGTGGGCACGATGAACATGGCCCAGATTGGCCAGCGCATGCAGGACATCCCGGAGGGCACCCGCACCGCCATCTTTGCCACACTCCTCGTCGCCTTCGGTATTAAAGCGGCCGTGGTGCCGCTGGACGCTTGGCTGCCAGACTCGTATCCCACGGCGCCGTCACTAGTCACGGCCGTCTTCGCCGGCCTGCTGACCAAGGTCGGTGTCTACGCCATCATCCGCGCCCGCACCACCGTCTTCACCGCCGGTGGGCTCGATACCGTGCTCATGTGGGTCGCCCTCGCCACGATGTTGGTGGGCATCTTAGGCGCGATTGCGCAGTCCGATATTAAACGCCTTTTATCCTTTACCCTGGTTAGCCACATTGGCTACATGATCTTCGGTGTTTCCCTCGGCACCGCCCAGGGCCTGTCCGGCGCCATCTTCTACGCCGTGCACCACATTCTGGTCCAAACCGCGCTATTCCTTGTGGTCGGACTGGTTGAGCGCCAGGCCGGCACCTCGTCGCTGCGCCGCTTGGGTTCGCTCATGTACTCGGCCCCGCTGATCGGAATTTTGTATTTCATCCCGGCCATTAACCTGGGTGGCATCCCACCGTTCTCCGGATTCTTGGGCAAGGTCATCTTGTTGCAGGCCGGTGCGAATGAAGGTTCCTGGATGGCATGGGTGCTCATCGTCGGTGCGGTGGTTACCTCGCTGCTGACCCTCTACGTCATGATGCTGGTATGGGCCAAGGGCTTCCA
Source organism: Corynebacterium tuberculostearicum SK141 (assembly GCF_000175635.1). GTDB lineage: Bacteria > Actinomycetota > Actinomycetes > Mycobacteriales > Mycobacteriaceae > Corynebacterium > Corynebacterium tuberculostearicum_C. The sequence goes on along the minus strand of NZ_ACVP01000037.1, from coordinate 25,571 downwards.
GCGCGACCGCGCCGATGCCCCGGAAGGCAACATGGCGCTCGCGCGCCCCGCCCCGCTTTCCGATATCACCGATGAGGTGGAATTTTCCTCCCGCCAGGATGTGGGCCGCGTGCCCTTTGGCATGATTGCGTCTACTACCCTGCTGGTGGCCGCGTCTACGTCCATTACCTTCCTGGCCGGCCCAATGTCCGGCGTGACTACCCGCGCTGCCGAATCCGCACAAGATACGTCCATCTACCAGTACGCGGTGCTGGGCGACCGCGCGGATGATCCCACCCGCCACCTCAACCAGAAGGAGCGCTACACCGGCGGCGCGGACTCCTATGAAAATCGCCGCAACCCCTCCCCTGAGGCGGAGCCTCCGGCCTCACCGGGCTTAGATGCCCGCACCGACCCAGAAGCCGGCGGCCGCGATTCGCATTCCACGGATGTAAAGTCCCCGGACGCCGCCAAGAGGAAGGATATTAGCGATGACTAACACGCGCTTTTCCGGCCTGCGCCACCGCTTCCGCCCGTGGTTCATCGTCTGGCTGGTAGTCATGTGGTGCATGCTCATGGGCGAGGTTACCGTGGGCAACCTGGTAGCCGGGCTTATCATTGGCTTCGTCATTGTCTTTGCCCTGCCGCTGCCGGCCATGCCTATCACCGGCATCGACGTCTCTTGGGGCAAGCTCGTTGCGTTCATGATCCGCTGGTTCTGGGAGCTGTTCTACGCCTCGCTCAAGGTGGGCTGGCTGGCCGTGCGCCCGCAGCCGGTGCCCAAGACCGCCATCTTGGAGCTGCCCATGCGCTTGGATAATGAGTTCGTACTCTCCCTGGCCGTAACGCTGTATAACCTGCAGCCAGGCGGCACGGTGACCGATATCGACATTGCCAATCGCATGATTACCGTCCATATCTTAGACGCCCGCGATGAGGCCCAGATTCAGCGCGAAATCGGCGCCGTGGCCCACCTTGAGGCCTCATTCATCGACATCTTTGAAAGGAGCCACCCCTAATGGATCCGCAGATCTATAACGCGATTTTGTTGGTGGCCGCCGCGCTGCTGGTGGTCTCCTTCCTCATCACCGTCTGGCGCATTGTCACCGGCCCCAATTCGCTGGACCGCTTGGTGGGCATGGATGGCTTTACCGCGATGTTCCAGTGCGCGCTGGCTACCTATATGTGCTGGTCGCTTAACACGACCGTAGTCTCAGCCATGCTGGTCATTGCGCTACTGGGATTCATTTCCACCGTATCCGTCACCAGGTTTAGGAAGAGGGATAGCCAATGAGCTGGTCCTTTATTGCAGATGTACTCTCGCTCATCCTCATTATTGGCGGCAGCGTCCTCACCTTGGCCGCGGCCATCGGCATCGCCCGATTCAAGGACACGATGTCGCGCGTACACGCGGTGAGCAAGCCACAGACCACCGGGCTTATCCTCACGATCCTGGGCGCGTTTATCCGCATCACGGGCGCGGAATCCTTCAGCGTGGCCGAGCGCGGGGATTTAGGAATACTCGTTTTGCTGGTACTGTTTGCCATGTTCACTAGCCCGGTAACCGCGCAGCGCACCTCGCGTATTGCACGCCGTGAGGGCCTGTACGGCACCGAGGAATCCATGTCCCGCAACGACCGACCCGCCGCGAAGTCGCTGCGCCGCAAGTAGGAGACGCTTTTCACCGTGAAAAAGCTTTATGGGCTTCCCACTATGGTGACTTTGCTCGCCGCTCTCGTCGGCGTCATCGTCTACCGCTTCAGCATCTTCGACGGCAATAGCGCCTTTGTGTGGCGCGTTCCCCTGGATCTGAAGATTTATTGGCTCGCCGGCGGCGAGGTGGCCCAAGGCGCGGACCTCTACGATAACGCCTACATTGGCGACCTGCCTTTTACCTATCCGCCCTTCTCCGGCACCCTTTTCACGTGGCTTTCCACGCTTGACGACGCCCCCTTAATCCTCCTTTGGCAGGGCGGCACCGCCCTCGCCTTGTTCACGGTTATTATGCTGGTTCTGCGCGAGCGCGGCCTCAAGCTCTCCCCGGCAATGTGGCTGTTGGGCCTTTTGCTGCTGTGCTGCACCCCGGCGAATGAGCCGGTGCACGGCACCTTATTCTTTGGCCAGATCAACATCTTTTTGATGCTGCTGGTGGCCTTGGACATCCTCCCGCGCAAGCGCGCTTTGCCGGGCATCGGAATTGGTTTGGCCGCGGGTATGAAGCTCACCCCGGCCTATATGGGTCTGGTCTTGCTCTTCCAGAAGCGCTGGTGGCAAGCGATCATCGCCATCCTTACCTTCGCAGTGACCGTTGCCATTGGTTTCGTCACCATTCCGGATGCCGCCGATTTCTGGACCGACGCTATCTTTAAGTCCTCCCGCGTGGGCGAGCACACCAACCCAGGTGCGCAGTCCATTCGCTCGGTGATGGTCCGCGCGTGGGGCATCGATGGCGGCTGGATCTGGCTCGCCGCCGTGGTCGTGGTCTTCATTTTGACCTGCCTGGCGCTGCGCACCGCGATGAAGCACCGCAATAATTCCGCCGCACTTGCGCTTGCTGGCATCAGCTCCTGCTTGGTCTCCCCCTTCTCTTGGTATCACCATTGGGTGTGGACGGTGCCGCTGGCCATCGTCGTGCTGGTTGCCGTCAACCAGGGTCTGGGCAAGCGCCTGCCCGGCATCCTTGGCGCGCAGGTCGCTGGCCTCGTATCGGTGCTGGCGATGTGTGCGGTGACCCTGCCGTTCATCTCCGCCCCCGTGTGGCTGTCTGCTGCTAGCCGCTCGCTCAACCACTGGGATCTGCAGCCGTGGGGAATGTTGGCCTTCACCGGCGCCGGCGTCCTCTTTATCGCCTTCTACGCGGTGTGGGGTTTTATCCCTGGCACCCAGCCGGAAGAGGAAGCGCCCGCCCCAGGCCGCCACCATCTGCCTGCGCAGCCCGCTGGCGCAAAGCCCGCTGGCGCGGAGGCCGGGGCACGCCCGGCGCGCTCGTTTAATACCGCAACTACGAGCCGTGGGGGCCAGGGGCATTCACGGGCAGCGCAACCCGTCAGCGATGAAACGGCAGAAATGCCCGCGGTAGGGCCGGAAACGCGCGCGTTCCCGGCGGCCCAGGACATCACCGATATCCCCGATACCCCAGCCTACGGTCGCCACTCACGCCCAGAGGACTAGCCCCGAGCCAGCCTGCTCGCTGCTTTAGAGCGGGCGGAAGGTGTGCAGCTCGCGGCAGGTCTCCTCGACCACCTCGCGCCAGCTTCCGGTCTCTTTGAAGAGGCGGCGCTGCCGCTCATAGCCGGCGCCGCCATCGATAATTTCGTGGATGAGTTTGAGCTCGTTGACGCATCCCAGCTCGCGCGCGATGGGGATAAGCTCGTCCACCATCTCTGCTAGCTCGTCTTTGACCCATGCCTCATCGGTCTCGCGGGAGGTAATCACTAGCGCGTCCATGCCGTAGCGGGCACCGCGCCATTTATTTTCTGCTACGTGCCAGGGCTGCAGGATGGGGAGGGGCTCCGCGGCGTCGAAAAGCCGGTCGTAATAGACCACCAAGCAGTGAGTAAGCGCCACGATGGCGGACAGCTCGCGCAGGTTGGACGTCGCATCAGAGACGCGCACCTCCACCGTGCCCCACTTGGACGCCGGCCGAATATCAAAGTGCATGGAACCGGTGTGATTGATAACGCCGGAAATGGCTTGGTCGCGCATATAGGACTGCCACTCGGCCCAATCCCGGAATTGGTACGGCATGCCTGCGGTGGGCAGCTGTTGGTACAGCATGGTGCGGTTGGAAGCATAGCCGGTATCGAGGCCCTCCCACCCAGGCGAGCACGCAGAAATGGCTAGCAGGTGGGGGTACTTGGTCATCAATGCATTGATGATGGGCCATACGCGGTCCTCGTGGCTAACGCCCACGTGCACGTGCGTGCCCCATAGCAACATCTGCTTGCCCCAGTACTGGGTGCGCGCGATGATTTCTTGATAGCTGGGCTTATCCGAAAGCGGGTTCTCCCGGAAGTCCGTAAACGGGTGGCCGCCAGAGGCCCAGACGTCTATGCCCAGCTTATCGGCTGCTTCTTCCACTGCTTTCAGGGAAGTGTTCAGGTCAGCGATGGCTTCCGGCACAGTATGGCAGACGCCGGTGACCAGCTCCACCGTGTTCTGGAGGAATTCCTTTTCCAGATGAATCTCGGGGTGGGCTGCAGCGGCGAGGTCAATGAGTTCCGCGCCGCGCGGGACAAGGTCGCGCGTGTCACGGTCCACGAGCGCCACCTCCCATTCCACGCCGAGCGTTGGTTCGGGAGAGCGGGCGAATTGTTCTGCCGGGATCTTCACCCATTCAGCTTAACGGGTGACAGGTATTAAGGCGTGAATTTTATTTAACCTGTTCGCACCGGTGGACGGGCGGTCGCGGACAAGTTCAGATCACAAAAGTCCAAGGCCATCCGGCCGAAGAACTATGGTGCTTGCTCTTCGGCCGGATGGCCTTGGACTTTAAGTCAGGTGCGCGGCTTGCTTAGGCCTGCGGTACCGCCAGGGCGACGACGACGGCGCCTTCATCGGTTGCTTCCTTAGGCAGGTCGCGGTTCATCGGGGCGACATCAGCCTGGTAACGAGCGGCGACCTCCTTGGCCAGTGCTTCAGCGGAGGCATCGCCTTCTGGGAAGAAGACGGTGGTCTTTGGAACGGTGAGGACATCGCCAGGCAGGTTGCCCACGTAGCCAACCTTGAAGCCGCCGCCCTTGAGGGAATCGGCTTCCTTCTTGGCCTTGTCTACCTCGCCGGAGTTATTGAGGACGCTGACCTTAATATCGTTGCGGTCGCGCGCGGCGGAGTGGGCGTTTTCCTCGCCTGCGGCGGCATCTCCCTCGGCCGCGGCTCTCTCATCGGCAGCGCCGGAGGCAGCCGGGTCGCCTGCGGCATCGCCTTCACCTGGGGTGGGCGCCGGTGCGGGGGCTGGGGCACTCGCGCCCTCGGAAGCGCCTGGCGCGCCAGGGGCACGGGAACCTGCGGCGTCGGGGCCGGCAGATCCTTCGGGCGCGGCACCGATGGTGGAACCGGTGGAGTTTTCCTGCTTGCTCTCGGAGGCAACGGTGGAGTCATCGTCGCCCGAGGTCATGGAGTACAAAGCCCAGAGGCCGAGCATGACGGCCACGGCGATGAGGACCATCGCCAGGCCGCGCAGCGGGAGGCCGCCCTTTTTAGCGTGCGCGCCTCCACCAGCGGGGCGCTTAGCTGCACGGGAAGCGGACGCACCGGCAGCGGAGCCGGCGCGGGTTTCGTCGGATACCTTGTCGGTCGAATTTTCCGGATTCACATTAGTCACATACGCAACACTAGTACTCAGAATTAACTATCTGAGGTATTTCCCCGCGCGGCGCGCCGCGTGTCTTCTCGCTCCTCGCGCAGGCGCCGCAGCCGTGCGACCAGAAGCGGGTGGGATTGGGCGGCCGCGGGAGCGTCGAGAAGCAGGTTTAGGCGCTGGTGGTAGCGCACCGGGGAGATATCCAGCTGCGCGCGGATGGCTTCTTCCTTGCGGCCGATGCTGCGCGGCGCGGTTTCCTCGAAGTCCAAAATGGCGGCGTCTAGGTCAGACAAGGGGTTCATGCCTAAACTGTAAGGCATGACTATTCGCCCCATCGTTATCCACGGCGAGACCGTGCTTCATGAACCCACCCAACCGGTGGAAGAATCCGAGATTTCCACCCCGGAAATGCAGCAGCTCATCGCGGACATGTATGAAACCATGGACGCCGCCAATGGCGTGGGCCTGGCCGCTAACCAGGTAGGAATTGGCAAGCGCCTCTTTGTCTACCACTGCCCCGATACGGATGGCCCCAATGGCACCGAGCTGCCGTCCGAGGAGGCGGGCATGCGCAAGGGCTGCGTCATTAACCCCGTGCTGGAGACCTCCGAGATTCCAGAGACCATGCCTGCCGACGACGGCTCCGATGACGAGGGCTGCCTCTCCGTGCCGGGCGAGGGCTTTCCCACCGGCCGCGCCGACTGGGCGCGCGTGACCGGCAAGGACGAAAACGGCAATGACATTTCCGTCGAGGGTTATGGCTTTTTCGCCCGCTGCCTGCAGCACGAGACCGGCCACCTCGATGGCTTCCTCTACACCGATACCCTCATTGGCCGCTATAAGCGCCAGGCCAAAAAGGCCATTAAGCGCCACGGCTGGACCGAGCCGGGCTACTCCTGGGTACCGGGTGAGGACGCCGATCCCTTCGGCCACGACGACTAATGTCACGCATTTTCCGCTCCGATGCCGTCCAGGTGGGCGAGCGCGTGGTGGCCCGGCGCGACTTCGGCGGCGTGCATAGCGATGTCATCGGACATGTGCTGAGCCTCAATCCGCTGGTCATTCGCCCACAAGAGGTCGGCGGCTACCCTTCCGACTTGGAGGCGGTGGAGATCCCGCCGGAGCAGCTGAAGATCATTAAGCGCCTTTCCCCGCGCATGGTCCGCAATTCCGATATCCGCGCAGTGGAGGTTGCCGCGGCCGCGGCTTCCCCTGGCACAGACCACGCCTGGACCAGCGACGGTTCCTGGCTGTTGCGCGCGAGCGACGGGGTTTCCGGCCGCTCCAACTCGGCCGTGCCCGTGGGCCCTTCCGCGGGCTTCACTCCGGTGCCGCTGGAGGAGATTAAGGCCTTCTACGCCCGCCACAACCTTCCGGTGCGCCTGGTGGTCCCGGAGCGCATTGGCAAGCCGGCCGAGCGCCTGCTCGCCGACCCCGCCTGGGAGACCGAGCCAGAGATCCTCACCATGGTCCTGCGGGATCTGCCCACGCTTGCCGACGCCCCCTCTCCCTCCCCCACCTTCCACATCGCCGCCCAACCCGATGACGAGTGGCTGGCGATGTATCAATCCCGCACCGATGCCCTTCCCGCCGAGGCGTTGCAGAGCCTTGGCACTCACGTCGAGGGAACGCTCGGCTTTGGCCGCCTAGTCCTCGATGGCGAGACCATCGCCATTGCCCGCGGCACCCTGAGCGAATCCGGCGATGGCACCACGTGGCTGGGTCTCTCTTCCATCGAGGTAGCCAAGGACTTCCGCCGCCGGGGATACGGCACGCTCGCGCTCCAACATTTGCTGCACTGGGGCCACGACAACGGCGCCGAGCACGCCTACCTCGCCGCCCCAGCCTCGAATATCGCCGGCGTGCGGCTGGCGGAGAAGCTCGGCTTCATCGAGCAGCACCGGCGCATCTACGCCCGCCTGCGCGACTAGCTCTCCGCGCTGCGGACTTCCGGTCTGGGCGGTGAACGTTATGGGACTCCTTGTGGGCTGGGTAGTGAGCCTTATGGGACTGCCCGCTGACCTCGCTGCAGCGGGCAGGTAACCTATGTGGCATGCGCATCGCCACGTGGAATATTAACTCCGTCCGTACCCGCACACAGCGGGCGCTGAACCTTATCTCCAAGCACGACATCGACGTTTTGTGCCTGCAAGAAACTAAGGTGAAAGACGATAAGTTTCCACGCGAGGTCTTCGAGGATGCGGGTCTCCATGTCACCTGCCACGGGCTCAACCAGTGGAACGGCGTGGCCATTGTGTCCAAGGAAGAGCCCGAGGACGTCTTTATCGGCTTTCCGGGCCAGCCAGGCTTTGCCAAAGATCCAGAAAAGCCGCAAGACCGTGAGGCCCGAGCACTAGGGGCTCGCATCCGTGGCGTAGAAATCTGGTCACTCTACGTGCCCAACGGCCGCGAGATCACGGATCGCCATTATGACTACAAGCTGGACTTTCTCTATCACTTGGCGCGCTATGCGGAAAATCATGCGCAGTCCAAATTGCTTATGAGCGGTGATTTCAATATTGCCCCGCGCGATGAGGACGTGTGGGATATAGAGGCCTTCCGTGGCAAGACGCATGTCACCGAGCCAGAGCGCGCCGCGTTCCAGATGCTGGAAGAAGCAGGCCTCGAGGAAGTTACTCGCCGGTTCACGGAGGACCAGCGCTATACCTACTTCGATTACAAGGGCATGCGCTTCCAAAAGAACGAAGGCATGCGCATCGACTTCCAGTTGGCTTCAGCCCCGCTTGCCCAGCACGTGACCGGCGCGCAAGTAGACATGGTCGAGCGCGCCGGCGATAAAACCTCCGATCACTGTCCGCTTCTCGCAGATTACAATCTGCCCGATTTCAATTCCGTGCGATAAATGTCTTGGTCTCTTGATCTCAGCTTCTGGCAGCTCGTATTCCTGATCCTTGATTACGGCATCAAGATCATTGCCGTTGGCTTCGTGCCCGAAGGCCGCCGACCTTCCAGTTCAACCGCGTGGCTGCTGGCAATTCTGGTGCTGCCGTTTATCGGCCTGCCGCTGTTTTTGCTCATGGGCTCGCCATATATCAACCGGCGTCGCCACCGCATCCAGCAAGAAGCCAATGAGAAGATTGAAAACGTCACAGCCCGCACCCCGGATCATCCGCAGGGCCTCCTTTCGGCGGAAGTAGAGTCGGTTATTCGGCTTAACCGCGAGCTGACTGGGTTCCCAGCATTGGTGGGCCATAACCTTGGCCTGCACGCGGATTATGACGAGTCCATTCGCGCCATTGCCGCCGCTATTGACCGCGCCGAGAAGTATGTATCCATCGAGATCTACATCCAGTCCTGGGATGAGACCACAGACGTCTTCTTTGAGTCGCTGCGCAGGGCTACCGCCCGAGGTGTAAAGGTGCGCTTGCTCTTGGATCAGATCGGCAGCTTCAAGTACAAGGGCTACTTCAAGCTGGGCAAGCGGCTAACGGAGATTGGCGTCGACTGGCATCTCATGCTGCCCATCCAGCTGCACAAGGGCCGCTTCCGCCGCCCTGACCTGCGCAATCACCGCAAGCTGGTGATTATCGATGGCAAGGTGGGCTTTATTGGCTCGCTGAATATGATTAAGCGCCAGTACAAGACCAAGGACCGCTACTGGATTGACTACATGGTGGAGCTTTCCGGCCCGATTGTGACCTCCATGTCCGCAATCTTCGCCGTGGATTGGTACCTCGAGGCAGAAGAGAACCTGCCGCTGGATGAGCTGCCGTATGACGACGCCCAGACTGCCGACGCCAACCACCTCCAGATAATCCCCTCCGGGCCGGGCTACACCACTGAGCCAAACCTGCGCATGTTCAACTCCCTGGTACACCACGCCAAGGACCGGCTGGTGCTGTGCTCGCCCTACTTCGTCCCGGATGAATCCCTACTGGAGGCCGTGACCACCGCCTGCTACCGCGGCGTGGACGTGGAACTTTATGTATCGGCAAAGGCGGACCAGTTTATGGTCAACCACGCCCAATCCTCCTATTACCAGGCGCTGCTGGAGGCGGGCGTGCACATCTACCAATTCCCCTACCCCTTTGTGCTGCACTCCAAGTTCATCATCACCGACCCGGATGATCCCGGCCGCGATCCGCTGTGCATGTTTGGTTCTTCCAATATGGATCCGCGCTCGTTCGGCCTGAACTATGAATCCACCATGTTGGTGGCCAAGGGCGACCTCATTGACCAGTTCAACCAGCTCGTCTCCAACTACCGGGCCGTATGCCACGAGCTGACCCTTGAGGAATGGAATGAGCGCGGCTTCATCCGCCGCTACGTGGATAATGTCATGCGCCTAACCTCCGCGCTGCAGTAGAGACAACACGACCCATCGCTGCTTCAGTGGAGACAGTCTAGAGACAAGAAACCGCCCCAGTAGGCAGCGAATGAACTGCCCGCCGGGGCGGTAAAGAGCTTAAGCGGTGAGCTGCCTAAGCGTCGCGCTTTTGCAACAAGAGGACACCGAGAACCCAGAGGATTACGGCCCAGGCAATAAATACCAGGCAGAATCCCCAGGATTCCTTCCACGGAGCATCCACCGGATCTATCTCCCAAAGCCAAGACTGGAAAGACTTGAACGGCATGAAGTTAACCAGCTTGCTGCCAACCTTGGGGATGCTGGCCACAAGATTATCCACGCCGAGGAAGAGGATGAGGCCGATAGCTACGGCACCAGCCGTCGAACGCAGCAGCAACCCTAAGCCTTGCGAGAAAAGGACGAGCAGCGCGGCAGCCAGCGGGTACTTCCACAGCTGCTTTTGGCCCATCTCATCGTCCCAAGGGTGGAATTGCGCGGCTACCTCATCGTGGGCAAAAAGCTCGGTAAGTAGGTAGGCGCCCGCCACAGCGATAAAGGTCAGCGCGGCCGCGATAACCGCGTACATGAGCAGCTTAACCAACGCCACCGACCAGCGGCGCGGGGTAGCCATAAACGTGATGGTCTGCGTACCAAAGCGGTACTCGGTGGTCACGATCATGATGGCTTGGATCATGAGCACGGGCAGGCCGAGGCCGAAAAGAACAGACACCGCGCCATCCGGGGTGATAACATCCATGCCCAACGCTGCATCCTCGGGGTTTTCTGCCGGTTGGGTAAGGCGAGCATTCAAGATAGCCCAGCCCCACACAAAGAAGAGGAATATGAAGGTGGTCCACCAGAAGGAGCGGGTGGTGTGCAGCTTGGTCCATTCGGACTTCAAGGTATTCAGCATGGCGAATTAAACCTCCTGCTGGGTGGGTCGAGCGAACGGAGTAGCGGCGCCAGCGGTGCCAGCGATGCCCGGGTTGGGGGCGCCGCTGGAGCCGTGGTACTGGACGGCGTCGCCAGTAAGCTCCATGAAGGCATCCTCCAAGGAGGCGCGCTTGAGGCTGAGCTCATTAAGCGGCACCCCTGTGGAGTAGGCCAGCTGGCCCACGAAGTCCGTGGTCTGGTTGGAAATCACCAGGCGGGGGCGGCCTTCCTCGTCGGTGGACTCGGTAAAGGCGATGCCCTCAGAGCGCAGCGCGGAGCTAAAGGCATCGAGATGGTCGGAGCGCACCAGCACGGAGGACTGCGAGTGGTCCTTCACAAAGTCATAGGTGGGCTGGTCAGCCACCAAGCGGCCCTTACCAATGACCACGAGGTGATCGGCGGTCTGAGACATCTCCGAGAGCAGGTGGGAGGAAATCAAAATGGTGCGGCCTTCATCGGCTAGGGCGCGCACGAGCTGGCGGACCCAGCGAATGCCCTCCGGGTCGAGGCCGTTGACCGGCTCATCCAGGATGAGGATACCGGGGTCACCGAGCAGCGCGCCGGCTAGGCCTAGGCGCTGGCCCATGCCGAGGGAGAAGCCGCCGACCTTCTTACCGGCGACGTCGGAAAGCCCTACCAGCCCCAAGACCTCATCAACGCGGGAAGTAGAAATGCCGTTGGACTGCGCAATCCATTTCAGGTGGTTGGCGGCGCTGCGGTTGCGGTGCACCGCCTTGGCATCGAGCAAGGCGCCGACCTCACGCAGGGGCTGCTTCAACTCGTGGTAGTGCTTGCCGTTGATGCGCGCCCTGCCGGCCGTCGGCGTGTCCAAGCCCAGGATCATGCGCATGGTGGTGGATTTGCCCGCGCCATTGGGGCCCAGGAACCCGGTGACCATGCCGGGTTTTACCTGAAAGGTGAGATCGTCAACGGCGCGGACAGACTTATATTGTTTAGTCAGTCCTTCTACTTCGATCATGGCACTAGCGTGCCATAAATCCGGCAACTTTACCTGTTCAATGCCTCCACGCTCTCCCGCAGGGTGGGAAAGGCGTGACGGAAGGCGGCCAGGAGGGGGAGGCTTTCTACCTCTTCAAAAGGCACCCAGCGCAGCTCATAGGACTCTTCATTAGCTGTAGTAGGAAGCGGTGCGCCGGTGCGCGTGCGTGCTAGGACGGTGGTATAGGTCCACTCCCCCGGCAGATCCCCCGCCGCGGGATAGGGCCCGGCCGTTACTCGCGCGTCGAGCACCTCTACGTCCTGGGGTGCAATCGCGCATTCTTCATGCGTTTCACGCAGCGCGGCCTGGGTGGGCGTCTCCGTAAAATCGCGGGCGCCACCCGGAATCCCCCAGGTATCGCCGTGATTGGTCCACGCGGCGCGGTGCTGGAGGAGCACCTTGCGCCCGGCGACGAGGAACAGGCCGGCGGCACCAAACTTTCCCCAGACGCGAATGCCGCCGGGGCCTGCCGCCCAGCCGTCTCCACTGTGAGGGTTATGCATGCTGCCTATCCTAGCCACACACGCGGGTATATGGTGGCGCCCAGCACACTGCGGGCGCTATTCTAAGTGAATGACCGAGCAGGCAGTCCGGGCAGAAAGCGTGCACGACGAGCACGCTCACCCGAGCGATCACTGGCTCGATGAGGTCACCGCGCCCACCGGCCCGGCCTTCAGCGGGCTCAGTAGCCGCGCCATGGAATGGTTCGCGGGCCCGGCGCGCCTGCTGCGCCGCTTTTACTACTTCGCCTCCACTACCCCGGGCAAGCTTTTTACGGTCACGCTCATTCTCACCGTAGCCCTAGGCGCCGCCGGCTTATCGATGTCCCAGTCTTCCGCCGCCCGCCACTCCGACTTGGACGAGCTGCTGAGCACCACCGAGCCGATGTCGAACGCGGCGCACCACCTTTATAGTTCGCTCTCGGTGGCCGATACCGTGGCCACCACCGGCTTCGTGCAGGCGGGCGTGGAATCGGAGGAAAACCGCGATAGTTATAACGAGGCCATCGATGCCGCTTCCGTAGCGGCCACCGAATCCGTGCTGGGCACCACCCAAGAAGATGGCCGGGTGCGCGAGCTGGTGACCTTTATCCAACGCGAGCTGCCCGTTTATACCGCGATGGTGGAAAAGGCCCGCTCCAACCACCGGGCGGGCAATGCGGTGGCCAATTCCTATATGTCCAATGCCTCGGCGCTGATGCGCGAGCGTATCCTGCCGGCTGCCTCCGAGCTGTTTCAGCTGACCACCGCCAAGGTGAATCAGCAACAGCAAGAGCTCACCTCGCCGCAGTGGGTGCCGCTCTCCGGCCTCTTGGCGGCGCTCTTCTTCCTCGCCGTGGCCCAATGGTGGCTGTGGCGCCAGACCCGCCGGCGTTTCAACCGCGGCTTCTTAACGGCCAGCGTGCTGCTTTTCTTGGCTATTTCCTGGGTGGCTCTATCCAACCTCGCCACCTGGTCCACCGGTCACCAGGGCTTTGAGACGGCCTCGCGCCCGTGGGATTCGCTCACGGCCTCGCGTATTGAGGCGCAGCAGGCGCGTACCTCTGAGACCCTGGCGCTGGTGCTGCGCTCCTCCGAGGAGGATACGATGGTGCGCTTTTCCAGCTCCATCAACTCCATCGAAGGGGCCCTAGAGGATTATGAGGAAGCGCTCAATGATGAGGACGTGGAGGTCACTGACCCAGAACTCATCCACAGCGCCCGGGCGGCCGCCGAGCAGTGGCGCGGCACCCATGACAAGCTCATGGGTGCGCTCAAGGACGGCGACTATGACGAGGCTATTTACCAGGCCACGGCGACCGAGCCCAAGAACGGAGAGATGACCGCGGCGCGTTCCTATGACGAGCTCGACGCGGAGCTTTCGGATCTCATCGGCCAGGCGCGCATCGCCATGCGCAGCTACTTAGAGCGCGGCCTGACCGCCATGACCGCGGTGTCCTCGGCCGTGTTCCTGCTGACCTTGTGCGCCATTATTGCCGTGTGGCTAGGCATCCGCCCCCGACTGCAGGAGTACCTCTAATGCGCCGCCCACGCCTTACCCTCGCCGCGCTTGCCTGCGCCTGCGCCGCGCTACCGCTCGCCTCCTGCGATGTTCGCTCCACCCCGCCGCTGGAGGCGCCCGCCGAGCGCCCCCTCGACTCCCGGCCGGGCCCGCCGCTACCGGAAGGGGCGAAGGTTGAAAAGGCCGGCTCCACCGCCGCGCAGCGCGCCTCTGAGGAAGAGATTAAGGGCAGCTACCGCCCGGACGATAAGAAGGCGAAGGAGCGGGTGCCGGACATCGTCAAGCGCGGCCGTCTCATCGTGGGCGTGGACCGCTCCAATAACTTGATGAGCTACCGCGATGCCGCCACCGGTGACGTGCGCGGCTTCGAGGTGGATATCGCCCGCGAGATTGCCCGCGATATCTTTGGCGATCCCAATAAGGTGGACTTCCGCTTCATAGAATCCTCCGACCGCGTTAATGCCCTCAATACCGGCGCGGTGGACATGATCGTGCGCACCATGACCATCAGCCCAGAGCGCGAGCGCGACGTGGCCTTTTCCATTCCCTATATGAACACCCAAACCCGCATGCTGGTGCTCACCAATTCCGGTATTAAGTCCGTCAAGGACGCCGCCGGCAAGACCCTATGCGGTGTGGGCGCGTCCACCGCGCTGGAAACCATCCGCGAGCACGCCCCCAAGTCCGATATCTTGATTACCCGTTCCTGGGGCGATTGCCTGATGGCCCTACAGCTCAACCAGGCCGATGGCATCGTCGTCGATGATGCCTTGCTCTCCGGCATGGCCGCCCAAGACTCCTATACCTCCATCGTGGGCGAGCCGCTAGAGACCGAGAACTACGGCGTGGCCGTACGCCGCCCTAGCAAGCAGCACAACACCCGCCCGCTGCTGCGCCAAGTAAATTCCACGCTCGAACGCATCCGCCGCGACGGCACTTGGTCTTCCATTTTTGAGGAGTGGCTCGGCGCCTACCTGGAAGAGCCCACCCTGCCGGCTGGAAAGTACATCGAGGAGGACGCTAAGCCATGAGCCATAACCCGAATTTCAGCGATGACGAGCTCGAGTACATCGAGCCGGAGAACCTCGATACCCAGCGCGCCTTCCGCCAGCCGACCAATGCCGCCAACTCCGCGCAGGAGCCGGATGCGCTGGACGATGCCTCCTTGGACGACGGCCCAGCCACCGCCGCCGTTGCTTTCGACCCCTTTGCAGACGAGGACGAAGAGGGCACCGCAGCCGTGGCCTTTGATCCCTTCGCCGACGAGGATGAGCCCGGCGATGACGCTGGGACCTCCGCGGTTGCCTTCGATCCCTTCGCGGACGAGGACGAAGACGGCGATGGTTCCATCGACCCAGACCACATTTCCACCCTGTTAGCAGACCTGGATAATATCCGCGCCCAACGCGAACAGCAGCGCGCCCAAAAATCCCAAGAGGACTCCTCGCAACGCTCGCGCCGCCGCGCGCTCGACACCTTCCGCGAGCGTCGCGGCACCCACCGCTCTGAGCGCCGCGTGGCCGATGGCATGGTGCGCCTGCCGTTTATCACCCCGGCCGAACCCACCGATGCGTTGATCGACCCCACCGAGGAATCCTCCGGCAAGAAGATTCCGCCACCACAGCTACAGCCCGGTGACATGGTGGCTGGACAGTACGAAATCCTGGGCGTTATCGCCCACGGCGGCATGGGCTGGATTTACCTGGCCAATGATCACTTTGTCTCTGGAAGAGTGGTGGTTCTCAAAGGTATGCAGGCCCAAAAATCGGCCGATGAAACCGCCGCTGCGGTGGCAGAACGCGAGTTCCTCGCCGATATTACCCACCCCGGCATCGTCAAGATTTTCAATTTCATCGATGACGCCCGGGTGCCCGGCGGCTTTATTGTCATGGAGTATGTCGGCGGGCCGTCGCTAAGAAGCAGGCGCAAAAAGCAGCCGGATAAGCTCCTGCCGGTCGATATCGCGATCGCCTATATCTTGGAAGTCCTGCCCGCGCTGGAGTACCTGCATTCGCGCGGCGTGGTCTATAACGACCTAAAGCCCGATAACATCATCGTCACCGAGGACCAGGTCAAGCTCATTGACCTGGGCGCGGTCTCCGGCATTGGCGCGTTTGGCTATATCTACGGCACCAAGGGCTACCAAGCCCCGGAAGTGGCCACCGAGGGCCCTTCCATCGCCAGCGATATTTACACCATCGGCCGCACCCTGGCTTCGCTCTGCCTCAAGCTGCCTACCGAGGACGGCGTCTACCTGCCGGGCATTCCCACCCCGACCGAGGAGCCGGAGCTGCGCCGCTTCTTGTCGCTCTACCGCCTGTTGCAGCGCGCCACCGACCCGGATCCGGAGCGCCGCTTTACCTCCATCAAGGAGCTGCGCACCCAGCTCTACGGCGTGCTGCGCGAGGTCATTGCCATCCGCGACGGCCTGCAGTACCCCTCCCAGCATTCGCTTTTCTCGCCGCAACGTACCACCTTTGGCACCAAGCACCTGGTTTTCCGCACGGACCAGCTTATCGACGGCATCGATCGCACCGTCCAAATCACCGCCCCCGAGGTCGTCTCCGCCCTACCTACCCCGCTGCTGGACCGCGATGACGTAGGCGCCGGCCTGCTGCAGGGTGCATCCTATGCGGAGCCACAGGAAGCCCTGGAGACCCTCCGCCAGGCCATGCAGACCCCCGAGTACGAGCACTCGGCCGAAATTCCCTTGGGCGTGGTGCGTTCCATGATCGACCTGGGCTATACCGGCCAAGCCCGCCAGTGGCTAAGCTCCATCGAGGACCGCCTCGGCCGCGACTGGCGCTTCCAGTGGTACGCCGGCATCACCGAGCTGCTTCACGACGACTACCGCGACGCCCAGAAATACTTCTCCACCGTCCTCGATCTCCTGCCGGGCGAGGCGGCGCCCAAGCTTGCCATCGCCGCCATCAACGAGCTCATCCTGCAGCAGCTGGACTATAGCGATACCGCGCTTATTGACCCCACCGTGGCCCGCGCCTGCTCCAATATGCATTCCACGCTGGCCGATCTCCCCAACTCCGCCTTTGAGGGCCAGCCGGAAATCTGGAACCACGTCACCCAGGACCCGGCCGCGCTGCGCTTTAACTCCATGCGCCTCTACGGCATTGTGTGGTCCACCAACCCCACCACCGTCTCCTCCTCCTTTGGCCTCGCCCGCCAGCTGCGTTCCGAGGGCCAGGTGGAGGTAGCCGTCGTGGTCCTCGACAAGGTCCCCAATGCCTCGCGCCACTATCGCATGGCCCGCTTGACGACGATCCTCCAGCTCATCGTCCACGATCTTTCCGAGTCCCGCATCCGCCGCGCCGCCCGACGCCTCGAAGAGGTCCCCACCAACGAGCCGCGCTTCCTCCAGATTAAGATTGCCGTCATCTCCGCCGGCCTGAATTTCCTGCGCAATGCCGATCTCTCGCGCGCCGCCTCCCCCAATGATCTCTTCGAATACGCCTTTACCCAGCGTGGCCTGCGCACCGGTCTCTCCGAGACACTCCGCGCCCTTGCGCGCCAAGCACCGTTTAGCCGCCACCGCTACGCGCTCGTCGACCTAGCCAACCAGGTCCGCCCCGTCACCACTTTTTAGTCTGCCTTCCTGCTACCAGCCAACAGGGTGCAGAAAACTAGAAAAGGGGCGCGCGGTCTTTTACACCACACGCCCCGTTGTTCAAAGTCCAGCCGTTAGCTAGACGTGAGAATCTTTACTTGTAGAGGCCAGCCTCACGCGCCATTGCGGCGATTTCGGCGGACTTCTGAGCGATAGCCAACTCTTCGTTGGTCGGTACGACAAAGACCTTAACCGGGGAATCCTCGGTGGAGATCATGCGCGGCTGGTCGGAACGGACCAGGTTGCGCTCCTTATCAAAGTGGATGCCGTACATATCCAGGTTGTACAGGGAGTCCTGGCGAACCTCGGTATCGTTCTCGCCCACACCGGCGGTAAAGGTGATGGCGTCCACGCGGCCCAGGGCAATCATGTAGGAACCGATGAAGCGGCGCAGCTGGTGAATGTAGATGTTATAAGCCAGCCAAGCGTCTTGGTCCTCGTTGTCGATGCGCTCGCGCAGCGTACGGAAGTCGTTAACGCCAGAGATGCCCTTGACACCGGACTGCTTGTTGAGCAGGTTGTCAATCTCATCCACGCTCATGCCCGCCTGGCGGACGAGGTGGAAGATGATGCCCGGGTCAATGTCACCGGAACGGGTACCCATAGCCAGACCAGCCAGCGGGGTCAGGCCCATCGAGGTATCGATGGCGCGGCCATTGCGGATAGCCGCAGCAGAAGCACCGTTGCCCAGGTGGAGGGTGATCTGGTGGGTGTGCATCGGGTCGCGGCCCAAGAGGGCCGGTACCTGCTGGGAGACGAACTCGTGAGAGGTGCCGTGGAAGCCGTAGCGACGGATATCGTACTTGGATGCCACTTCATTATTGATGGCATACAGCGCAGCTGCCGGCGGCAGGGTGTTAAAGAACGCGGTATCGAAGACGGCAACGTGCGGAATATCCGGCAGCATCTTGCGGGCCACGCGGATGCCGTCCAGGTTGGCCGGGTTGTGCAGCGGAGCCAGCGGGATGAGGTCTTCAATCATGGACTCAATCTGGTCCACGATGAGCTGCGGCTCGGAGAAGAGGCGGCCGCCGTGAACAACACGGTGACCAACGGCGATAACATCCACGTCGGTCGGGCCAACGTTGTGCTCGCTCATGATGGCAAAAGCGCGCTCAAGGCCGAAGGAGTGAGTAGGGATTTCCAGCTCTTCCTTGTACTTCTCGCCACCGGTCTTGACGGTGACGGCGCCGAGGGGCTCGCCAACCTGCTCGACCAGGCCA
Source organism: Corynebacterium tuberculostearicum SK141 (assembly GCF_000175635.1). GTDB lineage: Bacteria > Actinomycetota > Actinomycetes > Mycobacteriales > Mycobacteriaceae > Corynebacterium > Corynebacterium tuberculostearicum_C. Next base: position 7,202 of record NZ_ACVP01000037.1, on the reverse strand, counting down.
GAGACCAGCGGCGTATCCGTGGCGCTGGACTCGGGATCGACCAGCTGGAATTTAACGGAGGAAGAACCTGAGTTAAGGACCAGAACGTATGACATTTATTTCTCTCCAGCCTGAATAGCGGTGATTGCAACGGTGTTGATGATGTCCGGAACGGTCGCGCCACGCGACAGGTCGTTTACCGGCTTGTTCAGGCCCTGCAGGATCGGGCCCACGGCGAGCGCGCCGCCGGTGCGCTGTGCCGTCTTGTAGCCGATATTGCCGGCCTCCAAGTCCGGGAAGACGAAGACGTTGGCCTGACCGGCAACGTCAGAATTCGGCATCTTCTTAGCCGCAACGCCTGGGTCGCAGGCGGCGTCGAACTGCAGCGGACCATCCACCTTGACGGAAGAATCCAGCTTCTTGGCGGCTTCGACGGCGGCCACTGCACGGTCAACGTCCGGTCCGGAACCGGAAGTGCCGGAGGAGTAGGACAGCATGGCCACGCGTGGGTCGATGCCGAACTGGGAGGCGGTCTGTGCGGAAACGATGGCGATCTCGCCCAGCTGCTCGGCAGTAGGGTTCGGGTTGACGGCGCAGTCACCGAAGGCCCACAGGCGGCCGCGCATGACCATCAGGAAGATGGAGGAGACCACGGAAGCGTTCGGCTTGGTCTTGATGATCTGAAAGGAAGGCTTGATGGTGTGGGCGGTGGTGTGAGCAGCGCCGGAGACCATGCCATCGGCCAAGCCCTTGTGCACCATCATGGTGGCGAAGTAGGAGATGTCCTTCATCGTTTCGCGAGCCTGCTCGAGGGTGACGCCCTTCTTCTTGCGCAGCTCGGCAAAGTCGGCGGCGAATTCCTCTGCCAACGGGGACTCGAGGTGGTTGATGATCTCGGCACCAGCCAGGTCGAGCTTGAGCTCTTCGGCGCGGGCCTTGATATCAGCCTCGTTGCCCAGGATGGTCAGCTTGGCAACCTTATCGCGCAGCACCACGTGGGCGGCCTCGAGGATGCGGTCATCGTCGCCCTCTGGCAGAACGATGTGCGAACCGGCGGCGCGGGCCTGGTCAATGAGCTGCTTCTGGAAGAGGTCTGCGGACATGACCGGGGAGACGTCGCCAAGCGCAGCAAGTGCGCCCGGAACCGCTTCCAGGTCGGTGAAGATGCCAGCGACGGTAGCTCCCAGGGATTCCGCATTGTGCTGGGCAAGCTCGCCGGTGCGCTGCGGGGCGCCGGAAATGATGGCCAGCGGCAGGCCAAGGGCGGCAGCTACCTCAGCATCGAAGGCGATATCGCCGGTGCCCTGCGCCACGATGTTCTCAGCGGCGGGAGCCTCAGCCAGTACGGCGGCGACGGTGGCATCGAAGTCTTCGAGGCGGATGAGCTCCGCGCCTAGGTCTTTAGCCAAGGCGGGCACGTCGAGGCCATCGAAGCCACGGCCGATAGCGCTAATAACTGCGGAATGGGATGCAGACATGCAATTTACCTTTCATTCACGGTCACTTGAACACAATTAACGCGCCTCATAACTTCATGTCAGTCATCACAGTTATCAGCGCGCGGTGACTACTCCACTGTACGCGATTTACCCCCTCCTATGCCCCATCGTGACCTCCCTAAACTGGGGTTAGTAATGCTGTGGTTTTTATCGCATAGTGACCGCGTAGAATATGCAGCACAACGAAAGAAAGGACACCCTAAGCACATGACTAACCCAGTGCGCGTCGCCGTGGTCGGCTCCGGCCCGGCAGGCATTTACGCCTCTGACCTTCTAGTGAAATCCGATCTCGATGTGCAGATCGATCTTTTTGAAAAGATGCCGACGCCGTTCGGCTTGATCCGCTACGGCGTGGCACCGGATCACCCGCGTATTAAGGGCATCGTGCAGTCCCTGCACAACGTTATGGAAAAGGAAGATATCCGCTTCCTAGGCAATATCGAGGTGGGCAAGGACATCACCGTCGAGGAGATGCGCGAATATTATGACGCCATTATCTTCGCCACCGGTGCTACCGCCGATAAGCGCATGGGCATCCCGGGCGAGGACCTCAAAGGCAACCATGGCGCCGGCGAATTCGTGGGCTTTTATGACGGCAACCCCAACTTTGAGCGCGATTGGGATCTCTCCGCAGAGTCCGTCGCCGTGGTTGGTGTGGGCAATGTCTCCCTCGACGTCTCCCGCATCCTGGCTAAGACCGCGGACGAGCTGCTCGTGACGGAGATCCCCGATAACGTTTATGAGGCGCTGAAGAAAAACCGCGCCAAGGAGGTCCACGTCTTCGGCCGCCGCGGCCCGGCACAGGCTAAGTACACGCCGAAGGAGCTCAAGGAGCTGGACGAGTCCCCGACCATCGAGGTCATCGTCAACCCCGAGGACATCGAGTATGACGCCGCCTCCGAAGAGGCCCGCCGCGCCGCCAAGTCCACCGACCTGGTGTGCCAGACCCTCGAGTCTTATGCCATGCGCGAGCCGGGCGATGCCCCGCACAAGCTCTACATCCATTTCTTTGAGTCCCCGGTAGAGGTATTGGGCGAGGACGGCCACGTCACCGCCATCAAGACCGAGCGCACCGAGCTCAATGGCGATGGCTCCGTAACCGGTACCGGCAAGTTCACCGAGTGGCCGGTGCAGGCCGTCTACCGCGCGGTGGGCTACCACCCGCAGTCCGTCGACGGCGTGCCTTTCGACGAGACCCAGGCCACCATGCCCAACGACGGCGGCCACGTGTTGGCCAATGTCGACGGCGAAAAGCTCCCCGGCCTCTACACCACCGGTTGGATTAAGCGCGGCCCGGTGGGCCTAATTGGCAATACCAAGTCCGATGCAAAGGACACCACCACCATGCTCATCGCCGATTACAAGGCAGGCGAATTGGAGCCGGCCACCAAGCGCGATCCGCAGGATATTCTGGACTTCCTGGCCTCCCGCGATATCGCCGTGACCACCTGGGAAGGCTGGCACCGCCTGGATGCCGCCGAGCGCGCCGCCGGTGAGCCGCACGGCCGCGAGCGCATCAAGATCGTCGAGTGGGACGAAATGGTCAAGCACGCCGGTCCACAGGCCTAACCCGTGCCGCATTTCATTACCGCCGCGCCCCTGGGGCAGCTGGCGGCCTTGGACGTCCACCAGCTCTACAAGCTGCGGGTGGACGTCTTTGTGCACGAGCAGCGCAGCCCGTACGCCGAGATTGACGCCACCGACGCCGACCCCCAGACCGTGCACGTGCTGGCCTGGGACGCGGACTCCCACGAGCTGCTTGGCACGGCCCGCGTCTTTCCGGCCGCGCCTACTGACGCCGCGCTTGCCGACGCCCCCGGCGCCCAAATCGGCCGCTTCGCGCTCGCGCCCGCCGCGCGCGGCACGGGCCTCGGCCGCGAACTTCTCCAGGCGGCCGTCGACCTAGGCGAGCGCATGCACCCAGGCAAGCCGCTCTACCTAGAGGCGCAGGCCGGCCTCGTGGACTATTACGCCGGCTTTGGCTTTACTCCGGTAGGCGAGCTATTCGACGACGAAGGAGTTCCCCACCAGCCGATGCTGCGCCCCGCTTCTTAGTCGGCGTCGTCCACGCCGGAGGCAAGCTTCGGGTCGAGCTCCACGCCGCCCTCGTACTCCACCACCTCGATATCGGGAACGTTATCGGCCTCAGGCTGGATGCCGCGCGCACCACCCTGGGCCAGCAGGCCCGGCGTGGAGGTCACCTCGATCTTGTGCGCCGCTAGTGCTGCGCGGTCGCGCGCCTCCTCCGCGCTTTCCGCGGTGGCAGACACCAAGCCCATGCGACGGCCCTTGTAAGCCCCGGGCTTGCCAAAGAGTTTGACGTCCGTCTCGGCGTAGTTGAGGGCCGCGGCGACGCCGGTATAGGCCACCTCATTCAGCTCCTCGTCCGCGTGGATGACCACGCTGGCACCCGGGGTGACCAGGGTGGCGTCAATGGGGTAGCCCAAAATCGCCCGCGCATGCAGGTCAAACTCGGAAAAACGCTGCGTGTAGGCGGTAAGCATAGCCGTATCCGCGGGGCGGGGGGACACGGAGGAAAAGTACACGTCATCGCCCGCAACGAAGAGCTCCACGCAGTACACGCCGCGCCCGCCCAACTCATTAGAGATGCGCGCGGCCACCGAGCGTGCGTTTTCCAGCGCGATCTCGCTCATGCCGGTAGGCTGCCACTCCTCCACGAGGTCGCCGCGCTCATGGCGGTGACCAATAGGCTCGCTAAACCACGTGGCCAACTTGCCCGTCGCCGGATCGATGGAGCGGATGGCCAGCAGGGTGACCTCAAGGTCGAAGTCCACGAAGCGCTCGGCCACCACGCGCTGCGAATCCGAGGACACGCGCCGCACGGTCTCCCATGCGGTGCGCACATCCTCTTCATCGCGGGCAATCATGTGGCCCTTGCCAGAGGTGGACACGTCCGGCTTAATAATGCACGGAAAGCCCAGCTCCCCTACCGCCTCTTCCAGCTCCTCCACGGAGCTAGCAAAGCGATACGCGGAAACCGGCAGACCGATATTCTCCGCCACCTCGCGCACGCACTGGCGGTCCTGCGTCATGGCGCAGGCGCGGGCGGAGGGGACCACGATGGCGTCGCTATGCGCCTCCATCTCCTCCAGCGCTTCTACCGCAACGGTTTCTACCTCTGGAACCACAAAGTGCGGCTGAATCTCCTGTGCCAGCTGCAGGATGCGCCCGGTGTCCTTGATATCGGCGACGTAGCTATACTGCGCCACCTGGTGCGCCGGCGCGCCCGCATACGATTCCACCGCGTGGACCTCCAAGCCCAGGTTTTGGAAGGACATGGCCAGCTGCTTGCCCAGCTCGCCCGAGCCCAGCAGCAATACCTTGGTGGCATTGCTGGTCAGCGGCGTGCCAATATGACCGGCGATCTCGCCTGGATTATCCATGAAAATGCTCCTTCTAAGCCGCAGGCAGCGGCGTTTACTGCCTTAAATTATTTCATATTTAGGCCCCAACCCCACCACCTACATGCCAGGTGAGCCGGATAAGCAAAGGCGCCCTGTGGGCAATTCCACAGGGCGCCTTGAAAGGTTCAGCCTAGGCTGCAGGTGCCTCAGCCGGAGCCTCGGCTGGGGCTTCGGCCGGAGCCTCCTCTGCCGGCTGCTCAGCGGGCTGCTCTGGCTCGCCTACCGGCTCCGCCACGGTAATGATGTTGTCCTCATAACCCAGCGCGCCACCAACGAACTGGCCGCCGCAGGTAATGAGAACCAGGCGGTTCTCGCCTTCCTTATCGTTAACCACGTCCGGGAATCCGGAGCCCTTAGGCAGGCGGTACGGCGCCTCAGTCACGCGGAAGGTGCGCTCCTGGCCGTCGATGACCACGGTAAATTCCTGATCCTTCTTCAACTTGGTGAACTTCTCCGCATAGCCCGTGCCCTGGCCCTGGTAGTTAATGTGACCGGTAATCACACTCGAGCCCACGTTGCCCGGCTCACCCGGCACAGCGGAGGCGGAGTACCAGCCCACGCGGGTGACGTCGTGTGGCGGAAGCAGCACGCCCTGGTCCGTGACCTGTACGGGGTCCACGGCCGCGTACTCGCCATCGATGCCTACGGACATGCCCTCAAAGCCCTTGAACTCACCAGGCGCGGCCTCATACTCGTGCTCCTGCTGGCCCGAATCATCTACGAAGGCATCGGACTTCGGCCCGGATTCCTCCGGCGCGCTCTCGCTGGCCACCGTCTCCGGCGCCGAACCGGCCTCATCCTCATCATCGCGCGCCAGGTACAGCACTACCTGCAACAAGACCAATGCCACCGCAATGATGGCCGCGATAATAGCGATCAGCTTGCCACGGCCCATGCCTCGCTTGCCGACGCCCCCTTCTTCCCCACTCGCCGGATACTGCGACATTCCATTGTCTTCCGGCTGCTGTGGTTCAGCATGCTTTCCCATAGCTAGCTTCCTTTACTTCCTCGTTTTGTCTACCTTGTGCAGGTTATATGCAAATCCCCTCCAGCGTGTGCAGTCACACCCTGGAGGGGATTTTTGGTGTTTAAGTCTCAACCCCGGTGGGGCGACCCGCGGGCCGCCTCACCGATGCTTATGGACTACTTGATGTAATCCTGCATACCCGGTTCAAGCTCGGTTGCGCCGGACGGTACGGACTTAATCTCAACGCGGTCGGCGTTGGATGGCAGTGCGTTGCCAGTCTCTTCAGGTTGCTGACCCTGGACCTCGACACCGCGGCCGTTTCCATTGTCAGAGTTGCCGCCCTTAGGAGCGTCCTGACCCTTGTCCTCGTGACCATTGCCGCCATCGTGGTTACCGGTGTTGTCACCGTGGCCACCGTTGTGGTTGCTGGTGTTGTCACCGTGGCCACCGTTGTGGTTGCCATGATCCTTGTGGTCGAAGTGATCCTTGATGATCTTGCCCAAGCCAATGCCCGGAATCAGGATGAGCCACCACTTATTGTCCTTGGAGGAACCGTTGGAGGAACCATCCGAGGAACCATCCGAGGAACCGTTGGAAGAACCGTTAGAGGAACCATCCGAGGAGCCGCCTGGCTTGTCCTGATCGTGGACCTCGTGGGAGATTACGGTCTGATCCTCATCGTTGATGTCCTTGTGCTCAGCAATGTGGTTCGGCTTCTCCGGAGTTACATCCGGGGTGTCCTCACCCTTGTCGTTGACCTCAGTGGAGGTGAGCTCCTCGAAGGCAACCGCAGCCTGGACAGGCTCCTTCACATCATCGTTCACGGTGATGGTGACAGGGACCATACCCTTGGACTTCTCCGGAGTGAAGGTCTTCTCACCGGTACCCAGAACAGACTTGCCGTCCTTCTTGGAAATGAGCTCAGCCTTCAGGGTGTATTCCTTACCCGGAACCAGACCCTCGTAGGTGACCTCATCGACAATCTTGGCACCAGCAACAACTGCGTGGGAACCCTTCTCGAAGTCAGCGTTAGTGGTGATCTTCGGAGTCTTCTCAGAATCCTCGGAAGTCACAGTCTGGTCATCGTCATTGATGTCCTTGTGCTCACCAACCGGGTTCGGGTTGTCCTCATCGGTCGGGTTGTCCTCACCATGCTTATCCACCTGGGTGGAAGTCAGCGTCTCGAAGGCAACAGCAGCCTCAACCGGCTCGGTCACATCATCGTTGACAACAATAGTGACAGCCTCAGTGCCATTAGCGCTCTCCGGGGTGAACTTGTGACCCTTGGTCTCACCCAGAACGGTCTTACCGTCCTCCTTGGAAATCAGCTGC